>NZ_JARGEL010000028.1 GCF_029211265.1 Extensimonas soli | reverse complement strand
CTGTTGGGGTCGTACCAACAGTTTGCCCGGCCGTCAGCTTCCTTCTCAGAATCATTGCATTGCCAGCGCCAGCAGCGGGCGCTCGGCTAAAGTAAGTGCCATTCGCGCCAAGCCCCATTTTTGCAACGAATTGTCGCTATGCCCTGCGCCAATGCAGGGTTGTCGCTGTACGCGGCGCAGCAGAGCGCCTAACATGCCCGCCCCATGAGCACTACCCATTTTGGATTCGAATCGGTCGAGGAGCACGAAAAGGCGCGCCGCGTGCGCGGTGTGTTCGACGCGGTCGCGCCGCGCTACGACCTCATGAACGACCTCATGTCCGCGGGCCTGCACCGCGCCTGGAAGGCCTACACCGTGATGGTGGCCAACCCGCGCCCCGGCCAGCAGGTGCTCGACATCGCGGGCGGCACGGGCGACCTGGCGCTGGCGTTTGCCAAAAAAGTGGGGCCCACGGGCCGCGTGGTGCACACCGACATCAATGAAGCCATGCTGCGCACCGGGCGCGACCGCCTGCTCGACGCCGGCGTGGTGCTGCCCACGCTGGTCTGCGACGCCGAGCAGCTGCCCTTTGCCGACGCGCAGTTCGACCTCGTGAGCGTCGCCTTCGGCCTGCGCAACATGACGCACAAAGAACGTGCCCTGGCCGAGATGTGCCGCGTGCTCAAGCCGCGCGGCAAGCTGCTGGTGCTGGAGTTTTCCAAGGTGGCGCAGCCGCTCGAAAAGCTCTACGACTGGTATTCGTTCCAGGTGCTGCCGCGCCTGGGCAAGTGGGTGGCAGGCGACGAGGCGAGTTACCGCTACCTGGCCGAGTCCATCCGCATGCACCCGGGGCAGGAGGAGCTCAAAGCCCTGATGCAACAAAATGGCTTTGGCCATGTGGACTATCACAACCTCACGGGCGGCATCGTGGCTTTGCATGTTGCAATCAAGTGCTGAGCGATTTATTGCTGTTATGAAGCAACCTTTGGAGACGACGAACATGAAACGATGGTCCTGGATTCTGGTGCTGGCCCTGGTTGCCGCACATGCCAACGCCGATGCCGCGCGCCTGGGCGGCGGGCGTTCGACGGGCAAACAGTCGAGCAACGTGACGCAGCGCTACGCCGCGCCGCAAAGCCCCGGACAGGCCACGCCCGCCAAGCCAGCAGCGGCGCCCAATGCCGCGCCGAACACCGCGCCCAACCCCGCATCCGCCGCCCCCAAGAAGCCCTGGGGCGCGATGCTTGGCGGCCTCGCGGCGGGTCTTGGCCTCGCCTGGCTCGCGCATTCGCTCGGGCTCGGGGCCGGGATGGGGCAGTTTCTGCTGATCGCGCTGCTCGTGCTCGTGGCCTTCTTCGTGCTGCGCATGTTCCTGCGTTCGCGCCCGGCGGCAAATTCGTCGCGCTGGGCTTTGCAGGGCGCGGGCTCGCCCGCCGCCGCGCAGGCGCCTGCGCAATACAACCCCGCCAAGGTCGGCAACGACGCCTCGGCGCGCCCCTGGGAGCGTAGTGGCACGGCTTTCGAAGCAGCGAATACGTCCCAGGCTGCGCAAGCCTCGGGCGTGGTCATAGGTTCGGCGCTTTCCGGTTCGCAGAACTGGGGCATTCCCGAAGGCTTCGACGTGGCGGGCTTTCTGACCGCGGCCAAGCGCAACTTCACCACCCTGCAGGCCGCCTGGGATCGCGCCGACATCGCCACGCTGCGCTCCATGATGACCGACGAAATGCTTGCCGAAATCCGCGCCCAGCTCGCCGAGCGCGAGGCACACCGCAACAGCCAGTCCAGCCAGTCCAGCCAGTCCAGCCAACCCAACCAGACCGACGTGCTCATGCTCGAGGCGCAGTTGCTGGGCATCGAAGACCTGGGCGACGGCTACATGGCCAGCGTGGAGTTCTCGGGCATGATCCGCGAAGAGCCCTCGGCCGGCCCCAGCCCGTTCCGCGAAGTCTGGAACATGACCAAGCCCAAGTCGGGCGCGAGCGGTTGGCTGGTCGCGGGGGTGCAGGCGCTGCAGTGATGCTTGCCGCCATTTGCTTGCTGCGGCGTTCCTGCGCTGCAGCGCGGCCATAATCGCCAGCCATGGCAATACCTTCCCCTTTCTCTTTGCTCGACGGCCTGTTCGAGCGTTTCGCCGCCGGCCCGCAGGCGCCGCAGTGGCTGGTGCATGAGGTGCAGCACCGTGTGGTGCTGCTGCTCAACCACGTGCTGATGCAGGAGCCCGAGGCCATGGAGCGCCTCGTGCGCCAGCGCGGGCGCGTGGCGCAGCTGCGCTGGCGTGCGTATGTGCTCGCGCTCGGCGTCACGCCCGCGGGCCTGCTCGACCTCGCGTCCGCGCAGGCCGAGCCCGATCTGCATCTGGAAGTCACCGAGACTTCGCCGCTCGCGCTCGCGCAAACGGCGCTGCGCGGCGACAAGCCACCGCTGCGCATCGAAGGCGACGTGCAGCTCGCGGCCGAAATCAACTGGCTCGTCGATCACGTGCGCTGGGATTTGGAGGACGACCTCGCGCATCTCATTGGCGACGCGCCCGCGCACGTCGTGGGCGATGTCGCGCGCCGCGCCGCGCAGGCGCTGCGGCAGTTCGCCGCGGCGCGCAGCGCGCCTGCAGCCGCTTCTTCGCTCACCAACCCATGAAACATTGGGCGCGCGGTGCGACCATCGTCAGGGTGGTGTGGCGCAATGGCCTCGACCAGCTATTGCTCGATGGCCTGCAAAAGCCCGGGCTGCGCTGGCTCGCGCGAGCGCTGACGCTGGGGCGGCGCCTGCACAAGCCGCGCGGCCAGCGCCTGCGCGAAGCGCTCGAACAATTGGGGCCGATCTTCGTCAAGTTCGGCCAGGTGCTTTCGACGCGGCGCGACCTGCTGCCGCCTGACATCGCCGACGAACTCGCGCTCTTGCAGGATCGCGTGCCGCCGTTCGCGGCCGACATCGCCGTGGCGACCATAGAGCGCGCCTTTCGCCGCCCCATCGCCGAGGTGTTCGAGCATTTCGAGCGCGTGCCCGTGGCCAGCGCGTCGATCGCGCAGGTGCACTTTGCCACGCTGCGCGACCGCACGGGTCAGCAGCGCGAAGTGGCCGTGAAGGTGCTGCGCCCCGGCATGCTGCCTGTGATCGAAAAAGACCTGAGCCTCATGCGCATGATGGCAAGCTGGGTCGAGCGCCTGTCGGCCGACGGCCGGCGCCTCAAGCCGCGCGAGGTGGTGGCCGAATTCGACAACTACCTGCACGACGAGCTCGACCTCGTGCGCGAGGCCGCCAATGCCGCCCAGCTGCGGCGCAACATGGCGGGGCTGGACCTGGTGCTGATCCCGGAGATTTTCTGGGACTACTGCCACCCCGAGGTGATGGTGATGCAGCGCATGGACGGCGTGCCCATCAGCCAGGTCGAGCGCCTGCGCGTGGCGGGCGTGGACATTCCCAAATTGGCGCGCGACGGCGTGACGATCTTTTTTACCCAGGTGTTCCGCGACGGCTTTTTCCACGCCGACATGCACCCCGGCAACATCCAGGTCAGCCTCGATCCGACGAGCTTCGGGCGCTACATTTCGCTCGACTTCGGCATCGTCGGCACGCTCACCGAGTTCGACAAGGAATACCTCGCGCAAAACTTCACGGCCTTTTTCCGGCGCGACTACAAGCGCGTGGCCGAGCTGCACATCGAAAGCGGCTGGGTGCCGCCCGAAACGCGCGTGAACGAGCTCGAGGCGGCGATCCGCACCGTGTGCGAGCCGTACTTCGACCGCCCGCTCAAGGAAATCTCGCTCGGCATGGTGCTCATGCGCCTGTTCCAGACCTCGCGGCGCTTCAATGTCGAAATCCAGCCGCAGCTCGTGCTGCTGCAAAAAACCCTGCTCAACATCGAAGGCCTGGGGCGCCAGCTCGACCCCGACCTCGACTTGTGGAGCACGGCCAAGCCCTTCCTCGAAAAATGGATGCTCGAGCAGATGGGCCCGCAGCGCCTGTGGCGCGAGCTGCGCGCGCAGGCACCGCACTACGCGCAGATGCTGCCCGAGCTGCCGCTGCTGCTGCATCAATACCTGCGCCAGCGCCGCACCGAGCCCACGCCCTTGGTGCGCGAACTGCTCGAAGCGCAAAAGCGCACGAATCGTCTGTTGCAAAGCCTGATTTATGGCGGACTTGGTTTCGTGCTGGGCTTGCTGCTGATGCAGTGGCTGGTGCGGATGCGGTTGTTTTGAACCGCGCGGCGGCGGCAGGCATTGCATGGGCAGGCGGTGCATGGATATTGCAAAAAACACCCCCGCCTATAATTGAGGGCTTTGCATTTCACTTCCTCCAACACTATGCCTATCTACGCCTACAAATGCGGCACTTGTGGCCATGCCAAGGATGTGCTGCAAAAAATCTCCGATGCGCCGCTTTCGGTCTGCCCGGCCTGCGGCGCGGCCACGTTCACCAAGCAGGTGACGGCAGCGGGTTTCCAGCTCAAGGGCTCGGGCTGGTACGCGACCGACTTCCGTGACAGCGGCAAGGGCGCGGGCAAATCTGCGCCGGCGAGTGAATCCGCGGCAGAGGGTGCGGCCTGTGCGGCTGCCGAATCTGGCAAGGATGGTGCTGCTGCCGCGGCTCCCTGCGCAGGCTGCGCCGCGGGCACCACGCCTGCTGCGGCGGCGCCGCAAGCCTGAAGACCCGCGCATGGCTGCCTTGCGCAAATGGTTTTTGACCGGCCTGCTGGTGATCGTGCCGGGCGCGATCACGCTGGCCGTGCTGCACTGGATCGTGGGCACGCTCGACCAGACCCTGCTGATCCTGCCCGAAGCCTGGCAGCCCGACCGGCTGATTGGTCTGCACATTCCGGGCTTTGGCGTGTTGCTCACGCTGCTGATTTTGCTGATCGTCGGCGCCGCGGCAAGCAACTTTGCCGGGCGCAAGCTGGTGCAGTGGGGCGACGCCATCGTGAGCCGCATCCCCGTGGTGCGCTCCATTTATTCGAGCGTCAAGCAGGTGTCGGACACGGTGTTTTCCGAAAGCGGCAATGCCTTTCGCACCGCGGCGCTGGTGCAGTGGCCGCGCGAAGGTGTGTGGACGCTGGCTTTCATCACCGGAGCGCCCAGCGGCGAGGTCGCGGCCTACCTGCGCGACGAGTATGTGAGCGTCTATGTGCCCACCACGCCCAACCCCACGGGCGGCTACTTCGTGATGGTGCGCAAGAGCGAGTGCATAGAGCTCGACATGAGCGTCGATGCAGCGCTCAAATACATCATCTCCATGGGCGTGGTCGCGCCGCCTGCCGACATTGATACTGCACGGGACGCTGCCCATTGAGCGTCTGAGTTCGCCTTTTCAGCGCGCCCACCGATTCTTTTTCTTCATTTTTATCTGTTGACGCGCCCGCAGCGGCGCCGGAAGTTTTGCCATGGCCATGCGTTCCCATTATTGCGGTCTCGTGACCGAAGCCCTGCTGGGCCAAACCGTTACCCTGTGCGGCTGGGTGAACCGCCGCCGTGACCATGGCGGCGTGATCTTCATCGACCTGCGCGACCGCGAAGGCGCGGTGCAGGTGGTGTGCGACCCCGATCGCGCCGAGATGTTCCATACCGCCGAAGAGGTGCGCAACGAGTATTGCGTGCAGATCACGGGCCTGGTGCGCGCGCGTCCGACCGGCACCACGAACGACAAGCTCAAGAGCGGCCAGATCGAGGTGCTGTGCCATGAGCTCAAGGTGCTCAACCCCTCGGTCACGCCGCCGTTTCAGCTCGACGAGGAAAACCTCTCCGAGACCACGCGCCTCACGCACCGCGTGCTCGACCTGCGCCGCCCCTACATGCAGCACAACCTGATGCTGCGCTACCGCGTCGCGATGGAGGTGCGCAAGTTCCTCGACACCAACGGCTTCGTCGACATCGAAACGCCCATGCTCACCAAGAGCACGCCCGAAGGCGCGCGCGACTACCTCGTGCCCAGCCGCGTGCATCCGGGCATGTTCTTCGCGCTGCCGCAGTCGCCGCAGCTCTTCAAGCAGTTGCTGATGGTCGCGGGCTTCGACCGGTATTACCAGATCACCAAGTGCTTTCGCGACGAAGACTTGCGCGCCGACCGCCAGCCCGAATTCACGCAGATCGACATCGAAACCTCGTTCATGGACGAGCAGGACATCCGCGCGCTGTTCGAGCACATGGTGCGCAGCGTGTTCCAGAACACGCTGGGCATAGACCTGGGGAGCTTCCCGGTCATGAGCTACCAGGAGGCGGCGCGGCGCTTTGGCTCGGACAAGCCCGATCTGCGCGTGCAGCTCGAGTTCACCGAGCTCACCGACGTGATGAAAGAGGTTGATTTCAAGGTCTTCAGCGCCGCGGCGAACATGGCCGGCGGCCGCGTGGTAGCCTTGCGCGTGCCCGGCGGCGCCGAAATCAGCCGCAGCGAGATCGACGGCTACACCGAATTCGTCAAGATTTACGGTGCCAAGGGCCTGGCCTGGATCAAGGTCAACGAAGTCGCCAAGGGGCGCGACGGCCTGCAGTCGCCCATCGTCAAGAACCTTCATGATGCGGCGCTCGAAGCCATCCTCGCGCGCAGCGGGGCGCAAGACGGTGACCTGATTTTCTTCGGCGCCGACAAGGAAAAGGTGGTCAACGACGCCATCGGCGCGCTGCGCATCAAGATCGGCCACAGCGAGTTCGGCAAGACGAACGGCCTGTTCGAAGACCGTTGGGCGCCGCTGTGGGTGGTGGACTTTCCGATGTTCGAGTTCGACGAGGACGAGCAGCGCTGGAATGCCGTGCACCACCCGTTCACGGCGCCCAAGGACGGGCACGAGGACTGGATGGTGAGCGCGCCCGAAAAATGCCTCTCCAAGGCCTACGACATGGTGCTCAACGGCTGGGAGCTCGGCGGCGGCTCGGTGCGTATCCACCGCGCCGACGTGCAGCAAAAAGTGTTCGACGCGCTCAAGATCTCGCCGGAAGAAGCGCAGCTCAAGTTCGGCTTCCTGCTCGACGCGCTGCAGTACGGCGCGCCGCCGCACGGCGGCCTGGCCTTCGGGCTCGACCGCATGATCACGCTGATGACGGGCGCCGAGTCGATCCGCGACGTGATTGCCTTCCCCAAGACCCAGCGCGCCCAGTGCCTGCTGACCCACGCGCCTTCGCCCGTCGATGAAAAACAGCTGCGCGAGCTGCACATCCGCCTGCGCAGCGTCGAGGCGCCCAAGGTCGCCTGATCGTGGTTTGATGGGTGCAGGGAGATTCAGGATGATTGGCTAAAATGGCCATTCACCCGCTGGAGATCGCTATGCACGTCACCGCCACCGAAGCCAAGAACCGCTTTGGGCAGATTTGCGCCCAGGCCAAGCGCGCGCCCGTGTTCGTGGAAAAGGGCGGGCGCGTCGATTCGGTCATTCTCTCGGCCGAGCAGTTCGAGGCGCTCAAGGCCGCGGCACCACCCAAATCGCTGGCGCAGCGGCGCCAGGAGTTCAATGAAACTTATAAAGAGTGGATTGCCGCGCAGCATGCCCTGGTAGAAAAGGGCGGCGTCTTCGGCGAAGAATTCCGACCCTGGTGAAGTCGCATGGCGCAGTTCGACGTGCATCGCAACCCCAGTCAGCGGCAGCGCGATGCGATGCCCTACATGGTCAACATCCAAAGTGACCTGCTCGAGGCTTTGCCCACGCGCTTGCTGATGCCACTGGTCAGGCACGCCCTCGTTCCAGGTGACATTCCGCGCAATTTGTGCCCAGCGGTGGATTTCGAGGGAGAACGCCTATACCTACTGGCGCCACAGGTGGCGTCGTTTCTGGTGCGCGATCTGGGGGCGGCGCTGGGTTCTCTCAGCGCTTACGCAAGCGATATCGTTGCGGCGCTGGATGCCGTGATCTCCGGTGTCTGATCCCCGCCCTCACAAAATCCCCGAGTCCGTGCTCGTGGTGATCCACACGCCGGCACTCGAGGTGCTCTTGATCCGGCGTGCCGACGCCGAGCTGTTCTGGCAGTCGGTGACCGGCAGCAAAGACCACCCGCACGAGAGCTTCCACGACACCGCTGTGCGCGAGGTGCGTGAAGAGACAGGCATCGATGCGCTTGCGCCCGGCGGCGTGCTGCGCGACTGGCAGCTCGAGAATGTCTATGCGATCTATCCGCAATGGCAGCACCGCTACGCGCCCGGTGTGTGGCGCAACACCGAGCACCTCTTCAGCCTGCAGGTGCCCGCAGGCACGCCGGTGGTATTGAATCCGCGCGAGCACACCGCATTTGCATGGTTGCCTTGGCGCGAGGCCGCCGAGCGCTGCTTTTCGCCGTCGAACGCCGAAGCGATCCTGCTGCTGCCGCGCGTTGCCGTGCAGCCTTCGTGAGTGCTACTTTGTCGATAGCGAAAATCCAATCGTCAAATCGACCACCAGCGCTTAATGGACAAGCACAGGCAGCTCCTTTTTTTGAGACAAAAACCCTGAAACCACGGCCATCGATGCACAAACACAGCCACGACAGCGGCCGCATCCTGCGCGTCGCCACTTACAACATCCACAAGGGTGTGCAGGGCCTGGGGCCGGCGCGGCGGCTCGAAATCCACAACCTCGGGCAGGCGGTGCAGCAGCTCGACGCCGACCTCGTCTTTTTGCAGGAAGTGCGCAAACTTCACCGGCGCTATGCGCAGCATTTTCCGCACTGGCCCGAATTGCCGCAGGCCGATTTTCTCGCGCCCGAGGGCTACCACGCGGTGTACCGCACCAACGCCATCACGCGCCACGGCGAACATGGCAATGCGCTGCTTTCGCGCTGGCCCGTGCTGGGGCATCAGCATCAGGACATTTCCGACCACCGCTTCGAGCAGCGCGGGCTCTTGCACGTCGAGGTGGAGGTGCATGGGCGTCGCCTGCACGGCATCGTGGTGCACCTGGGTCTGATTCCGGGCAGCCGCATCCGCCAGACGCAGCAATTGCAGGAATTCATCACGCGCGAGGTGCCTGCGGGCGATCCGCTGGTGGTGGCGGGGGATTTCAACGACTGGGGCGTGCAGACCAGGCACATGCTCGCGGAGTTTGGCCTGATGGAGCTCGACGCGCCGCGCGCCTATACCTACCCCGCGCGCCTGCCGCTGGTGCAGCTCGATCACATCTACGCGCGCGGCCTGCAGCCGCTGGGCCTGCTCGTGCCGCGCGGGCGCGTGTGGTGGCGCATGTCCGACCACCTGCCGCTGATCGCTGAATTCCGGCTCGATCCGCCCTGAGCAGCCATGGCGCCCGCGGCCACTTTTGCAAAAGACCACCACTTGCGTCTGTTGCAAGGTGCGCAGGAGCTGTTTCCGGCGCTGGTGCGGGCCATGGACGCGGCGCTGTCGGACATCCAGCTCGAAACCTACATCTTCGACTTCACGGGCGCTGCCGTGGCGGTGGCCGAGGCGCTCGAACGCGCTGCGCGCCGCGGCGTGCGCACGCACGTGGTGGTTGACGGCTTAGGCACGGGCCGCCTGCCGCAAGAGTGGGCGCGCCGCTTCAAGGAGGCTGGCGTGCAGTGGCGCGTCTATGCGCCGCCCGGATGGTTTGGCCTGCTCTCGCCGCGCCATTGGCGGCGCCTGCACCGCAAGCTCTGCGTGGTCGATGGCTGGCTGCTGTTTTGCGGCGGCATCAACATCCTCGACGATTTTCATGACCCCAACCACGGGCCGCTCGCCGCGCCGCGGCTGGACTTTGCCGTGGAAGTCGCGGGCAGCCTGGTGGCGCAGGCAAGCGAGGCGATGGAGCAGCTCTGGTGGCGCATCGAGGCCGTGCGCGACCTGCGCCGGCGCGACCTGCCCGAGGCCGTGCGTGCGTTGCGCGCGGCCAGTGCGACGCGGCACGCTGCGCGCTTGCAGCGTGATGCGCCCGGCGTGCGCGCTGCGCTGGTGCTGCGCGACAACCTGCGCTTCCGCGGCCACATCGAAAAAGCCTACCTGCGCGCGATCGCTGCGGCGCGGCAGGAGATCATCATTGCCAACGCCTACTTCATCCCCGGACACAAGCTGCGCCGCGCACTCGTGCTTGCAGCGCGGCGCGGCGTGCGCGTGCGTCTGCTGCTGCAAGGGCGTTACGAATACTTCATGCAGTACCACGCGGCCAAGCCTGTCTATGGCGTGCTGTTCGAAGCCGGCGTGGAGATGCACGAATACGCGCCCAGCTTTTTGCACGCCAAGGTGGCCGTGATCGACGCGCAGGGCGAAAAGCCCTGGGCCACGGTGGGCTCGTCCAACCTCGAGCCCTTGAGCCTGCTGCTCGCGCGCGAGGCCAACGTGGTGGTGGAGGACGGCGCGTTTGCGTGCGCGTTGCGCGCGCGCCTCGTGCACGCCATGGAGCACGCGGGGCAGCGGGTCGATCCGGCGCGCTACCTGCAAAGGCCCTTGCGCGAGCGCGTGCTCGACTGGCTCGCCTACGGCCTGATGCGTCTGGCGCTCTGGGTCACGGGCAAGCGCTATTGACCTCGGTAGCTATCATTTAAGTAGCTGCTTGCGCTTTCTACGTATGCGTGAGCGCTCAAAAACCCTTGTAATCAGGGGGTTGCGATCGCTGTTAACATCCCTGTCATGCTCAGACCCCTTGCCGCCACCATGACGCCACCGCCTATGACCGAAGACGAAGGCACGCCTGTTTCCGTCAAGATCCGCGAGCGCCTCCTTGCCGCGCGCAAGCGCTTTCATGCCAACGACAACATCGCCGAATTCATCGAACCCGGCGAGCTCGAAAAACTGCTCGATGAAGTCGAACTCAAGATGCAGGGTGTGCTAGACAGCCTGGTCATAGACACCGACGGCGATCACAACACGCGCGATACCGCGCGCCGCGTCGCCAAAATGTACCTCAATGAGGTGTTCAAGGGCCGCTACGCGTCGCAACCAGCGCTCACCGAATTTCCCAACGCCGAGCACCTCAACGAGCTCATGATCGTCGGCCCGCTCACCGTGCGCAGCGCCTGCAGCCACCACCTGTGCCCGGTGATCGGCAAAATCTGGATCGGCATCCTGCCCAACGAACACACCAACGTGATCGGCCTGTCGAAATACGCGCGCCTGGTCGATTGGGTCATGGGCCGCCCGCAAATCCAGGAAGAGGCCGTGGTGCAGCTCGCCGACCTCATCATCGAAAAAACCCAGCCCGACGGCCTGGCCATCGTCATGGAGGCCAGCCACTTTTGCATGTCCTGGCGCGGCGTGCGCGAGCCGGACAGCAAGATGCTCAACTCCGTCATGCGCGGCGTGTTCCTCAAGGACGCGAACCTGCGCCGTGAATTCCTTTCGCTCATCCCTGGCCGGAGCTGAACATGCTGGTGCGCCTGGTGTATGCGAGCCGCGCGGTCGATCCTTCCCCCGACGCGATCGAGGCCATTCTTGCCGAATCGCGCAGCCACAACCCCGCGAGCGGCATCACGGGCATCCTGTGCTATGGCGGCGGCATTTTCCTGCAGGCCATAGAGGGCGGCCGCGCTGCGGTCAACAGGCTCTACAGCCACATCCTGCACGATGCGCGCCACCGCCAGGTCGAACTGCTGGCCTACGAGGAAATCTGCGAGCGCCGCTTCGGTGGCTGGACCATGGGGCAGGCAAACCTCGCCAAAATCAACCACTCCATCCTGCTCAAATACTCCGAAAAGCCCGAGCTCGACCCGTACGCGATGTCGGGCAAGGTGGCGCTCGCGCTGCTCGAGGAGCTCATGGCCACGGCGTCCATCATCGGGCGCGCCTGAGAGCTCACGGGCAAGCGATCCCTTCATCTTCTTTTCCTGCCTGCCATGCCCAGCCTGCATACTTTGAGCACGTTTTTCGGCGTGGCCGTACTGCTCGCACTCACGCCGGGCCCTGACAACCTGTTCGTGCTGCTGCAATCCGCGCAGCGCGGCTGGCGCGCGGGCATGGCGGTGGTGCTGGGTTTGTGCCTGGGGCTGGTGGTGCACACGGCGGCCGTGGCGCTGGGGCTGGCGGCGCTGTTCGCGGCCTCGCCCACGGCCTTTACGGTGCTCAAATTCTGCGGCGCGGCCTACCTTGCCTGGCTCGCCTGGCAGGCGCTGCGCGTGCCTACTGGCGCGGCGCAAGGGGTGACGCAGGATGCGGCCGATGCAGGCGATGCAGCGCGCGGCGGGCAAGACCCGGCCGCGGCGCCGCAGGCCGAGTCGGCCGCCGTGCCTGGTCTCGTGCGCATGGTCGGTCGCGGCATGCTCATGAACCTCACCAATCCCAAGGTGCTGATGTTCTTTCTGGCCTTTTTGCCGCAGTTCACCGATCCGGCGCGCGGCAGCGTGGCCGCACAGACCATGGTGCTGGGTCTGGTCTTCATGCTCGCCACTTTGCTGGTGTTTGGCGCCATCGCGTGCTTCTCGGGCGCGTTCGGCGCCTTGCTGCAGCGCTCGGCGCGCGCACGCACGGCGCTCAACCGCGTCGCGGGGCTGGTGTTTCTGGGGCTCGCCGTGCGGCTTGCGAGCAGCTGAACCTTACGAGGACGACCATGGCGCTGATGATCACGCACGAGTGCATCAACTGCGACGTCTGCGAGCCCGAGTGCCCGAACGAGGCGATCTCGCTCGGGCCCGAGGTTTACGTGATCGACCCGGCGCGCTGCACCGAATGCGTGGGCCACTTCGACGAGCCGCAGTGCGCGCTGCTTTGCCCCGTGTCCTGCATCCCCGTGAACCCCGCGCACGTCGAAAGCCGCGAAGCCTTGTGGCAAAAATACCTGCGTCTGCGCGCGATCAAGCTCGAAAACTGAGGATGTTTTTGTCCTCTAGCGCTTGATGGACAAGCGCTTATTGCTATCAAAATAGAAATTTCAAGTGTCCGCCTCGGGCGCTGCCGAGGGGCCTGGCTTGGGCCGCTGGGGTTTGGGGCGTGGCGCAGCGGTGGTGTGGATGAGCAGCGTGGCCTTTGCCATGTCGCCATGCAGTAGCGCGGGCAAGGCCTGCAAACTGTGTGCGATGGCGGCTTCGATCAGCCGGCGTTGTTCGGGCGAGGGCTTTTGCAGCACCCAGTGGATCACCTCCGCTTTCACGCCCGGATGCCCTATGCCTATGCGCAGGCGCCAGTAGTCGGACGCGCCCAGCTGCGCATGGATGTCGCGCAAACCATTGTGGCCGGCGTGGCCGCCCCCGCGTTTGAGCTTGACCTGGCCCGCGGGCAGGTCGAGTTCGTCGTGCGCGACGAGGACTTCCTCGGGCGCGATCTTGTAAAAGCGCGCGAGCGCAGCCACCGACTTGCCCGAGAGGTTCATGAAGGTCTGCGGCTCGAGCAGCCACACGCTGCGCCCCTGGATGTTGGTGCGCGCGACGAGCCCGTGGTAGCTGCGCTCCGGCACCAGTTGCACCCCCAGCGCCTGCGCCGCCGCGTCCAGCCACCAAAAGCCCGCGTTGTGGCGTGTGCTCTCGTATTCCGGGCCGGGGTTGCCCAAGCCGACGAAGAGTTTGATCATGCAAAGATTATCGGGACAAAAACGACGACGGCCCACGCAGCGGTGGGCCGTTTTCCGTCTGACGACAGCCTGAAGGCTGGCGCTGGCGAAGCCGGGAAGCGATTACTTCTTGCCCTTGCCTTTGCCCTTGGCTTCGGCAGCAGGTGCAGCCTCGGCCGGGGTCTCGATTTCGGCTGCGGGCGCCACCACCGACACCAGCACCGGATTGCGGTCGCTGCCGCGCACCACGGCCGTCACGCCCTTGGGCAGCTTGACGTGTTGCAGATGCAAGGAAGCGCCTTTTTGCAGCGTGGAAAGATCGACGGCGATGAATTCTGGCAGGTCCGCGGGCATGCAAGTGACTTCGAGTTCGGTCACGATGGGCGTGACCATGCACTTGTCTACCTTCACGGCGGGCGATTCTTCGGCTCCGCTGAAGTGCAGCGGCACCTTCATGTGCAGTTTGGTCTTTTCATCGATGCGCTGGAAGTCGATGTGCAGCACCAGTTGCTTGAAAGGGTGGTATTGCACGTCGCGCAGCAGCACCTTGCTGGTCTGGCCGTTGAGCTCCATGTCGAGCACGCTCGAATGGAAGGCTTCTTTTTTGAGCGCGTGCCACAGGGCATTGTGGTCGAGCTCGATCATTTGCGGCTCGGCCGAACCGCCATAGACGATGCCGGGTGTCTTGCCCGTGTTGCGCAGGCGGCGGCTCGCACCCGTACCTTGCTTGCTGCGCTCGAAAGCGACGAATTGCATGACTGACTCCTGAAAAATGGGTGGGCCGCGACCAGCCTCACCCCGTTGCTGAAAAACCTGCAGCATTGCAGGCTTGCGTGCCGTTCTCGCATCTGCCTGACCGATGAAGCGGACAGGCAGAGAAAATCAGAAAAGATTTTCCTGGTCGGAGAACAAACTCATGACCGACTCGCCCGTGGCGATGCGCTGGATCGTCTCGGCGATCAGCTGCGCGACGGAGAGTTGGCGAATCTTGGAACACTCCTTGGCCGCATCGCTCAAGGGAATGGTGTTGGTGACCACGACCTCGTCGAGCGCCCGCCCCTGGCTGAGGCGCTCTATGGCCGGGCCCGAAAAGATCGGGTGCGTGCAGTAGGCGTAGACGTTTTTGGCGCCGCGCTCTTTGAGCACTTCGGCGGCCTTGACCAGCGTGCCAGCCGTGTCGATCATGTCGTCCATGATGACGCAGTTGCGCCCGTCGATCTCGCCGATCACGTGCATGACTTCGGACACGTTGGCCTTGGGCCGGCGCTTGTCGATGATGGCGAGGTCGCAGTTGAGCTGCTTGGCGAGCGCGCGCGCGCGCACCACGCCACCCACATCAGGAGAAACGACGATGAGGTCGTCGTAGTTTTTCTGGCGCAAGTCGCGCAGCAGCACCGGCGAGGCGTAGATGTTGTCCACCGGGATGTCGAAAAACCCCTGAATCTGGTCGGCGTGCAGGTCCATGGTGAGCACGCGCGCCACGCCCACGGCCTGCAGCATGTTGGCGACCACTTTGGCCGAAATCGGCACGCGCGAGGAGCGCGGACGGCGATCCTGGCGCGCATAGCCAAAATAGGGGATCACGGCGCTGATGCGCTCGGCCGAGGCGCGCTTGAGCGCATCGACCATGACCAGCAGCTCCATGAGGTTTTCGTTCGTGGGCGCGCAGGTGGACTGCACCACGAAGACGTCGCGCGCACGCACGTTCTGCTTGACTTCGACGGCCACCTCGCCGTCGGAAAAGCGTCCCACATCGGCTGCGCCCAGGCGCGTGCCCAGGTGGTGGACGATTTCAGCGGCCAAGCCGGGGTTGGCATTGCCCGTGAAAACCATGAAATCGGGTTGATTGGCTTGCATGTGCGTCCCAGCAATCAGTGAGAGGGCCCGCGCGCAGATCACAACGGGTGCAACGCTGGGCGCTCTTGCAGCGCGAAGCCCGTTGCCACAAGCGGATCCGACATGGTTGCGTGTGCTCTACAGGTTTTAGAAGATTTGGCAGGGGAGGAAGGACTCGAACCCTCGCATGCCGGAATCAAAATCCGGTGCCTTGACCAACTTGGCGACTCCCCTACACAGGTCAACTGCCGAAGGCAGCTCACCGCAAACTTTCATCGGACGCCCAGTCCACCAGTGGATGGAGCATCAGATTTTTACATACTTTGACCTGCCACCCTTTTGGGGTCTGGGCGACGTCCACAAAGACGTCGTCAGGGTCTGGCGTATGGGCCCATTGCGCAAACACCGCACTGCCAGAGCCTGTCATCCTGGCCTGCAAGCCCCGCGATTGTAGCCATGCAATGGCTTGGTTTATCTCGGGACACAGTACCTGGGCAACCGGTTGCAGGTCATTGCGACCGTAGCTGTAGGGTGCTGCAGCAAAGCCCAAGATTGTAGCAGCTTCGGAGTTTCGTTGAAGGCCTGGCGAGGAAAAAATTTCGCGCGTGTCCAGCCCCGCCGTGGGTTTGACCACCACGAAGCGGGCCGCGGGCAATTGCACCGTGGGCGCGAGCGGTGTGATCTGTTCGCCTATGCCCTCGACCCAGGCATTGTGTCCACGCAGGAAAAACGGCACGTCCGCGCCCAGCGCCAGCCCAATGCGCTCGAGCGCCGCGCGCGGCAGGCGCAGGTCCCACAGCCGGTTGAGCGCCAGCAGCGTGGTGGCGGCATCCGAGGAGCCGCCGCCCATGCCGGCCTGGGCGGGGATGCGCTTGAACACGCAGATCTGCACGCCTGCGTCGCAGCCCGTGGCAGCCTGCAGGGCCTGCGCAGCGCGCACGCTGAGGTCGAGCGCGGGCAGCGGTTCGCCAAGGTCGGTGCGCGCGATGCGGCCGTCGGTGCGGCGCTCGAAATGCAGCGTGTCGCACCAGTCGATCAGCATGAAAACGGATTGCAGCAAGTGGTAGCCATCGGCCCGGCGGCCCGTGACGTGCAAAAAGAGGTTGAGCTTGGCCGGGGCGGGTACGTCGTACAGGGCTTGCATGGGGCAGGGCAGCTGAGAGCCTTAGCGCGTGAGCGCGATGCGCAGCGTTGCGGGCGGGGGAGGGTCGCTGCGCTGCGCGAGCACACGGCCCTCGGGCAGGGACGAGAGATCGACCTGCCAGCCCGCCACTGGCGTGTTGATGCCTTGCAGCCAGTCGAACAGGGCCGCCACGGGAATGCGGCTGCCGGCGGCGTCTTGCAGCAAGGCATCTAGCGATGCGGCCTGCCGCGTTTGCTGGCCCGTTTGCAGTGCGGCTTCGCCAGGCTGCCAGCGCAGCACGGCGAGGGTGCTGCCAAGCGGGCTGGAAAGCACGAGCTCACCTTGCGCGGGTGAGCCGCGCAACTCGAACAGCGCGGAAAAAGACTGCGCTTCGTCGCCTTGCACCTGCAGCGCCAGACGCCCGGTCCACACGGAGGAGGCTCCTGCCGGTGCGCTGGCGCGAGGCGGCTGCGCGCAGCCTGCGAAGGCGAGCAGCAGACCCAGGCAAAGCGCCCACACTCCCACGCGCGCTGGGGCAATGCGCCCAGGCAGGTGTGCGCGCTGGCTGGCTGGGGGGAGCATGGTTGGCGGATGGGAGGCTTATGGGGCGCAGGAGGCGGTTCACGCCGCCTCAGAGGCGCACACCCAGGCGCTTGAGGGTCGATTGCAAAGTTTCATTGTCGGGGTTCAGGCGCCGCCCTTCCTTCCAGATGCTCAAGGCTCGGTGGTGCTCGCCCATGCTCCAGAGGACTTCGCCGAGGTGCGCGGCGATTTCCGCGTCGGGGCGGGTTTTGTAGGCCGACTCGAGCAGGCGCACCGCCTCGGCATGGTGGCCGAGGCGGAATTCCACCCAGCCCAGGCTGTCGGTGATGTAGGGGTCACCAGGCGCAAATTCGAGCGCCTTGTTGACCAAGTGCTTGGCCTCTTCGAGCTGCACGCCTCTATCGGCGAGCGAATAGCCGAGCGCGTTGTAGGCATGAAAGTAGTTGGGACGGCGCGCGATGAGGTCGCGCAGGAGCTTTTCCATGAGCTCCGGGTTGCCGGCCTTTTCGGCGAGCACGGCCTGGTCATAGACGAGGTCGTCGTCCTGCGGGTTTTGCGCCACCAGTTGGCTTTGCACCTCGAAGGCTTCGCGGTACATGCGCAGCTCTTGCAACAGCTGCACCTCGGCTTGCAGCTTCAGGCGCGCGGCCTGCGGCGTCGCGCCGGGCAGGTTGCGCAGGAGTGCGCGCGCCTGCTCGATCTTGCCCTGGTGTGCGAGCACGGAGGCACGCTGGCGCTGCACGCTGAACATCTCATCCGCGTTGTCTATGCGTTTGAGCCAGGACTCCGCGGCAGCGTAGTCGTGCTTTTTCTCGGCAATTTGCGCCTGCATCAAATAAGCCTGGGTCAGGCCGCGCTGCCGGGTCTGGGGGTCGACGTCGGCGCCAGGGACGAGTTCCAGAAAGCGCTGCAAAGATTTTTCGGCGTCGCTCAGCTGGTTTCTTTGCAGTTGCAGCGCCGCGAGCAGCAGCCAGGTGTCGGGAAAGTCCGGCTTGGCGCGGGTCACGGCCTGCAACTCTTTTTCCGCTTCCGCATTGCGCTGTAAATTCAGCAGCACCCCGGCGTAGGCCATGCGCAATTCGGGTTTGGGCTGGCCGGCCAGATAGCGGTTGACCAAGGCCTGCGCCTGGGTTTCCCCGGATTCGAGCAACTCCAGTGCGAGCAGCATGGCGCCGTCGTTCGCAGGGGCGAGCGCTTGCGCGCGTTGTGCGGCCTCGAGCGCACCGGCGCTGTCCTTGGCGGCGAGCCGCATGCGCCCCACCGTCACCCAGGCGGCCGGCGCAAAAGCAGGTTCGGCGAGCACGTCTGCGAGTGCCTGCTCCACCACCTGCGCGGCCAGGGTTTTGTCGCTGGCACGCGCGTAAAGCTGCGGCACCATCGTGAGCAGCGCTGTTTTGTCGTGTGCCGCAGCCTGTGCGAGTTCCTGACGTAGCAGTTGCGGGGTTTCTTCGATGCGGTTGAGTGCTACCAGAATTTGTAGCAGGTAGCGGTTGGCCTCGCGCGAGTCGGGGTGTGCCTCCTTCCAGGCCTGCACGGCCTGGAGCGCATAGTCGCCTGAGCGCGCCTGCAGGGCGATGTCGGCTGCGCGGCGGTAGAGCTGCTCGTCGCCGCTGCGGCGCGCGGCTTCGAGCATGAGCGCGTACGCGGCACCCGGGTCGCCGGTGCGCAGGTTCAATTCGCCCAGAAAGATTTCGTAAAAAAGCTCGGCGTCCAGCGCCGCCTCTGCGTCGGAGGCGCTGGGCGCAGCGACGCGCTTGTCGTGCTTTTCCGCGGCCGCATGGGCAGGGTGGGTCAAACCCGCAAAAGCAGCCAGCGCAAAGGCTGCGGCGAAGGCGGTGGTGCGCAAGCGAAGGGATCGAATCATCGGGCCATAATAATCGAAGCATCCCGCTGAATCCCACTGAATCCGAATGTCCCCGCATGCCTGAGTTGCCCGAAGTCGAGGCCACGCGCCGCAGTTTTGCCGATGCCATCGTCGGCGCACAAGTGCAAGGGCTGTGGCTGGGCAAGCCCCTGCGCTGGCCGCTCGGGTGCGCGCCGCAGGCGCTCGTGGGCTTGCGGGTGCTGGGGGTGCGCCGGCGTGGCAAGTACCTGCTCGTCGACCTGGAGCAGGGGCTTTTGCTCCTGCATCTGGGCATGTCGGGCAGTCTGCGTTTTGCCGCGGGCCTGCCGCCGCCAGGAAGCCACGACCACTTCGATCTCGTGACCTCGCAGGGCGTTTTGCGCCTGCACGATCCACGGCGCTTTGGGGCGGTGGTGTATGCGCCGAGCGAGCAAGACTCCGTGGCGCAAAAGCTGCTTGGGGGCCTCGGTGTGGAGCCTCTATCCGATGCCTTTACCGTGGAGCAATTCGCCGCCGGACTCAAAAAGAGCCGGGCGCCGATCAAACAGGTCTTGCTCGCGGGGCGGCTGGTCGTGGGCGTAGGCAATATCTATGCGAACGAGGCTTTGTTCCTGGCGGGGATACGGCCCACCACGCCCGCCATGCGGCTGGGGCCCGCACGCGTGCGCAAGCTCCATGCGGCGATCCGCGAGGTGCTGGCGCAGGCCATTGCGCTGGGCGGCACCACCTTGCGCAATTTTTCCAATGCGGCAGGGGCGGCCGGGCATTTTCAACATGCGACACAGGTCTATGGCCGTGCAGACGCGCCGTGTCGGGTGTGCGGTACGCCGATTCGCTGGCTCCAGCAAGGCCAGCGCAGCAGTTATTTCTGTCCGCGTTGTCAGCGTGGCTAAGACTCTGAGCAGGCTCTAATATTCTGCGTTCGGCCGCGCAATGAAAGGGCTGGATGCTATATATTGCGTTGACTATTGCGTTAACTATTGGGTTAACCTCAGCATAGTCGGCATTCATCCAAGTCGGGAGCAACGTGGGGCCTTCCTTCAACGAACAGTTCGATCAGCATGGCGTGTGGCGGCGCGGCTTCGCGCAGCAGTTGCGTGCCTTGTCCACCTGGCTGGCGGACCATGAGCTCATGGATGCGGCCATCGAAGAGCAGCTGCAGCGGCTCGAGTCGCAAGTGCGCAGCGACCAGGTGATGGTGGCTTTCGTCGCGGAGTTTTCGCGCGGCAAGTCCGAGCTCATCAATGCCATTTTCTTTGCCGGGTATGGGCGCCGCATCATGCCCGCCAGCGCAGGGCGCACCACCATGTGTCCTACGGAGCTGGCTTACGACCCGGCAGTGCCCGCTAGTTTGCGTCTGCTGCCGATCGAAACCCGCCTGCGGCCGCAGGGGCTGACGGAATGGCGCCAGCGGCCCGAGCGCTGGACCCAGCTGGCGCTCGACCCCAACGACGCCAACCAGATGGCACAGGCCATCGCCAAGGTGGCGCAGGTGCGCAAGGTCGCGCAGAGCGAGGCCCGGGCCTTGGGGTTCTGGCACGATGACCTGCCCGAAGAAAACCCTTTGCCCGATGCACAGGGCCTGGTCGAAGTGCCCATGTGGCGCCATGCGCTGATCAATTTTCCGCACCCTCTGCTCAAGCAGGGGCTGGTCATCCTCGACACGCCCGGCCTGAACGCCGTCGGGGCCGAGCCCGAGTTGACCGTGGGCCTGATTCCCCAAGCCCATGCCGTGGTTTTCATCCTTGGGGCGGATACGGGCGTCACGCGCTCGGACTTGGCGATCTGGCGTGAGCACCTGGCGCCGGCGGCCGAAAGTGCGGCGGCGCGGCTGGTCGTGCTGAACAAGATAGACACTTTGTGGGACAGCCTCGATTCCCCCGCCCAGGTGCAGGCACAGCTGGAGCGCCAATGTGAAACCGTGGCGCAGACGCTCGATGTGCCGCGCGCCCAGGTGGTGCCCATCTCGGCACAAAAAGGCCTGATGGCCAAGATTGCCTGCGATGACCTGTTGCTCGAATCCAGCGGTCTGCCGGTGCTCGAAGATGCCCTGGCGCGAGGAATCATGGGGCAGCGCCAGACCATTTTGCGCGCAGCCGTCTCTGCAGGGGTGGCTCAGCTGCAGGCCCAGGCGGTGCGCCTCCTCCATATCCGCCAGCGCGACCTCGATGATCAAATGGCCGAGCTGCGCAGTCTGCGCGGCAAAAACGCCTCGGTCATAGGCGTCATGCGCAAGCGCATCGAGCAGGAGCAGCATGAATTCGATCAGAGCACGGCCAGGATCCAGGCCGTGCGTTCCGTGCACCTCAAACTGCTGCGCGACATTTTTCAGCAGCTCGGCACGAAAGCGCTCAAAGCAGAGCTGGCCGAATTGACGCAAGCGCTGCAGCACAAAGGGATCAAGCTTGGCGTGCGCAAAATCTACGCGCAGACTTTCGAGCACTTGCGCGTCACGCTCGAGAAGGCGCAGGCTGGCGCGGCAGAAATCCAGGCCATGCTCGAAGGCACGTTCCGTCAGCTGAACGCCGAGTTTGGTTTTTCGCTGCAGGTGCCGCCGACGCCGCAACTCGGCGCTTTTGCCCAGGAGCTCGCGCGCATCGAAGAAAGCCACGTGCAGTATCTGAGTGTGGGCAATGCGCTGAGGCTGGCGCAGGGCGCGTTTGCCGAGCGGCTGGTGCGCGCACTGGGTACGCGCTTGCGCACGGTCTATGAATCCGCGGCGAACGACCTTGAGCTTTGGAGCAAGTCGGCCACAGCGCAACTCGATGCCCAGTTGCGTGAGCGCCGACGCAGTTTTGCCAGGCGCATGGAGGCGGTGGAGCGCATCCAGCAGGCCGCGAGCGGGCTCGTGGAGCGCATCGCCGAGATCGAGGCCAGCGAGCAGGAGTTGATCGACCTGGAGCGCGAGCTTGCCCAGCGTGTGGCGCTGCTCACCGCCTTGGGTGCTCCCGGGCAAGCCGCGGAAGGTGCGCGTTTCTCGCTGGCATGAAGTCCGCCCCCAGCGAATTTGCCGAGCGCATGCTGCACTGGCAGCTGGCGCATGGCCGCCAGCATCTGCCCTGGCAGCAAACCCGCGATCCGTACCGCGTCTGGCTCTCCGAGATCATGCTGCAGCAGACCCAGGTGACGACCGTGCTGGGCTATTACGCGCGCTTTCTCGAGCGCTTCCCCGATGTGCAGGCGCTGGCCGCAGTGCACCCGGACGAGGTCATGGCGCTGTGGAGCGGGCTTGGTTACTACAGCCGCGCACGCAATCTGCACCGGTGCGCGCAGCAGGTGGTGGCGCAGCATGCAGGCGCGTTTCCGCGCACGGCCGAGGAACTGGCGCGCCTGCCGGGCATAGGGCGCTCCACCGCGGGGGCCATTGCGGCCTTTTGCCATGGCCAGCGCGTGCCCATTCTGGATGCCAACGTGCGCCGTGTGCTGACGCGGCTGCTCGGCTTCGGCGCAGACCTGTCGAGTGCGCGCAACGAGCGTCTTTTGTGGACCCGCGCCGAGGCGCTGCTGCCCCATACCGACTTGCAATCCACCATGCCGCGCTACACCCAAGCCTTGATGGACCTGGGGGCGAGCCTGTGCGCGCCGCGCAATCCTTCATGCGACCAGTGTCCGGTGCAGGACTTGTGTGTGGCCAGGCAGGAGGGCGCGCCCGAGCGCTACCCCGTGAAGACGCGCAGGCTGACGCGGCGGGCCCAGCCCTGGTGGTTGCTGGTGCTGCGTGATGCAGGTGGGCGCATCTGGCTGCAACGGCGGCCGGCGCGCGGCATTTGGGCCGGGCTGCACTGCGTGCCAGTGTTTGCTTCGCGCGCCGAGCTGATGGCGGCTTTGAACGAACATGTCTCGCATGTCGCGCCACAAGAGCTAGCGCCTTTCGTGCACGTGCTCACGCACAGAGACTTGCACCTGCACCCCGTGCTCGCGTGCCTGGACGAGCGGCAGTCACCGCGTGGTGCGTGCGCGGCCATGGGCGGTGCGGGCGCATGGTTCACCGTGCAGCAAAGTAGCGCATTGGGCTTGCCGGCGCCGGTACGCAGGCTGCTGGATGGGCTTGCGTAAGCCTATTTCGCGCCGTCCAGTTCGCGGTGGCGCCGCAGCACCTTCCAGCGTGTGCTGAAGGTTTTGGCAAGCTGCTCCACCAGATACACCGAGCGGTGCTGACCGCCTGTGCACCCAATGGCCACGGTGACGTAGCTGCGTTGGCCGCTGGCGAGAGCATCGAGCCAGTGGTCCAGAAACTGCGTGATGTGCTCCTGCATCCGTGCCACGTCGTCGTGTTCGCGCAGAAACTCGATCACGGGCGCATCGAGGCCCGTGAGCTCGCGCAGCTCGGGTTCATAAAAAGGGTTGGGCAGCATGCGCACGTCGAACACGTAGTCGGCATCGAGCGGGATACCGCGTTTGAAGGCGAAGGACTGAAACACCAGCAACAGCGCACTCGGCGGGACGGCCATCAGGCTCTTTACGTAGCTTTGCAGCTGCGCCGTTCGTAGGGTGCTGGTGTCGATGACATGGGCCTGCTCGCGCAGAGGGGCCAGCAACTCGCGCTCGCGCTCGATGATCTGCACGAGCGCCCCCCTGCCGAGCGGGGAGTCTTCGTTGGACAATGGGTGGCGTCGGCGCGTTTCGGAGAAGCGACGCACCAGCGTGTCGGTGGATGCGTCGAGAAAGAGTGATTGCACAGGGATGCCCTGGGCACGCAGTTTTTGCAGTTGCTGCGGCAATTGCGGCAGTGACGAGGCGCTGCGCACGTCCATGGCGATCGCGACGCGGTTGCCATGGTGCTCGTGTTCGAGTGCGACGAAGGCGCCGAGCAATTCCGGGGGCAGATTGTCCACGCAGTAGTAGCCCGCATCCTCGAGCGCGTTCAGGGCCACGGACTTTCCCGATCCGGACATGCCGGTGATCAGGACAATTTCTAGGGTCATGGAGCCGGCCTTTGGGGACAAAAGAGGGGATGAAACCGGACTCTAACAAGGTCACGAGACAACAAGAATTTCCTTGCGTTCCGCTGTGCCATCCACTGTCCCCCGGCGTTTTGCGTAGGGCTACCCGGGCTACCCGGGCGATCCATCCATGACCGTGCCTTGTGCCAGCAGGGCATCGATGGCAGCTGCATCGAAGCCGTATTCTGCGAGCAAGGCACGCGTGTGCTGGCCGAAGCGGGGCGGTGCACTGTGGGCCTGGCCTGGCGTGCGCGACAGTTTGATGGGGATGCCGATGGCGCGCTTGCCCTCGACCTCGACGACCATTTTGCGGTGCAGGGTGTGAGGGTCGGTGAGCACTTGCGGGACCGGGCGCACCGCGCCGGCCGGGATGCCCGCGGCGAGCAGATTGCGGCACAGCTCCTCGCCATCGACCTGCTGCAAATGGCCTTCGAGCAGGGTGCGCAGTTCCGGGCGATGGCGAAAGCGCTCGGCGTTGGTGACGAAGCGCGGGTCGTCGGCCAGCGCAGGGTGGCCGAGAAATTCGCAGAGTTTTTTCCATTGCCCGTTGTTGCCTATGCCGAGGAACACCTCGCAGGTCCTGGTCGGAAATTTGTCGTAGGGCACGATGTTGGAGTGGGCATTGCCGCTGAGTTGCGGCGTCTTGCCCGATTCGAGCCAATTGGCGCTTTGCGGGTGCAGCAATGCCACGGTGCTGTCGTAGAGCGTGGCTTCGACGAACTGGCCGCGCCCGGAACGCTCGCGCTCGATCACTGCCAGCAGCACGCCGATCACGGCAGAAAGGCCCGTGGTCATGTCCACCACGGGAACGCCGACGCGCAGTGGGCCGGTTTCGGGGGTGCCGTTGACGCTCATGAGGCCGCCCAGCGCCTGCGCCACGGCGTCGTAGCCCGGAGCGCCGCCGAGCGGGCCGTCGGCGCCGAAGCCGCTCACGCGGCAATGAACGAGGCGTGGAAAGCGCTCACGCAGCAGCTGTTCATAACCCATGCCCCAGCGCTCGAGGGTGCCGATCTTGAAGTTTTCGATCAGCACGTCGCAGTCTTCCAGTATCTTGAGAACGATTTCCTGCCCTGCCGGCTGGGACAAGTCGATCACGATGGCGCGTTTGTTGCGGTTGAGCCCGTTGAAGTAGGCCGCAGTGCCGTCCGCGGCAAAGGGCGGCCCCCAGGAGCGGGTTTCATCGCCCGCGGGCGGCTCGACCTTGATGACCTCGGCGCCATGGTCGGCCAGGATCTGCCCGCAATACGGGCCGCCGAGAACGCGCGACAGGTCCAGCACCTTCAGGCCCGCAAGGGCGCCAAAGCTCGGTAGAGGAGAGAAAGAACTCATGGATAGGCGAAAAAGAAACGCCACGGATGCAGGCCGGGCCCGCACAAGGTGTGCGCGCGGTAGCGCAACACCTTGGTGAAGCACCCGGTCGCATCGTTGTTGGCGTAAGTACCAGAAAGAGAGTCGTGCAGAATCAGTACGAGCGCGGCAGCCCCAGCACGTGCTCCCCGATGTAGTTGAGCACCATCTCACGGTTCAGCGGTGCCGTGCGCAGCAGGCGAACCAAACCGTAGAGATCGTAAATGCCGTACTCTTTGGTGAAGCCATTGCCGCCGTGCGTCTGGATGGCGGCATCGACCGCGTGGATACCGGCTTCGGCGCCCGCGTACTTGGCGATGTTGGCGTATTCGCCGCAGGGCAGATTCTGGTCGAAGGCCCAGGCGGCCTTGCGGGCCATCAGCGATGCCATTTCGATCTCGCTGTAGGCGATGGCCAGCGGGTGCTGCACGCCCTGGTGCGCGCCAATCGGGGTGTTGTTGAACACCTTGCGGTCATTGGCATAGGCCACGGCCTTTTTGAGCGCGAAACGACCGACGCCGGTACACAGACCTGACAAGATGATGCGCTCGGGGTTCAGGGTGTCGAACAAAATGCCGAAGCCCTTGCCGACTTCGCCGAGTACGTCGTCTTCGGTCAGCTCCACGTCGTCGAAGAACAGTTGCCACTGGGTTTCGGGGACAGGAAAACTGACGGGGATTAGCGTTTTGCTGATCCCCTTCTTTTTCATGTCGACCATGAAAATCGTGAAGCCGTCGGTCTTTTTCTTGACTTCGGCGCGCGGCGTGGTGCGCGTGATCACCATGGCGTAGTCGGCGCGGTTCGCGTCGGTGATGAACACCTTTTGCCCGGTAAGACGAAAACCGCCCTTGCCATCGGATTTGGCGATGGAGGTGATTTCCATCGAGTTTGAGCCAGCGTTGGGTTCGGTGATGGCGAAGCAGAATCTGATTTCATCGGCGCAGCCGCCGGGCAACAGGCGGCGCTTCATGTCTTCGCTCGCGTGCTTGGCGATCAGGCCCATGGTCATGGTGGGGCCGACCACGAGGTTCAGCAGCGGGATGCCATTGTTCGAGAGGCCTTCCATGAACAGCAGCATTTCCGTCATGCCCTGACCGGCACCGCCGTAGGCTTCGGGCACCATGATGCCCAGGAAGCCGTCATCGGCAATCTGCTTGTAGAGTTCGGCCGGCGGCTCGTTCTTCTCGGCGTAGGTGCGCCAGTAGCTGTGGTCGAACTGCTGCGAGATACGGTCGCCGTACTCGTAAATCATCCGCTGTTCTTGGGTGAGTTGAAAGTCCATGACGGTCGTTCCTTGAGGGGTTTGTTGGGGGGCTGGGGAAAAAGGCTCCGTCCGGCAATGCACCGGAAGGAAGCCTTTTGGGGGGCGGCAGTACCGGCTTCAATCCTGTGCCGAGGGGAACTTGGGCGCGCGTTTTTCGCGCACTGCAGTCACACCTTCCTTGGCGTCTTCGCCGAGGAAGCACAGCATTTCCATGGCCAGCGAGCTCTCGAAGACCGGGCGTGCGACGTTCATCCAGCCGTTCAAGGAACGCTTGGTGAAGCGGATCGCCTGCTGGCTGCCCGTGGCGAGCTTGTTTGCGACTTCCATGGCCTTGTCCATGAGTTGCGCGCGCGGCACGCACAGGCTCACCAGGCCGATGCGCTCGGCCTCTTTGCCCGAGACGAACTCGGCCGTCATGAGGTAATACTTGGCCTTGGCCATGCCGCACAGCAGCGGCCAGCAGATCGCGGCATGGTCACCTGCGGCGACGCCGAGCTTGACGTGGCCGTCGGTGATCTTGGCTTCTTCGGCCATGATGCTGATGTCGGCCATCATGGCCACGGCCAGGCCTGCACCCACGGCCACGCCGTTGATCGCGGAGATCACGGGTTTGTCGCAGGCCAGGAGGTTATAGACGATGTCCGAGGCCTCGGTCATGACGTTGTTGATGGTCTTGGGGTTGCCGACCATGTCGGTGATCCAGCTCAGGTCGCCGCCCGCCGAGAAAGCCTTGTCACCGGCGCCCGTGATGACTGCGACGCGGGTCTTGGGATCGTCGTTCACGACGCCCCAGATTTTGGTCAGCTCCCAGTGCAGGCGGCCATTGGTGGCGTTCATGACCTCGGGGCGGTTGATGGTGATGACTAGCACGCCATTGGGCTTGTTTTCGAACTTGAGGAATTGGAAGTCTGAGTAGTTCATCGAAGGTCTCCTTGGAGAGATGTGGAAACGAGGGTAAAAAAAGAGAAAGAGCGAAGGGGCGAAGGGGCGAAGGGGCGAAGGTACTTTCAGCGCAACTCGGCACGGCCGTTGTTGAGCACCACGACATTGCGTTCCACGGCGAGCGCGCGGAACGACACCACCTTGCCATCAACCCACATTTCGGTGCGGATCGTCTCGCCCGGATAGACGGGCGAGGAAAAGCGCACGTCGATGGAGCCTACGGCATGCGGATCGCCACCGCACACGGTCTTGACGATGGCCCAGCCCGCGATCGCGTAGGTGGCAAGGCCGTGCAGGATGGGGCGCTCGAAGCCGGCGGCGCGCGCCACGGCGGGCTCGGCGTGCAGCGGGTTGTAGTCGCCCGAGAGGCGGTAGATCAACGCCGCGCGCGGCTGCGTGGCGAAGTCGGTGCTGTGGTCCGGGGCGCGGGTCGGCAGTTCGTGCACGCTCTTGACCGGCCCCGACGGGCCGCCAAAACCGCCGTCGGCGCGGCAGAAGGTGGTGGAAGTCAAAGTGGCGAGCAAGTCGCCGCTCGCGGCATCGACGACGCTGCGCTCGGTGTAGATCAGCGCGCCCTTGCCCTGGCCTTTGTCGATGATGCCGGTCACGCGCGTGCGACCTATCACATCCCCTTCGGCCGGGATGGGGCGGTGCAGCTTCAGCCCTTGCTCGCCGTGCACCAGGCGTACCCAATCGACACCCGTCGCCGGGTCTTTGAGCCACATGCCGGGGTAACCCAGCACCACCGGCAGCGTGGGCAGGGCGAGCAGGTTTTTCTCGTAGACGAAGCGCAGCTCGGTTTCGTTGCACGGGTCTGTGCCCAGCCCGACGCCGAGCGCATACAGCATGGTGTCGCGCTGCGTGTAGCGGTGGCGCACGTCCTCGAAACGCCATGCCATCAGTTTGTCGTAGTCGATTGCCATGGGGGCCTCCGTGTCAGACCGGATCCCACGAGAAGACGATGTTCGAAGTCTCGAGGGGGAAGAAGTTGGGCTTCATGGATGGCAGCACGCGCTCGGCGATGGTCTCGGGTGTCCAGCCTTCGGAGGTGTGCATGCCGCGGATGGGGCGCGGCTGGCTCATGAGGAAGATTTCATTGCCGCGCACCGCGAAAATCTGCGCCGTGCACTCGGCGGCAGCGTCGCTCGCGAGGAAGGCGGCCATGGGGGCAATCTGCGCCGTGCCGAGCTTTTGCAGCTTGGCCACGCGCGCCTGCTGCTCGGGCGTGTCGGTCGGGATGGAGCCGATCATGCGGCTCCAGGCGAAGGGCGAAATGCAGTTGGAGCGCACGTTGTAGCGCTTCATGTCGCCAGCGATGGAACGCGACAGCGCGACGATGCCGAGCTTGGCCGCGCCGTAGTTGGCCTGCCCTAGGTTGCCGATCAGCCCCGAGGTGGAGGTCATGTGCACGTAGGCACCCGACTGCTGCGACTTGAAGTGCGGGGCGGCCGCGCGCGAGACGTAAAAACTGCCGTTCAGGTGCACGTCGATGACGGCCTTCCATTCTTCGGGCGACATCGCAAAAAACATGCGGTCGCGCAGGATGCCGGCATTGTTCACGACGATGTCGATGCGGCCGAAGTTGTCGAGCGCGCACTGAATGATGTGGTTGGCAGAGTTCCACTCGGACACGCTGTCGGTGGAGAGCGCCGCCTGGCCGCCCATGGCCTTGATCTCATCGACCACTTGCTGGCCGGGGCTGGCGTCGTTGCCTTCGCCGGTGACGGAGGCGCCGATGTCGTTGACCACCACCTTGGCGCCTTGCGCCGCCATTTCGAGCGCGATGTCGCGCCCAATCCCGCGGCCCGAGCCGGTGACGACTGCGACCTTGTCTTTCAGCATGATGCCTTTGTGCATGAGGGGACTCCTGGTTGTTGAGAAAAAATCAGACGGTGGCTGCCGTGCCCAGCAGCGCCGTCACCTGGCTGGAAAGAACGCCGCCATTGCCATGGCACAGCGCGACTTGCGCATTGGCCACCTGGCGCGCGCCGGCTTCGCCGCGCAGCTGCTGCACGGCCTCGATGAGCAAGAACATGCCGTACATGCCCGGATGGCAACAGGAAAGCCCGCCGCCGTTGGTGTTGACCGGTAGCGCGCCACCCGGTGCGATGCGCCCGCCGCGCACGAAGGCGCCACCCTCGCCCTTGGCGCAAAAGCCCAGGTCTTCGAGGAACAGCAGGGTGTTGATGGTGAAGGCGTCATACAGCTCCACGACATCCACGTCCTGGGGCGTGAGGCCCGCCATGGCGAAGGCGCGTGGGCCGGATTCAGCGGCGGCCGTCACCGTGAGGTCGGGCATGGAGGCGATCTGGCGGTGCCAGGTGGCGGCTGCCGCGCCCAGCACATACACCGGCGGCTTGGGAAAGTCTTTGGCGCGCTCGCTGCGCACCAGCACCAGCGCGCCACCGCCATCGGTGACGAGGCAGCAGTCGAGCACCGAGAGCGGATCGCTCACCATGCGCGCGGCCAGTACCTGTTCGATGCTCAGGGGGTCGCGCGCGTAGGCCAGCGGATTGAGTTGTGCCCATTGGCGCGCCGCCACGGCAATGTGCGCGAGGTCTTCGCGCGTGCTGCCGTACTGGTGCATGTGGCGTGCAGCCGCAAAGGCATAGCTCGAGATCGGGTAGCGCGGCGCGTAGGGCGCCTCGTACAAAGGCGTCTCGGCCATGGACTTGAGCTTGCCATGGCCCGAACCCTGGTTGCTGCCGTAGCACACCAGCGCCACTTCGCACTGGCCGGTATGCAGCGCCATGGCCGCGGTGAGCAGGTGGCCGACGTAGGACGAGCCGCCCACCATCGTGGCCTCGCAGAATTTGGGGTGTATGCCCAGGTACTCTGCCACCGACAGGCCAGCGAGGAAGTGGTAGGACGAACCGGTGAACAGGCCATCGACATCGGATAGTTTCAAGCCAGCGTCGGCCAGCGCGCCGTGTACCGCCTCGCCCAGGATTTCGAGCGGGCTGCGTCCCGGCGCCATGGGCACGCCGCCCAGACTGGCGCCTACGATCGCAGCCCTGCCACGCAGCAAGGAGTCGGAAAAGGATGCTGCGCTCATGGTATGGCTTCCGGGGCAGTTTGCGGCACGAAGACGAGCAGCTTGCCCTGGGCCGGGTCGTCTATGACCTGCGCCTGGACAGGCATGCCGATGCGCACCTGCGTGGGGGCCATGCCATCGACGCGCGACATCAGCCGCGGGCCTTCGGCCAGGTCGATCAGTGCCACGTTGTAGTCGCCGCCCGCCTCGGGCTTGCGGCGCACCACGGTACTCGAATAGACCACGCCCGCCCCGCTGGGCTGCACCCAGTCGAGCTGTGCCGAGCCGCAGTGCGTGCACAGCGCGCGTGGGTAAAACACGTGCTGGCCGCACGCGGCGCAGCGCTGGATTTCGAAGCGCCCCTGAGCCAGTGCCGCGGCAAAGCGCGCATCCGGGCCGGGGCCGGCGAAGGGGTTGGTCTGCGCGGCGTTCATGCGGGCAGTTTGAGCACGTTGGCAGCGAGGATGGTGCGCTGAATTTCGTTGCTGCCGCCGTAAATCGTGGCCGGCCGGGCGTTGTAGAACGAAGTCAGCGCGTCCACCGGGCCGCCGGGCAATTCGATCGAGCCCGGCGTGCCGCCGTTGGCACCCAGGATGTCCACGAGCAGGTCGGCCAGGCGCGAATAGGTTTCGGTGCCGAAAATTTTGAGCATGGACACATCCGGCCCCAGGGCTTCGCCGCGTTTGACCTGCTCGATGAAGCGGCCGTAAAGCGTACCCAGGTCGGCCACGTCGAGCGCGAGCTTGGTGTAGCGATCGACGAAACCCGCGTCGTCGAGCAGACCCAGGCGTTCGGCGGCCTCTTGCACGCGCGCCAAGGCGTATTGGCTTTGCTTGGGGCTGCCAAGGAAGATGCGCTCGAAACCGAGCAGCGCCTTGGCGATGGTCCAGCCCTTGTTGAGCTGACCCACGATGTTGGCGCGCGGCACGCGCACGTTTTCGAGGAACACCTCGCAGAAGTCCTCGCCGCCGGCGATGTTGCGGATGGGGCGCACGCGGATGCCGGGGATGGACATGTCCGCCAGCAGAAAGCTGATGCCTTCCTGCTTCTTGCCGGATTTGTCGGTACGCACGAGCAGGAAGATGTGCGTTGCGTCCTGCGCGAGTGTGGTCCAGATTTTTTGCCCGTTAACGATGAAGTCGTCGCCATCCACCACGGCCTCGGTGCGCAGGCTCGCGAGGTCCGAGCCCGAGTTGGGTTCGGAATAGCCCTGGCACCAGATGTTCTCGCCCGCGAGGATCTTGGGCAGGTAGTGCGCGCGCTGTTCTTCGGTGCCGTACTGGATCAGCAGCGGGCCGACCATGGTGATGCCCATGTCGGGCGCGCGGCCCACGCCCCAGCGCTCCTGCTCTTCGATGAAAATGATGAGCTTTTCGGGCGTCAGGCCCATGCCGCCGTACTGCGTGGGCCAGCTTGGTGCCACCCAGCCTTTTTGCGACAGTTTGAGGAACCAGTGCTTGATCTCGGCCCAGCGCAGACGGCGCTTGGGGTAGCGCAGTTCGCTCGGGTATTCGGTTTCGAAAAATGCGCGCACCGTGGCGCGGAAGCTCTCGTTATCCATGGCATTCCAGTCGGTGCTGGAGGGGGCTGTTGCTGCGGTGTTCATGCGTTTTCCTGCTCGGTGAGGTTGCGGGTGAGGGCGGCGTAGCGGCGGCGCTGTTGCGTGCCGTTGCCCAGCCAAGCCGAGAGCACCAGGGCGCGCTGCAGGTACAGGCCCAGGTCGTATTCGTCGGTGACACCGATCGCGCCATGCAGTTGCACGGCCTCGCGCGCCACTTGCAGGCCGGCGTCGGAGGCGCGTGCCTTGACGCGGCTTGCCATGGCCGAGCGTGCCGTGGCGGAAGTGAGAGGGTCGTCGAGCAGAGCCAGAGCCTGCGCAAGCACGCTCGCGGTCAGCTCCTGCTGGATCAGCAGGTCGGCGGCGCGGTGCTGCAGCGCCTGAAAGCTGCCGATCGGCTTGCCGAATTGCACGCGTGAGCGCAGATACTCGAGCGTCATGGCCAGCATGCTGCGTACCAGGGCCAGCAGTTCGGCGCTCGTGAGCACCAGGGTTTCGTCGTAGGCGCGCGTCAGCGCGGCAACGGCCGCAGGGCCTTCGGCCAAAAGGTTTTGCGCTGGCACACGCACGTCGGCGAGCTCGACTTCGGCGGCATAGCTGCCGTCGGCCAGAGGGCGGCTGTGCAGGCTGAGCCCTGCGGTACTGGCGGGCACCCAGACCAGTGCCAGACCCTGCGCGCCACTTGCGCTGACGATGAAGCCGTCGGCGCCGGCGCCGGGGCGCACATGGCGCTTGCGGCCCTGCAATTGCAGGCCATCCGCCGTGCGCTCGAGCCGGGTGCTCGCATGCTCGGGCTGGTCTTTGGCGCCGGTGAGGTCTTCCTGCCAGGCTACGGCGGGCAGCAGCGTGCCAGCGGCCAGGTCGGACAGCAACTGGTTCACGAGCGCGCCTTGACCAGCATGCGCAAGCAGGCGGCCAGCAAACACCAGCACGGGCACCACGGGCTCGGGCGCCACTTGCGCTGCGAGCGCGCCGGCCACTTCGGCCATTTCTGGCAGGCCCTGCGCATAGCCGCCCTGTGCCTCGGGCACCAGCAAGCCCGTCCAGCCCTGTTCGGCGAGCGCGGCCCAGAAGCTGCGGTCGAAGCCGGGTAGCTGCTGGCGCAGCGCGCGTGCGCGGGCGAGAGGAGATTCCTTGCTGGCGAAACTGAGAGCGCTTTCGCGCAAAAGGGAGAGTTGTTCAGCGCGTTCGCTGTCGGTGGATGTGCTCATGGTCGGATCGGTTCTGGCATGGGTGATGAAGTCTGCAAGGGACTGCCACAGGGTGGCAGCAAAGGGAGAAACGCAAAAGAATCAGTACGATTTCGGCAGTCCCAGCACCTTTTCGGCGATGAAGCACATGATGAGCTGTGGACTGATCGGCGCGATGCGCGGAATCATGATTTCGCGCAGGTAGCGCTCGACGTGGTATTCCTTGGCGTAGCCAAAGCCGCCCAGCGTGGCCATGGCACGCTGGCAGGCGTTGAAGCCGGCCTCTGCGGCGAGGTACTTGGCGGCGTTCGCATCGGCCCCGCACTCGAGGTGGTTGTCGTACTTCCAGGCGGCGCGCATGGCCATGAGCTCGGCGGCTTCGAGCTCCATCCACGACTGCGCGAGCGGGTGCTGTATGCCCTGGTTCTTGCCGATCGGGCGGTCGAACACCTCGCGCTCCTTCGCGTATTGCACGGCGACTTCGAGCGCCTTGCGGCCTAGGCCCACGGCTTCGCCCGCGATCAGCACGCGCTCGGGGTTCATGCCGTGCAGGATGTATTCGAAGCCGCGGCCTTCTTCGCCGATGCGGTCTTCGACGGGCACGCGCAGGCCGTCGATGAAGACCTGGTTCGAATCGACGGCCTTGCGGCCCATTTTTTCGATCTCGCGCACCTCGACGAAGCGGCGGTCGAGGTCGGTGTAGAACAGGCTCAGGCCGAAGGTGGGCTTTTTGCACTCTTCGATGGGCGTGGTGCGCGCAAGGATGAGCATTTTGTCGGCCACCTGCGCGGTCGAGATCCAGACTTTCTGGCCGCTCAGCACGTAGTGGTCGCCGGCGCGCTCGGCGCGCGTCTTGAGGCGCGTGGTGTTGAGGCCGGTGTTGGGCTCGGTGACGGCGAAGCAGGCCTTTTCCTTGCCCTGGATCAGCGGCGGCAGCATGCGGCGCTTTTGCTCTTCGGTGCCGAAGACCGCGACGGGTTGCAGGCCGAAGATGTTCATGTGCACCGAAGACGCGCCCGACAGGCCCGCGCCCGACTGGGAAATGGCCTGCATCATCACCGTGGCTTCGGTGATGCCCAGGCCGCCGCCGCCGTATTCGGTCGGCAGGCAGATGCCCAGCCAGCCGCCATCGGCCAGCGCGCGGTGCAGCTCGTGCGGAAAGCCGCCGACGCGGTCGCGCTCGAGCCAGTAAGCGTCGTCGAAGCGGGCGCATATCTTGCCTATGGCCTCGCGGATGGCTTCGTGTTCTTTGGATGCGGAAAAGTCCATGATGGGGGCACTCCTGGGGCGTCAAACGATGCTGTATGCCAGGCGCATGCCCTGGTTGATGGCGCGCAGCGCGTCGAGTTCGGACGCAAGCTCGGCACCGCCGATCACGTCGGCAGCGATGCCTTGCGCGCGCAAGGCGGCGGCGAGCGTGTTTTCACTATCCTGGCCTGCGCATAACACGATAGTGTCCACGGCGAGCGTCTGCGGCGCGCCATGGACGCTCAGCTGTAGACCTTCGTCGTCGATGCGTTCATAGCTGCAGCCCGAAAGCGCGCGCAGCTTGCGCTGCGCGAGTTCGGCCTTGAGCGCCCAGCCCGTAGTAAGGCCCAGGGAGCGGCCAGGCTTTTCAGGTTTGCGCTGCAGCAGCGTGACTTCGCGCGGTGCTTTGATGGGGGCTGGCGGCTTGAGCCCCCCGGTGGAGTCGGGTGAGGTGTCCACGCCCCATTCGGCGAAAAAGGTTTGTACGCTTTGCTGTGCCTCGTGTGCATCGTTTGCGTCGTGCAGCAAAAAAGCCGCAACGTCGAACCCAATGCCGCCCGCACCTATGATGGCCACGCGCCGCCCCGCCTGCACCTTGCCCGCAAGGATGTCGGTGTAGCCCACGACCTTGGGGTGGGTGATGCCCGGAATCTGCGGTGTGCGCGGACGCACGCCCGTGGCCACGACGATGCGTTCGTAGCCGGCCGCGGCCAGGGTGGCAGCGTCGGGGCGCGATTGCAGGCGCAGGTCGATACCGTGGCGTTCGATACTGTGCTGAAAGTAGCGCAGCAGCTCGTCGAACTCATTTTTTCCGGGTACGGCCTTGGCCAGGTTCAGCTGGCCGCCGATTGCGGAGCCGGCCTCGTAGAGCGTCACCGCGTGGCCGCGCTCGGCCGCCGTGATCGCGCAGGCCAGGCCGGCTGCACCCCCGCCCACGACAGCCACTTTGCGCTTGGCTTGGGGCGGCGGAAGTTGCGCAAACTCGACTTCATGGCAGGCGCGCGGGTTCACGAGGCAGGTGGCCGGACGCTCGGCAAAGATGTAGTCTAGGCAGGCCTGGTTGCAGGCGATGCAGGGCGCGATCTCGTCGGCCCGGCCTTGTGCGGCCTTGTTCACGAAGTCGGCGTCGGCAAGAAAGGGGCGCGCCATCGACACCATATCGGCGTCGCCGCTCGCGAGGATTTCTTCGGCCAGCGCGGGCGTGTTGATGCGGTTCGAGACGATGACCGGGATGTTCACGGCTTTCTTGATGCGCGCCGCAGCAAAGCGCCAGGCCGCACGCGGCACCACATAGGCGATCGTGGGGATGCGCGCCTCATGCCAGCCTATGCCGGTGTTGAGCAGGTCGGCGCCCGCGGCCTGGATGGATTGGGCCAGGTGCACGATTTCATTGGCGGGCGCGCCGCCCTCGACGAGGTCGAGCGCAGAGATGCGGTACATGAGCAAAAAGCCCGGGCCCACGCGGGCGCGGGTGCGGCGCACGATCTCTACGGGCAGGCGGTGACGGTTTTCCATGCTGCCGCCGAATTCGTCCGTGCGGTCGTTGGTGCGCGTGACGGTGAACTGGTTGATCAGGTAGCCCTCGGAGCCCATGATTTCCACGCCGTCGAAGCCGGCGCGCTGTGCGAGTTCAGCGCAGCGCGCGTAGTCGTCTATGGTTTGCCAGACTTCTTGCGTGCTCAGGGCACGCGGTGCGCGCGGGTTGATGGGCGAGGGAATCGCAGAGGCGCCCACGGGGTGGGCGATTTTGGCGTAGCGCCCCGTGTGCAGCACTTGCAAAAGAATCTTGCCGCCCACGGCGTGCACTGCGTTGGTGATGGGCTTGAGCTCGTCGGCCTGCTCGGGCGTGACGAGCATGGGGCCGTTTTCGTCGAGCCGGCCGTCGCTGCACGGCGCGTAGCCGCCGGTGACGATCAGGCCGGCGCCGCCACGCGCACGCTCGGCGTAGAACGCGGCCAGGCGTTCAATGGGGCGGTCGAGCGATTCGAGCCGCGTGTGCATGGAGCCCATCAGGGTACGGTTGCGCAGCACATGGGCGCCAACTTGGAGGGACGAAAGCAGCGTCGGGAAGGCGGCGGTGGTGGCGTTGTGCATTGCGGAAGTTCCCTGGAGTCAAGTCTAACTAACAACTGTTCGATGCTATTATAGGGCCTGGCTTTGCGCTGCAGCCATGCGCCCGTGCTGCGAATGTTTCGCGCCGGGCGGCCTGGTTGCCGCAGGTGGTTTCAGCAACATTTCCCCTGGGAGACCCTACGATGATTTTGAATGAAGACCAGATTGCGTTGCGTGACGTGGCACGTCGTTTTGCGCGTGAAAAACTGCGCCCTGATTACCAAAAGCGGGAATCCGACCCGGGCATAGACCGGGCCTTGTTCCGCGAAATGGGTTCGCTGGGTTTGATTGGTGTCGATCTGCCGCAGGAGTATGGTGGTCTGGGCGAAAGCGGCGTGACCTCGGGCGTGATCATCGAAGAAATCGCCTACGCCGACTTCAATGTGAGCTACCTGCAGCTGCTCGGCTCCTTGATGGGGGCCATCATTCATGCCAATGCCTCGCCCGAACTTGCGCGCCATTGGAACAGCCGCCTGGTGGCCGGCGAGGCCATCGTGGCGCTGGGCCTGACCGAGCCGCGCGGTGGCTCGGACGCGGCCAATCTGCAGCTCAAGGCGCGCCGCGACGGCGATGATTACGTTCTCTCGGGTGAGAAAACCTCCATCACCCTGGCGGATCAGGCCGATGCCATCATTCTCTTTGCCCGCACCGGCAAGCCCGAGGATGGCGCACGCGGCATCAGCGCCTTCCTCGTCGATCTGAACCAAAAGGGTGTGCAGCGCACGCGCTTCAACGACCTGGGTAGCAAGATCATCGGCCGCGGTTCGGTCTTTTTCGACGACGTGCGCGTGCCTGTGGCCAACCGCCTTGGTGCCGAAGGCAAGGGCTTCACGCAGGTGATGCAGGGCTTTGACTTCAGCCGTGTGCTGATCGCGCTGCAATGCGTCGCCGCAGCGCAGGCCTCGATCGACGAAGCCTGGGAATACACCAAGGAGCGCCACGCCATGGGCGCGCCGCTGGCGCAGTACCAGGGCGTGAGCTTCCCGCTCGTCGAGTTCGAAACGCAGATCGCCGCGTGCCGCCAGCTCTGCTACCACGCGCTCGCGCTGCGCGACGCGGGCATGCCGCACACGGCCGAGGCCGCGATGGTCAAGTGGATGGGCCCCAAGACGGCGTTCGACACCATTCACCAGTGTTTGCTGACGTTTGGCCACTACGGCTGGTCCATGGACTTGCCGCACCAGCAGCGCCTGCGCGACGTGATGGGGCTGGAGATCGGCGACGGCACGGCGCAGATCATGAAGCTGATCGTGGCGCGCGAGCGTGTGGGCCGTGCTGCGGTGCAATACGCGAAGGAGAGCAAATAAATGAGCGAAGCCCCTCCGGTGATCGTCAGCCGCAGCGGCGCGGTGGGTGTGATCGAGCTCGCGCGGCCCGACAAGTTCAATTGCCTGTCGCTGGCCGTGCACGCTGCGCTCGAAGCAGCCATCGATGACTTCGAAAAGCCAGGCTCCGGTGTGCGCGCGGTCTTGATCCGCGCCCAGGGCAAGCATTTTTGCACTGGCGCCGACCTCGAGGAGGTCAAGTCGCTGCGCAGCGACCCCGCCAAGATCGAGCACTTCATCCGCTACGGCCACGGCGTGCTGCGCCGGCTCGAAGCGAGCCCCTTGCCCATCGTGGCAGCCTGCCAGGGGCTGGTGCTCGCGGGTGGTACCGAGTTGATGCTTGCCTGCGACGTGATTTTTGCCGCCAAGGACGCGCGCTTCGGCGACCAGCATGCACAGTTTGGCCTGGTGCCGGGCTGGGGCGGCAGCCAGCGCTTCCCGCGCATCGTGGGCCTGCGCCGGGGCTTGGACCTGTTCTTCACTGCGCGCTGGATAGACGCCGACATGGCGCTGCAGTGGGGCTTGGTGAACTATGTGGTCGAAGCAGACAAGCTTTCCGAAGCGGCGCTCGAATACTGCACCAAGATCACCACGCGCAGCCGCGCCGGTATCGCCACCATGAAGCGCCTGGCGCGCGAGGGGCTCGAAGGTTCGCTCGCCGATGGCCTCAAGCTCGAACAAGACATCGTCACGGGTGCCTTGCTCAGCGATGACGTCAGCGAGGGTTTGGCCGCCTTCGAGGGGCGCCGCGCGCCTGTTTTCAAGTCCTGAGTCAGGACGTCCCGCGCAGCGTGCGTGGTGTCCCCGGCCTTCGCCGGGGCCATGCGCGCTTCGCTACCGTGCTTTTCGACACCGCACCATGACCATTCTTTCTTCACGCATTTCCACGTCGGACGAGGAGTTCCGGCGCAACCAGGAAGCCTACGAGGCGGTGATTGCCGAGCTGCAGGCGCGGCGCCAGCGTGCGCTTGCGGGCGGGCCGCCCAAGGCGCGCGAAAAGCATCTGGCGCGCAACAAAATTCTGCCGCGCGAGCGCGTGGAAGTGCTGCTCGACCCGGGTTCGCCGTTTCTCGAAATCGGCATGCTCGCAGGCGAAGACATGTACGAGGGCGTGCCGCCCGGCGCGAGCATCATCACCGGCATCGGCCTGGTGCAGGGGCGCCCGTGCATGATCATCGCCAACGACGCCACCGTCAAAGGCGGCACCTACTACGGCATGACCTGCAAGAAGCACGTGCGCGCGCAGCAGATTGCGTGGCAGCACCGGCTGCCGTGCATCACGCTGGTGGACAGCGGCGGCGCCTTTTTGCCCGACATGGCCAACATCTTCCCGGATGTCGGGCAGTTCGGCAGCATCTTCAACAACCAGGTGCGCATGTCGGCCGAGGGCATACAGCAGATCGCCGTGGTGCTGGGGCCTTGCACGGCGGGCGGCGCCTACATCCCTGCGCTGTGCGACGAGGTCGTGATCGTCAAGGAGCAGGGCTACATGTACCTCGGCGGCCCCGAGCTCACGTTTGCCGCCACTGGCGAGACCGTGGATGCCGAGTCGCTCGGCGGCGCCAAGATGCACTGCAGCGTGAGCGGCGTGACGGATCACATCGCCGAGGACGACCGCCACGCGCTCGCGATCACGCGCGAGATCGTGCGCGACCTGGGCGAAGTACCCAAGCCGCGCTGGACGCGCCAGCCCTCGCTGCCGCCGCGCTACGACCCGCGCGAAATCTACGGCATCATCAGCCGCGACCCCAAATTCCCCACCGACACGCGCGAAATCCTCGCGCGCTTCGTCGATGACAGCCGCTTCCAGGAATTCAAGCCCATGTACGGCGACACCCTGCTCACGGGTTTTGCGCGCATCCATGGGCACGAAATCGGCATCCTCGCGAACCAGGGCGTGCTGTTTCCCGAAAGCGCGATGAAGGCGGCGCACTTCATCGACCTGTGCTGCCAGCGCGACATTCCGCTGCTGTTCATGGCCGACGTCACGGGCTTCATGGTCGGGCGCGCGGCCGAGCAGGCCGGCATTGCCAAGGCCGGCGCGAAGATGATCACGGCCATGGCCTCGGCCAACGTGCCCAAATACACCATCATCATCGGCGCCTCGTATGGTGCGGGCTATCTGGCCATGTGCGGGCGCCCGTTCAATCCCACGGCCATGTTCACCTGGCCCACGGGCCGCGCCGCGATCATGGGGCCCGAGCAGGCTGCGACCGTGATGGCGCTGGTGCGCCGGCAGATCAACAAGAGCGAGGGCAAGGAGTGGACGCCCGAGGAAGAAGAGGCTTTCAAGGCACCCGTGCGCAAGATTTACGAGGACTTCCAGCCCGCGAAGAACTTTTCTTCCAACTTGTGGGCGGACGGCATTCTCGATCCGGTCGAAACCCGCGACGCGATGGGCCTGCTGCTCGACCTGGCCTCGCGCACCGCGGCCAAGCCGACGCCGTTCGGCGTCTTCCGTTTCTGAGCAGCGCACGGCCCCTGGGTTCATGTGCCGCTGAGTCGGTTCTCTTCGATCCACAGAGTTTCACGAGATGATCAAAAAAGTCCTCATTGCCAACCGCGGCGAAATCGCGTGCCGCATCGCGCGCACCTGCCGCAAGCTCGGCCTCGAAGTGGCCACCGTGCATTCGAGCGCGGAGCGTTTTGCGCGCCATGTGCGCGAGATCGGTGAGTCGATCGAAATCGGCGGCGCTGCGCCCGCCGAGAGCTATCTGCGCATAGACGCCATCGTGGCGGCCGCGCGCCGCGTCGGTGCTGATGCGGTGCACCCAGGCTACGGCTTTTTGTCCGAAAACGCCGACTTCGTGCGCGCGCTCGACGCCGCGGGGCTGACCTTCATCGGCCCGCGCGCGGAAACGATGGAGCGCATAGGCGGCAAAGCCAGTGCCAAGATCGAGGCGCAGCGCGCCGGCGTGCCGGTGATTCCCGGCAGCCCCGGCGGCATGAAAGACCCGGCCGAGGTGTTGCGCCTGGTGCAAAGCATGCCGCTGCCCGTGCTGCTCAAGGCCGTGGCCGGGGGCGGTGGTCGCGGCATGGCCGTGGTCGAAACGCTGGACGGCCTCGAAGGCCGCATCGAGAGCGCGATGCGCGAGGCCGAAAAGGCTTTCGGCAATGGCGAGCTGATCGTCGAGCGCTACCTGCCGCGCGTGCGCCACATCGAGGTGCAGGTTGCTGGCGACGGCCAGGGCCAGGCGATCCATTTGTTCGAGCGCGAGTGCACGCTGCAGCGCCGCCACCAAAAAGTCATCGAGGAGGCGCCCTCGGCCGGTTTGCCCGAGCCGCTGCGCCAGGCGATCCTGGCCGACGCGGTCAAACTGGCCGCGAGTGTCGAATACCGCGGTCTGGGCACGGTGGAGTTCGTCGTCGCGGGCGACGAGTATTTCTTTCTTGAAGTCAATCCGCGTCTGCAGGTCGAACACCCGGTGACCGAAGAAGTCACGGGGCTCGATCTGGTCGCGCTGCAACTGCAGATCGCCGACAGCGGCACTTTGCCGCTCAGCCAGGCCGAGGTGCGCTGCACGGGCCATGCGTTCGAGGCGCGGCTGTGTGCCGAAGACCCGGCGGCTGGCTTTTTGCCGGCCACGGGGCGCTTGCAGCTCGTGGATTTTGCGCGCGCCGGGGTGCGCATCGAGTCGGGCGTGGAAAGTGGTGACGAGATTTCGCCGCACTACGACTCGATGATCGCCAAACTCATCGCGCACGGCCCCGACCGCGACGCCGCGCGCCGCGCTTTGCTCGCCGGCCTGCGCGCGAGCACGGTGATCGGCCTGCCGACGAATCTGCAATTTTTGCAAGAGCTGCTCGAATGGCCGCAGACGCGCGACGCGAGCTTTCACACGCGGCTGATCGACGAACGCTATGCGCCGGGTGCAGCCGCAGCAGCAGGGGCTGCCGCGCCGGGCAGCGCTGTGCCGATCGAACATCTCGCGGCCGCGGCGCTTTACTGGCATGGGCAATGGCGCGCGCAAACGCCTGAGCTCGGCTGCTGGACGCTGAGTGGCCTCACGGGCTGGCGCTTGAACACGGGTGCCATGGCGCCCGCGCCGCAGCCTGCGCTCGTGCTCAAACAGGGTGCGAGCGAGTGGCCGGTGCGCTTTTCGGGCATCACCGCGCAGGGCGACTACCGGCTGCGCATCGCTGAGGAAGAAATCGAGGCCACGCAGCGCCAGATCAGCGCAGGCCGCTATCTTTTGCTGTGCAAGGAGCACGCGCTCGAGGTAACGATTGGCGGTGATGCGCAGCAGATCGAGCTGGTGAGCGCGCTCGGCACGGCGGTGCTCTCGGCCACCTCCTACCTCGGCGGTGCCGCGAGCGATGCCGCAGCCGGCGGGCAATTGCTCGCGCCCATGATGGGCAAGGTCGTGGCCGTGAAGGCGCAGGCCGGCGACGCCGTCGTCGCCGGACAGACCGTGGTCGTGCTCGAATCCATGAAGATGGAGTTGCACGTCACGGCGCCTTTCAACGGCAATGTGAGCAGCCTGCGTTGCCAGGTGGGCGACATGGTCGAGCGCCACCAGGTGCTGGCCGAGGTCAGCCCGGTCTGAGGTTGAACATCACCGAAGGAGACCGCCATGAGCGACTTGCCCCGTTCCGTAGAGTTTCACGAAGAAGGCCCGCGCGAGGGTTTTCAGATGGAAAAGCAAACCTTCCCGCTGGCCGACCGCGTGGCGCTGATCAACGCCTTGTCGGCCGCCGGGCTCAAGCAGATCCAGGTGGCTTCCTTCGTGAGCCCGCGCGCCGTGCCGCAGATGGCGGACACGCCCGAGCTGTTCGCCGCGATCACCAAGCGCCCGGGCACACGCTACACGGCACTGTGGCTCAACGACAATGGCTTCGACCGCGCGCGCGCCTGCGACCAGGTGGACCTCGACGGCAAGCTGATGTTCTACACCACCGAGCCGTTTTCGCAGCGCAACAACAATTGCAGCGTGGCCGAGATGCGCGAGCGCCAGCTCGGCTGGCTGGACCGCTACATCGCGCTGGGCATTCCGGTCGAAAAGGCCTACGTGATCACGGCCTTCGGCTGCAACCTCGGCGGCCCCGTGCCGGTGTCGGCCGTGACCGACCACATTCGCTGGCTCATAGACGCCTGTGCCGATCGCGGTGTGCCGCTGCCCGCGCTCTACCTGGCCGACACCATGGGCTGGGGCAACCCTGAAGAGATCAGGCGCCGTATAGGCGCGGTGCGCGAGCTTGCGCCCGATGCGGCCATCGGCCTGCATCTGCACGACACGCGCGGCGCGGGCGGCGCCAACGTTTACGCGGCGCTGCAAATGGGCGTGCGCCTGTTCGACAGCTCGGTCGCGGGCCTGGGCGGCTGCCCGTTCGCAGGGCACAAGCACGGTGGCGCGGCAGGCAACGTCTGCACGGAAGACATGGTGTTCATGTGCGAGGAAATGGGCATAGAAACCGGCATAGACCTCGAGGCGCTGATCGAGGCCGCGCGCCTGGCCGAGCGCATCATCGGCCGCCCGCTCTCGGGGCACGTCATGCACAGCGGCTCGCTCAAGGCTTTTCGAGAAGGCGCTGCTGCGCACTGAAAAAATGGGATTTAGCTATTGAAAAAGAAGCTGTTAGCGAAGATAAATAAAAGGCTATATGTCAATTTTGTTTTTGTATTTTTGCAATGAAAACGATAGCAAATCCCTGTGCCCGCAAACGTGCCCTGCAGCACTGGGCACGCAGCCAGAGAGGTGGTGAGCATGGCCGTACTTGAATCGCACATCGACGTGCGCGGCGCAGACTTTGCCGAGAACCTGCGCTTTCACCGCGCAGAAATTGCGCTGCTGCAAGAGCGCTTGCGCGAGGCCGCGACGGGCGGGCGCGACGCGCACATCCGGCGCCATCGCGCACGCGGCAAGTGGCTGGTGCGCGAGCGCATAGCCTTCATCGTCGATGACGGCACGCCTTTTCTGGAGCTTTCGCCGCTCGCGGCCTGGGGCCAGTACGGCAACGAGGTGCCGGGCGCGGGCATCGTCACCGGCGTCGGCATCGTGGCCGGGCGGCCCTGCATGTTCATCGCCAACGACGCGACCGTGAAGGGCGGCTCGTTCTTCCACGAAACCGTGAAAAAACACCGGCGCGCACAGGAAGTCGCCTGGCGTCTGCGCCTGCCTTGCCTGTACCTCGTCGATTGCGGCGGCGCTTTCCTGCCAGAACAAGACCGCGTCTTCCCCGACCGCGATCACTTCGGCAACAACTTCTTCCAGCAGTGCCGCATGTCGCAGGACGGTATCCCGCAGCTTTCCGCCGTGTTCGGCGGCTGCACTGCGGGCGGCGCGTACATTCCGGCGCTTTCCGACGAGGTGATCATGGTGCGTGGCAACGCGCGCATCCACCTGGGCGGCCCCTCGATCGTGAAGATCGCGATCAACGAAACGGTCGATGGCGAAACCCTGGGCGGCGCCGAGATGCACACGCGCGTTTCGGGCGTGAGCGACTACCTCGCCGAAGACGAGGCGCAGGCGCTCGCGCTGCTGCGCCAGGTGGTGACCAAACTGCCGCCCGAGCCGGGCGCGCTCGCGCTCGTGCCGCCGCTGCCGCCGCGCCCGCCGCGCTACGACCCGGCCGAGCTCGACGGCATCGTGCCCGCCGATCCCAAGCAGCCCTACGATGCGCGCGAGATCATCGCGCGCCTGCTCGACGGCAGCGAGTTCCACGAGTTCAAGCCGTTGTGGGGCGAGACGCTGGTCACGGGTTTTGGCGCGCTGCATGGCCAGCCCGTGGCCGTGCTTGCGAACAATGGCGCGCTCGTCGCCGAGGCGGCGCTCAAGGGCGCGCACTTCATCGAGCTGGCCAACCAGCGCGGTGTGCCGCTGCTTTTTTTGCAGAACATCGCGGGCTTCATGGTCGGCAGTGAAGCCGAACGCGGCGGCATCGCCAAGCACAGCGCGAACATGGTCTATGCGCAGTCGTGCGCGCGCGTGCCCAAGCTCTCGCTGGTCGTGGGCGGCTCGTACGGCGCGGGCAACTACGGCATGTGCGGGCGTGGCTTCGAGCCCGAATTTTTGTTCACCTGGCCGAGCGCGAGCGTGGCCACCATGAGCGCCGACATCGCGAGCAACGTCATGACCGAACTCGCGCGCTCCAACCTGCGCGGCCCGGCCGACGAGGCGCGCATAGCCGAAGTCGAGCGCCAGGTGCGCGAGCAATACGCGCGCCAGAGCGACCCGTATTACGCCACCTCGCGCCTGTGGGACGACGGGCTCATCCAGCCCTCGGCCTCGCGCGACGTGCTGGGCCTGGCGCTCGCGCTCGCGGTGCGCCGAAGCGTAGCGCAGACGGCGACGCCCGTGTACCGCATGTAAGCCATCCAGAAGAACGAAAGTCCGACCTATGACCACTCCGCATTTCGAAACCCTGCTGCTCGACATAGACGCGCGCGGCATCGCGCGCCTCACGCTGAACCGCCCTGACACGCACAACGCGCTCAACGCCACGCTGATCCATGAATTGCACCGCGCCGCCGAATGGCTGGGCCGTGCCGACGGCGTGCGCGCGGTGGTGCTCACGGGCGCGGGCAAGACCTTTTGCGCCGGCGGCGACCTCGGCTGGATGCAGGAAAACACGAAGAAAACCCGCGCCCAGCGCGTCAGCGAAAGCGGCGACCTCGCGCGCATGCTGCGTGCCCTGAACGAGATGCCGCTGCCGCTGATCGGGCGCATCAACGGCCCCGCGTATGGCGGCGGCGTGGGCATGATCTCGGTGTGCGACATCGCCATCGGCGTCGAAACAGGCGTGTATTCGCTCACCGAAGTGCGCCTGGGCTTGCTGCCCGCGAACATCGCGCCCTACGTGGTCGCGCGCATGGGCGAGGCGAACGCGCGCCGCACCTTCCTCACGGCGCGGCGCATGGGCGGGGCCGAGGCGCGCAGCCTGGGCCTGCTCTCCGACGTGGTGAGCGCCGAGCAGCTCGACGCCGCCGTCGAGCGCGAAATCGCCGATCTGCTGCAATGCGCGCCCGGCGCCGTCGCCGCAACCAAAAAGCTCATCGCCTACGTCGATGCGCACGACCTCGACACCAGCATGATCTACACCGCCGACAAGCTCGCCGACGCCTGGGAAACCGACGAAGGCCGCGAAGGCATCACGGCATTTTTCGCCAAACGCGCGCCGTTCTGGCGCAGGGGGTGAGCATGTTCGATACCTTGGTGATCGCGAATCGGGGGGGCCAGCCGGCCTTGGCCGGCGCAGCGGCGCAGCCAAATTGCCTGGCGCGCCTGGCGCGCGGGGCAGGCGATTTCACCACGGGAGGTCGCCATGTTTGACACCTTGCTGATCGCCAACCGCGGTGAAATCGCCTGCCGCATCGCGCGCACCGCGCGGCGCATGGGACTGCGCACGGTGGCGGTGTATTCCGACGCCGACCGCGATGCGCTGCATGTAAGCGCCTGCGACACGGCGGTGCGCATAGGCCCGCCAGAGGCCGCGCGCAGCTACCTCGACGCTGCAGCCATCGTCGCGGCGGCGCGCGCGAGCGGGGCGCAGGCCATCCACCCCGGCTACGGCTTTTTGTCCGAGAGCCTCGCGCTGATCGAGGCCTGCGAGGCGGCGGGCATCGCCTTCGTCGGACCTTCGCGCGAAGCGATCCGGCGCATGGGCTCGAAGATCGAGTCCAAGCGCATCGCGCTCGCAGCCGGCGTGCCCGTGGTGCCGGGCTACCACGGCGACGCGCAGGACGAGGCCACGCTGGTCGAAGCGGCTGCGGCCATCGGCTACCCCGTGCTCATCAAGGCGTCGGCGGGCGGCGGCGGCAAGGGCATGCGCGTGGTGCGCAGTCCGGCCGAGTTCGTGCCGGCGCTCGCTACCGTGCGGCGCGAGGCGCAGGCCGCGTTTGGCGACGACCGCGTGCTGCTCGAACGCTACCTCACGCTGCCGCGCCACCTCGAGGTGCAGCTGCTGGGCGACAAGCACGGGCACCTCGTGCACCTGTACGAGCGCGAATGCTCGATCCAGCGCAACCACCAGAAGGTCATCGAAGAGGCTCCCGCGCCGCACCTCGCACCCGAATTGCGCGACGCGCTCTTGCAGCACGCGCTGACCATGGGCCGCGCCATAGGTTACGACAGCACGGGCACGATCGAATTCATCCATGACAGCCACACCGGCGAGAGCTTCTTCCTCGAAATGAACACGCGGCTGCAGGTCGAGCACCCCGTGACCGAGCTCACGGTGGGCATGGACCTGGTCGAATGGCAGCTGCGCGTGGCCGCGGGCGAGGCGCTCGCGTTCACGCAAGCGGATATTGTGCAAAGCGGCTGCGCGATCGAGGCGCGCGTGTGCGCCGAGAACCCCGCCGCCGGTTTTGCGCCCGAAATCGGCCATCTGATCCACTACGAGGAACCCAGCGGCCCGGGCATCCGCGTGGACAGCGGCGTGCGCACGGGCAGCGAGGTTTCGCTGTTTTACGATTCGATGCTAGCTAAAGTGATAGCGCACTCCGCAGACAGGGCGGGCGCTGCACGCCGATTGGTGCATGCACTCGAGCGCACCGTGGTGCAGGGCGTGCACAGCAATCTGGAGTTCCTCGCCGACCTGGTGCGCCACCCGCACTTTGCGCAGGTGCTCTCGACGAATTACATCGCAAGCGCCTTCCCGCAAGGCTGGGCAGCGCAGCCGGCAAGCGAGCTGATGCGCGTCGCCGCGGCGCTGCACGGCGTGCTCGCGCGCCAGGCGGCGGCCGGCCCCTCGCCGTGGCAGACGCTGGGCGCCTGGCGCCTGCCCACGGCCGCCAAGCCCGAGGGCACCCGCGTGCTGCTGCAAAACGCCGCTGGCCAGATCGTGCAAGCCCAGGTGTGGCCTGAGGGCGAGCATTGGTGCGTGCGGATCGACCGGGCCGAGGCGGCTGACAAGCCGCCCGTCGAAGGCGAGGGCGAAGGCCGCAGCGAAGGCGAGGGCGGCACCACCTACCGCGTGCAAGCGCGCCGGGCGCCCGATGCGCTCGAGTTGCGCAGCGACGACGCCTTCGTGCGCTATGCGGTGGCGCAGCAAAAAGGGGAGCAGGGCGAGCAGCTGTGGCTCACCGGCGCGGGCATCACGCGCGCCTGGCACTGCGTAGATCGCTGGCAGCGCGCGCTGCGCGGCGCTGCGGGGCAGCATGAGCACAGCGGCAACCACCTGCGCGCGCCCATGCCGGGCATGGTCACGCAGGTGCCCGTGCAGGTCGGCGCGCAGGTGCAGGCCGGCGAGGTGCTGGTGCAGATGGAGGCGATGAAAATGGTGCACACGCTGAGCGCGCCCGCGCCCGGGCGTGTCGCCGAACTGCGCTGCCGCGCGGGCGACGCCGTGCGCGGCGGCGACGTGCTGGTGGTACTGGAAACAACAGAGGAAAACCCATGACGAACAACGACCCGATTTATTTCGACGAGCCACACCGGCAATTCCGCGACAACCTGCGCCGCTTCGTCGAGCAGGAAATCGTGCCCAAGGCCCTGCCCTGGGAAGATGCAGGCATGGTGCCGCGCGAGGTGTTGCGCACCATGGGCGAACTCGGCTACCTGGGCATACGCTACCCCGAGCAGTACGGCGGTTCTGCTCTCGACACGGTCTATAGCGCGATCCTGGCCGAGGAGCTGGGGCGCTCGACTTTCGGCGGCTTTGCCGTCACGGTGCTCGTGCACACCGACATGGCCTCGCCGCACCTGGCCAACTACGGCAACCCCGAGCAGCTCGCGCGCCACCTGCCGGGCGTCACGCGCGGCGAAAAAATCTGCGCCGTGGCCGTGACCGAGCCCGACGCCGGCTCGGACGTGGCCGGCATACGCACGCGCGCCGTGCGCGATGGCGACCACTGGGTGCTCAATGGCAGCAAGATCTTCATCACCAACGGCGTGCACGCCGACCTGTATTTCGTCGGCGCCAAGACCGACACCACGGCCAAGGGCTCGCGCGGCATCTCGATTTTCATCGTCGAAAAGGGCACGCCGGGTTTTCGCGTCGGGCGCAAGCTCAACAAGAGCGGCTGGCTCAGCAGCGACACGGCCGAGCTCGTGTTCGAGAACTGCCGCATCCCGGCCGCGAACCTGCTGGGGCAGGAAAACAAGGGCTTCTACCAGATCATGCGCAACTTCCAGAACGAGCGCATCGTGCTCGGCGCGCAGGCCGTGGGTGAGGCCGCGCGCGGCATCGAGCTGACGCTGGACTATGTGCGCCAGCGCAAGGCTTTCGGCGCCACGCTGTGGGACAAGCAGGCGATCCGCCAGCGCCTGGCGATGCGCGCCGCGCAAGTCGCCGCGGCGCGCCAGCTCGTCTATCACGCAGCCTGGCTCGATGCGCAGGGGCGCGAATGCATCAAGGAGGTCTCCATGGTCAAGTCCTTGTGCGGCGAGCTCGTCAACGAGGTGCTCTACGACTGCCAGCAGTTCCACGGCGGCTTTGGCTACATGCGCGAGGCCGCGATCGAGCGCATGGTGCGCGACGCCCGTGTCCAGGCCATCGGCGGCGGCGCTACTGAAGTGATGCTTGAAGAAGTGGCCAAAAGGCTATGAACGCGCCCGCCACTCCCCCCGCTGTTGCCGCATCCGCCGAGGCACAGGATGCAAACACGATCGCTGGCCTGCCGCTGCGCGAGGTCTTGCCCGGCATTCTGATGTTCACCCTGCCGGTCGAATACGGCATAGACCACGTCAACGTCTATCTGATCCAGGATGGCGCGGGCTGGTGCCTGTTCGATACCGGATCGAACTGCGCCTCGGCGCGCCAGCTGTGGGAGCAGGCGCTCGCCGGGCCGCTGCAGGCCGGTTTGACGCGCATCGTCGTCTCGCACCACCACCCCGACCACATGGGGCTGGCCGTGTGGCTGCACGAGCGCACCGGCGCGCCGATCTGGATGCGGCCCGAAGAAGCGCACGTGGCCGAACAGATGCACGTGCGCCGCGCTGAAGACCAGGCCGAGTGCATGCGCTTCATCTGCCGTCATGGCCTGTCTGAGGCGGACGCCAAGGCCGTGGTGCATGACGTGCTGCAGGCCAGCATGGCCTGCGCCGTGCCCGAACATTTCGAAACGATAGCACCCAATGCAAGGATCGCCATAGGAAACCACGTTTTCGAGGCCCTGGTGCTCGGCGGCCATAGCGTCGCTCAGGTGTGTCTGTACGAGCCGAACCTCAAGCTGCTGCTCACGGGCGACCAACTGCTCGAACGCATCACGCCCAACATCGGCGTCTGGCCTTATGGCGAGACGGATCCGCTGCCGCGTTACCTCGACAGCCTGCGCACCATCGCCAAACTCGACATTGCCCATGTGCTGCCTGCGCACCACCGCGTGTACCAGGCCGGCGTGCAGCGTGCCCATGCGCTCGTGGCGCACCACGAGCGCGCCTTGCGCAAATTCATGGCCAAGCTCAGCCCGCAAGGCATGAATGCGGCCGAGCTGGGTCTGGCCGTCTATGGCGACCAGCACGAGGTCCTGCATGCCTATTTGGCGATGGGCGAGACGCTCGCGCACCTGCTCTGGCTCGAGCGCCAGGGCCATGTGCGGCGTGAAGAAACACCCGCGCTCACACGCTGGTTCCCTGGCCCGAAGGCCGCAGAATTGACCACCCTCGCACTTTCCTGAAGGACTGCGATGACAGACACGACGGCAACGCCCTCTGAACAAGAAATGGTGGTGCGGTGGAAGAAGTTCATCCACGCCTCACCCTACAACCGCGAGCTCGGTGTGCTCCCGCACGCCGCGCAGCCTGATTGGTTCGTGCTCAAGATCGATTACCAGGACTTTTTGATCGGTGACCCGAAAACGGGCGTGATCCATGGCGGGGTGATCACCTCTTTGCTCGACGCCGCCTGCGGGCTTTCCATCTTCATGAAGCTGCCGGAGCTCAAACCCATGGCGACGCTGGACTTGCGCATGGACTACCTCAAGCCCGCGACGCCGGGGCGCACGATCCTCGGCGGGGCGGTGTGCTACAAGCTCACGTCCGAGCTCGCCTTCGTGCGCGGCGCGGCCTACCACGACACGCCCGACGATCCCATCGCCATGGCGGTGGGCGTTTACATGTTCACTTCGGGGCGTCCGGTGATCGCGGAGAAAGTGGAGGCCATGCAATGAGCTGGGCCGAGCGCATCAACCAGGCCCGCGCCAACAACGACTGGCGCCCGCTGATCGACGCCGTGCCGTTTGCGCGCTTTCAGGGCCTGCGCATAGACGTGAAGGGCGAAGAGTTCACCTGCATCCTGCCGTTCCAGGAAAAGCTCATCGGCAACCCCATCCTGCCGGCACTGCACGGCGGCGCCACGGGCGGCTTTCTCGAATGCGCGGGGATTTTTTACCTGCTGTGGCACATGGAAAGTCAAGAGCTGCCCAAAACCATCGATTTCAGCATCGACTACCTGCGCTCGGGCCGCCCCAAAGACACCTACGCCAACGTCGTGATGGTCAAGCAGGGCCAGCGCGTTGCCAACCTGCGCATCCAGGCCTGGCAGGAAAGCCCCGACAAACCCATCGCCCTCGGCCACGGCAATTTCATGCTGCGCGGCTAAGCACTCACTACAAGTTCACATCAAGGAGATTTTCATGGCACAAGCCACCTATCGTTCCGTCTTCCGCCCCGGTCTGTTTGCCGGCCAGACCGTGATCGTGACCGGCGGCGGCAGCGGCATAGGCCGCTGCACCGCGCACGAACTCGCCAACCTCGGCGCCGCCGTGGCGCTGGTGGGGCGCAGCATCGAAAAGCTCCAGAACGTGCAGGCCGAGATCGAGGGTGCTGGCGGCAAGGTCAGCATCCACTCGTGCGACATCCGCGACGAGGCCGGCGTCAAGGCCATGGTGGCCGATGTGCTCGCACGCCACGGCAAGATCGACGGGCTGGTGAACAACGCGGGCGGCCAGTACCCGCAGCCGGCCAAGGACATCAGCTTCAAGGGCTGGGAGGCCGTGGTGCGCAACAACCTCACGGGCGGCTTCCTCGTGGCGCGCGAGGTGTTCAACCAGTGCATGGAGCAGCACGGCGGCTCCATTGTGAACATCATCGCCGACATCTGGGGCGGCATGCCCACCATGGCGCACAGCGGCGCGGCGCGTGCGGGCATGCTGTCGTTCACGGAAACGGCGGCGTGCGAGTGGTCGTCCTCGGCCGTGCGCGTGAATGCGGTCGCGCCGGGCTGGATCGCGAGCAGCGGCTTCGACACCTACAGCCCCGAGATGCAGGCCCATCTGCGCTCGCTCAAAACCAAGGTGCCGCTACAGCGCTACGGCACCGAGGCGGAAATTTCCGCTGCCATCGTGTTCCTGCTCAGCGAGGCTGCGGCGTTCATTACGGGCTCGTGCATCCGTGTCGATGGCGGCGTGCCCAATGCGCGTCCTACCTGGACGCTGCAACAGCACGATCGCTCCAAACCCTTCGAAGGCTTTTTACTCGCCCAGCCACCCAAGTGCCTGAGCGTCAAAGACTGAAACCATGCCATTGCAAAATACCCCAGACATGTCGGCCTATCTGGCGCCAGGGCGCTTCGCCGACAGCGACCACCCAGCGGTCGTTGCCTTTGCGCGCCGGGTGGCCGATCCGGCCATGTCTGCGCGTGAGATCGCCGTCAAGCTCTATTACGCGGTGCGTGACGAGTTCATGTACGACCCTTATTACTTCGACACTTCCGAGCAGGGGCTCAAAGCCAGCCATGTGATAGCAGCCGGGCGCGGCTTTTGCGTCCCCAAGGCCGCCTTGCTCGCAGCCGCTGCACGTGTGCTGGGCGTGCCCGCGCGATTGGGCTATGCCGACGTGCGCAACCATCTCACGAGCAAGCGGCTCTACGACATGATGGGCACGGATCTGTTCGTCTTTCATGGCTACACCGAGCTGTGGATCGACGGCCAATGGCTCAAGGCCACGCCGGCCTTCAACCGCTCGCTGTGCGAAAAAGCCGGCATTCATCCGCTTGAATTCGATGGCAGTGCAGATTCGGTGTTCCATGAGTTCGACGTGAGCGGGCGCCGGCATATGGAATACGTGCGCGATCGCGGCAGCTACGCCGACTTGCCGCGCGAAGAACTTCTGAAGGCCTGGAGCGAGCACTACAAGTCCTTCTCGGAGTGGGGGCAGGTCGCGGCCGAGGCTGGCGCCGACTTTGAAAAAGAGGTGGGGGCAGGGGCGTGAGCGGCCGGCGCGAATTTTCCGGTTTTGCCGGGGGGCCGCTGGTCGCGGACGTGTATGGTCCCGAGGGTGCGCCTGCGGTGCTGTTGTTGCACGGCGGTGGCCAGACGCGCCATGCCTGGGGCAACGCGGCCCAGGCGCTGGGCGCGGCGGGCTGGTACACAGTGGCGCTCGACCTGCCGGGACACGGCGAAAGTGCCTGGGCGAGCGACGGCGACTACCGCATCGAAACCCTGGCGCGCACCATGTGCAATGTCTGGCGCCAGCTCGGCCGGCCGCTTGCCGTGGTCGGCGCCTCGCTTGGCGGCCTCGCGAGCATGGCGGCAGTGGGCCTGCCCGACGCGCCGCCCATAGCCGCGCTGGTGCTCGTGGACATTGCACCGCGCATGGAAGAGGCCGGCGTGGAGCGCATCGTCAGCTTCATGCGCGCCCAGCCAGAAGGCTTTGCCTCGCTCGAAGAGGCCGCGCAGCACATCGCGGCCTACCGCGGCAAGCCCATGACGGGCCCGCTCGAGGGCCTGAAGAAAAACCTGCGCCTGAATGCGCAGGGCCGCTGGATCTGGCATTGGGACCCGCTCATGATGAGCGAGGCCAACCACAACCATCGCCGCGATGCCGAAAGCTACGAGCGTGCCCTGCGCGGCCTGCAGTCCCCCACCTTGCTGGTCCGCGGCCAGCGCAGCGACGTGATCACCAAGGAAGACGCCGAGGCTTTGGTGAAAACCCTGCCGCAGGCGCGCTTCGTGGACCTGCGCGATGCGGGCCACATGATTGCAGGCGACGCAAACGACGCCTTCACCGCGAGCGTGCGGGAGTTTTTGCTGGAGGTCATGCCGCCCTCGCCGGCGTCGGCCGCGGCAGTGGCAGCAACGTAGGTGCGCGTGGTGTGAAACAGGAATTTGGAGGAGACGAACATGGACATGCGATCTTTCGGTTTGCACGATGCGATTGCGCGCAACGCCTTGGTGCACGGCGCGCGCACGGCGCTGGTTTTTGAGGGGCAGCGCACGACCCACGCCGAGTACGCCGAGCGCGTGGCGCAGCTTGCGGCCGGGCTTGCAGTTGCGGGCGTGGGGCGTGGCGATCGCGTCGCGATCCTCGCGCAAAACTGCCCTGAATACCTGGACCTATTTGGCGCCGTGGCGTCCCTGGGCGCGATCCTCGTGCCCATCAACTGGCGCCTGTCTGCCGAAGAAGTGGCCTACATCGTCGGCGACGTTGCGCCCAAGCTGCTCGTCGCGGCAGATGAGTTCAAATCCCTGCTTCCGGCACGTCTGGAGGGCGTAACGTGCTATGGTTTTGGTGGGCAGCAGGCGCCTTGGGGGGCGCTGCACTCACTGTATGTGCGCGATGCTGGCGCGGCAAAGGCGTCAATTGCTCCGCTTGCCCCGGTGGGCGACGACGCTGGCGTGGTCATCATCCACACGGCTGCCGTGGGCGGGCGCCCGCGCGGGGCGCTGCTGTCGCATCGCGGCCTGATGCTTGCTGCGATGCAGACCCAGCTCGCCTGGGGCCTCACACCCAAGGATGTGAACCTGGGCGTGTTGCCACTGTTTCACGTCGCCGCGATCGGCTTCTGGCTTGCGGCGCAGCTCGCCGGCGGCAGCACCCTGCTGCTCACGCGCTTCGACCCGGCGGCGCTCGTGCGCCACATCGACGCGGACGGCGGTAGCCTGATCGGCACCTTTCCGCCCATGCTCGGCGCTTTGCTCGATGCTGCTGCAGCGCAGGGTTCGGCGCTCGCGCATCTGCGCATCGTCTCGGGCATAGACACGCCCGAAACCCTGCAGCGCTTGCACACCGTGTGCCCGCATACGCGCTTTTGGAGCGCTTACGGCCAGACCGAGACCTCGGGCTGGGTCAGCATGGCGCCTTTCGACGAATGTCCGGGCAGCGCGGGGCGGCCTGCGGGTCTGAACCGCGTGGCCATCGTCGATGATCTGGACCAGGAGGTGCCGCTGGGCGAAACGGGCGAAATCGTGGTGCGCGGCCCCATGGTGTTCGAGGGTTACTGGCGCCTCGATCAAGACAACGCCTTCACGTTTCGCAACGGCTGGCACCACACGGGCGACATGGGGCGCCTCGATGCCGAGGGCTATCTGTGGTACAGCGGCCGCTCGCCGGCCAAGGAGCTCATCAAGCCCGGCGGTGAAAACGTCTATCCGGCCGAGGTCGAGCGCACGTTGCTCGAACACCCGGCGATCGCCGAGGCCGTCGTGATCGGCGTGCCCGACGCGCAGTGGGGCGAGGCGATCAAGGCGGTGTGTGTGCTCCAGCCGGGGCAGACGGTTACGGCTGAGGCGCTGATCGAATTCGTCGGTGCGCGTATTGCACGCTACAAAAAACCCAAGCACGTGGTGTTCGTGCCGGAGCTTCCCAAGGATGCGGCCGGCAAAACCAACCGCGCAGCCGTGAAGGCCGCACACGGCGGCTTGTGAGTCGGTGATGTCAACCCGGCGTGCTCAAACCGCCATTGACGCTCAGCGTTTGGCCGGTGATCGCGTCGGATTCCGGCCCGGCAAAAAATGCCGCCGCGTTGTGTGCTTGCGCAGGTTGTCGCGCATGCCTTTGCCGCTCATTGGGCTTGTTTCTTGACCATCGTCAGATACTTTTCAACCACACAAAGGAGACTTGCCATGACTTCAACGAGCACCGCCCGGCGCTACAAAACCCATTGCCGCACCATCACCGAGACCGACATCGTCACCTTCGTCAACGTCGTCGGTCTGCATGAGCCCTTTTTCATCGACATGGAATACATCCAGAAGAACATGGAAGGCGCGCACCGCAAACGCTTCGCGCCCGGGCCCATGATCATTTCTCTGGGTATGGGGCTGTTGGCAACTTACGTGTCCGAGATCATCGCGGATACCCTCAAGGAGCAGGATGTGGGCCCGTTCGGCGGCATGACGGGGCTGCAGGCGCGCTTGCGCGGAGCGCTGTTCCCCGGCGACACCATCCATGTGGAATGCGAGCCGCGCCTGCTGCCAAAGACCTCGCGCGGCTACACGCTGATGGAGTTGCAGCATTGGGTGCTCAACCAACATGGCGAGACGATCGCCGACTTCACGGAAACCCTGACTTTTCTTCCCAAGGAAAGCCATTCATCATGAAGGCCCCGGCGTTTTTCGCTTGAGGGACCAATGAGCCATAAAAAGGAGACAAGTGATGTTCGAATCCCAACTCAGCCCCCAACTGCAAGCGCGCTACCAGGCCAGCGGCCACTGGCACAACAAGACGCTGCTCGACTATCTCGACGAAGTCGCGCCCTCGCGGCTCGACAAAATCGCGGTGACCGACATCAACAGCATGACGGGGCGCAAAAACTCCATTTCTTACCGGCAGCTGCTGCAAACCTCCAGGCGCATCGCACTGGGTTTGATCTCGCTGGGCGTGGAGCGTGGCGACGTGGTGTCGTACCAGCTGCCCAACTGGTGGGAATTCGTCGCCCTGCACTTGGCCTGTCTGCACGTGGGCGCCGTCACCAACCCCGTGATGCCCATCTTTCGCCACCGCGAACTCAGTTTCATGCTGGGCCTGGCAGAGACCAAAGTCATGATCGTGCCGCAGAACTGGCGCGGCTTCGACCACCTGGCGATGGTGCGCGAGATTCAACCCAACCTGCCCAAGCTCGAGCACGTGTTCGCCCTGGGCGGCAGCGGTGATGCCTCGTTCGAGAAATACTTCCTCGAGCGGCGCTGGGAACAGGAAACGCCCGACGCCGACAAGATGCTCAAGGCGCGGCGCATGCAGCCCAATGAGGTGATGCAGTTGCTCTACACCTCGGGCACCACGGGCGAGCCCAAGGGGGCAATGCATACGTCGAACACCCATTTTGCTGATGCTGTGGCATTGATGAAGCGCTTTGGTCGTACGGGCGATCACGTGTTCTTCATGCCCTCGCCGATGGCGCACCAGACAGGTTTTCTCATGGGTATGGAGGCGCCCCTGATGCTGGGGTCGAAGGTGGTGCTGCAGGATGTGTGGGATGCCGAAGTGGGGCTCGCCCGTATTCAGGATGAGGGCGTGAATTTCATGATGGGGGCCACGCCATTTCTGGCCGACCTGACCGAGCATCCTGCGCTGCCCAAGTACGACCTGTCCAGTTTCGATATTTTCATGTGCGGCGGTGCGCCTATTCCGCGCGCGCTGGTGCAACGCGCAACTGAGCGGTTGAAAGCAAGCATTGCGTCCGTCTGGGGCATGACGGAAAACCTGATTGTCACGACTACGCGCCTCGATGATCCGTCGGAAAAGGTGTTCAATACCGATGGGCTACCCTTGCCTGGGATGGAAGTCCGCGTGGTCGATCCTGCAGGAAAGCCCCTTGGCGCGGATCAGGAAGGTGAGTTGCAGTCCCGTGGAACGTATCACTTCGTGGGCTATTACAAGCGCCCCGAACTCTACGGCATGGACGACGAGGGCTGGTTCAATACGGGCGACCTCGCACGCATAGACGCCGACGGCTACGTGCGCATCACAGGGCGCGCCAAGGACATCATCATCCGCGGTGGCGAAAACATCCCTGTGGTCGAGGTCGAGCAGTTGCTGCACAAGCACCCTGCCGTGCAGACCGCAGCGGTGGTCGGCGTGCCCGACCCGCGTCTGGGCGAGCGCGCCGCCGCCTACGTGATCCTGCGCCCTGGGCACAGCTTCACGCAGGAAGAGCTGCAGCGCTTTTTTGCCGAGCACCAGATGGCCAAGCAGTATTGGCCTGAATTCTTCGCTGTATGTGAAGACGTTCCGCGCACGCCCAGCGGCAAGATCCAGAAATTCCGCCTGCGTGAAATGGCCAAAGAGCAGTTCAAAGTGCCGCAATAGCGCAGTCATTCTGTTTTTTCATTTTTGTTTTTTCATCGTCCAAGGAGACTTTTGCTTATGTTCGAATCCCAACTGCCCCCCCACCTGCAAGCGCGCTACCAAGCCAGCGGCCACTGGCACAACAAGACGCTGCTCGACTTCCTCGACGAAGTCGCGCCCTCGCGCCTCGACAAAATCGCGGTGACCGACATCAACAGCATGACGGGGCGCAAGAATTCCATTTCTTACCGGCAGCTGCTGCAAACCTCCAAGCGCATCGCCTTGGGCCTGATCTCGCTGGGGGTGGAGCGCGGTGACGTGGTGTCGTATCAAATGCCCAACTGGTGGGAATTCGTTGCGCTGCACCTGGCCTGTCTGCACGTGGGCGCCGTCACCAACCCCGTGATGCCCATCTTTCGCCACCGCGAACTCAGTTTCATGTTGGGTCTGGCCGAGACCAAAGTCATGATCGTGCCGCAGAACTGGCGCGGCTTCGACCACCTGGCGATGGTGCGCGAGATTCAACCCAACCTGCCCAAGCTAGAGCACGTGTTTGCCCTGGGCGGCAGCGGTGATGCCTCGTTCGAAAAATACTTCCTCGAGCGGCGCTGGGAACAGGAAACGCCCGACGCCGAAAAGATGCTCAAGGCGCGGCGCATGCAGCCCAACGAGATCATGGAACTGCTCTACACCTCGGGCACCACGGGCGAGCCCAAGGGCGCTTTGCACACGCCCAATACGCACATTGCCAACCTGATGCAGATTGTGCGGCGCTTCAACCTGACCGGTGACCACGTGTTCTTCATGCCCTCGCCGATGGCGCACCAGACGGGTTTTCTCGTGGGCATGGAGTTGCCACTCGCGCTCGGTGGAAAGATGGTGCTGCAAGACATCTGGGACGCCGAGGTCGGCCTGGGCCGCATCCAGGACGAGGGTGTCAATTTCATGATGGCGGCCACCCCCTTCATGGCCGACCTGACTGACCATCCGGCGCTGCCCAAATACGACATTTCCACGTTCGAATTTTTCATTTCCGCCGGTGCGCCCATTCCGCGCGCGCTCGTGCAGCGTGCTACCGAGCGCTTGCAGGCGCACATCATCTCGGCCTATGGCATGACGGAGAACCTGATCGTCACCTCGACCCGGCTCGAAGACCAGCCCGAGAAAGTGTTCGGCACCGACGGCACCGCCATGCCGGGGATGGAGCTGCGCATCGTCGATCATGCAGGCAAGGTGCTGGGCGTCGATGAAGAAGGGCAGATAGAGTCGCGCGGCCCCGGGCAGTTCGTGGGCTACCTCAAACGCCCGGAAAAGTTCGACACCGACGCCGAAGGCTGGTTCAAGACGGGCGATCTGGGCAAGCTCGACGCCGATGGCTATGTGCGCATCACCGGCCGCGCGAAAGACATCATCATCCGCGGCGGGGAAAACATCCCCGTGGTCGAGGTGGAACAACTGCTGCACAAGCACCCGGCGATCCAGGTGGCCGCCGTGGTCGGCGTGCCCGACGCGCGCCTGGGCGAGCGCGCCGCCGCCTACGTGCTGCTGCGCACTGGGAGCAGCTTCACGATGGAGGAGATGCGCCGTTTTCTGGAAGATAACGGCATGGCCAAGCAATACTGGCCCGAGTTCCTGGCCGTGTCCGAGGCTTTGCCGAGCACGCCCAGCGGCAAGGTGCAGAAGTTCCGCTTGCGTGAAATGGCCAAAGAGCAGTTCAAGACGGCCTGAGGTTTTGCTCAGGTCGGCTCCGGGCGCCCCGCCTGCTCCCTGATGTCAAGGGGGCGGGTGTGCGGCGGCTTTTTTGGCTTCGTCGTTCATGGCACCGGCCATGCACTCCTCAGCCGCGACCAAACTGCCCGCCAGCCGCCTCGCCATCGTCCCGCGTCCTAATGAACAATTTGGGTTGAACAACGCAAGCGTCCGCCCATCCCACAACAAGGAGACTAGTCATGAAACGTTTGAAAGCCATCGCAGCACTTGCGGCCTCTGTTGCCACTGCAGCATTGCCCGCCCAGGCCCAAGGGATCTCGGGTGACGTGGTGAAGATCGCGGTGCTTAGTGATATGTCCGGCCCCTATGCCGACACGGCCGGACGTGGTTCGGTCGAGGCAACGAAGATGGCGGTCGAAGACTTTGGCGGCACGGTGGACGGCAAAAAAATCGAGGTGGTCTTTGCTGACCACCAAGGCAAGGCCGACGTGGGCGCGAGCCGCGCGCGCACCTGGTTCGACACCGAAGGTGTGGATGTTGTGGTGGATATGAACAACTCTGCGGTTGCCATGGCGGTCTACAACCTGGCCAAGGAGCGCAACAAGCTCATCCTCACTTCGGGTGGCGCATCAGATGCGCTGACCAGCGAGGCCTGTATTCCCACCGCCATTCACTACACCTACGACACCTACGCAATGGCCAGCGGCGTAGCGCATGCCATGCTGGAAAAAGGCAAGAAGGACTGGTACATCATGGCGGTGGACTATGCCTTTGGCAAAGCAGGGGCCGAGACCGTGACCAATATCGTCACCAAAGGCGGCGGCAAGATTGTGGGGCGCACTAACTTCCCGCTCAATGCCAGCGATTTTTCTTCCTTTGTGCTGCAGGCGCAGGAATCCAAGGCATCGGTCGTCACGATGGTGAGTGCAGGCAATGACACCATCAATGCGATCAAGTCGGCCAACCAGTTCGGGCTGATGAAGAAGCAGATCGTGGCGCCGCAGTTCATGTTCATCCAGGATGTGCACTCGCTCGGCCTCAAGACCGCCCAGGGCCTGACATTTGCCACAGCCTTCTACTGGGGCCGTACACCTGAGACGCGCGCTTTCTCGCAACGCTTTTTTGAGCGCATGGGCAAGAAAACCATGCCGTCCATGGTGCATGCAGGCACGTATTCGGCAGTCACCCAGTACCTGAAAGCGATAGCAGCCATCCATTCTGATGATGGCCTCGCTGTTGCCAAATACCTCAAGTCCAAAAAAATCGAAGATTTCTTCAGCCAGAACGGCCATGTACGCGAAGACGGTCGCATGGTGCACGACCTGTACCTGGCCCAGGTCAAGTCGTCCGAAGAGTCCAAGGGCCCATGGGATTACTACAAGATCCTTGCGACCATCCCCGGCGACAAGGCATTCCGCCCCATGGCCGATGGCAAATGCGCACTGGTGAAGAAGTAGGTGTCGACATGTTTGTCGCACACACATGGTTTCTGACAGGCTCCTAGTCACCCCAAGAGATATCCCATGGACTTTACGATCGACGCCGACACCCAGGCGATCGCCGAGGCGCTGCTGCGCTTCGTCGAGCGCGAAGTGCTCCCGCTCGAAGAGCAGCACCGCGAGCTGCTGGGCAGCGAGCGCACCATGTTCGACGCGCAGGGTCGCTATGTGCCCGAGGTGCTCGCACTGCGGCGCCAGGTGCGCATGCGCTCGGCCGAGCTGGGCTTTTACAACCTGTTTGGCGCCGAGTCGCTGGGCGGGGGCGGGCAGGGCGCGTTGGCGATGGCGCATATCCAGGAGGCGCTGAACCACCGCGTGGGCCCAGGGCACCCGCTCGTACAGACCGTGGTGATCTCCTCGCCATTCACCAACGGCCTGTCGCCGGTGCTGCGCTATTTGAAGCCCGAGATTTTTGCGCACTACGGCGCCGGCATTGCGAGCGGCGAAAAGACGCTGTGCTTCGGCCTGAGCGAGCCCGATGCGGGCTCGGACGTGTTCGGCATGAAGACGCGCGCGGTGCGCGACGGCGATGAATGGGTGATCACCGGCACCAAGCAGTGGATCACCAATTCGCCTTATGCCGACTACGCGATGGTGTTCGCGCTTACCGACCCCGAAGCTGCGGCGCGCCACAAGGGCGGCGTGACGGGCTTTTTCGTCGATACGCGCGCGCCGGGCTTTTCCGTGCCGCGCGTCATCAACACCATGGGGCATCAGGGCGGTGACACGGGCGTGATCGTGCTCGAGGGCGTGCGCGTGCGCGACGACCACCGGCTCGGCGAAGTCGGGCGCGGCCTCAATGTGGCCATGGACGGCGTCAACGCCGGCCGCATGGGCATGGCCGCGTCCTGCCTGGGGCTGGCGCGCTGGGCGCTCGACCAGGCGACCGAATACGCCAAGGTGCGCAAGACTTTCGGTGTGCCGATTGCCGAGCACCAGGCGGTCCAGTTCATGCTCGCCGAGAGCGCGATGGACATCTACGCGGCCAAGAATATGATCCAGAACTGCGCCTGGCGCCTCGATACGGGGCGCAATGCGACCGCGCAGGTCAGCATGGTCAAGGCTTTCTCGACCGAAATGCTTGGGCGCGTAATGGATCGCAGCATCCAGGTGCACGGCGGCATGGGCCTGACGAACGAGCTGCGGCTCGAAGAGGGCTACCGCTTCGCACGGGTGATGCGCATCCCCGACGGTACGGCGGAGATTCAGCGGCGCACCATTGCGCGCCAATTGCTCGGCGGGCACGTCGACTTGTAAATACCGGCATGCGGCCAGCAGGCTGCAAGGAGACGAAAAGTGAAAGACCATGAATTCATGGCAGGCGGCCATCGGCTTGCTGCAAGCACCTGGGGCGAGGTCGGTGGTGACCGGCCCACCATCGTGATGATGCACGGCGGGCTGGACTGCATCGCCACCTGGAAAGACCTGCCGCAGGTGATTGCCGAGGCCACGGGATGGCCGGTGCTGGCCTACGACCGCTACGGCTACGGCCGCTCCGAGCCGCTGGAGGGCGGGCGCGAGCCCAGCTACCGGCGCGAAGAGGCCGGGCCGGTGCTCGGCGAAGTGCTGCACCACTTCGGCATCGGCAAGGCGTTGATGTTCGGGCACAGCGACGGCGGCGCGATGTCGGTGCTTGCCGCGGCAGCGCATCCGGACGTGGTCTGCGGCGCCATGGGTTGCTCGCCCACCATCGCCATAGACCAGTTCATGGTCGATGCCATGGCGAACGCGCGGCGTGCCTACGAGCAGGAAGGCCTGCGCGAAAAGCTCGAGCGCTACCACGGCGCGGGCACCGACGCGATGTTCTGGGGCTGGTTCAACGCCTGGGCGAGCCAAAAGGCGCTCGAGTGGAACATGAGCGCTGAAATCACCGCGGTGCGCTGCCCGGTGTCGGCGCTGTTCGGCAACCAGGACGAATACGGCTGGCGTCCGAGCGCGCTGGCCTTGTTCGCGCAGGGCACCATGTCGCTCGAAGTGCTCGCGCTGGCAGGGCAGGGGCACCACCCGCAGCAGCGCGCACGCGGCGAGACGCTGGCGCAACTGCAGCGGCTGATTGCGCGCATCGAGCAGGCTTGAGCGGCATTGCCAAGCGTGCTGCGGTGCAGCGGGCAGTGCATGCCGGGGCGCTGGGCGAGGGATTGGCGAGGTTCAGTCCGCGCAGCACGAAGCGGGCGTGGCCAGCATGCCTGCGAGCGGCGAGAGGTCGCTCAGTTCGTCGAGTTGCGCCACCAGTGTGATCAGGCGCGCGCTTTGCGCGGCGCCGAACACCGGATCGACGAGGCGGTGGAACTTTTCCTCGAGGCGCTGTTGCTGCGCCTGCAGGTCGCTCGTGGGGCGGCCGCTGTCGTGCTGCTGGCGCAGCGTGGCGTCGTTGGCCGTGTGCACGATCACTTCGCTGAGCGTGAGGCCCGGGCATTCGGGCACGAGCTCGACCGTGATGCGCTGGCGCAGCGCGGCGACCTCGGGCTGGCCCACGGCCTCGTCGGCGTAGGCATCGAGGCCCGCCGTGTCCACGCCGGCCAGCGCCATAGCGACGGTGTGGCGCAGGCTGAATTTGGCTTCGAGGCCGGTGCGCGGCTCGGGGATGTTGCACACGCCTTCGCTGCTCGCGCCCACGCGCACCTGCACGTGGGCGATGTTGGCAGGCGTGAGCTGGTGCTGGGTGCGTAGCTGGCGCGCAGCCTCGATCGCGGCGTGCGTGCCGTAGCAGGCCGCGTGGAATTTGAACAGGTTGTGGTGCAGGTGCCAGCCGCCTGCGGGCGCGGCCAGCGCAATGTCCAGACTCGGTGTGCCGCCGTGCGTGGCGATCAGGCCTTGCGGGCATTCGAGCGCGTCGGGGCGGCTCGTGAAGCCGCGCGCGGCGAGCAGGGCCGCGTGCAGGCCGTCGGCGCTCGCGCGGCCCGCGTGCAAAGGCTTGCACATGGTGCCGAACATGGACTTCAGGCCCGCGGCCATGGTGCTCGCGATGCCCAGGGCCGTGGCCGTGTCGTCGGCGTCCAGGCCCAGCAGGTGCGCGCAGGCCGCGGCCGAGCCCAGCGTGCCCAGCGTGGCCGTGGTGTGAAAGCCGCGCGCGTATTGCGCGTCGCCGCTGGTGCGCCCTATGCGGCACATGGTTTCGTAACCGGCGACGAAGGCGGTGAGAAAGTCGCGCCCGCTTGCGCCGCGCGTCTCGGCCAATGCGAGCAGGGCCGGAATCAGCGCGACCGATGGGTGGCCCGTGCAGGCCATGTTGACGTCGTCGTAGTCGAGCGCATGTGAGGCCGCGCCGTTGATCAGCGCCGCCTGCCGGCTCGAGGTGGCAAGCGCGTGGCCGATTACCGTGGCCTGGGCGTGGCCGCCTTGCTCGCGCGCCTCTTCGGCGAGCATGTGCACCAGCGGCTCGCAGGCGCCCGCGAGCGCTACGCCGATCCAGTCGAGCAGGCATTGGCGCGCGAGCAGGCGCACCGGGGGCGGCAGATCGGTGTAGCGCAGCGCCGCGCAGCGTGCAGCGAGCGCGCGCGTGAGCCCGGGCACCAGGGCCGCGGGCGCTGTGGCAACGTCAGGGGCAGTGGCGGCGGGCGTACTCATGTCAGCGTCCTTTCCAGACGGGTTTGCGTTTTTCGCGGAACGAGCGCGGGCCTTCGAGCGCGTCTTCGCTCAGGTACACCGTGGCAAAAGCGTGGTTCGAGGCGCGCAGCGCCGCGGTGCGGCCCATTTCGGTCGAAAGGCGCACCATCTCCTTGGCCGCGCGCACCGTGAGCGGCGCGTTGGCCATGAGTTTTTGCGCAAGTTCGATCGCACCCTGCAGCGCCTGTCCCTTGGGCATCAGGCGGTTGACGTAGCCGAGTTCGTAGGCGCGCTGCCCACTCAAGGCGTCACCCGTCATCGCGACTTCCATGAGGATGCGCTGCGGCAGCATGTGGATTACGGGAGACGCCCAGGGCATGCCGCGGCCGACCTTGGCTTCGGTAATGGCGAACTTGGCGGTCTCGTCGGCCACGCACAGGTCGCACATCTGCGCGAGCAGCCAGCCGCCCGCGTAGGCGTAGCCATGCACGGCAGCGATCACGGGTTTGGTGACTTCGATGTTGTCACCGAGCACCGGCATGAAGCCCGGTGGCGGGATGCGCAGCTGCGTGTCGGCGGCTTCGACCAGGTCCATGCCGGCGCAAAAGTTTTCGCCAGCTCCTGAAAGAATAGCTACTTGCGCAGTCTCATCGGCCTCGAAGCGGTGCCAGATGTCGAAAAACCCCTTGCGTACCGCGTTGCTCAGGGCGTTGCGGCGCTCGGGCCGGTTGATGGTGATGAAGGCGATGCCGTCTTTGACTTCGTACAGAAGCTCATTGCTGCTCATGGGGGCTGTCTCCGTGCGGTGCTGGTTGGAAAAAGAGCAGACTATCAAACGATTGTTTGGTATTCTGACCCACTTTCGAAGTATAGAGGCAGGGCTGGGGCGTTCATCCGGGCGTCCGTACAAACCCATGCCGGGAAGTGCGGCACAAGGAGACCGAAAACAATGGCGGATATGGCAGAAATGCAGGCAAAAAGCGCCTCAGAAGCTCATCAAAAAGAAGCATCCACGACCGATGCGGCAAAAAACCGAGGCGGCTCCGGCCCGCTGGCAGGCGTGCGCGTGATCGATCTGAGCGCGGTGCTCATGGGCCCTTATGCGACACAAATCCTTGGTGATCACGGTGCCGACGTGGTCAAAATCGAATCGCCCGAGGGCGACTCCACGCGCGCGATCGGGCCGGCGCGCCATGCGGGCATGGGGCCGATGTTCTTGCACCTGAACCGCAACAAGCGCAGCGTGGTGCTGGACCTGAAGACGCCCGCGGGCAAGGCCGCGATGCGCCGGCTGCTCGAGACGGCGGACGTGTTCGTGCACAACCTGCGCCCGGCTTCAGTGGCGCGGCTTGGGCTCGACTACGACAGCGTCGCCGCGATCAACCCGCGCATCATCTGGTGCGGCGTCTATGGCTACGGCGAAGAGGGTCCCTACGCCGGGCGGCCGGCCTACGACGACCTGATCCAGGGTGCCGTGGGCGTGGCGGCGCTGCAAAAGCGCGCGGGCGCCGAGGTGCCGCGCTACGCGCCGCTCAACATCGCCGACCGCATGACCGGCCTGCACGCCACGCACAGCGTGGCCATGGCGCTCTTTGCACGCGAGCGTACGGGGCGCGGCTGCCGCATCGACATCCCCATGTTCGAGACCATGGTGGGCGTGGTGCTGTCCGACCACCTCTACGGCCGCAGCTTCGTGCCGCCCACGGGCGAGGCCGGCTACAGCCGCCTGTTGTCGCCGGGCCGCCGGCCCTACGAAACCAGCGACGGCTACCTGTGTGCCATGGTTTACAACGACGGCCAGTGGCAGCGCTTTTTGCGCGCGATCGGCCGCGCCGACCTGCTGGCCGACGCGCGCTTTGCGAGCCTGGCGAGCCGCACGCGCCATATCGACGAGGTCTATGGCTTTCTCGCGCAGACGCTGCGCACGCACAGCACCACGCATTGGCTCGATTTCTTTGCGCGCATCGACCTGCCTGCGGGGCCGGTCAACACCATAGAAGAACTGTTTGACGACCCGCACCTTGCGGCCGTGGGCTTTTTCCAGCAGGTCGAGCACCCGAGCGAAGGGCCCATGCTTACCTTCGGGACGGCCGCGCGCTGGGTGGGCTACGAGGTCGGCGCGCTCGCGCCGGCGCCGCGCCTGGGCGAGCACACCGAACAGGTGCTGCGCGAATGCGGCTTCGATCCGAGCCAGCTCAACCAACCCAACAACGAATCCAAGTAAGAAAGAAAAGGGGCAAACCATGGGCACTGCCAACTGGAAGGTCGAACGTATCGCCGGCGCCCTCGGGGCCGAGATTTTCGGCGTCGATCTGTCGCGCCCGCTCGATGCCGCCGAACGCGCCGCGCTGCGCGCGCTGTGGCTCGAGCATGGCGTCATTTTTTTCCGTGACCAGCCGCTGTCGAGCGCGCAATTCCTGGCCTTTGCCGAGGGTTGGGGCACGCCCGTCGAATACCCGTTCGTCAAGGGGCTCGCGGACTACCCCGTGATCATCGAGATCAAGAAGCTCGAACACGAAAAGGTCAACTTCGGCGGCGTGTGGCACAGCGACACGGCCTACCTCGAGCGCCCGCCCATGGCCACGCTGCTGCTCGCGCGCGAGGTGCCGCCCTACGGCGGCGACACCATGTTCGCGAACCAGTACCTCGCTTATGAAACCCTGTCCGAGGGCATGAAAAAGCTACTCGACGGGCTCGACGCCGTGAACACCTCGGCCAAGGCCGACGTCACGCGCACGCGCGAAGACCGGCTCGCCGAAGTCGGGCGCAGCGACGCCGCGAGCCAGTACGAGGCCACGCACCCCGTGGTGCGCACGCACCCCGAAACCGGGCGCAAGGCCTTGTACGTCAACTACGCGCATACGGCACGCTTTGCCGGCATGACCGAGGAAGAAAGCGCGCCGCTGCTGCAGTGGCTGTTCGCGCACCAGAAGAAGGAAGAATTCACCTGCCGCTTCCGCTGGCGCGTGGGCTCGCTCGCGCTGTGGGACAACCGCTGCACGCACCACTTCCCGGTCAACGACTACCACGGCTTTCGCCGCGTGCTGCACCGCATCACCCTGGCGGGGGACAAGCCGGGGCGCTGAAGCCAGCGGCAGGCGCAGCGGCGTCATATTTTTGGAACGATTTTGGCATTTTGACAAGGTACATCAAGCGCAAGCAGCTATTTTTATGAAAGCACCGGCGTACTGGGTAACCCCACTGCCATCGGTCTGCGTGCGCTCGCGTAAGATGCTTGCGTGACATCACCGTACCTGAACCCCGACCTGCATTCGCATTCCGTCGTCTCCGACGGCACCCTGACGCCCGAAGTGCTGGCGGCGCGGGCGCGCGCCAATGGCGTTGACCTCTGGGCCTTGACCGACCACGACGAGGTCGGCGGCCAGCACCGCGCCGCTGCCGCGGCGCGCGCGCAGGGCATGGCCTACCTTTGCGGCACCGAAATTTCCGTGAGCTTTGCGGGCGAGACGGTGCACATCGTCGGCCTGGGGTTCGATCCCGACGACGCGGCGCTGGCGCAGGGCCTGGCCGCCACGCGCGGCGGGCGCGAGCAGCGCGCGCGCGAGATGGCCGCGCAGCTTGCCGCGCACGGCATCGCAGGCGCATTCGAAGGCGCGCTGCGCTACGTGGGCAACCCGGACTTGATCTCGCGCACGCACTTTGCGCGCTTTCTCGTCGAAGCCGGCGTGTGCCGCGACACGCCCGAGGTGTTCCGCAAATACCTCATCGAAGGCAAGCCCGGCTACGTGCCGCACCGCTGGGCCGCGCTCGGCGACGCGGTGCGCTGGATCACTGGCGCGGGCGGCGTGGCTGTGATCGCGCACCCCGCGCGTTACCGCCTCACGGCGAACGAGGAGTACGCGCTGTTTTCCGAATTTCGTGCGCATGGCGGGCAGGCCGTGGAAGTGGTCACTGGCAGCCATACCTCGGCCGAATACGCAAGGTATGCAAGCATGGCGCAGGAGTTCGGCCTCGCAGCGTCGCGCGGCAGCGACTTCCATAGCCCCGAGGAATCCTCGTACGACCTCGGCTGCCTGCCGCGCCAGCCTGCAGGACTCGCTGCGGTGTGGGAATTGCTCGCAGCGCGCATCCAACATCCTGTTTGACACCGAGCCCGCATGGCCCAGTTCTTTGAAGTCCACCCCGACAACCCGCAGCCGCGCCTGCTGCGCCAGGCTGCGGCGCTGTTGCAGCAAGGCGGCGTGCTGGCAGTGCCCACCGATTCGAGCTACGCGCTCGTGTGCCAGCTCGACGACAAGCAGGCCGTGGAGCGCCTGCGCCGCGTGCGCCAGGTCGATGACAAACACCTGCTCACGCTGCTGTGCAGCGACCTTTCGCAGCTTGCGAACTACGCGCGCGTCGATAACCGGCAATATCGCTTGCTCAAGCTCGGCACGCCCGGGCCCTACACCTTCATCCTCGAAGCGTCCAAGGAAGTGCCGCGCCGCGTGAGCCACCCGCAGCGCAAGACCATAGGCCTGCGTGTGCCTGCGCGCAAAGGGCTGCAGATGCTGCTCGAGCTGCACGGCGCGCCGCTACTCGCCACCACCTTGATCCCGCCGGGCGAGAGCGCGCCGCTCAACGACGCACAGGACATCCGCGCGCGCTACGAGCATGCGATCGACGCCGTGGTCGAGGCCGGCCCCTGCCCCGCCGAGCCCACCACGGTGATAGACCTCGTGCCCATGGCCACAGGCAGCGAGCCCGTGGTGCTGCGCGAGGGCCGCGGCAGTCTCGCGGCGCTGGGGCTTTGAGCGTTTTTATAGCTCTTTTTGCCTGCAAACGCGCATGCAGCAAGCGCAAGCAGCTACGTTTTGAGTAGCTTACTGCGCGGCCAGAATCAGCTGCTCGAGCTTCAGCGTATCGGCGCAGAAGCTGCGGATGCCTTCGGCGAGCTTTTCCGTGGCCATGGCGTCCTCGGTGAGCGCCAAGCGAAAGCCCGGCTCGTCGTACTGCACGGGCGCGATGTCCAGCGCGCGTGCGGCTTCGGGGTCTAGCGCGCGCTGCAGTGGCGCCTCGCTCGCGGCGAGCTGCGCGAGCAGCTCGGGCGCAATCGTGAGCAGATCGCAACCCGCGAGCGCAATGATCTGCCCTACGTTGCGAAAGCTCGCGCCCATGACTTCGGTGGGAATGTCGAAGTGCTTGTAGTAGTTGTAGATTTCACGCACCGAGCGCACGCCAGGGTCGTTGGCGCCGGCCATCGCGGCCTCGTCCCACTGCGCGCCGGCCTGTTTTTTGTACCAGTCGTAGATGCGCCCGACGAAGGGCGAGATCAGCTGCACCTTGGCCTGCGCGCAGGCCACGGCCTGGCAGAACGAGAACAGCAGCGTGAGGTTGGTGTGGATGCCGCGGCGCTCGAGCTGCTCGGCCGCGCGAATGCCCTCCCAGGTCGAGGCGATCTTGATGAGCACGCGGTCTATGTGGATGCCTTCGGCCTGGTAGAGCTCGACGAGGCGCTCGGCGCGCGCCACCGTGGCGCTGGTGTCGAAGCTCAGGCGCGCATCGACCTCGGTGGAAACGCGCCCCGGGATGGTGGCCAGAATCTCGCAGCCAAAGCGCACGAGCAGGCGGTCGATCAGCGCGTCCATGGGCTGCCCGCGCCAGCGCGCCACCGTGGCCTGCAACAGCGGCGCGTATTCGGGTTTTTGCACCGCCTTGAGGATCAGCGAGGGATTGGTCGTGGCGTCCCGCGGCTGGTATTGCGCCAGCTGCTTGAAGTCGCCGGTGTCGGCGACCACGGTGGTGAACTGTTTGAGGGCTTCGAGCTGGTTCATGGCAAAACGAAAAAAAAAGCCGGCAGCGCAGGGGCAATGGGCGCGGTCAGCTATTCATTTTAGGTGCCGCGCACGTTGTGGCCGAATGTCGTGGCCGAATAGGTGTGCCCGAAGTGGCAATGTCTCCGGTGCGCAGGCGCGCCGCGCTGTGACCTCCCTACAATTGGCCTAGTCCTGGAGCCGCGCTACGGCGCGGGCGTTCACATGATTGGCATGAGGAGACATGAACATGGCAGTGTTTGAACTCGACGGCATGGTGCCGCAGCTGGCCGATTCGGCCTGGGTGGCCGAAAGTGCGCAGGTGATCGGCCGCGTGACGCTGGGCGCGCAGGCGAGCGTGTGGTGCGGCGCGGTGCTGCGCGGCGACGCCGACAGCATCACCATAGGCGCGGGCAGCAACATCCAGGACGCGAGCGTGCTGCATGCAGACACCGGCCAGCCGCTGGTCGTAGGCGAGCGCGTGACCGTGGGCCACATGGTCATGCTGCACGGCTGCACCATAGGCGACGAGTCGCTCATAGGCATAGGCGCTGTGGTGCTCAATGGCGCAAAAATCGGCAAGAACTGCCTCGTGGGCGCAGGCGCGCTCGTGACCGAGGGCAAGGAGTTTCCCGATGGCTCGATGATCCTCGGCAGCCCCGCCAAGGTGGTGCGCCAGCTCACGCCCGAGCAGATCGAGGGGTTGCGCCAGAGTGCGCAGCACTACATCGAGAATGCGCGCCGCTTCCAGCGCAGCCTGCACAAGCTGGCGTGAGCGGCTGGTGGTCACTTCCTTAGGTCCAGCTGAAGCTTCGAAAACGAAAGTTGCGCGTGTCCGAATTACACAAATTTCTGTTCGAAGGCCTGCCCGTGCGCGGCATGCTCGTGCGGCTGACCGATGCCTGGCGCGACATCCTGCAGCGCCGCGCGGCCAATTCCACCACCGGCCCCTATCCAGCGCCGGTGCGCGCCTTGCTCGGTGAAATGGCCGCGGCGGCGGTGCTGATGGAGTCGAACATCAAATTCAATGGCGCGCTGGTGCTGCAGGTGTTTGGCGACGGCCCGGTCAAGCTCGCCGTGGTGGAGGTGCAGCCCGACCTGAGCCTGCGCGCTACGGCCACGGTGCGTGGCACTGTGGCCGAGGACGCCACGCTGGGCCAGATGCTCAACGTCGAAGGCGGAGGGCGCTGCGCGATCACGCTGGACCCCAAGGACAAGTCGGCAGGGCAACAGCCTTACCAGGGCGTAGTGCCGCTCGAGGATGCGCGCTACCGCAGCTTTGCAAACATGTCGGACGTGCTCCAGCACTACATGCTGCAGTCCGAGCAGCTCGACACCGTGCTGGTGCTGGCCGCCAATGACGAACTTGCGGCCGGCCTGCTGATTCAGCGCATGCCAGCTGCGGGCGAGGGCAACCTGGCGCATCGCCGGGGTTCCGCGGAGCACGAAGACCAGAACGGTGTGAACGAAGACTACAACCGCATTGCGCACCTGGCCGCGAGCCTCACGCGCGAGGAACTGCTCTCGCTCGACGCCGACACCATCCTGCACCGCCTGTTCTGGGAAGAAAACCTGCTGCGCTTCGAGCCCTTGCAGGGCGCGCGCGGGCCACGTTTTGCCTGCAGCTGCAGCCGCGAGCGCGTGAGCGCCATGCTGCGCAGCCTGGGCGAGCCGGAGGCCGAAAGCATTCTGGCCGAGCGTGGCGAGGTCGAGGTGGGCTGTGAGTTCTGCGGCCAGCAGTACCGCTTCGACGCCGTCGATGTGGCGCAGATTTTTGCAGCCCCGCCCGACGTGCCGAATGCACCTTTTGCGCCCCCAGGGCCGCAGGGACTGCAGTAAAACCATTTGACCAAAACGAGAAGGAGACGGGATGAAACCCCAAACAGCCATCGTGGCGGTGTCCGAGATGAAGCCCGGGCGATACCCGCACTACAACGGCATGGAGATGTACCGCCAGGTGCTCGCGCAATTTCTGCGCGAATGGCCGCAATTGCGCCCGTCCGACATCCAGGGGCTGATGTCGGCACCGGCAGGCATGGCCTCGGCCGAGGGCGTCGATGTGTTCGCGCACGAAAAAATCGCTGAAGAGCTGGGCATAGAGCCTACCTTCAGCGAAACCATCAACGCGGGCGGCGCCACCTACGCGCTCATGCTGATCCGCGCGAGCCTGGCCATAGAGCGCGGCCTGTGCGATTCGGTGCTGTGCCTGGGTGCGGGGCGCTTTCCCAACGTCGGCAGCGGCATGGCCGAGACCCTGAGCAAGCTCATCAGCCACCCGGAATTCGAATATCCCTACGGCACTTACATCCCGCCGATTTTTGCGCTCAATGCCACGCGCCACATGCACGAATTCGGCACCACGCGCGAGCAGCTCGCGCAGGTGGCCGTGTCGCAGCGCGCCTGGTCGCTGCTGCACCCCGACGCACTGATGGCGCCGCAAGGCCCGCTGACCATAGACAAGGTGCTCTCCTCGCGCCCGATCGCCTACCCCTTCAACCTGCTCGACTGCTCGGTACCCTGCGAGGGTGGCTCGGCCGTGTTGCTCGTGTCCGCACGGCTTGCCACGCGCTACGCCCAGCAGCCCTGCTACCTGCTCGGCTACGGCGAAAAGCACACCCATTCGAGCATCAGCCAGGCGCACGACCTGACCACACTGGGCTCCAAGGAAACCGGCGCCAAGGCCTACCGCATGGCCGGCGTGGGCCCTGCCGACATGGACTTCGCGCAGCTCTACGACTCGTTCAGCATCAACCCCATCATCTACGCCGAAGACCTGGGCCTGTGCCCCAAAGGGCAGGGCGGGGCCTTTTTTGCCGGCGGGCGCACGGCGCCGGGCGGAGAGTTCCCGGTCAACACCTACGGTGGGTTGATGTCCTTCGGCCACGTGGGCGACGCCTCGGGCCAGACCATGATCGTCGAGGCTGCGCGCCAGATCATGGGCATCGCAGGGCCGCAGCGCCAGCTGGCCAAGGCCGACCTCGGCGTCGTGCACTGCTACGGCGGCATGATGGCCGAACACGCGACCCTCGTACTCGGGAGGCAGTCATGAACACGAACCACGCAAATCCCAAACCCATCCCTGAAATCAGCCCGCACAGCAAGCCCTACTGGGATGCGGCGCAGCGCGGCGAGCTCGTGTTCCAGCGCTGCCGCGGTACGGGCAAGCCTTTTTTGTATCCGCGGCCCTGGAGCCCGTTCGACTTTTCATCCGACCCCGTGTGGGAAAAGGCCAGCGGCCGCGGCACGGTATTCAGCTACACCGTGGTCTATCAGCCGCCGTATGAGGCGTTCCGCGACGACTGCCCGTTCGTGATGGCCATCATCGAGCTCGAAGAGGGGCCGCACCTCATGACCAACATCCTGCACTGCGATCCGCAGTCGGTCTATATCGGAATGCCCGTGAAGCTGTGCTTCGAGACGCGCGCGGGCGGCTTCAAGATTCCGCAGTTCGAACCGGCGTAAAGCATTGACAGACCTGGGGGCATTTCAGCCACCAGGTTTGCCCTGCAGAGTCTCGTTTTATTTGCTCGGACGCTGGAGTTCGCCGAACACGCGACGCATGACCTCGTTGGCCGACTCAAAGGGCTTGGCGCCGCGCATGTCGCAGATGCGTGCGTAGTGGTCGCGCACTTCTTCGGGCGTGGGCACCTGGCCCTTGCCCAGCAGCATGCCTTCGCCTTCCATGACTTGCACGCGCGCGTAGTAGCCCGCGCCCACTTCGACGATGTCCCCGGTGGCCTGGTTTTCGGGCGCACAGAACCACGCCACCATGGATGACACGTACTCGGGTTTGAGCCGTGGCTTGACGTCGGGGGCGATCAGGTCTTCGGTCATGCGCGTGAGCGCGATCGGCGCGACGGTGTTGACGCGGATGTCGTACTTGGCGCCCTCGTGCTTGAGCGCGTTCATGAGGCCCACGATGCCCAGCTTGGCCGCCGCATAGTTGGCCTGGCCGAAGTTGCCGAACAAGCCCGCGGCCGAGGTGGTCATCACGATGCGCCCGAAGTTGGCTTCTTTCATGTGCGGCCAGGCGGCCATGGTGCAGTAGGCCGAGCCAGCCAGGTGCACGGCCACGACGGCGTCGAAATCCTCGGGCGTCATTTTCAAAATGGTGCGGTCGCGCAGGATGCCGGCATTGTTCACGAGGATGTCCACGCGCCCCCACTGGTCGAGTGCGGCTTGCACCATGCGTTGGGCGCCTTCGGGGCTTGCGACCGAATCCGCATTGGCAATCGCGGTGCCGCCTGCAGCCTCGATTTCGGCGACCACGCGCTGCGCCGGTGTCAGCGAGCCGCCGCTGCCATCGACGGCGCCGCCGAGGTCGTTGACCACGACTTTGGCGCCGCGCGAGGCGAGCAGCAGCGCATGGCTGCGGCCCAGGCCCGAACCGGCGCCGGTGACGATGGCGACGCGGTTGTCGAAACGAATGTTCATGCTTGTCTCCGTGGTGTCGTTGCAGGGTAATGAAAGCGTATCGCGTGTTTTGCCTGGATTCGCCTCGGACTTGAGCGAGAACGAATGGTGCGATACTTGGGCCATCCGAACGTTTGTTAGGATAACAGGTTCATCGCTTCGATGTCCTTCCTTCCTTTTCCATTTTGATCAGTTTCCCCCATGAGCATCAAAAGACAAGCCTGTATCGTGGGCGCCTACGAGCACCCCACCCGCAAGGCGCCGGACAAGACCGTCGCCCAACTGCACGCCGAATCCGCGCGCGGCGCCCTCGAAGACGCGGGGCTCTCGCTGAGTGACGTCGATGGCTACTTCTGCGCCGGCGACGCGCCTGGCCTGGGCATGCTGAGCATGGTCGACTACATGGGCCTGCGCCCGCGCCACGTCGATTCGACCGAAACCGGCGGTTCCTCGTATATCGCGCACGTGGCCCATGCCACGCAGGCCATCATGGCGGGCAAGTGCAACGTCGCGCTGATCACGCTGGCGGGGCGGCCGCGTTCCGAGGCTTCGAGCGGCACGATACCGCGCAATTTCGGCCCGAACGTGCCCGAGTCGCCGTTCGAGGCGCCCTACGGGCCGGTCACGGTGAACCTGTACGCCATCGTTGCCCAGCGTCATATGTACGAATTCGGCACTACGGCGGAGCAACTCGCCTGGATCAAGGTGGCGGCTTCGCACCACGCGCAGCACAACCCCAACGCCATGCTGCGTGACGTGGTCAGCGTCGCGGACGTGGTGAATTCGCCCATGATCGCCGACCCGCTGCACAAGCTCGACTGCTGCGTGGTCAGCGATGGCGGTGGTGCGCTGATCGTCGCGCGGCCTGAAATCGCACGTTCGCTCAAGCGTCCCATCGTCAACGTGCTGGGTGCGGGCGAGGCGCCCAAGGGGTTCAACGGCGGCAAGGTCGATCTTTCCTACTCAGGTGCGGCCTGGTCGGGCCCGCGCGCGTTTGCCGAGGCGGGCGTGACGCCGGCCGACATCCAATACGCATCGATCTACGACAGCTTCACGATCACCGTGCTGATGCAGCTTGAAGACCTGGGGTTTTGCAAGAAAGGCGAGGGCGGCAAGTTCGTCGCCGATGGCAACCTGATCTCCGGCGTAGGCAAGCTGCCCTTCAATACCGACGGCGGCGGCTTGTGCAACAACCACCCGGCCAACCGCGGCGGCATCACCAAGGTGATCGAGGCCGTGCGCCAGTTGCGCGGCGAGGCGCACCCCGCGGTACAAGTGAAAAACTGCACGCTGGCGCTCGCGCAAGGCACCGGCGGCAGACTCGGCGCTTTGCACGGCAGCGCCACTTTGATTTTGGAAAGGGCCTGAAGCCATGACCACTGCAAGCACACGCACCATCCCTTCGCCCGAGATCTGGCCCGACAACAAGGAATTCTGGGCCGCTGCGCAGTCCGGCAAACTGCTCGTCAAACACTGCCGTGCCTGTAACCAGCCGCACTGGTATCCGCGCCCCCTGTGCCCGTTTTGTATGAGCGAGCAGACGGAGTGGAGGGAAGCCGCCGGCACCGGCACGATCTACACCTTCAGCATCAACCGCCGCGTCGGCCCCGTGCCCTACGTGATAGCCTACGTCACGCTCGATGAGGGCGTGAGCATGCTCACCAACATCGTCGATTGCGACTTCGAGGCCCTGCGCATCGGCGACCGCGTCAAGGTGGTGATGAAGCCGAGCGAAAACGGCACCATGGTGCCTATGTTCACGCCGGTGTAAGTCATCCAGCGAAAAAACGGGGCGCCGGTTTGTCCGAACCGGCGCCCCGCGTCGTTATGACGAGTGTTTTCAGCGCGGCGCGATCTGCACGTAAATTTCGTTGGGCTTGACCATGCCCAGCTCGCTGCGGGCCTTGTCTTCGACCATCTCCAACCCCTCCTTGAGGTCGTTGACCTCGGCCGTGAGCCGGTCGTTGGCCTGCTGGGCCTGGGCGTTCGCGGCTTTTTGTGCGGCGAGCTGCTGCTGTAGGCTGCGCACGTGCGCGACGCTGCCGCGTCCGAGCCAGAGCTGCGCGTGCAAAGCCACCAGCAAGGCCAGCAGCACGAAGGGAACGAAGCGCCCGCCCATGGTGGCTCAACGGCAGCGAATGCTGGCTCTGGCGCGGCGCGCTGTCAGCGCAGGTTGTAGAACGCCGCGCGGCCAGGGTAGTGGGCGACGTCGCCCAGGTCTTCCTCGATGCGCAGCAACTGGTTGTATTTGGCCATGCGGTCGCTGCGGCTCAGCGAGCCGGTTTTGATTTGGCCCGCGTTGGTGCCCACGGCGATGTCGGCGATGGTGGCGTCCTCGGTCTCGCCCGAGCGGTGGCTGATGACGGCGGTGTAGCCCGCGCGCTTGGCCATTTCGATGGCCTGGAAGGTTTCGGTCAGCGTGCCGATCTGGTTGATCTTGATGAGGATGGAGTTGGCGATGCCCTTGTCGATGCCCTCTTTGAGGATTTTGGTGTTGGTGACGAACAGGTCGTCGCCCACGAGCTGTACGTTCTTGCCCAGGCGCTCGGTCAGGTGCTTCCAGCCGTCCCAGTCGCCCTCGGCCATGCCGTCCTCGATGCTGATGATGGGGTACTTGTCGCACCAGCTCGCGAGCATGTCGGTCCACTGCGCGGCCGCGAGCTGCAGGCCGCCTTCGCCCGCGAGCACGTACTTGCCGTCGCGGTAAAACTCGCTCGCCGCGCAGTCCAGGCCCAGCGCGATCTGCTCGCCCGCGCTGTAGCCCGCGGCGTCGATCGCCTGCAGGATGAGCTGGATCGCGGCCTCGTGGTTGGCCACGCTGGGGGCAAAGCCGCCCTCGTCGCCCACGGCCGTGCTCATGCCTTTGTCGTTGATGATTTTCTTGAGCGCGTGAAACACCTCGGCGCCCCAGCGCAGCGCTTCGCGAAAGCTCGGTGCGCCCACGGGGATGAGCATGAACTCCTGCAGGTCGAGGCTGTTGTTGGCGTGTGCGCCGCCGTTGATCACGTTCATCATGGGCACGGGCAGCTGCATGCTGCCCATGCCGCCAAAGTAGCGGTACAGCGGCAGGCCCGATTCTTCGGCGGCCGCGCGCGCCACGGCCATGGAGACGGCCAGCATGGCGTTGGCGCCCAGGCGCGCTTTGTTGTCGGTGCCGTCGAGGTCGATCAGCGTGCGGTCGAGGAAGGCCTGCTCGCTCGCGTCCAGGCCCAGCACGGCTTCGGAGATTTCGGTGTTGACGTGTTCGACGGCCTTGAGCACGCCCTTGCCCAGGTAGCGGCTTTTGTCGCCGTCGCGCAGTTCGATGGCTTCGCGGCTGCCCGTGGAGGCGCCCGAGGGCACGGCGGCGCGGCCCATTACGCCCGACTCGAGCAGGACGTCGCACTCGACGGTGGGGTTGCCGCGGCTGTCGAGGATTTCACGGCCGACGATGTCAACGATGGCGCTCATGGGGCTTTTTCCTTTGCAATGGTTTATAAGCGAAATAGGGCTCTAGCTCTTGTACAGTCTGCACAAGCAGCTATCAAAAAGTGATTTTTGGCTGGGCTCACACGCCTTCGACGGCCAGCAGGCGCATGACGGCAGCGCCCTCGCGTGCGGCGCGGGCCTTGCGGTATTCGGGCGAGTCATAAAAGGCGCGTGCGGCTTCCACGCTGGGGAACTTCAAGACCACGATGCGTCCGGGATCAAAGTCGCCTTCGAGCACCTCGGCCTTGCCGCCGCGCACGCACACTTCGGCGCCGTGCACGCGCATGGCTTCGGTGCTGAGTTTGCGGTATTCGTCGTACTGCGCCGGGTTGGTGACGGTGACCGAGGCGATGACGTAGGCACTGCTCATTTTTTGTCTCCACGAGGTTGAGGTTGCGAATGGACCCTTTTACGACGCTGGGTTCACGGGCGAAAAACGTCTTCGAGAAAGCCCTGGCGCTTGGTGACCTGGTCGAGCGCGACCAGGGTTTCGAGCAGGGCGCGCATGTGCTCGAGCGGCACGGCGTTCGGGCCGTCCGAGAGCGCTTGCGCGGGGTTGGGGTGCGTTTCCATGAACAAACCCGCCACGCCCACGGCCACGGCCGCGCGTGCAAGCACGGGCACGAACTCGCGCTGGCCGCCGCTGCTCGTGCCCTGGCCGCCAGGCAGTTGCACGCTGTGTGTGGCGTCGAACACCACGGGCGCGCCGGTCTCGCGCAGGATGGCGAGCGCGCGCATGTCGCTCACGAGGTTGTTGTAGCCAAAGCTCACGCCGCGCTCGCACGCGAGAAAGAGATCCTCCGACAGGCCCGCCTCGCGGGCAGCCGCGCGCGCCTTGTCGATCACGTTCTTCATGTCGTGTGGCGCGAGAAACTGGCCTTTTTTGATGTTCACGGGCTTGCCCGACTGCGCCACGGCGCGGATGAAGTCGGTCTGGCGGCACAAAAAGGCCGGTGTTTGCAGCACATCGACCACTGCGGCCACGGCGGGTACCTCGGCCTCGGTGTGCACGTCGGTGAGGACGGGCACGCCGACCTCGCGGCGCACCTTGGCCAAAATCTCCAGCCCGCGTTCCATGCCCGGGCCGCGAAAGCTCGTGCCGCTCGAACGGTTGGCCTTGTCGTAGCTGCTCTTGAAGATGAAAGGGATGCCCAGCGCCGCGGTGATTTCCTTGAGCTGCCCGGCCACGTCCATCTGCAGCTGCTCGGACTCGACCACGCAGGGGCCGGCGATGAGGAAAAACGGCTGTTGGAGCCCGACGTCGAAACCGCACAGTTGCATGGGGTCTTCCTTCGTGGTCTCAGGCGGTGGTGGCGGGAGAAGCCGCCGTCGCAAGGGCTGCGGCTTGGACGGGCACGGCTGCGGCACCGATTTGCGCCGCAGCAGCATTCCCGAGCCGCCGCGTGCGCTGCTGCACCGCGGCCTGGATGAAGGCGTTGAACAGCGGATGCCCGGCCCAGGGCGTGCTCTTGAATTCGGGGTGGAACTGCACGCCGATGAACCAGGGGTGCATGCTCTGCGGCAGCTCGATGATCTCGGTCAGGTGCTCGCGCTGGGTGTAGGCCGAGATCACCAGCCCGGCTTCGCGCAAGCGCTCGAGGTAGTGGACGTTGGCTTCGTAGCGGTGGCGGTGGCGCTCGGTCACCACGTCGCCGTAAATCTGGTGTGCGAGCGTGCCGGGCAGCACGTCGGCACTTTGCGCGCCCAGGCGCATGGTGCCGCCGAGGTCGGAGTGTTCGTCGCGCTTTTGGATGCTGCCGTCGGCGTTTTTCCACTCGGTGATGAGCGCGATCACGGGGTGCGGCGTGTGCGGGTCGAACTCGGTGCTGTTGGCGCCTTCGAGGCTGGCCACGTGGCGCGCGTATTCGATCGTCGCCACTTGCATGCCCAAGCAGATGCCCAAGTAAGGGATGCGCTGCTCGCGTGCGAACTGGGCTGTGCGGATCTTGCCTTCGACGCCGCGCTGGCCAAAGCCGCCGGGCACGAGGATGGCGTCGTAGCCGGCAAGCTGCGGCACCGTTTCGGCGTCCATGGTTTCGGAGTCGATGTGCACGATGTTGACGCGCACGTGGTTGCGCATGCCCGCGTGGCGCAGTGCTTCGTTGACCGACTTGTAGCTGTCGGAAAGATCCACGTACTTGCCCACCATGGCGATGGTGACCTCGCCTTGCGGGTGCTCGGTTTCGTAGACGAGCGCGTCCCAGCGCTGGAGCTTGGCGGGCGGGGTGTTGAGGCGCAGCTTGTCGCAGATCAGGCCGTCCAGCCCCTGCTCGTGCAGCATGCGCGGCACCTTGTAGATGGTGTCCACGTCCCACATGCTGATCACGCCCCATTCGGGTACGTTGGTGAAGAGCGAGATCTTGGCGCGCTCCTCGTCGGGGATGCGGCGGTCGGCGCGGCACAGCAGCGCGTCGGGCTGGATGCCGATTTCGCGCAGTTTTTGCACGGTGTGCTGCGTGGGCTTGGTCTTGAGCTCGCCCGCCGCGGCGATCCAGGGCACGTAGGTCAGGTGCACGAAGGCGGCGTTGTTGGGCCCCAGGCGCAGGCTCATCTGGCGCACGGCTTCGAGGAAGGGCAGCGATTCGATGTCGCCCACGGTGCCGCCGATCTCGACGATGGCCACATCGACGGCATCTTCGCCGCCCCCGCCGGCGCCGCGCTGGATGAATTCCTGGATTTCGTTCGTGACGTGCGGGATCACCTGCACCGTCTTGCCCAGGTAGTCGCCCCGGCGCTCTTTTTCGAGCACGGACTGGTAGATGCGGCCCGTGGTGAAATTGTTGGCGCGCCGCATGCGCGTTTCGATGAAGCGTTCGTAGTGGCCCAGGTCGAGGTCGGTTTCGGCGCCGTCGTCGGTGACGAAGACCTCGCCATGCTGGAACGGGCTCATGGTGCCCGGATCGACGTTGATGTAAGGGTCGAGCTTGATGAGGGTGACTTTGAGACCCCGCGATTCGAGGATCGCGGCAAGGGAGGCAGAGGCGATTCCCTTGCCCAGGGAAGACACCACACCGCCGGTGACGAAGACGAATTTGGTCATGTCGTTTTGTGGTGGTGGGAAACGGAAATTATAGGGGGCGGCTTTTGGTGGGGGCTTGCTTGTTTGCGCTTTTTGGCCGCATTGGCGGCGCGTATGACGGCATTTTTACTGCGCGCCGAAAAATCCACGGTACCAGTCCACAAAGCGTCGCACGCCTTCGCCGACGCTGGTTGCCGGGGCAAAGTTAACCCATGCTTGTAGCGCCCGCGTGTCCGCCGCGGTGCTTTGCATGTCCCCTGGCTGGCGCGGCAGCATGCGTTTTTTGGCCGTGATACCGAGTGCAGATTCGAGTGCTGCGATGTAGTCCAGCAAGACCGTGGGGGTGCTGTTGCCGATGTTGAAGATGCGGTAGGGCGCGGAGCTGGTGGCGGGGTTTGGGTGCAGCGGGTCGAAGTGCGCATCAGCAGTGGCTGGCTTGTCGAGTACGCGCAGCACGCCTTCGACGATGTCGTCGATGTAGGTGAAATCGCGCACCAGTTGACCATTGCCATACACGTCTATGGTTTCGCCCGCGAGCATGGCGCGTGTGAACTTGAACAAGGCCATGTCAGGCCGGCCCCAGGGGCCATACACGGTGAAAAAGCGCAGTCCGGTCACGGGGATGCTGTAAAGGTGCGCATACGTGTGCGCCATGAGCTCGTTGGCCTTTTTGGTCGCGGCGTAGTAGCTGATGGGATGGTCCACCGCGTCGCTTTCGGCAAAAGGCATCTTGGCGTTGCTGCCATAGACGCTGGAGCTGCTGGCATAGACCAGGTGCTGGACTTGGTGCCTGCGGCAGCATTGCAGGAGGTTGGCAAAGCCGAGCAGGTTGGCGTCGGTGTAATCGTCCGGGTGCTCGATCGAGTAGCGCACCCCCGCCTGGGCGGCCAGGTGCAGGACGCGCTGCGGACGCACCTCGTCGAACAGGGCAGCGAGCCCCTGGCGGTCGGCCAGGTCCAGCTTGACGAAGCGAAAGCCCGGATAGGGCTGCAGTTGCGCAAGCCGGGCCTGCTTGAGCGCCACGTCGTAATAACTGTTGAGATTGTCCAGCCCGACCACAGGGCAACCGCGCTCGAGCAGGCGCAGCGCGCAGTGCATGCCGATGAAGCCGGCGCAGCCGGTGACGAGAACAGGGCTAACAGGGCTCATGGTGCGATGGGGGCCGGCAGCCATGCATATTCATAGCGCAGGGGCGGCGTGTTGCGGGGCATTTTGTCCAAGGGAAGATCGAGCGCATGCACCGCTGCGGCCGGCAGCACGGCAAAGACGCCATCCCACCAGGATGCAGGAGCGCGGTCGCGGCGCGCCACCAGCAGCAGGCCCACGCCCGCCGCATGGGCACGCGCATGCGCGGTGCGGATGCAGTCTGCTTGCGAAGGATCGGGCCCCGCGCAGGCGATGGCAAAGCTTTGCGGAAAGCGCGAATGCAACATGGCCGCGATCATGTGGTCGGAGCCGACGATGACGCCGCGGCCGTCGTAGCCGGCACGTGCAAGCTGCGCGGCGAGCTCGGGCACGGGGTGGTTGAGTTCGTCGGCATCGCCACGCCAGCCGGCGATCCAGGGGCGTGCCGTGGCCAGCACCAGAAACAAGAGGGCTACACCGACCACGGCGGTGGTATAGCCGCGACCGGCAGCGGGCGCTAGACATACAGGGCGCCAGACATACAGGGCCAATGGGGCGATCGACAGCAGCGGCAGCACCCAACGCTGCTTGAAATGGCTCACGCCTCCCAGCAGCACCATGCCCGTGAGGGCCAGGCACACGATGAGCAGATAGCGGCCGAGCAGTGGCCAGGCCCAAGAGCGCCAGACAGGGGCATCGATGGCAGCGTGGACGGTGGCGCCGACGGGGTAGCGGCCTGGGCCGGAGCCCCACAACCGGCCACCGTAGCTCAGCAGCACCGCCAGCAGCCACAGGCCCAGTGTCGAGAGCACCGCCAGCCCCAGACTGGCCAAGCCTTGCAACCACGTTCTTTGCGCCGAGATGTCCATCTTCTGCAGCGTTTCCGCGGTGGCCTGGTGCCAGTGCGAGAGCAGCCAATAGCCGTGGGGCGCAAAAATCAGCAGCCCGACGAGCGGCGCCCACCACCATCCGGGGGCCAGCACAGCGCGCCGCGCCTGCGCCACGGTGAGGGCGGCAAGCAGCAAGGCCGCAAGGAACAATGCAAAACTGTATTTGGACAGCATCCCTAAGCCGCAAAACAGCCCGAGCCAGGCAAAATTCGCTGCTTTGGGTGTGCGAATCTGGCGCAGCACCGCCCACCAGGCGCCAAAACCCATGGCCGTGACCAGCACGCTGTGGGTCTGGTCACGCAGCGCGTGCCAGCCGAACGGCAGCATCAGCACCAACGCCCCAGCAACGCGCCAGGCGCCCGGTGGCTCGAGCAGGGTGCGCGCCGCGAGCCAGGCCAGCACGTAGCTCAGCGCGATCAGCACCTGTTTGACGAGCGCCAGCGCGAGCACGCTCGGCCCCAGCAGTTGGCACACAACCCATTGCATCCAGGTGTAGAGCGGCGGCTGCGGCCCATAACCCAAGGCAAACTGCTGCGCCCACAGAATCTGCTCCGATTCGTCCCACTTCATGCCCGGTGAAATCGCCACGCGGGAGACCACGTGCGCTACGGTCAGCAGCGCGAGCCAGACAAGCGGATGCTCATACAGGCGGGCGTGCCAGTCACGGGAGGACGGTGTGTGTGCGGACGTCATGAAGAAAAGCTGCGGGCGTCGGCAGAACAGGTGTCTGCACGGGTGCGCCAGACAGGCATGGGGAGATGGGGTTTGTTGCCAGGACGCAGCGCTGGGGCAACGGGGTAGTATAGGCGGCTGCCATTTACCTTTGGAACATGCTCTCCGTGACTGCGCCTGATCCCGACGTCTCCATCGTCGTCCCCATATACAACGAATTCGACAACCTGCCCGAGCTGGTCGAGCGCATCGACGCCGCCATGCGCACGCAGCCACTCAGCTACGAGCTGATCGCGGTGGACGATGGCTCGAGCGACGGCAGCGCCCAGCGTTTGCGCGAGCTCGCCGAGACCCGGCCATGGCTGCGGGCCGTGTGTCTGGTGCGCAACTACGGCCAGTCGAGTGCACTGCAGGCGGGCTTCGACCGCGTGCGCGGCCGCTACGTCGTGACCCTGGACGCAGACCTGCAAAACGAACCCGGCGACATCCCGCTGCTGCTCGCGCGGCTCGAAGCCGACCCCTCGGTGGACATGATTTCCGGCTGGCGCAAGAACCGCCAGGACAAAGCCTTGTCGCGGCGCCTGCCGTCGGTGCTGGCCAACCGGCTGATCTCGCGCGCGACCCAGGTGCAGCTGCACGACTACGGCTGCGCCCTCAAAGCCTACCGCCGCCCCATCATCGACCGCATCCGGCTCTATGGCGAGCTGCACCGCTTTATTCCCTCGCTCGCGCGCGATGCGGGTGCGCGCATCGCGGAGGTGCCCGTGCGCCACCATGCGCGCACGCGCGGCGTCTCCAAGTACGGCATAGACCGCACGTTTCGCGTCATCCTCGACCTGATCTTCATGGTGTTTTTCATGCGCTTTCGCCAGCGGCCCTTGCATGCCTTCGGTGGCCTGGGCCTGTGGCTGGCCGTGCCTGGCATGCTGATGCTGGCCTGGCTGCTGGTGCAAAAGCTCCTGGGCGCGGACATTGGCGGGCGGCCCTTGCTGCTCGCGGGCGTGCTGCTGGTGCTCATGGGCATGCAATTCATCGCCGTGGGGCTCGTGGGCGAGTTGCTCACGCGCATCTATTACGAGTCGGGCGGCGGGCAGCAATACCACGCGCATGAGTACGGGGCCTGGGCGCAAGCGCAAGCACCGCAAGGCGCCCATGGCCAAGCCCCGGTTCCGCAACCGGTGGTGCGCGCGGCAGCCTCGACGTGAACCGTTTGCGCAAAGCCTGGCTCAAGGGCCTGGTCGGCCTCGCGCTGCTCGCGGCAGTGGCCTACCTGGCGGACCCGGCGGCCTTGCTCGGGCGGCTGCGCGAGGCCGATGGGCGCTGGCTGCTGCTTGGCCTTGTGGCGGCGTTCGCTTCCAATGTTGTCTCAGCCTGGCGCTGGCACGCGCTGTCGCAGTGGCTGGGCCTGCCCATGCGCCGGACGGACGCGCTGCGCTGGTATTTTCAAGCCATAGGGCTGAACGTGCTGCTGCCAGGTGCGGTGGTCGGGGGTGATGTCTATCGCGCGGTAGCGGCTTTCGGTGTGCTGCAAGCAGCTACCGCGCCCCTGCCGGCGACCAAAGCCGCCGCATCCTTGTCGGTGTTGCTCGATCGTTTGAGCGGCGTGTGGATGCTGTGCGCGCTCGGCGCCCTGGGCGCGGCGGCTTCGGCACCTGCCCTGGCGCCGGCGCTGCATGCCAGCCCGTTGTTTTTGCTCGCGGCGGCCGTGCTGGGGGCGTTGCTCTTGCTCGCGTTCCCGTGGGCGTTGCTGCTGTGGCTGCGCGCAAAGCGGCCCAACAGCACCACTGCCTGGCTGGCACCATTGATGCAAGCCGCCGTACGCCCCGACGCGGGGCGCCAATGGCTGTTGCAGGCGCTGGCCTCGGCCATGGTGCAGGTTTTGTCTGTGACCGCGCTGGCTGTGGGGGGGCTGGCTTTGGGTGTGCACTTGCCGGCCGCGGCCTGGGCCTTTGCCATGGCGCCGATTTTTTTGCTGGCGGCCTTGCCCGTCAGCATAGGCGGCTGGGGCACGCGCGAGGCCGCGAGCATCGCAGCGTTGGCGCCGTTCGGAGTGCCTGCCGCGGCCGCTGTGGGCGTGGCCCTGGTCTATGGCGCGTATGCGCTGGTGCAAGGGGCCGTGGGCGCCTTGGCTTTCGGTGTCAACCCAAAAAGAAACGTCCCTTTCTGAGCCCAATACAAATGTTCCCTTGGCCTATGGGCACGCGGGTTGAGCACTCACCCTCCCCGTGCTCGCAGGTCAGGGAAACATTTCTATTTGGTTCAGAAGGGGGCATTTCTACTTTGCATTGACAGCTGTGGCGCTGGAAGGATCAGCGTGGTAGAATGCTCGGCTCTGCAAAAAAGATGCAGAGTTTTATCGAAAATTCAGAAGAGGTCCATATGTACGCGGTCATAAAAACCGGTGGCAAGCAGTATCGCGTTGCTTCCGGCGAGAAGATCAAAGTAGAACAGATTGCTGCGGACGTAGGCCAGGAAATTGTGATCGACCAGGTTTTGGCCGTCGGAAACGGCGCCGAGCTGAAGGTGGGCACACCCCTGGTGTCCGGTGCGACGGTTGTGGCCACGGTGGTGGCACATGGCAAGCACGACAAGGTGCGCATTTTCAAGATGCGTCGTCGCAAGCACTACCAAAAACGCCAAGGTCACCGCCAGCAGTTCACCGAACTGCAAATCGGTGCAATTTCCGTCTGAGGAGCGAATCTCATGGCACAGAAAAAAGGCGGCGGCTCTACGCGCAACGGGCGTGACTCCAAGCCCAAGATGCTGGGTGTGAAGGCCTTCGGTGGCCAGGCAATCAGCGCAGGCTCCATCATCGTGCGCCAGCGCGGCACGCGCTTCCATCCCGGCACGAACGTAGCTGTGGGGCGTGACCACACCTTGTATGCACTGGTCGATGGCCAGGTGTCGTTCGGCACCAAAGGCGCCATGTCCAAGCACACGGTCAGCGTGATCCCTGCAGCATCGGCAGCCTGAGCGCGGCTTTCCCCGCGCTGCAATCGGCAAAGCCCCGCCTGGTCGGGGCTTTCGCATTTTCGGCGCACCTCTTTGCTGCTTCGTGCGGCTTGCAATTTGCCGCTCGGGTGTCAGCTTGAGGGTTTCTGCCGTGGCGTGAAATCCCACCACGGCGTTTGTTTTTTGCACTTGCGTACACTGGATTCCCATGAAGTTCGTCGATGAAGCCTCTATTGACGTTGCCGCCGGCGACGGCGGTAACGGCTGCGTGTCGTTCCGGCACGAGAAATTCAAGGAGTTCGGGGGCCCGAACGGCGGCGATGGCGGGCGCGGCGGGCATGTCTATGCACTTGCCGACCCCAACTTGAATACCCTGGTCGATTTCCGCTATACGCGCCGCTTCGAAGCCAGGCGTGGCGAGCATGGCATGGGCTCGGACATGTTCGGCGCGGCCGGAGACGACATTACGCTGAAGATGCCCGTGGGCACCATCATCAGCGATGCCGAGACCGGCGAAGTGCTGCACGAGCTCCTCATGCCGGGCGAGAAGGTGTTGATCGCCAAGGGTGGTGATGGTGGCTTTGGCAACCTGCGCTTCAAAAGCGCCGTGAACCGCGCACCGCGACAGAAAACGCCGGGCTGGCCGGGCGAGAGGAAGAGCCTCCAGCTCGAACTCAAGGTGCTGGCCGATGTGGGGCTGCTCGGCATGCCCAACGCAGGCAAATCGACCCTGATCGCCGCCGTCTCGAACGCGCGTCCCAAGATCGCCGACTATCCGTTCACGACCCTGCACCCCAACCTGGGCGTGGTGCGCGTGGGGCCGGAGCAGAGCTTCGTGATCGCCGACATTCCGGGGCTGATCGAAGGCGCGTCCGAAGGCGCGGGGCTGGGGCACCAGTTTCTGCGCCATCTGCAGCGCACGCGCTTGCTGCTGCACATCGTCGATCTGGCGCCGTTCGACCCCGATGTCGATCCGGTGGCGCAGGCCAAGGCGATCGCGGCCGAGCTCAAAAAATACGACCCCAGGCTGTACGCCAAACCGCGCTGGCTGGTGCTCAACAAACTCGACATGGTGCCGGTCGAAGAACGCGCGGCGCGCGTCAAGGACTTCGTCAAGCGCTTGCGCTGGAAGGGGCCGGTGTTCGAGATTTCGGCGCTCACGCGCGAGGGCTGCGAGCCTTTGATGCAGGCCATCTACCAGCACGTGCAGGCCGAGCAAAAAGCCGAAAATGCGCAGCCAGAGCGTGATCCACGCTTCGAGGCGGATGCGGCAGCGCATTCCGATGAATCCTAAATTGATAGCTGCTAGCGCCCGTCTATAGGGCGCTGGAGCCCAAAAACATTAAAAATGGCTGCGAATGTATTGCGCGACGCCCGGCGCTGGGTGGTCAAGGTGGGCTCGAGCCTGGTCACCAACGAAGGCCGCGGTCTCGACGAGGCGGCGATGGGCGAATGGAGCCGCCAGCTCGCGGCGCTGGTGCGCGGCGCAGACGGCGAGCGCCGCGAGGTGGTGCTGGTGTCTAGCGGCGCCATAGCAGAAGGCATGAAGCGGCTGGGCTGGAGCACGCGCCCGAAACTGGTGCACGAGTTGCAGGCCGCGGCCGCCGTGGGCCAGATGGGCCTCGCGCAAATGTACGAAACCAAGCTGCGCGAGCAGGGCGTGGGCAGCGCCCAGGTCTTGCTCACGCACGCCGACCTGGCCGACCGCGAGCGCTACCTGAACGCGCGCTCGACCCTGCTGACGCTGCTGCGTCTGGGTGTGGTGCCGGTCATCAACGAAAACGACACCGTCGTCAACGACGAGATCAAGTTCGGCGACAACGACACCTTGGGCGCGCTCGTGGCGAACCTGATCGAAGCCGACGTGCTCGTGATCCTCACCGACCAGAAAGGGCTCTACACCGCCGACCCGCGCCGCGACCCTGCGGCGCAGTTCGTGCACGAGGCGCAGGCGGGCGACCCGGCGCTTGAGGCCATGGCCGGCGGCGCGGGCTCGAGCATAGGCAAGGGCGGCATGATCACGAAAATCCTCGCGGCCAAGCGCGCGGCAGGTTCGGGCGCTAGCACCGTGATCGCCTGGGGGCGCGAGCCCGACGTGCTCCTGCGCCTGGCGCAGGGCGAGTCCATAGGCACCTTGCTGTTGGCCCAGACGCCGAAACTGCAGGCGCGCAAGCAGTGGATGGCCGACCACCTGCAGCTGCGCGGCGCGGTGACCGTGGACGCGGGCGCCGCGGCCAAACTGCGCGCCGAGGGCAAGAGCCTGCTGCCGATCGGCATGACGGCAGTGGAGGGCGATTTTTCGCGTGGCGACGTGATCGCCGTGCGCGACCCCGAAGGGCGCGAAATCGCGCGCGGCCTCGCAAACTACGCGAGCGCCGAGGCGCGCTTGCTGTGCCGCAAGCCCTCATCGGAATTTGAAAAGCTGCTGGGCTACCAGGCCGAGCCCGAAATGGTGCACCGCGACAATCTGGTGCTGACGGCCGGTTGACCTTGGTGTGACGGCCCAGCGCCAGTCAACTGGGCGGGGCCCCAGGCTGGCGCGGGGCAGGGTTGGTTAGCCGGGAGTCTTGGCTACGTGCGGGCTGGCCGCTGCACGTGGTGTGGTGGGGGCTGCCACACTCTTTTGCGGATCAGGGTCGAAGCTCGCTCCCGGCGGCAGTTCCACGCCGGGCCCGACCAGCAAAGAGCCCATGCGTTGCAAGGCATCGGTGTGCGGTGCGTTGCCGCCTTCACGGTGCTCAATCACTTCGCGGGGGCCGCGCATGCTGCTGCGCAGATAGCGGTTGCGCGGCTGCTCGTTGCGCGGCAGGTAGCGCGCAAGCTCGGTCAGCGCCATTTCATAGACGCCGCGCTTGAACTCCACCACGACGTCCAGCGGCACCCAGTAGTCGTTCCAACGCCAGGCGTCGAACTCCGGGTGGTCGGTGGCACGCAGGTTCAAGTCCCAGTCGTAGCCCAGCAGTTGCAGTAAATACCAGATCTGTTTCTGGCCCCTGTAGTGTCCGCGCGATTCGCGGCGGATGTACCGGTCAGGCACCTCGTAGCGCAACCAGTCCCGCGTGCGGGCCACCAGGCGCACATGCTGGGGGTGCAGACCCACCTCTTCGTGCAATTCGCGGTACATGGCCTGCTCGGGGCTTTCGCCCCGGTCTATGCCGCCCTGCGGGAATTGCCAGCTGTGGGTGCGTATGCGTTTGCCCCAGAACACCTGGTTTTTCTGGTTGAGCAGGATGATGCCGACGTTCGGCCGAAAGCCGTCCCGGTCAAGCATAATCAAACCCCAAAATTTTTGAACTGTGTCCATTATGCACAGCGCCCCGCGCGCGGCAAGAGGACGGGTCTGAACAGACTGAAATCCCGCTCGATGAAAGCCTCCCAATTCTTTATTTCCACCCTCAAAGAAGCCCCGGCCGACGCCGAAGTGGTGAGCCACAAGCTCATGCTGCGCGCCGGCCTCATCAAAAAATTGAGCGCCGGCATCTACAACTACATGCCCCTTGGCCTGCGCGTGATCCGCAAGGTCGAGGCCATCGTGCGCGAAGAAATGAACCGTGCGGGCGCCGTGGAGCTGTGCATGCCCGTGGTGCAGCCCGCCGAGTTGTGGCAGGAGACGGGGCGCTTCGACGCCATGGGCCCCGAATTGCTGCGCATCAAGGATCGCCACGGGCGCGACTATGTCGTGCAGCCTACGAGCGAAGAGGTGGTGACCGACATCGCGCGCCAGGAACTGCACAGCTACAAGCAGCTGCCCAAGAATTTTTACCAGATCCAGACCAAGTTCCGCGACGAGCGCCGGCCGCGTTTCGGGCTCATGCGCGGGCGCGAGTTCGTCATGAAGGACGCCTATAGCTTCGACCGCGACCCGGCGGGTGCGCAGGCCAGCTACCAGGCCATGGCGCAGGCGTATCGGCGCATTTTTGACCGTTTCGGGCTGCGCTACCGCGCCGTGGCGGCCGATAGCGGCGCCATCGGCGGGGACTTGAGCGAGGAGTTCCAGGTGATTGCCGCGACGGGCGAGGACGCGATCGTCTATTGCCCGCAGAGCGACTACGCCGCCAACATGGAAAAGGCCGAGGCGCTCGCGCCGCAGGGCCCGCGCCCCGCGGCCACGCAGCCGCGGCAAAAAGTGCCCACGCCCGGCAAGAGCACCTGCGCCGAAGTGGCCGAACTGCTCGGCGTGCCGCTGGCGAACACGGTGAAGTCGCTGGTGCTGGCCACCGACCGCACGAACGAGGCGGGCGACATCGCCGGCACGCAGATCTGGCTGCTGCTGCTGCGCGGCGATCACGACATGAACGAGGTCAAGGTCGGCAAGGTGCCGGGGCTGGATCAGGGCTTTCGCTTCGCCACGCAGGCCGAGATCGAAGCGCACTTCGGCTGCAAGCCCGGCTACCTGGGCCCGATCGGCTTGCAAAAGCCGGTCAAAGTGGTGGCGGACCGTGAGGTGGCGCTGATGGCCGACTGGATCTGCGGCGCGAACGAAGAAGACCACCACCTGCGCGGCGTGAACTGGGCGCGCGACCTGCCCGAACCCGACGCCGTGGCCGATCTGCGCAACGTGGTTGCGGGCGACCGCTCGCCCGACGGCAAAGGCGAGCTCGCGATCGAGCGCGGCATCGAGGTTGGCCATGTGTTTTACCTCGGAACCAAATACAGCCGTGCGATGAATGCTACGTTTTTGGATGAAAACGGCAAGCCACGGCATTTCGAGATGGGCTGCTACGGCATAGGCATCACGCGCCTGCCGGCTGCGGCCATCGAGCAAAACCACGACGAGCGCGGCATCATCTGGCCTGACGCCATCGCACCGTTCACGGCCGTGATCTGCCCCATAGGCATGGAGCGCAGCGAGGCCGTGCGCGCCGCGGCAGAAAAGCTCTATGCCGATCTGTGCGCTGCGGGTATCGACGTGATCCTCGACGACCGCGGCGAGCGCCCGGGCGCGATGTTTGCCGACTGGGAGCTGATCGGCGTGCCGCACCGCATCGTGCTGTCCGAGCGCGGCTTGAAGGAGGCGCAGGTCGAATACCAGCACCGCTGCGACACGGCGGCTACCAAGGTGGCGCTTGCGGACATTCTGGCCCACCTGCAGGGCCGCATGGGGGCATGACAGTATGAGCACGGGGCGCAGCGCAAACGGGGCCTTGGCCACAGGCGTGTCGCGGCGTGCCTGCCTGGCGGCCCTGGGTGCGCCTGCGGTCTGGCTGGCCGCGCCGACGGCAGCGCATGCGGGCGGGCAGATCGAGGAACCGCTCGCGGACTCGGTGCGCACGGCGCTGCACCTGGCTGTGAGCAACTCGGCGCCGCCCGAACCCGAATTTGCGAGCACCGATGCGCGCATTCGCTACCTGCGCTGGCTGGGCACCATGAGCGACCGCCTGCGCAGCCGCAAGCCGCAATGGGAGCAGCGGCGCGACTTTCTGCAGACCGTGTGGTACGAGTCCCGGCGCGCGGGCCTGGACGTGTCGCTGGTTCTCGGTTTGATCCAGGTCGAAAGCGGCTTTCGCAAGTATGCCGTGTCCAGCGTGGGGGCGCGCGGCTACATGCAGGTCATGCCGTTCTGGGTGCGCCTGATCGGTGATGGCGACGCGGGCAAGCTGTTTCACATGCAGACCAATCTGCGCTTTGGCTGCGTGATCATGCGCCACTACCTCGAGCGCGAGCGCGGCGATCTCTTTTTAGCCCTGGGCCGCTACAACGGCAGCCGCGGCCAGGCGCCGTACCCGATGGCGGTGCTGGGCGCGCAGCGCAAATGGGTGTTCGAAGACCGCATGTACGCGGCGGCCTGACACCGCACACGGCCGTTTGCGAACCTCAGTGTCCCGTGCCTTTGCTGCCTGCAGCCCGCGGCGCAGCAGTTTTCACTGCACGAAGCCGATGCGGCTGCGGCCTGCGGCGGCCTTGGGCAGATCGGCGACCTGCATGCTCGCGCGCCGCTCCAGCCGCGCGTTGCCAAAGCCCGTCATGAGCGCACGGCGCATCTCGCGCGGCGGCATTTGTGCGAGCACGTCGAGCACGTCGTCTGGCGGCTCGGGGTCGAGCAGGCGGCCCCAGTCGTGCCCGGCGCGAATGCTCTGGTAGAGCTTGTGTGCGATCGTGCGGGCTTGGTCGAGCGTGGGCGCATCGACCTCGAACACGTTCATGCGGTTCAAGATGGGGTCGGGAATGTTGCGGCTGTCGTTGGCCGTGGTGATCCAGATGACCTGGCTCGCGTCTATGGCGACTTCGGCAAATTCGTCGGTGAAGCTCTGCGCCGTGTCGTGCTCGAGCAGGCTGTAGAGCGCACCCAGCGGGTCGTACTGCGCGTCGCCGCTCGCTTTGTCGATTTCATCGACGACGATCACGGGGTTCGCATATTCCCCCTCGACCAGCGCCTCGAACACCTTGCCCGGGCGCGCACCGCGCCACTGCGACGAGGCGCCCGAGAGCAGCCAGCCCGCCGTCATCGAGCTCATGGGCAGCAGGTTCATGCCCGTGCCAAGCAGCTCGGCCAACCGGCGCGCGAAATGGGTCTTGCCTATGCCGGGCGGGCCCAGTAGCAGCATGGGCGTGACTTCGAGGCCGTCGCTGCTGTCCTGCGCAAGCGCCACATGGCGCTTCACGTCGTCGAGCACGGCGCTGAAGTTGGGCAGCGCCTCGTACAGCCCGGCCATGTCGGGCACGCCCGCGGGCTTGACCTGGAAGCGCTCCGGGCCGCGCTCGAGCATGCGTTCATAGACGCTGCGCAGGTTGTCGTAGTCGCGCTGGTTGCCCGCTTCCTGCAGCCGCGCGAGCTTGCGTTCGACCTCGGCGGGAGAAAACACGTGGCGTATCTGCGCCACCGGCAGGCGCAAAACGGAGGGCTGGGGAACAAGGCTTTGTTCTTGCATCATCGGCTCCTCTGGCAAACGATGCAGTTATTCAAGCACAAAACATGCCCATTTTGCAGGCCAGGAAAACCCTGAAAGTGAACGGCGGCGCCAGGCGGATAACTGTGCCGAAACGCCTCCAATACAAAAGCCGCCTGCTGGCGGCTTTTGGGCAAGGGGCGGCTCTTCAGCGGACTTGTTCGATCAGGCGCTGCAACTCGCCCGACTCGTACATCTCCATCATGATGTCCGAGCCGCCGATGAACTCGCCCTTGACGTAGAGCTGCGGAATGGTGGGCCAGTGGCTGTATTCCTTGATGCCCTGGCGGATGGCTTCATCCTCGAGTACGTTCACGGTGGCCAGGTGCTGCGGATCGACGCCGCAGGCCTTGAGGACCTGGATCGCGCGGCCCGAAAAGCCGCACATGGGAAAGCTCGCCGTGCCCTTCATGAAAAGCACGATGTCTTTGGATTGGACGAGGTCGTTGATGCGTTGCTGGGTGTCGGTCATGGGATGGGTGTCCTTTAAAAATCGAGATGCATGATTATTTCATCGACGGCTTTGACATGCAGCCCAAGGGCATGAGAGGCGGCTACAAGGCCGAATGGCCCATGAAAAACAATATCTTTTTGCTACAAAATATTGACCATGCCCATTTTTCTCTCTGAAACCATCACACGCCTGCGCGAATCCTTGCGGGTGGTCTGGCCATTTTTGCTGCTGGCGCTGCTGCAGGCGGTGTTGGCCGGCGCCAGCATTTATGCCTTGTCAGCGGTGCGCGCCTTGACCGGCGGAGAGGTCCTGTGGGTGTTGGGGCAGAAGGACGCTTTGTATTACCTCGACCGTTTTGCCGAATACGGGCGCGAGGATGACTTTCGGGCGTACCAGAACAACCTGGCGATTCCTTTGGCGGAGCGTGATGCGCGGCTTTCTCTGGAGTCTCCTGTGCCCAGCTACGAAGTGATGCGCAGGGGTTTCATCGATGCGGGCAACCATCCCGACGATCTCGACAGCGTGATCTGGTTGCTGAGTACCTTCTGGAATTTCGAACTCGTGCGCGAGCCGGTCAGGCAATGGGCGATAGGCGAAAAGTACCTCGACCAGGTGCAGGCCTTGGCCAAGGAAGTCCGGGCGGCGCGCCAAGCCAATTCGCAGGTCGACACGGCGATGGTGCAGCAGTGGCGCGGTCGGATAGATACCTTGCACAGGCTCATGCTGCCAGGGATTCTGGCATTCAATCGGTCGCTGGGAGAAAGTGCGCGCAGGATCGTCGTGATCTTGCTGGTCTTCAACGGATTGACGGCGATGGCGGTCGTCGGCCTCGCATTGCTGCGGGTGGGCATTTTGCTGCAGCGCCAGCGCAAGATGGAAAACGATATGGCCATCGAAAGGCAAGGGGCACAACTGACCTTGGGCGCGATTGCTGACGGTGTGATTGCCTTGGATACACAAGGTCTTCCGCTCTACATGAACCCAGCTGCGAAGCGCATGCTCGGAATAAGGTTCCGCAAGGTGCATCAGCGGGGGCTTGCGGAGTGGTTGCGGTTTGACGCCAGCGTCCATCCTGCCGAGGAGGTGGCGCGTCTGCTCGATCATGTGCAACAAGGGGAGCTCGCGCCGGAGGACAAGCATTCCTGGCATTTATTGCGCTCCGACGCGAAGAAGCGGATCGTGCAGCTCACCGTGGCACGTTTGCAGATTCATGGCCGGCCTTCCGGGGTCGGACTGGTGCTGCGCGATGTCACGCGGGAGAACGACTACCTGGATCAAATAACATGGCAGGCCAGCCATGACGATCTGACGGGGTTGGCCAACCGCCGCGAGTTCGAGCGGCGTCTGGAAGCCCTGCTGATCTCATCGGGTCAGGCGCAGCCCGCAGGGGCGGTGCTGTATGTCGATCTCGACCAATTCAAGGTGATCAATGACACCTGCGGGCACCAGGCGGGCGATGCCATGCTGCGCAAGATCAGCGGCGAGCTTCAGGCAAACCTGCGCGCCGACGACGTTCTGGCGCGGCTCGGAGGGGACGAATTCGGCATCTTGCTGCCAGGCTGCCCACCCCTGGTGGCGCTGCGCTTGGCCGAGCAAATGCGGCTGGCGGTTCAGGCGTGCAAACTGCAATGGGATGTGCAGGAATTAGCGACCACCCTGAGCGTAGGCCTGGTCGAGCTCACGCCCGAGCTCGATAGCATGCAGGAGGTGCTGCGCGTGGCGGACGTGGCCTGCTACCGCGCCAAGGAGCGTGGGCGCAACATGGTGTATTTGTACCAACCCGACGACGCAGAAGTGCTGCAGCGCGTGGGCCACATGCATTGGGTGCAGCGACTGCGCAAGGCGTTGGAGCAAGACCGATTCAGCCTTTATGCACAGACGATTGCACCCTTGCATTCCGAGCCGCCGGGCTTGCACTTCGAGGTGCTGCTGCGCCTGCACGACGAAGATGGCAAGCTGGTGCCGCCGGGGAGTTTCATCCCTGCGGCAGAAACCTACGGCCTGATGCCGGAGATCGACCGCTGGGTGGTGCAGCATGTGTTTGCGCGCCTGGCGCAGCAGGCAAGGCAGGCGAAGATGCTGCCGGTACACACTTGTTCGATCAATCTTTCAGGTGCCAGCCTCGGGGGTGAGGACTTGCTGGATTTTCTGCTCGATCAATTCAGCCATTTTGGCGTGGACCCGCGCCAGGTGTGTTTCGAGATCACCGAAACCAGCGCCATCGCCCACTTGCCCACGGCCGTGCGCCTCATCAAGCGGCTGCGGCAGCTCGGCTGCCGTTTTTCGCTCGACGATTTTGGCTCGGGCATGTCCTCGTTCGGCTACCTCAAACAGCTGGAGGTGGACTTTCTCAAGATCGATGGCAGCTTCGTTCGTGACATGGTCAAAGACCGCGCGAGCGCCGCCATGGTCGATTCGATCAACCGCATAGGCCATGTGCTGGGCCAGCGCACCATCGCCGAATTCGTCGTGACGCCCGCGCATGTGCAGGCGCTGCGGGCACTGGGTGTGGACTACGCGCAAGGCTACGCGGTGGCCAAGCCGCGCCCGATCGAGGAAGTGCTTGCAGGGGAAAAGGCCGCTGCGCTTACCGGCGCGTAAGGATTCATCGCACGCGCGCTGCTCAAGCCGGCTGTTGCGCGCCGCTGCAGCGTTCATGCCCGCCGAGGTCGCGGCGCGATTGCACCTGTGCCAAGCCCTGCGCGTGCAGCAACTGGCGCACGGCGGCGGCCTGGTTCCAGCCGTGTTCGAGCAGCAGCCAGCCGCTGGGCGCCAAGTGGCGCGGCGCGTCGGCGACGATGCGGCGCAGGTCGTCCAGCCCCTGCGCGCCGCTGACCAGTGCGCCCAAGGGTTCGTGGCGCAGCGCGGGCAGGTGCGGGTCGTCTGCGGCGATGTAGGGCGGGTTGGCGACGATGAGGTCGAAGCTGCCGCGCACGCCTTCGAGCCAATGGCTTTGCATGAACTGCACGGGCAGTGCGAGGCGCCGCGCGTTGGCCTGGGCCACGGCGAGCGCGTCGGCGCTGGCATCGACGGCGAGCACCTGGGCGTCGGGGCGCTGGTGCTGCAGCGCGAGCGCGATCGCGCCGCTGCCCGTGCCAAGGTCGAGCACGCGCGGCGCAGCGCGGCCCGCGAGCACTTCGAGCGCCCAATCGACGAGCACCTCGGTGTCGGGGCGCGGGTCGAGCACGCGCGCGTCTATGGCGAGCGGCAGGCCGTAAAACTCCTTCACGCCGGTAAGGTAGGCCACGGGCTCGCCCGCGGCGCGGCGCCGGCACAGCGCGGCAAAGTGCGCGAGGCAGGCGGCGGGCAGCGGGTCGCGGTCGTGCGCGAGCAGCCAGGCGCGGTCGGAAGGAGAACGGCCCAGCGCGTGCAGCAGCAGCACCTGCGCGTCCAGCCGCGCGAGCCCGAGCGCCTGTGCCCAGGCGAGCGCGGCGGCGGGCGTGGGCGGCGTGATTGCTTCTGAATCAATAGCTGCCTGCGCTTGATGCGCCTTGTCTTGCGGCCAATTTTGCTTGAAATCCTGCATGGCAGCACCGCGCCCAGTCAGGCCGCGCCCACGGCTTCGAGTTCGGCCAGTTGCTCGGCCTCGCGCGCGTGCGCGAGCGCTTGCAGCACCTCGTCGAGGTCGCCTTCGATGACCATAGGCAGCTTGTAGAGCGTGAGGTTGATGCGGTGGTCGGTCAGGCGCCCCTGCGGGAAGTTGTAGGTGCGGATGCGGTCGCTGCGGTCGCCGCTGCCGATCAGGCCCTTGCGCGTGGCGGCGTCCCTGGCGGCGCGCTCGCTGCGTTCCTTTTCCTGGATGCGCGCCTGCAGCACCTGCAGGGCCTTGGCCTTGTTGCGGTGCTGGCTGCGGTCGTCCTGGCATTCGGCGACGATGCCCGTGGGCAGGTGCGTGATGCGCACCGCGGAATCGGTCTTGTTGATGTGCTGGCCGCCGGCGCCGCTCGCGCGGAAAGTGTCTATGCGCAAGTCGGCGGGGTTGATGTGCACGGCCTGCGCTTCGTCGGGCTCGGGCAGCACGGCGACGGTGCAGGCGCTGGTGTGGATGCGCCCTTGCGTCTCGGTCACGGGCACGCGCTGCACGCGGTGGCCGCCCGACTCGAAGCGCAGCGCGCCATAGGCATGATCGCCTTCGATGCGCAGCACGATTTCCTTGTAGCCGCCGAGCTCGCTTTCGTGGGCGCTCATGACCTCGACCCTCCAGCCTTTGGAGGTGGCGTAGCGCGTGTACATGCGCGCGAGGTCGGCCGCGAACAGCGCCGACTCGTCGCCGCCGGTGCCCGCGCGGATTTCGAGGTAGGCATTGCGCGCGTCGTCGGGGTCTTTGGGCAGCAGCAGGCGCTGCAGCTCGGCCTCGAGTTGCGCCACATCGGCCTCGGCGGCGGTGATTTCTTCTTGCGCCATCTCGGCGAGCTCGGCCTGCGCGGGGTCGGCAAGCAGCGCGCGCGCCTCGGCCAGGTCGGCCTCACGCTGGCGCAGGCGCGCGTAGCGGCCCGCGATCTGCGTGACTTCGGCATGCTCGCGCGAGAGCAGGCGGTATTGCGCCATGTCGGCCATGATGTCTTGGCGCGAGAGCAGAAAGTCGAGCTCGGCCAGGCGCTGGGCGTAGCGCTCGAGCTGGTGGCGGAGAAAGGGTTTCATGCAGGGAACATTCTTTTGCTATTGAAGTGATAGCTGCTTGCGCTTGCTGCACAAGCGTTGGAGGCCATTTTGGCTTGAAAAAAGGGGGGAGAAAGAGACGGGCGCGGGGGCGCAGCAGCAGGCAGGGCCGCTACAGGCTGCTCTTGCTTTGCGAGCGCAGGAACAGGCGCGCCACGGTCTGCGCCGTCTGCGTGCGCGTGGCGGCGTCGCCCGCGTGCAGCTCGGCCAGCGCGCCGTGCAGCATTTTTTGCGTGAGGCCGCGCGCCAGGCCCTCGAGCACGGCGTCCAGGTCTTCGCCCTTGGCCAGACGCTTTTTGGCGCGCGCGAGTTCGACGGCGCGCCACGCGTCGGCCTGGGTGTTGAGCTGCTGGATCAGCGGCACCACACCGCCCGTGGGGTTGCGCTGCTCGAGCCAGCGCTGGAAGCTCTGCACGCCCGCGTCGATGATGGCCTCGGCCTGCGCGACGGCGGCCTGGCGCTGCGCCTGGCCGGTCTGCACCACGCTTGCAAGGTCATCGACGGTGTAGAGATAGACGTCGCCAAGCTGCTTGACCTCGGGCTCGATGTCGCGCGGCACGGCCAGATCGACCATGAACATGGGGCGGTGGCGGCGTTTTTTGAGCGCGCGCTCGACCGCGCCCAGGCCGATGATGGGCAGGCTGCTCGCGGTGCAGCTCACGATGGCGTCGAATTCGTGCAGGCGCTCGGGCAGGTCGGCCAGGCGCAGCGCCTCGCCGCCAAAGCGCGTGGCAAGCTGCTCGCCGCGCTCGAGCGTGCGGTTGGCGATGGCGATGGTGCGCGGGTTTTTCGCGGCAAAGTGCGTCGCCGCAAGCGTGATCATCTCGCCCGCGCCGACGAACAGCACGCGAATTTTTGCCAGGTCTTCGAACAGCTGCCCCGCCAGGCGCACCGCCGCCGCGGCCATGCTGATGCTGTGCGCGCCGATTTCGGTGGAGCTGCGCACTTCCTTGGCGACGGCAAAGCTGCGCTGAAAGAGTTGGTTCAGCGTGCTGCCCAGCGCGCCCGCAGACTCGGCGGCGCGCACGGCGTCTTTCATCTGGCCGAGGATCTGCGCCTCGCCCAGCACCATGGAGTCGAGCCCGCTCGCGACGCGAAAGGCGTGGCGCGCGGCCAACACGTTCTCGAAGGCGTAGATGTGCGCGCGCAGCAGTTCGGGGCGCACGCCGCCGCTGTGTGCGAGCCAGTCCAGCGTGTGTTCGAGCGCGGGCCGCTCGGCGGCGCAGTAAATCTCGGTGCGGTTGCAGGTGGAGAGCAGCGCAGTTTCGATCTGCGGATGGTGGCCTGCGCCCGCGAGCGTCTGGCGCAGGCTTTGCAGCGTGGGCGCGATCTGGTCGAGCGCAAAGGCAAAGCGGCCGCGCAGATCGAGCGGCGCAGTGGTGTGGTTGATGCCCAGGGCCCAGACTGCCATGGAGGCGGATTATAAAATTTGCGCCCCCCCGGTGCATCCAGCGATGTCCTGCCGACGCCCCCGCCGTGCCTCGTATGTGCAAAAGGCTTGATGCCGATCAATTTTTCATGTCTCTGCTCGCCGCCCTCGACCATTTGCTGAACTTCCTTGCGCCCGCCGCGGGCGTGGCGCTGCTGCTCGTCGCGGGGACGCAGGTTTTCATGCGGAAAAGGCCTTCAAAGCTCTCCTGGGGGGTACAAGCAGCTATTCTTTTCATAGTTGGCGCGGCCGTGCTCGTGGCCGGGATCGTGCTGCTCGGGCGCGACGGCAAGATGCTCACCTACGGTGCGCTGGTGCTGGCCTGCGCGAGCAGCCAGTGGCTGCTGCTGCGCTGAGAGGAGGCGGAGCGTATTTGGTTCGCGCCTGGCCTGCGCGCCCAGATGCTTTCGGTCTTTGCGTGGGGATGGACGGCGGTGCAGTTTCCCGTCAGCCGCCGCTTTTTGGCTCCAGCCGCGCGCGCAGGTAGGTCAGTACGTCGGTTAGCGTGACCAGCCGACCGTAATCGGCCTCGGGGATGTCCACCTGCAAGTCTTCGTGCAGCCCGGTCAGGAAGTGGAGCCAGTCCATCGAATCGAGGTCCACCTGCTGGCGCAGGGGAATTTCGTCGCGCAGCTCGGCGGGCTCGATTTCGGGGGCGATCGATTGCAGCGTGGCAAGCACGCGGCTGCGCAGTTCGGCGGGGGTCATGCGTTGGTGCTCCGGTTCAATCTGCCGTTGATCAAAGATCCTGCGGCCGCTGCAGCGCGTCGCGCACCGCGGCCAGAAACAGGGCGCCGTCGTGGCCGTCGGAAACGCGGTGGTCGGCCGCGAGCGATGCGGTCACGGTGGGCGCAGCGCACAGCTGGCCATCGTCCTGTACCCAGGGCCTCAGCGCAATCCGGCCGAAGCCTACCAGCGCCACCTGGGGCGGGTAGATGACGCCGAGCACGGCCTCGACGCCCTGGTCGCCCAGATTGGTCACGGTGATCGAGGCGTCCGAGAGCTCCGAGCTGCGCAGCGAGCCTGCCCGCGCGCGCCGCACCAGGTCGGAAAGATTGCGCATGAGCTGATCGAGCGGCTGTTGCGCCACGTCGTGCAGGGCGGGGGCGATGAGGCCGCCCTGGCGCAGCGAGATGGCAACGCCGATGTGGCTGCTGCGCGCGGGCTGGAAGGCACCGTCACGGTAAAAGCCGTTCATCGCGGGAAACTGCTGCAGCGCCAGCGCCACGGCCTTGAGCTGCAGCACGGCCATGAGCAGGCGGTCGGTGATCGGCCGCGTGGCGTTGGTCTGCAGCAGCCACTGCTGGGCCCGCGCCATGGGGATGGTTTCGAGCAGGTAGTAGTGCGGGATTTCGCGCTTGGAGCGCGCCATGGCCTCGCCGATGGTGCGGCGCATCTCGGCCTGCCGGTTGGCGGCGGAAGATTTTGCGGCTGCCACCGCAGCTGCGGGCTGGGCAGGGGCGCCGGCCTGGCCTGCGACCTGGTTTGCAGCCTGGGCGGCGGCGCGCTCGACGTCGGCGAGGGTGATTGCCCCTCCCGCTCCGCTGCCGGTGAGGTGCGACAGCTCCAGCCCCAGCGCCTGGGCCCGCTGGCGCGCGGCCGGAGAAGCGGGACGGCGGCCGGGGGGTGGCGGTGGTGTCGCCACGGCAGCTGCGGCTACGGCGGCAACCCGCACCGGGGTCGCCTGCGCCGGGGCTTCGGACACGGCGGGCTGCGCGGGTACGGCAGCGGGCTTGGGCGCCGGCGCGCCGCCCGCAGGGGGCTGTTCCCCCGGCGCCAGCAAAGTGGCCAATGGGGTGCCCACGGGCACGGTTGCGCCGGGCTGCACGAGCAGTTGCCACACCGTGCCCTCCTGCCATATCTCGACGTCCACGGCGGCCTTGGAGGTATCGACCACCGCCACCACCTGGCCTTTGTGCACGGTGTCGCCGGGTTGCACATGCCACACCAGCAGCTTGCCCTGGTCCATGTCGGCGCCGAGCGAGGGCAGTTTGAATTCAAACATTCAACACCTCCTTGACGGCACGGACGATGCCGGGCACCTGGGGCAGGGCGGCGTCTTCGAGGTGCTTGGCGTAGGGAATGGGCACCTCCTGGCTGCACACGCGGACCACGGGGGCGTCGAGGTCGTAAAAACAGTTTTCCATGATGGTGGCCATGATTTCGCCGGCCAGGCTGCCGGTTTTCCAGCCTTCGTCCACGACCACGGCGCGGCGCGTCTTGCGTACCGAGGCGGTGATGCCGCTCAGGTCCAGCGGGCGCAGCACGCGCAGATCGAGCACTTCGACCGAGATGCCTTCGTCCGCCAGCGTCTGTGCGGCCTGCAGGGCCTTGGGCAGATTGCCGCCGTAGGTGATCAGGCTGAGTTGCGTGCCGCTGCGCCGCACGGCGGCGTGCGCGATGTCGCCGCCCCAGTCCGCGGGCAGCTCGTCTTCGAGGTTGTAGAGCTGCGCATGCTCGAAGATGACCACGGGGTCGGGGTCGGCCAGGGCCGGTGCCAGCATGCCGCGCGCGTCCGCCACCGTGGCCGGGGCCAGCACGCGCAGGCCGGGCACATGGGCGTACCAGTTTTCCAGGCTGTGCGAGTGCTGGGCCGCGATCTGCCGCCCCGCCCCGGTGGCCATGCGAATGACCAGCGGCACGGACAATTGCCCGCCCGACATGTGGCGCAGCGCAGCGGCGGTGTTGACGATTGCATCGAGCGCCAGCAGGCTGAAGTTGACGGTCATGACCTCCACGATGGGGCGCATGCCGCCCAGCGCGGCGCCGATGCCGGCGCCCACGAAGCCCAGCTCCGACAGGGGTGTGTCGCGCACGCGCTCGGGCCCAAACTGTTCCAGCAGGCCCTTGGAGACGGCGTAGCTGCCGCCGTAGCGGCCCACGTCCTCGCCCATCAGGAAGACGCGCGGATCGGCGGCCAGCGCCTCCTGCAGCGCCAGACGCATGGCTTCACGGTAGCTGATTTTCATGCGTTCTCCTGGGGCGCCTGGGGCGGGGTGCAGACATCCTTGAGCAGGTCTTCGATGGGCTCCCACGGGGCTGCCTCGGCGTAGGCGACGGCCGCCTGCACCTCGGCCTCGGCCTGCGCGTCGAGCTCCAGAAACGCGGCTTCAGTCAGCTGGCCGGCCGCCTTGAGCCGGGTCGAGTAATTGTGGATCGGCCCGCGCTCCTTCCACTGCGCGACCTCGGCCTTGTCGCGGTACAGCTCGGGGTCGAACATGGAGTGGGCGCGAAAGCGGTAGGTCTGGTATTCGAGAAACTGCGGCCCGCTGCCTGCGCGCACCTGCTGCGCGGCCGCGCGCGTGGCCTGGTACACGGCCTGTACGTCCATGCCGTCCACCGGCGCGGCAGGCATGCGGTAGCTGGCGGCCTTGGCGCACAGGTCAGTCTGCGATTCCGAGCGCGCCAGCGCCGTGCCCATGGCGTAGAGGTTGTTTTCGCAGCAGAACAGCACCGGCAGCTGCCACAGCGCGGCGAGGTTCATTGACTCGTGGAAAGCGCCCTCGGCCATTGCGCCCTCACCGAAAAAGCAGGCCGTGACGCGCTGTACGCCCTGCATTTGGTCGGCCAGCGCCAGCCCGACGGCCAGCGGCAGGCCGCCGCCGACGATGGCGTTGCCGCCATAAAAGCGCCGCGCTGCGTCGAACAGGTGCATGGAGCCGCCACGTCCGCGCGAGCAGCCCGTGGCCTTGCCGAACATTTCGGCCATGATGGCGTTCATGGGCGTGCCCTTGAGCAGGGCGTGACCGTGTTCGCGGTAGGTGGCGACGACGTTGTCCTCGGCTTCGAGCGCGTGCAGCGCGCCCGTGGCGCAGGCTTCCTCGCCGATGTAGAGGTGCAGGAAGCCGCGGATCTTGAGCGCGCCGTACAGTTCGGCGCATTTTTCTTCCATGCGGCGGATGCGCAGCATGTCGGCCAGCAGCCGCAGCGCCAGCGCCGGGGCTATGGGGGGCGCGGAGGTGGCAGCAGCGTTCATGCGCCGGCCTCCAGGGTCGAGGTGTCGCCTTCGGGCAGGCCCAACTCGCGCGCCTTGAGCAGGCGGCGCATGATCTTGCCGCTGCGCGTGCGCGGCAGCACCGGCAGAAAGTCGATTTCCTTGGGCGCCACCGCGGCCCCGAGTTTCTTGCGCGCGTGGCCCAGCAGTTCCTTGCGCAGCGCTTCATCGGGCGCGAACCCCGTCTTCAGCGACACGAAGGCCTTGACCACCTCGCCCACCACGGGGTCGGGCTTGCCGATCACGCCGGCCTCGGCGACGGCGGGGTGTTCCATCAGGGCGCTTTCGACTTCGAAGGGGCCGATCAGGTGGCCGGCCGACTTGATCACGTCGTCGCTGCGCCCCACGAACCAGTAGTAGCCGTCGGCGTCGCGGCGTGCGAGGTCGCCGCTCAGGTACCAGTCGCCAGCCAGGCATTTCTGAAAGCGCGCTTCGTTGTTCAGGTAGCCGCGCAACATGCCGGGCCAGCCGCGCCTGAGCACCAGTTCGCCTTCGGTGTCGGGCTGCTCGATGAGTTCGATCGAGCCGTCTTCGCGCTGGCGTGCGATGGCGGCCTCTATGCCCGGCAGCGGCACGCCCATGGAGCCGGGCTTGATCGGCAGACCTGGCAGGTTGGCGATCATGATGCCGCCGGTCTCGGTCTGCCACCAGTTGTCGTGGATGGGCAGGCCCAGCACCTCCTGCCCCCACCAGACGGCCTCGGGGTTCAGCGGCTCGCCCACGCTGGCGATGAAGCGCAGCTTGGGGAAGCGGTAGCGCCGCGCCAGTTCGGGGCCGCTTTTCATGAGCATGCGGACCGCGGTGGGCGCGGTGTACCAGACGCTCACCTCCTGTTCCTGCAGGATGCGGTACCAGCGCTCGGCGTCGAAGTCGGCCTCGTCGATGATGGAGGTCACGCCCAGCAGCAGCGGCGCGATGATGCCGCAGGACGTGCCCGTGACCCAGCCCGGGTCGGCCGTGCACCAGAAAATGTCCTCGGGATGCAGGTCGAGCGCGAAGTAGCCGGCGGCCCAGTGCGTGAGCACCGCACCATGCACGTGCATGGCGCCCTTGGGCGTGCCGGTGGTGCCGCTCGTGAAGTGCAACAGCGACAGGTCTTCGGGCTGCGTGGGCACGATGTCGAAAACGTCGGAGGCCTCGTGCATCAGGCGTTCCAGGTCGTGCGTGCCTTCGATGCTGGCAGCAGGCCCGCTGTCGCCCACCAGCAGCACGTGCCGCAGCGTAGGCAGCTGGTCGCGCATGGGGGCGATCTTGCGCCGGTACAGGCTTTCGGTGGTCACCAGCACCGTGGCCTGGGCCAGGTTGATGCGCGTGGCGATAGGCTCGGGGCCGAAGGCCGAAAACAGCGGCGTGACCACGGTGCCATTCTTGAAGCTGCCCAGCACGGCCGTGTAGAGCGCGGGAATGCGCCCCGTCAACAGGAACAGCCGCTCGCCCCGGCCCACGCCCAGGCGCCGTAGCACGTTGGCGAACCGGTTGGTCTGCTGCGACAGCTGCAGGTAGGTCACATCCTGCGCGCCCTGGGCGCCGAGAAAGCGAAACGCCACATGCTTGCCACGCGGCCCACGCGCATGGCGATCCACCGCTTCGTGCGCGATATTCAGGCCGCCGCCGGGCAGGCCGTCGAGCATCTGGCGCACCGTTTCCCAGCGGAAGGCCCGGCACTGCGCGGCATAGTCCGCCACATCGGCGATGTGGGGCCGCACAGGGCCGGCCGCGGGCGGCTTGGTGATCAGGGCGGGGCGGACCATGGGTGTCTCCTTGGCTGACTTTATCGGCACAGAGGTTTGCTTTCTGCACGCGGCAAACCGGACTGTCGGGAAAGGCATCGTGCACGGATACCTGCGGATGGTCAAGCCCGGTGCAGGCACCAATACCGTGATCTCCCGCGTGCAGCCGGCGCGCAGAAGCGACAATCATGCACATGGACACCAGTGCACACGGCATCTCCCGCACGCAGCTGTTGCAAGCCTTTGACGGCCTGCTGCAGCCCGAGCGTTTCAAGGACTACGGCCCCAACGGCTTGCAGGTCGAGGGCAGGGCGCAGATCCGCCACATCGTGAGCGGCGTCACCGCGAGCCGGGCGCTGATCGAGGCCGCGATCGCCGCGCGCGCCGACGCGATCTTCGTGCACCACGGCCTGTTCTGGCGCGGGCAGGACGGGCGCGTCACGGGCTGGATGAAGCAGCGCCTGCAATTGCTGCTCGCGCACGACATCAACCTGTTCGCCTACCACCTGCCGCTGGATGCGCACGCCGAGTTGGGCAACAACGTGCGCCTCGGGCACGAGCTTGGCTGGAGGCCCCTGGCGCGCTTTGGCGAGCAAGACCTCGGCTGCGTTGCCGCCGTGCACTACGCTGATGTGCAGGCGCTGGCTGACCACGTCGCGCAGGTGCTGCGCCACCCCGTGACGCTGGTGCCGCCGGGCCCTGGCGCACAGGCGGCGCAGCCGATCACGCGCGTCGCCTGGTGCACGGGCGGCGCGCAGAGCTATTTCGAGGCCGCCGTCGCCGCCGGCGCGCAGGCTTTCGTGACGGGCGAAATCTCCGAGCCGCAGGCGCACCTGGCGCGTGAACTCGGCGTGGCCTACCTCGCCGCGGGCCACCACGCGACCGAGCGCTACGGCGCCCCGGCCGTGGCCGCGCATGTCGCCCAGCAGTGGGGCCTCGCGCACAGCTTCATCGACATCGACAATCCGGCATGAAGAGTGCTTCATAAAGAGTAGCTGCTTGCGCTTGCTGCATCTGCGCCAAGGCCATATTTCTTTCGAAACCACGATGAAACCCATCGCCATCACCCAGGGCGACTCCGCAGGCATAGGCCCGGAAATCGTCGCCAAAGCTTTCCGCGACGCGCCCGAGGTGCTGCGCGGCTGCTTCGCCGTGGGCGATCTGGCCACCATGCGCCGCGCCGCCCAGTGCCTCGTGCGCCCCGCAGCCTGTCGGACTTTGGGCGTCGATAGCGAGAATGGGCTCCAGCGAGGCCGGTTTTTGCCGGATTCGCCGCCCCATAGTGGTGCTATGGGGCAAGAGGCCGGTAAAAAATGGGCCGCTGCGGCGCATTCGCAGCCGACGATTCCAAAGTCCGACAGGCTGCCAGGCCAGCCCGAGCTGCCCGTGGCCTTGCTGCAGGAGCCGGCCGAGGCGCTGCAGATGCCGCCGCGCTGCCTGCCCGTGCTGCAGCTGCCGGGCCTGCCGGGGCCGCAGCCCTGGGGGCGCGTGAGCGCGGCGGCCGGGCGCGCGGCGGCCGATTGCGTGCTGTGGGCCGCGCGCGCCGCCTTGCGCGGCGAAGTCGCTGCCCTCGTGACCGCGCCGCTGCACAAGGAGGCGCTGGCCGCCGCAGGCATCCACTACCCCGGCCACACCGAGCTGCTGCAGGCCGAGGCCGCGGCGCACCTAGCAGCCTGTCGGACTTTGGGCGTCGATAGCGAGAATGGGCCCCAGCGAGGCCAGTTTTTGCCGGATTCGCCGCCCCATAGTGGTGCTATGGGGCAAGAAGACGGTAAAAAATGGGCCGCTGCGGCGCATTCGCAGCCGACGATTCCAAAGTCCGACAGGCTGCTAGGCGTGGCGCTGGAGCAACTGCCTGTGCGCATGATGCTCGCCAATGAGGAGCTGCGCATCGTGCTCGTGAGCATCCACGTGCCGCTGCGCGCCGCCATAGCCGCCGTCACGCCCGCGAACGTGCTGCAGACCTTGCAGATCACGCATGCCGCCTTGCAGCGCAGCCTGGGGCATGCGCCGCGCATCGCGGTCGCAGGGCTCAATCCACATGCGGGCGAGGGCGGCCTCTTTGGGCGCGAGGAGATCGAGGCCATCGCGCCGGCGATCGCGCAGGCGCGCGCGCAGGGCATCGACGCGCAGGGCCCGTTTGCGCCGGACACGGTGTTCATGCGCGCGCGCCATGCGCCGCCCGCGCATGCGGGCGAGTTCGACGTGGTTGTCGCCATGTACCACGACCAGGGCCTGATCCCCGTCAAATACCTGGGCGTGGAGCAGGGCGTGAACGTGACGCTGGGCCTGCCGCTGGTGCGCACCAGCCCCGACCACGGCACGGCCTTCGACATCGCCGGCCAAGGCGTGGCAGACGCCGCGAGCCTGATCGCGGCGGTGCGCATGGCGCGCCAACTCTCAGGGTAAAAAATGGCGGTAGCGCTTTGTAAGTCTGCGCTAAAAGCTATCTATTTGGAAGCGCTGCGCAGGCTGTCGCGGATTTCGCGCAGCAGCACGACTTCTTCAGGCGTGGGCGGCGGCTCGGCGGGTGCCGTGGCTGCGGCAGGGGCCTCGCGCTTGAAGCGGTTGATCTGCCTGATCATCATGAAAATGATGAACGCGAGGATGATGAAATTCACCGCCACCGTGATGAAGTTGCCATACGCGAACACGGGCACGCCCGCCTTGCGCAGCGCCTCGAGCGTGTGCGCCGTGCCCGTGGGCGCTTCGCCGAGCACGACGAACAGGTTGGAAAAGTCGAGCTTGCCGAACACCAGCCCCACGACGGGCATGATCAGGTCGGCCACCACCGAATCGACGATCTTGCCAAACGCTCCGCCAATGATCACGCCCACGGCGAGGTCGATCACGTTGCCCTTGACGGCAAACTCCTTGAATTCCTGCATCATGCCCATGGAAACTCCTTTTGCGATAGTGCCGAACGGTGCCAGTATCGCCTAAATCGTGCATCCGGGAATGCGGACAAATACCCCCAGGCGCTCCGCTACAATCACCGATTGACCCCCAACTAGCGATGTTCATCGAGGATCCCATGAGTGACACTCCCATCGACTCCGAAAAACGGACGTGGCTGATCGCGACCAGCTGCGCCGGCGTGGTGGGCGGCGTGGCAACCGCCGTACCTTTCGTGAGCACTTTTCAGCCTTCGGAGCGCGCCAAGGCTGCCGGCGCTGCCGTCGAGGTGGACATCTCCACCCTCAAGCCGGGCGAAAAGATCACCGTGGAATGGCGCGGCAAGCCCGTCTGGATCGTGCGCCGCACGCCCGAGCAACTGGCTGCGTTGCCCAAGATTGATCCCGAACTCGCAGACCCCAAGTCCGAGCGCCATCCCGAACAATTCACGCCGCCCTACGCGCGCAACGAGTGGCGCTCGATCAAGCCCGAGGTCTTCGTAGCCATCGGCATCTGCACGCACCTGGGCTGCTCGCCCTCCGACAAGTTCACGCCGGGTGCGCAACCTTCGCTGCCCAACGATTGGCTCGGCGGCTGGCTCTGCCCCTGCCATGGCTCTACTTTCGATCTGGCCGGGCGTGTTTTCAAGAACAAGCCTGCGCCCGACAACCTCGAAATCCCGCCCCACATGTACCTCTCCGACACCCGCCTGCTGATCGGTGAAGACAAGAAGGCCTGAAGGAGCACCCCATGGCTGAATTCAAGGAAATCTCTCCCAACGCTTCCGCGGGTGCCAAGTTCGGCAACTGGATGCACAACCGCTTTCCGACCCTGTTCGACGCCTACCGCGTGCACATGTCGGAGTATTACGCGCCCAAGAACTTCAACTTCTGGTACATCTTCGGCTCGCTCGCGCTGCTGGTGCTGGTGATCCAGATCGTCACGGGCATCTTTCTGGTGATGCACTACAAGCCCGACGCGAACCTCGCCTTCGCTTCGGTCGAATACATCATGCGTGACGTGCCCTGGGGCTGGCTGATCCGCTACATGCACTCCACGGGCGCCTCGGCTTTCTTCATCGTGGTGTATCTGCACATGTACCGCGGCCTGATCTACGGCAGCTACCAAAAGCCGCGCGAACTCGTGTGGGTCTTTGGCTGCCTGATCTTTCTGTGCCTGATGGCCGAGGCCTTCATGGGCTACCTGCTGCCCTGGGGCCAGATGTCGTACTGGGGCGCGCAGGTGATCGTGAACCTGTTTTCCGCGATTCCCTTCATCGGCCCCGACCTTTCGCTGCTGATCCGCGGCGACTACGTGGTCAGCGACGCCACGCTGAACCGCTTCTTCAGCTTCCACGTGATCGCCGTGCCGCTGGTGCTGCTGGGCTTGGTCGTGGCGCACTTGCTTGCGCTGCACGACGTGGGCTCGAACAACCCCGACGGCATCGAGATCAAGGGCCCCAAGGCGCCCAAGGACGACAAAGGCCATCCGCTGGACGGCGTGCCCTTCCATCCGTACTACACCGTGCACGACGTGTTCGGCGTCGGTGTGTTCCTGATGGTGTTTGCGGCCGTGATTTTCTTTGCGCCTGAAGCCGGTGGTTATTTCCTCGAATTCAACAACTTCATCCCGGCCGATCCGCTCCAGACGCCCTTGCACATCGCGCCGGTGTGGTACTTCACGCCGTTTTATTCGATGCTGCGCGCCATCACCAGCGAAATGGTGTACGCGCTCATCGCCTGCGTGGTGCTCGGCGCCCTGTTCGGTATCCTGAAAACAAAGCTTGCGGGCTTCCTCAAGGGCATCATCGCCGTGGCTGCGATTGCCGTGGTCGCGATGATGCTCTCGATCGACGCCAAGTTTTGGGGCGTGGTGGCCATGGGCGGCGCCGTGGTCATCCTGTTCTTCCTGCCCTGGCTCGACAACAGCCCGGTCAAATCGATCCGCTACCGGCCGAGCTGGCACAAGTACCTCTACGGTCTGTTCGTGATCAACTTCCTGATCCTCGGCTACCTCGGTGTGCAGCCGCCTTCGCCGATTGGCGAGCGCGTGTCGCAAGTGGGTACGCTGTTCTATTTCGGCTTCTTCCTGCTCATGCCCTGGTGGAGCCGCGTGGGTGAGCCCAAGCCCATGCCCGACCGCGTGACCTTCGCTGCCCACTGAGCCGGAGACGAACACCATGAAAAAAATCCTTCTCGCGCTCATTGCCGCCCTTGGCCTGGCTGCAGGCACCGCCCAAGCAGCAGGTAACACCATTGCCTGGGACAAGGCCCCCAACAAGACCACCGATCTCGGCGCGCTGCAAAACGGCGCCAAGATTTTCGCCAACTACTGCGTAGGTTGCCACTCCGCCGCCTTCATGCGCTACAACCGCTTGCGCGACATCGGTCTGACCGAGCAACAGATCAAGGACAACCTCATGTTCACCACCGACAAGGTGGGCGAGACCATGAAGGCCGCGATCGACCCGCGTCAGGCCAAGGAATGGTTCGGCGCAAATCCGCCCGATTTGACCCTGATCGCCCGCTCGCGCGCTGGCGCCGGCGGCAGCGGGGCCGATTACCTTTACACCTTTTTGCGCACTTTCTACCGCGACGACACCAAGGCTACGGGCTGGAACAACCTGGCCTTCCCGAATGTCGGCATGCCCCACGCCTTGTGGCAATTGCAGGGTCAGCGCAAGCCGATCTACGAAGAGGTCGAAAGCCATGGACATGCCACGGAGGTCCTCAAGGGCTGGGAACAATTAGCCCCTGGAACGATGACCGAAGCGCAATTCGACCAGACCGTGGCCGACTTGGTGAACTACCTGCAATGGATGGGCGAGCCCGCGCAAAAGACCCGCACGCGCGTGGGGGTCTGGGTGCTGCTGTACCTGGCGTTTTTCACGGTGCTGGCCTGGAGGCTCAATGCCGCCTATTGGAAAAACGTGAAGTAATCCTCAAATACAGTGGCTGCGCCCCGATTGGGGCGTACCCAGTTTTTACAGAGTGGGCGCTTTGCGGGTGCCCACTCTTTTGATTTTCAGGAGCCGCTACATCATGATGGTGCTTTATTCAGGTACGACCTGCCCCTTTTCGCATCGCTGCCGTTTCGTGTTGTTCGAAAAAGGCATGGACTTCGAGATCCGCGACGTGGACCTCTATAACAAGCCCGAAGACATCAGCGTCATGAACCCGTATGGCCAGGTGCCCATCCTGGTCGAGCGCGACCTGATCCTGTACGAATCGAACATCATCAACGAATACATCGACGAGCGCTTTCCGCATCCGCAGCTGATGCCGGGCGATCCGGTCGATCGTGCGCGCGTGCGCTTGTTCCTGCTGAATTTCGAAAAAGAGCTCTTCGTGCACGTGCACACGCTCGAGTCGCGCGCCACCAAGGGCAATGAGAAAAATCTGGAAAAAGCACGCGCACATATCCGCGACCGCCTGACGCAGCTGGCGCCGGTGTTCCTCAAGAACAAATATATGCTCGGAGAACATTTTTCCATGCTGGACGTCGCCATTGCGCCCTTGCTGTGGCGTCTTGATTACTATGGCATTGAGCTCAGCAAGAATGCGGCCCCACTGCTCAAATATGCCGAGCGCATTTTTTCGCGTCCGGCCTACATCGAGGCGCTGACTCCGTCCGAGAAGGTCATGCGCAAATAAAAAACTCGATCCGTACCTCCGATTGGCGCCTCGCATGACCTCTCTGGAACCCAGCTCCACACGCCCGTACCTGATCCGCGCCATCCACGAATGGTGCACGGACAACGGTTTCACACCTTACCTCGCGGTGAGTGTCGACGCCACGGTCGATGTGCCGCGCGAGTACGTCAAGGATGGCGAAATCGTGCTCAACGTCAGCTATGACGCGACCGGCAGTTTGCAGCTCGGCAATGACCTGATCACGTTCAAAGCCCGTTTCGGCGGCCGCCCGCGCGACATCATGGTGCCGGTGGAGCGCGTCGTTGCCATCTATGCGCGCGAAAACAGCCAGGGCATGGCATTTCCGCCGCCCATGGAAAGTCCGGCTGAAACGACGACGCCAGCAGCACCCTCGCGTGCTCCCAAGCCCGCACGCGGCGCAAGCGCTGCAGCGCCCGGCGCTGACAACCACACGGAGGAGCGTGTGGTGCAGCTCGTGCCGCTGCAGGCTTCGGCAGACGATGCAGAGGACGGTGACGATTCCCCCGAGCCGCCCCGTCCGTCTGGCGGTGGCGCGCGGCCCGCACTTAAGCGCATCAAATGAGTGAATGCGCTCCATTTTGACCAGTTTTGGGGCGTTATTTGCAAGTAGAATCACCGCTTCGCCGATTTAGCTCAGCTGGTAGAGCACCCGCCTTGTAAGCGGTAGGTCGTCAGTTCGAATCCGACAATCGGCACCAATCAATCTCAAAAAAATGCCGCCAGGGTTGTCCCTGGCGGCATTTTTTCTTGCGCGCCTCAACGCTCTTTGATCTTGATGCGGATGGTGTTTACATCCCAGCCCTGGCTGCGCAAGTGCGCAAGCAAGGCTGGCATGAGCTGTCGCAGTTTCGCTGCGGCGGCATTGTGGGGCACGATCAGGCACCAGTTGGTGCCGTCGATAGGCCCGGCCTGCAGGCTTGCGTGCAATGCTGCGGGAATCAGCGCCCTGATGGCGTGGAGCCGCGCGCTCGAATCGCGCGCGAGCTCCATCAAGTGGGCCAGCTTGGGCGCTTCTTCGCTGGCTTGCTGCAAAGTAACGGCGTAATGGCGGCGCATCGGGGAACGGGTGCGGGAGGCGTGGAGCAGCGTGGGTATTTTCCGCTGCAATGCCCGACAGCGGCAGATTTTCAGTGGGCGGCAGGAACTGGCGGCGACGCGGCCGGAGGGTGGAAACCAGGCTCCACCCTCGCGGGGGGCATAGTCGCCCCCGCCAGACGCCAGACGCCAGACGCCAGACGCCAGACGCCAGACGCCAGACGCCAGACGCCAGACGCCAGACGCCAGACGCCAGACGCCAGACGCCAGACGCGACTGGCGCAGGGGCCGGAACGCTCAACGCATGGGGCGCTTGCGGGATTCCTGGGCTACGTGGGGCACGAAGCTTTTGCCCCGGCTTGCGGCGGGAGCCCCCGCTGACGGTTTGCGCCCCTGAAAATCCGTGCGCGCAGGGCCTTTGCCGGCACCACGGCCCGCAAAATCACCCCGTCCATGGCCGCCGAAATCGCCGAAGCCGGACTTGCGCCCGTAGCCTTCGCCGTCGCGGCGCGGGCCATGGGCGCGTGGCTCGAAGTCATTGCGTGCCTGTTGACCGCGCGCGGGGCCGCCGCGCTGGCCGCGGCCCGCGAAGCCGTTGCGCTCCTGGCCGTCGCGACCGTGGCGTGCGTCACGCCCATCCCGCCCATCGCGCCCATTGCCGTAAGGGCGGCTCGGGTGCGGGGCGCGCTGCGTGGGTTCCAGGCCGGGGACCACGGCGGCCTGGAAGGGCTGGCGGCTGTAGTTTTCGATGTCGAAAATCTTGCGCCGGTCGCGGAATTCGGCAAAGGTCACGGCCAGGCCGTCGCGCCCGGCGCGGCCCGTGCGGCCGATGCGGTGCGTGTAGTCCTCGGCCTTCATGGGCAGGCCGAAGTTGAACACGTGCGTGATGCTGGGCACGTCGATGCCGCGTGCGGCCACGTCGGTGGCCACGAGGATCTGCACCTGGCCGTTGCGCAGCGCCATCAGGCGGCGGTTGCGCAGGCCCTGGCTCAGTGCGCCGTGCAAGGCCACGGCAGAAAAGCCCTCTTGCTGCAGATCGTTGGCAAGGCCGTCGCACTCGACCTGGGTGCTCGCGAACACGATGGCCTGCTCGATCGCCGGGTGGCGCAGCCAGTGGTCGAGCAGCTGGCGCTTGTGCTGCGCGTTGTCGGCCCAGTAGAGCTTTTGCTCGATGTTGGCGTGCTTTTCCTGCGGCGTGTCGATCTGCACCTTTTGCACCGAGGCGCCGCCGTCGTGCATCACGCGCAGGGCCAGCTGCTGGATGCGCGGCGCAAAGGTGGCGCTGAACATCATGGTTTGCCGGCGCTGCGCGGTGAGTTGGTGGATTTCGGCGAGGTCGTCGGCAAAGCCGAGGTCGAGCATGCGGTCCGCCTCATCGAGGACGAGGAACTGCATTTGATCGAGCTTGATCTGCTGCGAGCGCTGCAAGTCAAGCAGGCGCCCGGGCGTGGCGACGACGAGGTTGGCGTTTTGCAGCTTGGCGATCTGCATCTGGTAGGGCATGCCGCCCACCACGCTGGCCACGCGCAGGCCGCGGCAGTGCTTGACCAAGTCTATGGCGTCGCTGGCAACCTGCTGGGCCAACTCGCGCGTGGGGCACAGCACGAGTGCGCCGGGCGTGGCGGCCTTGAAGTTGCGCGGGTCGGTGGGGTTCTTGCGCTTGGCGCGTCGCGGGGCAGCCTCACCGTGCGCGACGGCGGCATTGGTGGCGTCAGCGGTTGCGCGCTCCTGTGCGGCGCGGGCTTCGGCCTGCTGGCGCAGCAGCGTGTGCAGCACGGGCAGCAGAAAGGCGGCGGTCTTGCCGCTGCCCGTCTGGCTCGACACCATCAGGTCTATGAAACCTGTAGCGGCAGCGCCATTGCCCATGGCGAGCGGAATGGTTTTTTGCTGCACAGCGGTGGGCGCGGTATAGCCGAGCTCGGCCACGGCCTGCAGCAGTTCGGGCGCGAGGCCCAGCGCGGCAAAGCCGTTTTCGGGCGCGGACTCGCTTGCCAAGGCTGCGGCAGAGGGAGAGATAGGGGCGGAGATGGGGGAAACGGGGGCGCGCTCGCCCCGCACTTGCGAAGTGTCGGTCATGGACGGATTTTTATAAAAAACAATAGCAAGCGCAGCTTGCTACGGCTTCACGGGTGGTTAAAAACATCCACCTTCAAACGAAGCCTGCGCGCAATGGGAGAGCCGGGTTGGCGCCGGCTGGGTAGCGCGAGGGTGGGCACATTCGCAAATGCGGTGGGGCTGCGTGTCGCCTTGCTGTGCAATGAATGCAGATGGCGCCTTGGCAGCAGCACGGCATGTACCGGCCCGGGAGTGTGAGGGGAGATGCAACAAAACTGCCCAGGTGCTGTACCTGGGCAGGGGCGCGATTATGGCACGGCTGGCTTTTTGCTGCAGAAAAATTTTGCGTGCATCCAAGGCCGTGCGCGGAATCACACGCGCAAGAAATGCGTGCGGTAGTGCACGAGCTCGTCGATCGATTCGTGCACGTCGGCGAGCGCGGTGTGTTTTTGCGCCTTCTTGAAGCTCTCGTAGGCTTCGGGCTTCCAGCGTTTGGCAAGTTCCTTGAGGGTGCTCACGTCCACGTTGCGGTAGTGGAAAAAGCGCTCGAGCTTGGGCATGTAGCGCACCAGAAAGCGCCTGTCCTGGCCGATGCTGTTGCCGCACATGGGCACCTTGCCCTTGGGCGCGTAGTGGCTCAAAAAGGCCAGCAGCTGGCGCTCGGCCTCGGCCTCGGAGATCGTGGAGGCGCGCACGCGCGCGATCAGGCCGCTCCTGCCGTGCGTGCCCCTGTTCCATTTGTCCATGCGATCGAGCACGGCGTCTTCCTGGTGGATCGCGAACACGGGGCCTTCGACGCGCAGCGCAAGGTCGGGGTCGGTGACGACCACGGCGATTTCGATCAGGCGGTCGGTGTCGGGCTCGAGGCCCGTCATTTCGCAGTCCAGCCAGACCAGGTTCTGGTCGGACTTGGGCAGCGCGGCGGGGGCCACAGCGGGGGCGGTGGCGTCCGCGGCCGGGGCGGGGGCGGGGCTGGCGGTGGGGCTGGGGGCTTGAGGGGCTTGGGACATGGCGCCGATTTTCCGCGCAAACTGCCCGTAAACTCCCGGCGCATGATAGGCCACGATACATTTTCCCCTTCGCTCGCGTTCACGCTGGTGTTTGCCCTGGCGCTGTGTGTGCAGCTTTTGCTCAAGTTCTGGCTGGCCACGCGGCAGCTGCGCCATGTGGCGCGCCACCGCGCGCAGGTGCCGCCGCCTTTTGCCGGGCGCATTCCGCTGGCTGCGCACCAGAAGGCGGCCGACTACACGCTGGCCAAGGGGCGGCAGGGCTTGCTCGAAATTGCGCTGGGCACGGCCGTGGCGCTGGGCTGGACTTTGCTCGGCGGGTTGGACGCGCTCAACCAGGCGCTGCTCGCGCTCGTGGGCGAGCGCGGCGGCGGGTTGCTGCAGCAGTTGGCGTTGCTTGCGGCGTTCGTGCTCATCAACGGCTTGATCGACTTGCCGCTCACGCTGTACCAGACGTTCGTGATCGAGCAGCGCTTTGGTTTCAACCGCATGACGCTCTCCCTGTGGCTGGCCGACTTGCTCAAGTCCACGCTCGTGGGCGCGCTGCTGGGCTTGCCGCTGGCGGCGGCGGTGCTGTGGCTCATGGGCGCTGCGGGCACGCTGTGGTGGCTCTGGGCCTGGGCGCTGTGGATGGGCTTCAATCTGCTGCTCATGGTGCTGTACCCGATGGTGATTGCGCCGCTTTTCAACAAGTTCATGCCGCTCGCGGACGAGGCGCTCAGGCAGCGCATCACGGCCTTGCTCGCGCGCTGCGGTTTTGCCGCCCAAGGCTTGTTCGTGATGGACGGCAGCCGCCGCAGCGCACACGGGAACGCCTACTTCACCGGTCTGGGCGCGGCCAAGCGTGTGGTGTTTTTCGACACCTTGCTGCAGCGGCTCACGCCCGACGAAATCGAGGCCGTGCTCGCGCACGAACTCGGGCATTTCAAGCGCCACCACATCGGCAAGCGCATGGTGGCCCTGTTTGCCATGAGTCTGGCGGGCTTTGCACTGCTGGGCTGGCTCGCGACGCAGCCGTGGTTTTATGCGGGGCTGGGCGTGCGCCCGAACTTCATGCTCGCCTCGGGCAGCCAGATGCCCAACGACGCGCTGGCATTGCTGCTGTTTGCCTTGGTGGTGCCGGTGTTCGGCTACTTTTTCGCGCCGCTGTGGGCCGGGCTTTCGCGCCGGCACGAATTCGAGGCCGACGCCTACGCCGCAGCCCAGGCGAGCGGTGCCGCGCTGGCTTCGGCGCTGCTCAAGCTGCACGAGGACAACGCCTCCACGCTCACGCCCGATCCGCTCTATGTGCGCTTTTACTACTCGCATCCGCCGGCTGTGGAGCGCCTTGCGCGGCTGCCTGCGCCCGCCGCGATTTCATGAACCAAAATGCCATGTTATGCAGACGTATCAAGCACCAGTAGCTAATGAAAACGTAGCAAGGCAAAAGGCTTGCAGTGTCTGAGGGCGGCGCCTTGCAGCAGGGCCTGGTCGTCGCGGGCCACGGGCGGCATTGCTGGGTCGAGGATGCGCACGGCGTGCGCCGCCTGTGCCACCCGCGCGGCAAAAAAAACCTCGCGGTGGTGGGCGACCGCGTGCTCTGGCAGCCCGCGCCGGGCCAGGGGCAGGAGGGCAGCATCGAGCAGGTGCTGCCGCGGCGCAACCTGTTGTACCGGCAGGACGAACTGCGCACCAAGTCGTTTGCCGCGAACCTCGACCAGGTGCTGGTCCTGATCGCGGCCGAGCCGGTGTTTTCCGAAAGCCAGCTTGCGCGCGCGCTGATCGCCGCCGAGGCCGCGCAAATCCGGCCGCTGATCGTGCTCAACAAGAGCGACCTGGCCGAGCCCTTCGCGCGCGCCTGGGAGCGGTTGCTGCCGTATCGCACGATGAAAGACCCGGATGCGCCGGGAGATGGCAGCGCACCGACGCCATCGGACGCACCGCGCTACCCCGTGCTGGCGCTGTCGCTCACCACGCAATCGCCCGAGGCCGTGCGCGCGTTCTTGATGCCGTATCTGGAGGGCCGCACCACGCTGGTGCTCGGCCCCTCGGGCGCGGGCAAGAGCACACTCGTGAACCTGCTCGTGCCCGGCGCGCGTGCGCTCACGGGCGAGGTCTCGCAGGCACTGAATTCGGGTAAGCACACCACCACGAGCACCAGCTGGTACTGGGTCGATGGCGACGGCGACGGCGACGGCGCACGGCGCACGGCCCTGATCGATTCGCCGGGCTTTCAGGAATTCGGCCTGCAGCACATCGCGCCCATGCAGCTGGCGGCCTGCATGCCCGACATCGCCGCGCACGCCGGGGCGTGCAAGTTCTACAACTGCACGCACTTGCACGAGCCCGGTTGCGGCGTTTTGCAAGCCGTTGGACACGCGGGTCCCGATGGAATCAGCCCGAGCCGCTACAAAATCTATAAAGACCTGTTTGCCGAGCTGAGCCGGCGGCGGTACTGAGAGCACTGCGGCGGCACTGGCCTTGCCTTACGCCGGGCGCACGGGCTCGGGAGCGGATACCAGCGTGGCGCCGAGCCAGCCGCGCAGGCTGTTCAAGAACGCCCAGGCCTCGATGCGCGGCAGGTCTTGCCGGCGCAGCACGGCTTCTTGCAGCTGGCCCGACTGCAGGGCGAGTGCGCGCGCCACGCCGGGCAGCAGGCCGCACTCGGCCGCGGGCGTGAGCCAGCGCCCCGCGATGCGCACGGCGACGTTGCCGCGTGTGCATTCGGTGAGTTCATCCGCCGTGTTCCACAGCACGGTGTCGAAAACCTCCGGCTGTGTGGGCGCGAGGGCTTCGTAGTGGGCGCGGCGCGTGGTCTTGTAGCGCACGAAGGTGCCGAGCGTGGGGCTGAGCGCCTCGACCAAGGGTTGCGTGGCCAGTTGCAGGCGCACGGGCTGCGCGGTGGGCGCAAGAGGGTAGGCCTGCGCGCTCGGCCGGCCTGCGGCGTCCAGCAGCAGGCGCACGCGCCACAGGCCCTGCGGGTGGCGCTGCGCGAGCGTCTGCAGGCATTGCTCGACCTCTGCGGCACGCCAGGGGTAGCCGAAATGCGCCGCCGCCGCGGCCATGCGCGCGAGGTGCTGTACGGCATGGCGCAGCGTGCCCTCGTGCAAGGCCAGGGTTTCGAGCAGGGCCAAGGGCTCCTGCGGGCCGGTGCTGGAAGCCGGGCCCGTGGGGTGGGCTGTGGGGTGGGTGGTTTCTGGCGTGGGGTTCACGGTCATCGGGTGTTTTCGGGTTCGGGCACGGAATGCGCTCCGCCAGGGCTTTCGGCGGCCGGGCTGCAGCCGGTCAGAAAGGCGCGTTTGTGCTGCCATTCCTGCCATTCGCCTTCTGCCGTAGCGTCGGCCGTGATGCCGCTGCCTATGCCGCAGCGGGCCTCGCCGGCGCGCAGTACCACGGTGCGTATGGCGACGTTGAAGGTGGCGTGGATGCCGCCGTCCGCCGTGTTTGCGGGGCGCACCACGCCAATCGCACCGCAGTAGATGCCGCGCGGGCCGGGCTCGAGCGCGCGGATGATCTGCATCGCGCGCACCTTGGGCGCCCCGGTGACCGAGCCGCACGGAAACAACGCAGCAAAGACGTCGGCCAGGCCGGTGCCGGGCCTGGTGCGCGCCTGCACGTCCGAGGTCATCTGCCACACGCTGGGCAGCGCCTCGGTGCGAAACAGCGCCGGCACCTGCACGCTGTGCGGCTCGGCGATGCGCGAAAGGTCGTTGCGCAGCAAGTCCACGATCATCACGTTCTCGGCGCGCTCCTTGGGCGATGCGCGCAGCGCTGCGGCCCGTGCGGCGTCTTCAGTGGGCGTGGCGCCGCGCGCGGCCGTGCCTTTCATAGGGCGGGTCAGGATGTGCGTGCCCTGCCAGTCGAAGAACAGTTCGGGCGAGACGGAAAGTACCTGCTCTTCGCCCGCGTCCAGCCAGGCCGCATAACCGCCGGGCTGGGCGCGCTGCAGCGCGGCGAACAGCGCACGTGCGGCGCTGCGCGTGGTGGTGGGCGATGCAGCGGACGAAGCCGTGGACGATGTGTCCAGACCTGCGGCCCCCTGCCAGCGGCCGCGCAGCTGCGCCGTGAGGTTGATCTGGTAGCTTTCACCGCGTGCAATGGCCTGCGCGATGGCTGCAAATGCTTGGTCGAAGGCGGCACGCTCTGGCAGGTGCTGCCAGTGCAGCGCGGGTGGATGTGCCGGCGTGGCAGGGTGCGCCACCTGCGCCGGCCAGGGCAGAGGCGCGTCGTGCACGGCAAACCAGGCCAGCGGCCCGTCGGCGGCGTGCGTGGTCAGGGCGGCATCGAAAGCGGGCGCTGCCTCGTAGCGCACGAAGCCCACGCACCAGGCGCCCTGCTGCGCCGCCGCCTGCACGGCCGCGAGCACGGCGCGCACCTCGTCGGGTGTCCGTGCCACCCACAGTGCGCGTGGCGTGGCAAAGGCATGGCGCAGCCGCGGCGCCGCCGCATCGTACGGGTTGGCAAAGTCGATCAGCGCGCTGAAATTTTGGGTCAAAAAGGCCTCTGGTGCTGCATGGATGAGCGCTGATAGCTACTCAAAAAATAGCATTTGTAGGCGCATGCTCAGGCCCCCGGCGCGCCGGGGTAGCTCACGGCGAGCCCCGCGCGTGCATCCTGCTGGATCGAATACTGCGGGAAGGGGTAGCGCAGGCCGTTTTTCGCCAGCGCGTGCATGCCCTCGATCGCGCGCGGCAGGTATTCCGGCGGCAGGGCCATGAGCATTTCGTCGTCGAGCACGCCGCCGTAGCGCCGCTCGGCAAAGCAGGGGATGGACAGGCTGGGCGTGCGCTGCGCGAGCGCGCGGCCCCAGGAGTCGGCGCAGGCCGACTCGCCCACCACGCTCCAGTCGAACTTCTGGTAGCCCGACCACTGCAGGCCGTTGATGAAATACATCATCGCGCCCGGCGTGGCGTAAAACAGCGCGATGTCGGGCGTGCCCAGCCTGCCCGAAGCCAGCGGCGACACCGCGAGCGCCTCATACATGCCGTCGGGCACGCAGTGCATGGCCTGCTGGTGGCGCGTGGCGTCTTCGAGCGTTTTGTACCACACACCCACCATTTGCTCGCCCGACTGCCACTGCGCGTCCTTGGCGCGCCCCAGGCCGACCACGGCGCGGCACTGTGCGCCCACGAGGTCGTCGGCGCACACGCCCACTGTCCAGCCCAGGCGCGCGGCCTGCGCGACGATCTGGTCCATGGTGTGGATGGACTTGGGGCGGCGGATTTTCGGGATCGCCTCCATCTGCGCACGTTCACGAAACAGCTTTATGCCGAAAGGCGTGGCGCGCAGCTTCAAAAGCCGCTCGAGTTCGGCCGCGATCGCAGCCCAGTCGGTGGTCGTCTCCATGTGTCGTGTCCTTGGAAGGCAAAAAGAACAGTGCGCAAGTCCATACAGGCGCCGGGTGGCGGCATCACAACGCACCTAACTATCGTTTGGCAGCTCTATATAATGCCCGAGCCTTTCATCAACCATGCGCCGCGTGCGCCAGGAGTCAATTATGGATCTCGAGCTCAAAGGAAAATCAGTCATCGTCACCGGCGGCGGCTCCAACATCGGCCGCGCCATCGTGCTTGGCTTCGCGGGCGAAGGCGCCCACATCACCATCGGCGACATCGACACCGCCCAAGCTGAAAAGACGGCGGAGTTTGCGCGCACGCTGGGCGCGGCTTCGGCCCAGGTGGTCAAGACCGACGTGACGCAGTTCGACCAGGTCGGCGCGCTGTTCAAGGCTGCGATGGACAAGCATGGCCGCGTCGATGTGCTGGTCAACAACGTGGGCTGGGACAACCTGATGTTCTTCACCCAGACCACGCCCGAATTCTGGCGCAAGGTGATCGACATCAACTACGTGGGTGTGCTCAACTGCACCAAGCATGCGCTCGACATCATGATCAAGCAAAACAGCGGCGCCATCGTCTCGATCAGCTCCGACGCCAGCCGCCAGGGCGAGGCGCGCGAGGCGGTGTACGGTGGCGTGAAGGCCGCAGTCAACAGCTTCATGAAGACCATCGCGAAAGAAAACGGCCGCTACGGCATCCGCTGCAACGTGGTCTGCCCCGGCGTGACCATCCCGGCGACTGCCGAGGAAGTGGGCGGCAGCAGCATGTGGACGAATGCCGAGAGCATGTTTACCCCCGAGCAGCTCGAAAAAGTCGCCAAGGCTCTGCCGCTGCGCAAAGTGGGGCGCCCGCAGGACGTCGCCAACGCCGTGGTCTTCATGGCCTCGAACAAGGCAGCGGGCCACATCACCGGTCAGGTGCTGTCTGCGTCGGGCGGCTACAGCATGATCGGTTGAAATTGAAATTCCGGAAAACACAAACATGAGCTATACCGACATCGTTTACGAAGAGCGCGACCAAATCGCCTACATCGCCATCAACCGTCCTGAGGTCATGAACGCCTTCCGCGGCCAGACCGTGGAAGAGATGATCCAGGCCATGATGAAAGCCGGCTGGGACAAAAAAATCGCCGCGATCGTGCTCACGGGCACGGGCGACCGTGCGTTTTGCACCGGCGGTGACCAATCGGCGCACGCGGGCCAGTACGACGGCCGCGGCACCGCGGGCCTGCCCATCGAAGAACTGCACAGCGCCATCCGCGACGTGCCCAAGCCCGTGATCGCGCGCGTGCAGGGCTACGCCATCGGCGGCGGTAACGTGATTGCCACCTTGTGCGACATGACCATCGCCTCCGAAAAAGCCGTGTTTGGCCAGGTCGGCCCCAAGGTTGGTTCGGTCGATCCGGGCTGGGGCACGGCCTACCTTGCGCACGTCGTGGGCGAGAAGAAGGCGCGCGAAATCTGGTACATGTGCCGCCGCTACAACGCGCAGGAAGCGCTCGCCATGGGCCTGTGCAACGTCGTCGTGCCGCACGACCAACTCGACGCCGAAGTGGCCAAGTGGGGGCGCGAGCTGGTTGAAAAGAGCCCCACGGCGATCGCCATCGCCAAGCGTTCGTTCAATGCCTCCACCGAGCACATCCGCGGCATCGGCAGCCTGGGCATGCAGGCGCTGAGCCTTTACTACAACACCGACGAGTCGAAAGAAGGCGTGCGCTCGTTCCTCGAAAAGCGCAAGCCCGACTTCCGCCAGTGGGTGAAGTGAGCGCGGGCTAGTGTAGTGTTCGACGCTATCTGCGACATAAAACCGCGTCTTTTCGGCCCGGGCCGCGTTGCAAATCCTCGCGATACCACCCGGTATCGCTGCGGTTTGCGCCTTGCCCAGACCAAAAATCCATCGGTTTTATTTGTCGCATCAAGCATCAAACACTACACTGGCAGCCTGTCGGACTCTGGACGTCGAAAGCGAGAATGTGCCCCAGCGAGGCCAGTTTTTGCCGGATTCTCCGCCCCATAGCGGGACTATGGGGCAAGAAGACGGTAAAAAATGGGCCGCTGCGGCACATTCGCAGCCGACGATTCCAAAGTCCGACAGGCTGCTAGACGTGCTGGAAAAAGCGGCCCACCCCCACGAGGGACGGGCCGCAGGCGCTATGATTTTGAGGTGGACTCGCACAAACGATCCATTTTTCCATTGGATGGACCATTTTCATGAACGACAAATCCGCCTCGAAATCTGCCAGCCATGATCTGGACGGCAACGCCACGCGCGAGCGCATCCTGCTCGAAGCGGCGCGCTTGTTCCGCCAGCATGGCTACGCCGCCACTACCTTGCGCGAGGTGGCCGACGCAGCGGGCGTGAAGGCCGGCAGCATTTATTACCACTTCGAATCCAAGGAGCAAATCCTTGGAGAGGTGCTCGACAAGGGCATCAAAATCGTCTATGAGACGGTGCGCGCGCGCATAGACGCATTGCCCAAGGATGCGCCCTGGCGCGACCGCATCGCTGCCGGCATCGAAGGCCACTTGTGGGGCATGCTGCACCACGGAGACTTCACTTCGGCGAACATGCGCATTTATGGCCAGATTCCCGAAAGTGCAAAAGCCAAACACCGCGTGGTGCGGCGCGAATACGCTGACTATTGGGATCATCTCCTTCAGTCGGCGTTGGCAGCGGGCGAATTGCGCACCGATGCCTCGACGACCATCATTCGCCTTTTTGTCATTGGCGCATTGAACTGGACGGTCGAGTGGTACAACCCCCAGCGCGGCTCGTTCCAGGATTTTGCGCGGCAGATCTCTGTGGTCGTGTTCGACGGCATTCTGGCGCACCAGGAATCCAACTGAGGGTTCAGAAATACACAACGACAAGGGGCCGAAAGGCCCCTTGTCGTTTGTGCGCTGGTGCTGATGCACCAGTATCACAAATTTTTATTTGCTGCCCTTTGCGAATTCAGCAGATTCCTTATCCACGATCTGCTTGATCACGTCCGGGTAGGAGGATATCCAGTCGGTTTGAGAAACCCATTTCTTGCCATCCCACATATCCACGCGGGTTTTCCCGCCGCCGCCGTGGTCTTTGGCGGTCACCGTGACTGGTGCAATCAGACCGCCCGCATCGAAGTTCTTGAGGCTTTCGAGGCCCTTCTTCATTTTTTCAGGTGTCAGCGGCCAGCCGTATTGCTTGATCGCCAGGCGGGCGCCCTCGAACACCGATGCATAAATGGCCAGACCGGTGTTGTAGTAAACATCGTTCAGATGTTTGCGGTCGCCGCTGCCTTGCCCCTTGTCATACAGGTCTTTGATGATCTGCTGGATCAAGGGGTGATCTTGTCCGCCCACGACATTGGTGCCACGCTTTAGGCCTTTGGCATTCTCAGGGCCGATGTTGTTGATATCGACTTCATTGAACCAGTTGACGGCAATGTATTTGTCCATGGGAATGCCGTTGCGCTTCATTTCGCGCGAAGCCACGACGTGCATGTTGGAGAGGTTCCAGCTGATCACCCAATCTGGGTTGAAGCGTCGAATCTGCGTCCACGCCGCGGCCTGGTCATTGCCGGGCATGGGGTGTGGGGCCAGCAGCAATTCAAAGCCTTCCTTCTCGGCCAAGGTCTTGAGCATGCCTATCGGTTCCTGGCCGAAGGGGTAGTCTGGATAAATGAAGGCAATTTTCTTGCCTTTCAGATTGCCATTGGCCTGATTTTTGGCAAACTGGATATCGTTGGCCACCTGGCCCCAGTAGGTCGGCCCAATCGGGAAGACCCACTTGAACACGTCGCCATTGATCGCATCGCCACGACCGACGAGAGATTGCAGCATCACCTGCCCGTCTGCCATGGCGCGTGGCAGCACCGCACGAGAAACCGGAGTGGAGAGGAAGTCAAATGTGATGGCGCCTTCACGCTTCATCTTTTCATAGCACTCAATGCCACGCTGGGGCTCGTTGCCGTGGTCTTGCACCAAAAATTCGACAGGATGGCCTTCGATGCCGCCTTTCTGGTTGAGAATTTTGGCGTAATCCTTTGCGGCTTGGGCGATTTGAGGCGTAACGAAGCCATAGGACTTGGTCAAATCATAGCAGCCGGCAAATTTGATAGGCGCGGATTGGGCGTATGCAGATTGCAGGCCGGAAAATGCGAAGCCAATGCCGGCAATGATCGAGAAAATTTTTGGTTTCATAAAAATTAAAAATATGAATTTAATTTATTAGGAGGTCGGAATGATTTCTGGAAAATTCAAAATTCATTTGGTCTTGGCAAATTCTGCGGATTCCTTTTTGACGATGGATTGCACGACATCACTGTAGGCGGAAAGCCAGTCGGTTTGTGGAACCCATTTGCTGCCGTCCCACATGTCGACACGGGTCTTGCCGCCGCCACCATGGTCTTTGGCGGTGATGGTGATAGGGGCAATGAAGCCGCCGGCATCGAAATTCTTGATGCTTTCGAGGCCTTTTTTCATCTTTTCGGGCGTGAGCGGCCAGCCATATTGTTTGATGGCCAGACGCGCGCCTTCTACGACAATCACATAGCTTGCCAGGCCAGAGTTGTAATAAACGTCGTTCATCACCTTTCGATCACCGCTGCCCTGACCCTTGTCGTACAGTTCCTTGATGATCTTCTGGATCAGCGGATGGTCCTGACCGCCCACCACATTGGTCGCACGCTTGATGCCCTTGGCATTTTCTGCCCCGAGGTTGTTGATGTCGACTTCATTGAGCCAATTCACGGCGATGTATTTGCTGATGGGAATGCCATTGCGCTTCATCTCGCGCGAGGCCACCACGTGCATGTTGGACAGATTCCAGCCGATGATCCAATCGGGATTGAAGCGGCGAATTTGCGTCCACGCGGCTGCCTGATCGTTTCCGGGCATGGGGTGGGGTGCCAGCATCAATTCGTAGCCTTCACGTTCTGCCAGGGTTTTCAGAACGCCAATGGGCTCCTGGCCGAAAGGATAGTCAGGGTAAATAAAGGCGATTTTCACCCCTTTGAGGCTGCCCTTGGATTGGTTTTTGATGTATTGGATGTCGTTGGCCACTTGTGCCCAGTACGTGGGCCCCATGGGGAAAATCCAGCTGAAAACCTCGCCGTCCACGGCATCGCCACGGCCGGCGTAGGGCTGGATCATCACGTTGCCGTCTGCCATGGCCCGCGGCACCATGGCGCGCGAGACCGGGGTGGACAAAAATTCAAACGTCATGGCACCTTCGCGTTTCATTTTTTCATAGCACTCGATGCCGCGTTGTGGCTCGTTGCCATGGTCCTGGATCAGCATTTCGACCGGATGGCCTTCAATACCGCCGTGCAAATTGATGAGTTTTACATAATCGCGTGCGGCCTGCGCAACTTGCGGAGAGACGAAACCATAAGATTTGGTCAGGTCATAGCAGCCGGCAAACTTGATGGTTTCCGGGGCGGCCTGCGCTGAATGCATGACCGAAAAGGCCATGCCCAAACCGGCAGCGAGTGTGAGAAACCTGGACTTCATGGCAATGCTCCTTGGGGTGGTTGAAATGAACGGGAAATTGCGCGCACTTGCCAGTTTCAGGTGAGCCAGCGTTTGCGGCGGCGATAGTGCTTGATTTCGTGGAAATTCCGGCCTTCGGCGCCGCCGAGATAAAACTCTTGAATGTCGGGGTTTTTCTTCATGGCTTCGGCGCTGTCGTGCATCACGATGCGGCCGTTTTCTATCAGGTAGCCATGGGAAACCACTTCCAGCGCGGCAATGGCGTTTTGCTCGACGAGGAGCACCGATAAGCCCTCTTTCTTGTTGATGTCTTGCACGATCTCGAAAATCTCGGCCACGAGAAAGGGCGCGAGGCCGAGGCTGGGTTCGTCGAGCATCAGCAGTTTGGGCTGCGTCATCAGGGCACGGCCAATGGCCAGCATTTGCTGCTCCCCGCCCGAGAGATAACCAGACTGCGCCGTGCGGCGCTGGTAAAGGCGCTTGAAGTACGAATACACCATGTCCTTGTTGCGCAGCATGTCCTGGCGGTTGCCGCGCACGGCAGAAGCGGCAATCAAATTCTCGTCAGGCGTCATGTGCTCGAAAACGCGCCGCCCTTCGAGCACGTGCACGATGCCGAGCTTGACGCGCTCCTGGGGCGCCAAGGCGTCGATGTTCTGCCCCTGGAAGCGCACCTCGCCGCGCGACACCTGGCCGCGCTCCGGGCGCAGCAGGCCGCTGATGGACTTGAGCGTCGTGCTCTTGCCGGCGCCGTTGGCTCCGAGCAGAGCCACCATGCCGCCTTGCGGCACTTCGAGCGAAACCCCTTTGATCGCAAGCGATACGCTGTCGTAGATGACCTCGACGTTGTTCAGCGAGAGCAGCGGGGTGGGGGTGTTTCCGTGGGCAGCCTGGCCTGCAGCAGTGGGGCTGGATGTCTCTTGCATGGGTTTTCTTTCCGTTTATTTGCGCACATAGCCAAAAGGCCAAACCAGCAGGTAATTGCGCACGTTGCCGTACAACTTGCCCAATCCCATGGGTTCTACGAGCAGGAAGATGATGATCAGGGCGCCATAGACGGCATTCGGAATGTGCGCCAGGCTTTCGACGCTCAGGGACACGCCGGCGAGTTTGGCCGCGCCGTTGATCAGGCTGTTCATGAAGCCGGGCATCAGCAAGATGAACGCCGTGCCGAAAAAGCTGCCGATGATGCTTCCGAGCCCGCCCACGATGACCATGGCAAGCAATTCGATGGAAATATTGAAGGCGAACTGTTCGGGAGTCGCTGCGCGGTAGAACGTGAAGACGAGCAAGGCCCCGCTGACGCCACCGATGAACGAGGAGGTGGCGAAAGCGACCAGCTTGTAATAAAGGCTGTGCACCCCGATCACCGCGGCGGCGTAGTCTTTTTCACGCACGGCGACCAGGGCACGGCCCAGACCGGTGCGACGCAGGTTGAGCATGAACATGGTGACCAAAATGCACCACCCCAACGCCACGTAATACAAACCCGCTTCAGAGGTGATGGCCTGGCCCAGCAGTTTGAGCTCGGGCGCCTGCAGTGTCGCCTGGGTGCCGCCGCTGATCGCCGGCACGTGCGAGATGACCCAGTCCATCACGAACTGCAGCGCCAGCGTGCTGAGGGCCAGGTACAGGCCCTTGACCCGCAAGGCCGCGAAGGCGAACACGATGCCGATGATGGCGGCCATCAGCCCGCCCAGGACCATGGCAATCTCCCACGGAACACTGTTGCGCGCCGCATGGATGGCGGTGTAGGCACCGATTCCCATGATGGCGGCGTAGCCGAAGTGGAATTGCCCCGCCCATCCCAGGATCAGATTGAGCCCGAGCACTGCGGAGGTCCACACCAGCCAGGGCAGCATGTGGGTGTTGAGGGTCAGAGAGCTCAGCGTAAAGGGCGCGAGCAGTGCCAGGAGGAGCAGAAAGCCCACCATCCAGCGGTCTGCGGGCAGTGGGTACACAGCCCGGGCATGCGCGTAACTCGTATGAAAAATACCTGCTTGGCGAAAGATCATGGCGCTTAAATCCTCTCGATGTCATGCCGGCCAAACAAGCCATGGGGCCGAATCATGATGGTCAAAATCAAGGTGGCGGCAACCACCAGTTCACGGCTTCCTCCACCCACGAGCGGATCGAGGTAGCCGGAGGCCACACCCTCGAGCAGCCCCAGCAGCAGGCTGGCAAGGATGGCGCCGCCAATGCTGTCCAGTCCGCCGAGCACGGCAACGGTCAGGCCCTTGAGCAGCAGCAAGGCCAGCCCTTGGTTCACACCCTGCACCGAGCCCCAGAGCACGCCCGCCGTGGTGGCAAGCACCGAGGCCATGGCCCAGGACGTGGCGATGCCCCGTTCCACCGAGATGCCAACCGACCAGGACGCGATGTAGTCGTCCGAGATGGCGCGCAGCACGATGCCGCGGCGCGTGTGGAAGAAAAACAGAAAGATGAGGAACAGCGCCACAGCGACCACGGCCCCGACGACGTAGGCGCGGTTGATCAGCAGCGGGCCGAGAAACAGCGGCTCGTCACTGATGCCGATGTCCATCGGTGCGCCCGTGCTGCCCCAGAGGGACATGGCGGCCGCGCGCGTGAAGATGTCTATGCCCAGCGTCATCATCAGAATCATGATGACGGGCCGGCCGGCAAGGCGCCGCAGGGCCACGCGCTCTATCCCCATGCCCACGAAAAACATCACCACCATGGCCAAGGGAATGGCCAGCCACAACGAGACGCCGAGGCCGCGGGCAATGGCAAGCACCACGTAGGCGCCCAGCATGGTCATGGCGCCTTGCGCCAGGTTGGGCACGGAGGATGACTTGTAGATGAGCACGATGCCCATCGCGACCAGCGCATACATGAGCCCGGAAAGCGCGCCGTTGATGGCCAGCTCGGCAAACAATGAAAAATCCATGCCTCAAACCTCCTGTACCGTGAGTTCGCGCTCTATGGAGCCGACCTCGCCGGTTTCGTATGTGATCTGCGCCTTCATCGTGACGGACTGCTTGCCGCTGTAAATGGCGTCGATGATGGGCGCGTAACGCTGCTCGATCACGTTGCGGCGCAGCTTGCGCGTGCGCGTGACTTCGCCGTCGTCCGGATCGAACTCCTTGTGCAGCGAGACGAAGTGGCGCAGCTTGAGCGCGTCGGGCAAGATGCCATTGACGCGTTGCACCGCTTGCGTGATGAGCTTGATGACCTCGGGGTTTTGCGACAGGTCGGCGTAGGACATATAGGAAATCCCACGCACTTCGGCCCAGTGCCCCACGGTTTCCTTGTCGATGCAGATCATGACGGCAAGGCTGTCCCTGTCCTTGCCCAGCACGGCCGCATCCTTGACGTAGGGGCTGAACTTGAGACGGTTTTCGATGTAGTTCGGGATGAAACGCTCGCCCTTGGCGGTGTAAACCACTTCGGACAGGCGCCCGAGCACCACGATGTGGCCGTCCGGCTCCAGGTAGCCCGCGTCGCCCGTGTGCAGCCAGCCGTTTTCCAGGGCTTCCTGGGTGGCCTTTTCGAGCTTGTAGTACCCCGAGAACACACTGCCTGAGCGCAGCATGATTTCGCCGTTGTCGGCAATTTGGACTTCCACGCCAGGCAGGGGTTTACCCACCGTGTGCAGGCGCACTTCCTGGGGGTCCTGCAAGGCGTTGAAGGCGCTGCTTTCGGTCTGGCCGTAGAACTGGCGCAGCTTGACGCCCAGCGCACGGTAAAACACGAAGGTGTCTTCACCGATGGCTTCGCCGCCCGTGAAGGCGTGCCGCAGGCGGGTCAGGCCGAACTGGTCCTTGATGGGGCCAAAAACCAGCCATTCGCCCAGGGGGCGCAGCAGACGATTCTTGAGGGAGACGGGCTTGCCCTCGAGTTTCTGGCGCTCCGCAGTCAGCGCCGAATTCATGAACACGTCGTAGAGCCACTTTTTGAGCGGCGTGGAGTCCTCCATGCGCACCTGGATGGTGGTCAGCATGTTGTCCCAACTGCGCGGTGCGGCCAGATAGAAAGAGGGCGCCACTTCACGCAGGTCATGCAAGACGGTTTCCTGGCGTTCGGGAATGTTGATGACGAAGTGCAGGGCCACGCCCGCGCCTATGGTGATGGCAAAGTCGCCCACCCAGGCCATGGGCAGGTAGGCGAGCACGCTTTCGCCAAAGTCGAAAGCACCGCCGCGAAAGGCGTTGCCCACGCCGGTGAGAATGTTCCTGTGGCTCAGCACCACGCCTTTGGGCTTGCCCGTAGTGCCCGAGGAGTGGACGAAAACGGCCGGGCCCTCGGGCTTGGCGCTTTCGATCAAGGTCTTGCGCAGGGAGGGCTCGGCGCGCAGGCGTTCTATGCCACGGGTTTGCAGCTTGTCCCAGGAGACGAGTCCGGGATGCTGGTAACTTGCAAGCCCGCGCGGCTCGTCGTAGATGATGTGCTCGATGGTGGAACTGACCTCGCCCAGGTCCAGCGCCTTGTCCACCTGCTCCTGGTCTTCTGCGAGCACGAAGCGCGCGTTCGCCTCATGCATGAAATGGCGGATTTCATCGGGCGTGGCGTCAGGATATGCCGGCATGGCGTAGCCGCCGAGCACGCCCGCAGCAAGCATGCCCATGTAGAGGTTGGGGCGGTTGTCGCCCAGCACCAGCAAAGCGTCTTCCTGGCCAAAGCCCATGCTTTGCAGACTTGCTGCAAAGGCCAGCGTGGCGTCGAGCATTTGCGCCCAGGTGGTCTCTTGCCAGATGCCTAGGTGCTTTTCGCGCATGGCGACATGGTCGCCGAGCAATTCGGCGTTGCGCGCCAGAATGCGCACGAGGGTGGTGTCGGCCCCGAGGTCCCAGGTGGCGGAGCGGTTTTCAGCGCGTTGCATGCGCACCCCCCAGATAGGCTTTGATCACGCGCTCGTCTTGGATGACTTCGCTGGGAATGCCGGTGCCTATCGTTTCGCCGTAGCTCAGCACCATCATGCGGTCGCAAATGCCGGTGATCACGTCCATGTGGTGCTCGATCAGCAGCACCGTGACACCGCGTTCGTCGCGTGCGTCGAGAATGAAGCGGGCCATGTATTCTTTTTCCTCCTGGTTCATGCCGGCCATGGGTTCGTCGAGCACGAGAAAGCTGGGCTCCGCGACCAGCGCACGCGCCAGTTCAACGCGCTTTTTCAGTCCGATGGGGATGCTGTCCACGAGCTCGTCGCGCACGCTTTGCAACTGCATGAAGTCGATCACCTCTTCGACCTTGCGGCGGTGCGCGATCTCCTCATCGCGGCTCAGCCACCAGTACAAGGCGGTCTTGAGCACGCCTGGCTTCATGTGGATGTGGCGCCCGAGCAGGATGTTGTCGAGCACGCTCATGCCATTGAAGAGCGCAAGGTTCTGAAACGTGCGCGCCACACCCAGCGCGGCCACCTTGTGCGGGGCCATGCCCGTGATCTCGCGTCCATTGAGCCAAATGCTGCCGACCTGGGGCGGGAAAAATCCCGTGATGGCGTTGGTCATGGTCGTCTTGCCACTGCCATTGGGCCCAACCAGGCCAAAAATTTCGCCGCGCTCGATGTGCATGTTCACCCCCGTGAGGGCAACCAGTCCACCGAAGCGGCGCTCCACTCCCCGACATTCGAGGACTGGAACCGCTGTCTGCTGTTCCGCATGCATGTAGTGGTATCCGCTTTTTTATAAGAGTTGAAGAAATCGGTCGATGCCACAGGCCAATCGTTGCCGCGGCATCGGAAGCCAACGCGCGAACCCCGTAAGGAAGAGGCTCCGTAGAAGGAGGCGCAATGGTAGTGTTGAACGATCGTTAGTTTGCTCGGGGTTTGCCCTAGTTTTACTGTGTCGCAACCTCACCTTGCATTGACGTGCAGGCAGCACGGGCACTGCACTAGCGTTTGCATCAAGGCTGCGGCGATACGCAGCCGCAAACTGGTGGTCGACGATGAGGGCACGTGGCGTTCGTGCGACCACGGCGAGTCGGCCACGAAGTGGTGCAGCGATTGGTGGCGCGAGCGTGTGGCTTGTGGGGCCAGATGCGCTGCCATCGGCGCTACGCTCTTGCGCGCCAGCGGTCCATCAGCCCTGTGCAGTACCCGCGCAGCCCGGCTTACCGATGCGCGTGTCCGAGGCCGGCTCCAAGATGCTTGAGGTAGCGATCGAATGCCTGCAACTCGTCCATCAAGACTCTCTTCCTGCGCGAAGATTATTGCGTAATGTCTTGATTTATAAAGCAATAAGACGGATGAGCAGTCTGGGTTGAAGTGGGCAGTTGCAGTCGAGGTTTCAGGATGCGCTCTGGCCGCCCGAGGTGGCAAAGCGCCAGCACCCCTTGCCGGCCTCCTTGGCGGCGTACATGGCGCGGTCTGCGCTTCGAAGCAGTTCGTAGGCGGTGCGGCCATCCTGCGGGTAGCGCGCCAGGCCAATGCTCGCGCCTACCCGCACCGTGGTGTGCCCCTGCCAGATCGCAATCGGGGCACTGATCAGTTCGATGACCTTGGCGGCCAGGGTCGCGCAAGTGTCCTGCTCCAGCGCGCCGTCGAGCAGCACGACGAATTCGTCGCCGCCCAGGCGCGCCAGGATGTCGGCCTCGCGCAGGCCGGCGCGCAATTGCCGGACCACGGTCTGCAAAACCTGGTCGCCGCATTCGTGGCCAAACTGGTCGTTGACGGGCTTGAAGCCGTCGAGGTCGATGAACATCAGGTCCACCGTCTGCCCGTGGCGCTGTGCACGCACCAGAGCCTGCTCGAGCAGTTGCATGAAAAAGCGCCGGTTGGGCAGCCCGGTGAGGCTGTCATGCTGCGACAGGCGCTCCAGGGTTTGCTGGTTTTCGCGCAGAGTCTGCAGCTGATTGCCCACGCAGTGCTGCATATGGACGAAGCTGCGTGCGAGCGTGCCGATTTCGTCGTGGCGATCGATGGGCAGATCGGTGGCCACGTCTCCCTGGCCGAAGCCGTGCGCTGCGCGCTCGAGTTGCGCAAGCGGCCGGGTAAAGGTGCGCGCCAGCACGAACGCGAGCACCAGGCCACCCAAGGCTACCGGCACGGCCAGGCCCAGCAAGGTGCGGCGCAACTGTTCGGCGCGGGCCAGGATCTCGCGCGCAGGCTGGGCCAGACCGAGGATCAGCGTGCGTGGTGGCGCTGTGTGGGGCGCACCATCCATGCGCGTGAATGCGGCCACCATGGGGTGGCTGGTATCCATGTTGAAGTCGAGCACTGCATGGTCGGTGGAGCCATCCACCACGGCTGCGAGGGCCGGCATGCTGCTTTGGATAAGGTGGCGTTCGCCACGGTCGAAGCCGAAGGTGAGCGCTGCGTCGGGATGCAGCAGGATGTCCCCTTCTCCATTCGCTAAAAACAGCTGGTACGGCTTGGGCAGGTCCTGCGCCAGCAGGGCGAAGGTATTGCGCAAGTCCACATTGATCACCACTACGCCCAGGGCTTTGCCATTTGGTGCGTTCGGTGCGTACACGGGCATGGAGAAGATCGCGGTGGGCTGCTCCAGGCCATCGTGTGCGCCGTCTTCGTGGTTGATGGCGATCTCGGAGCTGAACAGCTCCTGCGCGGGCAGCGCGAGCGCCTCGGACACGTAGGGAAAGTGGGCCTTTTCCTGCAAGGCATCATCTTCGATGCGTAGCAGCTGGCCTTGGTGGCGGTCTATGCGCACGCGCTCCAGGCCGTAGTCGGCGGCGCTGATGAGCCGCATCTGAAAGTACGCCGGCTGGCTGTGCATGCTGACCTCGAACCATCGTGCGAGCCTGTCGGCAGCATCGGCCTCGTTGTCTTTGAGGACTCGCAGTGTCAGCGGGTGCTCGGCCACAATGCGCAGATCGCGCGCCACATTGGCCTGCATGACCTCCACACGCCGCGCCAACACCTGCGTGGAGGTGAGCAGCGCTTCCTGGGCTCCTTCGACCAGCAATGTGCGGCCTACGCGCTCGGCCAGCACGGCCATCAGCAAAGCCGCCGCCAGTCCGATGCCCGCCAGCAGCAGGGCGAGCTTGTGGGCCATGCGCAGCTTCATGGCAGCAAGACCCGGGAAACGCGGTCACCGGCCAGGATGCGGCGCCAGAGCCGGTTGCGCCGCGCGGTGTCCTCGGGGGGCTCCAGCCACCACAAGCCTTGCGCGCCGTCTGGCGCAGCCTTGGTGCGCACGTGCGACAAGCCATGGCGTTGCTCCATCGCCGCGGCGGAAGCGGTGCCCAGCATGTGGTCTATCCAGGCGGCAGCGAGCTGCGTGTCGCGCGCCTGGCGGCTGATGGCCCAGCAGTCCAGCCAGGCCAGCGCGCCTTCGCGCGGCAGGGCGTACCCCACCTCTGCGCCCGCCGCACGCAGCAATTGCAACTGCTGGGTGCCGTAATTGGCAAACATCAGCGCCGCTTTCCGGCGCATGAACCAATCGACCGACTCCTCGGGCTGGGCATAAAAACCCATGGCATTGCGACGCAAGGCCACGAGCTGCTCCACGGCGGGCACCCAATCGGTTGCGCGCAGCCGAAACGGCGAAGGCGCGCCGAGCACCTGCGCCGTGAGCGAGAAATTGTGCGTGCCGCTGTCGTAGGCCAGCACGCGCCCGCGCCAGCGCGGATCCCATAGCGCCCGGATGCTTTGGGGCGGCTGCGGCATCTGGCGCAGGTCGTGGATCAGGCCCATGTCGGCAAACACGTAGGGCACGCCAAACACCTGCACGCCCCGCACCAGCCCGCCAATGGCCGAAAGATCGCGCAGGCGCGGTTGCCATTCGGGCTGCGAGCGCAGCGCCGCGCGCGGCACGGCCTGCACCAGGTCTGCCTGGATATAGCGCTGCAGCTCGGCCGTGTTGAGCGCCAGCACATCGAAGTCTCCGCCCTGCCGCGCCTGCATGCGCTGCCACAGAACTTCGTCGGACGCCACGATGCTCACCGCCACGCGGCAGCCATGGCGCCGTTCGAAGTCCTGCACCAGGCCGCTGTCGGTGTAACCGGGCCAGGCCAGAATGCGCAGGTCTGCCACGCGTCCCAGCGCGGCCGCGGCGCGGTCGGGCCAAGAGGTGCCCAGCACGGCAGCCGCCGCGCTACTCAGCATGCAGCGGCGCGTGGGCCCGGGCGCGAAGGAGGACATGGCAAAAGTGGGGAGAGCGGTTGCGCGATGATAACGGTAACATTTTGCAGGCCCGCAGGCCTGCTCACACGCCTTCGCCCAGCGGCGCTGCCTTGTCCGACGCGCCTTACGGCGCCGTGGCGCTTACCGATCGCTGCGCTGGTAAGGATCGGCCAAACCCAGGCTGCGCAGGATGTCGGACTCGCGCGCTTCCATGGCCTGCGCATCGGCCTCGCTGGTTTCGTGATCCCAGCCCTGCGCGTGCAGCGTACCGTGCACGATCAGGTGCGCGTAGTGTTCGGCGAGCGGCTTACCCAGCGCGCGCGCCTCGCTCTCGACCACCGGCGCGCACAGCACCAGGTCGGCCAGCACCACGGGCTCCTGCGCGTAGTCGAAGGTGAGCACGTTGGTCGCGTAGTCCTTGTGGCGGTAGTCGCGGTTCAGCGCGCGCCCTTCATCGCTGCCGACGATGCGCACGGTGATCTCGGCGTCGCGCGCGAGCGCGTGGCGGATCCAGCGCTGCACGCGGTGGCGCGCCAGCGCGGCGCGGTGCGCGGCCACGTCGGGAAAGCGCGCGAACTGCAGGGACAGGGTCAGATTTTTCATGGTCAAAATGGCCTCTAGCGCAGGTAGGACGTGCGCAAGCAGCTATCGAAAAGAGAGTTTCATGGAGCGTGCGCAACGGCCCCGCTCATGCCGGCGCGCCTCGGCTGCGTGGGGCGTTGTAGGCATCGACGATGCGCGCGACCAGCGGGTGGCGCACCACGTCGGCGCTCGTGAAGTGCGTGAACGCGATGCCCTGCACGCGCTTGAGCACGTGTTCGGCGTCGATCAGGCCGCTGGGCGCGCCCTTGGGCAGGTCGATCTGGCTCACGTCGCCGGTCACCACGGCCTTGGCGCCAAAGCCCAGGCGCGTGAGGAACATCTTCATCTGCTCGGGCGTGGTGTTTTGCGCCTCGTCGAGGATCACGAAGGCGTTGTTCAGCGTGCGCCCGCGCATGAAGGCAAGCGGCGCGATCTCGAGCGCGTTGCGCTCGAAGGCCTTTTGCACCTTGTCGAAGCCCATGAGCTCGTAGAGCGCGTCGTACAGCGGGCGCAGGTAGGGGTCGACCTTTTGCGTGAGGTCGCCGGGCAGAAAGCCCAGGCGCTCGCCCGCTTCCACGGCTGGGCGCGTGAGCACGATGCGCTGCACCGCGCTGCGCTCGAGCGCATCGACCGCGCAGGCCACGGCCAGGTAGGTCTTGCCCGTGCCGGCCGGGCCTATGCCGAAGGTGATGTCGTGCTGCGCGATGTTGTCGAGGTACAGGCCCTGGCGCGGCGTGCGCGCGCGCAGGTCGGCGCGGCGCGTGTTGAGCACGATGGCGTCCTGCGGCGGCTCGATCGGGCGGCTGTCCCCCGCGAGCATGAGCTGCAGCAGGTCTTCGCCCAGCGGGTGCTCGGCCTGCTCGTACAGCGCCTGCAAAAGCTCCATCGCCTGCGTGGCCTGGGCCTTGGGGCCATCGACCTTGAATTGCTCGTGGCGGTGCGCTATGCGCACCTGCAGCGCCGCTTCTATGGTGCGCAGGTGCGCGTCGGCCGGCCCGCACAGGTGCGTGAGCCGGGTGTTGTTGTGGGGGGTGAAGGTATGGCGCAGGATCACGCGGATAATTTGGGACGCATTCCCGGCCATTGCAAGGCTTGTTCGCAGCCTTTCGGACGCCAGGATCAGAACAAAAATGGTGGCAGCACGCCGTGTGCCGCCACCGGCAAAGGATCGCAATGATAGGCAAATTGACCGGCACCCTGCTCGAAAAGAACCCGCCCGAGGTGCTGCTGGACTGCCAGGGCGTGGGCTACGAGGTGCTCGTGCCCATGAGCACCTTCTACCACCTGCCCGGCGTGGGGGAGCGTGTGAGCCTGCTCACGCAGTTCATCGTGCGCGAGGACGCGCAGCTGCTCTACGGCTTTGCCACGGCGACCGAGCGCGCGGCCTTTCGCGAGCTCGTCAAGGTCGCGGGCGTGGGCCCGCGCACGGCGCTTTCGGTGCTCAGCGGCCTGAGCGTGGCCGAGCTCGCGCAGGCGATCGCGCAGCAGGAGCCGGGCCGGCTCGTCAAGGTGCCCGGCATCGGCAAGAAAACGGCCGAGCGCCTGCTGCTCGAGCTCAAAGGCAAGCTCGCGCCCGATCTGGGCCTGGCGCCCGCGCAGGCGCGCAGCGACGCGCACACTGACATCCTGCAGGCGCTGCTCGCGCTCGGCTACAACGAAAGGGAAGCGAACGCCGCGCTCAAGGCCCTGCCGCCCGACGTGGGCGTGAGCGAGGGCATCAAGCTCGCGCTCAAGACGCTGGCGTGAGGGCCTTGCAGCCTAAGCCGATCTGCAACCCGCTCCCGTACCTGGCCGCAGTGCACGGTAGGTGCGCTGTCGCAAGCCCTGTCGCAACGGGCTCCGGCGCGGCATGCGTTACATCCTTACGCCTTGCGTCACCGCCCCGCAGTACGATTGCCTGCCCCTTGCATCCCCTCTTCGTCGGAGGCCCCCTATGTCCAGCCGCGCCGTTTTGCTTCGCACGATGAAACTCGCCACTTCCAGCTCCACCCGTGGCGCTGCGCAGGTGTGTGGGCGGCGGTGGAGGGCCGTGGGCAGCATCGCGCTCGCAGCGCTGGTTGCGGCTTGCGGGGGCGGTGGGGGCTCGGATGTGGCCTCTGGCACGGATGCCGCCTGCAAGGCCGCGACAGTGGCGCCGCTGCGTGTGGACGCGTATCGCCCCAGCATCGTCCAGACCAAGGCGGCCAGCGCCGCCGCCCGCCCGCGCATGCCCGCCGGTGCGGCGCTGCGCACGGTGCAGCTGGAGGCGCTGGGCGCCGAAGAAGGCGGCGTCGCCGACCTGCCCGGCGTGCAGACCATAGGCCCGGCGCGCAGCCTGCCGCAAAGCGCGAGCGCGCAGGCGATGGCGGCGCTGCTCACTTGGCAGACGCTCGCTGACGGCAGCCAAGTCGCGGCGCTGCGCTTTCAGTCGGCAGGCGCGCAGGGCATGCGTCTGGGTATCGTGGTGGAGCAGTTGCCCGCCGCGGCCCAGCTGCGTTTTTACCCGCCCGATGGGGCTGTATTGCACAGCGTAACGGGCGGCGAAATCCTTGCCGCCATCGCGCGCAACCAGCAGGCGGGCGACGCCAGCACCGCCGCGCGCACCTACTGGAGCCCCGACGTCGGCGGCGACACGGTGGTGCTCGAAATCGAGCTGCCCGCGGGCACAGACCCCGCCGCGCTGCGCATCGCGGTGCCGCAGCTGTCGCACTTTCGCGTCGCGCCGCAAGCGCTGGCGGGCGCTGCTGCGGGCGCGGCATCTTCCACGGCCGGATCGAGCGGCGCTGCACCGCTCGTGCCCAAGGCCGGCACAGCCGACTTCTGTGAAGTCGATACCGCCTGCAACGCCGACTATGCCAATGAGAGCAACGCCGTCGCGCGCATGCTGTTCGTCGATCAAGGCACGAGCTATCTGTGCACGGGCACGCTGCTCAACGACACGGCTTCGAGCGGCACGCCGTATTTTCTCAGCGCGCAGCACTGCATTGCGTCGCAGACCGTGGCTTCGACGCTCACCACGTATTGGTTCTACCGCGCGGCGGCCTGCAACGGCGCCAGCCTGGACGCACGCGCGAGCAGCCTCAAAGGCGGGGCCACGCTGCTCGCCACCGACGGTGCGACCGACACGGCCCTGATGCGCCTGAACGATGCCCCGCCGAGCGGCACCGTCTTTGCGGGCTGGGACGCGCACACGCCCGTGCTTGGCCAGGCAGCGGCGCTGCTGCACCACCCGAACGGCGACTGGCAAAAGCTCAGCCTGGGCAGCCTGCGCCAGTTCAGCAGCTGCACGCTCTCGGCCGATGGCAGCAGCTTCAGCTGCAGTGGCGCGGCGTCGGTCAGCGACAACTACCTCGGCGTGCAGTGGAGCAGCGGCGCCACGGCGCCGGGCAGCAGCGGCGGCGCATTGTTCACGAGCCAAAACGGCGCGCGCTATCTGGTCGCGCACCTCACGGCGGGCAGCGCGAGCTGCTCGGTCAGCGGCGGCACGGACTTTTTCGGGCGCTTCGATCTGGCTTTTGCGGCAGGGCTCAAGCAGTGGCTCGCGCCCGCGAGCAGCGCCTGCGTGAGCGGCGCGAAGGCGCCCTGATCGCCCTGATCACCTTGACTCGCCGCATGCGCGGCAAAATCCCACGGCGGTACCCACGTCCCGTGGCATGCTTGCGCCCATGAGCATTCACACCGACGATTTCAGTTCCGCACCATCCCCTTCTGCCGCGCGGCGCGTGGTTTCGGCGGCGCCGGCCTCGCCGCAGGAAGAGGCGCTCGAGCGTGCGCTGCGGCCCAAGCTGCTGCAGGAATACGTGGGCCAGGCCAAGGCGCGCGAGCAGCTCGAGATTTTCATCGGCGCGGCGCGCCAGCGCGGCGAGGCGCTGGACCACGTGCTGCTGTTCGGCCCGCCGGGCTTGGGCAAGACCACGCTCTCGCACATCATCGCGTCCGAGCTCGGCGTTCAGCTGCGCCAGACCAGCGGCCCCGTGCTCGAAAAGCCCAAGGATCTCGCGGCGCTGCTCACCAACCTTGAAAAGAACGACGTGCTCTTCATCGACGAGATCCACCGCCTCTCGCCCGTGGTCGAAGAAATCCTCTACCCCGCGCTCGAGGACTACCAGATCGACATCATGATCGGCGAAGGCCCCGCGGCGCGCTCGATCAAGCTCGACCTGCAGCCCTTCACGCTGGTGGGCGCGACCACGCGCGCGGGCATGCTCACGAACCCGCTGCGCGACCGCTTCGGCATCGTTGCGCGGCTCGAGTTTTATACGCCCGAGGAGCTTGCGCTGATCGTGCAGCGCAGCGCGGGCCTGCTGCGCGTGCCCATGGACGCGGCCGGCGGCATGGAGATCGCGCGGCGCTCGCGCGGCACGCCGCGCATCGCCAACCGCCTGCTGCGCCGGGTGCGCGACTACGCCGAGGTCAAGGGCGACGGCCGCATCAGCGCCGAGATCGCAAACCGCGCGCTGGCCCTGCTCGACGTCGATCCGCTGGGCTTCGACGTGATGGACCGCAAGCTGCTCGAGGCCGTGATCCACCGCTTTGACGGCGGCCCCGTGGGCTTGGACAACATCGCCGCGAGCATAGGCGAGGAGTCCGGCACGATCGAGGACGTGATCGAGCCCTACCTGATCCAGCAAGGCTACCTGCAGCGCACGCCGCGCGGGCGCACCGCCACGCTTGCGGCGTACCGGCACCTGGGCGTGGCGCCGCCGCAGGCGGCGGGTGGCTTGTTTTCGGGGCCGGTATGACGGCTTGCTGAGTGCCGTTTCCTGCAGGTGCAGGGCAGGGAGGATACAAAATAGAAAAATAGAGCGAAAATAGAGCGCATCGTAACCATTTGTTGCGTTACGATGAGGCCGTCGCTCCACTCATGCCTTGCTCATGCAGCAAACGAATACTACGCAACCGTCCGAAAACCACCCTTCATACGGGCGGCATTTTTACCGGACAGCCTACAGGGTGCGCGTGCTCGGCATGGGCTTGGGCGGCTTGGCGGTCGGTGCCGTTTTATGGGAAGTCCGGGCGCCGCCCATAGATTGGATCTTGCTGGTTTTTGTCTGCTACCTCTGGCCGCACTTGGCCTGCCTGCTGAGCAAGTTCAGCAGCAATCGCCACCGCACCGAGCTTTTCAGCATGGTGCTCGACACCGTTTTCATCGGCCTTGGGCTGCCGCTGATGCGTTTCAACCTGCTGCCCAGCGCGCTCATCGTCACCCTGCACCTGATGGATCGCATTGCTTCGGGTGCCCGTGGTCTGCGGCTGGCTACATTGCTGGCCTTGTGTGCGGGAATCCTGGGCGGCGGCTGGTTGGGTGGCTACCACTGGGCGCCCGAGAGTTCGATGCGCGTGATTCTGGCGTGCCTGCCTCTGCTGATCGTGCACACCCTCGTGCTCAGCCTGACGAGCCGAGGGTTGATTGAAAAAACTGCGCGGCAGAATGAAAAACTCCATGCCATGCTGCGCGTCGATGCACTCACCGGGCTGTATTGCCGTCCCTTTTGGCAGGAGCAGGCCGCAGTCTCGCTGCGCAAATTTTTCCAAAGTGGCACGCCCTCCTGCATGCTGATGCTGGACATAGACCATTTCAAGCAGATCAACGACACCTACGGTCATGACGTAGGCGACACGGTGTTGCGCGGGCTGGCCCATGTGATCCGCGGCAGCATACGCGCCACGGACTGCGCGGGGCGCTTTGGTGGCGATGAGTTCATCATCCTCTTGCCCGATACATGCCTGGAAGATGCTCTGGTCATGGCAGAGCGGATACGCAAACGCGTTGCGACGCTGCGCCTGCGCAAGCTGCCTGATTTGCAGATCACCTGTAGCGTAGGGGTGGCCTGCATCGAAAAGCACCACGACGACCTGGGCGAATGGATGAAAGAAGCCGATACGGCGCTGTACCAGGTCAAAAAAGCCGGCCGCGATGGTGTGGCAAGCGCGCATGTGCCGTTGGCGACGACAGACGCAGCCGAGTCATAGAAAACTTCCGCTTGCGTGCGGCATGTATGCCGAAGCGCATCCGTAGCACTGCGCAGTGCAGGTCAAGGCTTCAGCCCGCGTTCTCGTCGCGTGCTGCACCTTCGAGGTGCTGCGTGTCGGCCCAGCCCACGAGCGTAAGGCCTTGCGGCGTCCAGAGCAGGCGGTTGATCGCGGCGTTGGCGAGTTGCCAGGTGCGCGGGGCCTGCAAGTCCTGCCCCGTGGCGGCACGGTAGAGCACGTCGAGTGTGCCGCCGTGCGCGACCAGCACGATCAGTTCGCCGGGGTGGCGCGCGGCCAGGCGCTGCACGGTTTCGGTCACGCGCAGGCGCAGCGTGTGCAGCGACTCGCCGCCCGCGGGCGCGTAGTGCGGGTCGCGTTCGCGCCAGCGGCGCGCCTGTTCGGGCCAGGCAGCCTCGACTTCGGCAAAGGTGCGGCCTTCGAAGGCGCCAAAACCGCGTTCGCGCAGGCTGGGCTCGGGCACGAGCGGCGCGCCCGTCGCATCGGCCACGGCCTGCGCGGTGCGGTAGGCGCGTTGCAGGTCGCTTGCGTAGATGGCGCGCACGGGTTCGGCGGCCAGAGCCTGCGCGAGCCGCTGCGCCTGCCGTAGGCCGGTGGCATTGAGCGCGATGTCCTGGTGGCCTTGGATGCGCGCCTGGGCGTTCCAGGCGGTTTCGCCGTGGCGGATGGCGAGGATGCGGGTGGCTTGCATGGGAATGGCGATGATCTTTGGGGCGATCTTCGCGTGGTCAGCGCGGAATCTCGACGTTGATGCGGCGCGGGCCTGCGGGCGGCATGGGAAAGTCCTGCAGCGCAGCGTCGAACATCGCGGCAAAGACGGGCAGGTCGTCGCTCCACACGCCGTCGTGCTGGGCGTGGGTTTCATAGACCACGCGGCCGCTCGCGATGTCGCGCAGGATCAGGCCGACCTCGCGCCGGTATTCGGTCGGCGGCGGAAAGCGCATCGAAATGCCGCCGTAAAAACCGCTGCCCCAACCACCCCAGCCGCCCCACCCACCCCACCCACCCCAGAACGGGTCATACCAGTAGTCGGGCGAGAGCAGGCGGTCGGTGCGCGCATAGACCTGCGCGCTGAAGTTCGGTGCGCGCGGGTTTTCGACCAGCCCCACTTTGGCCAGTGCCTCGCGTGCGAGCGCTTCCACCTTGTCCTGCTGCGCGCTGTAAGCCTGCTGCGAGGGCAGGCGCTCGAAGCGGTAGGTGGCGGGCACGGGCAGCGCCTGCAGCTGCGAGAAGGCTTGTACGTCCGAATCGACGAGGCGCGTGCTCGCGCAGCCACCCAGCAGCAAGCCGAAGATGCCAAGGCACAGCAGCATGAAGAAAGAGCGTAGCGGGCGCATGGGAACTCCTCGTGGCGGCATGGGGATTGCAGGGTAGGCGCCGATGCCGAAGAGGTCAAGCCGCGGTCAACCGAGTTGCACCACCTGCACGCCGGGCAGCCCTGAAGGGCCGGGCATGGCGGGCAGTTCTTCGGCGTCGAAGGCCTTGTCGCCCTCGGCATCGGCCACGCCGGTGGCGCGTACGTTCTGAAAGTCGAACAGCGCGCCGTCGAGCAGGTGCGAGGGCACGACCTGCTGCAGCGAGCGGAACATGCTCTCGAGCCGGCCGGGGAATTTTTTGTCCCACTCGCGCAGCATGTCGCCGATCTGCTTGCGCTGCAGGTTCTCCTGGCTGCCGCAGAGGTTGCACGGGATGATGGGGAATGCGCGGTACGCGGCCCAGCGCGCCGTGTCTTTTTCGGGCACGTAGGCAAGCGGGCGGATGACCACGTGCTCGCCGTCGTCGCTCGCGAGCTTCGGGGGCATGGCCTTCATGCGGCCGCCGAAGAACATGTTCAGCAGCAGCGTCTGCAGGATGTCGTCGCGGTGGTGGCCGAGTGCGATCTTGGTTGCGCCCAGCTCGTTCGCGACGCGGTACAGGATGCCGCGGCGCAGCCGGCTGCACAGGCTGCAGGTGGTCTTGCCCGGCGGCACGAGCTTTTGCACGATGCTGTAGGTGTCTTCGGTTTCGATGTGAAAGGGCACGCCGGTGCTGCGCAGGTATTCGGGCAGCACGTGCGCAGGAAAGCCCGGCTGCTTCTGGTCGAGGTTGACCGCGACGAGCTCGAAGCGCACGGGCGCGCGCGCCTGCAGCTTGCGCAGAATGTCGAGCAGCGTGTAGCTGTCCTTGCCGCCCGAAAGGCAGACCATGACCTTGTCGCCTTCTTCGATCATGCGAAAGTCGCTGATCGCGCGGCCGACCTCGCGGCACAGGCGCTTTTCGAGCTTGCGCGCCTCGCGCTCGATCTTCAGGCGCGGCGCGGTGTGCGCGGCGCCGCCCGCAGCGTCTTGGGCCGCGGCGTCGGCGCTGGCGGTGACGGTGTCGTTGGAAATGTCGTTGGGGGCGTCGGCGAGGATGTCGTCCGCGATCTCGCCCCAGGTGGAGGTGTGTGCTGTGTGCATGGGTTTACCACTGTCCGGTTTCGACGCGAATGGCCACTTCGCAGTCGGCAAAAATTTCGAGTTTGGCGATTTTCACGCGCACGCCGAGCACGCCGGGCAACTGCAGCAGCCGCCGCGCGAGCTTGCCGATCAGGCTCTCGAGCAGGTTCACGTGCTCGGCCGTGCACTCGTCGATGATGATCTGGCGCACGCGCCGGTAGTCGAGCACGTTGTGGATATGGTCGTCGCGCGGCGCAAGCGGCTGCAGGCCCAGGTGCAGCTCGGCATCGACCTGGATGGGCTGCGGCGCGTTCTTCTCGTGCGCGAGGATGCCCAGGTTGGCGTTGAAGCGCAAGCCCGTGAGGCTGAGGACTTGGGTGCCGGCGGCGTGGGTCATGGCAGGCTCACATCAGCGAAAAATCGCGCTCGAACTTCATCAGGTGCTGGCCGCCATCGACCAGCAGCGTGGTGCCGGTGAGGGCGCGGTTGTCGAGCGCAAAGCGCACCGCAGCGGCCACGTCCTCGGGGCTCGAAGAGCGCCCCAGCGGGCTCAGAGCGTGCAGACGCTGGAATTTTTCCTCGCTCAGAAAAGGGCTCGTGAGCGTGAGCCCCGGCGCCACGCCGACCACGCGCACGCGCGGCGCCAGCGCCAGCGCCAGCATGGTGCCCGCGGCTTCGAGCGCGGCCTTGGAGAGCGTGTAGCTGAAAAAATCGGGGTTCTGGTTCCAGAGCTTCTGGTCGAGCAGGTTCACCACCACGCCCTGCGCATCGGCCTCGCCCGCGGCCGCGCGCTCCTGCACATGCTGGTGCAGCGCCTGCGCCAGCAGCACCGGCGCGCCGGTATTGCTGCGCACATGACGCTCCAGCGTGGCAAAGCCGAAACTCGCGGCATTGTCGTATTCGAACAGCGAGGCACTGTTGACCACGGCATCCACGGCGCCAAAGCGCGCGTACACGCGCGGCAGCAGGGCGCGTACCGCGGTTTCATCGGCAAAATCCGCATCGAAATGGGCGCTTGCGCCCGACAGATCGGCGCAAGCAGCTACGGTTTCGAGAGCTTCCTGGGCCGAGTTGCGGTAGTGCACGGCGACTTGCCAGCCGCCCGCCGCGAGCGCCAGCGCAATGCTGCGCCCCAGGCGCCGGGCGGCGCCGGTGACCAGCACCGTGCGGGGGCGGGGGGCGGGGGGCGACATTCAGGGACAATCCGGGGCGTGATGAATAAACCCGACAGTGTAGCGAGCGCCCCGCAAAATTCCCTGCAAACCCAGATCGTGCAGGCCATTGCCGCCGCTGGCGGCTGGCTGCCGTTCGACCGCTTCATGGCGCTGGCGCTGTATGCGCCGGGGCTCGGGTACTACGCGGGCGCGGCGCCCAAGTTTGGCCTGCTGCCGGATTCGGGCAGCGACTTCGTCACGGCGCCCGAGCTTTCGCCCGCGTTCGGGCAGACCCTGGCCGTGCAGGTGGCCGAGGCGCTCGATCAGACCGGCACGCAGGAGCTGTGGGAATTCGGCGCGGGCTCGGGCGCGCTGGCCTTGCAACTGCTCGACGCGCTGGATGCGCTGGGCGTGCGTGTGCAGCACTACCACATCGTCGAGCTTTCGGCCAGCCTGCGCGTGCGCCAGCAGGCTTTGCTCGCGCGCCATGCGCACAAGCTGCAGTGGCACGACACGCTGCCCGAGCGCTTCGAGGGCGTGGTGCTGGGCAACGAGGTGCTGGACGCCATGCCCGTCAAGCTGCTGCAGCGCAGCGGCGGCGTGTGGCACGAGCGTGGCGTGGGCTGGGAATGGGGCTCGGCGGCGGCGCGCTTCGTCTGGCGCGATCGGCCCACCGACTTGCGCCCGCCGCTCGAGATTGCGGGCACGCACGACTATTTGACCGAAATCCACCCCCAGGCCGAAGCCTTCGTGCGCACGCTGGGCGAGCGGCTTGCGCGCGGTGCGGTGTTGTTGCTCGACTACGGCTTTGGCGAGAGCGAGTATTACCACCCGCAGCGCCACATGGGCACGTTGGTGTGCCACCGCGCGCACCAGGTCGATGCCGACCCGCTGGCCGACGTGGGCAGCAAAGACATCACGGCGCACGTGAACTTCACGGGGATCGCGCTCGCGGCGCAGGAAGCGGGCTTTGCGGTGCTGGGCTACACCACGCAGGCGCACTTTCTGATCAATTGCGGCTTGGTATCAAAAATGGAGCAGCTCACGCAGGCGGGGCGTGCGCAAGCGGCCAAATTGATCATGGAGCACGAAATGGGCGAGTTGTTCAAGGTGCTGGCGCTGGCCAAGGGCGCGCCCTGGGATGCGCTGGGCTTTGCGCGCGGCGACCGCACGCACCGGCTGTAGGATGGGCCATTCGGTCTGTTTCCCCACACTGGTGCAGGCCGCGCGCGCGGCTAAACTCGAAAACCGTACCACTTTCTTTTCATATTCGATCCACTAGATTCAGGGAGCCAAACCATGCCACTCGTTTCCATGCGCGAACTGCTGGACCACGCCGCCGAAAACGGCTACGGCATTCCAGCCTTCAACGTCAACAACCTCGAACAGGTGCAGGCCGTGATGGCCGCGGCCGACGAGGTGGGGGCGCCCGTGATCCTGCAGGCCAGCGCCGGCGCGCGCAAGTACGCGGGCGAGAGCTTCATCAAGCACCTGATCCAGGCTGCCGCCGAGGCGTACCCGCACATCCCGCTCGTGATGCACCAGGACCATGGCACCAGCCCCAAGGTCTGCGAAGGCGCCATTGCGCTGGGCTTCGGCTCGGTGATGATGGACGGCTCGCTGCTCGAAGACGGCAAGACGCCTGCGTCGTTCGACTACAACGTCAAGGTCACGCGCCAGGTGGTCGAAATGGCGCACAAGGTGGGCGTGACCGTGGAGGGCGAGCTCGGCTGCCTGGGCTCGCTCGAAACCGGTGAGGCCGGCGAGGAAGACGGCATTGGCGCCGCAGGCAAGCTGGACCACAGCCAGATGCTGACCGACCCCGAGGAGGCGGCCGAGTTCGTCAAGGCCACGCAGCTCGACGCGCTCGCGATCGCCATAGGCACCAGCCACGGCGCCTACAAATTCACGCGCAAGCCCACGGGCGACATTCTGGCCATTGGCCGCGTGAAGGAAATCAACGCACGCATCCCGAACACGCACCTGGTGATGCACGGCTCGAGCAGCGTGCCGCAGGACTTGCTCGCCCTCATCAACCAGTACGGCGGCAAGATGAAAGAGACTTACGGCGTGCCGATCGAAGAAATCCAGCAGGCCATCAAGTACGGCGTGCGCAAGATCAACATCGACACCGACATCCGCCTGGCCATGACCGGCGCGGTGCGCAAATTCCATGCCGAAAACCCCGACAAATTCGATATGCGCGAATGGATGAAGCCCGCACGCGAGGCCGCCAAAGCCATTTGCAAGCAGCGCTACCTCGAATTCGGCTGCGAAGGCCAGGGCGCCAAGGTCAAGGGCCTGCCGCTTTCCGTGATGGCCGAGCGCTACGCGCGCGGCGAGCTCGCGCAGTTGGTGCGCTGAACCATTTGCTCGCGGCAGCCTCACGGTTGCCGTGATGGCGATGCGCCGGTGGGGCTGGTTTGCCGCCGGCGCTGTTTTTTTGCGCTATGCCTGCAGGGGGCGTCGAAGGGGTATTCACGCACGTGCCGAGCGCTGCTCTTGCGCGCCGGTGGAGGCAGCCTGCGCTGCGCGGCCGTAGCGCTGCGGCCCGAGGTCGTCGGTGCGAATGTCGGGCTGGCGGCCGAGCGTGAGGTCGGCGAGCAGCTTGCCCGAGCCGGCGGCCATGGTCCAGCCCAGTGTGCCGTGGCCGGTGTTGAGTAGCAGGTTGTCCCAGCCTGGCGCGCGGCCCAGGATGGGCGTGCCGTCGGGCGTCATGGGGCGCAGGCCCGTCCAGAAGCTCGCGGCGGGCAGGTCGGCCGCGCCCGCGAACAGGCTTTGCGTGACCATTTCGAGCGTAGCGCGTCGGCGTGGGTTCAGACGCAGGTCATAGCCGGCGAGTTCAGCCATGCCGCCCACCCGGATGCGCGCGCCCAGGCGCGTGACGGCGATCTTGTAGCTCTCGTCGAGCACCGTGGAGCGCGGTGCACGCTCGGTGTCGACGATGGGCGCCGTGAGCGAGTAGCCCTTGACTGGGTAAACCGGCAGGTCGAGCCCGAGCGCCTGCAGCAATTCGCGCGAGGCGCAGCCCAGCGCGACGATGACCTGGTCGGCGTGCAGGCTGCGTATATCCCCCTGCGCGCTCGTCTGCACTTCGACGCCCGTGATGCGAGTGCCTGTGCAGAGCAAGCGCCGCACCGTGGTGTCGAACGAGAACTGCACGCCGAGACCGCGCGCGATCTCGGCCAGGCGTGTGGTGAAGAGGTGGCAGTCGCCGGTTTCGTCGCCCGGCAGGTGCAGGCCGCCGGTGAGGCCGCGCGCGTGTGCGAGCGCGGGCTCGATCTGCGGCAGCGCGTCGGCGGCGAGCAAGCGGTAAGGCACGTGGCAAGCCTCGAGCACTGCGATGTCACGCTGCGCGGCCTGCAGCTGCTTGGCGGTGCGAAACACCTGCAGCGTGCCCAACGTGCGCTGGTCGTACGCGATGCCCGTGTCGGCGCGCAGCTGGCGCAGGCAGTCGCGGCTGTATTCGGCCACGCGCACCATGCGTTCCTTGTTGACGGTGTAGCGCGCGCTGCTGCAGTTGCGCAGCATCATCGCCATCCAGCGCAGCTGGAACAGCGAACCGTCGGGGCGAAAGCGAAATGGCGCGTGGCGCTGCAGCATCCACTTCAGCGCCTTGAGCGGAATGCCCGGTGCGGCCCAAGGCGTGGAATAGCCGGGCGAAATCTGCCCCGCGTTGGCAAAGCTGGTTTCGAGCGCCGGGCCGCTCTGGCGCTCGATCACGGTGACTTCGGCGCCGGCGCGCGCCAGGTAGTACGCGGTGCTGACGCCTATTACTCCGCTGCCGAGAACGATGACTTTCATGCCGGCCTCCAGTAAGTAGTGGGGATGCACCCCATTGCAGTGGTAAAGCAAGGATAGGATGAGGTCAAAGAGGGGCTCGAACGTATGACAAAACAAGCGATTCCAGCCATTTTCAGGGATTCGGGACAGGGCATCATGTAAGCTCGTGTCTCGCCCATCCACGAACCACGCACAGGAGACAAGATGCGCATAGGTGTGCCTGCAGAATCGATGCCAGGAGAAACCAGGGTCGCGGCAACCCCCGAGACAGTCAAAAAACTCAGTGCCCAGGGGCACCATCTCTGCGTGCAGGCCGGCGCCGGCATCGCGGCGAGCGTGCCCGATGCGGCGTACCAGGCGGCAGGCGCAGAGATCGTCGATGCCGCCTCGGCTTTCGGCGCCGACGTGGTGCTCAAGGTGCGCGCGCCGAGCGTGGCCGAATTGGCCTTGCTGCGCCCGGGCGCCGTGCTCGTGGGCATGCTCGATCCGTTCGACCGCGCGGGGCTCGAGCACCTCGCGCAGGCGGGCGTCAGTGCCTTTGCGCTCGAGGCCGCGCCGCGCACCACGCGCGCGCAGAGCATGGACGTGCTTTCGAGCCAGGCCAACATCGCGGGCTACAAGGCCGTGCTGCTCGCGGCCAATGCCTACCAGCGCTTCTTTCCCATGCTCATGACGGCGGCGGGCACCGTGAAGGCCGCGCGCGTGCTCGTGCTCGGCGCGGGCGTGGCAGGCCTGCAGGCCATCGCCACGGCCAAGCGCCTGGGCGCGGTGATCGAGGCTTCGGACGTGCGCCCCAGCGTCAAGGAACAGATCGAATCGCTGGGCGCAAAGTTCATCGACGTGCCCTTCGAGACCGCGGAGGAAAAGGAAGCCGCCGAAGGCGTGGGCGGCTACGCGCGCCCCATGCCGCCAAGCTGGCTCGAGCGCCAAAAGGCCGAAGTGGCCAAGCGCGCGGCGCTGGCCGACGTGCTCATCACCACGGCCTTGATTCCGGGCCGGCCCGCGCCCGTGCTCGTGACCGAGGACATGGTGCGCGCGATGAAGCCGGGCTCGGTGATCGTCGATCTCGCGGCGCACCAGGGCGGCAACTGCCCGCTCACCGAAGCGGGGCGCACGGTGCTCAAGCACGGCGTGACGCTGATCGGCGAGACCAACCTGCCCGCGCTCGTCGCGGCCGACGCCTCGGCGCTGTATGCGCGCAACGTGCTCGACTTTCTGAAGCTGGTGCTGCCCAAGGAGGGCGGCGTGCAGATCGATCTGCAGGACGACATCGTCGCCGCCTGCCTGGTGGCGCACCAGGGCGCGGTACGGCGCCCATAACCCGCCCGCGCCCCGCTCGGCGCGTGCCTGGATTTTGTCCGTGGCGCGCGCCACGGGCGCGTTGTCAGCCCAACCCAACCCTTTTTTACGGAGGCCCCCATGGAAGCCGTTTCGCCCACCCTCATCAACCTGACCATCTTCGTGCTCGCGATCTACGTGGGCTACCACGTGGTGTGGACCGTCACGCCCGCGCTGCACACGCCGCTGATGGCGGTGACCAACGCCATCTCGGCCATCGTCATCGTCGGCGCGATGCTCGCGGCCGCGCTCACGCAGGGCGGCTTTGCCAAGTTCCTCGGTGTGGCCGCGGTGGCGCTCGCCGCGGTCAACATCTTCGGCGGTTTTCTGGTCACGCGGCGCATGCTCGAGATGTTCAAGAAAAAAGAGAAGAAATCGGCCTCTGAGGCACATAAATAAAGCATAAGCAGCTATTAATATAGGAGAAAACCCATGAGCATGAACCTCGTCACGCTGCTGTACCTCGTCGCCAGCGTGTGCTTCATCCAGGCGCTCAAGGGCTTGAGCCACCCGACCACCTCGATCCGCGGCAACGTGTTCGGCATGACGGGCATGGCCATCGCCGTGCTGACCACGGCGGCGCTGATCGTCGAGCTCGCTGGCTCGGCCCAGGGCCTGGGCTGGGTGCTGCTCGGGCTGGTCGTGGGCGGCGGCTACGGTGCCTGGCGCGCCAAGACCGTCGAGATGACCAAGATGCCCGAGCTCGTGGCGTTTTTCCACAGCATGATCGGCCTGGCTGCGGTGTGCATCGCCGCCGCCACGGTGGCCGAGCCCGCGGCCTTCAGCGTGATGGAAGGCGCGGGCGAGCAAGGCGGCATCCCGCCGGGCAACCGCATCGAGCTGGCGCTGGGCGCGTTCATTGGCGCCGTGACCTTCAGCGGCTCGGTGATCGCCTGGGGCAAGCTCTCGGGCAAGTCCAAGTTCCGGCTGTTCCAGGGCGCACCCGTGGTGTTTGCGGGCCAGCACTGGCTGAACCTGCTGCTGGGCGTGCTGGCTCTCGTGGGCGTGGGGCTGTTCTGGCAGACGCAGGGCGCGATTCCGTTTGCCGCGGTGTGCGTGCTGGGCTTCGTGATCGGTGTGACGCTGATCATCCCGATCGGCGGCGCCGACATGCCCGTGGTCGTGTCCATGCTCAACAGTTACTCGGGCTGGGCTGCGGCGGGCATCGGCTTTTCGCTCAACAACAGCATGCTCATCATCGCGGGCTCGCTCGTGGGCAGCTCGGGTGCGATCCTGAGCTACATCATGTGCAAGGCCATGAACCGCTCGTTCTTCAGCGTCATTCTGGGCGGCTTCGGCGCCGAAGCCGCGAGTGCCGGCGGCGCGACCCGGGAGCAGCGCGCCGTCAAGAGCGGCAGCGCCGACGACGTGGCCTTCGTGCTCGGCAACGCCGACCGCGTGATCATCGTGCCCGGCTACGGCCTGGCGGTGGCGCGCGCGCAGCATGCCGTGAAGGAAATGGCGCAAAAGCTCACCGAAAAGGGCATAGACGTGAAATACGCCATCCACCCCGTGGCCGGGCGCATGCCGGGCCACATGAACGTGCTGCTGGCCGAGGCCGAGGTGCCCTACGACCAGGTGTTCGAGATGGAGGACATCAACGGCGAATTCGGCCAGGCCGACGTGGCCATCGTTCTGGGCGCGAACGACGTGGTCAACCCCGCCGCGCTGCAAAAGGGCAGTCCGATCTACGGCATGCCGATTTTGGAGGCGTACAAGGCCAAGACCGTGATCGTCAACAAGCGCTCCATGGCCGCAGGCTATGCAGGGCTTGATAACGAGCTTTTTTACATGGACAAGACCATGATGGTGTTCGGTGACGCGAAAAAGGTGGTCGAGGACATCACCAAAGCGCTCGAATGATCAGCAAGCAAGAAGAAACAGGAGGCAAAAAACCATGACAGCCCGTCCCTGGCTCGCGGCCTACCCCGAGGGCGTGCCCGCCGACATCGACCCGCTGCGCTTTCCCACGCTGGTGCACCTGTTCGACGAGGCTTTTGCGCGCTACGCCGAACGCCCGGCTTACAGCTTCATGGGCAAAGAGCTCAGCTACGCGCAGGCCGGCGCCCTCGGGCGTGCGCTCGCGGCCTATTTGCAGGGGCTGGGCCTGGTCAAAGGCGACCGCGTGGCGCTCATGATGCCCAACATGCCACAGTACGCGGTGGCCGTGGCGGCGGTGCTGCGCGCGGGCTGCGTGGTCGTGAACGTGAACCCGCTCTACACCGCGCGCGAGCTCGAGCACCAGCTCAAGGACTCGGGCGCCAAGGCCATCATCCTGCTCGAAAACTTTGCGCACACCCTGCAGCACTGCATCGCGCAGACCGCCGTTCAGCATGTCGTGCTGTGTGCGCTCGGCGACCTGCTGGGCCGGCCCAAGGGCGTGGCGGTGAACTTCGTGGTGCGGCACCTGAAAAAGCTGGTGCCGGCCTTCAGCCTGCCCGCGGCCGTGCGCTTCAACCAGGCGATCCGCCAGGGGCGGCGCGGGCGCCTGCAGCCGCCGCCGCTGGCCCCCGAAGATCTGGCCGTGCTGCAATACACGGGCGGCACCACGGGCACGCCCAAGGGCGCGATGCTGCTGCACCGCAACCTGGTCGCCAACACCTTGCAGTCCGAAGCCTGGAACGCCCCGGCCATGGCGCAAATTCCGCCCGGCGAGCAGCCCGGCACGGCCTGCGTGCTGCCGCTGTACCACATCTTCGGCTTCACGCTGAACCTGCTGTTGCCGCTGCGCACGGGCAACAAGGTCATCATGGTGCCCAACGCGCGCGACCTGCCCGCCGTGCTCAAGGAGCTGTCGCAGCACCGCTTTCACATCTTTGCCGCTGTCAACACCCTGTTCAACGGGCTGCTGCACCATTCCGACTTCGACACCGTCGATTGGCGCCACCTCAAGGTCAGCGTGGGCGGCGGCATGGCCGTGCAAAGGGCGGTGGCGCAGCGCTGGCTCGAAAAGACCGGCTGCCCGATCTGCGAGGGCTACGGCCTTTCTGAAACCAGCCCCTCGGCCAGCTGCAACCCCGTGACCACGCACGCATTCACGGGCACCATAGGCGTGCCGCTGCCCAGCACCTGGATGAAGCTGCTCGACGACGACGGCCACGACGTCACCACGCTGGGCCAGCCCGGCGAGATCGCGATCCGCGGGCCGCAGGTCATGGCCGGCTACTGGCAGCGCCCCGACGAAACCGCCAAGGTCATGACGGCGGATGGCTGGTTCAAGTCGGGCGACATCGGCACCATGGACGCACGCGGCTACTTCAAGATCGTCGATCGCAAGAAGGACATGATCCTCGTGAGCGGCTTCAACGTCTATCCGAACGAGATCGAAGACGTGGTCGCGAGCTGCCCCGGCGTGCTCGAATGCGGCGTGGTCGGCATTCCCGACGAAAAATCGGGCGAGGCCGTCAAGCTCGTGATCGTGCGCCGCGACCCCAGCCTCACCGAAGCGCAGGTGCGCGCCTTCTGCCACGAAAACCTCACGGGTTACAAGCGCCCCAAGGTGATCGAATTTCGCAACGAACTGCCCAAGACCACGGTGGGCAAGGTGCTGCGGCGCGAGCTGCACAAAACATGACTGGACTTATGCAAACAAGGAGGCAACAGAGAGTCTGGCCACGGGCGAGCGCCTTGCCTCACCCCGATCTGCGTAAGTTGTGCATGCGTTTGCGCGTTGCCTTGCCCGTGCGCGCAGCGGCTTGATTTCATGCCCACCGCCATCCTCAGCGCCCTGCCGCAGGAGCAAAGCGGCCTGCTCGCGCAGCTGCAGCAGCCGCAGCATCTGCAGCACGCGGGGCGCAGCTTCTGGCGCGGCACGCTGCACGGCCAGCGCGTGGTGCTCGCGCTCTCGGGCATAGGCAAAGTGGCCGCGGCGACCACGGCCACGGCGCTGATCGAGCGCTTCGGTGTCGCGCGCATCGTGTTCACCGGCGTGGCCGGCGGCGTGGGCGCGGGCGTGCAGGTGGGCGATGTGATCGTGGCGCAGGACTACGTGCAGCACGACATGGACGCCTCACCGCTGTTCGCGCGCTGGGAGCTGCCCGGCTACGGCCGCCAGCGCCTGGCCTGCGATGCGGCGCTGTCTGCTCTGCTATTGGAAGCTGCTTGTGCTTGCGTATCAAGCGCTGAAGGCCATTTTGGCTTGGAATACCAGGCCGGGCGCCCGCGCGTGCACCACGGCCTGGTGGCCAGCGGCGACCGTTTCGTCGCGAGCGCGCACGAGGCGCAGGGCCTGCGCGCCGCGCTGCTCACTGGCGGCCACGAAGTGCTGGCCGTGGAGATGGAAGGCGCCGCCGTGGCCCAGGTCTGCCACGACTACGGCCTGCCTTTTGCAGCAATGCGCACCATCTCCGACCGCGCCGACGACAGCGCGCACATCGACTTCCCGCAATTCGTGCGCACCGTGGCCAGCCGCTACGCCGAGCTGATCGTGCAGGGTTTTCTGAAAAGAATAGCTGCTTAAATGTTGTAGAAGACCACCATCATTCGCATCGTTACCGTGGCGTATGCCTGCACCTTCGGGTTGTCATCCCCCCGGTCAGCATGTTGGCTAGACGCAAGGCCGACAGGCAGAGTTCGCTGCCATAGATGGAAAGAGCAGGATGATGAGAATGTTTTGCATGGTGAGTAACGGTGTCACAACATCTCCATGCAACCCAGCCCGCCACCGTTCGTCGCGGTCATCGAGTCGAAAACTATCAATGCGATAGCTGTTTGCGCTCTCCTGCTGTTTGCCAAAGGCTTGTTGGGCTTGTGAACCCTGGAGCTCTTCGAACGCCGCCGACGGCTAGACCGTGGACAAACGCCATTCAGGCACCTCGAACTGGGCGCGACTACCGCTCTCTAGCAGGCTGCTGAAATACTGGTTTGCCTGCCTACCGCCAAGAGCAATGACCGCCCAGAACGGGCTACAAGCGATTTTCTTGGGCTTGGCAAGGGGTAGGGCACCCTCACAACCGTTATTTTTCGAACCTTCTGGCAGTATTTCAGCAGCCTGCTAGGGCTACCAAGTCACGCTGCAGTCAAATCAGACTTTCGAGCGCGCGGCGCCATCCAGAGGTCTGAAATTGCACTTGATCGAGCCGCAAAGTGAAACAACTGGTCTGGTATGCCACCGGCCGAAGCGAGGGGCTCGCGATGATGGCGTATCTCGCGCACTCCGTTCAACCCTACTTCAGTAGGGTTTCGCCGGGCAGACTCGGCCTACAGAATCGATGACTTCTACCAAACTAAGGAGTGGAGTCATGCATGTTTCGCGTTTTTCTTGCAATTTGGTCCTCGTGATTCTGACGACGGCTTGCCTTGCCGCCTGTGGCGGGGGCGGCGACGACGCACTAAATGTCGTCAGCTACCGAATCGGCGGTACGGTGTCTGGACTTGGCACGGGAAAGCGCGTGGTGTTGCAGAACAATGGCGGAGATGACCTGACCGTAACCAGCAACGGTACGTTCAACTTTTCGACATCACTGACCGGCGGCGCTGCTTACGCAGTAACCATAAAAGTGCAGCCGGATGGTCAAACGTGCACCGTGACCCATGGCACCGGCAACACTGCAGCCGACGTGAGCAATGTCAGCGTGGCATGTTCGACGGGTAGCACCCCTCCGGACACAGGCAACGGCAGCCCAATCCAAGGCGTGGCAGGCGTGCTGGGGGTGTGGATTCAGGATCTTTGTGTTGCGGCCAATGGCAAAGGCAATCGGCAGTACGTCAGCGTCACCAAAACGGCGGACAACGCCATCACGTTTGACCAGGGAATGATGTCGTATGCCGCCATCAATTGTTCCGGTACTGGTTCAACCGTGCCTGGGTCTATCTTTTCCGCTGGACAGGTGGTGTTTTCGCGTTCCGGCAGTACCGCCACGCTGGCAGCCAACTGGGGAGTTTGGACCGCTGCGAACACGCAACACCCCATCATCTGGGCCGTCAAGGTCAATAGCAAGCTGTGCCAAATAGGTGATGCAACTCCGAGTGCCCTGCCTACGGCAGCGGACGTGGAAGGTTATGCCAATCTGATGATCCCGAATGGCGCCTGCTATACCAAGCAGTGAGGGGTCGTGCAGACATGTCGAACCCGTTTGAGCACAACTCGCCGCAAAATTCTTGAGGTGAGGGTGAAAACGGCGCGCAGGCTCATCACATACTACTGGTTTGGCTAAGGCGCACACGTTTTCAATGTCATCCTGATCGACCGCGACGGCACGTAGATAAGGACCTCGTATGCAAAGGCAGTTGCGCCTCAGTGCGCTTCTCACGGCGCTTCTTGCGGGATGTGCCAGCACCACCGTGACGCTGACTCCTCCGTCGCAGGCGCCAGTTTGCAATTCGGCTGCGTCTGCCCTGGTTCTCTGGGCGCCGCAATGGCGCCCAGACCAAAAGGATGCCTCCCAACGAGAAGCGGTGGCGCACGCAGGACTGCAAGACTTTCTTTCCGAGTCGCAGTGCTTTGCTCGCTCAGAATTGCGGCGCCTTCCTGACTTGGCGCCAGAAACCATCGCAACGCAGTTCGATCCGGCTGCTTCGCAGTTCGATTCCGTCGTTCTTATCAGCGTGCGTGAACTCGGCCCGGTGATCAGGTTGTTGAGCTTCCCCGCCTTCGTGGATGGCGCCACGGAGGTCGTTTTGTATGTCACGACGTACCAGGCGCCCGCGTTTGCAGTATCTAGAGAGTTCAGCGTTCACTGGCGCAATGGCGGGCCGGGTGTCGTCAAAGGTGTATCAAGTCTGCCGGACGATTTGAAAGCGGCCCTGCGCGTCGGGCTACAGCCGGCTCCGCGGACGAGGTGACTGCACTGAAGCTCCGTCCTGGATACAAGGCTAAACAAGGGAAAAATTTCTCCCATGCGTCAATTTAGGCTGCTAATGAATATGCTGAGCTGAACCCGATTCGGGTCGCACAAATTATGTGGAAAAATATTCCACGTTTTCTCCGAGGTGCCCGGTTCGGTCTCGATCTTCATGCTCACTCGTTCATTACTGGCATTGACTTCGGTTGTGCACCTGCTGCGGCCCGCGATCGCCTTTCTGATCCGGCACGGCGTGGCCTACCCCGCCTTCGCTGCGGCGGCCAAGGAGCTGTTTTTACAACAGGCGCGCGATGAACTGGAGCAGGCGGGCCAGCAGGTCAACCTGAGCGCGTTGGCTATCCTCTCCGGCATACACAGGTGCGATGTGCGCAAGCTCGCCGTCGCGCCTAACGCCCAGGACCGTCAAGCGCAACAGGATCTGAACCTGGCCAGCCAGGTGGTGTCGCGCTGGCTGAGCGACCAGCGCTACCTGACGCGAGATGGCCGTCCGGCAACGTTGCCACGCGTGGCGTCGGCAGGAACCACAACCGGCCAGGCGCGCCCGGCCAGCTTCGACGAACTGGCCAGCAGCCTCAGCACCGACGTGCGTCCGCGCGCCATTCTTAACGAGTTGGAGCGGCTCGGCATGGTGGCCGTCGAGGGTGACCGCGTACGCCTGCTGGAGCCCGGCTTTGTGCCACGCCAGGGCTTCGCCGAGATGACCACACTGATGAGCGAGAACGTGCGCGACCATCTTGCGGCGGCCACGCTGAATCTGGACGGTCGTCACAATTTTCTGGAGCAGGCCATTTTTGTCGAGGAGCTCAGTGCGGCTTCCGCCTACCAGCTGCACGTTTGTGCTGCTCAGGCCTGGCAAGCGGCGTTCCAGACTGTGATGCGCGAGGCCCGCGCGCTGCATGCCAACGACCAACGACATACCCCGGCTGCGGAGCGCACACACCGCGCCAGGTTCGGCACCTATTTCTTCGAAAGCGACGATCATGAAGTTTCTGACCAGGCTGTTTGAAACCCTTGGGGTTTCTTGGCGCTGGACCATGCTGGCAGCATGCGTGCTGGCGCTCTCTGCCTGTGGCGATGGCTATCCAGGCAGTGGTGGCACCGGGACCGGGCCACTCCACCTGTTTGCTGCTCTCAATGCCTCTCAAGGTAACGTGCCGCCAGGCTTGGTGCTGCCAGTCAGCCCGACGGGTGACATCAACAATTGCTATCCAGCCCGCTTGGAACTCACCGCCGATTCGGCACAGCTCGACACGCCGTGCGCTAGGTTCATTTTTCAGGGCCCGTGGGCGCTGGACGAGAACCATCAGGCCTTCCTGACCGGCACCACGCAACTGCTGGTGAATGGCACCTGGACGAATCAACCGGCCATCCTGCGGATCATCGCCGACGGGTCACTGGACCGCGCCACATCGATCCAGATTGCCGTGCTCGATTCGGCTGACCGGCACGTGCTGATGGGACCCATCACGCTGTGGCCCTGAGCGTCTGGGCCGCCGGCCCTTGGAAAAGGGCCGGGCCTACAGTTGCTGCAGATGGGCCATCAGCTCAGCCCGGCGCTTCACATCAAACTTCTTCAGAAGTGCGCTCACGTATTCCTTGACCGTGCTTTCGGTGATATTCAGCTGACGGGCGATGAGTTTGTTGGAATGCCCCTGCAGCAGCAGTTCCAGCACCTGGTGCTGACGCGGGGTAAAGCTCTCTGGCCTGCCATCTTCCGGCGGCACCGAAGCGTTGGTGCGCGCATCCTGCGTCGGCCTCTTGACGGCAGCACCCACTGCCTGCGCCAGCGCCGCCAGCGGTTGGTCGCCGAACACCACGCCGTCCAGTTGGACTTGACGCGCCAAGCGACGAGCCTGGCAATTGCCACTCGCCTGGTTCAGTGTGGAATCGACTAGGAGCAAAAACCGGCTGCCAAGGGCCAATGGCCGGACGTCGCGGGCCAGGGCGTCAGCATTGGGTGTCAGCAGTTGCTCATGCACAAGCACGACCGCCGGGGCTCCCGCTTGGCGCAGGTGTTGCGCCGCTTCAGCAAGGGTGCGCACAAAGTCGGCCACTTCCACACCCGCCTGCAGGCGCAGGAACTGCGCCATAGCCCGCCCGACCAGTGGCTCGGGATGCACAACCAGTGCACGGAGAAAGGCAGCCTCGCTCATGTAGGGTATGAAAATGTTGGCAAATTCAGGGCCTGTTTACCTCATCTGTCAACATATTGGAGTGGAGCAGGGCTGACAGACAGCATGCGCTGCCATAAGGTGGGGTGTGCAAGACGATGACGAAAATGTTTTGCATGGGCTCCAACGGTTGGGGAGGTCGCAAGGCCGCCATGCTATCCATCGTCGCTGTCCCGTCAGCGTGACCACAGTGAGTTAGAACAGAAAATAAAGCATGGGTGGAGTCAGGGGTGAAGGGGTTTTTTAGACATTCCCTACATCAACCATCCACGCTTGCGGAAGTACCACATCGGGCCGATGGCCGACACCACCATCAGCGCGAGCACGTAGGGGTACATGGCAGGCCCGAGCAGTTCGAGCTCGGGGAACTGCATGTTCATGCCGTAGATGCTCGCGATCAGCGTCGGCGGCAGCAGCGCCACGCTGGCCACCGAGAAGATCTTGATGATCTTGTTCTGGTTGATGTTGATGAAGCCCACCGTGGCGTCCATCAGGAAGTTGATCTTGTCGAACAAAAAGGCCGTGTGGTTGTCCAGCGACTCGATGTCGCGCAGGATCTGGCGCGCATCCTCGAACTGGCTCGCGTTGAGCATCTTGCTGCGCATCATGAAGCTCACGGCGCGGCGCGTGTCCATGACGTTGCGGCGGATGCGCCCGTTCAAGTCCTCCTGGCGCGCGATGGCCGAAAGCACCTCGCCCGCACGCGCGTCGGTCACGTCGCCCGCGAGCACCTGCCGACTGACCTTTTCGAGCTCGTCGTAGATGTTTTCGAGCGTATCGGCCGAGTATTCGGCGTCGGCATCGAAGAGCTTGAGCAGCACGTCCTTGGCATCCTCGATCAGGCCCGGCGCACGGCGCGCGCGCAGGCGCAGCAGGCGGAACACCGGCACGTCCTCGTCGTGGATCGAAAACAGCAGGCCGCGGCTTTTCAGGTCGGTGTTGTGCTGGTTCAGGATGAAGGCCGTGCGCACCGAGCGCGGGTTTTCGTCGTCGTCGATCAAAAAGTCGCTGCGGATGTGCAGCTCGCCGTTGTCTTCCTCGTAAAAGCGCGCGGACTCTTCAATGTCCTCGTCCATCGCGTCCTCGGGGATGGACAGGCCGTAGTGCTGCTTGATCCAGCGCTTTTCTTCGAGCGTTGGGGCTTCCAGATCGACCCAGATCGGCTGGAATTTGGCGAGCTCCTCCAGGGATTCGATCTCTTCCTGGAACAGGCGGCCGTTGACGAGCGTGAAAATGTTGAGCATGGGCTCACTCCCGGGGTGCGTCTGCGAAAACTGGCGAAGGGGGGATGTGGTGCTTTCAACCCTCCACGCTTTTTGCAGGCCGGGAGTTGAAAGCTACCGACTAGGGTAGGTTTCCATGGGATGTCTCCGTTAAACCCAAATTGTCCATTAGGCGGCGCTGCGCGCCTACGCGGGCGCTGGCGGACGGCTGACGGTCATTTTGGCCGCTGCTTCGGCGTCCATGGCACCGGCCATGGACTTCTCACCCGCGACCAAACTGCCACGCCAGCCGCCTCGCCATCATCCCGCGTCCTAATGGGCAATCTGGGTTAAACCCAGATTGTTCATTAGGCGGCGCTGCGCGCCTACGCGGGCGCTGGCGGACGGCTGACGGCCATTTTGGCCGCTGCTTCGGCGTCCATGGCACCGGCCATGGACTTCTCAGCCGCGACCAAACTGCCGCGCCAGCCGCCTCGCCATCATCCCGCGTCCTAATGGGCAATCTGGGTTAAAGCGGCGGATTATGGCATTGCAGCCTGCGGCTTTCGTGACGGCCGATCCGCTACAGTGCGCGCATGCACGGCCTGCACCTGACCGCCGACCTTCACGACTGCCGCTGCGCCGCGCGCTGGCTCGTCGATGCAAGCCTGCTCGGGGCGGCCTGCCGCGATGCGGCCCAGGCCGCGGGGCTGCAGGTGGTGGGCGAGCTGCTGCACACCTTTGCCGCAACCCGCCACGGACCCGGCGGGGTGACTGCGGCCCTGCTGCTTGCCGAAAGCCATGTCTGCGTGCACACCTGGCCCGAGCGCAAGGCCGTGACGCTGGATGTGTACGTGTGCAATTTCGGCGCAGACCACAGCGCCAAGGCGCAGGCGCTCATGGCGGAATTGCTCGCGCTGTTCGAGCCGCGGCACGCCGAGCGCCACGCGCTGCAGCGCGGCACCTTGCCTGCGCACCTCATCGGCTGATTCACACCGCGCTGCCCGCTGCATGGCCGCGCGTGAAGGCTTCCTCGAAGATCGAATAGCCGGACCAGTCGGCGTGGGCGAAGTGCAGGCGGCCACTGCGCACATTTGCGGTTTGCGCGCCACGTGCGTCCGTGATGGCGGCTGAGAGTTGACGCAGCCGGCGCAGCGTGCCGGGCTGCGGGATGGCCATGGCGTGGCCGTAGCGGGTGATGTCCAGGCGCGTGAGGCGCTGCGCCAAATCGGGGTGGGGCGCGGCCAGTGCGGCCAGGATGGCGTCGCGCCAGTGGCCCCAGGGCTGCGTCAGGAGCTGCTGGCGCGCGCCGGGCAGGTCACCGAGCGCGCGGTAGTAGCTGAGCACCGTGGGGCCGGGGCGCGGGTCCAGGCTCTGGTGGCGCGCATCGACGTAGCCCAGGCCCCCGCCGGGCTCGCCATAGACCACGCTGTCCCAGGCCGGCGCAGCGCCGGGGCGGTCTTGCAGCGGCGCCGCCAGGTGCAGGTTGGCCACCAGCCACGGGGCGTAGGCCAGGTTTCGCGCAATGTCCACGAGCCAGGCCGGCGGCTGCTCGATCACGCGCGCGGCGACGAACGCCGGCAGCGTGACGATGCACTGCGCGGCCTGCCAGCGCACGACGCTGCCGTCGGCATGGCGCAGCGCATCGACGGCCACGCCGTGGCGCTCCGTGCGGATGCGCAGCACGCTGTGGCCGGTGTGCAGGCGCTCGCCCAAGGGCGCGGCAAGCCGGCGTGTGAGCCAGGCGTTGCCCTCGGGCCAGGTGAGCACGGCGTCGTTCTCGGTATCGGCGCCGCCTTGGGCGCCCAGGTCTTCGGGGGTCGCGCTGGCCTGCGGGGCGCGAAAGCCGTGGCGGCTCGCGAAGTAGTGGATGCAGGCCCAGGCGGACACGCGCTGCAGCCCCGCACCGTAGTCGTCGCGGCAGCAGTAGTCGAGGTACCAGCGCAGATGCACATCGGTCAGGCCCTGGGCGCGCAGCCAGGCGTCGGCCGTTTGCGCATCGAGCGCCGCATGCTGCGCAGTGAAGGGCGCGCGCAGTGCCGGAATGCAAAAACGGCTCGCGCGCGCAAGCGCATCCACCTGCGCGGCAAAGCGCCGGTACTGCGCGAGCGTGTCGGCGCCCACGCCGGCCAGTGGCAGCAGGCCCTCTTGCCACGCGCCGCGAAAGAAAAGCCGCTCCTGCGGGCTGTGGCACAAGGAGAGTTCGTCGTACTGCCAGCGCCCGGCCACGCGCCGGCGCAGGCCGAATTCTTCGAGCAGGTCTTGCACCTCGTGCGCATCTGCACCTGGCAGCGGCAGGTAATGCGCCCCCTGCGGGCAGGCGATGCCGCCCACCGCAGCGCCGCGCGCGTTGCCGCCGGCATCGTCCTCCAGCTCCAGCAGCACGAAGTCCTCGATGCCGCGCAGGCGCAGCGCCCGCGCCGCCGCGAGCCCGGCCACGCCCGCACCCGCGATGACGACCTGCGTGCGCCGTGTGGCCCGCGGCGCGGGCGGCGTGCCCAGATCGCGCAACGCATGGCCGCGCGCGACGTTGATGCCGGTAAAGCCGCCGGTGATGGCGGGCGCGGGTTCGCAGCCGCTCAGAGCAAGCGCGGCTGCAGGCAGGTGCAAAAACGCGCGGCGCTGCATCAGTGACTCGCCACCTTCCCCCACTCTTGCTCGTAGCGCGTCACCAGCACCTGATTCGACAGGCGGTTGACCTCGGCGGGCACGCGCGCCATGTCGAGCGGGAAGTCGAACAGCAGCGGCAGCGTCGCCACGCTCAGAAAACGCAGGCCTGCGGGCAGGGCTTCGGGCGGGCGCCAGGGACGGTGGCTGGCGAGGATGAAGCCCCATTCGCCAAAGCTGGGCACGTGCGCATGGTAGGGCGTGGCGCGCAGGCCGACCGATTCGACGGTCTGCACCACGGTCCAGAAGCTCTGGCGCGCCACCAGCGGCGAGGTGGTCTGGATCACGGCGTAGCCGCTCGCGGCCAGGCGCTGCTCGAGCAGGGCGTAGAAACTGTGGGTGTAGAGCTTGCCGATGGCGAAGTTCGTCGGGTCGGGAAAGTCCACCACGATCACGTCGAAGGTATCGTTTCCGTCCTGCAGCCATTGGAAGGCGTCGGTGTTGATGATTTTGACCTTGGGCGAGCGCAGCGCGTAGTGGTTGAGCGCGGCCAGCGCCTCGTGCGTGGAAAAGAGCTGCGTCATGCGCGGGTCTAGCTCCACCAGCACGACTTCCTGCACTGAAGGGTACTTGAGGATTTCGCGCACCGCCATGCCGTCGCCGCCGCCGAGCACGGCCACGCGCCGCGGGGCGCCGTGGGCGGCCATCGCGGGGTGTACCAGGGCTTCGTGGTAGCGGTATTCGTCCTGCTGCGCGAACTGCAGGTTGCCATTGAGAAACAGGCGGTAGCCGGCGCGCCCGTGTGTGACCACGATGCGCTGGTAGGGCGAAGAGGCGGCAAAGACAATGGGGGCCTGGTAGAACTTGTCTTCGGCCAGGGTGCTGATGCGCTCGGCGCCGAACAGGGCCGCGCCCAGCGCCGCGCAGGTCAGCAGGCCGGCCAGCGCATGCGCGCGCAGGTGGCGCAGCTCGTGGCGGAACATCCACAGCGTCCACAGCGCCACGCCGGCGTTCATGAGCCCGAACAGCAGCCCCGTGCGCACCAGCCCGAGCCGCGGCACCAGCAGCAGCGGAAACGCGAGCGACACCGCAAGCGCGCCCAGATAGTCGAAGGTGAGCACCTGCGAGACCAGGTCCCGCAGCGCCACATGGCGCCGCAGCATGCGCATGACGAGCGGAATCTCCAGCCCCACGAGCATGCCCACGAGCAGCACCAGCGTGTAGAGCACAAAGCGGAACGCGCCCGGCACGTAGGCATTGGCCAGAAACAGCAGCGCCGGCAGCATGCCGCCCGCGAGCGCCACGAGCAGCTCGATGCGCAGGAAATGCGCGGGCAGCTGGCGCTCGAAAAAGCGCGACAGGTACGAGCCCAGGCCCATCGCGAACAGGTAGCTGCCGATGATGGTGGAAAACTGCAGCACCGAGTCGCCCAGCAGGTAGGACGCGAGCGTGCCCGCCACGAGCTCGTACAGCAGTCCGCACGCCGCCACCACGAAGACGCTCGCGAGCAGGGCGATTTCGACGGGGCGCGGGGCGGAGGCAGCGCTTGGGTGGGTTGCAGTGATGGTGTCGGGGCTCATGTCAGAAAGAGCGGGCAGGCCGGACACAGCCCACGCTGGCGCGGCGGGGCGTGCGTCCGCGTCTGCGCAGTCGGAGCAAAATCATCACCCGTGGATCGCCGCCGCCACGATGATCGATATGCCCAGGCACATTGCGGCCACGACCAGGGCCAGCGCGCGGTTTTGCTTTTCGACGATTTCGGCCCACAGGTCGTAGGGCGTGATCTTGTCGATGACGACGAAGCAGAGCCAGAAAACGACGACGCCGATCAGCGCGTACACCACCGAGCCGAAGAATGCCGCAGGCTTGAGCCATTCAAGTTCCATGGAAACCTCCTGGGAAACGGGACATGACTTACGCAAATCGGGGGCAGGCAAAGCGAGCGCCCCATGGCAAAACACTTTGCTGCTTCCTTGTTTGCGTAAGTCCAGAGGGAAAAAATGGGTGCGCTCACTTGTGTCCGCCTCCGCTCGAATAGCCGCCATACGAGCCGCCCGCGCTGCGTATGCCGCTGCCCACGGACGCGGGGCCGCACGAGCGCAGGAGGATGAGCAGCACGATGAGCAGCAGCACCACGATCACGATGGTGCGCAGGCTGAGCTGGGGCGCGGCGGAAAAGGGCTTGACATCGTCGCGCCGGAACATGGCGGCCTGGCCCTGCAGACCGAAGGCCTGGGCCACGGTGTCGCTGCTGAGCCTGCTGCCGGCCGACCAGGTGACCTCGGTCGCGGTCTGTTCCATGTTTAGCAGGCCCTTGGCGCTGGCGAAGTCGCGGTTGAAGGTTTTTTGGCCGCGCGCCACGGGCCAGTAAAACTCGCCCGCGACGTAGGTGGTTTCGGCCTCGTAGCTGTATTGCAGGGTGTAGGTGCTGCCCAAATACGTGGCGGTGCGCGCATTGCTGCCCGCGAGCGTGGGGGCGCCCGTGGTGGGTCGCACCAGGCTCCAGCCCTCGGTGGAGTCCACCAGAAAGCCAAACCCGCGCTGGCGGTGGTAGAGCAGGTATTCGTCCCAGCCGAACAGCTCGTCCTCGCCGGCCACCTGCCCCATGCGGTGCTGAAACCCCACCACCTGCCATGGCACGCCCTGCAGCTGGCCGGTCGCGCCCAGGGGGATGAGCGGCTGCACGGGCTCGTCCTGCTGGGCGTGGCGCAGCTCGCCGCCCAGGCCCTGGCTCAGGTCGATGATGCTGTGGCAGGCGCTGCAGGTGACGCTTTTGCTGCGTTCGAGCTGCACCTGCACCGGTGCGCCGCAGTGCGGACAACTGAACTGGCGCGCCTTTTCTTCGCGCGCGGATTCGTCCTTGAGGCCCTGCAGCTGCAGTTCTTCGAGCAGCACGGCGCGCCCGCGCGAGACGCTGGGTGCGGCAGGTTGCGGGGGCGCAGGGGCGGCCAGGTCTGGCGCCGCCGTACTGGCGGGCGGCACGCCCGCGCTTGCCGGGTTGTATTCGAGGCTCAGCACCTCGCCGTCGGCGCTGCGCAGTTCGACCACGGCAAAGGGCACGCCCAGCGGCGGCAGCTTGGGCAGCTCGCCCTGCGCCGCGATCAGCGCGACCTGCTCGCTGAAGGTGACGCTGAATGGCTTGCCCTCGATCGCCGTGCCCGTGCCCACGCGAAACCGTGCCGCGTCGGGCAGGGGCCGCGTGGGCGCCAGCGGCCACGTGAAGACGTAGGCGCCGTTGTCTTCGGCCAGCCAGGCGATACTGTCGTCTTCCAGCAGCGCGTACCACTCGCTCCACACGCCCGTGGAGGACTTGTATTGCAGCCGTCCGACGAGGGTGAAGGCCAGCGCCTTGCCGCCCTCCTGAAAGCGCCCGCTCGCGCCCAGCTGCAGCGGGCTGTGGTCGTCGAACAGCTCGGCCATCTTGCCCAGGCGCGCCAGCACCTCGCCGCTGCGCACCACCGTGCTCTGGCAATAGGCGCAGACCGCATGCGTGCTTTGCGCGCTGCGAAACTCCACCGGCGCGCCGCAGCCAGGGCAGGGCGCGCGGTAGTGGCGCTGGGTCGCGTCAAGGGCCATCGGCAAATTTCGAACGTTTTGGGGCTGTAGTGAAGGTAAGACAACGGTTAGCAGCTACTCAAACAATAGCGCAGCGGCGGCGGGCCCTCAGACGAGCTTTTTCAGCAGCTCGGCCTTCTTCGCGTCGAACTCCTGCTGCGTCAGGATGCCCTTGGACTGGAGCTCGGCGAGCTTTTCCAGCGTGGTCATCACCTCTTCGGGCTTCACGCCCGCGGGCGCGGCGGCTGGGGCGGCGGTGGCGGCAGGGGCACCCCCTTGCAGCCCGGCCTGCAGGTTTTGCGCCAGCACCTGCCCCAGCGCCACGCCGGCACCCAGGCCCATCGCATCGCCCGCAATGCCGCCGCCCGCGCCTGCGGTTTCGGCCAGTTTGGGGATGGCCTGCGCGGTCTGGTACTGCATGAATTTGCCCATGTCGTTGCCGACCATGCCCATGCCGATTTTCTGGTCGAGGATTTTTTGCAGCTCTTCGGGCAGCGACACGCTTTGCACCGTAAAGCCGTCGAGCTGCAGCCCGAGCTTGGCAAATTCAGGCTGCAACTGCCGCGCGAGCGCCTCGGCAAACATGCTCTGGTTGGCCGCCAGGTCCAAAAAGGGCAGGCCGCTTGCGGCAATGGCGTTGCTGATGTTTTGCAGCACCAGCCCGCGCAGCTGCCCGTCCAGGTCGGCCGTGGTGTAGCTGTCGCGCGTGCCCGAGACGTTGATGTGGAAGGCCTTGGGGTCGGCAATGCGGTACGCATAGTTGCCAAAGGCGCGCAGGCGCACGGCGCCGAAGTCCTGGTCGCGGATGCTGATGGGCTGCGGCGTGCCCCATTTCTGGTCGAGCTGCTGGCGCGTGCTGAAGAAATACACGTCGCTCTTGAAGGGCGACTCGAAGAGCTTGTCCCAGTTCTTCAGGTAGGTCAGCACCGGCAGCGTCTGGGTGCCGAGCTTGTGCATGCCGGGGCCAAACACGTCGGCCACCTGCCCCTCGTTGACGAACACCGCCACCTGCGATTCGCGCACCGTGAGCATGGCGCCGTTCTGAATCTCCATGCCCGCCATCGGAAAGCGCCAGGCCAGCGTGCCGTCGCCCGACTCGGTCCATTGGATGACGTCGATGAACTGTTTCTTGATGAAGTCCATGAGGGCCATGCGAGCGCTCCTGAAAAGTGAGATCGCGGCATGATACCTGCGCGCCGGGGAGCAGGATTCACAGGAGTGACTACCGTGTCATACCCCGTCCGGAGTATGGTCACCAGTATTTGGGATATTTCGTCCCTCGGGTGACGTTGTTGTAAGCCAGGGCAACGACCACAAGGATGAGTGCCCCTGTCAGCGTCGGGAACCATAAAAAGCTCCAGGAGGGCTGCGACAAAAATACGATGACCGGATTGGAGCCCGCTGGGGGGTGCACGGTGCGCGTCCACATCATGGCAGAGATCGCTGTGCCAACGGCAAGCGCCAATGCCCACCAGTGTGCGCCGAGCAGCTTCAGGAACACCAAGCCGATGAAAGAGCTCAAAAGATGCCCGATCAGCACATTGCGGGGTTGCGAAAATGGCAAGTCTGGAAAGCCGAACACCAACACGCAGGACGCGCCGAAGGAGCCGAGGATCAATGGCAGGGACGCCCATTCCCCCGTCTTGGCGATGACCGCAATGGCGAGTGCGCCGCCTAGCCATGCCAGCGCAATGTTTTTCCAACTGGGTGCCGCTGCAGTTGCCGCGCCGCCCCCTTTTTTGAATTCGATGAACGACATGAACCACCTCCTGCATGAGTTTGATGTAGACGAATCTGTCTACATTGCGGAGGATAGAAGATGTGGACAGGTCTGTCTACATGGGAGGTAGCAGTGCAGCAAGAAAAACCATCCGCGGCAGGACTGCCCGCACGTGAGCGCATTCTTCTGGCTGCGCATGATCTGTTTTACCGGGAAGGCATACGCGCAACCGGGGTGGATCGCGTCATCCAGCAGGCCGGGGTCACCAAAGTGACCTTTTATCGGCACTTCCCAGGCAAGAACGACTTGGTGGCTGCCTTTCTCGAGTATCGGCACCAAAAATGGCTTGCATGGTTCAAGGAGGCGTTGGAGCGGGCGCCCACAAATCGGCAATATCTTCTCGAGCCCGTCGTTTTTGCGCTGACCGAATGGTTTGGCGATCCCCACTATCGAGGTTGCGCGTTCATCAACAGCGCGGTCGAACTCGGCGGCACGCAACCATGGGTGACAGCTACCGTTTTACGCCATAAAAAAGACATGGAGGACGCAATCGCCGCCCTGCTTCCTGCCAATGAAGCACGTGCCGAACTTGCTCAGGCAGCAGCGATTGCAGTGGATGGCGCGATCGTGCGCGCGCAGATCGAAAAAAATCCGAAAGCTGCATTAGCGCCGCTTGAAAAAATATTGCGTGTCCTGTGTGAGAAAGGGGCATGATCTTTCCCCACTTGCGCAAGTCGGGCAGGCGCAAGCAAGCGCCAATTCAGACGTCCATATCTCAATAGCTGGTCTCAATATCGAGCGTCGAAAGGTTTTTTGTCCTTTGGCCAATCTTTTGCCTTGGCGGCAAAGTCTGGCCGCGGCATGTGGGTAAAGTATTCGGCGACATCAACGGCCTCTTGGTCTGTCAGTCCACCTTGCCCTAATGGGAAATTGTCATGGAACGCAATGGGCATGTTGCGTTTGACGAAGGCAGCGGCCGTATAGGTGCGCGCCATTCCAGCGCCGATGTTGAAAGACTGGTCGCCCCACAGCGGCGGATAGATCCAGCGCCCTGCATTTTGAATGCCCTCGCCGTCCTTGCCATGGCATAGCGCGCACTGATTTGTGTAAATTTGCTTGCCGTTGGCAACGTTGGGAATGAGTTTCGTATCAATCTTGCCCACGCCGCGGCCTTCCACTTTGTCTTCTGGCTTGGTTTCGCGTTTCATCCAGTCGAAGTAGGCGATCATGGCTTTCATTTCTGCGGAATCCACGGGCAAAGCCTTGCCATTCATAGAACGCAGGAAGCAACCATTGATGCGATCGGCCAGAGTAATCACCCGGCCAGAACGTGGTGCATAACTCGGAAAGAAGGCAGAGACGCCGACGTAGGGCGAGCCGTCAGCCACCGTGCCAGCGTTCAAATGGCAACTGGTGCAATTGAGCGCATTGCCGACGTTGTGAGGCAGCAGATCGCGCGTTTCGAGATTCAGGCGCGCGCCCTGCACCAGTTGCGGTGCATTGGATTCCTTGAGCATGTTGGCAAGCCGCGGCGTTTCGAATTTGCGGTTGTCGATTTTTTTGACATCCAGCTCTTTGCGCATATCGGCCACCACTTCTGTCGTGATCGGCTTGGACTCGGAGCGCCCCCAGCTCTTGCGAACAAAATTGCCGATCTCGGCAATTTCCTCGTTGCTCAGGCGGGAGAAAGAGGGCATGGTCAATACACGCGCATAAGTTTGTGTTTGTGCCGATTTCGACCCTGTGAGCATGATGTGCACGAAGGTTGCGGGATTGTCTTGCTGCAACGCAGGATTGTCGCTGAGGGGTGGAAATACTCCTGCCACCCCTGCGCCGTCGCTGCGATGACAATCGTTGCAGAACTGCAGATAACCCAGGCCACCGCGGCTCGTATAAAGATCAACGGGCACGTTCGCGGCCCGCGCTATAGGGCCCTGACGGGCTGGAGGCGCAATGGCTAAAGTGGGATTTGGCGCCACCTGCATGGGCTTGTCATATTCGCTGGGCGGCAGCGACTTGAGGTAGATGCCGATCGCCAGCAGATCACTATCGGTAAAGTATTGTGTGCTGTGCTGCACCACGTCAACCATGTTGCCTGCGACGGCGCCGTGGCGATTGCGCCCCGTTTTGAGCATTTCAGCCGTTTCTTCCGGGGTCCACAATCCGCGCAGACTCAGGGCGCGCCAGTTTTCCACTGTCTCGCCAGCCAGATAGTAAATACCCTTGGGGCCGGCTTCGGACATGGCCTTTTCTTGAAAACCTATGCCCCGCGGCGTGTGGCAGGCGCCGCAATGGCCTGCGCCCTGAACGATGTAAGCCCCGCGATTCCATTGCGCGCTTTGCTGCGGGTTGGACTCGAAGGGCTTTTCGTCGAGAAATGCCCAGTTCCACAGAGCAATCCCCCAGCGCTGGTTGAATGGAAACGACATACCCAAAGGCAGGTTGGCTTGTTCGACTGGCTTGACGCCTTTCATGAGGTAGGCGTAGAGCGCTTTCAGATCGTCCGTCGACATCTTGGCATACGACGGATAGGGCATGGCTGGATAGAGGTTGTGGCCGTCCGACGCAACGCCTTTGCGCATCACGCGCTCGAACTGCTCGAAGCTGTAGCGGCCGATGCCGGTTTTCGGGTCGGGGGTGATGTTGGTCGAATACAACTTGCCAAAAGGTGTGGTCAGCGCCAGTCCGCCCGCCAAAGGTTTGCTCTTGTCGCCCGTATGACAAGCCACGCAGTCGCCCTGGCGTGCAACGTAACGGCCTTTATCGACCAAAGTCTTGGTTGAAGCATCCAGGCCAGCCGCGTAACTTGCGGGCAAGTCGTCAATGACCTGTGGCGCGGAGGCGTTGAGGGAGGACTGCGGGCCGGGCGTTGGTCGGGGCTGCGGCTGCCCCTGCGCGAACAGGTTGCCATAACCAATGGCCCCTAACAGCACAAGGGGGATGGTTCCGAGGATCTTTGTGACAGTTGACGTGGTAAGTGATTGGGGCATCGTAGTGCTTTCAGGTGATGGGCAACACGGAGCGAAGACCGTTCACGGAGTACCGCTGGTGGTATTTGGGGGGAAATTGGACTCGATGGTAAGTCAGGAAAGGAGAACAGACGATGAAAAGCAAGCGCTGCTATGAATGGCGCTTGACGTAGCTCAAAACGGGCCGCGCGAGTGGGTAAGCGAAGCCCCGCGTTATGTGCAACGCCCCCGCACCAAGGCCAGCGCGTGGCACAGGTCGGCCCAGGCGGCGGCCTTGCTGGCCTGGGAGCGCAGCAGGAAGTCCGGCGCGTAGCTGACGACGGCGGGCGCGGGGCCTATCTGGTGCGCGCTGGCGCGCAGCGCGCCCAGGGGGTCGGTGCGCCCCAGCGCCACGCGCGCGGGCAGCAGGCCCAGCAGCAACACCATCGCCGGCTGCAATTCGGCCACGGCGGCGCCGAGTGTGGCGGGGATGTCGGCGCTGGCGACGAGGCTGGGCGCGCAGGTGCTGACGGGGGCGACAGGGGCGACGTTGCCAGTCAACGCGGGGGCTGGATCGGCACCTGCAGCGGCGGATGCAGCTGCTGTGCCGGCGTGCGGCGCGGGGCGTTCGAGCGCGAGCAGGAACACACGCGGGTGCAGGTGCAGGCGCAGTGCGCGCAGCATGTTGTCGAGCAGCTTGCGCGCGGCTGCGGCGTGCGGGTTGGTGGGCGGCAGCGTTTCGGTCACGACGAGCCAGCCGGCTCCGAGTTCGGGTGGCGTCTGCTGTGCATCGGCCTGCGGGTACAGCGCCTGCAGCGCATGCACGTACAGGGTGGGCGGCAATGTGTCGGCGGCTGCACCGGCGCGGGAAGTGGCGGGTGCGCCCGGCGGGCTGCGCGGCGCGGCAGAGCGCGCTGCGGCCGGGGCGGCGGGGCGTATGGCGTCTGCCGTCCGTGGCTGCGGTGGCGGGGTGGGGGGCGCTGCTGCGCGCTCTGGTTGGGCGCCGGCATCGACCACGGCCGCAGCCACGGCCGCGTTTGCCGCGGCGCCGGGCACGGGGGTGCCGGCCAGGGCAGGGCGGACAGGACGGGCCGCTGGTGCAGGCTGCGGGGGCTGGGCCGCGGGCTGCGGCAGCCACAGGGCAATGCCCATTTCTTGCAGCATGGCGCGCTGGCGCGCATCGAGGTGCAGGCTCATGGGGCGATGGTAAACGTGCGGGGGCGAGAAAGATGGCGAGGTGGCGGGCAAGGTGGCGGCCGAGGCAGGAGGCGACGCAGCGGTACTACAAGCGCAGGCTCATCACGAGGGCATCTTCGCGTGTGCTGCCGGCCGCGGGGTAGTAGCGCTTGCGCACGCCCACGCGCTGAAAGCCGTGCGCGGCATAGATTTTTTGGGCGCGCAGGTTGCTCACGCGCACTTCGAGCCACAGCCACTGCGCACCGCGTGCGCGCGCCCACAGGCCGAGCGCGTCCAGCAGCACGCGCGCCCAGCCTTGCTGCTGGAACGCCGGTGCCACGGTGAGGTTGAGCAGGTGCGCCTCATCGACCCCGAGCATGGCGACGTAATAGCCTATGACTTCATCGCCGCCGAGTAACACCTGCGCCTGGTAGCCGGCCGCGAGCGTGTCCATGAAGTTGCCGCGGCTCCAAGGGTGGGAGTAGGCGACGTTTTCGATGGCCAGCACGGCGTCGAGCCGCTCGAGCGAGAGCGGCGCCAGGCGCACCTCGGGCGGCAGCGCGTGCGGCGCTTGTGGTGCGGCAGGGCCTTGGAGCCGGGCGTTCATGGCGTAGCGGCAGCAGCGTGGCGCGCGGCGGCGCGCTCTGCCGTGGTCTGCGCGACCTTGTCGCGGAGGTAGAGCGGCAGCGCGGCGCGCGCGGGCACGGCCTGACCGGCGGCGAGCAGCGCCGGCGCCAGGCGCAGCAGCGCCGTGGCCGTGGGCAGCACCGCAAACACGGGCGCGGCCACGCTCTCGTGGCGGCTGTGGGCCGCAAGGCGTGCGCCATACACGGCGGCGGCATTGCCGGCGAGCGCCCAGCCGGGCGGCAGCGGCACGGCTTCGGGGGCGCTCAGGTGGGCCGGCAGCGTGCATTCCCAGTGCCCCGCGCTCCAGCGGTACGGTGCGACATAGACCTCGTCCATGCGCGCGTCGAGCGCTGCGACGACCTGCGTGCAGCCGTGCTGGTGGCGTGCCTCTTCGGCCACGGCGAGCAAGGTGTCCATGGGCAGCACGGGCACGCCCTGGCCTTGCCGCGCACCCAGCGCCAGCCCCTGCGCCACCGCGCAGGCCGTGCGCAGCCCCGTGAACGAGCCCGGCCCGCGTCCGAAGGCGATGGCGTCCAGCGTGTCGAACGACAGCCCCGCTTGCGCGAGCAGCGCGCGCAGGGTGGGGATCAGCGTCGCAGACGCCTGCGCGCCGCCCGGGCCGCTGTGCTCCCAGAGGGCAGTGCCGTGCTGCACGGCGATGCTGAGCGTGTCGGTGCTGGTGTCGAAGGCGAGCAGCTTCATGGCGTGATGGCGGCTGGGAGGAATATAAAAATCATAGCTGCTTACGCTTTATGTATGGGCGCTTGAGCGCAAAATCATTGAAAAACCGCCCAATGTCGGCACCGGGGTGGAGCCGTGCATCCGAGCGGCGCAGGGCGCATTTTGATGCAGTGCAAAAAGCGCAGTGCAGCACTATGCTGACTCGATCTTGAAAAAAATGCGGGCCACCATAGTTTGCGTGACGATGGCGCTGCTTGCAGCGCTGATGCCTGAAACACAGAAAGGAGCCTGAGTCATGTATTACCGCTCTCTCTTTCCGAGTTCCGTGTTTGCGGACCTCGACCGGCTGCAGCGTGAAGTGCAGCAGGTGTTCGGCCTCGGACCGAGCATTCGAGGCTTGGCGCGCGGCTTTCCGACGCTCAACGTCGGCGGCACGCCGCAGTCGGTGGAAATCTATGCCTTCGCGCCTGGGCTCGACCCTGCGAGTCTGGACGTGCAGATCGAGAAAGGCATTTTGACGCTCTCGGGCGAGCGCAAGGCTGCCGATGTGCCCGAAAAAGCCACCGTGCACATCAACGAGCGTTTTGCCGGGCGTTTCCGCCGTGTCGTCTCGCTGCCTGACGACATCGATCCGGCCTCGGTGGCCGCCAAGTACCGCGACGGCGTGCTGCACGTGCGCATACAGCGCAAGGAAGAAGCCCAGCCGCGCCGCATCACCATCGAATGATTGAGGAGGTTTGCACCATGAGCGAAAACCAAGTCACCCAAGCCGCAGCGAACGCGGTGAACCAAGCGGCAGACAAGGCGCCAGAGGACTTCACGCTGCTGCCGCCCGTGGACGTGATCGAGGATGCCGGCGGCATCAGCCTGTACGCCGACCTGCCTGGCGTGCCCAAGGACAAGCTCAGCCTGCAGATCGAGTCCGACACGCTCACGATCGAAGGCGAGCTCGCGCTTGACGTGCCTCAGGGTATGGAAGCGAGCCACGCCGAGGTCGGCCTGCCGCGCTACCGCCGCGTGTTCACGCTCTCCAAGGAGCTCGATCCCGCCAAGACGCAGGCCAAGTTCGAGCAAGGCGTGCTGACTCTGCGCATCCCCAAGGCCGAGCATGCCCAGCCGCGGCGCATCGAAGTGCAGGTGGCCTGAGCTACTTGCTGGGGGTGAAGACGCATACGCCTGGTAGATTGCCAGGCGTTTTTTCTACAAAACGGAGGTTGCGATGAAAGTGGAATCCTTGAAGGAAAACGTGGGCGCCCTGTGGGACAACCTGTCCGAAGGCTGGCGCAGTCTCACGCGCTTTGCCGCGGGGGCCTTGACGCGCTTCAAGCCTGGCGCGCAGACGCAACTGCCGGCCAAATTCGAGATGGACGAAGACTTCTTCCTGCCCTCGCGCAACTGGGCCGTGCTCGGTGCCGACTTGTTCGAGGATGAAGAGCGCCTGGTCGTGCGTCTTGAACTGCCGGGGCTGGAAAAGAGCGACCTGCGCATCGAGGTGCACGGCGACATGCTGGACATCAGCGGTGAGAAGCGCTTCGAGCGCGAAAGTACGCAAGGCCGCTGGCGCGTGATGCAGTGTGCCTATGGCAGCTTTCAGCGCAAGGTGCCGCTGCCCGTGCCGGTGCGCGCCGACGCGGCCCGTGCCACGTACAAAAACGGCGTGCTGCGCGTCGAGCTGCCCAAGGCCGCACCCGGCAAACCACTGCCCATGACCGTGCCGGTGGAGTGAAGCGCGGGCGCAATCCGCAAGCGCGGGGCCATGTGGGGGCGTTCTACACTCGCCCCATGTGCTGTGCGCTTTCTTCTTTCACCACCTGCGTGGGCACCGGCGTTTTGCTGCGGGCCGCGCGGGTTTTTTGTGTGGCTGCGGCGGGGCTGGTCTTGTGCCTGGGCGCGGCCAGGGCCCAGCCTGCGGCGGGCGCTCCTGCTTCCGTAGCTGCATCGGCTTTGCCCGCGGCCGTGGAAGCCGCTTTGGCGCGTGCGCAGCTGCCGCGTGAGGCGCTGGCCGTCTGGGTGGCTGACGCGCAGGACACGCGCCAGCCGCCGCGCCTGGCGTACCGCGCGCAGGTGCCCATGAACCCGGCTTCGGTCATGAAGCTCGTCAGCACTTACGCGGCGCTCGACCTGCTCGGGCCGTCCTTCATCTGGCAAACGCCCGTCTATGCCGACGGTGCGGTGCAGGGCGGCACGCTGCACGGCAACCTGTACCTGCGCGGCCAGGGCGACCCCAAGCTCGTGGCCGAGCGCCTGTGGCTGCTGCTCAAGCGCGTGCAGGCGCAAGGCATAGTGCGCATCGCCGGCGACATCGTGCTCGACCGCACGGCCTTCGAGCTGCCGCCGCAAGACCCGGCCGACTTCGACGGCGAGCCGCTGCGCCCCTACAACGCCGCGCCCGATGCGCTGCTGCTCAACTACCAGGCCGTGGGCATGGGCTTCATCCCCGACGAGGCCGCGGGCGTGGCGCGCATCCACTACGACCTGCCGCTTGCGGGCGTGCAGCGCCAGACGCAGGTGCCGCTCGCGCCTGCCGGCACGCCCTGCGGCGACTGGCGCGCGGGCCTGCGCGCCGAGCTCTCCGATGCGCGGCGCACCGTCTTTCGCGGCAGCTACCCGGCGGCCTGCGGCGAGCGCGTTTGGCCCGTGGCGGCGGCCGATCCGCAGAACTTCGCCGCGCAGGCGATCGCGGGCCTGTGGCGCGAACTCGGAGGAACGTTGGACGGCGGCGTGCGCGATGGGCGCGTGCCGGCGGGGCTGCAGCCCATTTTCAGCGCCAGTTCGCCCACGCTGGCCGAGGTGGTGCGCGACGTGAACAAGTTCAGCAACAACGTCATGGCGCAGCAGATTTTCCTCACGCTTGCGCTGCAAAAAAACGGCGTCGCCACGCGCGAGGGGGCGCGCGCCATCATGCGCCAGTGGTGGCAGGAACGCCTGCCCGACGCCGCGCCGCCGCAGCTCGACAACGGCGCCGGTCTGAGCCGCAGCGCGCACGTCAGCGCGCAAGCGCTCGGGCGCATGCTGCAAAGCGCCTGGCGCGCGCCCGTGATGCCCGAGCTCGCCGCGTCGCTGCCCATTCTTGGCGTCGATGGCACCTTGCGCCGCAACCAGGCCAGCGCCGCGGGCCAGGCGCACCTCAAGACGGGCAGCCTGCGCGACGTGGTGGCCATCGCCGGCTACGTCGATGCGCCCAGCGGCCGGCGCTGGGTGCTCGTGGCGCTCGTCAATCACCCCAGCGCCGCGGCCGCGCGCCCGGCGCTCGAGCGCCTCGTCGAGTGGGTGCGCGCGCAGCCCTGAGCTATGCACTGGACGGATTGGATAGGCTACCTTGCCGCCACGCTCACCACCTGCAGCTTCGTGCCGCAGGCCCTGCACACCTTCCGCACGCGCGACGTGCGGGGCATTTCGCTGGGCATGTACGCCGCGTTCACCGTGGGCATTGCGCTGTGGCTCGTCTATGGCCTGCTGCTGCAGGCCTGGCCCCTCGTCGCCGCGAATGCGGTCACGCTCGCGCTGGCGGGGGCCATCCTGGCGATGAAAATTCGCTATGGATAGGGGGCGTAGGGATTGGTATTGAACCACGCGCCGGCAACCCGATATGCAAGGCAGCGATCCACCCCACGACTACCCGACCACCATGACCGAAGCCTTGCACATCGTTTGCCCTCATTGCCACACCACGAACCGCGTGCAGTCCACGCAGCTGCGCAGCGCGCCCAGCTGCGGCAAATGCCACCAAGCGCTGTTCACGGGCGCGCCGCTGGAGCTCGACGCACAGAGCTTCGAGCGCCATATCGGGCGCAACCAGATTCCTGTGCTGGTCGACTTCTGGGCGCCCTGGTGCGGGCCGTGCCGCCAGATGGCGCCAGCCTTTGCCGAGGCTGCGCGCCAGCTCGAGCCCGAAGTGCGCCTGGCAAAGCTCAATACCGAAGCGCAGCAGGACATCGCTGCACGCTACGGTATTCGCAGCATCCCGACCATGATTTTGTTTCGCGGCGGGCGCGAGGTGGCGCGCATCTCGGGCGCGCTGGGTGCGGCCGACATCGTGCGCTGGGTGCGTTCGGCGGGCTGACGGTCGGCCCGCGGCCGCGCGTCAGGCCGCTGCTTCGTCCAGGCTTTCGGCCCAGGTCAGGGCCTGCAGATGCGCCCAGTTGACCTGCCGGTTGGTGAGATGCAATTCCTGCGCGAGGCGCGCGAAGGTCTCCTCGTCGCCGCTTTCGCAGGCTTTGGTGAGTTCGAGAAAAGGCGCGAACACCCCTTTTCCATGCAGCAGTGCTTCGGTCACGGAATCCGGCAAAGCCACGGACTCCAGGGCTTTTTCCAGCGGCATGCCGAGCATGACGTCGAGCAGCGAAAACACGCCCACGACAAAGGCGTTATCGCATTCCTCGGGGGGCAGCAATTCGGCGGCGAGCAGTTCCATGAGCCGGCCGCGTACCACGGCGGTGGTGCCCACGACGGGTGGCGGGCCGCCAGCGCGCGAGGTCGTCAAAAGCAGCGCCGCCCAGCGGAACAGCTTTTTCAGGCCGAGGATCATCACCGCATGGCGAAACGAGGTGACTTCGCACGACAGTCCGAACCCCGAGGAGTTGATGTAGCGCAGCAGGTTAAAGGACAGGGCCGGGTCGCGCTTGAGGAGTTCCTCGATCTCCGCCGTGCTGGCCTGCTTGCGCACCAGGTTGATGAGTTGGATGGTGATGGCTTGCGAGGGGCGGGCGATGGTGGTCTGCACCAGCACGGGGCGCGCGAACCAGAACCCCTGGAACAGCGTCACGCCGAGGTCTGCCATGCGCTGGAATTGCTCTGCGGTTTCGACTTTTTCGGCGACGAGCGTGGCCTGGCTGTGCGCACGCGCGAATTGCACCAGCGGCGCAGCGAGTTCCGGCTTGAAGGCTTGCATGTCGAGCTTGACGAAGCTCGCCAGCGGTAGCCAGCTGGCGTAGGGGCGGCGCAGCACCTGCTGGTCGAAAGCGAGGCGAAAGCCGCGCTGGCGCAGGGCCTGCAGCGTGGCAACGCGCCCCTCGATGTCCTCCGCCGAGGCCTCGCCCGCGAGCGGCGGTACCTCGAGCACCACTTTTTCGGGGTGGACGAGCTCCAGGTGGCCGCCTGCCAGGCTTTCGTGCGTGCAGTTGATGAACACCGTTTTTTTGCCGACCAGTGCTTCAGTGCCTGCATTGGACAGCGCATTGAACAACAAGGCCGCGTCGCTGGCGGCCGTATGGTGGTCCGAGGCCGTGGTGCGGTCGAACAGCTCGTAGCCATAGACGGCACGCTGCGCATCGACGATGGGCTGGCGCGCGATGATGGCCAGATTCGTGGCTTCGGCAGCTTCCATGGCGGCTACATTTTCTGTCGCCGCTGTGTCTGCGGTTGCTGTGTCTGTGGTGTGAGGGCTGGGCATGGCGTGCGGAGTGAGGGGCCAGGAAAGCGGCATTCTATGGCCCATGCCACGACGCGCGACCTGGTTGTGCTTGAGCGCTACTGCTCGCTGAACTGGTCGGCCCAGGCCAATGCCTGCAGGTGTGCAAGGTTGATTTGCGAGCTCGTCAGGCGCAGGTTGTGCGCGGCGCGGTCGAAGGCGGCATCGTCGTTCATCTCGCAGGCTTGGGCCAGCGTCAACAGGTCGCCCAGGGTGCCCTCGTGCCGCAGCAATGCTGCTACGACGACGGCAGGAAGATTCAGCAGGCCCAGGGCAGCTTCCATGGGCATGCCGAGCATCACGTCGAGCAAAGAGAAAATTCCTGTGACGAAGGCTTGGTCGGCATCTTCCTGGGAAAGAATTTCCAATGTCAGCAGTTCCATGAGCCGGCCACGCACGACGGCGGTGTGTCCTAGGGAGGACGGAGCCCCGCTGGCGCGCGTGGCCGTGAACAGCAAAGCAGCCCAGCGGAACAGCTTCTTGAGGCCCAGCAGCAGCACTGCCTGGCGCAGCGAGGTGATTTCATGCTGCAACCCGAAGCCTGCCGAATTGATCAGGCGCAGCAGGTTGAAGGCCAGGCTCGGGTCTTTTTTGAGCACCTCTTCGATTTCTTCCGTGCTGGCTTGCTGGCGTACCTTGTTGATGAGCTCGATGATGCAGGCTTGGGCAGGGGTGAGTACGCGCGCTTCTATGACTGCCGGACGTGCGAACCAATAGCCTTGGAAGAGCGCGATGCCCTGGCCTGCGGCAAAGTCGTACTGCTGTGCGGTTTCGACTTTTTCGGCGATGAGTTCGGCCTTGGAGTGCCGCCCGGCGTAGCGCACGAGCACGGCCAGCTGGTCGGGGGCGAGCACGGACAGGTCGAGCTTGATGTAATCGGCCAGCGGCAGCCAGGGCGCGTAGGCCGATTCGAGCACCGTGTGGTTGAAGGCCAGGTGAAAGCCGCGTTCGCGCAAGGCGCTCAGGATGGGCAGGCGGGCGTTGACCTCATCGACGGCGGTGTGGCCCAGTGGGGGAATCTCGAGCACCACCTTGTCCGGGTTCAGCAGATCCAGATGTCCACCGGCCAGGGTTTCGTGCGTGCAGTTGATGAAGATGAGCTTGTTGCCCAGCAGTTCCTCGGCGCCCGTGTGCGACAAGGCCGTGAACATGAGAAGCACGTCGCTGGTCGCCGTGTGTTCGCCGCTCGAGCGCGCGCGGTTGAATAGCTCATGGCCAATCACGGCCTGCTGGGTATTCACGATGGCCTGGCGCGCGATCATGGCGACGGCGAAAGGCCCAGAGGCAGACGCTGCCGTGGCTGCGTCTGGTGCGGCTTGGGTGGACATGGGCGGCGGCTGTAGCTAGGGTTGGGCAGAGGTTTGCCGCATTTTAGGATCCTTGCTGCGCGCGCCTCAATGGTTTTGCAGCGCCTTGACCACCGCGTCGCCCATTTCGCGTGTGCCCACGCGCGTCGTGCCTTCGCTCCAGATGTCGGCGGTGCGCAGGCCCTGGGCCAGCACCTGTTTGACGGCGGCCTCGATGCGTTCGGCGGCGGCTGGCTGCGCTAGCGAAAAGCGCAGCATCATGGCCGCGCTCAGGATGGTGGCGAGCGGGTTCGCAATGCCTTTGCCCGCGATGTCGGGCGCGCTGCCGTGGCTGGGCTCGTACAGGCCCTGGCCTTTGTCGTTGAGCGAGGCCGAGGGCAGCATGCCGATCGAGCCGGTGAGCATGGAAGCCTCGTCGCTCAGGATGTCGCCGAACATGTTGCCGGTGACGAGCACGTCGAAGTTTTTCGGCGCCTTGACGAGCTGCATCGCGGCGTTGTCCACGTACATGTGCTCGAGCGTGACGTCGGGGTAGTCCTGGTGCACTTCGGTGACCACGTCCTTCCAGAACTGGAAGGTTTCGAGCACGTTGGCTTTATCGACGCTCGTGACCTTTTTGCCGCGTTTGCGCGCGGCCTCGAAGGCCACGCGGGCGATGCGTTCGATCTCGGGGCGGGTGTAGCGCATGGTGTCGAAAGCTTCTTCGGCGCCCGCAAACGCGCCGTCGGGGGCGCTGCGGCGCCCACGCGGCTGGCCGAAATAGATGTCGCCCGTGAGCTCGCGGATGATGAGGATGTCCAGACCCGCGACGAGCTCGGGCTTGAGGCTGGAGGCGCCCACGAGCTGTTCGTGGCAGATCGCGGGGCGGAAGTTGGCGAACAGTCCGAGGTGCTTGCGCAAGCCCAGGATGGCCTGCTCGGGGCGCAAGTGGCGCTCGAGCTTGTCGTACTTCCAGTCGCCCACGGCGCCGAACAGGATGGCGTCGGCCTGCTGCGCGAGCCGCAGCGTGGTCTCGGGCAGCGGGTGGCCGGCGGCCTCGTAGGCGGCGCCGCCGATGGGGGCTGTTTCCATCTCGAAGCGCAGGCCGAGCGCCTGCAGGACTTTGACGGCTTCGGCCATGATTTCGGGGCCTATGCCGTCCCCGGGGAGGATCGCGATTTTCATGAAATACTTCTTTATTGATAGCTACTAGCGCTTGATTTATATTGGCTAGAGGCTATTTTTACTACTAATTCAGGCGAGCAGCGTGTGTGCGAGCCAGGGCTTGGTGGCCAGGCGCTGCGCTTCGTAAGCGCGGATTTTGTCCGCATGACGCAGCGTGAGGCCGATGTCGTCGAGGCCGCCCAGCAGGCAGTATTTGCGAAAGGCGTTGATCTCGAACGGGATTTCTTCGCCTTGCGGGCGCACGACGACCTGGCGCTGCAGGTCGATCGTGAGCTCGTAGCCGGGAAAGGCCGCCACTTCATCGAAGAGCTGGTCGACGATGCCTTCGGGCAGCACGATAGGCAGCAGACCGTTCTTGAAGCAGTTGTTGAAGAAGATGTCGGCAAAGCTCGGCGCGATCAGCGCGCGAAAGCCGTATTGCTCGAGCGCCCAGGGTGCGTGCTCGCGGCTCGAGCCGCAGCCGAAGTTTTTGCGCGCCAGCAGGATGGACGCGCCCTGGTAGCGCGGCTGGTTGAGCACGAAGTCGGGGTTGGGCTTGCGGCTGGCCGGATCCATGCCGGGCTCGCCGTGGTCGAGGTAGCGCCACTCGTCGAACAGGTTCGGGCCAAAGCCCGTTTTCTTGATCGACTTGAGGAACTGCTTGGGGATGATGGCGTCGGTATCGACGTTTTCACGGTCGAGCGGGGCGACGAGCCCCTGGTGCACGGTGAATTTCTGCATGGCGATGTCTCTGGGGCTTGGCACAGGTTCTTACTTGGCGGCGCGCTCGATGGCGTTGCCGGCTTTCTGCACGTCCTGCCCCATGCCCTGGATGGTGTTGCAGCCGCTGAGCACAAAACCCAGCAGGACAAGGAGGACAGCAGTAGTCGTTTTTTTCATGGTGGAAGCCTCAAGCGAATTGGCGTACATCGACGAAGTGCCCGTGGATGGCGGCCGCCGCGGCCATGGCGGGGCTGACCAGGTGTGTGCGCCCGCCCGCGCCCTGGCGGCCTTCGAAATTGCGGTTGCTGGTGCTCGCGCAACGCTCGCCGGGCTCGAGCCGGTCGGCGTTCATGGCCAGGCACATGGAGCAGCCGGGTTCGCGCCACTCGAAGCCGGCGGCGCGGAAGATTTCGTGCAGGCCCTCGCGTTCGGCCTGTTCCTTGACCAGGCCCGAGCCCGGCACGACCATTGCAAGCTTGACGTTTTTCGCGACCTTCTGTCCCAATTTCTTGACCACTGCGGCGGCAGCGCGCAGGTCTTCAATGCGGCTGTTGGTGCACGAGCCGATGAAGACCTTGTCGATGTGGATGTCGGCAATGGGTTTGCCGGGCGTGAGGCCCATGTAGGTCAGCGCGCGCTCGATCGCATTGCGCTGGTTGGCGTCTTTTTCCTTGTCGGGGTCGGGCACGCGCGCATCGATACCGAGCACCATTTCGGGGCTCGTGCCCCAGGTGACCTGCGGCACGATGCTGCCCGCGTCGAGTTCAACCACGCGGTCGAACTGCGCGTCGGGGTCGGAGTGCAGCGTGCGCCAGTAGGCCGCGGCCTGCTCCCATTCGGCGCCCGTGGGCGCGAGCGGGCGGCCTTTGACGTACTCGATGGTTTTGTCATCGACGGCCACGAGCCCGGCGCGTGCGCCGGCTTCGATCGCCATGTTGCACACGGTCATGCGGCCTTCCATGCTGAGTGCGCGCATCGCCGAGCCGGCGAACTCTATCGTGTAGCCCGTGCCGCCGGCGGTGCCGATCTTGCCGATGATGGCGAGCACGATGTCCTTGGCGCCGACGCCGCGCGCAAGCGGCCCTTCGACCTTGACGAGCATGTTCTTGGCCTTTTTGGCCAGCAGCGTCTGCGTGGCGAGCACGTGCTCGACCTCTGAAGTGCCAATGCCGTGCGCCAGCGCGCCAAAGGCGCCGTGCGTGCTCGTGTGGCTGTCGCCGCAGACCACGGTCATGCCGGGCAGCGTGGCGCCTTGCTCGGGGCCCATCACGTGCACGATGCCCTGGCCTTTGGACATGAAGGGGAAGAACGCCGCCGCGCCGAATTCGGCGATGTTGGCGTCCAGCGTGGTGATCTGCTCCTTGCTGATCGGGTCGGCAATGCCGTCGTAGCCCCGCTCCCAGCCCGTGGTCGGGGTGTTGTGGTCGGCCGTGGCGACGACCGAGCTGATGCGCCATGCCTTGCGTCCGGCCTGGCGCAGCCCTTCGAAGGCCTGCGGGCTGGTGACTTCGTGCACCAGGTGCCGGTCGATGTAGAGCAGGGCGGTGCCGTCTTCCTCGGTGTCTATGACGTGTTCGTCCCAGATTTTGTCGTAGAGGGTGCGTCCCATGGATGGTTCTCGAGAAGGTCTTGGTGTGGGGAAAAAGCGATTTTAGGACGCGGAGCGAAACATCGGCGCTGCGTCATGGGCACAGAGTGGCAGTCGGCAGGTGCATGCAAACCCTGCTCACGCCGGGCAGGTGCTGGCGTGCTCGGGCACGCTGGCGCGCCAGCGCAGTTCGTGGGCGATGCGCCCGCGCAAAGCGTCTGCGGCGCCCGGCTCGCCGTGCACCACGTACACCTGCTGGGGCGCGTGCTCCATGCTGCGCAACCAGGCCAGCGTCTGGTTGGCGTCCGAGTGCGCCGAGGCGGAGCTGAGCGCCACCACTTCGGCGCGGATGTCCACTTCCTGGCCAAAGATGCGGATGCGCTTTTCGCCGTCCGCAATGCGTGCGCCGCGTGTGCCCGGCGCCTGGTGGCCCGTGATGATGATCATGTTGCGATGGTCGCCCGCGTACAGCGCCAGGTGATGCAGCACGCGCCCACCCGTGGCCATGCCGCTGGCGGACAGGATCACCATGGGGCCGTGGCGGCGTGCGAGGGCCTTGGATTCGTCGGTGGTCTGCACCATGGTGGCCTCGCGCGAGAGCGCCTGCGACTGGCGCAGGTTCAGGCGGTGCTCGCCCAGGTGCTTTTCGAACAACCCCGTGGTGCTCACGGCCATGGGGCTGTCGAGAAAGACGGGCAGCGAAGCGGGGATGGCTTTGCGCGCCTTGAGCATGTGGATCGCATGCAGCACGGTCTGCGCCCGGCCTACGGCAAACACCGGCACCACGGCCACGCCGCCACGCTCGGCGAGCCGCTGCAGCGCCGGGCCGAGCTCCTGCAGGATGTCGGTGGGCGGGTGCTCGCGGTCGCCGTAGGTGGATTCGACGAGCACGGTGTCGGCCTGCGGGGGCGCCTCGGGGGCGTTCATGATGAGATCGTCCGGGCGGCCGAGATCGCCCGAGAACAGTATGCGACGCCCGCCGACTTCGAGCAGCACGCTGGCTGCGCCCAGGATGTGGCCCGCCGGCATGAAGCGCACGCGCCAGCCGGAAATCGGCTCGAATGGCTGATGGAACGCGTGGGCACGAAATTGCTTCAGGCAGCGCTGCGCGTCGATTTGGGTGTAAAGCGGCAGCGCGGGCGTGTGTTCGCTCAGCTGGTGGCGGTTCAAGAATGCCGCGTCTTCTTCCTGCAAATGGCCGCTGTCGGGCAGCAGGATGGCGCACAGGTCGCGCGTGCCCGAGGTGCTGTGCACGGGGCCGTGGTAGCCGTCGCGCGCAAGCAGCGGCAGGTAGCCGCTGTGGTCCAGGTGCGCGTGGGTCAGCACCACGGAGTCGACTTCGGCGGGCGCCACGGGCAGGGGCTGCCAGTTGCGCAGGCGCAGCTGCTTGTAGCCTTGAAACAGGCCGCAATCGACGAGCAGACGGCGCCCGTCGTAGTGCACCAGGTATTTGGAGCCGGTGACCGTGGCAGCGCCACCGAGAAAGCTGATATTGACCGTCATGGGGAGGAGTCCTTTCGCCCCCGATGGTAACGAGCGCGGCAACAGGCGCCGGCCACACCGGCGTGGCAAAAGCTCAACTGAACCAGTTCTTCAGCCGGTCGGTCCAGCTTTGCGCGCTGGGCGAATGGCGATGCCCGCCTTTCTTGAGCGATTCATCGAGTTCACGCAGCAGTTTGCGCTGATGTTCGGTCAGTTTGACTGGCGTTTCTACGGTGATGTGGCAATACAGGTCGCCGGCATGGCTCGAGCGTATGCCCTTGATGCCCTTGCCGCGCAGGCGGAACTGCTTGCCTGCCTGCGTGCCTTCGGGGATGTCGATCGCGGCCTTGCCGTCGAGTGTGGGCACTTCGATTTCGCCGCCCAGCGCCGCCGTGATGAAGCTCACGGGCACCTGGCAGTGCAGGTCGTCGCCGTCGCGCTCGAAGATTTCGTGCTTTTTGATGCGGATTTCGATGTAGAGGTCACCCGGTGGGCCGCCGTTGACGCCGGGCTCGCCATTGCCGGTGCTGCGTATGCGCATGCCGTCGTCTATGCCCGCAGGGATCTTGACTTCGAGCGTCTTTTGCTTCTTCAAGCGGCCCTGGCCGTGGCAGCTCGGGCAGGGCTCGGGGATGATCTTGCCCGAGCCGCGGCAGTGCGGGCAGGTCTGCTGCACGCTGAAAAAGCCCTGGCGCATCTGCACCGTGCCACTGCCGCCGCAGGTGCTGCAGGTCTTGGCGCTGGTGCCCGGCTTGGCACCGCTGCCGTGGCATGTGTCGCAGCCTTCCCATGCGGGGATGCGGATTTGCGCGTCCTTGCCGTGGGCAGCTTCTTCGAGCGTGATCTCGAGCGCATAGCTCAGGTCGCTGCCGCGATAGACCTGGCGCCCGCCGCCGGGGCGCCGGCTCTGGCCGAAGATGTCACCAAAAATGTCGCCAAAGGCTTCGGCGAAGCCGCCGAAGCCTTCCCCGCCGCCGGGCCCGCGCATGTTCGGATCGACGCCGGCGTGGCCGTACTGGTCGTAGGCCGCGCGCTTTTGCGGGTCGGACAGCATCTCGTAAGCCTCTTTGGCCTCTTTGAACTTTTCTTCGGCAGCCTTGCCGGCATCCCCCTGATTGCGGTCGGGGTGGTGCTTCATGGCCAGCTTGCGGTAGGCTTTCTTGATCTCGTCTTCGGAAGCATTCTTGGGAACGCCCAAGACTTCGTAATAGTCTCTTTTGGACATGTTTCAGGGCCGGGGTGGAACATGGAAACGCCGCGCCCGCCTCTTGCGAGGGCCTGGCGCGGCGGTGAATCGTCACTCAAACGCGGAGTGCTGCTTACTGCGCAGGTCAGTCTTTCTTGACTTCCTTCACTTCGGCATCAACCACGTCATCGTCTGCATGGGCCGACGATGCGCCTGCCGCGCCGCCGCCTGCTTGCGTACCTGCTGCCTGCGCAGCTTGTGCCGCCTGGGCATCGGCGTACATCTTTTCGCCGAGCTTCTGGCTTGCGCTCATCAGGGCGGCGGTCTTGGCTGTGATGGTGTCCTTGTCGTCACCCTTGATGGCGTCTTCGAGCTCCTTGATCGCCGCTGTGATCTTGTCCTTCTCGGCGCTGTCGAGCTTGTCGCCATGCTCGGCCAGGCTCTTGTTGACGCTGTGGATGGCGGCATCGGCTTCGTTGCGGGCCTGTACCAGTTCAACCTTGCGCTTGTCCTCGGCGGCGTTGAGCTCGGCGTCCTTGACCATCTTCTGGATCTCGTCTTCCGACAGACCCGAGTTGGCCTTGATGGTGATCTTGTTTTCCTTGCCCGTGCCCTTGTCCTTGGCGCTCACGTGCAGGATGCCGTTGGCGTCGATGTCGAAGGTCACCTCGATCTGCGGCAGGCCGCGCGGTGACGGGGCGATGCCTTCGAGGTTGAACTCGCCCAGCAGCTTGTTGCCGCTCGCGAGCTCGCGCTCACCCTGATAGACCTTGATGGTCACGGCGGGCTGGTTGTCCTCGGCCGTGGAGAAGGTTTGCGCGAACTTGGTCGGGATGGTCGTGTTCTTGGCGATCATCTTGGTCATGACACCGCCCAGGGTCTCTATGCCCAGCGACAGCGGCGTCACGTCGAGCAGCAGCACGTCCTTGCGCTCACCCGAGAGCACCTGGCCCTGGATGGCTGCGCCCACGGCCACGGCTTCGTCAGGGTTCACGTCCTTGCGCGGCTCCTTGCCGAAGAATTCCTTGACCTTTTCCTGCACCTTGGGCATGCGCGTCATGCCGCCCACGAGGATCACGTCGTCGATGTCGGACACGGACACGCCGGCGTCCTTGATCGCGATGCGGCAGGGCTCGATCGTGCGCTGGATCAGCTCTTCCACCAGGCTTTCGAGCTTGGCGCGCGTGAGCTTGATGTTGAGGTGCTTGGGGCCAGAGGCATCGGCCGTGATGTAGGGCAGGTTGATGTCGGTCTGGGTGGAGTTCGAGAGCTCGATCTTGGCCTTTTCGGCGGCTTCCTTGAGGCGTTGCAGCGCCAGCACGTCCTTGCTCAAGTCAACGCCTTGTTCTTTCTTGAACTCGGTGATGATGTAGTCGATGATGCGCTGGTCGAAGTCTTCGCCACCGAGGAAGGTGTCGCCGTTGGTCGAGAGCACCTCGAACTGCTTTTCGCCTTCGACGTCGGCAATTTCGATGATGGAGATGTCGAAGGTGCCGCCGCCCAGGTCATACACGGCCACCTTGCGGTCGCCCTTGCTGGTTTTGTCGAGGCCGAAGGCCAGCGCCGCTGCGGTGGGTTCGTTGATGATGCGCTTGACTTCCAGGCCGGCGATGCGGCCGGCGTCTTTGGTGGCCTGGCGCTGGGCGTCGTTGAAGTAGGCCGGCACGGTGATCACGGCCTCGGTCACGGGCTCGCCCAGGTAGTCCTCGGCGGTTTTCTTCATCTTGCGCAGCACTTCGGCGCTGACCTGCGGCGGGGCGAGCTTCTGGCCGCGCACCTCGACCCAGGCGTCGCCGTTGTCGGCCTTGACGATCTGGTAGGGCATCAGGTGAATGTCCTTTTGCACCTCTTTTTCGTCGAACTTGCGGCCGATCAGGCGTTTGACGGCATACAGCGTGTTCTTGGGGTTGGTGACCGCCTGGCGCTTGGCAGCGGCGCCGACCAGGATTTCGCCGTCTTCCTGATAAGCCACGATGGACGGCGTGGTGCGCGCGCCTTCGCTGTTTTCGATCACGCGCGGGGTGTTGCCCTCCATGACGGCCACGCAGCTGTTGGTCGTGCCGAGGTCAATACCGATGATTCTTCCCATGTTGAATTCTCCCGTTGAAACTGAAATATGGTTTGCTTGGCTCGTAACTTGTGGATCAGCGCCTGAGCTTCAAGTCAGAGGGGCGGATTTATTGCAGGTTGATTGCCGTTTTTTATTGCCGTTTTTTTATTTGGGCGCCGCCACGGTCACGAGCGCGGGGCGCAGCACACGGTCGGCGATCAGGTAGCCCTTTTGCAGCACGCTAACGACGGTGTTGGGCTCCTGCGCGGCGGGCACCATGCTGATGGCCTGGTGGCGGTGCGGGTCGAACTTTTCACCCGCCGCGGGCTGGATGGCGAGCACCTTGTTGCGCTCCAGGGCCGCAGCGAGCTGGCGCAGCGTGGCGTCGGCGCCTTCACGCAATTGCTGCGGCGTAGCCTCCTTGACGCCCAGTGCCGCTTCGAGGCTGTCGGCCACGGGCAGCAGGCTTTCGGCAAAGCTCTCGATGCCGAACTTGCGCGCCTTGGCGATTTCTTCTTCGGCGCGGCGGCGGGCGTTTTCGGCCTCGGCCTTGGCGCGCAGGAACTGGTCGGCGAGCTCGGCGCTCTTGGCCTTGAGCTCGGCCAGTTCGGCCTGCAGGCGCGCGATCTCGTCGGAGGTGTGCGCAGCCATGGTTTCTTCCGTCGGCGTGGCCGCGGAGGTGTCGGATGGGGGATTGTTGGGTGCGTTGTCGGACATGTCGATTTTTTATGGATGGAACAACGTGCACAGAGATGGGGCGCAGGCTGCCGATTTCAAGGCTGGCTTCAAGGCTGGCGCAAAAAGGTTCCGAAAAGCGGTCTGAGACAATCGCAGCATGAGTGAAACGTCTGCAAACGCCCTCCCATCCATGCCCGCCAACGCCATTGCGGGCGCCCCTCATCTCTTGCCCGATCCGTTGCCAGAAGGCTGGCTGGCTGTCGAGTCGCTCGACCTCGAGGCGCAGGGCGTCGCGCACCGGCCCGACGGCAAGGTGGTGTTCATCGAAGGTGCGCTGCCCTTCGAGCTCGTGAGCGCGCAGACCTACCGCAAAAAGAACCAGTGGGAGCAGGCCAGCCTCACGGCCATCCACCGCCCCTCGTCGCAGCGCGTGCAGCCCGGCTGTCCGCATTTCGGCCTGCACGCGGGTGCCTGCGGCGGCTGCAAGATGCAGCATTTGCACCCCGGCGCGCAGGTCGCGATCAAGCAGCGCGTGCTCGAAGACAACCTTTGGCATCTGGGCAAGGTGCGGCCCGACGTGGTGCTGCGCCCCATCGAAGGGCCGGCCTGGGGCTACCGCTACCGCGCACGCCTGTCCGTGCGCTATGTGGCGAAAAAGGGCGGCGTGCTGATCGGCTTTCACGAGCGCAAGAGCCGCTACGTGGCCGACATGCAGGTCTGCCCCGTGCTGCCCGCGCACGTGAGCGCCCTGCTGCTGCCGCTGCGCGCGCTCGTGGCCGCGCTCGATGCGCGCGACAGCTGCCCGCAGATCGAGCTCGCCTGCGGCGACACCGTGACGGCGCTGGTGCTGCGCCACCTGCAGCCGCTCTCGCCGGCCGACCTCGCGCGGCTGCGCGCCTTTGCCGCAGAGCACCACGTGCAATGGTGGCTGCAGCCCAAGGGGCCGGACACGGTGCATTTGCTCGACGAAGGCGGCGAGGAACTGGCGTACCGCCTGCCCGAGTTCGGCATCACCATGCCCTTTAGACCGACCGACTTCACGCAGGTGAATCCGCACATCAACCGCGTGCTGGTCGCGCGCGCGCTGCGCCTGCTCGACGTGCGGCCGCACGAGCGTGTGATCGACTGGTTTTGCGGCCTGGGCAACTTCACGCTGCCACTGGCCACGCAGGCGCGTGCGGTGCTGGGTGTGGAGGGCAGCACAACACTGGTTGCGCGGGCGCGTGAAAATTATGAGAAAAATCAGGCGTTGAGGCAGATGGGACAAGCGCTAGCAGATACGAATTTCGTAGCGCGCAACCTGTTCGAGATGACGCCCGAGCAGCTCGTAGCCGACGGCGGGGCCGACAAGTGGCTGGTCGATCCGCCGCGCGAAGGGGCTTTTGCGCTTGCCAAGGCGCTGGCCGACATCGCGCAGGCCCGCCAGGGTGCAGAGGGCGCCGCGCCGCTGCCCGCCGCAGCCGCAGGCTGGACGCCGCCGCGGCGCATCGTCTATGTGAGCTGCAACCCCGCGACGCTCGCGCGCGACGCGGGCCTGCTGGTGCACCTCGCGGGCTATCGCTGCGCGGCCGCGGGCGTGGTCAACATGTTTCCGCACACGGCGCATGTGGAGAGCGTGGCGGTGTTCGAGTTGCCCGATTCGACCCAAGCGCCCGAGCCGCCGGTCTGAAGCGCCGGGCTGAAGTTCCTGGCCTAAGTGGGTTAAGACTTGCTGGCCGCGTCCGCCGCGGGAGGCGCTTCGGTGTTGCCGCTGGCTTCGCCGTTCGCTGGCGGAATGCTCTTGCTGAGCTGCGGCGGGATGCCCTCGATCTTGTTGTCGCGCATGTACTGGTCCATGTCCTTCCAGCCCGCAAAGACGGCAGCCTTGGGCGCCTTGGCGTTGAGCGCGTAGCAGTCTTCGAGGCTGCGCTGCGCATGCCGGCAGGCCGCCCCTATGGCCTGCGCCTCGGCCTCGCGCTGGGCAATGCGCGGATCGGGCCCCAGGCCCGGAATGTCGCAACCGGCGAGCAGCAGCCCGAACGCGGCGACGAGCAGGAGGCGTGGCTTGAAAAGATGGATGGCGGGGCGAGGCATTGCCTGGATTATCGACAAAGGGCTGCGGGACTTGAACCTGTAATACAAAAAGGCCCCTTGCGGAGCCTTTTGCTGGGATGGAAAAAGCAGCCGCTCAGTCGCGTTCGCCGCCGAAGATGCCCAGCAGCGCAAGCAGGCTCTGGAACACGTTGAACAAGTCCAGGTACAGGGCCAGCGTGGCGCTGATGTAGTTGGTTTCACCGCCGTCGATGATCTGCTTGAGGTCGTACAGCATATAGACGCTGAAGAGACCTATCGCCGCGACCGAGATCGCCAGCATGCCCGCCGTGGAGCCCACGAACAGGTTGACCACGCTGCCCACGAGCAGCACGAGCACGCCCACGAACAGCCATTGCCCAAGGCCCGAGAGGTCGCGCTTGATCACGCTCGCGAGCGTCGCCATGACGACGAACACGCCGGCCGTGCCTGCGAATGCGGTGGTGATGAGCGAAACGCCATTCCTGAAGCCCAGCACCATGCCGATCAGGCCCGAAAGCATCAGGCCCATGAAGAAGGTGAAGGCGAGCAGCACGGCGATGCCGGCGGCCGAGTGCTTGGTTTTTTCGATCGCGAACATGAAGCCGAACGCGCCGGCCATGAAGACGATCAGCCCCAGCCCGCCGTGCAGCATTTGCGTGATGCCCGTGGCCACGCCCAGCCAGGCGCCGAGCACCGTGGGCAGCAGGCTCAGCGCGAGCAGCCAGTAGGTGTTGCGCAGCACTTTGCGGCGCTGCTCCTGCGCGGACAGGTCAAAAACCTGTGCGGGGTTCAGGGTGGAGAGGGGTTGGTTCATCGATGGCTCCTTCTGGGTCTGTGTAGAGACGCGGGCATTGTAGATAAAGCCATGTCGTGCGATGTCAATGGCCCTACGCTCCTTTGCCTATTTCTGTCAAGGGTTTTGCGGCTCGATCACGAAGCCGATCTTGCGCAGCCCTGCGCGCTGCGCCAGCGCCATGGCCTGGGCCACGCGCTCGTAGCGCACGGCGCGGTCGCCGCTGAGGTGCAGGTCGGGCTGCGGCTGCCGGGCGGCCTCGGCCTGCAGCAGCGCAGGCAGCGCCTCGTCCGACACCGGCGTGCCGTTCAGAAAATAGCGGCCGTCGGCGGCGACGCTCAGGCGCACGGTAGTCGGCTGCACGACTTCTGGCTGGTTGGCTGCGCGCGGCAGCTCGACGTTGACCGAGTGCTTCATCACGGGCACGGTGATGATGAAGATGATGAGCAGCACCAGCATGACGTCGACCAGCGGCGTCATGTTGATCTCGTTCATGACCTCGTCGTCGCCGTCGCCGAAGGCATCGTCCTGGATTCCGAACGCCATGCTCATGCGCCTTTCTTGAGGGGCAGCACTTTGCCGGCGGCCTCGGCCCCGGAGGCAGTGGCGGTGCGGCTGCCGGCGACGAAGTAGCTGTGCAGGTCGTGCGTGAAGCGGCGCAGCTGGTGCAGCACGGCCTTGTTGCCGCGCACGAGGGCGTTGTAGCCGAGCACGGCCGGAATCGCCACCGCCAGGCCCAACGCCGTCATGATCAGCGCCTCGCCCACGGGGCCTGCGACCTTGTCTATGGTCGACTGGCCCGTGCTGCCTATGGCCAGCAGCGCGTGGTAGATGCCCCACACCGTGCCGAACAGACCCACGAAAGGCGCGGTCGAGCCCACCGAGGCCAGAATGGCCAGGCCCGATTGCAGGCGCGCGCCGCAGTCGTCGAGGTGGTTGCGCAGGCTGCGCGTGATCCACTCGCTGCGGTCGAGCTGGTCTTGCAGGCTGGCTTGCGCGTGGTGTGCGCTGGCTTCCTGCGCGGCCTGGGCGAGTTGGCGAAAGGGATTGCCCGGATCGTCACCGAGGCGTGCGAGGCCTGCGCTGAAGTCTTCGCTGCGCCAAAAATCTTGCGCCGCGCGCGCGTGCCGGCGCAGCCGCAGCACATCCCACGCCTTGAGCAGGATGACGATCCACGAGGCCAGCGACATGAGCAGCAGCAGCACGGCGACGCCGCGCGTCACCCCGTCGCCCTGTGCCCAGAGGTTGGCGATGCCGAATTGGGATTCCATGAAAATTCTCCTTTGAGGCTATTTCGATAGGCAACATACCCCGCGTTGCGGTCAGGGGCGGATGGATGCAAGGCGCAGCGCGCCGTCCATGCTGGAGGCCTGGACAAGCGCTGCAACGCCGCAGACATCGCCTCTGACAGCAACCCAAAGGGCCATGGCGCGGGGTATGTTGCCTATCGAAGTAGTCTCTCACTCCAGAGCGAATTGAATGGGCACCAGCGTCCACATGGCCTCGGGCACGCCGTTGCGCTTGCCGGGCACGAAGCGCCAGTGCTGCACGGCCTCCTGGGCCTGGCGGTCGAGCCGGTCGTAGCCGCTGGATTGGCTGATTTCGACCTTTTGCGGCAGCCCTTCGGCGCTGATGAGCACGCGCAGCACCACCTTGCCCTGCTCTCCCATGCGCTTGCTGACGGCGGGGTAGGGCGGCTTGGGGTTGTTGAGGTAGGCGGCGTTGCTCGAGGGCAGTTCGGTGCGCGGCGGCGCCGGCGCGGCGGGCGGTGCCGCAGGGGCTGGCGCGGCTGCAGCTGCGTCTGCATGTGGCGCCACGGGTGCATCGGGCGCAGGCGCGGTCGAAGCTTGCGCGGCAGCGAGTTCCGATGGGGCTTGTGTGGCCGGTGCGGGTTGGGCCTTGGGCGCCGGCTGGGGGCGTGGCGTGGGGCGCGGCTTTTCTGGCGTGGGCCGCGCGGGCGGGGTGATGGCGGGCTTGGGCGCCGGGGTGCTTTGCGGCACGGGCGGGGCAGGTGGGGTGGCGACTTGGCTCAGCAGCTCGGCCGGCACGATCAAAGGCTCGTGCGCGGGCGGCGCCTGGCGCTGCAGGCCCGATTGCAAGGCCCACAGCGCCGCGCCGTGCAGCAGCAACACCAGCAGCGCGACCACAGCCTTGCGGCGGGCGCCCGCAGGCGCTGGAAAAGAATGCGATTCAAACATGAAAAAGTGAGCTGCCAACGCAGGTGGAATCTGGGCTAGTGTAGTGTTCGACGCTTGATGCGACAGATAAAACCGATGGATTTTTGNAGCCTGTCGGACTTTGGAATCGTCGGCTGCGAATGCGCCGCAGCGGCCCATTTTTTACCGTCTTCTTGCCCCATAGTCCCGCTATGGGGCAGCGAATCCGGCAAAAACTGGCCTCGCTGGGGCCCATTCTCGCTATCGACGCCCAAAGTCCGACAGGCTGCTAGCAGCCGAAAAACATCAAAATCATTTGCGCAGGATCCACCAGGCCGAGCCGGCCACCAGGATCAGGCTGAGCGTGATGATGGAGAGTGGTTTCATGAGGCATGTCTCGTCGTGGTGTTCGGCACCGATTATTAATGAGAATATGTCTCATTTGCTGTGCTGGAGCAGAAATTTTCAGCATCCGCAAGTATCTCGCGCCCGGCCTGCGCGAGCGTGGCGCAGCCCGTAAGCGCCATTGCGGCTTCGAATTCGTCGCGCAGCAGGCGCAGCACATGCGCGACGCCGGCCGCGCCCGAGTGGGCCAGCCCCCAGACGATGGGGCGGCCCACGAGCACGGCGCGCGCGCCCAGGGCGATGGCCTTGAGCACGTCGGTGCCGCGGCGGATGCCACCGTCCACGAGCAGCGGCAGCGCGCCGCCCGTGGCGTCGGCGATGCGCGGCAGCACGCTGGCCGTGCTCGGCGTGGTGTCCAGCGTGCGTCCGCCGTGGTTCGAGACGATCACGGCGGCCACGCCATGCGCCAGCGCGGTGCGCGCGTCTTCGGGGTGCAGCACGCCTTTGAGCAGCACGGGCAGGCGCGTGCTGGACTGTAGCCATTGCACGTCGTCCCAGGTTGGGGCATGGCGCAGCAGGCCGTCGAACAGGGCGCTGGAGCCCGCTGGGGCGCCGTTGCTGGGGTCGGTTCCGCCAGAGGCCGAGGGCGCAGCCGCCGCAGGCAGATTCACCGCGCGTATGCCGGGCGGCAGGCGAAAGCCGGCGCGCCACTCGCGCTCGCGCACGCCGCTGCACGGGGCATCGACGGTCAGCACCAGCGCCTCGTAGCCTGCGGCTTCGGCGCGCTGCACGAGTTCGCGCGTGTGGCCGCGGTCGGGTTGCAGGTAGAGCTGGAACCACAGCGGGCCGCGGCCCGCGTCGCCGAGCATGGCCTGGGCCACGGCTTCGAGCGGCTGGCTCGCCTGCGTGCTGAGCACCAGGCCCGCGCCCAGCGCTGCGGCGGCGTAGGCCGTGGCCAGTTCGCCGTCAGGGTGCGCGAGGCGCTGGAACGCCACGGGTGCGAGCATGATGGGGTGCGCGAGCGTGCGCCCGAGCAGCTCGCAGCGCGTGTGTCCACCCGCGAGCGGCCGCAGCACGCGCGGCACCAGCGTGAGCGCGTCCCAGGCACTGCGGTTGGCGCGCAGCGTGATCTCGTCGGCCGCGCCACCGCTGAAGTAGGCCCAGACCGGCGCATCCAGGCGTGCGCGCGCATGGCGCTCATGGTCGGCCAGGGTGAAGAGGTCGGCGGGCAGGGGGTGCCTTTGCGGCGTGGTGGACATGGTTGAATTTCAAGCTAAATTGGGCTCCAGTGCTTATCCATCAAGCACAAGCAGCTATCGAAATGATATTTTTCAGGACATTTTCAGGTGTCGGCCCACAGGCGCAGCAGGTTGTGGTAGGTGCCCGTGAGGCCGATCACGGCGGGGTCGCTCTCGCCCAGGCTTTGGCGCAGCGCGAGCAGGTGCATGTCCATGTCGTAGAGCAGCTCGCGCTGCGTGGTCGAGCGCACCATGCTTTGCACCCAGAAAAAGCTCGCGAGGCGCGCGCCGCGCGTCACGGGCGTGACTTGGTGCACGGTGCTGCCGGGGTAAAGGATCAGGTCGCCCGCGGGCAGCTTGATGCGGCGCTCGCCCTGCGCCTGCTGGATCAGCAGCTCGCCGCCGTCGTATTCGTCGGGCGCACTCAGAAACAGTGTGCACGAGATGTCGCTGCGCACCCATTGCCCCGTGGCCTGTGAGTGCAGCACCGCGCCGTCGGTGTGCGGGCCGTAGAAGTTGCTCTCGCCGCTGTAGCGGTTGCACAGCGGGTTGAAGATCTTTTGCGGCAGCGCGGCCGAGAAAAACAGCGGCGCGCGCTGCAATGCCGAAAGCACCAGCGTGCGCAGTTGCTGCGCCTGGGGGCTGGCCTGCGCGAGCTGCGCGTTGTTTTTCTGGGCCAGCGCCTGCGCGCCGGCGCTGCTGCGCCCGTCTATCCAGGGCGCGTCGGGGCCGAGCAGACGGCGCGCCGTGGCGAGATCTTCGGCGTCCAGGATGCGGGGAATGTGCAGGAACATGGTGCGGGTCAGAAACGGGTCAGAAGTGCGTCAAAAGCGGCTTTTGAACGTCAGCTGCGCCGCGCGCGCCGGGCCGGGGGCGTAAAAGCCGCGGTACAGCGTGTCGGCGTAGAGCTTGTTGGCCAGGTTGCTCACGTTGAGTTTGAGTGAATTCTTCTCGTCGATGGTGTATTCGAGCATCGCATCGATGGTGGCAAAGCCGGGCGCAGTGACGTTGCGTGCGCCTTCGGGGTTTTGCCGGCCGCGGTAGTTCAGGCCGCCGCCCAGGCGCAGCCCGGGCGTGAGGGCGTAGGTCGTCCAGACGCTGCCGCTGTGCCTGGGCGTGAGCGCGGGGCGGTCGCCCTGCACCTGCGCGCCGCCGCCGTTGGCGGCGAGCACCTGGTTGCTCTGGTCGATCTTGGCGTCGGGGATCCAGGTGTGGTTGAAGAACGCCTCCCACTTGGGCGAGATGCGCCCGGCGAGGTTGAATTCCATGCCCGCGGCGTGGCGCTTGCCTGACAGCAGCTGCTGCTCGGCGGCGACGTCGGGGTCGGTGTTGCGCTCGTTGTATTTTTCGCTGTAGAACAGCGCGACGCCCAGCGCCGCGCGCCGCTCGAACAGGTCGAACTTGCCACCGATTTCGAAGTTGCGGCTCTTTTCGGGGCCGGTATTCGCGGTTTTGGTCGTGTTGGCGCTGGGGTTGATGTCGTATTGGTAGGCGTCGCCCGAGGTGTTGTACGAGGTGCCATACGACACGTAGTACGAAGCCACGGGGCTCGGCTGGTAGAGCAGGCCCAGGCGCGGACTGAAGAGGTTGTCGTTGCGCTCGTTGCTGATCTTTCCCGAGGGGCTGCGGTAAGAAGCCGAGAAGTGGTCGTAGCGCAGCCCGGCCACGAGCTTGAACGCGCCCGTGAGCTCCAGCGTATCCTGCATATACAAACCCAGGTCGTGCACCGCATAGGTGTTGAAGACGGGGTTGCCGCGCGTGTCGGGCCGCCAGGCGCCGTCGTTGGGCGTGCCTACCGTCGTGTTCAGGCCGCTCGCCGGGCCTGCAAAATTCTGGTTGCGCCGTGCATCGTCGTAGTAATAGTCCAGCCCTGCGAGGATGGCATTGTTCTTGCCGAACCACGAAAAATTGCGGCTGTAGTCGCTTTGCAGCTGCGTCAGTTCGCTGATGCCCACGCGGCCTTTGGGCGTGCGGCTGATGACGGTGTCGGGGTTGAGGTTGGCGAGCGTCGTGCCCGGCGCGAAGCGGATCGCGCTGGCCCAGAGGTCGCGCTCGTAGCGGCCATGGCGCAGGCGCGTTTGCAGCGTGCCGTCGGCGTTGAAGCCCTCGTCCTCGAAGCGGTGCGTGTGCGAAAAGCTCACGTACTGGGCCGAAGTGTCGAGGTAGTCGCTCGCCAGCCCATAGTAATTGCGCGCCGGCAGCGTCGGGATGATGGTGCCCTTGCTGCTCAGGAGCCACGGATGGTTGTAAAGCGGCCTGCCATGCACTTCGAGGTAGTACGCGCCGACCGAAAATTCATCCGCGCTACCTATGCCCCAGCTGTAGGTGGGCGCGATACCGCGCTTTTTCTTGAAAGCGCCAGAGTTGTATTCGTTGTGCACCAGAGCATTGAGGCGCAGCGCGGCGTCCTTGCCGGTCTGGATGTTGAAGTCGCCCGTGAGGCGATGCTCACGCCCCGTGCCAAAGGTGTAGCTGACCTCTTTTTGGTCCATCAGCAGGGGCATTTTGCTGACCTGGTTCACCACGCCACCGGTCGAACCCTTGCCGAACAGCATAGAAGCCGAGCCCTTGAGCACCTCCACACGGTCATCGTTGAAGGTGTCGCGCTCGTACAGCGGCGCGTCGCGCATGCCGTCGATGTAAAGATCGCCCGCCTGCAGCAGCGAAAAGCCGCGCATGCGCACGTCCTCTTCGCCCGTCTCGCCAGCCTGGAAGGTCACGCCAGCAGTGCTGCGCAGCACGTCGCGCAGGTCATCCTGGTTGCGGTCGGCCATGAGCTTTTCGGTGAACACCGTCACGGTCTGCGGGATGTCACGCAGCTCCTGTTCGCCTTTGCCGATGCGCGTTTTTTCCACCTTGAGCGTGTCCTTGGCCTGGACTTGCACACTCTCGCGCACGGTGACCGTGGAGAGGGTGGGGCTGCCGGCGTCGCTGGCCTCTTGCGCCCACGCGCCCATGGATGCCGATGCGGCCAGCATCAGGGCGCCGAGCAGCTTTTCCGGCGCTGGACTTGTGTCGCTCCAAGTCAGGGGGGCCGTTGACAGGGAAGCGTCCTCCGAGCGGGGGTTCAGCATGGTGGCGAATGCCATCGAAGCATGAGGTGGCGTGGGCGGTGTCAAGCGGATCTCCTTGCAAAAGAATGGAATGCGCCGGTCTTGCTGTCCGGTAATAGCTGCTGAAAAAGCGAGGACGCACGGCTCAGGAGGAGATAATATTACAAATGAGAGTCATTCCTATTAATATTTCTTCGAAACCCACAAAAAAGGCCGGCAGAGCCGGCCTTTGTGTCGCGTGTGCCGGGCGGTGTGCCCGGTGAAGGCTTAGGACGCGTGCTTGCCCACCAGCCCAGCGAGCTCGAACATCGAGACCTGCTTCTTGCCGAAAAACGGCTGCAGCTTGGCGTCGGCGTTGATGTTGCGCTTGTTCTCTGCGTCTTGCAGGTTGTGGGCTTTGATGTAGACCCACAATTTGCTGATGATCTCGGTGCGCGGCAACGGAGTCGAGCCCACGATGGCGGCCAGTGCGGGGCTGGGCGTGAGGGGCTTCATGAAGGCGGCGTTCGGGGTGCGCTTCTTGGCCGGCGCGGCAGTTTTGGCCTTGGGTGTCTTGGCAGGCGCTTGGCTGACGCTGGGGGTTTTTGCGGCGGCCTTCTTGGCCGGGGCTTTTTTCGCTGTTGCCATCTCGGGATTCCTTGTTGGATGTGGATTGGGCCAGCGCCAACCGGGTCTGACCGGGTCTGTTGCTGGCAATGTTCAATCCTATAGGGAATTCAGCCCTTTTCCTACGCGAGACAACCCCCGCAAGCCCCCATTTGTGTGAAAAAAGGGACAGAAAATCGGCAAAAGGCGCCGATGCGCCCTCAGCGCAGCGCCTGTCTGCAGGACAATCGCCCGCGTTTTTCTCATGACGAAAGGCTTCATTCCATGACGACCAGCTCCGCTTGTGCATTCAGTACCTGTGATTTCTGCGACGCTCACAAAGGCGACGACAGCGGCGCCTTCCGCGTGCTGCCGCCGGTGTTCCAGCACTTTGGTGGCGTGGCGGCGTTTTGCGGCCCGGTGAGCACGGTGCAATGTTTCGAGGACAACAGCCTGGTCAAGGCGGCCCTCGATGCGCCGGGGCAGGGGCGCGTGCTCGTCATCGATGGTGGCGGCTCGCTGCGCCGCGCCCTGGTCGGCGGCAACCTGGCCGCTGCTGCGGCGCGCAACGGCTGGGCGGGCGTGGTGGTCGATGGCTGCGTGCGCGACCTCGCTGAAATCAACGCCGCTGCTGTGGGCATACGCGCACTCGGATTGATGCCCATGCCGACGGAAAAACGCAACACCGGCCTGCGCGATGTCGCGGTGCGCATCCAGGGCGTCTGGATACGCCCAGGCGACTGGCTCTATGCCGATGCCGATGGCGTCGTCGTGAGCGCACGGCCCTTGCATGGCTGACGCGCACGGTTACCGAGCGACCGCGCACCTTGGGCAATCCTGAATCATGAGAATTACTTTTCGCAATGCGGGAAAAGTAAATGCTGCATTGCCGCAAAATTTCTCGATATGAGAAATGTTTTTTCTTATTGAGAAAACTGTGCGATAAGTAATTGTTTTTCAATACAAAAAATTTTGTCTTGTATAAGACATAAGATGTTGTTCGGGTCTTATAGAAGACTTACAGTAGAGCTTGTCGGCGCACTTCTTGCTGCCCGACCTGTTCCCAACCCACGGAGTGATTTCATGTCGCAATCTCGCACCACATTGACCCGCCAACAGCAAATCGAAGCCCTGGAAAAAGACTGGGCGAGCAACCCGCGCTGGAAAAACGTCAAGCGCGGCTACACCGCCGCCGACGTGGTGCGGCTGCGCGGCTCGCTGCAGCCTGAATACACCCTCGCGCAGCGCGGCGCCGAAAAGCTGTGGGAAAAGATCAACGGCGGTGCCAAAAAAGGTTATGTCAATGCCTTTGGTGCCATCACCGCAGGTCAGGCCATGCAGCAGGCCAAGGCCGGGCTGGAAGCCGTCTATCTGTCGGGCTGGCAAGTGGCGGCCGACGGCAACACGAGCGAAACCATGTACCCCGACCAGTCGCTCTACGCCTATGACTCGGTGCCGACCATGGTGCGCCGCATCAACAACACCTTCAAGCGTGCCGACGAAATCCAGTGGAGCCGCGGCATCGAGCCTGGTTCGCCGGAGTTCATCGACTTTTTCCTGCCCATCGTGGCAGACGCCGAGGCCGGCTTTGGTGGTGTGCTCAATGCCTTCGAACTGATGAAGAACATGATCGCTGCAGGTGCGGCTGGCGTGCACTTCGAAGACCAGTTGGCCGCCGTGAAGAAGTGCGGCCACATGGGCGGCAAAGTGCTCGTCCCCACGCAAGAAGCCATCGAGAAGCTGATTGCCGCGCGTTTTGCTGCCGACGTGATGGGCGTGCCGACCATCGTGCTGGCCCGTACCGACGCCGAGGCCGCGAACCTGATCACGAGCGATCACGATGCCAACGACAAACCCTTCTTGACCGGCGAGCGCACCCAGGAAGGTTTTTATCGCGTCAAGAACGGTCTGGAGCAGGCCATCAGCCGTGGCGTGGCCTACGCGCCCTACGCTGACCTGGTGTGGTGCGAAACCGGCACGCCCGACCTCGGCTTTGCGCGCGAATTCGCCCAGGCCGTGCATGCCGCCGTCCCCGGCAAGCTGCTGTCGTACAACTGCTCGCCTTCCTTCAACTGGAAGAAGAACCTCGACGAAAAGACCATTGCCAAGTTCCAGGATGAGTTGTCCGCGCTGGGCTACAAATACCAGTTCATCACCCTGGCCGGTATTCACATCAACTGGTTCAACACCTTCCAGTTCGCCCACGCATATGCCCGCGGCGAAGGCATGAAGCACTACACCGAAATGGTGCAGGAGCCCGAGTTCGCAGCGCGCGAGAAGGGCTACACCTTCGTGTCGCACCAGCAGGAAGTGGGTGCGGGCTACTTCGACGACGTGACCACCGTGATCCAGGGGGGCAGCTCCAGCGTGAAGGCCCTGACCGGTTCGACCGAGGAAGAGCAGTTCCATTGATGCCGCGGTGCCCGTATCCCTGCGGGCGCCTGGCGGGACCGATGCGAAGCCGTCTTGCAAGAGGGGTGCGATTCAAACTGATGTGTCCCAATAGAGGGTAAGCCAGCAACGCCAGGAGGGCAACGTGATGAAACCAGACGAGATCAGCGACGAAGAGATAGTGCGAGG
>NZ_JARGEL010000027.1 GCF_029211265.1 Extensimonas soli | reverse complement strand
TTTCCATGGCCCGGCCATGGAGCGCGGCATGCCCGACTTCACGGGCAAGCTGAGCATGGAGGACGTGCCAAAGCTCAAGGCCTTCATCCAGGGCACGGTGGACGCGATACGGCCGAAGAAATGAGCGCAAAACAGTGGCAAACCGCGCCTTCAGAAGGCTTCTCGCCTCATCTGACGGCGCCTACGGACGTGTTCCAGCACACTCATGCAAAACCGCCATCGTGCCCCGCAAGTGCAAGGGCTTGCGTTGCCAGCGCTTGCACCATGCGCGGCTCGAAGGGGTTGTGCCCTGTTTCTTCGATCCAATGCAAGCGACTGCCGGGTAGCCGCGCATGCACGTCCCAGGCGGCGCTGGGGCGGCATACCCAATCCAGGCGGCCGTGAAGCAAGATGGTCGGAATGCCATGCAGACGCTGCAAATGTTTGAGCAAAAAGCCCTCATGCCAGCCGAAACATCCATGGCGCAAGTAGTGCGCCTGTATGCGGTATTTATCGACCAGGGCGCGGGCAAGCTCTGGCGCCACGCCATGGCGTGGTGCGACCAGTCGGCGTTCCGTTACGCTGGCTTCCCAGGCCTCCCAGGCCAAAGCCGCGGCCAGTGCTTCTTCGGGCGCCCCTTTCAACACCGCGTGCGCCAAAGATGCCAGCGCGCCATCCGCGGTTGCGCTGGGAAACTGCTGCGCCAAGGCCTGCCAGGCATCGGGCAAAAGCACCCGCACCTGATGGAAAAACCAGTCCAGGTCTGCCTTGCGCCCCAGGAACACACCGCGCAGCAGCAACCCGGTGCATACCGAAGGATAAGCCGCCGCGTAGGCAAGCCCCAGTCCCGCTCCCCAGGAGCCGCCGACCACCAGCCACTGCGCAATGCCCAAGTGTTTGCGCAACTGCTCCAGATCGCGCAGCAAATGGAGAGTGGTATTGGCATACAGGCCGCCCCTGGGCGTGCTGCGGCCGCAGCCACGTTGGTCGAAAAACACCATGCGAAAACGTTTTGGATCGAACAATTGCCGATGTGCCGGACTGCAGCCACTGCCGGGGCCGCCATGGAGAAACACCAGCGGCACTCCTTCGGAGTTGCCGCATTCTTCGTAATACACCCTATGGTCGCCGTCAACAGCCAGCATCCCGCTGGCATAAGGGGATATGGGGGGATAAAGCGTGGAAGGCATGAAAAGGCGCGTATGTCAAGAGAGTAGGCTGCTAGGTATTATCCCTAGGAAACTTGCCAGAGGAAACTGGCACACTGAGTCTGTCCCTTCGAGCATTCGAAGGATTTTTGTTCCTCCAAACCTTGAAAGGAGTATCACCATGCAATGGGAAAAACCTGCTGCAATCAATATGCGCTTTGGTTTTGAAATCACCATGTATATTGCGGTTCGCTGAAATATAAATCCCGTCAAGCTGCCTTGGCGGGATTTATATGTAAAAATTGCCGGGATATGCGGCATGAATGAGTTTTCCTGCTTCCAGGAAATTGGTGTCACGTTCATCGACGGGTTTTATTTTGAAAATCCATGTTCTCGGCGCTGCTGCTGGTGGCGGCTTTCCGCAGTGGAATTGCAACTGCCTCCACTGCACGGCCATACGCAGCGGCAGCCCAGATTACCGCGCGCGCACGCAGTCTTCGATTGCGGTGAGCGGCAACCACACAGATTGGCTGTTGTTCAACGCCTCGCCGGACATCCTGCAACAGCTGCGCGAATTTCCGGCGCTGCAGCCGGCACGCGCGCTGCGCGACACTGCCATTCGCGCCGTCTTTTTGATAGATGCGCAGATCGACCACACCACCGGCCTGTATATGCTGCGCGAGCACCGTGAGCCGCTGCAGATATGGTGCCATGCCTGGGTGCGGGAAGACCTCACGCACGGCAACCCCCTATTCAATTTGTTGCGCCACTATTGCGGCGTGGAGTGGCATGAGCTGCCCCTGGAGGGGGATGGCTTTGCCATTCCGGCCGTGCCAGGGATCATGTTCCATGCGCTGCCACTCATCAGCAACGCGCCCCCGTATTCCCCCCATCGCGACCAGCCCCAGCCTGGTGACAACGTGGGTGTGACGCTGACCGACCTGCAAACGGGCAAAAAGCTTTTCTACGCGCCCGGCCTCGGCCAGATGGAGCCGCATGTCTGGGCGGCCATGCAGGCCGCCGACTGCGTGCTGGTCGATGGCACGCTGTGGCGCGATGATGAAATGATCGCGCTCGGCGCATCCCGAAAAACCTCGCGTGCCATGGGGCATCTTCCGCTGAGTGGGCCTGGCGGCATGCTCGAATGGCTGGAGCAACTACCTCAGCGCACGCGCAAGGTGCTGATCCATATCAACAACACCAACCCGATCCTGAATGAGCGCAGCCCTGAACGGCAGGAACTCACGCGCCGCGGCATCGAGGTGTCCTACGACGGCATGGAGATCGAACTGTGAGCCAACACCACCTCCCACCTCCCTGGAGCAAGGAAGAGTTCGAGGCAAAGCTGCGCGGCAAAAGCAGCGGCTACCACATCCACCACCCTTTCCACGTGATGATGGCCGAGGGCAAGCTGACGCAAAAGCAGTTGCAAGGCTGGGTGGCCAACCGCTTTTACTACCAGATTTGCATCCCGATCAAAGACGCCGCCATCCTGTCCAACTGCGATGACCGCGAGATTCGCCGCGAGTGGATCCAACGCATTCTCGACCACGATGGCTACAAGATCGGCGGCATCGAAGACCCGGGCGGGATCGAGGCCTGGATTCGCCTGGGCGAAGCCGTCGGCCTGACACGCGAAGCCGTCACGTCCTTGCGCCATCTGGCGCCGGCTGCGCGCTTTGCCGTGGATGCCTACGTGAATTTCGCACGGCGCCAGCCCTGGCAAGAGGCCGTGGCATCCAGCCTGACCGAGCTGTTCGCCCCGCATATCCACCAGCAGCGCATCGATACCTGGCCCACGCAATACCCATGGGTACAGGCGGAAGGTCTGCACTATTTCAAGCAGCGCCTCACGCAGGCGCGCCGCGACGTCGAACACGGCCTGCGCTTCACGCTGGACTATTTCAGCCAGACCCGTGCCATGCAGGAGCGTGTGCTGGAAATACTGCAGTTCAAGCTCGACGTGTTGTGGGCCCTGGCCGATGCCATCATGCTCGACCAATGCCACATCGAGATCCAGGGACCCAAGCATGGCTGAGTTGCCTTCCATGGCGCCGCAGGAGCGCCCGCGTCTGGCCGGGCACTTCCGCCTGCAATGGGAAGAGGCGCAAAAGGCCTGGGTGCTGCTCTACCCGGAAGGCATGGTCAAGCTCAACGGCAGCGCCGGCGAAATCATGCGCAGGATCGATGGCCGCAAAACGGTGGGCGAGATCGTGGAGGAACTGGAGCATGCCTTCGCCACCGAGGGGCTGGCCCAGGACGTGCATGACTTTCTGGTCATCGCACAACAGCAAGGCTGGGTCAGGACATGAGTGAGTCTGCCCCCCAGGCTTCTGCGTCCGGCGGCCCAGAGATTGGCCCTCCGCTCTGGCTGCTGGCCGAGCTGACCTATCGCTGTCCGCTGCATTGCGTGTTTTGCTACAACCCCGTCGATTTTGCCCACGCCGGCCCGGAGTTGGGCACGGACGACTGGCTGCGCGTGCTGCGCGAAGCGCGCGCCGCGGGCAGTGTGCAATGCGGCTTTTCGGGCGGCGAGCCCTTGCTGCGCGACGACCTCGAAGTGCTGGTGGCTGAAGCGCACCGCCTGGGCTTTTACACCAACCTGCTGACTTCCGGTGTGGGCCTGACGCAGGAGCGTGCCGCGGCCCTCAAGGCTGCAGGGCTGGACCACATCCAGCTCTCCTTTCAGGACTCGACCAAAGAGCTCAACGATTTTTTGTCCCATACCAAGACGTTCGACCTCAAGCGCCGCGTCGCCGACACCATCAAAAGCCACGGCTGGCCCATGGTGATGAACTGCGTGATCCATCGCCAGAACATAGACCACATAGGCACCATCATCGAACTGGCAGTGGAACTCGGCGCCGAATACCTGGAGCTGGCCAACAACCAGTATTACTCGTGGGCCGCCCTCAACCGCGATCAACTGCTGCCCTCGCGCGCGCAGTTGCAGCGCGCTGAAGCCCTGACCAACGACTACCGGCAAAAGCTCGGCGACAGGATTCGCATTTTTTTCGTGGTGCCTGATTACTACGAAACCCGGCCCAAAAAATGCATGAACGGCTGGGGCAACGTGTTCCTGACCATCACGCCCGATGGCTATGCGCTGCCCTGCCACACGGCGCGCATGCTCCCGGACATCGACTTCCCGAATGTGCGCGACATGCGCGTGGACGACATCTGGCACCGCTCGCCCGCCTTCCACCGCTTTCGTGGTTTTGCGTGGATGAAAGAGCCTTGTCGCACCTGCCCGGAACAAGAAAAAGACCTGGGCGGCTGCCGTTGCCAGGCCTTCATGCTGAGCGGCGATGCGGCGAATGCCGACCCGGTGTGCAGCAAGTCACCCCAGCACTATCTGATCGAACAAGCCGTTGCGCGTGCCCAGCTGCCTGATGCCGAGCGTGTGGATGCCAAACCTTTGGTGTTTCGTGATCCGGCGAATGCACGGCCCGCGTCCCGATTTTTCGAACCGTGAAAGTTCCGCGCTCGTTGTGCGCCCTCTGGCAGCACGTCGGAATGCGGATGTATGGCAAAAAAACATAGCAAAGAGACGCCATGGACTTGCACATCAACGGCAAAACCCACCCCGTGCGCGACGACCAGGTCGCGCCCGACATGCCCTTGCTCTGGGCACTGCGCGACGTGCTGCATCTCACGGGCACCAAGTTCGGCTGTGGCATCGGCGCTTGTGGCGCGTGCACCGTGCACGTGGATGGCCAGGCCGTGCGCTCGTGCGTGATGCCACTGTCTGCCGTGCAGGGGCGCGAGGTGCGCACGATCGAAGGGCTGGCCTCGCCCGCGGGTCTGCACGCCCTGCAGACCGCCTGGATCGCGCAGCAGGTGCCGCAGTGCGGCTACTGTCAAAGCGGCATGCTCATGGCCGCGGCAGATTTGCTCGCGCGCCACCCTCAGCCCACCGACGCCCAGATCGACGAGGCCATAGCCAATCTGTGCCGCTGCGGCACCTACCCGCGTGTGCGCGCTGCCATCCATGCCGCGGCGCGCGCACAGGGCGCGGCAGCGGTGCCTGCGCCGCAGGTGCTGCGATGAAGCGCCGTACCTTCGTGCTGAGTGCCCTGGGCGGTGCAGGGTTGCTCGTGGTGGGTTGGGGTGTGGCGCCGCAGCGCTCGCGCCTGGGCAAACCCGAGGACTTTGCCGGCAGCCAGGGCGAGATCGCGCTCAATGGCTGGATCCGCATCACCGCGCAGGGCCGCGTGGTGATGGCCATGCCACGCGCCGAAATGGGGCAGGGCGTGCACACGGCGCTGCCCATGCTGGTGGCCGACGAATTGGACATGCCGCTCGAGTGGGTCAGTACCGAAACCGCCGGGCCGCAATCGATTTACGGCAACGTGGCCATGTTCGTCGAGTCGCTGCCCTTTCATCCGCGCAGCACCCAGCCGGGCCAGGAGACGGTGGCGGCACGCACGGGCCAATGGCTGGTCGGCAAGCTCGCGCGCGAACTGGGCCTGAGCGTGACCGGCGGCTCTTCGAGCGTGACCGATGCCTGGGAGCCGGTGCGTCTGGCCGCGGCCACGGCGCGCGCGCAACTGGTGGCGGCTGCAGCCCAGCGCTGGGGTGTGCCGGCCGCTGAAGTCCAGGTACTCAACGGCGCGCTGCAGCATGGCGCGCGCCGTGCCCACTTGGGTGAACTGGCCGAAGCGGCCGTGCGCATCCAGCCCGAGCACGTGCGCCCCAAAACCGCAGCGCAGCGCAAACTCATCGGCCAGGCCGCGCTGCGCCGCGACGTGCCCGCGAAGGTCAGGGGGCAGGCCGTGTTCGGTATCGATGTGCGGCCGCCCGGTTTGCTGTTTGCCGCCGTGCGCATGGCGCCCGTGCTGGGCGGCGGCGTGGGCGCGCTGCGCAACGAGGCCGAGGTGCTGCGCATGCCCGGCGTGCAAAAGTGCCTGCGTCTGGGCGCCCATGGCGGTGCCACTGCGGGCGTGGCCGTGGTGGCGCAGACCACCTGGCACGCCTTGCGCGCAGTGCAGGCGCTCGACGTGCAATGGCAGGCGCCAGCGGACGACCAAGGCCAGCCCAGGCCGCCGCAGGCACTGGCCGATTCTGATCGCATCCTGCAGGCGCTGGTGCGCGAAGCTAGGGAGGGCGACGGCGGCACCACGTTCCACAGCCGCGGCGATGCCGCGCAGGCCGAAGCGCAGGCGCACCACCAGATCGAGGCAACGTACCAGGCACCTTACCTGGCGCACGCCACCATGGAGCCCATGAACGGCACCGCCTTGCTGCAGGACGGCCGGCTGACGCTGTGGCTGCCGACGCAAGTGCCCTCGCAGGTGCGCAAGCTTGCGGCCAAGGCGGCGGGGGTGGACGAAGAGCACGTGGTCTTGCACGTGACGCTGCTCGGCGGCGGCTTTGGTCGACGCCTCGAAGTGGACTACGTGCTGCAGGCGGTGGAGGCCGCCCAGGCCATGCCAGGGCGGCCGGTGCAAATCCTTTGGCCGCGCGAGGAAGACACGACACACGACTTCTACCGCCCCGCGAGCGCCGCGCACCTGCGCGCGAGCTGGGGTGCGGACTGGGACTCGGCGGGTGCAGTGGGTGCGGTAGGTGTGCGCCCGCAAAGCCTGCGCATCCACAGCGCGGGCGATGCCATCACGCCGCGCTGGATGGCGCGCACGCTGCCCGCGCTGGCCGGGCCCGTGGACATGCCCGACAAAACCGCCATGGAGGGCCTGTTCGACCAGCCTTACGCCATTGCGCACCAGCACATGCGCCACGCGGCCACGCGCAACGAGGTGCCGGTGGGCTTCTGGCGCTCGGTGGGGCATTCGCACCATGCGTTTTTCATCGAGAGCTTCATCGACGAAATGGCGGCCGAGAGCAAGGCCGATCCGGTGGCCTTCCGCCTGTCGCTGCTGGCCGACATGCCGCGCCATGCGGCCGTGCTGCGCCTGGCGGCAGACAAGGCCGGCTGGGGCGCTCCGCTTGCCGCGGGCCGCGCGCGCGGCGTGGCCCTGCACGAATCCTTTGGCAGCATCGTCGCGCAAGTGGCGGAAGTCGCGCTTGAAAACGGCGCGCCGCGCGTGCACCGCGTGGTCGTGGCCGTGGACTGCGGCACCGTGGTCAACCCCGACATCGTCGCGCAGCAGATGGAGAGCGGGGTGATCTTCGGCCTCACCGCTGCGCTGCATGGTCGCATCGACGTCAAGGGCGGCATGGTGCAGCAAAAAAGCTTCCCCGACTACCCGTTGCTGGGTCTGGCGCAAAGCCCGGTCATCGAAACGCACATCGTCCCCAGCAGCCTGCCCCCGACGGGTGTCGGCGAGCCCGGCACGCCGCCCATCGCGCCGGCCGTGGCCAATGCCTTGTTTGCCCTGACCGGCAAGCGCCTGCGCGCGCTGCCCCTGCGGCTGGGTTAGCCCTTCGTCGGCACAAGTGCCGATGGCGGCAAGGCAACACACCCATTCCCGAGTGGGTCATGGGTGTGCTGCGCCTTTGCCGCGGCAGTGTCTTCTTTCGGGCTTATCCTGCGGCGGCCCTCCCTGCGCGGGCGGCCGGGCTGTTTTGACGTGAGTCAAGCCCCTGCGCCGCAGCGCTGCCTATAGTCCCGTCCTGTTCCCGCTTGCCGGCCGCGGCGCCTTCGGGCTTGGCTGCGGCACTGCCCCATGAAAGGAAATGCGCATGCCCCGTTCCGGTCTCGACAATCCGCCCAGCACCCTGCCCAGCCCGTTCGCAGACGCGCTCGACCCGGCCTTTCGTGCTGCGCTGGCGCAGCAAGTGGCTTCGCTGTCGCCGATGGCTGGGGTGCTGTCCGCAAGCGATTGGGCCATGCACCTGGCTGCTTCGCCCGGCAAGTGCCTGGACTTGCTGCGTCTGGCCCTGCAAAAAGGCGACGCCTTGCTGCGCTACGCCACCGAAGAAGCGATCGACCAGTTCGAGTTGCTCCCTGACGGCGTGCAAGGCCCGCAAGGGGCGCAAGGGGCGGCCAAGGAAGGGCAGGCCGCAGCGACGCCAGCGCCCCCGCGCCACCCCAGCGCCAAACCACCGACGCAAGACCCGCGCTTTGCCGCGCCCGAGTGGCAACAATGGCCGTTCAACGTGCTGCAGCAGTCGTTTTCGCTCACCGAAGAGTGGTGGGCCGCGGCCACGCGCGGCGTCTGGGGCGTGGACAAGCACCACGAAGACATCGTGGCTTTTGCAGCGCGGCAGATGCTCGACGTGTTCTCGCCGGGCAACCAGCTGCTCACCAACCCGGTGGCGCTGCAGCGCACGCGCGAGCAGGGCGGCATGAACCTCGTGCAGGGCGCACTCAACGCGCTCGACGACGGGCGCCGCACACTGGCGGGCGAGCCGCCGGCGGGCGCCGAAAATTTCGCCGCGGGCCAGAACCTGGCCGTCACGCCCGGCAAGGTGGTGCTGAAAAACCACCTGATCGAGCTCCTCCAGTACGCGCCCACGACCGAGGCCGTGCATCCCGAGCCCATCCTGATCACGCCGGCGTGGATCATGAAGTACTACATCCTCGACCTCTCGCCGCACAACTCGCTGGTCAAATACCTGGTCGATCACGGCTACACGGTGTTCTGCATTTCCTGGAAGAACCCCACGGCCGAAGACCGCGATATGAGCCTGGACGACTACCTGAACCTGGGTTTTCGCGCCGCGCTGGCCGCCGTGAACGCCATCGTGCCCGAACGCAAGGTGCACGCCGTGGGCTACTGCCTGGGAGGCACGCTGCTCGCCATTGCCGCCGCCGCGATGGCGCGCGACGGTGACGAGCGCCTTGCCACGATGACGCTGTTTGCCGCGCAGACCGACTTCACCGAGCCGGGCGAGCTCGCCCTCTTCATCGACGAGAGCCAGCTCAGCCTGCTCGAAGCGCAGATGAACGTGACCGGCTACCTGCGCGCCGAACAGATGGCCGGCGCGTTCCAGATGCTGCGCTCGTACGACTTGCTGTGGTCGCGCATGGTTAACGACTACCTGCTGGGCGAACGCCGGCCCCTGAACGACCTCATGGCCTGGAACGCCGACGGCACGCGCATGCCCGCCACCATGCACACGCAGTACCTGCGCCGCCTGTTCCTCGACGACGACCTCAGCGAGGGCCGCTACCACGTCGACGACAAACCCGTGAGCCTGGGCCGCATCACGCTGCCCACCTTCATGGTCGGCACCGAGACCGATCACGTTGCGCCCTGGCGCTCGGTGCACAAGCTGCACTACCTGAGCCCGGCCGAGATCACCTTCGCGCTCACGAGCGGCGGGCACAACGCCGGCATCGTGAGCCCGCCGGGCAACCCGCACCGCCACCACCGCATCCTCACGCGGCCCGCGGGCGGTAATTACGTCGATCCTGACGACTGGCTTGCGCTGGCCGAGCTGCGGCCCGACTCGTGGTGGCCCTCGTGGCTGGCGTGGCTAGAGGCGCACGCGGGCGCGCCCGTGGCGCCGCCGGCCATGGGCGCCAAGGGGTATCCACCGCTCGGCGAAGCGCCGGGCACGTATGTGCTGCAAAAATGACGGGCTGGTCAGCGTTTTGTTCGGCCATCGAATTGCTACCGAAAAAAGAGCTGCTTGTCGTTGATCCATCTTCCAAAGAAGCCAATTTGTTCATAAATTTTGGAGCGCAATGACTGTACCCTTTGCCTTCCGGCGCTATCCGGCGCTCCCGCCCCTGGCGCCGCTGCCGCCGCTGCTCATCGCGGCGGCGCTGCTGCTGGGCGGCTGCGCATCGCTCGCACCGCCTTATGAGCAGCCCCATGCCCCCGTGGCCGAGCGCTACGCCGCGGACGACCTCGGCGGCGCCGACGGCAGCGTGCAGGCGGCCGCGCTGGCCTGGCGCAGCTACTTCACCGAACCGCGCCTGCAGCAACTGATCGCGCAGGCGCTCGACAACAGCCGCGACCTGCGCAGCGCCACGCTGCGCGTGGCCGAGGCGCAGGCAATTTTGGGCATTCAGCGTGCCGATCTGTTCCCCACGGTCGCGGCCACGGCCGACGGCGTACGCGGGCGCACGCCGGCCGACCTGAGCCCCACGGGCCGCGCCATCACGGCAAGCCAGTACCAGGCCGGCCTGGGCCTGGCGAGCTGGGAGCTCGACTTCTGGGGCCGCGTGCGCAGCCTGCGCGACGCCGCGCTCGAAAGCTACCTTGCCACCGACGAGGCGCGCCGCGCCGCGAGCGTGAGCCTGGTCGCGCAGGTGGCCAACGCCTACATTGCGCTGCGCGAGCTCGACGAGCGCCTAGCCCTCGCCCGGCAGACCGTCGCCAACCGGCAGGAATCGGTGCGCATCTTCACGCGCCGCTTCGAGGTCGGCGCAATCGCGCGCACCGACCTCGTGCAGGTCCAAACCCTGCTGCACCAGGCGCAAAGCCTGGCCGCGCAGCTTGGCCAGCTGCGGGCCCTGCAGCTGCACGCACTCAGCCTGCTCGTGGGCATGCCGCTGCCCGAACTTGCGCAGCCCGGCACGCTCGACGACCAGGCCATGGCGGCAGAACTGCGCGCCGGGCTGCCGTCCGAGCTGCTGCTGCAGCGCCCCGACATCCGCGCCGCCGAACACCGCCTGCGCGCGGCGCACGCCAACATCGGCGCGGCGCGCGCGGCCTTCTTCCCGCGCGTCACGCTCACGGGCGCCTACGGCACGGCGAGCGCAGAATTCAGCGGCCTGTTCGATTCCGGCAGCAGCGCCTGGCAGTTCATGCCCAGCCTGTCGCTGCCGATCTTCGACGGCGGGCGCAACCGCGCCAACCTCGACCTGGCGCAGGTGCGGCGCAACCTGGCCGTGTCCGACTACGAAAAAACCATCCAGTCCGCGTTCCGGGAAGTCTCCGACGCCCTCGCCGCGCGCCGCTGGCTCGGCGAGCAGCTCGGCGCCGACCAGGCCACGCTGGCTGCGCAGGCCGAGCGCGCACGCCTCGCGCAGCTGCGCTACGACAACGGCAGTGCTCCGTATTTCGAAGTGCTCGACGCACAGCGCGAGCTGCTTACAGCCCAACAGCAGCTGGTACAGACGCGCCGCGCCTTGCTCGCGAGCCGCGTCAACCTCTATGCTGCGCTCGGTGGCGGCAGCGCGGAGTTCGCCTCGCAGCCCGGCTCTGCCGCTGCCTCCGCCACGGCGCCAGCGACACCGCCCGCCCCCTGAAACAACGATAACGACAACGACCCGAGCCCCGCCATGAATGCCCTTCAGCCCAGAAAAATCATTTTCACTGTCGCCGCCGTCCTGGTCGTTGCGCTGCTCGCCTGGTTCGGCTGGAAAAAGCTGCACGCGGACGGCGACGAGCAGGCCGTGGTCGGCGGCAACGGCCGCATCGAGGCCACCGAGATCGACGTGGCCACCAAGTACCCGGGCCGCGTGGTGGACATCTACGCCTTTGAAGGCGACTTCGTGAGCGCCGGCCAGGTGCTCGCGCAAATGCAGATCGACACGCTCACGGCCCAGCGCAATGAAGCCGTGGCGCAAAAGCAGCAGGCCATGACTGGCGTGGCAAGCGCGCAGGCCCAGGTCAAGGTGCGCGAGAGCGACTTCGCGGCCGCGCAGGCCGTGGTGGTGCAGCGCACGAGCGAGCTCGACAACGCGCGCCGGCGCCTGGCGCGCTCGCAGACGCTTTCGGCCGAGGGCGCGACGTCCATCCAGGAGCTCGACGACGACCGCGCCGCGGTGCACAACGCCGAGGCCGCGCTGGCCGCCGCGCAGGCGCAGGCCAAGGCCGCCGAGTCGGCCATCGCCGCGGCCCGGGCGCAGGTCACGGGCGCGCAGGCCACCGTGGAGGCACTCACGGCCACGATTGCGCGCATAGACGCCGACATCAACGACAGCAAGCTCAAGGCGCCGCGCGACGGTCGCGTGCAATACCGCGTGGCCCAGCCTGGCGAGGTGCTGGGCGCGGGCGGCAAGGTGCTCAACATGGTCGACCTGAGCGACGTTTACATGACCTTCTTCCTGCCCGAGACCGTCGTGGGCCGCGTGCCGCTGGGCACCGAGGCGCGCATCGTGCTCGACGCCGCGCCGGGCTACGTCATTCCGGCCAAGGTGTCCTACGTCTCCAGCGTCGCGCAGTTCACGCCCAAGACGGTGGAAACCGCGCTCGAGCGGCAAAAGCTCATGTTCCGCGTGAAGGCGCGCATCGATGCCGAACTGCTGCGCAAGCATCTCAAGCAGGTCAAGACCGGCCTGCCCGGCATGGCCTGGGTGAAGATCGACGCGCAGGCGCCCTGGCCGCAAAACCTCAGCGTGAAGGTGCCTGAATGACGCTGCCCGCCCGCAGCCCGGACGCCGCCGACGGTAGCCAGCCCGGTGCCCAGCCCGGCGCCCGCCCCGACGGCATCGTCGCGCGCCTGGACGGCGTGGGCCTGCGCTACGGCAAGACGCTGGCGCTCGATGCCATTGCGCTCGAGATTCCCGCCGGCCGCATGGTGGGGCTGATCGGCCCCGATGGCGTGGGCAAATCCAGCCTGCTCGCGCTTATCTCGGGGGCGCGCGCCGTGCAGCAGGGCCGCGTCGAGGTGCTGGGCGGCGACATGCGCTCCAAGCGCCACCGCGACCGCGTCTGCCCGGCCATCGCCTACATGCCGCAGGGCTTGGGCAAGAACCTCTACCCCTCGCTCTCGATCGAGGACAACCTGCAGTTTTTCAGCCGCCTGTTCGGCCACGACGCGGCCGAGCGGCGCCGGCGTATCGACGAACTCACGCGCGCCACCGGCCTGTACCCGTTCCTCAGCCGTCCCGCGGGCAAGCTCTCGGGCGGCATGAAGCAAAAGCTCGGGTTGTGCTGCGCGCTGATCCACGACCCCGACCTGCTGATCCTCGACGAGCCCACCACGGGCGTCGATCCGCTGGCGCGCAGCCAGTTCTGGACCCTGATCGCGCACATCCGCGCAGAGCGGCCGCACATGAGCGTGATGGTGGCCACGGCCTACCTGGAAGAGGCCGAGCGCTTCGACTGGCTCGTGGCCATGGACGCCGGCCGCGTGCTGGCCACCGGCACGCCGCAGGAGCTGCACGCGCGCACCGGCACGCAAACACTCGAACAAGCCTTCATCGCGCTGCTGCCCGAGGAGAAAAAGCGCGGCTACCGGGCCGTGGTGGTGCCGCCGTTCAGCGACGGGCACGACGACATCGCGATCGAGGCGCGCGAGCTCACCATGCGCTTTGGCGACTTCACCGCCGTCGATCATGTCAACTTCCGCATCCGGCGCGGCGAGATCTTCGGCTTTCTGGGCAGCAACGGCTGCGGCAAGACCACCACCATGAAGATGCTCACCGGCCTGCTGCCGCCCAGCGATGGCCAGGCTTGGCTGTTCGGGCAGCAGGTCGATGCGCACGACATCGCGACGCGGCGGCGCGTGGGTTACATGTCGCAGGCGTTCTCGCTCTATTCCGAGCTCAACGTCGAGCAAAACCTCGTGCTGCACGCGCGCCTGTTTGGCGTGCCCGAGGCGCAGATTCCGGCGCGCGTGCAGGCGCTGATGGAGCGCTTCGGCCTCGCCGAGCACCCCAAGGCCCTGCCCGACAAGCTGCCGCTGGGCGTGCGCCAGCGCCTGTCACTGGCCGTGGCGCTGGTGCACGGGCCGGAGCTGTTGATTCTCGACGAGCCGACTTCGGGCGTGGACCCGGTGGCGCGCGACGCTTTCTGGCAGTTTCTGATCGACCTTTCGCGCAAGGACAAGGTCACGATCTTCATCTCGACCCACTTCATGAACGAGGCCGAACGCTGCGACCGCATCTCGCTCATGCACCAGGGCCGGGTGCTGGTCAGCGACACGCCCCAGGCCATCGTTGCCCAGCGCGGCGCGGCTACGCTCGAAGAGGCCTTCATCGCCTACCTCAAGGACGCCGCGCCGGCCGAGGCGGCGGAGCCTGCCGCAGCGGCCGAGCCGGGCGCCGAGGCAGCCAGCGCGCTGCTGCCTCAGCCCCGCGCGCGCACCCGTGCACGCGGCTTCAGCCTGGCGCGCGCCCTGAGCTACACCCTGCGCGAGGCGCTCGAGCTGCGCCACGACCCGGTGCGCCTGGTGATGGCCCTGTTCGGCAGCATGATCCTCATGCTCATCATGGGCTACGGCATCACCATGGACGTCGATGACCTCAGCTACGCCGTGCTCGACCGCGACCACAGCCCGCTGAGCCAGAACTACGCGCTCAACCTCGCGGGCTCGCGCTACTTCATCGAGCACGCGCCGATCACCGACTACGCCGAGCTCGACCGGCGCATGCGCAAGGGCGAGATTTCGCTCGCCATCGAAATTCCTCCGGGCTTCGAGCGCGACCTGCTGCGCGGCCAGCCGGTGCAGGTCGGCGCCTGGGTGGACGGCGCCATGCCCATGCGCGCCGACACCATCCAGGGCTACGTGCAGGGCATGCACCTAAAGTGGATAGAAGAGGTGGCGCGCACCCAGTTCGGGCAAAACCTTGGCACCGGCGCTGCGACCGTGGAGACGCGCTTTCGCTTCAACCCCGACGTGAAAAGCCTGCCCGCCATGGTGCCGGCCGTCATTCCGCTGTTGCTGCTGATGATCCCGTCCATCCTCACGGCGCTGTCGGTGGTGCGCGAAAAAGAGCTGGGCTCCATCATCAACCTCTACGTCACCCCGGTGACGCGCGCCGAATTTCTGCTCGGCAAGCAGCTGCCCTACATCGTGCTCGGGGTGCTGAACTTTCTGATTTTGTCCCTGCTGGCCGTGACCTTGTTCGGCGTGCCCATCAAGGGCGGGTTTCTGACCTTGCTGCTGGCCTCGGTGGTTTTCATCGGTTTTTCGACCGGATTCGGTCTGTTTTCCTCGACCTTCACGCGCAGCCAGGTGGCGGCCATGTTCTTCACCATGGTCGCCTCCATGCTGCCGGCAATCCAGTTCTCCGGCATCATCCATCCCGTGTCATCGCTCGAAGGCATGGGGCGCATGATCGGCGAGGTCTATCCGCTGGCCAATTACGTCACCATCAGCCGCGGCGTGTTCAACAAGGCGCTTACCTTTCCCGACCTGCACGCCATGTTTCCGCCGCTGGTGGCGTCGGCGCTGCTCATCGTGGCCTTGGCCATCGTGCTGCTGAAAAAGCAGGAGAAGTGAGCATGGCGAATCGATGGAGCTACCTGGCCAACATCTACCGGCTCGGCATCAAGGAGCTCTGGAGTCTGGTGCGCGACCCCATCATGCTGGTGCTGATCGCCTACGCCTTCAGCTTCCAGGTGTATATCGCCGCGACGGGCATCCCCGACAGCATCAGCAAGGTGCCCATCGCCGTGGTCGACGAGGACGACTCGGCGCTGTCGGGGCGCATCGTCTCGGCGCTGCAGCCGCCGCAGTTCATGCCGCCGCAGCGCGTCACGCTGCCCGAGGTGGACGCCGGGCTGGACGCCGGGCGCTTCACCTTCTCGCTCGACATTCCGCCGAACTTCCAGCGCGACGTGCTCGCGGGGCGCTCCCCGGCCGTGCAGCTCAACGTCGATGCCACGCGCATGGCGCAGGCCTTCACGGGCAGCGGCTATGTGCAGCAGATCGTGCTCGGCGAGGTCAATGAGTTCGTGCAGCGCTACCGCAGCACGCCGCAGCTGCCGGTGGAGCTGGCGCTGCGCATGCGCTTCAACCCGGCCTTGACGCAGTCCTGGTTCGGCGCGTTGATGGAAATCATCAACAACGTCACCATGCTGTCCATCGTGCTGGCCGGCGCAGCGCTGATCCGCGAACGCGAACGCGGCACCATCGAACACCTCCTGGTCATGCCCGTGACACCTTCGGAGATCATGCTCGGCAAGATATGGTCCATGGGAATGGTGGTTCTGCTCGCGGCGGCGTTCTCATTGCACTTCATCGTCCAGGGAGTGCTGCAGGTGCCGGTCGAGGGCTCGGTGGCGCTGTTTCTGGCGATTGCTGCGCTGCACCTGTTCGTCACCACCTCCATGGGCATCTTCATGGGCACGATCGCGCGCAGCATGCCGCAGTTTGGCCTGTTGATGATGCTGGTGCTTCTGCCCATGCAGATGCTCTCGGGCGGCTCCACGCCGCGCGAGAGCATGCCGCAGATCGCGCAGAACATCATGGAATTCGCGCCCACCACGCACTTCGTCGCGGCCTCGCAGGCCATTTTGTACCGCGGCGCCGGCTTTTCCGTGGTCTGGCCGCAGGTCGTGGCGCTGTGCCTCATCGGCGCGGCCTTCTTTGCCGGCGCGCTCGCATACTTCCGCAAGAGCATCACGCGCATGGCGTGAGCACACCGTTTTTTCCACTCCCTCCGCACCTGCCATGCCAGACACCGCCTTGCCCGCGCCTGCCCACTCGGCAGACCCCAGCACCACGGACTTGCGCGTGGTGCGCAACCGCACCTTCGACGAGATTGCCGTTGGCGACACGGCCAGCCTAGAGCGCACGCTCACGGCCGAGGACATCCAGCTGTTCGCGATCCTCTCGGGCGACGTGAATCCGCAGCATCTGGACCCGGAGTTTGCCGCCTCCACGCGCTTTCATGGCGTGATCGCGCACGGCATGCTCGGCGGCGCGCTGATTTCGGCCGTGCTCGGCACGCGCCTGCCCGGCCCCGGCACGATTTACCTCGGGCAGACGCTCAAATTCCTCGCGCCCGTGCATGTGGGCGACCGCCTGCGCGCTAGCGTGCGCGTGAGCACGCGCGACGAGGCCAAAAAGCGCCTGCAGCTCGACTGCAGCTGCGTCAACCAGGACGGCGTGACCGTGATCAGCGGCATGGCCGACGTGCTTGCGCCCACCGAGCGCATAGAGCGCCCGCGCAGCACGCTGCCCGAAGTGCGCCTGGCCATGGGCGAAGCGGGCCTCACGCGCCTGCTCGAGCTCGCACGCCCGCTCGGGCCGCTGCGCATGGCGGTGGTGCATCCGTGCGACGAACTCAGCCTGCTGGGCGCGCTCGATGCGCACGCGGCGGGGCTGATCGAGCCCGTGCTCGTGGCGCCGCGCGCGCGCCTGCAGGCCGTGGCGCACTCCGCGGGGCTGGACATTTCTGACCTGGCCATCGAAGACGTGCCGCACAGCCACGCCGCCGCCGCGCGCGCCGTGCAGCTCGTGGCGCAAAACCAGGTACAGGCGCTCATGAAGGGCAGCCTGCACACCGACGAGCTCATGGGCGCAGTCGTGGCGCACGACGCGGGCCTGCGCACCAAGCGCCGCATCAGCCACTGCTACCTGATGCAGTCGCCCGCCTACCCGCGCCCCTTCATCGTGACCGACGCGGCCATCAACATCGCGCCCACGCTCGAAGACAAGGCCGACATCGTGCGCAATGCGATCGATCTTGCGCACGCGATCGGCGTGGTGCAGCCGCGCGTAGCGATCCTCGCGGCGGTCGAGACCGTGAACCCCGGCATGCCGGCAACGCTGGACGCCGCTGCGCTGTGCAAGATGGCCGACCGCGGCCAGATCAGCGGCGGGCGCCTGGACGGGCCGCTGGCGTTCGACAACGCCGTGTCGATTGCCGCCGCGCGCATCAAGGGCATCCAGTCCGACGTGGCGGGCCAGGCCGACATTCTGGTGGTGCCCGACCTCGAGAGCGGCAACATGCTCGCCAAGCAGCTCGAATACCTGGGCGGCGCCGCGAGCGCGGGCATCGTGCTCGGCGCGCGCGTGCCCATCGTGCTCACGAGCCGCGCCGACACGCGCGAGACGCGCATCGCCTCGTGCGCCCTCGCGCTGCTGCTGGCCCAGCACTACAAGGCGTCGCCCCCATGAGCGCGGCAAAGAACGACCTCATCCTGGTGCTCAACTGCGGCTCGTCGAGCATCAAGTTCGCGCTCTACGACGCCGCCGTGCAGCCGCTGGCGCGCGCGCCCTGGTGGGGCGGCAAGGTCGAAGGCATCACCGGCGCGCATCCGCAGTGGAGCGAAAACGGCCATGCGCCGCAGCCTTTGGCACTCGACACGCAGGCGCCCTATCACGCGGCGCTCGAGCACATCCGCGCGTGCGTGCGGGCTTTTGTGGCGCAGCACTGCGCGGGCCGCGGCATTGGGGTCATCGCGCACCGCGTGGTGCACGGCGGCAGCAAATACTTGGCGCCCGTGCGCATGGACGCTGCCGTGCTCGCCGACCTGCGCAGCTACATTCCGCTCGCGCCGCTGCACCAGCCGTTCGCGCTCGAGGCGATCGCGGTGCTGCTCGCATCGCGCCCCGAACTGCCGCAGGTCGCGGTGTTCGACACGGCCTTCCACCACACGCTGCCCGAGGTCGAAAAAATGCTGCCCCTGCCCTATTCGGCCTGGGAGCGCGGCGTGCGCCGCTATGGCTTTCATGGCCTGTCGTACGAATACATGTCGCTGGCGCTGGCCGAGCGCCACGGCGCGGCCGCGCGCGGGCGCACCATCGTCGCGCACCTGGGCAGCGGCGCGAGCCTGTGCGCGATGCAGGACTTGCGCAGCGTGGCCACGACCATGGGCTTTTCGGCGCTCGACGGGCTCATGATGGGCACGCGCTGCGGCGCGCTCGACCCCGGCGCGCTGCTGTACCTGATGGAAATCGAAAAGCGCACCCTGGAAGAAGTCGGCCACATGCTCTACCACGAGTGCGGCCTGCTGGGCCTCTCTGGCGTGTCGGCCGACCCGCGCGAGCTGCTGCCGCTTGAAGCCGGCAACGCGCGTGTGCAGGCGGCGCTTGCGCTGTACGTGCGGCGCATCGTGCGCGAGATCGGCGCGCTCTGCGCCGTGCTCGGTGGCCTGGACATGCTGGTGTTCACCGCGGGCATAGGCGAGCACAACGACACGCTGCGTGCGCGCGTGTGCGATGGTTTGGGATTTTTGGGCGTGGCCATAGACGCCGAGGCCAACGCGCACCACGCGCCGTGCATCTCGAGCGCGGCAAGCCGCGTGCGCGTGGCCGTCGAACCCACCAATGAAGAGTGGGTCGCGGCCTGGCACGCTGCGCGCCTATTGCAAGGCGCACGCGCGGCTCAGACGCTGTAAATATCGAGCACGGTGTCGATCAGGTCGTTGAGCACGACGACTTTCTTCTTGCGGATCAGCCAGTTGCCCTCGTGGGGCGTGAGCAGGTACTCGTAGTGGCCGTAAAAAAGCTGCGTCGCATCGTTGCGAAACAGGTGCGTGAGGAAGTTCGCCTTCACGCTGCAGCTGCCGTCGGGTTGCAGCACGGGGCGCACGTTGCTCACCGTGTGGCAGGTGCGCGGCAGCGGTATGGAGGCGGCCGAGCGCCCGGTGCGCAAGCGGAACACACGGTCTTCGAGGCCCGTGCGGTTCGGGTAATACATCAGCGAAACCGCATTGTGCGGATTGCTCACGAGCTCGTACTCTGAATCCCACGACGGAATCCAGTATTCGACTTGCGCATCGAACAGGGCGAGCCAGTCGTCCCAGCGGCGCTCATCGACGCACTCGGCTTCGAGGTACAAAAAGGCGCTGACGCTTTGTTGAAGGTCTGTGGCGTTCATGGTGTTTTTACTCTCCAGGGCGTTCTTGTTGGTGCTCATTCGGCCTGCATCAGCTCGAGCCAGCGCTGGTGCTGGGCCACGAAAATGCCTTCGTCCGAGACACGCGCGCCACTGCTGCCCGGGTGTATGCCCAGCGCTGCGGCGTCAGCGTCGGCACCGACGACTTCATGCGCGGCGCCGCGCGACATGTCGCTCCAGCGCATCACGTCGTGGTTCTCGCAGCCGATCTGCGAGGCGTTGAACTCGGTCAGGTCGTCGGGCGTGGCCATGCCGGAGGCGTTGAAGAAGTCCTCGTACTGGCGGATGCGCTTGTCGCGCTCGACAGCCGGCTCGCCCACCGGGGCGAAGCAGTAGATCGTGACTTCGGTCTTGTCCACGGAAAGCGGGCGAAACACGCGGATCTGCGTGCCCATCTGGTCCATGATGAACACGTTCGGGTAGATCAGCAGGTTGCGCGAGCGGTACACGGCCCACTTGGCTTTTTCTGCGCCCAGGCGCGCCTCGATGTCTTCGCGCGCGGCATAGACGGGCCTGTCCTGCGGGTTGGTGATGTCGGTCCAGATCACCGTGTGGCCGTTTTTCAGGTCATAGTAGCCGCCGCGGTTGCGCGTGAAGTCACCCACGGCGAGTACTTTCATGCCCTTGCTCTCGGCATTGATGCGGGCGCGGTTTTTGATCATCTGCACGTAGTTGGCGTGCACCGTGTCCACGTGGTAGCCGTCGACACCGTTTTCAGCCTGCAGCTTCCAGTTGCCGTTGTAGGTGTACACCGAGCGGCCCTGAAGCACTTCGAGGCCTTGCGGCGATTGATCGACGACCAGGTCGAGGAAGGTCTTGCTCTCGGCCAGCTGGTCTTCGAGCGGTTCGGCCTCGGGGTTGAGCGTGGCGAACAGAAAGCCGCGGTAGCTTTGCAGGCGCACCTTGACGAGGCCGCGCCGGGCTTTGTCGAAATCACCCGGATAGCCAGCGCCGTCTTCGTTCATCACCGACAGCAGGTCGCCCTTGGCATTGAAGGCCCAGCCGTGGAACGAACACACGAAGTTGTTCGCGCTGCCCTTGGAGGTGCGCACCAGCGTGGCGCCGCGGTGCGAGCAGATGTTCACGAAGGCGTTGAGCGCGCCGTTCTTGTCGCGGTTCACGACGATGGGCGTGCGCCCTATCCACGCGGTCAGGTAGTCCTTGGGCTTGGGCAGCTGGCTTTCGTGGGCCACATAGACCCAGATTTTTTGCCAGATTTTTTTCTGTTCGAGCTCGAACAGCTCTTCATCGACGAAGATGCGCCGATCGACCGCGCGCAGCGCGTCGCGCTCGTGGTGCACGCATTCGTCGAGCAGGGATTGGGGGGCGGCGTCCATGGCAAATCTCCTTTTGGGGCAGGTGAGTGGGTGAAAATCAACAGGCGGTTTTCGGGTGGTCGAAGCCAACGACCTTGGCGTAATACTCCCAAAAGCCGATGATCGAGGACTCGGTGACCAAGTGGTCTGCGTCGCGCGCCTCGGCCCCGCCCATGGCGATGAAGGAGGTCTTGTCCTGATCGCGCACCACGGCGCGCTGGACGATCTCGACGGCCTCCCCGTCCTCCATGGAGATCAACCCTGCCGGGCCGATCAGGTTGCTTTGCTTGAGGCGGATGCGGGTCATTTCCTCGTCGTCGTCGGCGTAGCCGAATTCGGTCCATACGAGCTCGAAGGCGTCGGGCGCATAGGGCACGATCTGGCGCACGGCCAGGGTATTGGCGATCTGCTGCACCACCAGATTCGGGAACACCGACAGGATCACCAGCGTGATGCCGTCGTCAAACTCTGGCCGCCCGGCCAGCACCGACGGGTCCTGCAGACGAAACTGCGCATTGAAGGTGCGCATGTCCTTGTAGACCTCCTGGTCGCGCTGCGCGTCGTTGCTGCCCGAGCGTGCATGCAGCATCGAATGCCTGTGCTGCGCGTCGAGCTTCACGCCGCCCTGCTGCGAGGAGCGGTAGGTGCCGAAGGTGGTGTGGAACAGGTGCAGCAGACTTGCGTGGTAGGGGTCGCGGATGTTTTCAGCGTAGAGCTTCCAGTTGCCGTGCACGTACTGGCGCAAGTCGCCGAGCGGGCGCACCGGCTTGCGGAAGATCCGCGCGATCGACTCGATCACCATGGGCCCCAGGTATTCGGCCAGGGGCGGCGTCTCGGGCGAGAAGGTCGCAAAGACGAGCCCGTGCAGCAGCTCAACGCGCAGGCGCTGCAGATCGTGCTGGCGCATGTCGAAATCGGCCGGCATGCCGCCCTGCCCCTTGATGCCGCGCCGAAACGGCAGGCCCACCAGCGCACCGTCGAGCGAGAAACACCACTGGTGGTACACGCATTCCAGCGTCTGCCGGTTGCCGCGCAGATCGCGCGCGAGCACGGCGCCGCGGTGTGCGCAGCGGTTGACCACGGTGTGCACCTGGCCGTCGGGGGCGCGCGTGACGATCACCGGGGTGTCGCCGACAAAGGTGGTCTTGTAGTCACCGGCGTTGGGGATTTCGGCTTCGAGCGCCACGAAAGACCAATGTGCGCCGCGAAAGATTTGTTCCTGCTCGCGCGCATAAAACGCTGGCTCGGTGAACACCGCGTAAGGCACGCGGCAGCCGCTGTCCAAAGGCTTGGCTGCCGTGGCGACAGAGTGGGTTGCTGAGGCTTGTGTCATCGTGGTTCCTTGGTCTGCGCGGAGGTGCAAAGTCAAAGCGGCCGCACCATCAGGCTGTCGATGCGGTAGGTGTCGAAGATGACGCGCTTTTCCTTGAAGCGCAGCCCGCCGTCGGTGGCGACGATGCGATCCTGGTACTTGCCCGCGCTGTAGATGGAGGTTTCGCCCTGTACGCGCGTCTGGAACACCACGAAATTGCACTGCGCCTGCAGCTCGGCCCCGCTGCGCTGGGTGATGCGCAGATTGCTGAGCACATGCCGGTGGTAGTGCAAGGCATAAATGTTGGCCTGGCGCAGAGACACCACACGGTCGATCAGCATGCCCTTGCTGTCGCAGAACATCGCCGCCAGCGGCAGGCCGCGGTCGCTGTTTTCGCGCGGCACGACCTCGTAGCGCGCGTCGTCCACGAACAACTCGGGCCATTGCTCGAGCCTGTCGTCGTCGATCAGCTCGACGTATTCGGCCAGCAGTTGCTGCACGCGGAAATGCAGACTTTCATCGCTCAGATCACGCAGCGGCATCACTTTTCCTTGGCAAAAAACGAACGGGATGGCGCGCAAGGCGGCCATGGACGAAAAACTTTCAGCCTTTCAGGCCAGCGCCGGAAAGCCGCGCCCCGCGGCGAGCGAAGCAGCCGTGAGGGTTGCGTTGAGCAGCATCGAGTGGTCGGCCACGCCGCGGCCCACGATGTCGTAGGCCGTGCCGTGCGCCACCGTGACGTGCGGGTAGGGCGGACCGATGACCACCGCCACGTTCCCCGCGAAGGCCGCGGTCTTGATCGCGATGTGGCCCTGGTCGTGGTACATCGCGAGCACGATGTCGTAGCGCCCCTCGATGCAGTGGCGAAACACGGTGTCGGGGCTGATCGGGCCGCTCACGTCCAGGCCCGCGGCCTGCGCGCGCGCGATGCCGGGCAGCATGCGCTCATCTTCGGGGCCTTTGGCGTGCGGGTTGAAGCCCGCCACCGCGATGCGCGGGTGCGCGAGGCCCCAGCGGCGCAGCACCTCGTGCAGCGTGTGCACGGCGGACTCGATGAGCTCGGCCGTGATGAGCCCGGACACGTCGCGCAGCAGCACGTGGTCGGTGAGGTGTGCCACGCGCAGCGGGCCAGAGACCAGCAGAAGATAGCTTTCGCCCGGCTTGGCCTGCACCACGCGGTCGAGCATGCCCGCCATGTCCAGCGCCACGGAGCTGATAGGCGCCATGACGGTGGCCTGCAGCCGGCCGGCGCGCGCAAAGGCGTCGGCCTCGTCCAGCCAGACCCCCGAGGCGCGCCCGCAGGCTTCGTTGTCGTGCCCGGGCGTGACCAGCGCCGGGTCGAGTGCGCCCGAGTCGAGCACTTCGAGCGCGTCGGCGCCGCCGCGCACCTCTTCGGGCGTGGCCACGGTGCGCACGCGCACGGGCAGGCCGAGCTGCGCCGCAGTCTGCTGCAGCACCGCGGCACTGCCGATGGCGACGGGTTTGCACACCGCCTGCAGCTGCCCGCTCGCCCAGGACTTGAGCAGCACCTCGGGCCCCACGCCGCAAGGGTCGCCGATCATGACGCCTACGCGCGGCAGTTCGGGAGTTTTGTCAGAAGAAGTCACGGCAAGCTCCAAAAGTGAAAACAGGTAAAGACCAAAAACGCATGCTTCATTGGCGTGGCGTTTGCTATTGAATTCATTGCGGAAAATAAGTGATCAATTCGGCATCTTGCGCTTTAAAGGAAAGCGCAAGATGCTCTCATTTTGATTGCAAAATCATCCATTTCCGGGGGGCATCTGCGTGCGTTCGTCCGAGCCAGCGCAGGGCGCGGCNGCGACAAATAAAACCGATGGATTTTTGGTCTGGGCAAGGCGCAAACCGCAGCGATACCGGGTGGTATCGCGAGGATTTGCAACGCGGCCCGGGCCGAAAAGACGCGGTTTTATGTCGCAGATGGCGTCGAACACTGCACTAGTGTGCAGGGCCCTTCAACAGGTGGATGTTTTGTGCGCAGTCTTTCATCGGTCTCCTCATTCCTTTTGTGAACGCCCCTGCCAATCCCGAAGAGGCAAGCAAGCATCGATTGCGCGCACAAAACAAACAGAATGGACTGTTTTTGCACGCAAGCAAGTCTTGGTGAGCGGTGAACCGCAGCAGCACTGCAGTTGCCGGTATTTTTGCAAAATATCGACAGACGGCGCACTAAGGATAACCCTAGGTTTTCTTGAGATTTTGGCTGGGCGGCGACCGATGCGGCGCACACGCCCACAGGTCGCAGGCCGTTGCGTGCGCATCGGTGTGTCACTTCATGGCACCATGTGGGCCCTGTTTTGCGCCGTTTTTCATAGGAGACACCGCCATGAGCCTTGCCGTCCAGATCCGCCAGCCCGGCGGCCCCGAACAACTGCAGATCGTCGATGTGCCCGTGGGCGAGCCTGGACCGGGCGAAGTGCGCATCCGCCACCATGCCGTCGGCTTGAACTTCATCGACGTCTATCACCGCACGGGCCTGTACCCGCTGCCGCTGCCCGCCACCATAGGCATGGAGGGTGCAGGCGTGGTCGAGGCCGTGGGGCCGGGTGTGGCGCACCTTGCCGTGGGCGACCGCGCGGCCTACGCCGGCCAGCCGCCCGGCAGCTACTGCGAGCGCCGCGTGATGCCGGCGCAGTGCGTGTGCAAGCTGCCCGACGGCATCGGCTTCGAAACCGGCGCGGCCATGATGCTCAAGGGCCTGACGGCGCAATATTTGCTCAAAAAAGTGCGCCCCGTCGAAGGGCTGGAGCCCGGCGACCACGTGCTGTTCCACGCGGCCGCGGGCGGCGTGGGCCTGATCGCGTGCCAGTGGGCCAGCCACCTGGGCCTGCAGCTGATAGGCACGGCGGGCACCGACGCCAAATGCCAGCGCGCGCTCGCCAACGGCGCCGCGCACGCGATCAATTACCACACCGAGGACTTTGCCGCGCGCGTGCGCGAGATCACGGGCGACAAGGGCGTGAAGGTGGTGTACGACTCGGTGGGCAAGGACACCTGGGACAAGTCGCTCGACTGCCTGCGCCCTTTCGGCCTGATGGCCAGCTTCGGCAACGCCTCGGGCCCGGTGCCGCCGTTTTCACCGGCGATTTTGGGCGCCAAAGGCTCGCTCTACGTCACGCGCCAGACGCTGTTCACGCACATCGCCACGCGCGAGAGCACGCAGGCCATGGCCGACGACCTGTTTGCCGTGGTCTTGAGCGGCGCCGTGAAAATCCACCTCGACCAGCGCTACCCGCTCGCCGAGGTGCAGCAGGCGCACCGCGACCTCGAGGCGCGCAAGACCACGGGGTGCACGATTTTGACGCTGTGACTTCCATAGCGCGCCCGGGGCGGCGCTGAACTACGCCCCCACCCCGAAATCCGGCCCCGGCGCCAGCGTGCCGAGCGGCAGCGCATGCAATTCCTGTAGCAACAAGGCAAGCTGCTGCGCCGCGGCCTCGACCACGGCGCGGCCTTTGGCGGCGCCGGCGGCGGCGGCGTTGCCGACGGCGCCGGCGCGGTGGTAGTCCTGCATCTGCCAGCCGAGCTTGGCGCTTTTGCCGTTGCCCACAATGGCGTAGCGCGCCGCACGGTCTTGTGCGCTCGAAGGGAAGTGGCGCGCCTCGTGCATGGCCACGCGCTCGGGGGCGAGGTGCAGCATCATCGAGGTTTCGATCTCGCCGGCGTGGATGCCGAAGCGGTGCTCGTCCGCGCTGAACAGGCCCTGCACTTCGTCGGGCAGTGGCAGGCTGAACCAGCTTGCGCCATAGACCAGCAAGTCGCACTGCGCGCGCAGCTCGCGCGCGACGATGTCCATCACGCTGACCTGCCCACCGTGGCCGTTGAAGAGCAGCAGCTTTTTGACGCCCGCGCGCGCCACGCAGTGGCCGATTTCGGTCCACAGCGCAAGCACCGTGGCGGGCGAGAGCGTGAGCGTGCCGGCAAAGCGGCTGTGCTCGGTGCTCAGCCCTACGTTTTGCGGCGGCAGAAAGAGCACGGGCAGGTCGGCCGGCAGCAGCGGCAGTGCGGCGTCTATCACGCCTTGCAGCAAGGTCGCATCGACCGAGAGCGGCAGGTGCGGCCCGTGCTGCTCGATCGCGGCCACGGGCAGCACGGCGAGGGTCTGCGCCGCCAGGCCCGACGCCTGGCGCGCGGCAAACTCGCGTGCGCTCAGGTCGGCCCAGAAGCGCACGGGCGTTGGAGTGGACGAAGCCGAGGCAAGCGAACTCGGCGAGGGTGCTGGTGCGTTCATGCCCGCGATGGTAGCGGCCGATGCGCTACCGGCGGCGGCGCTCAGAGCAGCTTGACCAGCGTCGCGACGACTGCAGCCTGTGCGACTAGTGTGCTGCACCGCAAATAGCCGCACGTAATGAAATCGATGGATTCGCGCTCAGGGCAAGGCGCAAACCGCAGCGATAGCCGTAGCTATCGCGAGGATTTGCAACGCCGCCGTGAGCGCGAAGGCGCGATTTCATGTGCGGTTATTTGCGGCGCAGCACACCAGCATGCCAGCAACCCATTGGATGAGGTCGGTCTTGGCGTCCGCGAGGTCGGCCTTGGTGGCCATGCGCAGTTCGACCAGATAGGTCTTACTGGCCAGTTGGGTTTGCTCCGTGAGCGCGTCCGCCAGCGCCTCGGCCTGTTCTTCGGCCAGGCGCGGATCCATGCCGGCGGCCTTGAGCCGGTTGGCGTATTTGAGGGTGTCGAAAGTGATCGCGCTCATGGCGTGCAATGTAGCAATTCGGCGCATCACAAATCGCAACGCATCCTTGCCCGCATGCGCTACGCTTGCCATGTTTCATCGCTGATTCATAAAACCATGCGCCAAGCCTCCATGCCTGCCCTCTCGTCCGCCTGGCGCCGCTACCGCTGGCTGCGCGCTGCGGCCTGGGCGCTGCTGGCGCTGGGTTTGTGGTGGCTGCTGGGCTGGCTGGTGCTGCCAAGCTTGCTGCACCGGCCGCTGGAGCGGTTTGCGAGCGCGCAGCTGGGCCGGCAGGTGACGGTGGGCGCGATCGCGTTCAAGCCCTGGTCGCTGGAGCTCACGCTGCGCGACCTGGACGTGGCCGGCGCCCGGCGCGCCCCTGGGGCCATTGGCGTGCCGGGCGCGCAAGCCAAGCCGCCGCAGTTGCACATCGCCAGCATTTACGTCGATGCCGAGCTGCAGTCGCTGCTGCGCCTGGGGCCGGTGGTGGACGCACTGCGCATAGACGCGCCCGTGCTGCGCATCACGCACCAGGGGCAGGGACGCTACGACGTGGACGACATCATCGCCAAGCTCACGGCGTCCTCCGAAAAGCCGTCTGCAAGCACTGGCCCGCTGCGCATGGCGCTACATAATTTAGAGCTTACGAACGGCAGCATAGACTTTACCGACCTGCCCGCGGGCACGACCCACCGCGTGCGCGGGCTGCACCTGGGGCTGCCGTTTTTGAGCACCCTGCCCGCGCAACGCTTGACCTACGTGACGCCGCAGCTTTCGTTCACCGTCAACGGCAGCCCGTTCGACCTGAAGGCACAGGCGCAGCCCTTTACGCCCGAGCGTGCCGGCAAGGCCGCACTGCATTGGAAGGGCGTCGATCTGGCGCCCTATCTGCCCTACCTGCCTGCCAGCCTGCCGGTGCGGCTGCAGGGCGCGGTGCTGGACGTGGATTTGCAGCTGAATTTTGCGCAGGCGCCGCGCCCCAGCGTGCAGCTCTCGGGGCAGGTGCTGGCGCACCAGCTGCGCCTGGCCGACCGGCAGGCGCAGCCGCTGCTGGCGCTCGAGCAGCTGCGCGTGGACTTGACCGACGTGCGTCCGCTCGAGCGCGTGGTCAAGCTCGCGCTGGTGGAGTTGACGGCCCCGCAGGTCTATGCGGCGCGCGCTGCAAATGGGGCATTGAATTGGGCTCAACTCGGCGCTCAGCCTGCGCAGGCAGCTACTGATTCCGATAAAAAAGCAAGCCCCTCAAAGGTGGCTGGCGCCCGTGCGCCGAACGCATCCGGCAAGGGGGCTACCGTCCAGGGAGCGGCAGACGACCCTGTCAAGGCTTCGGCGCCAATTACCAGCATCCCCGCCAACGCCCCCGCAAGTACGCCCGCAAGCACCCCTGCCGCCACGCCGGCCGCCCCCGCCGACGCGGGCTGGAACGTCGAGGTGGCGCGCGCCGTCGTGCAGGGCGGGCGCGTGCAGTGGCGTGACGCGAGCACGCGCCCTGCGGCGGCGCTCGAGGCCCGCAACGTCACCCTGGAAGCGACGGGCTTTGCGCTGCCCTGGCGCAAGCCCATGCCACTGCACGGCGCACTGGAGCTGCCCGAGCAGGGCACGCTGGCCTTCGAGGGCGAGGCCAGCGCGCGCAGCGCCAAGGTGCAAGTCAAAGCCAAGGACGTGGCGCTACAGCTTGCGGCGCCGTATCTGGCGCAGGTGCTCGAGCCCACCTTGACGGGCCAGCTCGGCGGCACGCTGGACCTGCAGTGGCAAGCGCCGGGCACTGGTACCGGCGATAGTGTGGGCGATAGTGCGGGCGCTGGTACAGGCGCTACTGCCGCAGACGCTGCGCACCCCGCGGGTCTGCGCTTGAGCGCACAGCCGCTGGTGCTGCAAAAGCTGGCCCTGCGGCAGGGTAAAGACACGCTGGCCAGCGTGGGCAAGATCGAACTGCAAGGCGCGCAGGCCGATCTGGCGCAGCGCCAGATCACGCTGCAGCGCCTGGCGATTGCCGAGCCGCAGCTGGCCGTGGCGCGCGATGCACAAGGCCATTGGATGTTCGAGCGCTGGCTGCGCGGCGGCGCCCAGACGGCAGGCGCTGATGCACAGCCGCCCGCCCAAGCCGCAGGTCAAGCAAACGCACAAGCCGCCGAAAAAGCAAAATCTGCGCAGGCCACACCGGCGGCCGTGCCGTGGCGCCTGCAGCTGGGCGAGCTCGCGCTCAACGGCGGCGCCGTCGATTACACCGACGAGGCAAGCGCGGCTACCGTGCGGCCCGTGGCGCTGCGCCTGTCGGCGCTGCAAGTCCAGGCGCGCGAGCTGAGCACCGAAGCGCGCAAGCCCATTGCGCTGCAGCTGTCCGCCCAGGTGGCCTCGCGCCGCGGCAAGCCCGGACAGCTGCGCTACCAGGGCAGTTTGACGCCCGCACCGCTCGCGCTGCAAGGCCGCATCACGGCGCAAAAGCTGCCGCTGCATGCGCTCGACGGCTACCTGGGCGAGTTTCTGGCGATCCGCCTGCGCCACGCCGATCTGGGTTTTCTCGGCCAGCTCGCGCTTGCGCAAACGCCGCAGGGGCCGAAGCTGCTCCTCGATGGTGACATGGCCCTGGACGCCCTGCGCGCCGACAGCACGGCCGCCTCCACCGCCAAGACGGCGTCGCAGGTGGGTCAGGAGCTGCTCTCCTGGCAAGACCTGAGCCTGCGCGGCCTGCGCCTGGCGCTGGCGCCGCAGCAGCCGCTGCGCCTGGACGTGCGTGAAACCAGCCTCAGCGACTTTTACGGCCGCATCGCACTCAACGAGGAAGGGCGCCTGAACCTTGCCGACATCGTCAAGAGTGCGGGCAAGGATGCCGGGAAAGACGCGGGCAAGGACGCGGCCGGGGCCGGCGCGGCAGCCGCGGGCGCGCCGCGCGGCGCGAGTGCAGTACCCCCAGCCGCTGCGCCCGCGCAGGCCGCGGCGCAAACCGTCGCCCAAGCCGCGCCGCCCGCACCGGCGCGCGACCCGCTGGCGCCGGTGATCCACTTCGGTCCCATGAGTCTGGTCAACGGCACGGTGCAGTTTTCGGACTTTTTCATCCGCCCCAATTACTCGGCCGATCTGTCGCAGCTCACGGGCAAGCTCAGCGCATTCTCGTCCGAAGCGCCGAACGGCGTGCCCGAGCTCGCCGAGCTCGAACTGCGCGGGCGCGTCGAAGGCTCGGCCACGCTGGAGGTCACGGGCAAACTCAACCCGCTCGTGCGCCCGCTGGTGCTCGACATCCAGGGCAAGGCGCGCGACCTGGACCTGCCGCCGCTGTCGCCCTACGCCATCAAATACGCGGGCCACGGCATCGAAAGCGGCAAGCTCAACATGGACGTGACCTACAAGGTGCAGCCCGACGGCCAGCTGACCGCCAGCAACAGGCTGGTGCTGCACCAGCTTGCCTTCGGCGAGCCCGTCGAAGGCGCGCCGGCCAGCCTGCCCGTGCGCCTGGCCACGGCGCTGCTGGCCGACAGCAATGGCGTAATCAACCTCGACCTGCCCATCAGCGGCTCGCTCAACGACCCGCAGTTCCGCCTCGGGCCGGTGATCCTCAAGATCATCGGCAACATCATCACACGCGCCGTCACTGCCCCGTTCCGGCTGCTCGCGCACGCCTTTGGTGGCAGCACGGAAGACCTGGGACAGGTGGTGTTCGCCCCCGGCAGCCCCGAGCTCACGGCCGCGGCGCGCCAGCAGCTCGACAAGGTGGTGCAAATGCTCACCGAAAAGCCCGCGCTGCAAGTCAGCGTGACGGGCATGGCAAACCTCGCGCAGGAGCGCGAGGGCCTGCAGCGCGAACGCCTGCGCCAGCTCGTGCTGGCGGAAAAGCGCCGCGCCGACCGCGGCAGTGCGGCCAAAGAGCCCGCCACATCCCCACCCGCCAGCGATGCCGCAAAGGCCCCCGCTGCCGTCGGGCAGGACTGGGCCGCCGAGGAGGAACCCACCGTGACCGCCGACGAATATGCGAGCCTGCTCAAGCGCGTGTACCGTCGCGCCGACTTCCCCAAGCCGCGCAACCTGCTGGGCCTGACCAAAGACCTGCCCGTGCCCGAGATGGAGGCGCTGCTGCTCGCGCACCTGCCCGCGAGCGAAGACCTCGCCCGCGAAGTGGCCACGCACCGCGCCCAGGCCGTCGTGCGCTACCTGAGCGCGCACCAGCTGCCTGCGGAGCGCCTGTTCGTCAACGCCCCCAAGGTCAGCACCACGCCCGAAGAAGGCTGGGTGCCGCGCGCGGAACTCGGGCTGGCGATGCATTGATGCGGCTGCTTGGCGTTTTCTTTCCTCCCGCGCTCAAAGTCCAAGTGCAACACTCTCTTTCGGAGAAACTGCTGCATGCCCACAACCTACTCACACCTCAGCCTCGAAGAGCGTGCCTTGATGCAAGTCTCGCTGGAGAGCAACCTGAGCTTGCGGGCTATAGCCCGCAAGCTCGGCCGCGCACCTTC
>NZ_JARGEL010000026.1 GCF_029211265.1 Extensimonas soli | reverse complement strand
GCCCATGCCACCCATGCCGCCACCACCGTGGTCGTGGGCCGGGGCTTCCTTCTTCGGCGCCTCGGCCACCATGGCTTCGGTGGTGATCATCAGGCCCGCGATGGAGGCCGCGTTCTGCAGCGCGGTGCGGGTGACCTTGGTCGGATCCAGGATGCCGAAGGCCACCATGTCGCCGAACTCGCCATTGGCGGCGTTGTAGCCGAAGTTGCCGGAACCGGCCTTCACCTGGTTGACGATGACCGACGGCTCTTCGCCCGCATTGGCGACGATCTCACGCAGCGGCGCTTCCATCGCGCGCAGGGCGATCTGGATGCCGTGGTTCTGGTCCTCGTTGGCGCCCTTGAGGTTCTCGACCGCCGACTTGGCGCGGATCAGGGCCACGCCACCACCCGGCACCACGCCTTCTTCCACCGCCGCACGGGTCGCGTGCAGGGCGTCTTCGACGCGCGCCTTCTTTTCCTTCATCTCGACTTCGGTGGCTGCGCCGACCTTGATGACGGCCACGCCGCCGGCCAGCTTCGCCACGCGCTCCTGCAGCTTCTCGCGGTCGTAGTCCGAGGAGGTCTCCTCGATCTGCGCCTTGATCTGCTTGATGCGGGCCTGGATGCGCTCGGCATCGCCGGCGCCGTCGATGATGGTGCTGTTTTCCTTGGTGACCACAACGCGCTTGGCGCGGCCCAGATCGTTGATCGTGGCCTTCTCCAGCGACAGACCCACTTCCTCGGAAATCACGGTGCCATTGGTCAGCACGGCGATGTCTTCCAGGATGGCCTTGCGGCGATCACCGAAGCCCGGCGCCTTCACTGCGGCCACCTTGACGATGCCGCGAATGGTATTGACCACCAGCGTCGCCAGCGCTTCGCCTTCCACTTCTTCTGCCACGATCAGCAGCGGCTTGCCGGCCTTGGCCACGCCTTCCAGCACGGGCAGCAGGTCGCGTACATGCGCTCTGATTGACCAAGGTGTTCTGCAAACTACCGTGGGCGAGCACTTTGGTGCGATCAATGCGGCAAACATGCGTCGTGCCCATGCGCTGATCGAGAGCGGCAAGGCCCGGGGCAAGATCGTTCTCGAAGGTTTCTGACTTCACTCATCAGACGGGCTCGCCTGCGGGCCCGTTTAACCGCCTGCGGCATCACTTGCGGTTTTTAATGTTGGAGAGTTGACGATGAATACGTCCAGTAACGAGTTGGTATCAATTGCCGTGCTCAAGGCCAAGGCAGGCAAAGAACAGGCATTGAAAGAAGAATTGCTGACGCTGATAGAGCCGACCCGCGCAGAGCCGGGCAATCTCGATTATGTGTTGTTCGAGCAGCGTGACGAGCAGGGCACTTTCTACATGCGCGAGGCTTTCAGGGATCAGGCGGCGCTGGATGCGCATTTTTCGATGCCTTACTTTCAGCGCTTTGCCGCCACGGCAGATGATCTGCTGCAAGAGCCGTTGCAGCTGATATTCCTTGAACAGGTATCGGCCTGATCATTCAGCCTGTTGAGCCGCACCACCTCGGCCGGGCGTGGACGTGGCCGGCGGATCAATTTGCTCCAGGACGCGCCTTTACTCCGAATTGCGCAACGATGTGAGCGCCCAGCTCCTCAATGACGTCCGCCGCAGGGCGCTTTCCGTACTTGAGATTGAGGATAACGTGGTCCACCCCGATTTCCTCAAGCGACTCCAGCAAAGCCCGGAGGTGGTCGCGCCCGAGCCTGAACCCCAAATGAATGGGAGTGGGCGGCGTGGACGGGTTCTCACTGAGGTCGATGTAAAGCGACTGAGTGAAGGGCTTATAGACGGCACCACATTGCTTCATGACCTCCATCCGCCAATCTTCCACGATCAGTCGCTGTATTGTCGGCGCGCGTGGATAGTTGATCCATCCGGCGCTTTCGCGCGCGATCCAATCCAGTGACTGGCGGCTATGTCCGGTCACGAGCATCGGAATCACTTGGGTTGTGGGTTTGGGAATGAGGTCTGCGCCGCGCAGCTCACCACCGCTCCAGCGGATGGGTTCGAAGCTGGTGCTGTAGGCTCGGCGAATCACCTCGTAGTGCTCTCGAAAGACTTCTCCGCGTCTTTCGGGATCGACGTCAAAGGCTGAAAACTCCACTGGGCGATCGCCGGAGGCTACGCCCAGAATCAAGCGACCTGCGCTCAACTGATCGACGCTGGCTGACGCCTTGGCCGTGTGCAGAGGATGGTGTAAAGGGATGGCAATGGATGCGCTGCCAAGCGCTATCTCTGACGTATGAGCCGCCATATAGCCCATGTATACCCAGGGATCGAAGGCTTGGCCGACATCGCCGAAATTAGGGTCCCGAAGAGGCACGTCGCGAAACCAGAGCGCGGAGAAGCCCAGCTCCTCTGCTCGTTTGGCCAATGCGACCTGGTTGAGCATGCTCGGAATGTCCCCACCGAAGGCCTCCAAAGGGAAGAACAATCCCAGGCTCAAATGACCCGGAGTGAAGGTTCGGCTGAACCCTCGATGCTGCTGATAAGGAATCGTGCTCGGCAGATACATTTTAATCTTCCTCAATGGGAGAAACCGATCAGACAGTAACTACGATCTTGCCGATCTGCTGATTGGCCTCAAGGAAACGGTGGGCTTCCTGGATGTCGCTAAGGGCAAATGTCTTGGCGATGATCGGGCGCAGTGCACCAGACTTCAGTCCTTGGAGAATAAAAGCCTTGGCACGCTCCAGGGCTTCTGGGTCGGCCACGATTTCTGCATAGAGATAGCCCTTCAGGGTTAGGCTTTTGGCCAGCACGGTAAACAGCGGGAAAGGCGTTGGCTCTGGGCTGAGTGCACCGTACTCCAACAAAATACCTCCACGGGCCATGCTTTGCGTTAGGGGCTCGAAGGAGGGGCCGCCAACTGGGTCGAATACAACACGAGCACCTTGCCCGGCAGTGATGGCCATCACTCGCTCTACGATGTCCTCTTCGTCGCTCACGATCACATGCGCCGCACCGGCATCCAGCAGGGCCTGTTTTTTCGCGCGGGTTCGTGTGATCGCAATCGATGTGGCACCGACCATGCGAGCTATTTGGAAGGCTGCCAGACCGACACTGCTTGATGCTGCAGTGATAATCACAAAGTCACCTTGTTTCAACGTTGCTTGATCGATTAGCGCCCCCCAGGCGGTGACGTACTGCATCCAGGACGCAGCAGCCTCTGCGAAGGACAGGCCCTCAGGGCTCTTTACCACCAGATGAGCCGGTACATTGGCCAGCTCGCCGTAGGTGCCCCAGCGAGCGATATCCAATGGAGGGATTAGAGCGACGGCATCGCCAACCTTTGTCTCGGTTACGTCGCTACCGACTGCGACCACGATGCCAGCGGCCTCATAGCCCAAGCGGCTCGGAAACTCGGCCTCCTGTAGATACGCATGGTTGCGAAACATCACTTCGGCACGGTTCAGGCCAATAGCTTTGACGCAAATCTGCACCTCGGTTGCTGCCGGCGCCGGTACGTCCAGATCTTCCAGCTTCAGAACGCTGGCGTCACCGTATTCATGAATTCTGACAATGCGTGCCATTACGGATACCTGTCGCGTCCCTGACCATCATATAGTCCCGTCTCGGTCCCCGCTGCTGCTGGCCCGTGAGGTATTTCGGGAGCTGGCGGGGGACGGGAAGCCGGCTGATCGGGAGGTATGCGTATGCTGATCGCGCTGCACAAACAGGCCCGCACCACGCCCCACGTGCGGGCGCAGATCGCCGCCAGTGACGAGCCGGTGGCGGTGCTGGCACGCCGCTATGGGGTGACCGCGCCGACCATCTACAAATGGAAGCGGCGCACCGATGTGCAGGACCGGTCGCACACGGCGCACCGGCTGCAAACGACGTTGACTCCCGGCCAGGAAGCAATCGTGGTCTACCTGCGCCGGGCCCTGCTGCTGCCGCTGGATGACCTGTTGGCGGTCACGCGCGAGTTTCTGTGCCCGGAGGTCTCCCGGTCCGGCCTGGACCGCTGCCTGCGCCGCCACGGGGTAGGCAATCTGCACGCCCTGCGCCCGGCGCCGGACACAGCGGTCAGCAAGACCTTCAAGGCCTACGTGCCCGGTTTTGTGCATATCGACGTGAAGTACCTGCCCCAGATGGCGGACGAGACCCGGCGACGGTATCTGTTTGTGGCCATCGATCGGGCCACCCGCTGGGTCTACGTGGCCCTGAAAGCCGACAAGAGCGCGCGCTCGGCGCGCGCCTTCCTGGGCGCCCTGGCCAAGGCCTGCCCGGTGCGCATCACCCGCCTGCTGACCGACAACGGCACCGAGTTCACGGACCGGCTGTTCGGTGGCCGGGCGCGGGCACCGACCGGGCAGCATGAATTCGATCGCCTGTGCCAGGAACTGGGCATCGAGCACCGCCTGACCCCGCCGCGCCACCCGCAGACCAACGGGATGGTGGAGCGCTTCAACGGGCGTATCGCCGACCTGCTGCGCACGCACCATTTCCGGTCCGGTGAGGACCTGGAGCAGACCCTGCACCGCTATGTCACGCTCTACAACCATCACTTACCCCAGCAGGCACTGAACGCCCAAACGCCCGTGCAGGCACTTCAGGATTGGTACGCTTCAAAACCGGAGTTGTTTCTTCGAAAACCGAGTAATCGGCCGGGACGTGACAGATACCTCGCTTTTGAATGGGCTTTGATTTACGCGACCTGCAGTGTCGGATAGTCTGTATAGCCCTTGGCGCCACCTGCGTAGAACGTGTTGGAGTCAGGCGCGTTCAGCGGTGCCTTGGCCCTGATGCGTGCGGGCAGGTCCGGGTTAGCCAGGAAGGCGGTGCCAAAGGCCACAGCGTCAAGCTTACCTGCGGCGATGGCTGCCTCTGCCTCATCAGCGCTGTAACCCATATTGCCCACCAACACACCCTTGTACTTTTCACGCGCTACGGGCATGACATCGGCCTTCTGCACGCCGAAGAAATCGGCGCGCATCACGTGCAGGTAGGCCAGCTTGAAGGCATTGAGCCTATCGGCCAGGAAGCCGATGAGGGCCAGCGGGTCACTGTCTTTCATGCTGTTGTAGCTGTTGAGTGGCGACAGGCGCAGACCCACACGCTCGGAACCGATCGCCTGGGTCACGGCAGAGAGTACCTCGAACAGCAAACGTGCACGGTTTTCCAGCGATCCGCCGTAAGTATCGGTGCGCTGGTTGGGCGTGTCGCGCAGAAACTGGTCAATCAGGTAGCCGTTGGCGCCGTGTACTTCCACACCATCAAAGCCGGCGGCAATGGCGTTGCGTGCGCCTTGAGCAAACGCAGCCACGATGCCGGGAATCTCTTCGATGGTCAGGGCGCGGGGCACCGCGTGCGGCACCTTGCCTTGGGGCGTGTGGATCTCACCCTCAATGGCGGTGGCGCTGCTGGAGACAATGGGGGCGCCATCGGCAGCGCCAGGGTAGGCTGCGCGGCCAGCGTGCCAGATCTGCATGAAGATGCGTCCGCCCTTGGCGTGCACCGCGTCGGTCACCTGCCTCCAGGCTGCAATCTGCGCGTCGTTGTAGATGCCAGGCTCATTGACGAAGGCTGATGTACCGGGCGCCACCATGGTGCATTCGGAAATCAGCAGGCCGCCGGTGGCACGCTGGCTGTAGTACTCGGCCATCAGCGCGTTGGGCATGTGGCCAGCGTCGGCACGGGTGCGGGTCAGCGGTGCCAGAAGGATACGGTTGGGCAGGGTGAGGGTGCCTACTTGAAGTGGATTGAATAGCATGTGGATGAAAACCCAGATTAGTGAACAGAAAACAGTGGTAAAGCTAACAGTATTCCCAATACTCTGACCTTTGAAAGGTCACTGAAGACTATTTTGGCACGGCTGGTGCTTTTGCACCCAACGCACGATGTAGTAGACGCAAGTGGGTAAGCCTTTGCTTCCGACAGTTTCGCGGCTGTCTCCATCCGTACATGCACCAAACGCCTTTGGTCATCCACCGCGTCGCAACTCCCTGACACCCCGGCCCAGCTTGCGGCGCAACAGGGCCCGCAGGGTCACCCCATCCGAGTACCCGACCTGTGCGGCGACTTGGTCGACGCTCGCGTTTCCGGTGCGCAAGAGATGGACGGCATGCTCCACGCGCAGATCCTGGAAATACGACAGCGGTGTCTTTCCCAAAACGCTTTGCAGCCGCCGCGCCAAGGTGCGCTCGCTTGTGCCCGCGGCGCTGGCCGCCTCGGCCAGCGAGAACCCCTGCGCGAGCCGACGTCTGGCCCAGCACTCGAAGCGCTCGACCATCGGGTCGGCATGCGCAAGGTGGTCGGGAATCACGAACTCGGCTTGCGAACTGCGTGTCTCGACCAGCAGATAGCGTGCCACCAGGGCCGCCAGCGCCGGACTGCGCCCTCGGATGATGCGCAAGGCCAAGTCGACGTGGGCCAAAGCGGCACCCGCGGTGGTGAAGCGTGTCGATTTCACGATCATGCGTGACTCGTCCAGCGTGACGTTCGGATAGCGCTGCCGAAACATCGGCCCCAGCCACCATGACGTCGTCGCACGATGCCCATCAAGCAGGCCACTCTCTGCAAGTAAGAAACTACCGGAGCAGGCGGCACCAAGGTGCGCGCCAGCGGTGGACCACTGCTGCAGCGCGGCGACCGCATCGGGCACGTCGGGGCGTGTGAGCCGAGCCGAGAGCGTGTCAGGCATCTTGTCACCAAACGCGGGCACGAGCACGACGTCTGGTTCCGGCACGCCACGCGCAGTGACCACGGGGACCGTCAAGCCCTGCGCCGTTCGGATGCGACGCCGCACGCCCACCAGCGTGAGCTCTATGTGCGCGGGAGCCTGTGGCAGCGAGCCCGACATCGCATTGGCCAAGCCCACTGTGTCAGTGAGCGCCGCAAGCCCCAGATCAAACACGCCATCACAAACAAGGATATGAAGTTTCATGGCAATAATGATATCAAAGTTGTCATTATTGTCTATATAAATGGTTGTCATGAAGACTTAAACTGCAGGCTCGTCGATGCTTTCACCTAAACCATTTACCCAAAGGATTACAGTATGACCAAGCTCGCCCTGTTTGTTCGCCTCGAAGCCAAACCCGGCCAGGAGGCTGCGCTTGCCGACTTCCTGGCCAGCGCACTGCCGCTCGCCAACGCCGAATCCGGCACCACTGCCTGGTTTGCATTGAAGTTTGGCCCTTCGACGTTCGGTGTGTTCGATGCCTTTGCCGATGAGGCAGGTCGCCAGGCACATCTGAACGGCCAGATCGCCGCGGCCTTGATCGCCAACGCAGCGACCTTGCTCAGTTCTCCGCCCAACATCGAGAAGGTCGAACTGCTTGCAGCCAAACTGCCTGCATGACAACCCGGCCTTGACCCAATCAGGTCACGCTGCAGGATGGGGGTCACACAGCCCTACGTGCGATCCCTCACTCGTGTGATGGCGAATGAGTTTCTCAATAGCCTCGGGTGGGACTTTCGTATGGTAGACGACCCGCGGCGCGCAAGCCTGGGCGATTGCCGATCTCGACATCGACGCGCTCGAACGCCACCGCGCGCAGGCCCAGGTGGCCGTCGACCTCGATTGGGATGGCCAGAAGGCGCCGGCATTCCGGCAGGCCCGGCATTCGTGACCGGCAATTCCTTTCACCCCGCACACCACCCCGAACCCGAAGCGGAATGCCCGCCGCCAGGTTCACTCCAACCCGAGACATGACCATGACAAAACTCCCCGTACTCGCCCTGCTGTGCTCTTCGCTGTTGCTGCCCCTCGCCGCGCATGCCGGCGATGGATGCGACGGCCTGCCGAACTGGCAGCAGCTCAAGCAGGCCCTCGCCAATGCCCGCAAAGACGCCAACGGCGGCTTCAACCTCGACATGTGGGGCACCGTGGTGGCGACCGACGGCACGGTCTGCGCCGTGGCCCATACCGGCGCCAAGGTCGGCGACCAGTGGCTCGGCAGCCGGGTGATTTCCGCGCAGAAGGCGAACACCGCGAACGCCTTCAGCCTGCCGGGCCTCGCCCTGTCCACCGCCAACCTCTATTCGCCCACGCAGCCGGGCGGCAGCCTGTTCGGCCTGCAGTTTTCCAACCCGGTCGATACGCAGGTAGCCTACGCCGGCAGTGCCGCGGACTTCGGCACGGCGAAGGATCCGCTGGTGGGCGCGCGGATCGGCGGCGTGAACGTGTTCGGCGGCGGCCTTGCGCTGTACGACGCGAAGGGAACGCGGGTGGGCGCGCTCGGCGTCAGCGGCGATTCCTCTTGCGCCGACCACAACATCGCGTGGAAGGCCCGCCACGCGCTCGCGCTGGACTACGTGCCGGCCGGCGTCAGTCCCGCGAAGGACGACAACATCGTCTATCTCGACAAGACCGAGCAGGCCAATGGCTTCAAGCATCCGCTTTGTGGTGGAACCGAGGACAAGGTGACCCTGCCCCCGGTGCGAAAGCAGTAAGTTGAGCCACAACGGGCGGGCACAACCCGCCCTTGTGCAACGACCGGGAAGCCGCCGCATGACCACCATTGGAAGCACGCCAGAGACCGCCACTGTCTACGGCATGCCGGCCGACCGGGCCGCGGCCGTGGACGAAGTGCATGCGCGCCCGCATCCGCTGCTCCAGCCCCCGCGCGGCCTACTGCAATTCGCCCTCAGCAACCAGCGCGAGCTCTCCAATGTCGCATGACCGCCTTGCTTGACCAGATCCTCCCAGGCCCCCGCCATGCCATACAGGCGCAGCTCTTTGAGCTCTTTGTCCAACTCACGCATGATCGGCCTCCTGCACGACAATGTCTGTGCGCAGGCTGTCGTAGCGCGCCGTGTCGGCCAGGGGGGCTGGCTACCAGTGGCCACATCGAACTCCGCGAGCCTTCCTGTCCATCTGTTCCGGCCGATGTCTGCCAAAACGGCCAAATGATTCAAAACAAGGACTGTGTTCTTACGGACGGACTTTTGTTCAGAAATTGGACGCGGGTTCGGTTCCGTGTTCCGCCTTCAAGGGACAAATGGCCGAAACGGTGGACTTTGGGCCAAAACCGGGGACATTTGTTCGGACTACGAAGTGGAATCGAACTGTTCTCTGTCCAGTTCCCGGGCGAGTTCATGCCATAGTGGCACGCGCGATGGCGGTGCAGGCTCTGGCTCCGTATCTGGTTGTCGGGGTGCTTTGGGCTCCGGCGGCCGACCGACAGTGCTGTGGTTTTGCTCCCATTCCCAGAGGGCTTGCAGCGAGAAGCGGACGCTGCCAACCAAGGCCAGATGTGGAACCTGCTTCCTGGCACGGTATTCCGGGGTTGTGAACCAGTGTTTGGGCAGTCCGGTCGCCTCAATCACATCCTGGGCCGTGACGTAGAACGCCCCGGCATCTTCTTCCGTTTCAGGCTGTTCCTGCGGCCGAGTCACGACTTTGGGCACGCGTTCACCGTCACCAAGAATCGCTGACCAGTGCTGCGCGCTCTGTCGCTCGAAGCCGAGGATGTCGGCTTCGTGGTAACGGACATACTGGAACAATTTGTGCCAGGTGGGCCCTTCGTTGTCAGAACGCCAGCGTCGCAAGGTTTTCAGGCTGATCTTCCAGCGGGCGGCAAGCTGCCTTTCGGTCATCACGGGGTAATGCATCTTCTTCTCCAAGACTGATGCCCCCATGACAACGCTGTTCCTTGTAGAAGCCACACGACCACGGAGCCAGCCAGGAAGGCCTCGGGGTAGAGGCGGATCGTGCTCTGGATGTCATTGTCGGCGCCGACCAGGCGAGCCTCGTGGCCCTGGGGACCACGGCGCAACACGAAGAGCTGGCCGCCCGACAGTTCTCTCAGTGCCACGGGTGAGTGGGTGGTGAGGAACACCTGCAGCGGGGCAGCGGCCTCCTTGGCACCGAGGGAGCCCAGAAACCGCGCGATGCGGTGCGGCTCCAGCCCGTACTCCAGTTCATCCGAGAGCACGATCGACGCCTGACCGGCCGCCTTGCGCTGGAGGCCAGCGACAAGCAGACGGGTGGACCCGACGCCCAGACTGCGAAGCGGGATGCCGCTTTCGTTGTGCAGGGAGATGGTGCCGCCACCGAACGACACCGAATGCGAATCCAGCAGCGCCTTGGCTTTGGCGCCGATGTTGACGCCCAGTTCCTGAGCAGTGGTGGTGACGATCCCCAGCGCTTCTCCCAACTGTTGTTCGGCCTGGTCTCCGAAGGCACTGCGCGCATCCCTTGCGGCCTTGACCAGAGCGGCTGAAGCGTCGGCTCGTTCCTCCGAGATGCGGTTCAGTACGGAGCCGCGCTGCCATCCCAGGTTGAAGTCCGCCAGGGCACCGATCCGAGTGGGCGCCAGGGCGACGCGATCCTTCCATGCGAGCGTCTTGACGATGCCTTGCTGTGCGGCGCGGTCGGAGACAAGGGTCCACGAGGGCTCCAGGTCACTGGCGACCGTCAGGTTCAGGCAGAGCACAACCTCCGCGCCGGCAGAGGGTTCGTCTTCGACGACGCCAGTGTTGGCGTGGTATCCGCGCAGGAACGCACCGAAGCTCTCCAGCGTTCTCATGCTGTCATCGAGGTCGCCGAGCGTCAGCGTGATGCTGATTGGGGTCGTGATGTCCAGGCCGAAGAAGTCCGCATCCGAGAACTGGACATTACGCCTGGCCCCCAGGCATAGATCGATCGCGTCCAGTACCGTGGACTTGCCGCTGTCGCCCGGGCCGATCAGGCAGTTGATGCCAGGCGTCGGGCACCAGGCCAGCAACTGGATGCCGCGGAAGTTGGCGATCTCGATCTTTCTGATTCGTGCCATGGGCTGCCTCTCTGGTGATCGTACGGCCGTGGCCACGAGGGTTGCGCGCCGAAGAGCCCGGCGAAGTCCATCATTCCCGCCGCATGGGTGTCTTGCCGGAATCGCTTCTGCTCACCGAACGATCGAGGGCGACTCAATTACGCCTTGACCTCAAAGCGCAGGTAATCCGTGAACCGTTTCGATTCGTTGATTTCGTCATGGGGCACCAGCAGGTACTTCCAGGGTTTGGTGCCTACGTTCGCCGCGTGATCGGAAGCGTGCTTGCACCAGCGCATGGCGGCAGCGGCCTTGGCCTGAACCTCCTGGGTGTTGATGTCGGCGCGTGCCTTGGTCTCCACCATGAAGATGGTCGCGTCCGTCTCGGCGACGAAGTCGGGGATGTATTCCGGCTGCTCGGTGCCGAGCTTGTAATAGATCTGGAACTGCCCCTTCGCGGGCTTGAACCACTTCAGGGCGTCGCGCTCCAGGGTGATGGCGAAGCGCCGCTCCGTGTCCGAATCGAACTTCTGCAGCGGATACAAGCAGCGCGCGAATCCGCCGAACAGCATCTGCTTGATGCGGCTGGTCTCGGTCACGGTCTCCCGGAAGTGGTGGGCCGTCTGACCTGCCGTGGCGGTGTAGTTGCACGGCTTGAGTTCGGTGAAGCCGCGACTGACCTGCACCTCGTAGTCGGTCGCCTCTTCCCAGAAGTGGGCCATCATCTGCGCGTGGATTTCCCGTGCGATCAGGCGGCGGTCACGATCGAGGACGCTGATGGCTTCGTCCTCGGACAGGTAGCCGCGCAGGTGTTGCACCATCTGGCCCGCGAGGTCGTAGAGCAGATCGGCGTGGGTGAAGTAGTCGATGTCATCGAAGTCCACGAGGGCGTGGACGATGTAGTCCTCCGGGCGCTGCTCCTTGAGCCCGACCTCGGCGGCCAGAGTGAACTGCTCGTTGGTCCGCAGCATCTGCCCGACGATCTCGCGCTGGCCCGGCTGGAGATGGAGCTGGCTCACATCCAGCTTGAAGGCGTGGAAGCCGGTCGTGACCTCGCCGGTCGGCACCACCGCGATGCGCGGGATGTCGATGGTCTGCTGCACCACGATCTCGGTGGTCTTCGCCACCACGGCGGACAAGTCAAGTGCGGGGACTGATTCATCCACGCCCGCGAGCAATTCGCCTTGCAGCGGCTTCAACCGCTCTGCCACCTCCGCGAGGATTTCCTTCTGCACTTCGGGTTTCAGCAGCGCGCTGCTGGTTGGCACCAGATCGCGCTTGACCTCGTACTTGCCGATAACCTCCATAACCATTCGTGCGGCTTGCCTCTCCGCCTCCGTGGTGAACACCGGTTTGGGCACAGGGACTTCCGCTCCACTGTCAGTGGCTGAAGCCCCTGTGACCACGACCGGTGCTTCCGTCAAACCGAGACGCGCCGATGCACCTGATTCGACCTGCACGCTGACCTTCTTGTCGTCGGCGCTCGGCGCATCGAGGATGACGTGCTTCAGGCGAATCGGCGAGTCGCCGCGGTTGGCCTCGTCGATGATCTCCTGGAACTTGTCGTGCGCGACGATGTTCAAGCGATCCACCGACGCGACGCCCGTGCGCTTGCCGTAAGGCAGGCGCAGGCCGCGCCCGATGGACTGCTCGATCAGCGTGCGGGCATTAGCCGCACGCAGCGGCACGATGGTATAGAGGTTGGTTACGTCCCAGCCCTCCTTGAGCATGTTGACGTGAATCACGATCTCGGTCGGCTCGTCCACGCTCTCCACGGCTAGCAGGCGCGTGATCATCTCTTCTTCCTCCGCGCCGGTACGGCTGGAATCGACCTGGATCACCTTGCCCTGGTAACGCCCCTCGTAGAAGGCTTCCGACTCCAGAAGTGCCAAGAGTTGCCCCGCGTGCGTGGTATCGCGAGCGATGACGAGCATGAAGGGCTTGACCGGCTTGACGCCGTTCTCGCGGGCATAGGTGAGCAGCTCGACCTTGGTCGTCTCGTGCAGGCGCACACCGTCTTCAAGCTTGGTCTTCTCGATCTCCTCGGGCGTGTGCGCTTTGGCGTCGAAGTTGCGCTGGGTGACCACAGCAGGCTCCTTGACGAAGCCATCCTCCATCGCGCGCGCCAGCGGGTAGTCCATCACCACGTTCTTGAACGGGACTGGCCCACGGCTGGACTCGACGAACGGCGTCGCCGTCACTTCCAGACCGAATAGCGGCTTGAGTTCGTTGATGGCGCGCACGCCGGCGCTGGCCCGGTAGCGGTGCGACTCGTCCATCAGCAGCACCAGGTCAGAAAGACTAGCCAGGTGGTTGAAGTAGCTGTCGCCAAGCACTTCCTTCATCCGCTTGATGCGCGGCTCCTTGCCGCCGCGCACCTCGGAGTTGATCTTGGAGATGTTGAAGATGTTGATACGCACGTCGTGAGCGAAGCCCATTGACTGCTCGTCTACCGCCGCACCGGTCTGGTCGTAGTTGTCGCCGGTGATGATCAGCGGCGGTTGCTGCGCGAATTCGGCGATCCCCTTGAACACGTACTTTGGCGTGTTGCGCGTGAAGTCCGTGATGAGTTTGTTGTAGATCGTCAGGTTGGGAGCGAGCACGAAGAAGTTCTTGATGCCGTGCGCCAGATGCAGGTAGGCGATGAAGGCTCCCATCAGGCGGGTCTTGCCCACGCCCGTGGCCAGCGCGAAGCACAGCGACGGGAACTCGCGCTCGAAGTCCTCCAGCGTGCTGAACTCGGCCTTCAACGTGGACAGAATGGCCGAGACATCACGCTCGTGACCCAATAGCTCGGGCGCAGCATCGAGCGCGCGAGCGAGCTTGATGAGGGACTCGGCCTGGGGCGGGCGGAGAGACAGACGGCCGGTAACGGCGTGCAGGACGCGGGTGCTCATTATTCGTTCTCCCCAAACAGGCCGCCCTGTCCCGCGTTGGCGAGGGCCGCTTTTCTGCTCTTAGTGTTCTTGACGCTATTGCCAGAGGCCGCAGGCTCGGTCTTCTCAATCTCCGCCATCGGCAGGTTGGTCACATTCAGGCTGTAGTCGTCACGGCCCCAATGGCAGCGGGCCAGCACCATCTTCGGAATCTTCTTCAACGTCAGGTTCGGCCAGCGCTCCGCCGCTTTGGCCGCCGTGACTCCGTGGAAAGCTGCGCAGCACACCAGCAGGCTCCGCTCCGGGCCGACTTCATCGGACAGGGCTTGCAGTTGCTCAGCGGACAGGTTCTGCGTGGTGACATAGATGAAATCGCGCTCGCTGGAGTGGCCGTGCTGCCACCAGTGCGTTTCTGACGGCGCGTAGTTGAAGCCTTCCAGCTTGGCCAGCGCCTCGGCCAACATCGCGGCATTGAACTCCGGGTTGATGACAGGGTTACCCCAACGGTCGTTGACGATCAGGCTAGGGGCAAGGCTGTAGTACCGAAAGCCGCCCCCACCTTTCCAGCCGACGTTCTCGGAAATACCGCCATCGTCTTCTCCGTCAATCACCTTCTTCAGGCGCGGAATGACGTGCGTATGGCAGTGCTCGCCCAACTCGACCATGATCCAGCGGCGGCCCATCTTGTGCGCGACCGCGCCGGTGGTGCCAGAACCAGCGAAGGAATCCAGAACGAGGTCGCCAGGATCGCTAGCGAGAGAGATAACCTTGGAAATCAACTTCTCAGGCTTAGGGGTAGGAAAGTCCCCAATCCCTAACGCTCTCAGCTCTCGAATGCCGTCTTGGTTGTGCCCGAACTCTGCTCCATCTGCCCACAGCGTCGTTGGGATGACTCCCTCCGCCGCTTCGCTCAGGTACATCTTCAGCCTAGGGGCGCTTTCCCCTGATGCACCCCAGTAGATTCGCCCTTCGGCATCTAGCTTCCTAAATCCGCTTGGGTTGCGACTCCAGCATCGATTCGGTGGTGGCAAGAACACCTTTCCGGTTGGAGACGTAACCTCAAAAATATTCTCGGAGACGCCTGTCTTCGCATACTGCCTACCACGCGCTCCGCCAACAAGGCTGATTGTCATAGTGACGGATTGCCACGGCCCTTTCGGATCGTTGTCAGGATTGCTATACCGCTCGTTCTGCTTCTCCGAGCGTCCGAATTGATTCAAACGCAGGCGCGTCTTGTCCTTTGCGTACACCAAGATGTGCTCATGGGCCGATGAAAAAAATTGAGCATTGCTGCGAACCGCGTAGGACTTGTTCCATATAACGTTGGCAATAAAGTTCTCGCGGCCAAATATCTCATCTGCCAGCGCCTTGCAGTAATGAGCTTCATTATCGTCAAGCTGAATCCAGCAACTTCCCTCGTCTATCAGTAAGTTCCGTAGAAGGATCAGACGCTCACGAATCAGACCCAGCCATATCGAATGCTCCAACCCATCTTCGTATTGCGCAAAGGCTGATCCGGTGTTGTACGGTGGATCGATGTAGACGCACTTGACCCTCCCAGTGAACTCCTGCTCCAGTGCTTTTAGCGCCAGCAAGTTATCGCCAAAGATCAGCCGGTTATCGAAGACGTCGTTGTCCGTGATGCGATGCTTAGCGTGGTAGGACTTCTCCGGATCTTCCAGCAGGATGCGCGGCTCCAACTTGGGACGCTTCTCCTTGCCGATCCAGGTGAGTTCTAGTTTTTGCTTGCTCATGGCGTTGCTCTCATAGTTGTGGCGCGCGGCTCGACAAGTAGGCGATCAGGCGCTTGCGCGGATACGCGTCCGCTGCATTCTGAATATTGCGTAGTGGCGCTATGGCCGGATCGGCACCCAGCGCAAAATGTGCTTCCATCAGGTCGGCCAGGAAGGCGGCGACGTTGCCCTGGTTGCGGAAGTAAGCCAGCGGCCCCTCAAGAACGAGTCGTTGCTGGCCGAGGTCGAAAGCCTGCTGCCGGAGCTGATCGAGCGGCTGGCTGATCAGCGCGGGAATCGCTGCCGGGTCGATGACGGCCGCCGTGCCAATGCGGCTGCGCAGGCGCTTCATCATGACGGCTGTGATGACGTGTACGCCGTGACGGTAGATCAGACGTTCCTGGCTGCGCGCTGGAGCCTTCTGCTCGTAATCCACCACCAGGGCGCGGATGGCGCGGTGGCACAGGACCGCATTGATCAGCGTCACGCCCGGTAGCGCGGCAGTGAACAGCGCCTGGTACTCGGTGGAGTCGGGGTTGGCGAGCCGCACCGGTTCGCTCTTGAGCCATACGGCGTAGCGTGGGTCGTTCTGTTGCGAGGCCATTGCCCGCAGAGCCTCATCGAGCGTGATGGCCTTGGGGCCGGTCGCGAGGGCCTCGGGGCGATAGTGGTAATCGAAGCTGAGGTGGGCGATCTCCTGCCGTAGCCGCTCCTGGTTCTCGTCCAGCGAGGCGAAGTTCGCGGTCTGCACCGGGTTCTGGTGGTTGCGAGCCTTGGTCACGCTCTTCCCAAACTGGCCGTCCGCCGATGCCTTAATCAAAGTGAGCATCACCTTGGCGTCATCGATGCTCTTGCCCGGATGCTGGCGCACGAACTCGGCAGCCGACGCCACCGTCTGCGCGCCGTTGATGATGGACAAGCCGCGCACCTTGAACTTCTTGACGCCATTCTTGTTAGCCTTCGGCTCGATCAGGTCGCAGACGGCCGTGACGCCATTGTTCAGGTAGAAGAAGTCCGCCGGGGCGTCATGCAAGGTCGTCTTGATGGCCTTGTTAACATCAGACTTGCTGCTGCCGAGGAAGTAGCGGATGTTGCGTTCGTACAGGGCCTTGCCGTGCGTCTGATGCAGGGCCACCAAGTCCGCCAGCCGCGCGACACCGTAGTACGTGGCTCGCGGGCTTTCGACTTTCGCGTGCTTCTGCAACGCGATATCCGTGTGCACGGGTTGGTAGGCCTGCTCCGCCAACAGATCGCGGGCGATCTCGGTTGCCGTGTAGTATTCCACCTGTTTGACCAGCCGCTCTTCGTCCAGGGCTTCGTCGTCGAGCAGCGCCTGCAAGGCGTCGCGGGCCGTTTGCGATACACCATCGCCGGTGCAGGGCACGACCAGCTTGATGTGGCTGCACGCATCGAGTGCGCCCTCGATATCAGCCTTCCGATTTAGGACGTTCCCGTTGAACGCGGTGAAGTCCTGTTTGAGCAACAGGCGAATGCCCTCGCAGAACGGCAGCGCATCCTCCTGCTTGAACTGCTCGGACTCCTTCAACTTGGTTTGCAGCAGGTACAGAGTCTCCGACGGCGCGTGGTAGTGGATCGCGTCGATGCCCTTGTCGTTGAAATCATCCACGACCGAGGCGGCCGCCACCTGCGGCGTAATGTCGAGCAGTTTGTGGAGGACGAAGGCGCTGAAGGCCCGCGAAAGCTGTTTCGCCGCGTGATCGGCGGGATTGACGTTGCCGAGCAATGGCGGCAGGAACGGCACGAAGCGGGCGGCGAGCACCTGCTTCAAGATGGCCAAGTACTGAGGTTCGAGCGCCGGCATCAGGCCCTCCCGCCAATCCGAGCGCGCGCACGTGCCTGGGCACGCGCTTGCAGCGCTGCTTGCACCTGGGCGTAGAGCTGAGCGTTGGCCTGCTCCCGATCCGCCAGCACCACGGCGACGGCATAGGGCTCGTCCCCATCGCGCCCATCGGACCAAAGGCTGTCTTGCCGGGTCACCACGACGAACACCTTGTGACCGTTGGCCAGCGCCTGTTTGAAGCGCCATCGAGAGACCTGCAACGTGCCGTTCTTGCGGGTGTCGTTGGGTAGCCAGCGGCCGTTGGCGCGTTCGCCCATGCCTTCTTCCCGATTGCGCCGGTAGGCTTGGGTGACCTCATCCAGGCTGCCAGCCGTCACCAGGTGGAACCACAGTTTGGCTCTTCGGTAGTCCAGCCGCGTGGTGCGCACGGCAGGGCTGTAGGCGAGCGCGACGGTCACCTCACGCGTGCGGCGGCCACCGTCCCAGAAGCTGTCTGGTAGAGGTAATTCGAAGAAGTGGTGCTGGTCGTTTCCGACGCGCTCTTCGGCCAGCAGGGTGACGGTGTGATCAAGCGAGCGGAACAGCGCCGCATCGTCCACGCGCCCATACCCGACGAGGCGCAGGAGTTTGTCGCGGCCTTCAGCATTGTTGCCGGGGTTCAACAGCGCTTCGCAGGCTTGCGGCCAGCGGGCATGGGCGCCGATCAGTGCGCGCAGCAGGCTGGGCGAAGCGTCGGGCACTTCGGCCAGTAGCCGCGCGGCTTGGTGGGCGACTTGGGGGGCGGCGTAGCTAGTGCCGATGTCTTCCTTGAACGCCGGCCCCAAGGCAAAGCCGCCGTTGAGCGACACCACTCCCAGACCGGCATGGTCTGTGCCACCTCCAGTGCGCCGCAAGGCGATGTTGCCGGCATGCGCGACCACGTCGGGCTTGATGGCGCCGCTGGCAGAAGGGCCGCTGCGAGTCAATGGAAACGGCTGCTCCGCCCGTGCCAACACGTGGTCTTCAATCGTGTTGGGATGGCGCTGTGCATTGCGTGTGGCCTCGTTCAGGCTCAAGCCGCCAACGGTCAGCGCGTTGAGCGATGTGGCGGGGTCCAGCAGGCGGGCGTGGCCTTCGAACAGGTAGTCCGGGTAACTCGCGCGTGTATCGGCTGGCAACTGGGATGACAACAAATTGCCCGCTGGTACTACGAACAGGACCCCCAGCTCACGCGTCAGCCGATCCAGCGTGTAGGCGAGCCCGCGCACATGACGGCCATCGTAGACCTTGTTCAGGTCGCCATAGCTTAGGTTGAAGACCCGGCAGCCGTATTGCGCATGCAGTTCGCGCACGGCTTCCTCGACCGCCTTTTCGACGAACTCAGTTTGGTCTTGTCCGTCGTCTTCGAACACTTTGCCGGAGAACAGGCGAAGCTGCGGGACGAACTGCCCTTGCTGAATAGCGCTATGGACATCGCCGTACAACGCAAGCCCGCCGACGAAGGTGCCGTGCCAGTGGGGATCGGTGTCATCCGCACTGCGATGCGGTGCGAGGTAGCCCTGCGCGTCGCCGACCGCTGCGCCGAGCAACGAATGTCCGCGCGTCAAGCCTGAATCCAGCACGGCAATGGACGGAGCATCGTCAGAAGGGGGATCGATCGGAGGAAATTGGTTGATGTCGGTATGAAGCAGTTGTACGGCCACACCCAAGCGGGGCGGCAGGTCGGCAGTGCGCACATCGCGATGGTGCAAGATCTGCTCGGCCTGCGCACCGTTGCAGCGCACACGGACCATGACGAGCGAGGGTTGCTGGATGTCGTCCAGCCGCTCAATGCCTTGTGCATGCAACCAGTCGAGAAAGGCACGCACCATTTGCTGGCGCTTGTCCTGTCGCTCCTGGGGCCATAGTTCGACATCGAGCATGAAGGTTGGCGCGGCTGGAAATCCTTGCTCAAGCAAGGCCGCGCCGGTACGGTCCTGGGGTGTCCAGTGGTCGAAGTCTTCGATGACGTAGAACAGTTCCTTGCGTGTAACAACGCCATCACGTGCAAGGGTGGCCAGGCGGCTCTCGAACTCGCTCAAGCCGTCATCAGTGGCGAATGCCAGCACGATGGATTCATCTTCCTGGCTGACAATCTCCACGCCAGGAATGGCATCGAAGGCGGGCACGCTCTTGTCGCCCGCGCGCAGCCGAATCTTGAGCAGCTTACGGTCGTCGAACCCGCCGACGTCCTCTGCCATCGCACGTTGCCGCGCTTGGTCGAGCCGCCCGGCTAACGCGGCACCATGCGCTCTCGGATCGGCAGGAGGGCGAATTCCCGGATGACGCCTCGGATGGCGCTCCGTTGAGGGCGCTTCTCGCTCCAAGCGCAAGTGTTCATAGGCCATGCCTCCCCCTCCATCCCTTAACTCTTATGACGATACTCACGGGCAAGCGCGGTATCGAGGTGGCTTTTCTCCAGGAACTCCCGGCCGGACAGGATCATTTCCTTGACGGAGCGCCGAAGAACCCGCTCGATGTCGGCGTGCGACATGCCCTTGAACACGGATGCCACCTGGCCATCGTCGGGCTCGAAATTGCGGCGGACACCGGAGAGTTTCAGAGCTAACAAGCGTTTGATCTGCTCCAGATTCGGCATCTCGAAGCGCACAACCTCATCGAAGCGTCGCCAAACCGCCTTGTCCAATAAGGTTTCGTAGTTGGTGGTGGCGATCAGGATGCTCTCGCCTCGATAACCGTCCATCATCTGCAAGACGGCATTTACGGAGCGTTTGAGCTCACCATGATCGGCGCTGTCGCCACGATCCTTGGTCAGGGCGTCGAATTCATCGAACAATGCGACCACGGGATGCGTTGCGACGTAATCGAACACTTTGCGCAAATTGGCGGCCGTCTCTCCCAGAAACGACGAGATGACCGAGTCCAGCCGAACGAGGATGAGCGGCATGGACAGGGAATGCGCGATGACTTCGGCGGCCAGCGTCTTGCCGCAGCCGGGAGGCCCGCAAAACAACAGCTTCTGCGCGGGTTGCAGGCCATAGGATCGAAGCACGTCCGTCCGGTTGTGCTCCATCAGGATTTCATCGAGTGCCGACTGCGAAGCATCCGAGAGAATGATGTCTTTCTCCTCTCGAATCACGGCACGCTCTTCTAGTAGCGCAAGGCCGTTGTCTTTATTTGTCGGCACGCTGGGCAAACTTTGCAGCTTCCGCGCACTCTTCCCGACCGTTGCCTGATCGCCGTAAAGTAAACGCTCAAGGTCATTTGCGAGCAGATGATGGTTCTTCTCGCGCTCCTCTTTGATCACTGCCTCGGACGCCGCGCGAAAGCCCGAAGCATCGCCTTGCGTTCCCGATTTGATGAGTTGCCGCAGTAATTTTCCGCTAGCCATATCTCGCTCTCCTCAATTCTTGGCACGCTTCAACCGCGGCCTGGTCATGCGCAGGTCTAACGGTGCTACTTGATTAGTCATTACACCAGCTCCCACTCGACAGTGAACAGCGTGCGCTCCTCGACCTGCTGTTGGAGTTGCACTTCAAGCTGGCTGATCAAGTCATTGCGCTGCGCTTCGACTTCGTCCTGCCGGGCAAACAACTCGCGGCGCAGCTTGCTGCGCTTACTCTCCAGTTCGCGCTGCTTCTTCTGCCATGACAACTTTTCTTCCAGCGTCGGCGAGGCCGCGGCGGTTCGGCGCACCTCCTTGATCTCGCGGTCGATCTCCTTGATCTCCTGCTCCAGACCGAGCTTCAGGTCGTCCGCCCAGGCATCCAGCTTCTGGACTTCCTGCTCGAAGTAGCCGAGGTTGCGCTCGTTGACGTCGCGCAGGAGTGCGGTCTTGCGGGCTTCCACGTCGGCCAGCAGGGTGGCATCAGGGGCGTTGAACAGACTGGCCGCCTGCGTGGTCGCGGGCAGGCGCAGCAGTTTTTCCGGGTCTTCTTCCGCGAGCACGACGCCGTCGGTCGTGCCCGCCGCAACCAGCAGATGTTGCTCCTGGTTGCCGAGTGTCTCGACCGAGATTAGCTTCACGGTGAGCCATCCGGCCTTGCCGCGCCAGGCTTCAAGCGTGCTGATCTTTGCACCGTGGGCGTTGTAGTCGAACACAAGACGAGCCCCGTTGAGTGCGCGAGCCTTGGCCTGCTCGATGCCCCATCGCGCCAGCGGATGATTGATGCGGTATAGATGCGCGTCGCCGGAGCGGCGGGGCAATTCGTAGCGCCCCAGCTCGATGCCCGCGAGGCCGCCGTGCTCGACTCCAGTCGGTATGTGGCGGAGATCGAAGCCGTCGTCATCGAACGCGGCGCAATGGACCAGTTCGGCGCGGGTCAAGTCCATCAGCATGCGCTCGAAGCGGTTGCGCGCGTTGCGGCTGTCGTCGGCCCGCATGCGCAGCTTCTCCTGCACCTCCTCATCGAAGTTCTCAAGCAGTACCTGGCGCGTCTTGACCATCGCCTCGTTGATTTCGCCGGAGAGGTCGAGCTGGAGTTGCTCGAAGCTGGACTTGATTTCCTCGGGCTCTCGGCAGTTCTGGTAGATCTCGGCGATACGCCGCTCGAAATCGACACCGGAGCCGATGGCACCCAGCACTTCGTCGCTAGCCCCAAACACGCCCTCGAAGAGCTGGAACTTCTGCGACAGCAGCTCGTACACCCGTGCATCGGCCTCATTGCTGCGGTCGACGAAGTTGACCACCACCACGTCGTGCTTCTGACCGTAGCGGTGGCAGCGCCCGATGCGCTGCTCGATGCGCTGCGGGTTCCACGGCAGGTCGTAGTTGATGACGAGCGAGCAGAACTGGAGGTTGATGCCTTCGGCTCCGGCCTCGGTGGCAATCATGACCTTGCCACGCTCCTTGAAGTGCTCGACCAGTGCCGCACGGGTGTCGGCAGTCTTGGAGCCGGTGATGCGGTCGGTGCCTTCGTGGCGCTTCAGCCAGTCCTTGTAAATCGCCTGCGCACGCTGGTCGCTATTGGTGCCGTTGAAGAGCACGATGCCGTCGCCGTATGGCGTGTCGGCCAGCAAGTTGAGGAGGTATTCCTGCGTGCGCTTGGACTCGGTGAAGATGATGGCCTTCCGGGCCGCGCCCAACCGATCCAGTTCGGCGAAGGCGCGATCCAGCGCGGTGAGTAGCGCCTTGCCCTTGGCGTTGTCCCGGATGTTGGTTGCCAGCGCTTTGAAGTGGCGCAGCTCGTCGATCTCCTGCGCGATGGCCTCGCGTTCCGTTCGGCTCGATGCTTCGACATCTGAGTCTTGGTCGCTCCACTCATCGGCGGTTTCGTCGAGCGACTCGTAATCCTCGTCGAGTTCATCGACCAGATCGGGAGCCTCGGTGACTTCGTCGAGCACACCCTGGAGACGCTTGGCCATCGTCTCCAACGCACCCGCAATCGCGTGCGTGCTGGAGGCGAGCAGCTTCCATAGTACGAGCGAAATCAGTTGGCGCTGCCCCTCGGGCAGGGCCTTGAGGTTGGGGCGGCGCAGGTAATCGGCGACGAGCCTGGAAAGTTCCTGCTCTTCGCTCGACGGCGTGAACTCCTCGACGATGGCCTTGCGCGCTGTGTACGACACGTAGGGCTGAACCTGTTTGCGCAGGGTGCGCTTGCAGATGGGGGCCAGCCGGTCACGCAGGCTGCTGAAGGATTGCTCTCTGCCAGTGAATTGCGAGCGGAAGCTATCAAGGTCTCCGAACACGCGGTCATCGATGAAGCTGACCAGCCCATAGAGTTCGAGCAGCGAGTTCTGCAACGGCGTCGCGGTCAGGAGCGCCTTGGAGTGAACGCGCGACAGCGCCTCCTTGAGGGTCTTGGCGATGACGTTGCTGGTTTTGTAGACGTTGCGCAGGCGATGCGCTTCGTCGAGGACGACCAAGTCCCAGTCGATGCCCTTGACATCGTCAGCCTTGGCCTTCGCGAACTGGTAGGAACAGATGATCGGACCGGAGGCGAACAGGAACGGGTTCCGCTGCTCCTGTTTGCGGATCGCGTTGTAGCTTTTGGCTTCGAGGATCAGTCCTTGCAGGCCGAACTTGTCCTGCAGCTCTTGGTGCCATTGCTTGCGCAGGTTCGCTGGAACGATGATGAGCACCTTCCGCCGCCGTTCCGCCCAGCGTTGGGAGATGACCAAGCCGGCTTCGATGGTCTTGCCTAGACCAACCTCGTCGGCGAGGATCACGCCGCGTGAGAGGGGGTTGCGGCAAGCGAAGAGCGCGGCCTCGACCTGATGGGGATTCAGATCGACCTGCGAATCGACCAAAGTCGAAGCCAGCGACTCCACCGAGTCGCCTGCTGCACGCCTGGTCAGCAGCCAAGCAAAGTACTGGCTCTGGTGCGGCGTCAGAAGCTGCTGTGTCGTCAACGGCGATCCTCCCCTTAGTTCTTCCCCGAGCGTGATTCGGCGGCTGGCATGGTCCGCGCTCACTCGGCCTCCGGCTTCTTCTTGTTGATGCTTTCGGCGATCCACCGATCCAGCTCCGAGCGGCGAAAGCGCCAGGTTCCCCCAAGCTTGAACGCCGGAATCTCTCCTTTCTGGGCAAGGCGATAGACCGTCCGTTTGCCGGCTTTGAGGTAGGCCGCGACTTCCTCCAGCGTGAGGATCTCGCTTTCGACTTCACTCATCTGAAAACCATCTGGTTTGGTCTTTCGTGACTTTGGATTGCCAAGTTTGCCCAATTCTACAAAAGGGTGGTAGGCGCTAGCCAACAAGAAATCCACCAGGCATTGCGCGAATGTCGGCCAACGCGACCAACAAATCCGGTCATGCCGTAGTTCCCATTCCCTGCGGCGCAAAGCGAGAGCGCGCCACAGCATCTGGCCATCCGCTTCAACGGGGAATGGCACGATGGGACAGACCAACCGCCGCACATCCGCATGGCCTGCGCTTGCCATGGTGTTGGCTGTGTCGTTTTCGGCGCTGCAGCCTGCCGTCGCCGCCGACAGCCTCGCCTTGGAGCGTGAGCAGCTCGCCGCGCTCGCCCGCCAACTCGACCTGATCGACCGCCTCGCCGAGCACGCCGCCCATACCGCTCCGCAGGAACGCGCCCGCTACCACTTCGACTACGCCCGACTGCGCGCCGACCTGAAGCGCGTTCGCGCCGGCTTGCAGGACTACCTCGTGCCCCAGCGCGCCCAGCCGCGCGATCCCGTCCCGCTGGCCGGCGATTACGTCCACCGCGACCGCGCCGACGACGAGGAGCCGTCGCCATGACGCCCTCTGCCGATCAGGTCGCCGCCTTCCAGGCCAACGGCGGCTTTGCGCCTTCGGCCGTCGCTGCCGTGGTGCTGGGCTTCGTGTTCGCCGTGTTGCTGCTGTGGGGCGTGTGGGCCATGCGCACCGCCTACGTCGGCTGGGCCGAGCACCGCATCACTGAACGTCAGTTCCTCGCCGTCGTCGTGCGCTTCGTGGCGATGTACCTCGTACTGACCTTCTTCCTCCTCTCCTGACCGTCACGAAAGGCCATACGCCATGAACATGCCACCGACACCCCATCGCATTCCGTCCCGCATCGCCGCACCGCTGCTGCCGCTGGCGCTCGCAGGCCTGCCGCTGTCGGCCTTCGCGCAGGGCCTGCCGACCATGGAAGACCCATCGCGCGGCCAGGGCAGCGGCATCCTGCAGACCTTGCAGAACTACGGCTACGACATCGTGCTGCTGATCGCGCTGCTCGTGGTCGCCTCGATGTTCGTCGGTGTCTGCTATCACGCCTACACGCGCTATTCGGAGATCCACACCGGCCGCGCCACCTGGGGCCAGTTCGGCCTGACGGTCGCCGTGGGCGCGATCCTGCTGGTGGTCGGCATCTGGCTGCTCACCAAGGCCACCGGCGTGCTGTGAGGGCGGCAAGCGATGGCCGTACCTCCGGAGACCCCGCGCGACATGCTGGTGACCTTCCTGCCGCACCGGCTGAACCGCCAGCCGGTGGTCGTGCGCGGGCTGACCGCCGACGAGTTGTGGATCTGCGCCGGCCTGTCGGCCGCCGCCGGATTCGCGCTCGGCCTGCCGCTGGCCTGGCTCACGCACAGCATCGCCATGGTGCCGACGCTGATCGTCGCCGGCATCGCGCTGGGCGTCTTCGTCGGCGGTGGTTTTCTGCGCGCGCAGAAGCGCGGCCGGCCCGACACCTGGCTGTACCGGCAGCTCCAGTGGCGGCTGGCATTGCGGCACCCGGCGCTGGCAGCGCTCCTGGGCGGGCAGCGCCTCATCACCCGCTCGGGCTACTGGACTAACCGGCGCAACGCCGATCGAGGTGCGCCATGAGCCGTTTCAGGAACGAGGTTGCGCACCTGCAGGCGCACGTGAAGACGTTGCGTCTGGGGGCCGGCGCGCTGTTCGTGGTGGCGCTGCTGCTCGGCTTCGGTTGGTGGAGTGCGCCGAAGAGTCTCACCATCCATGTGCCGCCGGATCTGCGCTCGGGCAGCACGCGCAAGTGGTGGGACGTGCCGCCCGAGAGCGTGTATGCCTTCTCGTTCTACATCTGGCAGCAGGTACAGCGCTGGCCCACGAACGGCGAAGAGGACTATCCGCGCAACTTGCGCGCGCTGTCGGCCTACCTGACGCCGAGCTGCCGGGCCTTCCTGCAACAGGACTACGAGTACCGGCGCGCCAGTGGCGAGCTGCGTCAGCGCGTGCGCGGCATCTACGAGATTCCCGGCCGCGGCTACGGCGATGATCCGGCCTCGCGCGTCAAGATGGTCTCCGACCGCGATTGGATCGTCACGCTCGACGTGAGCGCGGACGAATACTACGGCTCCGAGCAGGTCAAGCGCGCCCTGGTGCGCTACCCCATCAAGGTCGTCCGGCTGGACATCGACCCCGAGCGGAACCCCTTCGGCCTGGCGCTGGACTGCTACGCCAGCGCACCCCAGCGCATCGAAACGCCGCCGACGCCACCCCAGGCCGGCGCGCCCGCCAACGCCTCCGGCCACCTGCAGGGAGACCCCCCATGAAGCCCATTGCCTTGTCGGCCCTGGCCGGCGTCCTGCTGATCCTCGGTTTCGTGCCGGCCAGCCAGGCCGTGGAAATCCTGCGCTGGGAGCGGCTGCCCCTGCCGGTGCCGCTGGTGGTCGGCCAGGAGCGCGTGGTCTTCATCGACCGCAATGTGCGCGTCGGCGTGCCGGCCAGCGTCGGTGACCATCTGCGCGTGCAGAGTGCGGGCGGCGCGATCTACCTGCGGGCGAGCGAGCCGATTCCGCCCACGCGGCTGCAACTGCAGGACGTGGAATCCGGCGCGCTGATCCTGCTCGACATCGCCGCCGAGCCGGCGAAGGACGGCCAGGCGCCACTGGAGCCGGTGCGCATCGTGGAAGCGGAGGCCCCCGCGAAGCGCTACGGCGGCGGTGCAGCAAGTGGCGCGGACGAGCAGGCCGATGCGCCCGCAGACAAATCCGTTCCCCGGCGCGAAACGCCGGTATCGGTCGTGCTGACGCGCCATGCCGCGCAGAACCTGTACGCGCCGCTGCGCACCGTCGAGCCGGTCGCCGGCATCGGGCGCGTGAACCTGCGTCGCGACCTCGCGCTGGACACCTTGCTGCCGACGCTGCCGGTGCACGCGCGGGCACTGGCCGCGTGGCGCCTGGAAGACCAGTGGGTGACGGCCGTGCGACTCACCAATACCTCGGCGCGCTGGCTCGACCTCGACCCGCGCGCCCTGCAGGGGAACTTCGTGGCGGCGACCTTCCAGCATCCGAACCTGGGGCCGGCCGGCACCGCGTCCGACACCACGGTGCTCTACCTGGTCACGCGCGGCCACGGCCTGGCCGAGTCGCTGCTGCCGGCGCTGAGCCCGATCGACGCCACCGTGAACCTGCCGCCGGCCGCCGCGGCCGGCTCGACCGGAGGAGCGCGCGATGAAGAGTAATCCGCTGCTCAAGTGGCTGCTGATCCCGATGGCGCTGCTGCTGGTGTTCGTCGGCATCAAACTGTTCTCCGGCACGCCCGGCGGCCAGCCCGCACCCAAGGGCGCGGCCAGTACGCTCACGCCCGAGGAGATGAAAGCCCTGGGCATCGCTGGCGACACGCCGCGCGATACCGTCGCCACGCTGGTGGCCCAGGTGAAGCAGTTGCGCACCGAGCTGCAGAGCGCGCTCGGCGACAACAAGCAGCACAAGGCCGAGAACGAGCGCCTGCGTGCGCGGGAAAGCGCGATCGACCAACGCATCCAGAGCGCGCTGGAAGGCGAACGCAACCGCCTGGAGCAGGAGCGCACCCAGGTGGCCAGCGACAGGCAGCAGACCCAGGGGCTGCTGCAGGATCTGCAGCGGCAACTGGACGGCCTTTCCGGCAAGGGTGGCCCGTCCGACCTGCCCGTCGGGCTGGGGCTGGAAGAGGGTGACGGCAAGCGCTTCAACCGCGGCGCCGGTGGCACGCAGTGGGTCGAGCCCGACGACGCCAAGGTCGACGCCAAGAACGGCAACAAGGAGCCGGGCTTTCCCCTGAGCTTCGGGCCGGCCCAGAAAAGCCTGTCGGCCGCAGTGGAATCCGTCGCCGACGTCGGCAGCCGCGCGGTGGGCGCATCCACGAAGGCTGTCTACACCGTGCCGTCGAACTCGACGCTCATGGGGTCGATTGCCATGACGGCGCTGATCGGGCGCGTGCCGATCGATGGAACCGTCAACGATCCCTATCCGTTCAAGGTGCTGATCGGCCCGGACAACCTCACGGCCAACGGCATCGACATCCCCGACGTGGCCGGCGCCGTGGTCAGCGGCACGGCCTCGGGCGACTGGACGCTCTCGTGCGTGCGCGGGCAAATCCGCTCGGTCACGTTCGTGTTCCAGGACGGCACCATCCGCACGGTGCCGGAGGACAGCAGCAAGGGCGGCAGCAGCGGCGGCAACTCGGGGCACAACGGCGCCAGCATCCAAGGCGGTCTGGGCTGGATCAGCGACCCCTACGGCATTCCCTGCGTCAGCGGCGAGCGGCGCAGCAACGCCCAGCAGTACCTGGGCAGCCAGGCGCTCATCACCGCGGCCGGCGCCGGCGCGGCCTCGCTCATCAAGTCCGACAACGGCAGCGTGGCCGTGGTCGCCAACAGCAACGGCTCGCTGGGCACCGTCGGCATCAGCGGCAACGAAGCGATGGGCCGCATCCTCGCGGGCGGCGTGCGCGACATGGCCGATTGGGTCAACAAGCTCTACGGCCAGGCCTTCGCGGCGGTCTACGTGCAGCCGGGCGCCAAAGTGGCCGTGCACCTGGAGCAGCCGCTCGACATCGACTACGACGCCAAGGGGCGTCGGGTCCACCACCGCACCGGAGAAGCCCATGCCTCGGATCTGGATTGACGCGGCCGCCGTGCTGCTGGCGGCCACCCTGCTCGGCGGCTGCGCCACCAGCAAGGAGAAGCTGCTGCCGCACGGCGACAGCACCATGCTCGACATCTGGCATCGGGAGACCGGCGGCAGCGCGGGCGGCGGCCAGGCCGCGCGGCAACTGCTCGATGCGCGCCAGGGCCTGCGCCGGCCGCTGGTCGAGGCCGATGTGCAGGCGGCGCCCGGCGTGCAGGCGCGCTACACCCGTACCGCGCAGAACGAGATCTACCGCCAGTTCCACCGCCTGCCGAACCCCGACCTGGTGATGTACGTGTTCCCGCACCTGGCGGGCACCGACCCGGTGCCGGTGCCCGGCTACAGCACGGTGTTCCCGCTCTACCAGCGCGTGCAGTACGCGATGCCGGGCGAGCGCGTGGAGGACTACTGATGGCCTGGTCGCTGCCGTGGTCACGCAAGCCCGACGCATCGCCTGCTGACGCCGTAGATGCGGCCGATGATGCCTGGGCACGGCACGTAACGGCGCTGGCGGTACAGGGTGTCGCCGAGCCGGGCAGCGCGCTCGGCCGGGGCCGGCGCAGGCCGGCCACCCAGGCCGACCACGATGCGCTCTATGGCGTCGCGCCGTCGTTCGCGGACTTGCTGCCCTGGGTCGAGTACCTGCCCGGCAGCAAGTGCATGTTGCTGGAAGATGGCCAGTCGGTGGCGGCCTTCTTCGAGCTGGCGCCGGTCGGCACCGAGGGCCGCGAGATGGCCTGGCTGTGGCAGGCGCGCGATGCGCTGGAGAACGCCCTGCAGGACTCCTTCGACGAGTTGGACGACAACCCCTGGGTGGTGCAGCTCTATGCCCAGGACGAGGCCGACTGGGACAACTATCTGCGCTCCCTGGCGAACTATCTGCAGCCGCGTGCGCAGGGCAGTGCGTTCAGCGACTTCTACCTGCGCTTCTTCGCCCATCATCTGCGGGCCATCGCCAAGCCGGGTGGCTTGTTCGAGGACACCACGGTGACGCGCCTGCCGTGGCGCGGCCAGGTCCGGCGCGTGCGCATGGTGGTCTACCGCCGCACGTCCGCGGCCCCGACCCCGCGGCGCGGCCAGTCGCCCGAGCAGGCGCTGACCACGATCTGCGACCGCCTCGTCGGCGGGCTGGCGAATGCCGGCGTGAAGGCTCGGCGTCTCGGCGCAGCGGACATCCACGCCTGGCTGCTGCGCTGGTTCAACCCGAATCCGACCTTGCTCGGCGCCACTGCTGAAGACCGCGAACGCTTCTACGCGCTGACCCGCTACCCGGAAGAGCGGGAGGAGGGCGAGATCGAACTCGCCAGCGGCACCGACTTCGCACAGCGCCTGTTCTTCGGCCAGCCCCGCTCGGACGTGCCCAACGGCCTGTGGTTCTTCGACGGCATGCCGCATCGGGTGATCGTGATGGATCGCCTGCGCACGCCACCCGTGACGGGCCATCTGACGGGCGAGACGCGCAAGGGCGGCGATGCCATGAACGCGCTGTTCGACCAGATGCCCGAGGACACGGTGATGTGCCTGACGCTGGTCGCCACGCCCCAGGACGTGCTGGAGGCGCACCTCAACCACCTCGCCAGGAAGGCCGTCGGCGAGACCCTGGCCTCGGAGCAGACCCGGCAGGACGTGCAGCAGGCGCGCGGCCTGATCGGCAGCGCGCACAAGCTCTACCGCGGCGCGCTGGCGTTCTACCTGCGCGGCCGCGACCTTGCCCAGCTCGATGCGCGCGGCCTGCAGCTCGTCAACGTGATGCTCAACGCCGGCCTGCAACCGGTACGCGAAGAGGACGAGGTAGCGCCGCTGAACAGCTATCTGCGCTGGCTGCCGTGCGTGTTCGACCCGGCTGCCGACAAGCGCCAGTGGTACACCCAGCTCATGTTCGCGCAACATGCGGCGAACCTGGCGCCGGTCTGGGGCCGCAGCCAGGGCACGGGGCATCCGGGCATCACGTTCTTCAACCGCGGCGGCGGCCCGATCACCTTCGATCCGTTGAACCGCCTCGACCGGCAGATGAACGCGCATCTATTCCTGTTCGGCCCCACGGGTTCGGGCAAGAGCGCGACGCTCAACAACATCCTGAACCAGGTGACGGCGATCTATCGGCCGCGCCTGTTCATCGTCGAGGCTGGCAACAGCTTCGGCCTGTTCGGCGACTTCGCGGCACGGCGGGGCCTCACCGTGCATCGCGTGAAGCTCGCGCCCGGCGCGGGCGTCAGTCTGGCTCCGTTCGCCGACGCCTGGCGGCTGGTCGATACGCCGAGCCAGGTACAGACGCTGGACGCCGATGCGCTCGACGAGGACCAGACCGATGCCGGCATGGCCGTGGAAGGCGATGAGCAGCGCGACGTGCTCGGCGAGCTGGAGATCACTGCACGACTGATGATCACCGGCGGCGAGGACAAGGAAGAAGCGCGCATGACGCGCGCCGACCGCAGTTTGATCCGCCAGTGCATTCTCGATGCGGCCCAGCATTGCGTGGCGGACAAGCGCACGGTGCTCACGCGCGATGTGCGCGACGCGCTGCGCGAGCGCGCCCGCGACGCCACGCTGCCGGAGATGCGGCGCGCACGGCTGCTGGAAATGGCCGACGCCATGGATATGTTCTGCCAGGGCGTGGACGGCGAGATGTTCGACCGGTCCGGCACGCCGTGGCCCGAGGCGGACATCACCATCGTGGACCTGGCCACCTTCGCGCGCGAGGGCTACAACGCCCAGCTCTCGATTGCCTATATCTCGCTCATCAACACGGTCAACAACATCGCCGAGCGCGACCAGTTCCTGGGCCGCCCGATCATCAACGTGACGGACGAAGGCCACATCATCACGAAGAACCCGCTGCTCGCGCCCTACGTGGTCAAGATCACCAAGATGTGGCGCAAGCTCGGCGCCTGGTTCTGGCTCGCCACGCAGAACCTGGACGACCTGCCGAAAGCGGCCGAGCCCATGCTCAACATGATCGAGTGGTGGATCTGCCTGTCGATGCCGCCCGATGAAGTCGAAAAGATCGCGCGCTTCCGCGAACTCAACGCTTCGCAGAAGGCGCTGATGCTCTCGGCCCGCAAGGAGGCCGGCAAGTTCAGCGAGGGCGTCATCCTGTCCAAGTCGATGGAAGTGCTGTTCCGCGCCGTGCCGCCCAGCCTCTACCTGGCGATGGCGATGACCGAGCCCGAGGAGAAGGCCGAACGCTTCCAGTTGATGCAGCAGCACGGCATCAGCGAGCTGGATGCCGCCTTCCGCGTGGCCGAGAAGATCGACCGTGCGCGGGGCATCGAACCGCTGGCGCTGGATACGTTGGCCTGACGGGAGCGACACGATGCGCATGCCTTCCTTCGCCCGCCGTCATCCCCGGATCGGTCTGCTGATCGTGGCAACGATTGCGGTGGCCTCGTGGATGCTGCTGCGCGCGCCGCATCCGGCAACCGAGTCCATGTCCCTGGTCGCCGCCGGGTCCGAAGCGCCGAAACCGGCCGGCCCGCCCTGGCTGTATGGCCGTGCCGATGCGCGCTTCACGGTGGTCGGGTACGCCGACCTGGAGTGTCCGTACTGCCGGGCCTACTTCCCCGCGCTCAAGCGCTGGATCGACGCCCATCCCGAGGTGAACTGGCAGTGGCACCACCTGCCGCTGTCCATGCACGAGCCGGCCGCGACTGCCGGGGCGCGCTTGGCCGAGTGCGCGGGCGAGACGGGCGGACACGCCGCGTTTTGGCAGGCCGTGGCCTGGCTCTACGCGAACACCCGTGGCGACGGCCAGGGCCTGCCGGAAGGCCTGCGCTATCCCGACCTCACACCAGCCATGCAGGGTTGTCTCGACAGCGAGCGCCCCGATGCCGTCATCCGTGCCCAGGCGGCGGAAGCGGCACAGCAGGGCATCGCGGCCACGCCGGCCCTGCAACTGCGCGACCGCGAGTCCGGCAAGACCCTCCTGCTGCACGGCCCCGTCGAAGGCGACGCCTTGCTGTCGGCCATCGACCTGCTTGCCGCCGGCAGCACGACCGCAGCCGAACCCGCCCATTCCCCAGACATGCCCGCCGGCGTCGCCGGTGACATGCCCAGGTAGCCATCGATCTTCAAGGCTGCGGCGCGGCTCGTCCGCGTTGATCGAAGCCCGTTCGCATCGCATCCCTTGACGCGAACAGCCACCGCATCCGCGGTGGTGGATGCCCGCTCGTCACCTGTTCCATCCCCATCGTCCCCCGGAGGGTTTGCCCTCCTGGGGCAGGCGCCCTCCGATCTCATCCATTGGAGGTTCGCCATGTCTCTTGTCATCGCCGACTCCTGCCCGGAGTCGCTCACCCTGATCGCCGCCCAGCACGAAGACTGGATCATCCGGCAGGCCATCACCCTGCTGGAGAACCGCGTGTTCAAGGCCGGTCCGGCGCTGGGCAGTCCCGCCGCCGTGCGCGACTACCTGCGCCTGAAACTGGTCGCGGAGCCGAACGAAATCTTCGCCGTCGTGTTTCTCGACAACCAGCACCAGGTGCTCGCCTTCGAACCGCTGTTCAAGGGCACGGTCGACCAGACTTCGGTGTATCCGAGGGTGGTGGTCCAGCGTGCGCTGGCGCTCAACGCTTCGGCGCTGATCCTGGCGCATCAGCATCCCTCGGGGACCACCGAGCCATCGGCCGCCGATCGTGCGATCACCGAGCGGCTGAAGAGCGCCCTGGCCACCGTCGATGTCCGGGTGCTGGACCACTTCATCGTCGGCAAGGGCAGTCCGTACTCGTTCGCAGAAGCCGGCTTGTTGTAGTGCACTCAATTCATCACCACGGGAGCCCTTGGCTCCCGTTTCTTTTCGCCGGTCCGCAGGGAATCGGGGCTGACCGGTTTCGGTTTCTTTGTCGTTCCCTGATCTGCATTTGCGCTCGACTACGAGCCTGCATCGACTCCTCGGAGACGCGACATGCCGGCTCATTTCCTCAACCTTCCTGCCGTCTCGCGGCGCTCCCTGGCCGCCAGGCTGGCCGCTGGACTGTGCGCCGCGCTGCTCGCTCCCATCGCGGCGGCCGCCGATGTGCTCATCGTCACCGACAGCCGTCATCCGGTGCAGGCCCCGGCCGGCGTGCGGATCATCGAGCTGGACCAGGCCACGCGCATCGAGGCCGAACTCGCCGCGCACCTGCCGGCCGACCCGCAACAGGCCGCAGCCCTGGTGCGGCAGCGGTTGCATGACGGCGGCGAGGCGCTGCAGCGCCGCATCGGCCACGCCTATCAAGGTGTCGCGGATGCCTGGGGACTGGGCATCGCCAAGATTCCCGCCGTGGTGGTCGATCGACGCTACGTGGTCTACGGCGAGCCCGACGTGGCCCGCGCCGTCGCGCGCATCAACGCCTACCGGAGCACGCAGCCATGAGCCTCCTGCTGGCACGCCGGCGCCTGCGCGCCACCGCCGCCTCGCTGCTGCTGAGCGCGGCCACATCGACGTTCGCCCTGGACACCGCCACCATCGTCTCGTCGGCGCTGTCCCCCGACTGCCTCGAATACCGCGTGGTCGGAATCTGCTACTGGCTGTACTGCACGCCCTTCGGCTGCTCGGTTCGCACTTCCGTCAAGGTGCGCCACTACGTCCCCGATGCGGTGGTCTCGAGCTACTCGAACACCGGCGAAAACCCGTGGCTGGAAGTCAGGGCGATGAGCATGCCCAACCCGACCGCCAAGGCGGGCGGTGACGGCACGACCAATCACGACAACGAGAACAACCTCGCCAAGTTCAAGAACGCCGATGTCATCGGCCATCCGGCCGGGATGGTGTTCAGCCAGTTCGCCAGCGCCTCCGGCTACACCTGCGAAGGCGCTGGCACGGCCTTCATGCCGTATCTGCTGAGCACGCTCGACACGATCGCCTGGCGCTACAACATCCCGGAAGCGTTCTACCCCGAAGCGCTCATCCCCGGCCGGCGCGAAATCGGTACGCGCACCGGCCTGAACCTCTGGGGCAACGTGTATCCCCGCGGTGGCTTCCTGCACCAGACCGACGACCACAAGAGTGGCGCCGTGGTCGCGCAGCGCGCGGGCGACATTGTGACGCGCCGCAACCAGATTCACGTGTACCAGCCTCTGCTGGCCAACGCCCGCGACGGCTACTGGCCGGCCGGCGCGCTGATGGAGACCGACGCCTCGACGGGCAAGTGGCAGGAGCTGACGCCCACGCTCTCGAACAGTTGCGTGGTTTTCCCGCACAGCCGCACCCGCGTGCAGGCCCAGCGAGGCGACTACGCCTGGGCCCTGTGGCGGCCGTACTCCTGCTGCCGGCGCCGTGGCCAGGTCTTCCTCGGCAGCGTCGATTTCATGTGAGGAACCCACGATGAACGCCTCCCTCCCTGACTTCCTGCGCCGCGCGAAATCGCCCCTGCGGGCCACGCTGCTCGTGGCGGCCATCACGCTGGTCGTCGGCGTCGCCTGGGCGCAGACCCGCATCGATCCCAATGGCGTGAACGTCAGCGGCAGCGTGATCGGCGACGACGTGCTCTACAGCATCGGCGGCGGCCGGGCCGTGTCGATGGGTGGTGCCGGCAACATGCAGAGCATCGGCGTCGGCGTCGGCTGGAACAGCAACCTGATCTGCGGCGACATGAGCATCACCACGACGCTGCAGAACCAGCTCAACGGCATCACCAACGGCTTCCAGACGATCATGAGCAACGTGATCCAGAACGCCACCAGCGCCGTGGCCTCGCTGCCGGCGCTGATCATCCAGCGCGCCGACCCGGGCCTGTACAACCTGCTCACCAACGGCATCCTGCAGGCGCGCCTGGATTTCGACCGCTCGAAGATGACCTGCCGGGCCATCGCCAATCGGATGGCGGACATGGCCGGCGGCCAAGCCGGCTGGGACCAGCTCGCCGAGGGGATGGCGCTGCGGGATGCGGTCAGCAGCACCGACGCTGTCTCCGCCATCGAGCAGGCCGAGTCCAACAAAGGGAACAACGGCGTGCCATGGGTCGGCGGCGGCAACGCGGGCGGCTCCGGTCAGAGTTCGATCAAGGTGGTCGGCGATGTGACGCGCGCGGGCTACAACCTGCTCAACGGGCGCAGCGCCACCGATACCTCGTCGATCGCGCGCAGCGCCTGCGGCAACCGCCTGACCTGCCAGACATGGTCGTCGCCTGGCGCGGCCGCGGCCTTTGCGAACCGCGTGCTGGGCGAACGCGAGCAACGCACCTGCGAAAACTGCACGAAGACCCAGACCACGCCTGGCGTCGGGCTCACGCCAGTGATCCAGGAAGAGTACGAGACCAAGCTGCAGGTGCTGCAGGAGCTGGTGACGGGCGCCCGGCCGACGACGCCGACCAATCTCGACGCAGCCGGCAGCAGCTCGCTGCCGATCACTCGCGGCGTGATCGAGGCCCTGCGTGACGAGCCCGACCAGGACGTGCTGGGCCGGCGCCTCGCGTCCGAGGCGGCGCTGTCCAGCGTGCTGGAGAAGGCCCTGCTGCTGCAACGCACGTTGCTGACCGGCAAGAAGGAGCCGAACGTCGCCGCCAACGAGCTGGCCGTGCAGGCGGTCGACCAGGAGAACAGCGCGCTGGAGCAGGAGATCAACAACCTCAAGACTGAGCTGGAGCTGCGCCGCACGCTGGCCGGCAACTCGGCGATGGCGATCATCCAGCGCCACAGCACCCGCGCTGCCGGCTCGCGCGGCGTCTTCGAGGGCGACACCACGCGCGACCGTCTGCGGGAAGTCCAGAAGCCGCGGAGCGGTACGCCATGAGCCGGCTCGCCTGGCTGCGGCTGCCATGGCTGTTCAACCGCCGCGTCGGCGTGGCGCTGCTGTGGACCTTGCTGGTGGTGGCCGCGGCGGTGGCGGTGAACATCGCCGGCATCCACGTGGTCGGCGGCGTCGAGGGCTGGCAGCACTGGCTGCAGGCGCACGCCGGCCACTTCTTCGCGTGGCGGCTGTGCCTCTACGGGGCGACGGCTTACGGCTGGTGGTGGATGCGCCGGCGCCTGTTGCGGCGGGAGCCGTCCCGCGAGACGCATCAGCGCCTGCTGCGCACGGAGATCGCGGCCGTGATCGCCGTGGTCGCGCTGGAAGCCAGCCAACTGTTGCGGCACGGCTGAGACCGGGAGGCAGGCATGACGCTCTACACCACGGACTACCTGGAGTATTACCTGACCCTGGTGGCTTGGGTGGTCAACAACGGCATCTGGAGCATCCTCGTGGCCAGCGGCGTGTTCGCGCTGCCGTTCGTGGCCATCGTGATTCAGGAATGGCTCAAGGCCCGCAGCGAAGGTGCGGACGAGGGCAACAAGGGCGTGCTGTCGTCGATGCGCATCGAGAACCGGGTGTGGGTGGCGATCGTGGTCATCATGTTCGCCGGCATCCCGTTCATCCCGGTGGATCTCGCCACGATCAGGTTCGACACCACGCGCTCCGCGCAATGCCAGGTCAGCGTCCCGCTACCCAACGACACGGGCTGGGCCAACGTCTACACGGCGCTCAACGACCAGAGCGCGCTGGTGCCGGTGTGGTGGTTCTTCATGCACGCGCTGTCGAAAGCCGTGACGGGCGCCGCGGTAGCGGCGATTCCCTGCGGCACCGACCTGCGTCAGATTCGCATGGATGTCGATGCCACGCGCATCGATGATCCGGTGCTGGCACAGGAGGTCGCCGACTTCACGCACGACTGCTACGGGCCGTCGCGCGCGAAGCTGTTCATGAACCGGCCGACGCTCTCCGACGAGCAGATGAACGACGTCACCTGGATCGGGTCGAGTTACTTCCTCGACACGCCCGGCTTCTATGACACCTATCGCGCCAAGACCCCACGCACGGCCTGGCCCTACGACGCGACCCGCGATGCGGGGCTGGCACAGGTGGACAGCGGCGGCGGCTATCCGTCCTGCCGGCAGTGGTGGGCCGATGGCGGCCAGGGACTGCGCAGCCGGCTGCTGGCACAGGTCGACCCGGACCTGCTGACCCGCATCGGGCGCTGGGTGGGCTTCCTGTCGCAGAGCGAGGTCAATGACTCGGTGATCCGCGCCGTGGTCTCGCCGAGGCAGCAGAAGATGAACCAGGGCGCCGTCTACACCGACTACGGCGGCCAGATCGACAAGACGCTGCCGAACATCGTCACGCGCGGCGCGAGCGACCTGGGGCTGACCGTCGGCTCGCTGGGCTTCTTTCCGGCGATGGACGTGGTGCGCCAGGCGCTGCCGATGGTGCTGACCATGCTCAAGATGGCGCTCGTCATCTGCATCCCGCTGGTGCTGCTGATCGGCACCTACGACCTGAAGACGGTGGTGACGGTGAGCTGCGTCCAGTTCGCGCTGTTCTTCGTGGACTTCTGGTTCCAGCTCGCGCGCTGGATAGACAGCACGATCCTGGATGCGCTCTACGGCTGGGGGTTTGGCGCGGACAGGCCGCACACGAACTTCGATCCGCTGATCGGCTTGAACAACGCCTTTGGCGACATGCTGCTCAACTTCGTCATGGCGATGATGTTCATCGTGCTGCCGACGTTTTGGGTGATGGCACTGGCCTGGGCTGGTGTACGGGCAGGCAATATTCTTGGAGCGCTTACCGTCGCTACCGGCGACGCAAAGGCGGCTGGAGGTAGTGGCTCTCGCCTTGCGATGACGGCTGCGTCGAAAGGCGGCGCGAAGTAAGGCGCATCCTTTCGCACCGATGGGGCAGCTACGACTCGTCAGAGTCGCCCATGTCGTGGCGCCACTCGTTCTTGTCGTACAGACCATGGCCGGAGTGTCCTTCACGCCACTCTGGCTGGTTCTCATCATCCGCATCGGCGTTCCGCGCGAGCCATGCGGCGACCACCGCAAAGGCAAGCAGCAGGACGAGCCAGGATACGGTGCAGAGCAGCACGCCAAGTACGGCCAGCTTGACGATCCAGAGCACCGCCGTGGTCGCGCCCGCAGGCACCCCGCGCGTCACCAGCCAGCCGGCGACACGCTGCTCGCGGCGCAGGTATCCACGCCAGGCACGGCCAGCCCCCCGGCCCAGCCGGTGGCTCCAGCGCCCGTTGTGCGTGTTGGTGGTCATGCTCATATGCCTCGGCTTCAGTGGTGCCTCACCTCGCGGAGCGGCCGGTCGTGGCCTGCCCTCCAGCATAGACCGCGATCAGGAGGGCGGGTTGCGGCCGGCAGAGCCGGGTTGGCTCGGGTCGTAGGTCGATTAGATTCTGCGCGATAAATAAAACCTTATGCTACTTTCCATGCACGTTCTTGCAATGGCTCTAGGGGTCGATTGGATTCTGTGTTATTTTTATAGCATGGATGGAAATTCTCGGCACCAGGTAATCAAGCGACTGCAGGCGGGACTCTCCCGTGGGGCGCCGTTCGACCTTGCCACCCTGAGCCAGTTCGGGGTGTCGCCCCAGCTCGCCGCCCACTATGCCGACGGCGGGTGGCTCGTGCGCCTGGCCCATGGCGTCTATGCCTTCCCGAACGATGAGTTCGGGGTCTACGGTGCGCTGAAGTTCCTGCAACAGCGCGTGCCCGGCCTGCACGTCGGCGGCAAGAGCGCCCTGGCCCTGCAGGGGGTGCAGCACAACCTGGGCAGCCGGGAGGCGCTGGTGCTGTGGGGCGACGGTCGTTTCGCGTTGCCGGCCTGGTTCACCTCGCGCTTTCCGGCCCGCTACGTCCACGCCCGCCTGTTCGACTGGCCGGACACGGCGCTGGCCAGCAAGACCCTGACCACGCCGCCTGGCCTGCCCGAGGATCTGCGGGTGGCTGCCTCCGAGCGTGCCGTTCTGGAGCTGCTGTACGAAGCCGGCGTCAAGCAGAGCCTCGAAGAGGCCCGCAACGTCTTTGATGGACTGCGTTCCCCCCGCAAGGACTTGCTCGGGCAACTGCTGTCCTGCTGCGCCAGCGTGAAGGCCGTGCGCCTGTTCCTGACCTGGGCGCGCGAGACCAGCCTCGTGGATGTCGATGCCCTGCTGGAGCAGTACCCGGTTCGCACCGGCAGCAACACGCGCTGGATGAGCCGGCTCGATGACGGCACCTTGCTGAGCCTGAGACCTCATGGATAAGACCTACGCGGACACCGTTCGCCTGCTGCTGGCCGTCGCGCCCGACGTGTTCGCCAACGACATCTTCGCCATGAAGGGCGGCACGGCCATCAACCTCTTCGTGCGGGACATGCCGCGCCTGTCGGTGGACATCGACGTGGTGTACCTCCCGTGGCAGACGCCGCGCGACGAAGCGCTGCAAGCCATCAACCAGGAGCTGGCCGCCATCGCCACGCGCGTTGCACCACTGGGCGTGCAGACACGCCTGGTTCGCGCCAAGGACCTGGGAGACACCAAGCTGATCGTCGAGAACGACGCCAGCCAGGTGAAGATCGAGGTCAATGTCGTGTTCCGCGGCAGCGTGCTGCCCGTCGAGCGGCGGCCGCTGAGCGCCAAGACCAGCGATCTGTTCGGCGTCGAGTTCGAGCTGCCGGTTCTGGCACCGGACGAGCTGTACGCCAGCAAGCTGGTGGCCGCGCTGGATCGACAGCACCCCCGCGACCTGTTCGACGTGTGGCAGCTCTACGAATCGGGCGACATCAGCGACGGCATGGTCGAGTGCTTCGTGATCTATCTGGCGGGCCACAACCGGCCGCCCCACGAAGTGCTGTTCGGCAACGACAAGGACATCGCCGGCGAGTACGAGCGGGCCTTTGTCGGCATGACGGAAGTGGACTGCTCCCTGGAGATGCTGCTCGATGCTCGCGCCAGGCTGCGGCGCGAACTGCCACAGCGACTGAGCACCGCGCACAAGCAGTTTCTGAGCGGGCTGGTGCGCGCAGAACCGGACTGGTCGCTGGTGCAATGCCAACACGCCGCTCAACTGCCGGCACTGCGCTGGAAGCTGAGCAATCTCGAAACCTTCCGCAAGCGCCGTCCCGACGACTTCGCAGCGCAATCCGCCGCCCTCGACACCGGCTTGGGCCAGAGCTGACGAACGTCCCGCAGCGCCCCACTTGCCGGGATTGCCCCATGCCGCATTCATCGTGGCACCCGCGAAGCAGCGGCCCTATACCCAAAGGCTTCCGACAAAGGCCAAAGGGCTGGGAAGGGGCAAAGGAAGGGTGCCAAGGGGAAAGGCCCTATCCTGAAAAGGCCAAAAGGCGCCCCGAGCAGCCCGTCATCCGGGGTTCGCCATGCTCTCGCTGTTCCAGCGCAAACGGGTGCCACCCACCGCCGGCACGCCGCCCACCTCCGCCATCGAAACTCCGAAAGGGTCGATGCGGCCGGAGTCGGCCGCATCGCTGCTGGCCACGCCGCGCCGGCAGAAACTGCTGGAACACATCTGGCAGCGCACATCGCTCTCGCGCCGGCAGTTCGCCACGCTCTACCTCGCCCCACTGGAGCGCTACGCCGAGCTGGTCCAGCAGTTCCCGGCCTCCGAGAACCACCACCACGCCTATCCGGGCGGCATGCTGGACCACGGCCTGGAGATCGTCGCCTATGCGCTGAAGCTGCGGCAGTCATACCTGCTGCCTGCGGGCGTCACGCCGGAGGCACAGGCGGCCCAGGCCGAAGCCTGGACCGCAGGCACGGCCTACGCGGCCCTGCTGCACGACATCGGCAAGATTGCGGTCGATCTACACGTCGAGCATGCCGATGGCAGCGTCTGGCATCCCTGGCACGGCCCGCTGCGAAAGCCCTACCGCTTCCGTTACCGAAAGGAGCGCGAGTACCGCCTGCACAGCGCCGCCACCGGGCTGCTCTACGCGCGCCTTCTCGATCGGGACATCTTCGACTGGCTCAGCGGCTATCCCGACCTCTGGGCCGCGCTGCTGTACGTGCTGGCCGGCCAGTACGAGCACGCCGGCACGCTCGGCGAACTGGTCGTGCAGGCCGACCAGGCATCGGTCGCCCAGGAACTCGGCGGCGACCCCAGCAAGGCGCTGGCGGCGCCCAAGCATGCGCTGCAACGCAAATTGCTCGACGGCTTGCGCTACCTGCTCAAGGAAGCGTTCAAGTTGAACCAGGCCGGCCCGGCGGACGGCTGGCTGACACAAGACGCCTTGTGGCTGGTGAGCAAGACCGTCTCCGACAAGCTGCGCGCACATCTGCTGTCGCAGGGCTTCGACGGCATCCCGGCGAGCAATACGGCGGTGTTCAACGTGTTGCAGGATCACGGCATCGTGCAACCGACGCCGGATGGCAAGGCGATCTGGAAGGCTACCGTCACCAGCGACGCCGGCTGGTCGCACGCCTTCACCTTCCTGAAACTCTCGCCGGCGATGATCTGGGATGCCGCCGACCGGCCGGCGCCGTTCGCAGGCCTTGTGCAGGTCGAAGAGGAACAAGCGGAGCCGCCGCCGCTGGCGCAGGCGGTTGCCGATGGGCCGCGCGTGGAAGGCACCGAAGCTGCACCCGCGAGCACGGCGCCGATCGCATCCACAGCCACGGATACCGGCGTGGCCGCGCTGCTCGACCTGCTGGGCGACACTGCTCCACCCACAGCGCCGGAGATCGCCGAGGCCGAGCCGGCCCCTTCGACCGTGCCCCCGCCGCAGATGAGCCTCGCGCCTTCCCAGGATCGCGCGGAGCCCTCCGGGGCGCACTTCATGGCTTGGCTGCGTCAGGGCATCCAGACGCGCAAGCTCATCATCAACGACGCCAAGGCCCTGGTGCATACCGTCGCCGGTACGACCTACCTCGTCAGCCCCGGCGTGTTCCAGCGCTACGCGCAGGAGTACCTTCAAGTCGCCGCGCTGGCCAAGCAGGAGAAGCTGGAGGGGTGGCAGTGGGTACAGAAGCGCTTCGAGAAGCTGGGACAGCACCGCAAGCAGCCGAGCGGGCTGAACATCTGGACCTGCGAAGTCACGGGGCCGCGCAAGTCGCGCCGGCTGCACGGCTACCTGCTCGTCAGCCCGGATGCGCTGCTCCAGGAGACGCCGCCAGACAACCCATACCTGCGGCTCCTCAACGAGGCCGCAAAGCGCGAAGATTCAGCCCTTGGGGGCAAGGACGACGATCAGGTGAGGCATGCGACCGCTGTGCAGGCCGGCTTCAATCCGCGGATGGGGCCGACTCCGCCAGCTTGGCTTCGGTCAGAGTCATCAAGTGGGCGGAACTGCATTTCAGCGCACGGGCGATCTTGAGGATGAGAGGGAGCGTGGGGACATGCTCGCCGCGCTCGATCTTGCCCATGTGCGACCGTTCGATGCCGGCCATGTGGGCCAGCGTTTCCTGAGCGATACCCTGGTTGGTTCTTTCTTCCCGCACGGCAGCCCCAAACGCGATGGCTGGTTCCGCTTCGTAGGTAGTGGTGCCGGTGGGGCGGCCCCTTTGGATCGAACGCTTTGGCATTGCCAAGAGCGTCGAACACGGTCACGATTTAAACCACGTTAAACTTAACTCATTCAACGGCTTCGAGATCAGTTGCCACGAGTTCACCGCCTGGGGGGAGCTGGACGTGGAATCGAGTGACATCACCGCCGAAATTCGCATGGCCGTCCTCGGCGAATGGGTGCCTCCCCAGCTCGCCGACGTGCTCGCCCTGCAGCGCGCCGAAGAGCCGGAGACTCATGCCGTCCTGGCCGGATGGACAGATCCCGGTCGAGGCGCGGAGCTGCCGGGCGACGGCTTCGACTTCGCCTTGTCTGCGGTTGCCCGGCAGTGGCCTGGCTGGGTATGCGAGCCGCTGTGGCATGACACGCTGGCGGTCGCCGTGGCCAAGCGCTCCCACCTGCTGGCCTACCGTGAAGTGCCGTGCCAGGAAGTGCTCAAGCAGCCCTTGATCTGCTCGCAGTCCACGGCCGATGAACCATGGCGCAAGACCGTGCAGCGCGTGTTCGATAACGCGCTGCAGGAGCGGGAGCGAACGGTGGAGACATTCGATGTGGCGATGACGCTGGTGGCCGCCGGGTACGGGATCGCCATTGCGCCTGCCGCGAGACTGGCGAGCTACCTACGCCGAGGCATCGCCGTGCGGCCGCTGGCCGGCGCACCAACGATCGTGATGGCTTACCTGCTGCGCCGCAACGCTTCCTTGTCGGACACCCAGGCAAGATTCGCCCGCCGCGCGCGCTTGGTGTCCTGACAGACGCGCGGGAATCGCGGTTTCGCCACGATCCCGCATTCCTGCTGCTAGGCAACCCCGACCCGCAGCGGGGTCCATTCGCTTTCCTTCACGGCTGTGCTCACTGCCATGACGAGCTTGTCGAGATTGCCGGCCGTCACGCCCTCCAGTGCCGAACGCCCCCTCAGCATCGAGCGCGGTTGCAGCAGTGCATGGTAGATCTGCCAAGGGTCCGCACCCCTGGTCAGCTTCAGGACGGACTGGATCAGCTCGTGCTTGAGTGGGTCGAGATGCCAATCCGGCACGCGCTGGCCGCGGTTGCCCACGTTCAACGCCAGCAAGTTGCCCGCCTTGATCTCGTAGCTGATCCACCTGCGGGATTTGCCCGCCATCTTGGCAAACGCAGCGACGGGGAGGTTGTGCGGCGCCTCGAAGACATCAAACAGCTCCATCCGCTCGCGCTGAATGTCCGAAGGCACCAGCGGCGCGGCCGATCGAGGGGGCGGAACCGCCGGCAGCCGATGTGCGGCGGCAGAAACCAACGGCATGGCGTCACCCGGCTTCGTCACGAGCAGGATTGGCGAAGCGGCAACCGGCGTAGAGGGTGCGCTTGCGGTTTGCTCACTCGGGAATGCGGGCACGCCTTCCAGATGCACGGTGAGCGGCATGCTGGCCGCCTCGACCTGGTTCTGCTCGAAGAGGTCGAGCCGATCGGCCCAGTCCTGCATCATGCGGCGACGCTGCTCCACGTACTCGGCATGGTTGTAGGTCGCGCTGACCTTGTTGGGATCGACATGCGAGAGCTGTGCATCCACCCAGACCTTCGGGTAGCCGATCTCGTTGAGCGCGGTGGACATCGTGCCGCGGATACCGTGTCCGGTCAGGCGTTCCTGGTAGCCCATGCGTTTGAGCGCACCATTGAGCGTGTTCTCGCTGATGCGCTTCTTCAAGTCGCTGTCGTGCCGAAACAGGTAGCGCTGGGCCGGCTTGAACTCATCGAGCAGGTGCCGGACGATCTCCATGGCCTGAATCGACAGCGGCACGATGTAGGGCGGGATGTCCTTCGGCTGCTTCCGCTTCTTGCGCATATCCAACTGGAGTTGCTTCACGACGTCGGGCGGGATGGTCCACAGCCCACGGTCCAGATCGAATTGATCCGGCGTCGCCTGTCGCAGCTCTCCGGTTCGCACGCCGGTCAGCAGCAATAGCCGCAGCCCGAGCTGGGTCTGCCGCCTGCCGCGATAGCTGCGCAGCCGCTGCAACAGCTTCGGCAGCTCGGCCATACGCAGGAACGGGTTGTGGTTGACGGGTGGCAGTGGCAGCGCCACCACATCGAGATCGGAGGCAGGGTTCTGCTCCAGACCCGGCACGATCACCAGCGCGTAACGGAACAGTTGGTTGAACCACGTCCTGACTTTCTCGGCGACGGAGAGCGCCCTGCGCTTCTCGATCTTGGCGATGACCTCCAAGAGGTCGGGACGCTTGATCTCATAGATCGACCGCTTGCCCAAGGTGGGCAACACATCCTTGTCGAAGATGCGCGGAAGTATCGAAAGGGTCGTCTGCCGGCCTTCCTTGAGGCTGAGCCCGCGATGCTTGAGCCACTTGCGATACACCGCCTCGAAGGTGTTTTCGTCGGCGAGCCGGACAGCGGTGCGCTTCTGTTTGCGGTGAACGCGAGGATTGGTGCCTTTGGCCAGCAGGGCGCGCGCTTCGTCGCGCAGGCTGCGGGCCTCGCGAAGCGTCACCTCCGGGTAGGTGCCGAGCGACATCCGCTTCTGCTTGCCCGCCCAGTAGTAGCGGAAGTGCCAAGTCCTGCCCCCGGCAGCGGTGACGGCCAGGGAGAGGCCATCCAAGTCAGGGAGGGTGTATGCCTTGCCAGTTGCCTTGGCCTGCCGAACGGCCAGGTCTGAGAGTGCCATGCTCTTGCTCCTGAACATGAGTCAGGAACCAGATGCTGGTCACGTCGACCTCGCCCCTCCATCAACAATCCGGAATCAGCCGCACCCGCAAAAATGGACTTGTTTGTGGACTTAAAAGTCCCGGCTGTAGGCGGATCGCAGTGGACCGCGGCAGAACGTCAAAGAGAGGAAAAGTCCTTGTGTAGCAACGACTTGCAGGCTCTCTTGGACTTCTGCGGAAGTCCGCAGATTGATGCAGTGGAGCGGGCGATGGGAATCGAACCCACGTCTTGAGCTTGGGAAGCTCAGGTCCTGCCATTGAACGACGCCCGCGAGAGATACGTCAGACATTGAAGAGCCCAGCAGAAAACTTGCCTGGGCGCCCTTGTCCGAGAGGGTGCCGATTATAAGCATGCGCGCTATGCGCACCGCGGCCTCATGCGCGGCGCTGGGCCTGCGGCCATGCCCGATAATCTGCCGCACCCGCATCGCTGCGGCGTTTTTTCACTCACTCGACGGAGACTTTTCAGCATGGAAATCAAAGGCAAGGTATTCATCGTCACGGGCGGCGCATCGGGGCTCGGCGAAGGCACGGCGCGGCGGCTTGCGGCGCAGGGAGGCAAGGTGGTCATCGCCGATGTGCAGGTGGAAAAGGGCGAAGCCGTGGCCAAGGAGATTGGCGGCGCTTTCGTGAAATGCGACGTGAGCAGCGAGGCCGACGGCCAGGCCGTGGTCGCCAAGGCGGTGTCCATGGGCAAGCTCATGGGCCTGGTGAACTGCGCGGGCATTGGCCCTGCAGAAAAAACCGTGGGCAAGAACGGCGCGCACCCGCTGGCTGCGTTCACCAAGACCATCACGGTGAACCTGATCGGCAGCTTCAACATGATCCGTCTCGCGGCTGAGGCCATGTGCAAGAACGAACCCGACGCCGATACCGGCGAGCGCGGCGCGATGATCTCGACCGCGAGCGTGGCGGCTTTCGAAGGGCAGATCGGCCAGGCCGCGTATTCGGCGTCCAAGGGCGGCGTGGTCGGCATGACCTTGCCGATCGCCCGCGACCTGGCGCGCGACGGCATTCGCAACATGACCATCGCGCCCGGCATCTTCGGCACGCCCCTGCTCATGAGCCTGCCGCAGAACGTGCGCGATTCGCTCGCTGCGAGCGTGCCCTTCCCGAGCCGCTTGGGCCACCCCGACGATTACGCCAAGCTCGTGCAGCACATCTTCGAAAACGACATGCTCAACGGCGAAGTGATCCGCATTGACGGCGCGATCCGCATGGCACCGCGCTGAAAATCCCGCATTGCTAATCTTTTGATAGCTTCAGCGCTTGATACACGGGCGCTAGGAGCCTGCCGCACTTTGGGCGTCGAAAGCGAGAATGCGCCCCAGCGAGACCAGTTTTTGCCGGATTCGCAGCCCCATAGCGGGACTATGGGGCAAGAAGACGGTAAAAAATGGGCCGCTGCGGCGCATTCGCAGCCGACGATTCCAAAGTCCGACAGGCTCCTAGAGGCTATTTTTATATGCAATCAGCCACCCGTGACGGGCGGGAAGAAAGCCACCTCGGCGCCATCGTGCAGCGCAGCGTCCTCGCTCGCGAGCGTCTGGTCGAGCGCCATGCGCACGGCGCGGCTGCGCGCAAGGCTCTCGGCGTAGGCGCCGCCACGCGCGATCAGTGCGTCGCGCAGCGCGCCCAGCGTGGCAGCCTCGGTCTGCAGGCTTTCGCTGCCCTGCCCCAGCGCTTCGCGGATCGCGGCAAAGTAGCGCACGGTGACGCGCTTGGCCGCGGGTTGCAGTGCAGACGCGCTCATGCCATCAGCTCCGCGAACGGCAGGTAGCGCACCGTGTCGCCGCGCGCAATGGTCTGGCCCGGCGGCACATCGACCACGCCGTCGCCCCACACGGTCGAGGTGAGCACGCCTGCGCCCTGGTGGGCAAACAAGTCCAGCCCGCCTTGGTCGTTGCGCCGCACGCGCACGAATTCGCGCCGCCGGTCGGCCTTGGGCCAGTCAAAGTGCGCCGTCGCGGCAATGAAGCGCGGCTGCACGTCGGCCACGCCTTGCAGGCGCAGCAAAAACGGCCGCACGAGCAGCATGAAGGTGATGAGGCTGGACACCGGGTTGCCCGGCAGGCCGATGAAATGCGTGGGGCCGCTTGTGCCCGCAGCGCCGCTCGCAGCACCGCCTTGTGCGGCCGCGTCGATGTGCCCATAGGCGAACGGCTTGCCCGGCTTGATCGCGATCTGCCACAAATCGAGCCGCCCGAGCGCCTGCACCGCGGGCTTGACGTGGTCTTCCTCGCCCACCGAGACGCCGCCGCTGGTCAAAATCAAATCATGCTGCGCGCTCGCCGTGCGCAGCGCCGCCACGGTGGCGTCGCGCTGGTCGGGGACGATGCCCAGGTCGGTGACGTGGCAGCCCAGGCGCTGCAGCAGCGCGCGCAAAAAGAAGCGGTTGCTGTTGTAGATCGCGCCGGGTGGCATGCGCTCGGGGGGCAGCTCGCCCGGCATGACGAGCTCGTCGCCCGTGGAAAACAAAGCCACGCGCGGGCGCTGCGCCACCTGCAACTTGTCCATGCCTATGCTGGCCGCCAGGCCCAAAGCCGCGGGCGTGAGGCGCGTGCCCGCGCGCAGTACCACGGCGCCGCGCGCGATGTCCTCGCCCGCACGGCGTATGGCCTGACCCGGTTGGGGCACGGTGTGGATGCGCACGCGGCCCAAGGTGGACACATCCGCCGAGGTGGATGTGCCCGCGCTTGCCGGCCCGGCGCCCTCGCCTGCATCCTCAGCGGCGCCCGGCAGCGCCTCACAATCTTCCTGCATCACCACGGCGTCGGCGCCCGGCGGCACGGGCGCGCCCGTAAAGATGCGCGCCGCGGTGCCCGGCTGCAGGGGCAGGCCGCTGTTGCCCGCGGCAATGCGCTGGGCCACGCGCAGCACGGCGCCAGCAGCCGGCACGTCGGCACAGCGCAGCGCGTAGCCATCCATCGCGCTGTTGTCCTGCGGCGGCACGTGCAGCGGCGAAACGGCGTCCGCCACCAGCACGCGGCCGTCGGCGTCCCAGGTGGCGACCGCGTCGCGGCCCGGCAAGTGCGTGGCGCACGCGAGCAACTCGGCCAGAGCCTCGTCGAAAGGTTTCAAGGGCGGGTGTTTCATCGTCATGCGGGGAGCTTGCCAGCGAGGTGACGGGCTGGATCGTAATCAAAACGCTCGGCCTGCGTGCGCAGCCATTGCGCGACTTGTTGCGGCGCGTCGAGCGGCAGCACGGGCCGCTGCGTGGGCTCGGGCAGGCGCTCGGGCGCGTTGGTTGCGACCGCGACGACGAACATGTCGTGCGGGTAGAGCACGGCGCGTTCGGCTTCGCCAAGCTGCGCAGGACGCCAAACCTCGATCTTCGGCAGATCGCTCCACTTGTAGCCTTCGACGAACACCCAGTCCACACCGTCGTAGAGCTCGGCGAGCAGCTGGTGCACGCTGAGCTGCACGGGCTGCTCGAATTCGCGCAGCAGCGCCAAACGCTGATCCGACGCCACCAGCACCTCGAAGGCGCCCGCCGCGCGGTGGCGGAAGCTGTCCTTGCCCGGATGGTCGATGTCGAACCTGTGGTGCGCGTGCTTGACCACCGACACGCGCTGGCCCTGCTGGCGCAGCGCGGGAATGATCTGCTCGATCAGCGTGGTCTTGCCCGCGCCGGAAAACCCGGCAAAGCCGACGACTTTCATGCCTTGCGCCCTCTGGAAACTATATTTTTAATAGCTACTTGCGCTTGATATATCTGCAAAAAAGCCGTTTTTCATCATGAATCGCAATGCTGCGCGATGTAGTCCTTGACGCGCTGCACCTCGGCCGGCAGCACCTGCACGCGGCGTGGCAGGTTTTCGATGCCTTCGAAGCGCGCAGGGCGGTCAGGTTCGTGCCTCAGCGCTTCGCGGATGGTGGCGGCGAATTTGATGGGCAGCGCGGTTTCGAGCACGATCATGGGCACGCCCGGCTGCACGTATTCGCGCGCCACCTTGACGCCATCGGCGGTGTGCGGATCGATCGTCACGCCACCGCGCGCATGCACGTCGCGGATCGTCGCCAGGCGGTCTGCGTGCGTGCTCTTGCCGCTCACGAAACCGTAGCGCTCGCGCACTTCGGCAAAGGCCGGATCGGCGCTCAGGTCGAACTGCCCGTGCTGCGCGAGCGCGTCCTGGAACAGTGCCTTGACGCGCGCGCCGTCACGCCCCAGCAGGTCGAAGATGAAGCGCTCGAAGTTGCTCGCCTTGCTGATGTCCATGCTGGGGCTGCTGGTTTCGTGCGTGTCGCGGCTCGCGCGCACGCGGTACACGCCGGTGCGCAAGAACTCGTCGAGCACGTCGTTCTCGTTCGTCGCCACCACCAGACGGTCTATGGGCAAGCCCATCATGCGCGCCACGTGGCCCGCGCAGACGTTGCCAAAGTTGCCGCTGGGCACGCTGAAGCTGACTTTTTCGCTCTCCGATGCCGTGGCCTGAAAGTAGCCCGCAAAGTAATACACCACCTGCGCGAGCAGCCGCGCCCAGTTGATCGAGTTGACGGTGCCTATGCGGTAGCGGCGCTTGAAGTCCAGGTCGTTGCTCACGGCCTTGACGATGTCCTGACAGTCGTCGAACACGCCTTCGATCGCCAGGTTGTGGATGTTGGCGTCCTGCAGGCTGAACATCTGCGCCTGCTGGAACGGGCTCATGCGCCCATGCGGGCTGAGCATGAACACGCGGATGCCGCGCTTGCCGCGCATCGCGTATTCGGCCGCGCTGCCGGTGTCGCCGCTGGTCGCGCCCAGAATGTTGAGCGCCTCGCCACGGCGCGCGAGCTCGTATTCGAACAGGTTGCCCAGCAGCTGCATGGCCATGTCCTTGAAGGCGAGCGTGGGGCCGTTCGAAAGTTCTTCGAGGTAAAAGCCGTCTTCTAGCTTTTTCAGAGGCGTGATCGCGCGCGTGCCGAACACCTCGGGCGTGTAGGTTTTTTCGCACAGGCGGCGCAGGTCGGGCGCGGGAATGTCGTCTATATAAAGCGACAGCAGCTCGAACGCGAGCGCCGCGTAGCCCTGCTCGCGATACACCGCGCGCAACGCCCGCAGCCGCGCGGCGTCGATCTGCGGGTAGTGCGCAGGCATGTAAAGCCCGCCGTCGGGTGCCAGCCCCTCGAGCAGGATGTCGCAAAACTTGCGCGGTGTGTCGTCACCGCGGGTGGAGAGGTAGTGCATAGGGTGAAAAACAAGTAGCAAAAATCAAGGTGCTGGCGCCGTCCACGGGTCGAGCAAGGGCACACCCATGTCTTCGAAATGGCGCGTATTGCGCGTCACCACAGTCAAGCCGTGCGCCATGGCGCTTGCGGCGATCAGGATGTCGAGCGTGTCCTGCATGCGCCCGAGCGCGCGCAGCGAGGCTTTGAGTTCACCAAAGTGCCGCCACACGGCCTCATCCGTCACCAGCACGCGCCCGGCAAACTGCTGCGCCAGCGATAACGCCCAGGCCTGCAACTGGTTGCGCTTGGCACCCATGGGCAGACAGGCCAGGCCATAGTGGATTTCGCCAAAAGAAACCGCCGCCACCGCCGCCCCTTGCCCGTGCGCGCGCAGCCAGCGCACCACACCCTCATCGGGCCGCAGGCGCGTGACCTCGCTGAGCACGCAGGTGTCGAGCAGCCAACGGTAGCGCATCAGAACCCGCGCTCACTGCTCGCCAAAAAGCGGCGGCCGCCCGGCCTCTGCGCTGCGCGGCATGGCGGGCAAGCCGCCCTCGAGCTTGGGGGCGCTCAGCAGAAACGCGACGAAACCGTCGTCGCTCTGGGCTTCGGTGCCGGCGGTGTCGTCATCGCCGAGCGCAACGACGCGCGCCACCGGCCGGCCGTGCCGCGTGATGAGCTGCGGCCCCTCGCGCTGGGCGCACTCGACCAACTCGCTGAAACGGCTCTTGGCTTCTTGCACTTGCCAGACGGTAGTCATGACAGCACCTTTTATGGACAGAATGACCTGAATTATAGACAGAACCGCTCAGTGCCAGACCTGCGGAGTCTGCATCAGGCCAGCTCCTCCTTGCGAATGCGCACGATGGGCGCGAGCACGGTGGGCAATTGCTGCATCTGCGCGAGCGCGGCGTCCATCAGGCCTTCGCGGGTTTCGTGGGTGAGGATGATGAGGTCGGTTTGCGGCACGGCGGGGCTTTGGGCGGAAGTCGGCTCCTGCCCGCCCACCTGGTCCGCCTCGCGCTGCAGCACGGCGTCTATGCTGATGCCGGCCTCGGCCAGCAGGCCCGTGACCTTGGCGAGCACACCCACCTGGTCGGCTACGCGCAGGCGCAGGTAGTAGGCCGTGACCACCTCGCGCATGGGCAGCACGGGCAGGCTGTCCATGGCGGCGTCCAGCGTGTGCGGCTGGAAGGCCAGATGCGGCACGCGGTGCTCGGGGTCGGCGGTGTGCAGGCGTGCAATATCGACCAGATCGGCGATCACGGCGCTGGCCGTGGGCTCGCTGCCCGCGCCCTTGCCGTAGTAGAGCGTGGTGCCCACGGCGTCGCCCTGCACCATGACGGCGTTCATCGCACCTTCGACGTTCGCGATCAGGCGCGCGGCGGGCACCAGGCTGGGGTGCACGCGCAGCTCTACGCCCTTGTCCGTGCGCTTGGTGATGCCCAGCAGCTTGATGCGGTAGCCGAGCTGCTCGGCGTACTGGATGTCGGTGGCAGCGAGCTGCGTGATGCCTTCGATGTAGGCCTTGTCGAACTGCACCGGGACGCCGAACGCGATCGCGCTCATCAAGGTGACCTTGTGCGCGGCGTCCACGCCCTCGATGTCGAAGGTCGGGTCGGCCTCGGCGTAGCCCAGGCGCTGCGCCTCTTTGAGCACCACGGCAAAGTCCAGTCCCTTGTCGCGCATTTCGCTGAGGATGAAGTTGGTGGTGCCGTTGATGATGCCGGCGATCCACTCGATGCGGTTGGCCGTGAGCCCTTCGCGCAGCGCCTTGATGATGGGAATGCCGCCCGCGACCGCGGCCTCGAAGGCCACCATCACGCCCTGGCGCTGCGCGGCCGCGAAAATCTCGCTGCCGTGCACGGCCAGCAGCGCCTTGTTGGCCGTGACCACGTGCTTGCCCGCGGCGATGGCTTCGAGCACCAGCGTCTTGGCGATGCCGTAGCCGCCGATGAGCTCGACCACGATGTCGATCGCGGGGTTCGCGATCACCTGACGCGCATCGCTGACCACGGCCACGCCCTCGCCCACGATCTCGGCGGCGCGTGCGACGTCGCGAACGGCCACCATGGTGATCTCTATGCCGCGCCCGGCGCGGCGGCGGATTTCTTCCTGGTTGCGGCGCAACACCTTGAACACGCCGCTGCCCACAGTGCCTATGCCCAGCAGACCTACTTGGATGGGTTTCATTGGTTTATCCCTAAAAAATGCCACCAGCGCTTGATGGACAAGCGCGAGCAGCTATCAAAACAAAAGCATCAGAGCATCTTGTCGGTACCGCAGCGCTTGCGGTACTGCGCCAGAAAGCGCGCCACGCGCCCTATGGCCTCGCGCAGGTCGTCCTCGTGCGGCAGGAACACGATGCGGAAGTGGTCGCTCGCGTGCCAGTTGAAGCCCGTGCCCTGTACCAGCATCACGCGCGTTTCCTGTAGCAGCTCGAGGAAGAACTGCTGGTCGTCCTCGATCGGATAGACCGCCGGATCGAGGCGCGGAAACATGTACAGCGCCGCCTGCGGCTTGACGCAGCTCACGCCGGGGATGGCGGTGATGAGCTCGTGGGCCAGATCGCGCTGCTTGCGCAGGCGCCCGCCTTCCTTGACCAGGTCGTTGATGCTCTGGTAGCCGCCCAGCGCCGTCTGGATCGCCCACTGCCCCGGCACGTTCGAACACAGGCGCATGTTCGAGAGCATGTTGAGCCCCTCGATGTAGTCGCGCGCGGGCTTTTTGTCGCCCGACACCACGAGCCAGCCCGCGCGGTAGCCGCACGAGCGGTAGGCTTTGGAGAGCGAATTGAAGGTCAGCGTGAGCACGTCCTGGCTCAGCGAGGCCAGCGGCGTGTGCTGCACGCCGTCGTAGAGCACCTTGTCATAGACCTCGTCGGCAAAAATCACGAGGCCGTGCTGGCGCGCCAGCGCCACGATGCCCTGCAGCAATTCGGGCGCATAGAGCGCGCCCGTGGGGTTGTTGGGGTTGATGACCACGATGCCGCGCGTGGCGGGCGTGATCTTGCGGCGGATGTCGTCGAGGTCGGGCATCCAGCCGTTGCCCTCGTCGCACAGGTAGTGCACGGGCGTGCCGCCCGAGAGGCTCACGGCCGCCGTCCACAGCGGGTAGTCGGGCGAGGGCACGAGCAGCTCGTCGCCGTTGTCGAGCAGCGCGTTGGTCGCCATCACGATGAGCTCGCTCGCGCCGTTGCCGAGGTAAATGTCGTCGAGCGTGACGCCCGCGATGCCAAGCTTTTGCGTCTCGTGCATCACGGCCTTGCGCGCCGCGAAAATGCCTTTGCTGTCCGAATAACCGGCCGAGTTCGGCAGGTTGCGGATCATGTCCTGCTGCACTTCCTCGGGCGCATCGAAGCCGAACACCGCCAGGTTGCCGATGTTGAGCTTGATGATCTTGTGCCCCTCTTCTTCCATCTGCCGCGCCGCGTCCATGATGGGCCCGCGGATGTCGTAGCACACATTGGCAAGCTTGGCGGATTTCTGGATGATTTTCATAAGCGGACGGCAATCCAGGGGCGGCAGCCCCAAAACGATGGCAAAAGCGCCGAAAACCTATAATTTGACCATAGATCGGCGGCCGGATCGGTCGATTTTGCCGCTACTGCACGATCGCTATCCGCCCCCGGCGCTTCACTGCAGCGCACGCCTTTGGCGCCGCCCCCTCGCGCACCCACGAACTGCCCATGAAATTCGCGCCCGAACGCTCCGAAGCACAGACCATCCGCGGCTACGGCCCCGGCTGGATCGCCGTCGAGAGCGAAAAAATCACCCACAGCGTCATCCTCGGCTCGGACGGTCTGCGCCTGGATTGGGACTGCGCGCGCTTTGAAGACCTCGGCCCGGCCCACTTTGCCACCCTTGCCGCGCACCTTGCCGCGCACCTTGCCGCGCACCTTGCGGCACCACCTGCGGCGCAGGCCGCCGGGCGCCCCGTCGAAGTGCTGCTGCTGGGCAGCGGCAACCGCCACCGCTTCGTCCCTGCAGCCTGGCTGCAGCCACTCGTGGCCCTGGGCCTGGCGCTGGAAACCATGAACACGGCCGCCGCGTGCCGCACCTACAACGTGCTCGCCCACGAAGGGCGCAAAGTGGTTGCGGCGCTGGTGCTCGAAGCGCCGGCGACATGACGAAAACCCGCTGGCGCCATGCACCATGCCGCGCGCGCCGACGGGCCTGCCATTCGGTGTAAAGCTTTGTTTGTAAAGCTTTCCGCGGTAAAATTGCGGATTGCGGCCGGGGGATGGTGCTTTGGGTTCCTGCCTCGAATTCCAGCCTTCTTATGTGCTCCCGGCTTTCCAACGACTACCTCCAGAGAGACTGAAAGCCATGGCGATCGTTGTCAACAAACTCCTGCCTGAATTCGAAGCCAACGCCACGGGCGGCATCCAGGTATCCAACACCTCGCACCTGGGCCAAATCCTGGTGCTTTATTTTTACCCCAAGGACAACACGCCGGGCTGCACCACCGAGGCCATGCAGTTCCGTGACAAATACAAAGACTTCGTCAAGGCCGGCGCGGCACTGTTCGGCGTGTCGCGCGACAACATGAAGTCGCACGAAGACTTCAAGGCCAAGCTCGAACTGCCGTTCGAACTCATCGCCGACACCGAAGAAAAAATGTGCCACATGTTCGGCGTGGTCAAGAACAAGATCATGTACGGCAAAAAGGTCAAAGGCATAGAGCGCAGCACCTTCCTCGTCGGCCCCGACGGCGTGCTGCTGCAAGAATGGCGCGGCATCAAGGTGCCCGGCCATGTCGATGAAGTGCTCAAGGCCGTCAAGGCCGTCAAGGCGCTCAACAAAAAAGCCGCCTGAGTCTTGCTGAGTCGTTTACGAGCCTGTTCACGAACCGTAGGCATAATGGTTCAATGCACTTGAGCACTGCTCTGCGTCCTCTCCTCCTTCCAGCCGCCGGGGTTTCCTGGCGGCTTTTTGTTTTTTGAGCCACTTTCCCCCTCCTCACCCCCATCCCACCATGCCCCTGCCCCCTGCCCCGCGCCGCCGCGCCGACCGTCTGACCGCTGAAACCCTGGCCGCCCCTGCCTCCGCGGCAGTGCGCCCCGCCGCACGTGCCGAGACAATCCCCGCCCTGCAGCTCGTGCCAAGCACCGCACCCGCGGAGCAACCCGCTGCGCCCGTCGCACCCACTTCATCCCGCGCGCCCGAAACGGCGCCAACGCCCGCCGCCCCGCGCGCGCGCGCTGCGCGCCCGGGCAGCCGCAAGGAACCGTCGGCGCATGGCCCCGCTGCCACCAGGGCGCCGGCCGCGGCCAGCGCACCCGCACCGAAAAAACGCCGCGCCTCAGGCCCGGCCAAGCTCTTCGTGCTCGATACCAACGTGCTGCTGCACGACCCGAGCAGCCTGTTCCGCTTCGAGGAACACGACATCTTCCTGCCCATGATCGTGCTCGAAGAGCTGGACGCGCACAAAAAGGGCACGACCGAGGTTGCGCGCAACGGCCGCCAGGCCAGCCGCACGCTGGACGCGCTGGCCGCCTTGCACGCGGGCGACATGGCGCTGGGCCTGCGCCTCGACGCCACGGGCCAGCGCACGGCCAAGGGGCATCTGTTCTTCCAGACCGCGCCGCTCGACTACCCGCTGCCCACCAGCCTGCCGCCGGGCAAGGCCGACAACCAGATCCTCGGCGTGGTCGAGGCGCTGCGCAAGCTGCACGCGCCGCGCGAGGTGGTGCTGGTTTCCAAAGACATCAACATGCGCGTCAAGGCACGTGCGCTGGGCCTGACCGCCGAGGACTACCAGAACGACAAGGTGCTCGAGGACGGGGACCTGCTCTACGCCGGCGTGCTCGCGCTGCCGCCCGACTTCTGGAGCCGCGCGGGCAAGCACATCGAGAGCTGGCAAAACGGCGCGCACACCTACTACCGCATCGGCGGGCCGCTGGTGGCGCAACTGCTGATCAACCAGTTCGTCCACTTCGAGGCCCCGGGTGAGCCCAGCCTGTTCGCGCGCGTGGTCGAAATCCGCGACAAAAGCGCCGTGCTGCAAACGCTCACCGACTACGGCTCGGCCAAAAACGCCGTCTGGGGCGTGACCACGCGCAACCGCGAGCAGAACTTCGCGATGAATCTGCTCATGGACCAGAGCATCGACTTCGTGACGCTCGCAGGCACGGCGGGCACGGGCAAGACGCTCATGGCGCTGGCTGCGGGCCTCACACAGGTGCTCGACGAGCGCCGCTATACCGAGATCATCATGACCCGCGCCACCGTGAGCGTGGGCGAGGACATCGGCTTTCTGCCCGGCACCGAAGAGGAAAAAATGGGGCCGTGGATGGGTGCGCTCGACGACAACCTCGAATTTCTCGCCAAGGGCGATGGCGGCAACGCCGGCGAATGGGGCCGCGCCGCAACCAACGAGCTGATCCGCAGCCGCATCAAGATCAAGAGCATGAACTTCATGCGCGGGCGCACCTTTTTGAACAAATACGTGATCATCGACGAAGCGCAGAACCTCACGCCCAAGCAGATGAAGACGCTGGTCACGCGCGCCGGCCCCGGCACCAAGATCATCTGCATGGGCAACCTCGCGCAGATTGACACGCCCTACCTCACCGAAGGCTCTTCGGGCCTGACTTACGCCGTGGATCGCTTCAAGGGCTGGCCGCACAGCGGCCACATCACGCTCGCGCGCGGCGAACGCTCGCGCCTGGCCGATTTCGCGAGCGAGGTGCTGTGATTTCTGCGCGGAGTATGCTCAGAGCCCCTCAGCGCAAAGAGGCAGGGTGCGCCGGCAGCTTGCACCATTCTTTTTTCGATAGCTGCTAGCGCCCGTAGATACTGCGTAAAACACCTTTTTTGCCTATATTTTCATCATTGAAGGAAGTGAACATGACCCGTGAAGTCGTCGTCGTCAGCGCCGTGCGCACCGCCATTGGCACCTTTGGCGGTAGCCTGAAGGACATCCCCACCGTCGATCTGGCCGCCACCGCGCTCAAGGAGGCGCTCGCGCGCGCCCAGGTCGAGGGCAAGGACGTGGGCCACGTGGTGTTCGGCCACGTGGTCAACACCGAGCCGCGCGACATGTACCTCTCGCGCGTGGCGGCGATCAACGGCGGCTGCCCCAAAGAAACACCCGCGATGAACGTCAACCGCCTGTGCGGCTCGGGCCTGCAGGCCATCGTGAGCGCGAGCCAGGGCATTTTGCTCGGCGAATACGACGTGGCCGTGGGCGGCGGTGCCGAGAACATGAGCCGCGCGCCCTACGTCTCGCTCGCCACGCGCTGGGGCGCGCGCATGGGCGACACCAAAATGGTGGACATGATGGTCGGCGCGCTGCACGACCCTTTCCACACCATCCACATGGGCGTGACGGCCGAAAACGTAGCCAAAGAGTTCGGCATCACGCGCGAAGACCAGGACGCGCTGGCGCTCGAGAGCCACCACCGCGCCGAGCGCGCCTGGGCCGAAAACCGCTTCGCGGGCCAGATCGTGCCCGTGATGATGAAGAGCAAAAAAGGCGAAGTCGCGTTTGAGAAAGACGAGCACTTCCGCCCCGGCGCCACGCTCGAGGACTTCCAGAAGATGAAGCCCGTGTTCGTGAAGGAAAACGGCACCGTCACCGCCGCCAATGCCAGCGGTATCAATGACGCCGCCTCCGCCGTAGTGCTGATGGAAGCCAGCGCCGCGAAGGCGCGCGGCGCCAAGCCGCTCGCGCGCCTCGTGGGCTACGCGCACGCCGGCGTGGAGCCCAAACTCATGGGCATAGGCCCGGTGCCCGCCACGCAGATGCTGCTGAAAAAGACCGGCATCAAGCTCGACCAGATCGACGTCATCGAAGCCAACGAGGCCTTTGCCGCGCAGGCCTGCGCCGTCACCAAGGGCCTGGGTGCCGACCCCGCCAAGGTCAACCCCAACGGCTCGGGCATTTCGCTGGGCCACCCGATTGGCGCAACGGGCGCCTTGATCACCGTGAAGGCGCTGTACGAGCTGCAGCGCATCCAGGGCCGCTACGCGCTCGTGACCATGTGCATCGGCGGCGGCCAGGGCATCGCGGCAATTTTTGAACGCATGTAACGCAGGCCATCGGCTGGCACACGCCACACCCCAAAGGGCGCCGGCAGGTAGCTGCCGGCGCCCTTTGGCTTTGCCGCGTCACCCCGAAACAGGTTTCAAATACAGCGCGCTCAGCGGCGGCAACAGCAGCGATAGCGATTGCGCATAGCCGTGCGCAGCCACGTCCTGGGTGTGCGCGCCACCGCCATTACCCATGCCACTGCCACCATACTCCGCTGCGTCGCTGTTGAGCAGCTCCTGCCAGTACCCGGCAGATGGCACGCCGACGCGGTAGTGCGCGCGCGGCACGGGCGTGAAATTGCACACGACCAGCACCAGGTCCTGTGCCTCGCGGCCGCGGCGCAGAAAGCTCAGCACCGAAGCCTCAGCGTCGTGAAAATCGACCCAGGCGAAGCCCTCGTGCACAAAGTCTTGCGCATGCAAGGCCGGCTGCGCGCGCTGGCAACGGTTCAGGTCGCTGACCCAGCGCTGCACACCCGCGTGCAGCGGGTATTGCAGCACATGCCACTCGAGGCTCTCCTCGTGCTGCCATTCGCGCCGCTGGCCGAATTCACCGCCCATGAACAGCAGCTTTTTGCCCGGGTGCGCCCACATGGCGCCATACAGCAGGCGCAGGTTCGCAAACTGCTGCCACTCGTCGCCGGGCATCTTGCCAATCAGCGCGCCCTTGCCATGCACCACTTCGTCGTGCGACAGCGGCAGGATGAAGTTCTCGCTGAAGGCATACCAGATGCTGAAAGAGATTTGCCCGTGGTGATGGCGCCTATAGAGCGGGTCACGCTGGAAATAGCGCAGCGTGTCGTGCATCCAGCCCATGTTCCACTTGAGGCCAAAGCCCAGCCCGCCTGCCGCCACGGGGCGCGACACCATGGGCCAGGCCGTCGATTCTTCAGCGTAGGTCTGGATGTCGGGGTGCTCGCGGTAGGCCGCCGTGTTGAGCTGGCGCAAAAAGTCTATGGCCTGCAGGTTTTCGCGCCCGCCGTAGTGGTTCGGAATCCATTCGCCTTCGGTACGGGCATAGTCGAGGTAGAGCATGGAAGCCACGGCATCGACGCGCAAGCCATCGACGTGGTAGTGCTCGAGCCAGAACAGCGCGCTCGACAGCAGGAACGCGCGCACCTCGTTGCGGCCGTAGTTGAAGATCGCGCTGCTCCATTCAGGGTGAAAACCCTGGCGCGGGTCGGCGTGCTCGAACAAATGCGTGCCGTCGAAATACGCCAGGCCGTGCGCATCGGTCGGGAAGTGCGAGGGCACCCAGTCAAGGATCACGCCTATGCCCGCCTGGTGCAGGTAATCGATCAGGTACATGAAGTCCTGTGGCGTGCCGTAGCGTGCCGTGGGCGCGAAGTAGCCCGTGGTCTGGTAGCCCCACGAACCATAAAACGGGTGCTCCATCACGGGCAGCAGTTCCACGTGCGTGAAGCCCAGCGCCTGCACGTGCTCGGCCAGCAGCGGCGCGATTTCGCGGTAGCTCAGAAAGCGCTGCCCCTCTTCGGGTACGCGCCGCCACGAGCCCAGGTGCACCTCATAGACGCTGATGGGCGCATCGAGCGCGTTCGTGCTGCGCCGGCGCGCCATCCAGTCCTGGTCGCCCCAGGCGTAGTCGAGCGGCCAGACGCGCGAGCCGGTGCGCGGCGCCAGCTCGGCATAGACGGCGAACGGATCGGCCTTGTCCACGGCGTAGCCGTGGTGGCGCGACTGGATGTGAAACTTATAGACATCACCCTGCTGCACGCCGGGGATGAAGCACTCCCAAATGCCCGAGTGATCGGCGCGCGGCGCACAGGGATGCGCATCCTTGGCCCAGCCGTTGAAGTCGCCGATCACACTCACACGCGCCGCATTGGGCGCCCACACGGCGAACTGCACTCCCGCCGCGCCATCCACCGTACAAAAATGCGCACCGAGCTTTTCATACAGGCGGCTGTGCGTACCTTCGCGAAACAGGTAAACGTCGTGCGCGGTCAGTAAGCTTGGCGCTTGCGCGGTTCCCGCTGGCACCATGGGCATCAATCGCGCACCACGAGCACAGAAATATGCACCAGGCTCAGAATGCGCTGCGTCACGCTGCCAAGCATGAGCTTTTCGAGGCCACGGCGGCCGTGCGAACCCATCACGATGAGGTCGGCACCGATATTTTTTACCGCTTCGACGATGGCATCGTGCACCACATGCCCTTCGGCGATGACACCTTCAGCCTGCACCCCCGCCTCGGACATGGCTTTTTTGGCCGCATCGATGGCAATGTTGGCTTCTGCCGTCGCGGCGGTCAGGTATTGCTCCTGGCCATACCCGAAGTCCGCCCCCACGCCCGTGAACGGATAAGGATCGATCACATAGAGCAAAGTGACCTTGCTGCCAAAAGTTTTGGCCAAGCCTGCGGCCTTGGACACCGCGAGCATGGAGGTTTTGGAGCCGTCTATGGGAACCAGAATGTGCTTGAACATGGTATTTCTCCGGGAAAGCGAGAAAGCAGCGTGAAGACGTGATCATGCCTCAATCTGACGCCATCCAAGCCCAGCAACCCGGCTGCGTTTCAGGCCCGACCCCGGCACCCCTGCGCCAAGCCATCAAAAAGCGTGTGCGTAGCGCAGCTCCAAAAAGGTCTCCCCAGGATTCGGCTTTTTGAATCCGGCATTCGAGACATGCTTGACATAAAGCCCAAGTTCCTGCTCGTGCTGATCACCGAAAACCCGACCGACACCCAGATGATCGCTGAAATTCCAGCGCGTGCCGAACCGCTTGTCGCCCACTTGGTAGGTCTTGTGCATGTAGGACGCGCCTATGCCGCCTTCGACGAACCAGGGCGACGATCCATCATTAAAATGATAGCGGAACATGGGCACCACGCCTATCTGTGCGTAGTATTTGCGCTGCCCTTCGCGCGCGTCGCCGTCCCAGCCTCCCAGGTAAAAATTCCAGGCCATGCCGATGCGGCCGCCCCAGAGCTTTTGCTGCATGGGCAGGCTCAGGCCCAGCACGGCCGTGCTGGCACTCCCATTGTTGTCCAGGCTGCCACCGGCTTCCACATAGATGGATCGGCGCGCCTCGAACTGCTGAGCCCAAGCGCTGACGCCTAGCGCTCCAAGAGCCACAGCCAAAGCCCCAATGCGCGGGAAGGCCCGAAAAGAACCCTTGCGCCAGAATCCCACAGCAGTAACAAACATTGGTTTTGTGCTCCACGTTATTTCTACAATTTTGGCACTTCCACGGCCTATTGCGCATGCTGCAGCACAATAGTTGAATGCGGCGCAGGCTCAAGACGCCCTGCACAGCGCCCAAAATGACACATACTGACTGCGCCCCATGCTACACATTTTTGCGATCTGCCTCGGCGCCTGCGCCGGTGCCCTGCTGCGTTGGCAGCTGGGCCTGTGGCTCAGCCCCGGCGGCTTGATCCCCTGGGGTACGCTCGCCGCAAACCTCGTCGGCGGCTACCTCGTCGGGCTGTGCGTGGGTGTGTTCCAGGCGCTGCCGCAGCTTGATCCGGTCTGGCGCCTGGCGCTGATCACGGGATTCCTGGGCGCGCTCACGACCTTCTCGAGCTTTTCCGCCGAAGTCGTGGCCCTGCTGCAGCAGCAGCGCTACGCCCTGGCACTGGGCACGACGACGCTGCATCTGGGCGGCTCGCTGCTCTTGACGGTGCTGGGCCTGCAAACGGCACGTTTTTGCTTGAACGGGTAACTTCGGCGAAGGGCCTTTGCTCTGCTCTTGCAAGCTGGGCTCGCCCGCTACAATGCCCCGGCCGACCAGGGAGCCGCCGTGCCCTCGGCTCCCTTGCGTATTTGTCTGAAAGCTACCTGCGATGCTGCGCCCTTCCTCGTCTCTCGTCTCCGTTCTGCTGGCCGCCGGCATTTTGGCAGCCTGCTCCAGCGCCCCTACCGACCCGACCGCGGGCTGGAGTCCGAATCGCCTCTATTCCGAGGCCAAGGACGAGATGAACGGCGGCGCGTTCGACAAGGCCATAGACCTTTATGAAAAACTCGAAGGCCGCGCCGCGGGCACCCCGCTGGCGCAGCAGGCCCAGCTCGAGAAAGCCTATGCCCAATACAAGAACGGCGAGAAAGCCCAGGCGATCGCAACTCTGGACCGCTTCATGAAGCTGCACCCGGCGAGCCCTGCGTTCGACTATGCGCTCTACCTCAAAGGCATCATCAACTTCAATGACGACCTGGGACTGTTCTCCTGGATTTCGCGCCAGGACCTGTCCGAGCGCGATCAGAAGGCGGCAAAAGACTCCTTCGAGGCTTATCGTGAATTGGTAACCCGATTTCCGGACTCCAAATACGCCCCCGATGCGCGCCAGCGCATGATTTACATCGTCAATGCGCTGGCCCGTTACGAGGTGCACGTTGCGCGCTACTACTACCAACGCGGCGCCTACGTCGCAGCCATCAACCGGGCGCAAGCCGCATTGGCCGAATACAAGGACGTGCCTGCGCTCGAAGAGGCGCTCTACATTCTGATGCAGTCCTACGACGCACTGGGTATGACCCAGTTGCGCGACGACACGCGCCGCGTGCTCGAGGCCTCTTACCCGCAAAGCACCTACCTGACCCAGGGCTTCAAGCCCAGGTCGAACCCGTGGTGGAAGTTGTGGTGAGGACACGCGGCGCCGCGCCGCCGCGCCCTGCACCCAAAGCTGACGCCTACCGCCTGCTTGCCGCAACCGGCATCCACAAGGGCGACCGCGAATACCAGCAGGATCAGGTGGCGCTGCTGGTGCACCCGCGGCACAAGGGTTGCGTCCTCGCCGTGGTGGCAGATGGCATGGGCGGGCGCAGCGGCGGGCGCAAGGCCTCGGACCAGGTCATGCTCACGGCGCGCCAGCTGTTCGAGCGCTACTCACCGATCACCGACGACGCGGAGATCCTGCTCAAGAATCTGGTGGCGGAATCACACCTGGTGATCCGTCTCACGGCCATTTCGTCCGAGCAGGAGCCGCACAGCACGCTCGCGGCCTTCGTCATCAACCCCGGTGGTGATTGCCACTGGGTGCACTCGGGGGATTCGCGCATCTACCACTTCCGCGCTGGGCAACTGGCATTTCGCACCAAGGACCATTCCTACGTGCAGGCATTGGTGGACCGTGGCGAGCTGACCGAAGCCGAAGCGCAAAACCATCCGCGCTCCAACATTCTCGTGGGCTGTCTGGGCACGGAAAGCGAACCTCCGGCCGCCTTGCACACCATCCAGCGTCTGCAGCCGGGCGACGTACTCCTCGCCTGCAGCGACGGGGTCTGGCACTACTTCACCCCTACAGAGCTCGCCTCGGTGCTCGAGGCGTTGACGCCGCGCGAAGCCAGTGAATTCCTGATCGACAAAGCCCGCAGCCGCGCCGGGGGCGCCGGCGACAACCTGTCGCTGGCAGTGGTCAAGGTGGACGGCGTGCCCGCACCCTGAACGCCGGCACAGCTCATGGGTGCGGTGGCAGCGGTGCGGCGGGTTTGCGCCCCGCGGCCGCATCCTCGGCGCGCTTTTTTTCCAGACGCGCGCGGTGCTCCTGCGCCTGGCGTTGTTTTTCTTCGTAGCGGGCGCGCTCGCGCGGGACTTGTTCGGCGCTGTCGCGCATGCGCCGCTGCTGCTGTGCCGCCTGACTTTGCTGGTGCGCGCGCGACTCCTGGGCGCGGTGCTGGGCGTCGCGTTCACGCTGTTGCTGCTGCGCGGCCGTGTCGGGCTTGGGGCGCAGCGTGCTGCGGCCCGCGGGCGGCGGCTTGGCCGCCTCGCTCTGTTTTTTGTCGATCTCGCGCAGCCGCTCGGCCGCCTTGCGTTTGCGCTCCTGGTCGTTGAGTTCGAGTTCACGCTGGCGCAAAGGCGCTTCGGCCTGGCGCGCGCGCTGGCGCGCGTCACGCAGACAGTTTTCGACAGCGAACTGCTGGTAGCACGCCTTTTCTTCGCGCGCGCGCTGCTGCGCAATGGCGGCGCGCTGCTGCTGAAGGTGCGCACGCTCGGCCTGCACGCCCGCGTCCTCAGGCCGCGCAACGGCTGCCGGCGGCTGGGCCTGCGCCGCGCTCCAGGCGGTAAACACCGCAAGCCCCGCCAAACCAATGCCACGTGCAAATCTCATGTCAACCCCGTATCGACGCTGCGGCGCTCGAGCGCCAGGTATTCCTTGGACTGCATCTCGTGCAACCGCGACACCGTGCGCGGAAACTCGTGCGCGAGCGGCCCCTCGGTGTAAAGCTGCTCGGGCGGCACCGCGGCCGAAAGAACCAGCTTGACGCGCCGGTCGTACAACACGTCCACGAGCAAAGTGAAACGCCGCGCCGCCGAGGCCATGCTCGCAGTCATCGCCGGAACGTCGGACAGCAGCACGGTGTGAAAGCGCGTGGCGATTTCGAGGTAGTCGTTTTGCGAGCGCGGCCCGTCGCACAGGGTGCGAAAGTCGAACCACACCACCTCGCCCGAACAACGCCGCGCGCGCAGTTCACGCCCCTCGATGTGCAGCAGCGGGTCATCGTCGTCCGAGCCTTCGGCAAGCTGCGCAAAGGCATGTGCCATGGCCGCGTCGGTCGCAGGACCGAGCGGCATGTGGTACAGCTGCACCTGCTCGAGCGTGCGCCGCCGGTAGTCGGTGCCGTTGTCCACGTTCACGACTTCGAGCTTTTGCTTGAGCAGCGCGATCGCGGGCAGGATGCGGTCGCGGTGCAGACCGTTCGGGTACAGATCGTCGGGCGCGAAGTTGGACGTGGTGACGAAGCCCACGCCGTTGTCGAACAAGGCCACGAGCAGGCGGTGCAGGATCATCGCGTCGGTGATGTCGGCCACATGGAACTCGTCGAAGCAGATGAGCTTGTAGCGCTTGGCAATGCGCGCCCCGAGCGCGTCGAGCGGATCGACCGTGCCCTGCAGCGCAGCGAGCTCGCGGTGCACCTCGCGCATGAATTCGTGGAAGTGCAGGCGCACCTTGCGCTTGATCGGCACGGCCTGGAAAAAGCAGTCCATGAGAAAGCTCTTGCCGCGCCCCACGCCGCCATACATATACACCCCGCGCGGCACCTCGGGGCGGTTGATGAGCTTTTTGAGCGCATTCGAGCGCCGCACCTTGTAGGCAGCCCATTCGTCGGCGCAGCGCTGCAATGCCTGCACGGCACGCAGCTGCGCCGGATCGCTCTGAAAGCCCTTGGCGGCGAGTGCGGCCTGGTAGGCCTCTTTGACGTTCACGTTGGAGTTTCTATGAAAAGAATAGCTGCCAGTGCTTGATACACAAGCACTAGTGTAGTGTTCGACGCTATCTGCGACATAAAACCGCGTCTTTTCGGCCCGGGCCGCGTTGCAAATCCTCGCGATACCACCCGGTATCGCTGCGGTTTGCGCCTTGCCCAGACCAAAAATCCATCGGTTTTATTTGTCGCATCAAGTATCAAACACTACACTAGCAGCCAATTTCTCTATAAGTTTCAGAAGTTCAGCGTGCGCTTGTCCACCGCGAGCGCGGCTTCCTTGGTGGCCTCGCTCAGGCTCGGGTGCGCGTGGCAGATGCGCGCGATGTCTTCGCTGCTGGCCTTGAACTCCATCGCCACCACAGCCTCGGCGATGAGCTCGCTCGCCATGGGGCCGATGATGTGCACGCCCAGGATTTCGTCGGTGTCGGCGTCGGCCAGCATCTTCACCATACCCGTGGTGTCGCCGAGCGCGCGCGCGCGGCCATTCGCGAGGAACGGGAAGGTGCCCGCCTTGTAGCGCACGCCGTCCGCCTTGAGCTGCTGCTCGGTGCGCCCCACCCAGGCGATTTCGGGGCTGGTGTAGATCACCCACGGAATGGTGCCAAAGTTGACATGCCCATGCTGGCCCGCGATGCGCTCAGCCACGGCCACGCCCTCTTCCTCGGCCTTGTGCGCGAGCATGGGGCCGCGCACCACGTCGCCCACGGCCCACACGCCGGGCAGGTTGGTTTTGCAATCGGCATCGACGACGATGGCGCCGCGCTCGTCGAGCTGCAGGCCCACGGCCTCGGGGTTGAGCCCCGCGGTATGTGGCACTCGCCCGATCGAGACGATGAGCTTGTCCACCTCCAGCGACTGCGCCGCGCCCTGGGCGTCGGTGTAGGCGATGGAAAGGGCGGCTTTTGCACCCTTGCCGGTCTTCTTCACCTCATCGACCTTGACGCCCAGCGCGATTTTCAGGCCCTGCTTGTCGAAGGCTTTTTTTGCCTCCTTGGCGATCTGCTCGTCGGCCGCACCCAGAAAGGTCGGCAGCGCTTCGAGGATCGTGACCTCGGCGCCGAGCCGGCGCCACACCGAGCCCATCTCGAGGCCGATCACGCCCGAGCCGATCAGCCCAAGCCGCTTGGGCACCGCCCCCATGCGCAGCGCGCCGTCGTTGGACAGCACCAGCTCCTCGTCGAAAGGCAGGCCGGGCAGCGCGCGCGGGCTGGACCCCGTGGCAACGATGACCTGCTTGCCGAGCAGGGTTTCTTCGCTGCCGCCCGACACCTTGATTTCGTAGCCGGCTTCGGTGGCCTGGACGAACGAACCCTGGCCGTGGAAGAAGCTGACCTTGTTCTTCTTGAACAGGTAGAGGATGCCGTCGTTGTTCTGTTTCACGACTGCATCCTTGCGCGCGATCATCTGTGCGGCGTCGATCTTCACGCCACTGGCGGTGATTCCGTGCTCTGAAAAATGGAGCTTGGCGTGCTCGAAATATTCCGAGGACTGCAGCAGTGCCTTCGAGGGGATGCAGCCAATGTTGGTGCAGGTGCCGCCCGGCGCCGGCCCGCCGCTGGCGTTCTTCCAGGCGTCTATGCAGGCCACGTTGAAGCCCAGTTGCGCGGCACGGATGGCTGCAATGTAGCCGCCGGGGCCGGCGCCGATCACGACGACGTCGAATGGTTTGGACATGGGGATTTCTCAGGTTCGGTGAACGAAAAACCCACGTGCCGCAGCGCCGTCAAAGGCTCCGCACCACGGTGGGCAGATACAGACGGATACGCAGCTCAGATGTCGAACAGCAGGCGCGCCGGGTCTTCGAGCGCCTCTTTCATCGCGACCAGGCCCAGCACGGCCTCACGGCCGTCGATGATGCGGTGGTCGTAGGACATGGCCAGGAAGTTGATCGGGCGGATCACGATCTGGCCGTTTTCGACCACGGCGCGTTCCTTGGTCGCGTGCACGCCCAGGATGGCCGATTGCGGCGGGTTGATGATGGGCGTGGAGAGCATGGAGCCGAACACGCCGCCGTTGGAGATCGAGAAGGTGCCGCCCGTCATGTCCTCGATGCCCAGCTTGCCGTCCTTGGCCTTCTGGCCGAATTCGGCGATTTTCTTTTCGATCTCGGCAAAGCTCAGCTGGTCGGCGTTGCGCACGATGGGCACCACCAGGCCGCGCGGGCTGCCCACGGCGATGCCGATGTCGAAGTAGCCGTGGTAGATGATGTCGTTGCCATCGACCGAGGCGTTCAGGACCGGGTATTTCTTGAGCGCGTGCACGGCCGCCTTGACGAAAAAGCTCATGAAGCCGAGCTTGACGCCATGCTCTTTCTCGAACTTTTCCTGGAACTTCTTGCGCATCTCCATCACCGGCGCCATGTTGACCTCGTTGAAGGTGGTGAGGATGGCGTTGGTCGCTTGCGATTGCAGCAGGCGCTCGGCGATGCGCGCGCGCAGCCGACTCATGGGTACGCGCTGCTCGGGGCGGTCGCCCAGGTTCGGCGCCGGCACAGGCGCGGCCACGGCGGGCAGCGTGGGCGGGGTGACGCCCGTCGGTATGCTCGCAGCTGCGGGCTTGGCAGCGCCCGCAGAGAGGGCGCCGAGCACGTCGCCCTTGGTGATGCGCCCGTCTTTGCCGGTTCCGGCGACGGCTGCGGCGGACAGCTGCTTGTCTGCCATCAGCTTGGCCGCAGCGGGCATGGCCACGCCCGCCTTGGCGCCGGCGGCGGACGCTGCCGTAGCGGCGGCAGGCGCAGCGGGTGCAGCAGCAGCACTGGCCGCGGGCGCAGGAGCAGCGGCCTGGGTACCGGCGACGGCTTCGGTGTCGATCTTCGCGATCAGCTGCTCCGACACCACGGTGCCACCGTCTTCGACGACGATTTCCGCAAGCACGCCCGAGGCCGGGGCCGGCACTTCGAGCACCACCTTGTCAGTTTCGATCTCGATGAGGATTTCGTCCTCGGCCACGGCCTCGCCGGCCTTTTTCTTCCAGTTCAGCAGCGTGGCCTCGGCCACGGATTCGGACAGTTGCGGGACTTTGACTTCTACGATAGCCATGAGAATTCTTTCGAAAAGGGTTTTGTTCTGAGGGGGTTTATGGCCTTGTCATTTGGTCAGGACAAAACCCTTGAGCTTGGCGAAGGCGGCTTCGACCAGGGCTTTTTGCTGCTCCTGGTGCAGGTGCGCGTAGCCCACGGCCGGCGATGCCGAAGCCGCGCGGCCCGCGTAGCCAAGCCGCTGGCCGTCGAGCATGTTTTCGTGGATGTAGTGCTGCACGAAGAACCAGGCACCCTGGTTCTGCGGCTCGTCCTGGCACCAGACGAGGTCCGTGGCCGCAGGGTACTTCTTGAGTTCGGCGGCAAAGGCGCGGTGCGGGAACGGGTAGAGCTGTTCGAGGCGCACGATTGCCACATCGTCCGCGCCTTTTTCGGCGCGCTTTTTCGCGAGGTCGTAATAGACCTTGCCTGAGCAGACGATCACCCGCTTGACCTTGGCGGCCTTGGCGAGCACCTCTTCATTGTGCTCGCCAATCACCGGCTGGAAACTGCCTTTGGTGAACTCGGACAAAGACGAGGTCGCCTCCTTGTTGCGCAGCAGCGACTTGGGCGTGAAGATCACGAGCGGCTTGCGCAGGTCGCGCAGCATCTGGCGGCGCAGCACGTGGAAAATCTGGCTCGCCGTGGTCGGCTGCACGAGCTGCATGTTGGTGTCGGCCGCGAGCTGCATGAAGCGTTCGACGCGCGCCGAGCTGTGCTCGGGCCCCTGCCCTTCGTAGCCGTGCGGCAGCATCAGCGTCAGGCCATTGATGCGCCCCCACTTGACCTCGCCCGAGGCGATGAACTGGTCGATGACTACCTGGGCGCCGTTGGCGAAGTCGCCGAACTGGGCTTCCCAGATCACGAGCGAAGTCGGGTCGTTCGACGCATAGCCGTATTCGAAAGCCAGCACAGCTTCTTCAGACAGGATGGAGTCGATCACGACGAAGGGCGCCTGGTTGTCGGCCACATGGTTCAGGGGCACGTAGTTGCCAGCGTCCCAGCGTTCGCGGTTCTGGTCGTGGATCACGGCATGGCGGTGCGTGAACGTGCCGCGGCCGCTGTCTTCCCCCGAAAGGCGCACGGGGTAGCCGCTCGCCATCAGGGACGCAAGCGCCATGTGCTCGCCCATGCCCCAATCGACGGGAATTTCGCCGCGGCCCATCGCAGCGCGATCGTCATAGACCTTCTTGACCAAGGGGTGCGGCGTGATGCTGTCGGGCAAAGTCGTCAGGCGCTCGGCCAGACGCTTCCACTCGGACACGGGAATGGCCGTGTCGCAGGCATCGGTCCATTTCTGGCCGAGGTAGCGCGACCAATCGACCTCGAATTTGCGCTGCACATTGGTGAGCACGGGCGCCACCGGGCGCTTGCCCTCTTCGAGCGCAGTGCGGTAGCTACGGGCGAGCTCGTCGCCCAGCGATTCGCCAAGCCCCTGCGCCGCCAGCCTGTCGGCGTACAGCTTGCGCGTCCCCGGGTGGGCGGCGATTTTTTTGTACATCAGGGGCTGCGTCAGGCTGGGCGTGTCCTGCTCGTTGTGGCCCAGCTTGCGAAAGCAGGTGATGTCCATCACCACGTCCTGGCGGAATTCCATGCGGAACTCGAGCGCGAGCTGGGTGGCCAGCACCACGGCCTCGGGGTCGTCGCCATTGACGTGCAGCACCGGCGCCTCGACCATTTTCACGATGTCCGTGCAGTACACGGTCGAGCGCATGTCGCGCGGGTCGGACGTCGTAAAGCCGATCTGGTTGTTGATGATGATGTGCACCGTGCCGCCCGTGGTGTAGCCGCGGGTCTGCGCGAGCGCCAGGGTTTCCTGGTTCACGCCCTGCCCGCCGAAGGCCGCGTCGCCATGCACGAGCACGGGCAGCACCTGGCTGCCCTTGGGGTCGCTGCGGCGGTCCATGCGCGCGCGCGACGAACCCTCGACCACGGGATTGACGATTTCCAGGTGGGACGGATTGAAGGCCAGCGACAGGTGCACGGGGCCGCCCGGCGTCGTCACGTCGGAACTGAAGCCCTGGTGGTATTTCACGTCGCCTGCGGGCAAATCTTCCGGCGCGGTGTGTTCGAACTCGGCGAACAGGTCAGCAGGCATCTTGCCCAGCACGTTGACGAGCACGTTCAAACGGCCGCGGTGCGCCATGCCGATCACGATTTCCTGCACGCCCTTGGTGCCGGCCTGCTGGATCAGTTCGTCCATCGCCGGAATGAAGCTCTCGCCCCCTTCGAGCGAAAAGCGCTTCTGCCCCACGTATTTGGTGTGCAGGTAGCGCTCCAGACCTTCGGCGGCCGTCAGGCGATCGAGGATGTGCTTTTTCTTTTGCGCATCGAACTGCGGCTTGCTGCGGATGCTCTCGAGCTTTTGCTGCCACCAGCGCTTTTGCGCCTGGTTGGTGGTGTGCATGAACTCCGCCCCCAACGTGCCGCAATAGGTTTCGTGCAACGCGTTGAGCAAGTCGCGCAGCGGCATTTTGTCTTTGCCGAAGAAGGTGTTGCTGGTGTCGAACACCGTTTCGAGGTCGGCATCGGCAAAGCCGTAAAACGACGGCTCGAGCTCAGGAATGTGCGGGCGCTCGGCGCGCTTGAGCGGGTCCAGATCGGCCCAGCGCTGGCCCACGTTGCGGTACGCGGCGATGAGTTGCTGCACCGCCGTGCGCTTGCGCCCCATTTCGGCGTCGGCGCTGGCCACCACGACCCGGGTGCCGCCCTGCTTGGCGCGCTCGGCAAACGCATTGATGACCGGCAGGTGCGGAATATCGCGGGCGTTCGTGCCATCTACGGCGGGCACGTGCTGCAGCGCGTCGAAGTAATCGCGCCAGTTTTCCGGCACGCTGGCCGGGTTGGTGAGGTAATTCTCGTAGAGCTCTTCGACGTAGGGCGCGTTGCCGCCGAAAAGATAGGTATTGCCCAAAAAGGCTTGATAGACAGTTGGCGTGTCGCTCATATTGCGCTGACCTCCGCCTCCCTGCAGGAGGCATGAGCTGGTTGAAAAACCTTCCGCGGCACGGCTGAACCGGTTGGCGGATGCGACTGGGCTGGGGAAGGACCGGAAGCAAGGCAGCATTCTGCCACTGAAACATACAGAATGCGTGCGCAGGGTGCGATTCAAACTGATGTGTCCCAATAGAGGGTAAGCCAGCAACGCCAGGAGGGCAACGTGATGAAACCAGACGAGATCAGCGACGAAGAGATAGTGCGAGG
>NZ_JARGEL010000025.1 GCF_029211265.1 Extensimonas soli | reverse complement strand
GGAAGAAGGCGGCCGCCACACGCCGTTCTTCAACAACTACCGTCCGCAGTTCTACTTCCGCACCACCGACGTGACCGGCGCGATCGAGCTGCCGGCCGACAAGGAAATGGTGATGCCTGGCGACAACGTGTCGATCACCGTCAAGCTGATCAACCCCATCGCCATGGAAGAAGGCCTGCGCTTTGCCATCCGTGAAGGCGGGCGCACCGTCGGCGCCGGCGTCGTGGCAAAGATTCTTGCCTGAACGGCTTGAGAGAGGTTCAGTAGGGGTATAGCTCAATTGGCAGAGCGTCGGTCTCCAAAACCGAAGGTTGTAGGTTCGATTCCTACTGCCCCTGCCACTTGAAGGTGGCCTTCACAAGCCCGCCAAGCCTTGGCGGGCTTCAGCGTCTTCAAGGTGCTGGAAACGAGATTGCGGAATACATCAGATATGGCCACAACACAGGTCGAAACCGTACAAACGGGCGCGGATAAAGCCAAAATTGCAGTGGTAGCTGTTTTGGTGCTCGCTTCCGTGGCTGGCTTTTATTTGCTCGCCAAGCAGGGCGCGGTGGTGCAATGGGCGGCCCTGCTGCTGGGGCTTGCGCTTGCCGTGGGCGTTTTCCTGCTTTCGGAGTCCGGGCGGCGTTTCGTCGGCTTTGCCCGCGACGCCTGGCGCGAGGTCAAAAAAGTCGTCTGGCCCAGCCGCAAGGAGGCGATGCAGATGACGGCCTACGTATTTGCTTTCGTCGTGATCATGGCCTTGTTTTTGTGGGTGACGGACAAAACGCTGGAGTGGGTTTTGTACGATCTGGTGTTGGGCTGGAGAAAATCATGACGAATGCTACGGAAGCGGTTGAGGCCGCGAACAACCTGTCTCCTGCCACTCCGGGTATGCAATGGTATATCGTCCATGCCTATTCTGGCATGGAAAAGGCGGTCGAACGCAATATTCGTGAACGTATCGCGCGCTCCGGCATGCAGGATAAATTCGGCCGTATCCTTGTGCCCACCGAAGAGGTGGTCGAGATAAAAAACGGTCAGCGCAAGACGGCCGAGCGGCGTTTGTTCCCGGGTTACGTGTTCGTTGAAATGGTCATGGACGACGATACCTGGCACCTCGTGAAACACACGAGCAAGGTCACGGGCTTTGTCGGCGGAGCCAAAAACCGCCCAGCGCCGATTTCGGAAGAAGAGGTGCAAAAAATTCTCCTGCAGATGCAGGAGGGGGCTGACAAGCCGCGCCACAAAATCGAATTCATCGTGGGCGAAGTGGTGCGCATCAAGGATGGGCCGTTCACCGATTTCAATGGTGCGGTGGAAGAAGTCAATTACGAGAAAAGCCGTTTGCGCGTTTCCGTCATGATTTTCGGGCGCTCCACCCCGGTGGAACTCGAATTCGCGCAGGTGGAAAAAACCTGAAAGGTCTTTGCGCCGGCTGGCGCAAGACCCAGAAAAGAATGTCGCGCTTCCCGACTCGGCGCACAAAACATAGATCAAAGAGTCGTTTATCACGGGGAGCCTGCAAAAAATGCAGGCGTTCGCACCCGTAAGGAGTAAAGCATGGCGAAGAAAATCGTCGGCTTCATCAAGCTGCAAGTGCCAGCTGGTAAAGCCAATCCCTCACCACCCATTGGCCCGGCGCTCGGTCAGCGCGGTCTCAACATCATGGAGTTCTGCAAGGCATTCAATGCCCAGACCCAGGGTGTAGAGCCGGGGCTGCCGCTGCCGGTGGTGATCACCGCCTTTGCGGACAAGAGCTTCACTTTCATCATCAAGACGCCGCCCGCGACGACCCTGATCAAAAAGGCGATCAAGCTCGAAAAGGGTTCTGCCAATGCGCTGAAGACCAAGGTCGGCAAGATCACGCGCGCGCAGCTCGAAGAAATCGCGCAAACCAAGATGAAAGACATGAATGCCGCCAGCGTGGATGCGGCGGTGCGCACTTTGGCGGGTTCGGCGCGCTCCATGGGCGTTTCGGTGGAGGGTTTGTAAATGGCCAAGTTGACGAAAAAGCAGAAAGCCTTGCAGGGCAAGGTGGAAAGCACCAAGCTGTATCCGCTGGGTGAGGCGCTGGCGCTCGTGAAGGAAGCCGCAACGGCCAAGTTCGACGAATCGATCGATGTGGCCGTGCAGCTCGGCGTCGATGCGAAGAAGTCCGACCAGGTGGTGCGCGGCGCCGTGGTGCTGCCCAATGGCACCGGCAAGACCACCCGCGTGGCAGTGTTTGCCCAAGGCGCCAAGGCGGAAGAGGCCAAGGCGGCGGGGGCCGATATCGTCGGCATGGACGACCTGGCCGCCATGATCAAGGCTGGCGACATGCCGTTTGACGTGGTGATCGCCGCGCCGGATGCCATGCGCGTCGTCGGTACGCTGGGCCAGATTCTCGGCCCGCGCGGCCTGATGCCCAACCCCAAAGTGGGTACGGTAACGCCCGATGTGGCCACGGCGGTCAAGAATGCCAAGGCCGGTCAGGTGCAGTTCCGCGTGGACAAGGCCGGTATCGTGCACGGCACGATTGGCCGCCGCTCGTTCGAAAACGAAAAACTGCAAGGCAACCTCGCCGCGCTTATCGATGCGCTGAACAAAGCCAAGCCCGCGTCGAGCAAGGGGCAGTACCTGCGCAAGGTGGCCTTGTCTTCGACCATGGGGATCGGGGTGCGTGTGGATACCCAATCCATCGCCGCCTGAGTCAAAAGATATTGCGAAGCAGAATTTGCGCTAAGCAAGAAGAAATCTTCAGGCCTCTTCTCGGGGCCTGATGTGGTGGGTCGCAGATGCGTGCATTTGCGGGCCATCCAAGACCGTTGGTGTGCAGACCGGTGCACTTAAACCCCATGGGCCAACGCAGATGGCGATCCCGCTGCAGATGGAATTTGTTCCTCCACAGTTGGTCGCTGCAACAAGAGCGTGTTCCAGGGTGCAAACCCCAAAACACATTTTTTAAGGAGTAAACCTTGAGTCTGAATCGCAGTGAGAAAGAAGCGGTCATACAGGATGTGACCAAGCTCGCCGCTAAAGCTCAAACGCTCGTGATTGCGGAATACCGTGGCATTACGGTGGCCGACATGACACGACTGCGCGTGGATGCACGCAGCAAAGGCGTGAACCTGAGTGTTCTCAAGAACACCCTGGCACGCCGCGCGGTGGCAGGCAGCGCATTCGAAGTGGTGTCGGACCAGTTGACGGGTCCGCTGATCTATGGCTTCTCGGAAGACGCCGTGGCTGCCGCGAAAGTGGTGGCCGATTTTGCGAAGACCAATGACAAATTGGTCATTCGCGGTGGTGCATTCGCCGGGAAAGCCCTCGACGTTGAAGGCGTGAAGCAGCTGGCCAACATTCCGCCGAAGGAAGTGTTGCTGGCGCAGCTGTGTGGCTTGCTGAAGTCCCCCATCTCGCGTACCGCAGTGGTGCTCGGCGCGCTGGCCACGAAAAAAGGCGAAGCTGTGGCCGCATAAGGGCGCAGCAAACTTGTCAAACCTGATCCATGCAAGTGCAGCTGTTTGGGCCACTTCCGGCGAAAGCGCCCTGGGCCTGCAGCGTGAATTTGGCATGGGTCCTTAACCAAATATCAGGAAATCAAAATGGCATTCGATAAAGACGCATTTCTGACCGCGCTTGACAGCATGACGGTCATGGAACTCAATGACCTGGTCAAGGCCATCGAGGAAAAGTTCGGTGTGAGCGCTGCCGCCATGGCTGCCCCCGCTGCGGGCGGCGCTGGTGGCGCAGCAGCTGCCGCGGTCGAAGAGAAGACCGAGTTCAACGTGGTGCTGCAAGAAGCTGGCGCCAACAAGGTGTCGGTCATCAAGGCCGTGCGTGAAATCACCGGTCTGGGCCTCAAGGAAGCCAAGGACTTGGTCGATGGCGCTCCCAAGAACGTCAAGGAAGGCATTGCCAAGGCCGACGCCGAAGCTGCCGTCAAGAAGCTCGTGGAAGCTGGCGCCAAGGCCGAACTCAAGTAATTTTGGCCGTCCGCAAGGGCTGGAGCGCTCGCCAAGGGCCTCCAGCCTTTGGCGCTTTCAGAGCGCACCCGAAAACCCCCGCTGCTCTGGCGGTTTTCGAGTGTCTTCTGTATACCCCCGACAGCAGAAGACGCCTTGGTACGGGCGATGTGCAAGGCATCGCCGTCCGCCATGGTTGGTAGCGGCCAACCGCCAAGCCTGCAAAGTCAGACTTTGCGGGGCAGTCGTCGAAGACCCCATTCCATGTCTTTGCCCGGAGATCTCATGGCCTATTCGTTCACCGAACGCAAGCGCATCCGCAAAAGTTTCGGCAGCCGCGAAAGCGTGCTGAAAGTTCCCTATCTGCTGCAAATGCAAAAGGACGCCTATACGGCTTTCCTGCAGGCAGATATGCCGCCCCAGAAAAGGGCCACCGAAGGCCTGCAGGCCGCATTCCAATCCGCGTTCCCTATCGTCTCGCACAACGGTTTCGTGGAGATGAAGTTCATCGAATACAACCTGGCCAAGCCAGCGTTCGATGTGCGTGAATGTCAGACCCGCGGCCTCACCTTTGCTTCGGCTGTGCGCGCCAAGGTGCAGCTGATCATTTACGACCGTGAATCTTCCACAGCCCAGTCGAAGGTGGTCAAGGAGGTCAAGGAGCAGGAGGTCTATATGGGCGAAGTGCCGCTCATGACCGACAAGGGCTCGTTCATCATCAACGGCACCGAGCGCGTGATCGTCTCGCAGCTGCACCGCTCGCCCGGCGTGTTCTTCGAGCATGACAAGGGCAAGACGCACAGTTCGGGCAAATTGCTGTTCTCGGCGCGCATCATTCCTTACCGTGGTTCGTGGCTGGACTTTGAATTCGATCCCAAGGATATTTTGTATTTCCGCGTGGACCGCCGGCGCAAGATGCCGGTCACGATTTTGCTCAAGGCGATCGGCCTGAATGCCGAGCAGATCCTCGCGCACTTTTTTGTCAACGACAACTTCCGCCTGATGGACAGTGGTGCGCAGTTGGAATTCATTGCCGACCGCCTCAAGGGCGAGGTGGCGCGCTTTGACATCACCGACAAGTCCGGCAAGGTCATCGTGCCCAAGGACAAGCGCATCACGGCGCGCCATGTGCGTGAGCTCGAGCAGTCGGGCACGACGCATATCAGCGTTCCCGAAGACTATCTGATCGGCCGCGTGCTGGCGCGCAACATCGTCGATCCCGACACCGGCGAAATCCTCGCCAAGGGCAACGAAGAGCTGACCGAGGCCTTGCTGAAAAAACTGCGCAGTGCGGGCGTGCAGGAGTTGCAGTGCCTCTACACCAACGAGCTCGACCAGGGCCCCTACATCTCGCAGACGCTGCGCATCGACGAGACCGCTGACGAGTTTGCCGCGCGCGTGGCGATCTACCGCATGATGCGCCCCGGCGAGCCGCCCACCGAAGACGCCGTGCAGGCCTTGTTCCAGCGCCTGTTCTACAACCCCGACACGTATGACCTCTCGCGCGTGGGACGCATGAAGTTCAATGCGCGTGTGGGGCGGGCAGAGTCCACCGGCGCCATGGTGCTGTCGAATGAAGACATCCTGGCCGTGGTCAAGATCCTGGTCGAGCTGCGCAACGGCCGCGGCGAGGTTGATGACATCGACCACCTGGGCAACCGCCGCGTGCGCTGCGTGGGCGAGCTGGCCGAAAACCAGTACCGCATGGGCCTGGCGCGCATCGAAAAGGCCGTCAAGGAACGTCTGGGACAGGCCGAGCAAGAGCCACTGATGCCGCACGACCTGATCAACTCCAAGCCGATTTCTGCGGCCTTGAAGGAGTTCTTCGGCGCCTCGCAGCTGTCGCAGTTCATGGACCAGACCAATCCGCTGGCGGAGATCACGCACAAGCGCCGCGTCTCGGCCCTGGGCCCTGGCGGTCTGACGCGCGAGCGTGCCGGCTTTGAGGTGCGCGACGTGCACGTTACGCACTATGGCCGCGTGTGCCCGATCGAAACGCCCGAAGGCCCGAACATCGGCCTGATCAACTCGCTGGCGCTGTATGCGCGCCTGAACGAATACGGTTTCATCGAAACGCCGTACCGTCGCGTGGTCGATGGCAAGGTCACGAGCGAGATCGACTACCTGTCCGCCATCGAGGAGGGCAAGTACGTGATCGCCCAGGCCAACGCCGCGCTCGACAAGGAAGGGCGCCTGGTGGGCGAGCTGGTTTCCGCGCGCGAAAAGGGCGAATCCATCCTGACCGCGCCCGAGACCGTGCAATACATGGACGTGTCGCCTGCGCAGATCGTTTCGGTGGCAGCGTCGCTCGTGCCCTTCCTGGAGCACGACGATGCGAACCGCGCACTGATGGGCGCCAACATGTCGCGCCAGGCCGTGCCCGTGCTGCGCCCCGAAAAGCCCCTGGTGGGCACCGGCATCGAGCGCGTGGCCGCGGTCGATTCGGGCACCGTGGTGACGGCCAAGCGCGGCGGCGTGGTGGACTACGTGGACGCCACGCGCATCGTGATCCGCGTCAACGACGCTGAAGCGGTGGCGGGTGAAGTGGGGGTGGACATCTACAACCTCATCAAATATCAGCGCAGCAACCAGAACACCAACATCAGCCAGCGCCCCATCGTCAAGCGTGGCGACCGCCTCGAAAAAGGCGACGTGCTCGCTGACGGCGCCTCGACCGACCTGGGCGAGATCGCGATCGGGCAGAACATGCTGATCGCCTTCATGCCCTGGAACGGCTACAACTTCGAGGACTCGATCTTGATTTCCGAAAAAGTGGTGGCCGACGACCGCTACACCAGCATCCACATCGAGGAACTGGTGGTCATGGCGCGCGACACCAAGCTGGGCGCCGAGGAAATCACGCGCGACATCCCGAACCTGAGCGAGCAGCAGCTCAACCGCCTCGACGACTCGGGCATCATCTACGTGGGCGCCGAAGTGCAGCCCGGCGACGTGCTCGTGGGCAAGGTCACGCCCAAGGGCGAAACCACGCTCACACCCGAAGAAAAGCTGCTGCGCGCCATCTTCGGCGAAAAGGCCTCCGACGTGAAAGACACCTCGCTGCGCGTCGACCAGGGCTCGCAGGGCGTGGTGATCGACGTGCAGGTGTTCACGCGCGAGGGCATCCCGCGTGACAAGCGTGCGCAGCAGATCATTGACGACGAACTCAAGCGCTTCCGCCTCGACTTGAACGACCAGCTGCGCATCGTCGAGGCCGACGCCTTCGACCGTATCGAGAAGCTCCTGCTCGGCCGCGTCGCCAACGGCGGCCCGCAAAAGCTGCCCAAGGGCACGAAGATCGACAAAGCCTATCTGGACGCGATCGACAAGTTCCACTGGTTCGACATCCGCCCCGCCGAGGACGAGGTCGCAGCGCAGCTCGAGAGCATCAAGAACGCGCTCGAGCAGACGCGCCACAACTTCGACCTCGCGTTCGAAGAAAAGCGCAAAAAGCTCACGCAGGGAGATGAATTGCCCGCAGGCGTGCTCAAAATGGTCAAGGTCTATCTGGCCGTCAAGCGCCGTCTGCAGCCTGGCGACAAGATGGCCGGCCGCCACGGCAACAAGGGTGTGGTGTCCAAGATCGTGCCGATCGAGGACATGCCCTACATGGCCGACGGCACGCCCGTGGACATCGTGCTGAACCCGCTGGGTGTGCCTTCGCGCATGAACATCGGGCAGGTGCTCGAAGTGCATCTGGGCTGGGCCGGCAAAGGCATTGGCCAGCGCATCGGCGACATGCTGCAGCGCGAGGCCAAGGCGGCAGAACTGCGCAAGTTCCTCGAAGGGGTTTACAACGCGCGCGGTCGCAGCGAGGATTTTTCCAAGCTTGGTGACGAGGCCTTGTTTGCCATGGCGTCCAACCTGGTCGATGGCGTGCCCTTTGCTTCGCCCGTGTTCGACGGCGCCTCGGAAGACGAAATCCGCGCCATGCTGCAGCTCGCCTACCCCGACGACATCGTCGCGCGCAAGGGCCTGACCCCCGCGCGTACGCAGGCCTACCTGCACGACGGCCGCACCGGCGATCGCTTCGAGCGTCCGACCACCATTGGCTACATGCACTACCTCAAACTGCACCACTTGGTCGACGACAAGATGCACGCGCGTTCCACGGGGCCGTACAGCCTGGTCACGCAGCAGCCGCTGGGCGGCAAGGCGCAGTTTGGCGGCCAGCGCTTTGGCGAAATGGAAGTGTGGGCGCTCGAGGCCTACGGTGCCGCCTACGTGCTGCAGGAAATGCTCACCGTCAAGTCCGACGACGTGCAGGGCCGCACCAAGGTCTATGAAAACATCGTCAAGGGCGAGCACTCGATCGAGGCCGGGATGCCCGAATCGTTCAACGTGCTGGTCAAGGAAATCCGTTCGCTGGGCCTGGACATCGAGCTGGAGAGGGATTGACGGCCAGCGGCCCTGCGCGCGAGCGCGCACGGGGCCGCACCGTTGCATCTGCCTGTACCCCTATTCCAGCCCCGTCCTCATCATTTAAGGAAGTTCGACATGAAATCCTTGCTCGACCTGTTCAAACAATTCACGCCGGATGAGCACTTTGACGCCATTCGCATCGGCCTGGCCTCGCCCGAAAAGATCCGTTCGTGGTCTTTTGGCGAGGTGAAAAAGCCCGAAACCATCAACTACCGCACCTTCAAGCCCGAGCGCGACGGCCTGTTCTGCGCCAAGATCTTCGGCCCCATCAAGGACTACGAGTGCCTGTGCGGCAAGTACAAGCGCCTCAAGCACCGCGGCGTGATCTGCGAAAAATGCGGCGTCGAAGTCACGCAGACCAAGGTGCGCCGCGAGCGCATGGGGCACATCGACCTGGCCGCGCCCTGCGCCCACATCTGGTTCCTCAAGTCGCTGCCGTCGCGTCTGGGCCTGGTGCTCGACATGACGTTGCGCGACATCGAGCGCGTGCTGTATTTCGAAGCCTACGTCGTCACCGATCCGGGCATGACGCCGCTCAAGAAGTTCAGCATCATGAGCGAGGACGACTACGACGCCAAGCTCAAGGAATATGGCGACGAGTTCGTCGCCAAGATGGGCGCCGAGGGTATCAAAGAGCTGCTCGAGTCCATAGACATCGAGTCTGAAATCGAAAGGCTGCGCGGCGACCTGACCGGCTCCGAAGCCAAGGTCAAAAAGAACGCCAAGCGCCTCAAGGTGCTCGAAGCGTTCAAAAAATCGGGTATCAAGCCCGGCTGGATGGTGCTCGAGGTGCTGCCCGTGCTGCCGCCCGACCTGCGCCCGCTGGTGCCGCTCGACGGCGGCCGTTTTGCCACGTCGGACCTGAACGACCTGTACCGCCGCGTCATCAACCGCAACAGCCGCCTGCGCCGCCTGCTCGAGCTCAAGGCGCCGGAAATCATTGCGCGCAACGAAAAGCGCATGCTGCAAGAAGCCGTGGACAGCCTGCTCGACAACGGTCGCCGCGGCAAGGCCATGACGGGTGCGAACAAGCGCGCGCTCAAGTCGCTGGCCGACATGATCAAGGGCAAGGGCGGGCGCTTCCGCCAGAACCTGCTGGGCAAGCGCGTCGATTATTCGGGCCGCTCGGTGATCACCGTGGGCCCCACGCTCAAGCTGCACCAGTGCGGCCTGCCCAAGCTCATGGCGCTGGAGCTGTTCAAGCCCTTCATCTTCTCGCGCCTCGAAGCCATGGGCATCGCGACGACCATCAAGGCCGCGAAGAAAGAGGTCGAATCCGGCACGCCCGTGGTCTGGGACATCCTCGAAGAGGTGATCAAGGAGCACCCGGTCATGCTCAACCGTGCGCCCACGCTGCACCGTCTGGGCATCCAGGCCTTCGAGCCCATCCTGATCGAAGGCAAGGCGATCCAGCTGCACCCGCTGGTCTGCGCGGCCTTCAACGCCGACTTCGACGGTGACCAGATGGCCGTGCACGTGCCGCTGTCGGTCGAGGCGCAGATGGAAGCCCGCACGCTGATGCTGGCCTCCAACAACGTGCTGTTCCCGGCTTCGGGCGAGCCCTCCATCGTGCCTTCGCAGGACGTGGTGCTGGGCCTTTACTACGCCACCCGCGACCACATCAACGCCAAGGGTGAGGGCATGGTTTTTGCCGACGTGGGCGAAGTGCAGCGCGCCTTCGACGCGGGCGAAGTCGAGCTCGCCTCGCGCGTGAACGTGCGCATCACCGAGTGGCGCAAGAACAAGGAAACCGGCGACTTCGAACCCGAAGTCAAGCTCGTGGCCACCACCGTGGGGCGCGCGCTGCTGTCCGAAATCCTGCCCAAGGGCCTGCCTTTCGAGCACCTCAACAAGGCGCTCAAGAAAAAGGAAATCTCCAAGCTCATCAACGTCTCCTTCCGCAAGTGCGGACTGAAGGAAACCGTGGTGTTTGCCGACAAGCTGCTGCAAAACGGTTTCCGCCTGGCGACGCAGGCTGGCATGTCGATCTGCATCGACGACATGCTGGTGCCGCCGCAGAAGGCCGAGATCATCGAGCGCGCTGAAGCCGAGGTGAAGGAAATCGCCCAGCAGTACGCCTCGGGCCTGGTCACGGCGGGCGAGCGCTACAACAAGGTCGTGGACATCTGGGGCAAGGCCGGGGACGAGGTCTCCAAGGTCATGATGCAGCAGCTGGCCAAGCAAAAGGTACTGGACCGCCACGGCAAGGAAGTCGATCAGGAGTCGTTCAACTCCATCTACATGATGGCCGACTCGGGCGCGCGCGGCTCCGCGGCGCAGATCCGCCAGCTCGCCGGCATGCGTGGGCTGATGGCCAAGCCCGACGGCTCGATCATCGAGACGCCGATCACGGCCAACTTCCGCGAAGGCCTGAACGTGCTGCAGTACTTCATCTCCACGCACGGCGCGCGCAAGGGCCTGGCCGACACGGCGCTCAAGACGGCCAACTCCGGCTACCTCACGCGCCGCCTGGTTGACGTCACGCAAGACCTGGTGGTGACCGAAGACGACTGCGGCACGGCCAACGGCTCGCTCATGCGCGCCATCGTCGAAGGTGGTGAGGTCATTGAATCGCTGCGCGAGCGCATTCTGGGCCGCACTGCGGCCGAAGACGTGCTGCACCCCGAAACGCAGGCCGTGCTCGTGCCGGCCGGCCAGGTGCTGGACGAAACCCTGATCGAAGAGATCGAAGCCGCGGGCGTGGATGAAGTCAAGGTGCGCACGGCGCTGACCTGCGAGACACGCTACGGCCTGTGCGCGCGCTGCTACGGCCGCGACCTGGGCCGCGGCGGCCTGATCAACCTCGGCGAAGCCGTGGGCGTGATCGCCGCGCAATCGATCGGTGAGCCCGGCACGCAGCTGACCATGCGCACCTTCCACATCGGCGGTGCCGCCTCGCGCGCCGCGGTGGCCTCGAGCGTCGAAGCCAAGTCCAACGGCATCATCGGCTTCAACGCCACCATGCGCTACGTGAGCAACACCAAGGGCGAGCTCGTGGTGATCGCACGCTCGGGCGAAATCATCATCCAGGACGAACACGGCCGCGAGCGCGAGCGCCACAAGGTGCCCTATGGCGCGGTGCTGACCGTCAAGCCCGACCAGGCCGTGAAGGCCGGCACCGTGCTCGCCAACTGGGACCCGCTCACGCGCCCCATCATCACGGAATTCGCCGGCCGCGTGAAATTCGAGAACGTCGAGGAAGGCCTCACGGTGGCCAAGCAGGTGGACGAGGTCACGGGCCTCTCGACCCTGGTGGTGATCGATCCCAAGCGCCGCGGCGCGGCCAAGGTCGTGCGCCCGCTGGTCAAGCTGCTGGACGCGGCGGGCAACGAGGTCAAGATTCCGGGCACCGACCACACGGTGACCATCGGCTTCCAGGTGGGCGCGCTGATCCAGGTGCGCGACGGCCAGGACGTGGGCCCCGGCGAAGTGCTGGCGCGCATCCCGGTCGAAGGCCAGAAGACGCGCGACATCACCGGCGGCCTGCCGCGCGTGGCCGAACTGTTCGAAGCGCGCACGCCCAAGGACAAGGGCACGCTGGCCGAGCTCACCGGCACCGTGTCCTTCGGCAAGGAGACCAAGGGCAAGATCCGCCTGCAGATCACCGACCCCGACGGCAAGGTGTGGGAGGAGCTCATCCCCAAAGAGAAGAACATCCTGGTGCACGAAGGCCAGGTGGTGAACCGGGGCGAGCTCATCGTCGATGGCCCGGCCGATCCGCAGGACATCCTGCGCCTGCTCGGCATCGAAGAGCTCTCGCGCTACATCGTCGATGAGGTGCAGGACGTTTATCGCCTGCAGGGCGTGAAGATCAACGACAAGCACATCGAAGTGATCGTGCGCCAGATGCTGCGCCGCGTCGTGGTGGACAACCCCGGCGAGTCCAGCTACATCGCGGGCGAGCAGGTCGAGCGCTCCGAAATCCTCAACACCAACGAGGCGCTGCAGGCTGAGGGCAAGATTCCGGCCACCTTCACCAACGTGCTGCTGGGCATCACCAAAGCCTCGCTCTCTACGGATTCCTTCATTTCCGCGGCATCGTTCCAGGAGACCACGCGCGTGCTCACCGAGGCGGCCATCATGGGCAAGCGCGACGAGCTGCGCGGCCTGAAGGAAAACGTCATCGTGGGCCGCCTGATCCCTGCCGGTACGGGCTTTGCCTACCACCACGCGCGCAAGGCCAAGGACGCCATGGACGAGGCCGAGCGGCGCGCCATCGCCGAGGCCGAGGCCGCCGAGCTGGAGGCCGCAGCGCACGCTGTGCCCGAGGCTGAAAGCACCAGCGGCAGCGACGCCTCCGCAGACTGAGCACGGACCGCACTACAGCGCCACAGCGCCCCCGTCCCAAGGTTTTCGCCGGGCGGGGGCGTTTTTTCAGTCCCCGCTCCAAGCCTGCACCCATGGCCTTGTCTGCGCTTTTCTGGCTGGCCGCGGCCGCCTTGCTGTTTTGGGCCGTTGGCGCCTACAACCGCCTCGTGCGCCTGCGCGCGGGCGTGGCGCAGGCATTTGCCGGCATCGCCGCGCACGGCGCTCGCCTGCTGGCCTTGCTGGAGGAATTCGGCGCCGCCAATCCTGTCGGTGAAGCCATGCCCGCGCATGCCGTGCTGAAGGCCGCCGCGGCGCAGTTCGCCATTTGCCTGGCCGCCGCGCGCGCCGCGCCATTGCATGCCGCGGAAATCGCGGCGCTCGCCACGGCTGCGCAGGTGCTGGGTACGGCCTGGGGCGCGGCTTTGCACGAGCTGCCAGAAGCCGAGGGCAAGGACGCGCCCGCGGCTGCCGCCACCGGCCCACGCGCGCTCTGGCGCCAGCGCTGGGAAGAAGAACAGATGCAAAGCAGCGCCAGCGTGCAACAGTTCCACACTGCGGTGCAGCATTACAACGCGGCGATGGCGCAGTTCCCCGCGCTGCTGCTGGCATGGCTGTTTGGCTTCAAGGCGGCGCGCGCGCTGGAGTGGCACCTTTCGCAAGGCAAGCCATGAACCCAGGCAAACGATCGCACGCGCCCACGCGGCCACGTTCCCCCATGCCCGCGCCTGCAGGCGCACAGGCAGGCGCGCCCCAGAGCACGCGCGCGCACGTGCCCGACGTTCCCGGCGTCGCCTTGTGGCAGCAGCTGGGCGCCGTCGCCGCCGCGCTGCAAGACATCATGGCGGGCCGCTCGGGCACGGCGGTGCTCGCCGCAGTGGCGCCCGAGATGCGCCCTGGCGTGCAGGCCCTGCTGTACCAGGTGCTGCGCGCGCTCGGGCGGGCGCAGGCGCTGCGCAGCCAACTGGCCGCACGCAGGCCGCCGCCGCCGGTCGATGCGCTGCTGTGCACGGCGCTGGCCCTGGGCTGGCAGGAGGGCGCCTCCCCTTACGCGCCGCACACCCTGCTGCACCAGGCCGTCGAAGCCGCGAAACACCACCCCGCCACGCGCGCGCACGCGGGCTTCCTCAACGCCTGTCTGCGCCGCTTTTTGCGCGAGCGCGCCGCGCTGGTGGCCGCGACCGACGCCGATCCGCTGGCGCGCTGGAACCACCCGCCGTGGTGGGTGCAGCGCCTGCAAAAAGACCATCCGCAGCATTGGCAGCAGATCCTGCAGGCCAACAACGCTGCGGCGCCCATGGCGCTGCGCATCAACAAGCAAAAATGCACGCTGACGCAGTACCAGCAAGCACTACAAGCTATCAATATAGAAGCTGATGCGGTGACCGAAAGCGCTCTGCTGCTGCGCCATCCGGTGCCCGTGCACAAGCTGCCGGGCTTCGAGGCGGGGCTGGTCTCGGTGCAGGACGCCGGGGCGCAACTGGCCGCGCCGCTGCTGCTGCAGGGGCTGGACCTGGCCCAGTCCCAACTCCAGCCCCAACTCCAGTCCTTGCGCGTGCTCGACGCCTGCGCCGCGCCCGGCGGCAAGACCGCGCACCTGCTCGAACTCGCGCCGCCCGGCGCTCCGCTGCAGGTGACGGCGCTGGAAGTCGATGCGGCGCGCAGCGAACGCATCCATGCCAACCTGCAGCGGCTGGGCCTGCATGCGCAAGTGCTCGTGGCCGACGCCGCGCGCCCGCAGGACTGGTGGCCGCAGCATTGCGCCGGCCTGCCTTTCGACGCCATCTTGCTCGACGCGCCCTGCACCGCCTCGGGCATCGTGCGCCGCCATCCCGACGTGCGCTGGCTGCGCCGCGCGAGCGACATCGACCAGCTTGCCGCCCAGCAGCGGCGCCTGCTCGACGCGCTGTGGCCCCTGCTGCGCCCGGGCGGCCGGCTGCTGTATTGCACCTGCTCGGTATTTCGCGCCGAAGGGGAAGACCAGGCGCAAATGTTTCTTGCGCGCCACAAAGACGCGCGCCGGCTGCCCGCGCCCGGGCATTTGCTGCCCTCGGGCCCCGACAATCCCCAGTCTGGCCTGGACGAGCTGCCCTATGACCACGACGGATTTTTTTACGCCTTGTTCCACAAAACCCCCGCTTGAGGCGCTGTGGGCCTGGGCATTGCGCCTGGGCGCCGCGCTGCTGTGTGCGCTGCTGCTGCAGGGGCAGGCCTGGGCCGAGCAAGCCGCGGGCGAAGTCGAGGAACTGCGCGTGGAGCGCGCCGAAGACGGGCTGTACCTGAGCGCCACCCTGCAATTCGCCCTGCCCGAACTGGTCGAAGACGCGCTGCGCAAGGGCATTCCCATGTTTTTCCTGGTGCAGGCGCAGGTGTTGCGCGACCGCTGGTACTGGTCCGACCGCGAGGTGGCGGACGCGCGCCGCTACCTGCGCCTCAGCTACCAGCCGCTCACGCGCAAGTGGCGCCTGAACACCTCACCCGCGCCCTTCGGCAATTCGGGCCTGGGCGTCACCCTGGGGCAGAGCTTCGACGACCTGGCCGATGCGCTCGCCGCAATGCGCCGCATTGCGCGCTGGAAGATCGCCGACGCCAGCGCGATCGAAGTGGGCGCAGGCCATACGCTGCGCTTTCACTTCCAGCTCGACCTGTCGCAGCTGCCGCGCCCCTTCCAGATCGGCGCCGTGGGCCGGGCAGGCTGGAATTTGCAACTCGAGCGCAGCCTGCGCTTCGTGCCCGAAGCCGCGCCATGAGCCACGCACCCAAGCCAGCGCCCCCGCCGGTGCAGACCGAGTCGGACGCCACCGCCGACCCCACTGCCCCCGCCGCCCCCGCCGCAGCGGACACCCCGGCCGCCTCCGCCTCGGTGCGCGCGGCGCAGCGGCAGGCGCGTGCCGTGCGCTGGATGGTGGGTGTGGGCCTGGCCATCGTGGTCGCCATCGGCCTGGTGCTGCTGTTTTTGCTCACCCTGGCCACGAACAACCGCGAGCTGTACGAACGCCACTACCCCTGGCTGTTCGGGCTCAACGTGCTCGTGGCCGTGCTGCTGCTGCTCGTGCTCGTGTGGATGGCCGCGCGGCTGGGCCTGCGGCTGCGCCGCAAACGCTTTGGCAGCCGGCTGCTGTTCAAGCTCGCGGGCATTTTCGGGCTCGTGGGCCTGGTGCCGGGGCTGCTGATCTACATCGTCTCGTACCAGTTCGTCACGCGCTCGATCGAAAGCTGGTTCGACGTGAAGGTCGAAGGCGCGCTCGCCGCGGGCTTGAGCCTGGCGCGCGTCTCGCTCGACGCCATGGCCAACGACATGGCCGCCAAAACGCGCAGCGCCAGCGCCCAGCTGGCCCAGGTGCCCGACGCCGCCGCCGGGCTGGTGCTCGAGCGCATCCGCGACCAGCTCGGCGCCACCGACGTGGTGCTGTGGAGCGCCGCGGGCCGCCCCCTGGCCAGCGCCGGTCAGTCGCGCTTCGAGCTGAACCCCGAGCGCCCCAGCGCCGCGCAATTGCGCCTGGCACACGAACAGCGCATGACCACGCAGATCGAGGGGCTGGATGACCTCCCGCCCGGCGTCACCGCGCCGCCACCCGCAAACGTCAAGGTGCTCGTACTGGTCAGCAGCCCCAGCGTGGGCCTGCTCGTAGAGCCGCGCTACCTGCAGGCCAGCATCCCCTTGCCGCCCGCGCTTATCGCCAACGCCATCGCCGTGCAGGAGGCCAACCGCGAATACCAGGAGCGCGCCCTCGCGCGCGACGGCCTGCGCCGCATGTACGTGGGCACGCTCACCCTGAGCCTGTTTCTGGCCGTGTTCGGCGCGGTGGTGCTTGCGGTGCTGCTGGGCAACCAGCTCGTGCGCCCGCTGCTCGTGCTTGCCGAAGGCGTGCGCGAAGTGGGCGCCGGCAACCTCAGCCCCAAGGCCGCGCTGCAGGGCAAGGACGAACTCGGCGGCCTCACGCGCTCCTTTGCGCTCATGACGCAGCAGCTCGCGGACGCGCGCGCCGCGGTCGAGCGCAGCATGGGCGAGGTCGATGCCGCACGCACCCAGTTGCAGACCATCCTGGACAACCTTACCGCGGGCGTGCTCGTGCTCGACGCGCAGGGCACCATGCTCTCGGCCAACCCCGGCGCGTCGCGCATACTGCGCCTGCCGCTGACAGAGCACCTCGACCAGCCGCTCGCGCAGGTGGCGGGGCTGGCAGGGCTGGCGGCTGCCGTGCAGGCGCAGTTCGACGCCCTGCAGGCCGAGCACGCCGCATCCGACGCGCCCAATGCGCCCAATGCATCCGACGCACGGCCCGCCGGCCACTGGCAGCAGCCCTTCGAGCTGCATGACGCTGCCGGCGGCACGGTGCAGCACCCCATCAGTCTGATCCTGCGCGGCGCCGTGCTGCCGGGTGGCGCGCACCTGCTCGTTTTCGACGACATCACCGACATCGCCTCGGCCCAGCGCGCGCAGGCCTGGGGCGAAGTGGCGCGCCGCCTGGCGCACGAGATCAAGAACCCGCTCACTCCCATCCAGCTCTCGGCCGAGCGGCTGGCCATGAAGCTCGAGGGCAAGCTGGCGCCGCCAGAGCAGGCCATCGTGGCCAAATCGGTCAAGACCATCGTCGAGCAGGTGGACGCCATGAAACGGCTCGTGAACGAATTCCGCAACTACGCGCGCCTGCCTTCGGCCGAGCTGCAGCCGCTGGACCTGAACGCCCTGGTGAGCGAGCTGCTGCAGCTGTACGGCGAGGAAAACGCCACCGTCCCCGTGCAGGCAGACCTGGACCCGCGCTGCCCGCCCATTGCGGGCGACGCGCAGCAGCTGCGCCAGGTGGTGCACAACCTGCTGCAAAACGCGCAAGACGCCACCTTGCAGGCCGCGAGCGGCCAGGCGCCACCGCCGCCCGTGCGCATCGTCACACGCTGGAACGAATCCTCGCGCCGCGTGCGCCTGAACGTGCTCGACAGCGGCCCCGGCTTTGCGCAGCACATCCTGCAGCGCGCCTTCGAGCCCTACGTCACCACCAAGCCGCGCGGCACCGGCCTGGGCCTGGCCGTGGTCAAAAAAATCGCCGACGAACACGGCGCGCGCATCGAGCTGTCCAACCGCGTCGAGGAGGGCGTGGTGCGCGGCGCCCAAGTGTCGCTATCATTCGCCACGACAGTTTCCGTGGCGTCGTGACAACAATGCCACATCCTTTCGAGGTGCTTCACATCCATGGCAAACATTTTGGTGGTCGATGACGAGCTCGGCATTCGCGAGCTCTTGTCGGAAATCCTCAACGACGAAGGCCACAGCGTCGACCTGGCAGAAAACGCCACCCAGGCCCGCGCCCTGCGCGCCAACAATGGCTACGACCTCGTGCTGCTGGACATCTGGATGCCAGACACCGACGGCGTGACGCTGCTCAAAGAGTGGGCCATGGGCGGCCGGCTCACCATGCCCGTGATCATGATGAGCGGACACGCCACCATAGACACCGCCGTGGATGCGACGCGCATCGGCGCCTTTTCCTTCCTTGAAAAGCCCATCACGCTGCAAAAACTGCTCAAGGCCGTAGAGCAGGGCCTGACCCAGGGCCTGCGCCCCCCGCAAGCGCCCGCCGCCACAGCACCCCTCGCGGCGCAGACCGCCCCAACGTCGCAACCCGCGCAGCCGGGCCTGCCCACAGCCAGCGGGCCTGCCGAAGTTACACCTGCCACCCGGACCGAGTCTGCCCCCACAGGCCACCAGGGCTTCGACCTCGACCGGCCCCTGCGCGAGGCACGCGACCAATTCGAAAAAGCGTATTTCGAATTCCACCTGGCACGCGAAGGCGGCTCCATGACCCGCGTGGCCGAAAAAACCGGCCTGGAGCGCACCCACCTCTACCGCAAGCTGCGCCAACTGGGCGTGGAACTGGGGCGCGGCAAGCGCGGGTATTGAGCCCGAATTGCCCATTAGGCAGTGCTGCGCACCTTTGGCTCACGATACGGCGTTCGCTGCCGACAGGTGCGTGGACTTGGGGATCGCCAGCACGAGAGAGGTGGAGGTTGCGCATGGAGTGTATTGGGTGCAAAATAGGTGCATATTCATTGCATAAAGTTGGCGCCATGAGCACCGTGCTGCAACAACCCTTCGCCGAGCAGTTCCGCGAGCCGGACACGCCTTACCTGTCGCCGGCCCGGATCGGGGATTTTTTCGGCTTCAAGGTACAGGAACTGGCCGAGCGCGCACACGTCCATCGCAACACCCCGACCGCCAGGCCCCAGGCCCCCCAGTTGCAGAAGTATCTGCAGGACATGGTGCGGGTGCTGGCCGCGGCCACCGAGATGACCGGCGATGAAAAGCGTGCAGCATTCCTGCTGCGCAACGAGCCGCTGCGCGCCTTTGGCTACAAAACGGCAGATGCCCTGATCCAGGACGGGCGAGCCGATACGCTCATCGCCTACCTGGAATCGCTGGCGGGCGGCGCTGCGGGATGATCCTGGCCATCACGCTCGGCGAGGACAAGGACGAAGCCTGCTACCGCGTCATCTCTCCAGCCTACGCCGGCACGCCGCTGTCCGGGATGGGCGCTGCCCGCCAGGGCGGTCGCTTCAACCGACCGGGGCAGGAGGCGCTTTATCTGTCGCTGGACGAAAGCACCGCCCTGGCGGAGTACAAGCAGGACAACCCCTGGCTGCGGCCGGGCACGATCTGCACTTTTTTCGTCCGTGGCTTGCGGGTCGCTGACCTCAGCGCCGGCTTCGACCCGGCGAACTGGCCGCCGCTGTGGGCCGATTTTCCAGTGGACTGGCGGACGGAGTGGTTCGGCAAGTCCGTGGAGCCGCCCTCCTGGTACATGGCTGACGATGTCATTGCCGAGGGGCTGGACGGAATCCTGTTTCCCTCGCAGGCCCGCTCCGGAGGCCTCAATCTGGTGGTCTATCGGAGTTCGTCCCGGCCTCTCGATCAATTGCGCGTGTACGACCCCGACGGCGCCCTGGGGAAAATCGCGCTTCGGTAAGCGGCCGGGCGCCCTCGTGAGAAATTCGGGGGCGGATTTGAATCCGCCCTGCTCCACGCTCGAGAAAATGCCCGGCAGCTACATCACCGACGACCTGCGCCAGCGCGCCGACGACGTCGTCTGGCGCGTCAAGGCCGACGGCGAGTGGATCTACCTGTACCTGCTGATCGAATTCCAAAGCAGCGTCGATGCCTGGATGGCCGTGCGCATCATGACCTACGTGGGCCTGCTGTACCAAGACCTGATCCGCCGCGGCGAAGCGCTTGAACCCAGATTGTCCATTAGGACGCGGGATGATGGCGAGGCGGCTGACAAGGCAGTTTGGTTGCGGGTGAGGAGTTCGTGGTGGTGCCACGAACGACGAAGCCGTGGCCAAAATGACTGTCAGGCGCCCGCCAGCGCCCGCGTAGGTGCGCAGCACCGCCTAATGGACAATCTGGGTTGAAGGCAAAAGGCTGCCGCCCGTGCTGCCCATCGTGCTCTACAACGGCGACGCCAAATGGACGGCCGCCACCGACATCGCCACGCTGATCCCCAAAGTCCCCGGCCTGGTGTCCCAATATCTGCCCAAGCTCGAATACCTGCTGATCGACGAAAACCAGTACGCCGAAGCGGACCTTGCGGAGCTGAAAAACCTTGTGGCAGCCATCATCCGCTTCGAGCACCCGGAAAACGAACAAGCGCTGCTGAAGCTGATCGACGTGCTCAACGACATGCTGCAAGGCAATGCGGAGCTCAAGCGCACTTTTGCGATCTGGATCCATGCGGTACTCTTGCGCCAGAGCAAGCACACTCTGGTGCTGCCCAAGGTGCAAGACTTGAAGGAGTTGAAAATGACGCTGGCTGAACGCTTTGACCAATGGGCTCAGAAGTACGAGCAAAAAGGGCTTGAAAAAGGCATAGAGAAAGGTGTCGAGAAGGGCATCGAGAAGGGCATCGAGAAGGGCGAAGCCCTCCTGCTGCAGCGCCTGTTGACGCGCCGTTTTGGCACTTTGCCCAGCGACATCGTCGGGCGGATCGCCGGGGCGACGGCAGCGCAGCTGGAACAGTGGGGCGACCGCGTATTGGATGCCGCCAGCCTGGAGGAAGTCTTTCGCCCCTGAGGGCGTAGCGCTGCCGCTACAACCGCTCATCCACCCATTGCGGACAGGTCGTTTCAGTGGCCCTGCAGCCAGTCGGCGAACTCGGCCACTGAAAGGACAGGAATGCGAAACTGCGACCTGACCGCCTGAATGTCGCCGTCGCCACTCACCAGGGCATCGGCATCGGCCACGGCAGCGAGTGCCAAGAAGATCACGTCGTCAGCGTCACGAATCTCTGGCAGCCCCGCAGGCGTCGTCTCGACCTTGACGGTATCCACGAACGGCAGGAACTCAGCCAGCAGTGCCACCTGCTCGTCCTGACCCAGTTTGAATTTGGGATATGCGAGAACGCGCAGCAACTCGCTGACCGTGTCGCGGCTGGCCAAAGGGATGAAGCGCCTGGCCTGCCAGGCCTCCCGCAGCCAGGCAAACTTGCCCCGCGAAAAAATCAGGGCCGATACCAGGCAGTGGATGTCGAGGACAACGCGCGGGACGCCCATTCACCCATTCGCACGGCCGCACGGCCATACGGACTTCGTGTCGAACCTCCCGTCGCCGGGCGCCTGCAGTTGTCGAAAGCGGGCTGGCGATTTTTGGGGCAATCAAGGTTGGCAGCGGTACGGGTCGCAAATTACTATCTTTACAGGAGCTTTCGATGCCGTCTGCAAGCGCCTTGAGGCCGGAAATGAGGTCAAAACTACCCTGTCGGTGCCGTCTCGCTACCGTGGAATTTCCCTGCAGCGGCGCAGTCCATGAATGCCCCAAAGACCCGTGCTTTCGCGCGGGTGAGACTATGCGCCGGGCGGGCAGCAGTGGCATCGCCCGGGTTTGATTTTCGGTGATAGGTCAAATTTCTCCGCTGCCCACGCTTGCCGCCGCGTTCGATTGCCATAGCCCAAGTGCCCGCAGCTGCGGGTAGCGCGTCATCTGAAGGTTTTGCAGGGCTAGCAGCAGCGCTTGGTAGTACTTGTCGCCGTACATGCCGTGCATGACGCGCAGCTGTTCGGCTGCCGCAGCAGGGTTCCCATTGAGAGCCAAGGCCAGTGCATAGTGATACCCCAATGCGCCATAAGGGAAGCGCTTGGCCACCTTGCGTAGCAACTCGATCTGCTGGGCGGGCATGCCGGGCGTGGGTTGAAGCCAGCCGGCACGCAGCATCGCATCGAGTTGATTGAGCACCAGAATTTTGGGGAATTCGTGGTCTGGCGGCACTTTGCCGATGCGCATGCCATTGAAGCGCACCACGGCAAATTCCTTTTCCGCGCCGATGTAGTCGTGGGTGATGACCAGGCCCAGCGCGGCGTACAAGGCCGCGCAGATCAATGCCGTGCGGGCCGAGACGGGTGCCGTTCGTGGCGGGCGATCGAGGTGCGCTTCCACCAGGCCGATCAAGATGCCTGCTGTAGCCAGAAAATATCCATAAGCAAAGGGAAATTCGAGCAGACTGTGCACCGTAAAAGGCAACAAAGCCGCCATGGCGGCAATGCCCATGGTGCCCTGCACGCGCCGGAGCCGGGTCAGCAGCCAGTATGCGAGGGCCAGCGAGATGGCGATACCCAGAGGAACGCCGCACCAGGCAGTGAGGTCGAGCACCAGATTGTGGGCATAGCTGTAGGTCAGTTCGCCAGGGTGGCCCAAGGCGCCTACGTTGTGGGCGGTGGCCGTTTGGTTCCAGCCATAGCCCCACCACGGCGATTGGGTAATGGCGTACCACATCTGTGCCCAGAGCACCTGCCGGCTGTTCGGGTCCATCAATGCAATGTTGCGGTTTCCACCAAGCAGCAGCGCTTCATTGACCCAAGGTACTAGCGCGCTGGCAAGCCACACAACGCCCAGCCAGCCCAGCGGCAGCCAAGCCGGGGTCTTGAATACAGAGATTGCCTGTCGGCGCAGGCGCCAGAACAGGAAAAATGCCAGTACGCTGGCGCTGAGCAAGCCGGTGCGCGATTGTGTGAACACCATCACGACGGTGAGCAGCATGAGCACAAGCGCCGTGGCAAAACGTCCCAGTTTGCCGGCCTCGAAGTCGTGCCACACCGCGCATGCCCCCATCAAAAGCAGCGTGGCCATCTGGTTGGTCTGGGCTATGTTGCCCATGGGGCGCGCGCCGATCTCGTCGTGATTGGCCCAGGTGCCGAGGATGACAGAGTAATCCAACCATTGCAGCACACCGATCAAGGCCGAAAGGACTGCAGGCAGCCACAGGAAGATGCCAAATGGAAGGGCGCCAAACAAGCCCGCGTCGGCCATGTGCCTGGCCTCGCGGCCCTTCAAATAGCCGCTGGCGATGGCAGCAGCCAGGCCGGCGAGGTAAATCAGTGCGAGCCAGAAGTCTCCGCCAAAGAACAGCAAGCCCGTGGCCCATTGCAGCAAGGGAATGACCAGCAAGGCCAGCGCGAACCAGGCTGCGGCCGGCAATGCCAGCGTGGCAGGGCGAGCCTGCCACGCCAATGTGGCGAACAGCAGCGCCACCCCCGCAAAGGCCATGAACTCGGACTGGAAGTTCAGCCACGGTCGGTAGTGGCTCGCGTTGAGCCAGCAGCCGATGAGCAAGGCCCAGGCGCAGCCCGCCCAGAAACTGGCGCGGAATAAGAAAACGCCCCCGAGGGGGCGTTTCGTCGATGCGCTCAGCAAAGATCAGCCTCGGCAGGAACCTGGCAGGAATTTGGCGGGAACGCCAACGCCAGCAGCGCCTGGGCCGCATTTCCACATGGCGATTGGTTTGCCTACGTCGTTGGTGTGGTCCATGGTGTCCGTGCCCGCAGCGTCTGCATAAGGGGTAAGAACAACGGTCATCCCATCAATGGTCGCATCGTTGAAGCCACGTGCGGTAACGGTAATTACGCCGTCGGCAGTTGTGTCAACTTGCTGGACATACTTGCTGCCAGAAGTGCTCGACACTTCGCAGCCCCACGTACCGGCGGACGGAATGTTGGCGGAGCTAGCGGCAGATTGATACACCTCAGTGATCATAGTGCGGCAGGCCGAAGCCGCCAGAATCACTTCAGACATCTTTGCGCGCTTGGTGTAATCCTGGTACGCCGGCAGCGCCACGGCCGCCAAGATGCCGATGATCGCGACGACGATCATCAATTCGATGAGGGTAAAACCCTGCTGAACAGAACGCTTCATGAAAAACTCCTGGTGGAAGGAAAGAAAGGAAAAAAACCTGACGCCAGCAACCATGCAGCAATCGTGCCATGCCCGCGCCACCGAGCTGCGCGGGGTTTTGCCGCACCGCAGGGGCCCAACGCTGACTTGCGTCAAGATAGGGGTGCGGCACACCGACAATTTTGTTACACAAGAAAGTTCTTTGTGGGGCTGCAGGCGGGCGCCGGTGACAGGAGCGTGCGTTCATTCGGTGGCCGCACGGGGGCTGCAAAGGTTTGCGGCAGTGCGTGTGACCTCTGGCAGCTCGCGCACTGCCTTCGCCGCATGGATGAGGGTGCGCTTTTCTGCGGGCGTGAGGGTGTGCAGGTCGCCGTCTTCGTGATAGACCAGTGCTTTCAGGCTTTCGCTGGGCTGAAAGTTCGGGCCGAAAAGCAGGCGCGCAGCGGCCAAGCCTTGCGCCAGGCTCACGCCAGCGTTGAGCATGGCCAGTGCCTTGGCTGAAAAAAGTCGAAGTCCACCGATTGGCGATGCCCCAGGCGCAATGCGATGGCGGTGCCGCCGTAAAGCGCGAAGCCCATCGCCGGGGCGGGGCGCAACTTAGAGGCTGAGAGTTTTTCGTCCATGGCCGCCTTGCACACCAAAACACCCCCGCTCATCGTTGCAAATGCTCGCCATAGCCCGAGCTATGGCTGCGCTTTGCGCCTCGATCGGTGGCGTTTTGATGCCCCTTTCGGCCACGGCCGAAAAACTCTCAGCCTCTGAGGCCACAATGCGCGCTGCTCGGGCGGCAGAATTTCGAGGTGGGGCTTGAAGGTGCGCATCATGCAAACCGGCGTTGCGGCAAGGCGGGCACTTGTTGCGGCTCGCTCAGGCCCAGGCGATAGTGCCAGTAGGCCCACGAGCGCGCATTGAACTGCCCGGGCTGCGCGTGCGTCAGGACTTCGCGCAGCACGTCGTCGCCGACTTGCGCGGTGAGCCATTGCACGTCGGCCCAGTCGCCAAGGTTCATCACTTGGGCAATGACGCGCTCGGGGATGGCCAGTGCCTCTTGCGGCGTTTTCCACCAAAGGTATTTGCGCGCCAGGGGCTGCAGGACTGCGGGTGGGATGGCAGGCATGGGGCGCGTGCTGCGGGGGTGGCTGCGGGGAAGTTGGGGCGGCTGCGGCGCCGTCAGCGCAGATCGAACACCATCTGCGTGTCCGCCAGCTCCAGCTGGTCGCCGCTGCGCAGCAGCACGGGCGCGTTGCCTAGGGGGGTGCCGTTGAGCCGGGGCGCCTCGGGGCCGTCCACGTGGGCGAGCATGAAGCCCTGGCTGCGGCGCGTGATCGAGGCCACGCCCACGCCCGGCTTGCCCAGCGTGGTGACGACTTTTTGCAGCACCATTTCGCGCCCTGCGGCGGCGCCCGAGAGCACGCGCACGCTGGCCGTGGGCAGGGGCTCTGGCAGTGGTGCCATGGCGGAGGGGCGCAAGGGGGTGGGGTTGTTGTCTTCGAGCAGGCGCAGCGTGTATTTGCCCACCTGCACCGTGTCGCCATGGCGCAGCGGGCTGCGGCGCACGGGCTTGCCGTTGACGTAGGTGCCGTTGGTGCTGCCCAGGTCTTCGATGGCGACCTCGCCACCCTGCAGTTGCAGCACGGCGTGTTCGCCGCTCACCGCCAGGTTGTCGATCACGATGTCGTTGTAGGGCCTGCGGCCTACGGTGGTGTATTCCTTGGTCAGCGGCACTTCGCGGGTCATGAGACCGTCGATGGCAATGATCACGCGCGGCATGGCTTGGGCTCCTGATGGTTTTTGTGTGTCGTATAGGTGGTGTGCGGCTGCGGCGGCCTGGGCCAGGGTGTCAGGCGGAACGCCAGCGTGTGAGGATACCGCGTTTGGCGGCGCCGGCCTTGGCACGAACGGCCCCCGCGACCTTGGTTCCGATGCGGGCGCCGACCTTGGCCTGCACCAGCAGCACGCTGATGTTGTCGCGCCCGCCGTGTGCGTTGGCGCTGTCTATGAGCAGGGCGGTTTTTTCAGTGAGCGGCATGGGGGCGCGCAGGATTTCGGCCAGTTCGGCGTCGGCAACCATGTCGGTCAGGCCGTCCGAGCACAGCAGGTACAGGTCGTGCTCCGCGACGGTGAATTCGTTGATGTCGGCCGCGGCATGCGGCTCGCTGCCCAGGGCGCGTGTGATCAGGTTGCGCATGCCCAGGGTGGCGGCCTGCGCGGGGGTGAGCAGGCCGGCGTCGATCTGCTCTTGCAGCCAGGAGTGGTCGCGCGTGAGCTGCTGCAGCGTGCCCGCGCGCAGGCGGTAGCAGCGCGAGTCGCCAATGTGCGCGAGGACGAGCTGCTGGCGCACGAACAGCGCCGCCACGAAGGTGGTGCCCATGCCCGCACAGGCGGGCTGGGTGTGTGCTGCGTGCCAGATGCGGTGGTTGGCGTGGCCGATGCTGGCCTGCAGGGCGGCGCGCGCCCCCTCGGCCGATGCCAGCGGGCCGGCCTGGGCATGCCACTGGGCGATGTCGGCGCGCACCGTGGCGATGGCCATGGCGCTGGCGACTTCGCCGGCGTTGTAGCCGCCCATGCCGTCGGCAAGCAGCGCGAGCTGGGTGGCGCGGTCGAAGGCGGCGGCGTCCTCGTTGTTGGGACGCACCCGGCCGCGGTCGGTGCGGGTAGCAAAGTCGTAGCGCATGGCGGCGGCGTGGGGGCTGGGTGCGTGCGTGTGGCGGCGGGGCGCGGTTCAGGTGCCGGCAGGCGGCGGGGTGCGGCCTTGCCAGAGCCTGCCCACGCCCACCACCAGGGCTGCGCCCAGCGCGGCGGCGAGGTAGTGCAGTGCGGGGTGGCTTGCGCTGAAGTCGTGCAGCGCCACGTCGCTGGCGATGGTCTCGCCGCCGACCCAGCCGATCAGGCCCGCGCCAAGCACGACGATCATCGGAAAGCGCGCCATGAGCCGGATCATGAAGCTGCTGCCGAAGATGACGAGCGGAATGCTCACGGCCAGGCCGAGCGCCAGCAGCAGCAAATCGCCCTGCGCGGCGGCGGCCACGCCGATGACGTTGTCCAGGCTCATGACCAGGTCGGCGATGAGGATGGTGCGTATGGCGCCGAACAGGTGGCTGTGGCTGCGGGCGGCGGAGTCTTCGCCTTCCGCCTCTTCATCGCGCAGCAACTGCAGGCCTATCCACAGCAGCAGGCAGCCGCCGACGATTTGCAGGTATGCAAGGCCAAGCAACCTGGCCGCGACCACGGTGAGTGCGATGCGCAGCACCACGGCAGCGCCCGAGCCCCAGAAGACGGCCTTTTTTTGCTGCGGCGCAGGCAGCGTGCGCGCGGCGAGCGCAATCACCACGGCGTTGTCGCCCGAGAGGATGATGTTGATCCAGACGATCTTGAACAGACCGAGCCAGAAGGCGGCGGTTTGCAGGGACTCCATGACAGATTTTTCAGAATTTCGTCAGGACTTTGTAACACAAAACAAAGCGCCCGGAACCGAAGTTGCGGGCGCTTGGGGATGAACCAGGGCGGGGAAGTGCTTACTTCTTGAGTGCCGCCTTGGCGAGTTTGCCGAGCTCGGAGGGGTTGCGCGTGACGATGAAGCCGCATTCTTCCATCACGGCGAGCTTGGCCTCGGCCGTGTCGGCGCCGCCTGCGATGAGCGCGCCCGCGTGGCCCATGCGCTTGCCGGGCGGGGCGGTGACGCCGGCGATGAAGCCGATGATGGGTTTTTGCATGTTTTCCTTGCACCAGCGCGCGGCGATGGCTTCGTCGGGGCCGCCGATCTCGCCGATCATGATGACGGCGTCGGTTTCGGGGTCGTCGTTGAAGGCTTTCATCACGTCGAGGTGCTTGAGGCCGTTGATCGGGTCGCCGCCAATGCCCACGGCGCTCGACTGGCCCAGACCCACTTCGGTGAGCATGGCCACGGCTTCGTAGGTGAGCGTGCCCGAGCGGCTGACCACGCCGACGCGGCCCTTGCGGTGGATGTGGCCGGGCATGATGCCGATCTTGATCTCGTCAGGGGTGATGAGGCCGGGGCAGTTGGGGCCGAGCAGCAAAGTCTCTTTGCCGCCGGCGGCGACCTTGGCCTTCATTTTGTTGCGCACGACGAGCATGTCGCGCACGGGGATGCCCTCGGTGATGCAGACCACGAGGTCCAGGTCGGCCTCGACGGCTTCCCAGATGGCTTCGGCGGCTCCGGCCGGGGGCACGTAGATGACCGAGACGGTAGCGCCGGTCTGCTGCGCGGCCTCTTTGACCGAGGCGTAGATGGGGATGTTGAAAATCGACTCACCGGCCTTTTTGGGGTTCACGCCGGCGACGAAGCAGTTTTTGCCGTTGGCGTATTCCTGGCATTTTTCGGTGTGGAACTGGCCGGTCTTGCCGGTGATGCCCTGGGTGATGACTTTGGTGTCTTTGTTGATGTAGATCGACATGGCTTTTCCTGATCTTGCTGATGCGGCAGTGTGCGCCCGCGCCTTTTGTTTTTACTTGGCCACCGCAGCCACGATCTTGGTCGCGGCTTCGGCCATGGTGTCGGCGGGGATGATGGGCAGGCCCGATTCGGCGAGCATTTTCTTGCCGAGTTCTTCGTTGGTGCCCTTCATGCGCACGACCAGTGGCACCGAAAGGTTCACGGCCTTGCAGGCGGTGATCACGCCGGTGGCGATGGTGTCGCACTTCATGATGCCGCCGAAGATGTTGACCAGAATGCCCTTGACCTTGGGGTTCTTGAGCATGATCTTGAAGGCTTCGGTGACTTTTTCTGCCGTGGCGCCGCCGCCCACGTCAAGGAAGTTGGCCGGCTCGCCGCCAAAGAGCTTGATGGTGTCCATGGTGGCCATGGCCAGGCCCGCGCCGTTGACCAGGCAGCCGATGTTGCCGTCGAGGCTGATGTAGGCGAGGTCGAACTTGGAGGCTTCGACTTCGGCCGGGTCTTCTTCGTCGAGGTCGCGCAGGGCCACGACTTCAGGGTGGCGAAAGAGCGCGTTGTCGTCGAAGTTGAACTTGGCGTCGAGCGCGATGAGGCGGTTCTGGCTGTCGCGGTTGAGCGGGTTGATTTCGACCAGCGAGGCGTCGGTGTCCATGTAGCATTTATAGAGCTTCTGGAACATGTCCACGGCCTGCGCCATGGAGGCTTCGGGCAGGCCGATGCCGGCGGCGATCTTGCGCGCTTGCGCATCGGTCAGGCCGACGAGCGGGTCGATGTATTCGGTGATGATTTTTTCGGGCGTGGAATGGGCCACTTCCTCGATGTCCATGCCGCCTTCGCTCGAGGCGATGAAGGCCACGCTCTGCGTGGCGCGGTCGGTCAGCAGCGAGACGTAATACTCTTTCTGGATGTCTGCGCCTTCTTCGATGTAGAGGCGCCGCACTTTTTGCCCTTCGGGGCCGGTTTGGTGCGTGACGAGCTGCATGCCCAGAATCTGGCTGGCAAGCTCTTTGACCTGGTCAACGCTCCTGGCGAGCTTGACGCCGCCGCCCTTGCCGCGCCCGCCGGCGTGAATTTGCGCTTTGACGACCCAGACCGGGCCGCCGAGCTTTTGCGCGGCTTCGACGGCTTCTTGCACCGTGAAGGCAGGAATGCCGCGCGGCACGGTCACGCCGAAATTGCGCAGGATTTCCTTGGCTTGGTATTCGTGAATCTTCATGAGGCCTCTCTCAGGGAAGGATGACAACAGCCCGTCTGTCGAGCCAAGAACCACAGGCTGTCAGTGACAAGGGACATGGCAACTGGCGAATGTATCATGCTGCGGCGCATCATTTGTGCGCCCGCGAAGGCAAAACGCATCTGGAAGGAAGGTTCATGTTCAAGGTATTCATAGACGGCGAGGCCGGCACCACGGGCCTGCAAATCCGCGAGCGCCTGCAGGCCATGCCGCAGATCGCGCTGCTGAGCATCGCGCCCGAGCAGCGCAAGGACCCGGCGGCCAAGCGCGCGCTGCTGGCCGAGGCGGACCTGGTGGTGCTGTGCCTGCACGACGACGCGGCGCGCGAGAGCGTGGCCCTGGTCGAGCAGGCTGAGGCCGCCACGGGCCGCACGATCAAGGTGATCGACGCGAGCACCGCGCACCGCACGGCGCCGGGCTGGGTGTTCGGCTTTCCTGAACTGGTGGCGGGCCAGGCAGATGCCGTGCGCGCGGCGCAGCGTGTGGCGAACCCCGGTTGCTATGCGACCGGCGCGATCGCGCTGCTGCGCCCGCTGGTGGACGCGGGGCTGGTGCCGCCGGACTTTGCGCTTGCGCTGCCTGCCGTGAGCGGCTATTCGGGCGGCGGGCGCAGCATGATCGAGGCGTATGAGCAGGGCACGGCGGCGCCGTTCGAGCTTTACGCGCTCACACTGCAGCACAAGCACCTGCCCGAGATCATGCGCTACGCCGGCCTTACGCGCCGCCCGATCTTCGTGCCCAGCGTGGGCAACTTTCGCCAGGGCATGCTGGTGCAGGTGCCGCTGCACCTGGACTTGTTGCCCGGCGCGCCCAGGGCGAGCGACCTGCACGACGCGCTTGCCAGCCACTACGCGCGCAGCAACACGCCGGCGCAGTGGGTGCAGGTGCTGCCGCCCACGCCGGACGGCCGGCTTGACGCGGTGGCCGTGAACGACACCAACCGGCTCGAGCTGCGCGTGTATGCCCACGAGGCCGAGCGCCAGGCGGTGCTGGTCGCGCGCCTGGACAACCTGGGCAAGGGCGCGAGCGGCGCGGCGGTGCAGAATTTGCAGCTGATGCTGGGTTGTTGAGTCTCTGTTGCTTTTATATTGATAGCTGCTTGTGCTTGCATATCAATGGCTAGGAGCCTGTCGGACTTTGGAAGCGTCGGCTGCGAATGCGCCGCAGCGGCCCATTTTTTACCGTCTTCTTGCCCCATAGTCCCGCTATGGGGCGGCGAATCCGGCAAAAACTGGCCTCGCTGGGGCCCATTCTCGCTTTCGACGCCCAAAGTCCGACAGGCTCCTAGAGGCCAAAAATACCTAAAATCTGGCGGTTTTGTCGTCCGGCTGCTGGAATAACCCGGGTTCGTGGTGCAGGCCGCGAAATGCCGGGTAAATCCCTTGTTTTCATAGCAATGAGAGCGCATTGATCCGATACATTCGGGCTTGTTGCATGCTGCTGGCTTGGGCGGCGTGCGCGCCGGCGCCGTTGCCATAGCCCCCGACCTCCTTCAGCCCGCATGTTCGTCATCATTGGTTATGTTCTCAGCCTGGTGTGCGTTTTCGGCGTGTTCATATTGCACGGCGGGAACATCATGGTGGTGCTGCACGCGCTGCCCTTTGAGCTGGCCACCATAGGCGGCGCGGCCGTGGGGGCGTTTTTGGTGAGCAACCAGCCCAAGGTCGTCAAAGCCACACTCAAGGCGCTGGGCGGCGTGCTCAAGAGTTCCAAATACACCAAGGCGCGCTATCTGGAGCTCATGTCCATGCTCTACGAAATTTTGCAAAAGGCCCGCAAGGAAGGGTTGATGGCGATCGAAAAAGACGTGGACGCGCCGCAGGAGTCGGAAGTTTTCAGCAAATATCCCACCGTGGGCAAAGACCACCATGTGATCGAGTTCACGACCGACTACCTGCGCATGATGGTGTCGGGCAACCTCAATGCGCATGAGATCGAATCGCTGATGGACAACGAGATCGACACCCACCACGAAGAAGTGCATGCGCCCGTGGCCGCGCTCAACCGTGTGGCGGGGGGCTTGCCGGCGTTCGGTATCGTGGCCGCGGTGCTGGGCGTGGTGAACACCATGGGCTCGGTGGGGCAGCCGCCTGCGGTGCTCGGGGCCATGGTCGGGTCCGCATTGGTGGGCACGTTTCTGGGGATTTTGCTGGCCTACGCCTTTGTCGAGCCACTGGCGGCGCTGATCGAGCAGAAGGTGGAAGATGCCGGCAAAGAGCTGCTGTGCATCAAGAGCACGCTGCTGGCGAGCATGCAGGGCTACAACCCGGCAACGGCCATAGAGTTTGGCCGCAAGGTGCTGTTTTCGGGAGATCGGCCGGATTTTGCCGAGCTCGAAAACCACGTGCGCGGCAAGAAATAAAGCCGTGCCACTGCCTCATCGACCTGCGGTTTTCTGCTGACAGACCACGCCATGGCCGACAAGAAACTCCAGCCCATCATCATCAAGCGCGTCAAGAAGGGCGGCCACGCGGCGCACGGCGGCGCCTGGAAGATCGCCTACGCCGATTTCATGACGGCCATGATGGCGTTCTTTCTCGTGATGTGGCTGCTGGGATCGACCACCGAGGGCGACCGCAAGGGCATCGCAGACTACTTCAGTTCGCCGCTCAAGCTGTCGATGTCGGGCGGCAGCGGGGCGGGCAACAGTTCGAGCATCATTCCCGGCGGGGGCAACGACTTGTCCAAGGTGCACGGCCAGGTGCGGCGCGCGGATGCCAAGGCGGACAAGGACCCCACTCGCAATGTCGATACGCCCCACGTCGGGCGCGCGCGCGACGACACCGCGCGCATCAAGGCACTGCAAAAGCGCCTGGACGCCGCGATCACTGCCAACCCGCGCCTCAACGAATACCGTTCGCAGATCCGCATAGACCTGACGCCCGACGGCCTGCAGGTGCAGATCGTGGACGAGCAGAACCGCCCCATGTTCGACAGCGGCAGCGCCGTGGTCAAGCCCTACATGCGCGACATCCTGCATGCGATCGGCGCAGCGCTGAGCGACGTGGACACCAGCATCAGCCTGGCGGGCCACACCGACGCCACACCCTACACCAACGGCGAGCGCGGCTACAGCAATTGGGAGCTCTCGGTCGACCGCGCGAACGCCGCACGGCGCGAGCTGATCGCAGCCGGCATGCCCGAGGCCAAGCTTGCGCGCGTGGTGGGGCTTGCGGCCAGCGACCTGCTCGAGCCCGACAACCCGCGCGCGCCGCTCAACCGGCGCATCACCATCACGGTGCTCACGCACGAGGCCGAAGAGCGCCTGCTGAACAAAAAACCTGTGATCGTGCCTGCGGCAGAATTGGCGGCGCAAAAGAGCGAAAATCCCGCCTCGACCGCGCAGCCGTAACGAGTTGTCACAATAGCGGTGCGTTTAACCATCTTGGCCATCCTGCGCCATTCCTGACCGAAAGGGTCCCCGACGTGAGCCATGCCCTTCGTTTTTTGATCGTCGATGATTTTTCCACGATGCGCCGCATCGTGCGCAATCTGCTCAAGGAGAGCGGCTACCCCGACGCCGACGAGGCCGAGGACGGCGTGGCCGCGCTCAACAAGTTGCGCAGCAGCAAGTTCGATTTCGTCGTCACCGACATCAACATGCCCAACATGAACGGCTTCGAACTGCTCAAGGAAATCAAGAAGGACGAGCAGCTCAAGCATCTGCCCGTGCTCATGGTGACCGCCGAGGCGCGCAAGGAAGACATCGTGGCCGCGGCGCAGGGCGGTGCAGCGGGCTACATCGTCAAGCCCTTCACCAAGGCCACGCTGGAAGAAAAGGTGGGCCTGATTCTGCAGAAGATGGGGCTGGGCAAAGCATGACGGCGCCTGACGATGGCGCTGGCGCAGCGGATGCTGCGGGCAGCGCGGACGACGTCCACCACAAAATCGGCCGCCTCGCGCGCCAGTTGCACGACGCGCTCAACGAGCTCGGTTTTGCCGATCGGCTGCGCAGTTCCATGGGCGAGCTGCCCGACGCGCAAAGCCGGCTGTCCTACATCGCCCGGCTCACGGGGGAGGCTGCCGAAAAGGTGCTCAGCCACGTCGAGCAGGCCAAGGCGCAAAACGATCACATCACGGCGCAAACGCTGCGCGTCAAGGCGCTGCTGATCAAAGACCCCGTGGCCGCCGTCGCCAAGGGCGAGGTGATGAACTACCTGCTGGACATGGAGCGGTTTGCCCAGGAGGCCGACACGCACCTGACCGAAATCATGATGGCGCAGGATTTTCACGACCTCACGGGCCAGGTGATTGCGCGCGTCGTCAACCTCACGGCGACGCTGGAGCGGCAGCTGGTGGAGTTGCTGATCCAGACGGCGCCGGCGGATGCCCCCATGCCCGCCATGCCGGCGCAAACCGAGCGCCCGCACCTGCCCGGCCCGGTGGTGGACCCCGAGCACACGCCCGACGTCGTGACCAGCCAATCGCAAGTGGATGACTTGCTGGCCAGCCTTGGTTTTTGAAAAGGCGCAGAAAATTGGGGTCAGATTCCAATTTTCGGCTGCGCCAATGTATGCAAAAATAAGCCTATAGCGCTTATCTGGTAAGCGCTCATAGCTCCTAAATATATAGTGTCATCCCTTTGCGCGCACAGCGTCCTGCACGAGGTCTTCGGTTACGAGCAGTTCCGCGGCCCGCAGCAGGACATCGTCGAGCACGTGATCGCCGGCGGCGATGCGCTGGTGCTCATGCCCACGGGCGGCGGCAAATCGCTGTGCTACCAGATTCCGGCCATCGTGCGTCAGCGGCAGGGGCGCGGTGTGGCCATCGTGGTCTCGCCGCTGATCGCGCTCATGCACGACCAGGTCGGCGCGCTGCACGAAGCAGGCGTCGAGGCCGCGTACCTCAACTCGACGCAGGACTTCCAAGCCACGCAGGAGGTCGAGCTGCGTCTGCTCGCCGGCGCGCTCACGCTGCTCTACGTGGCGCCCGAGCGGCTCAACACGCCCCGCTTTCTGGGCCTGCTCGACAGCCTCTACCACGAGGGGCACCTGAGCCTGTTCGCGATCGACGAGGCGCACTGCGTGAGCCAGTGGGGGCACGACTTTCGCCCCGAATACCGCGCACTCGCGCTGCTGCACGAGCGCTACCCCGAGGTGCCACGCATCGCCCTCACCGCCACGGCCGATGCGCTCACGCGCGCCGACATCGTCGAACGCCTGCAGCTCGAAAGCGCGCGCCAGTTCGTGAGCAGCTTCGACCGCCCCAACATCCGCTACCGCATCGTCGAAAAAAAGGACCCGACCGCGCAGCTGCTGCGCTTCATCAGCCAGGAGCACGCGGGCGAGGCCGGCATCGTCTATTGCCAGTCGCGCCGGCGCGTCGAAGAAGTCGCCACCTTGCTGCAAGAGGCCGGCATCCCCGCGCTGCCCTACCACGCGGGCCTGGCGCACGCGGTGCGCCAGCAACACCAGGATCGATTCCTGCGCGAAGAGGGGCTGGTGATGGTCGCCACCATCGCCTTCGGCATGGGCATAGACAAGCCGGACGTGCGCTTCGTCGCGCACCTCGATATGCCCAAGAACATCGAGGGCTACTACCAGGAAACCGGCCGCGCGGGCCGCGATGGCCTGCCCGCCGACGCCTGGATGGCCTATGGCCTGCAGGACGTGGTCAACCAGCGCCGCATGATCGACGAAAGCCCCGCCGCGGAGGCGTTCAAGCAAACGCTGCGCGGCAAGCTCGACGCCCTGCTGGCGCTGGCCGAAGCCACCGACTGCCGCCGCGTGCGCCTGCTGGGCTACTTCGGCGAAGCGGCCACGCCCTGCGGCAATTGCGACAATTGCCTCGCGCCGCCCGCAGTGTGGGACGCCACCGAGGCCGCGCGCAAGCTGCTCTCGGCCATCTACCGCGCGCAGCAGGCCAGCGGCATCAGCTTTGGCGTGGGCCACATCCTGGACATCGTGCGCGGGCGCAAGACGGAAAAGGTGGAACAGTTCGGGCACGAGCGGCTTTCCACCTTCGGCATAGGCGCCGAGTTCAGCGAAGCGCAGCTGCGCGGCGTGCTGCGCCAGCTGCTGGCGCTGGGCGCGGTGGGCGTGCACAAGGTGCTGCTTGAAGGCGGCCGCAGCGTGGACACGCTGTGCCTGACCGAAGGCTCGCGCGCCGTGCTGCGCGGCGAGCGCGCGGTGCAACTGCGCGCCGCGAGCGCCGCGCCCG
>NZ_JARGEL010000024.1 GCF_029211265.1 Extensimonas soli | reverse complement strand
ATGCTTGCCCTTCGCGTCAACCGCGCAAACAGCGAGTGGGCCAGCTACTGGGCTACCACTTACCTTTATGCGGCTTGATGGGCACATCAGTTTGAATCGCACCCTGCCGCGATTGCAGACGTACAAATTTGGCTATAATTGCGGGCTTCGGCGCTTTAGCTCAGTCGGTTAGAGCGATGGAATCATAATCCACAGGTCCGCGGTTCGAATCCGTGAAGCGCCACCAATTTTTTGGCATTTTTGTGCCCTCGAGGCCCGCAGCAACGTTTCGTTCTGCGGGCTTTTTCGTTGGCGCAGGGGCGGGCGCGGCGGCAAAGAAAAAGGCGCCAGAGCGCCCGCTTATCGGGCTTTAGATTTTCAGGTGGCCCAGGACAATGACCGACGTCACGCAACCACGTCGGTTCTTCTGTCGCCACCATGGAATCCAGCCAAGAAAGAAATCTGCCGGCCTCCGAGCGCAAGCTGCAAAAGGCGCGCGAGGATGGCCAGGCGGCACGCTCGCGCGATTTGGCGCATCTGGCCATTTTGGGCACGGGCGCGGTGGTTTTGCTCGTCGGCGCGCCCGCGCTGACAGACCATTTGCAGCGCGCCATCGAACGCCAGCTCGTGTTCAATGCGGCCACGGTGCTTGCGCCCGCGAGCATGTTCGCACGGCTGCAGGACATGGCCTGGATCGGGCTGCTGGCGAGCGCCCTGTTTGCCGCGCTCACCGGCGGGGCGGCGCTGCTCAGCGCGATCGGCGCGGGCGGCTGGGTGTTCAGCTTCAAGCCGATCATGCCGCAGTTCAACCGCCTCAATCCCTTGACGGGCGTGGGCAACCTGTTCACCAAGCAGCAATTCGCGCAGGTCGCGAAGATGCTGCTGCTGAGCGCGATTTTGACCTTCGTGGCCTGGAAGCACCTCGCGGGCAGCCTGGGCCGCGTGGCGCAGCTCGTGCTATTGCCCGCGCCGGCAGCGCTGGGCCAGGTGGGGCAGTGGCTTACCGAGGGCATGGGCCTGCTCTTGCTCGTGGTGTTTCTGGCCGCGGCCATAGACGTGCCGCTGCAGGCGTACTTCTTCAAGGCGCAGCGCCGCATGTCGCACGAGGAAGTCAAGCAGGAGCACAAGGAATCCGACGGCAACCCGCAGATCAAGGGCCGCATCCGCCAGCGCCAGCGCGAGATGGCCGACCGCGCCAGCGTGGCGGCCGTGCCCAAGGCCGACTTCGTGCTCATGAACCCCACGCACTACGCTGTGGCGCTGCGCTACGACGAGGCCACCATGGCCGCGCCGCAGGTGGTCGCGCGCGGCACCGACCTGATCGCGATGCGCATCCGCGACCTCGCCACGAGCCACGGCATTCCGGTGCTGCAGGCGCCGATGCTCGCACGGGCGCTGTACGCGCATGCCGAGCTCGAGCAGGGCATTCCGCCCGTGCTCTACACCGCCGTGGCGCAGGTGCTGGCCTACGTCTATCGCCTCAGGGCAGCGCTGCGCGGCGAAGGCCGGATGCCTGAGGCGCTCGTGCCGCCCGAGGTGCCGCCCGAGCTCGATCCGCTGCAGCGTGCGCACACCGTGGGAGACAGCGCATGAACGCCGTAGTGAAATCCTGGCAGCAATCGCTGCAGCAGTGGCTGGGTGGCAACGGCGCGTTGCTGCAGGGCCTGATGGCGCCGCTGCTCGTGGTGGCGATCCTGGGTCTGATGGTGCTGCCCATCCCGGCCTGGCTGCTCGACACCTTCTTCACGTTCAACATCGCCGTCGCCCTGATGGTGATGATGGCCGCGGCCTACATGGTGCGGCCGCTGGACTTTGCGTCTTTTCCCTCGGTGCTGCTGCTGACCACGTTGATGCGCCTGTCGCTCAACGTGGCCTCGACGCGCGTGGTGCTGCTGCAGGGGCATACCGGCCCTGGGGCGGCGGGCGCGGTGATCGAGGCCTTCGGGCACTTCCTGATCGGCGGCAATTTCGCCGTGGGCCTGATCGTGTTTGCGATTCTGGTGGTGATCAACTTCATCGTCGTGACCAAGGGCGCGGAGCGCATCGCCGAAGTGTCGGCGCGCTTCACGCTCGACGCCATGCCGGGCAAGCAGATGGCCGTGGATGCCGACCTCAACGCCGGCCTGATCGACGAAAAAGAAGCCAAGCGCCGCCGCGCCGAAGTGGCCGAGGAGGCCAACTTCTTCGGCGCCATGGACGGCGCTTCGAAGTTCGTGCGCGGCGACGCGGTGGCCGGCATTCTGATTTTGCTCATCAACATCGTCGGCGGCTTCGCGGTCGGCGTGCTGCAGCATGACCTTTCGGCCGCCGAGGCGGCCAACAGCTATATTTTGCTGGCCATTGGCGACGCGCTGGTGGCGCAGATTCCAGGCCTGCTGATCTCCGTGGCCGCGGCCATGGTGATCTCGCGCGTGGGCAAGGAGGATGAAGTCGGGCAGCAGATCGTGCGGCAGCTCTTCGCCTCGCCGCGCGTGTTTGCCGTGGCGGCCGCGATCCTGCTGCTGCTGGGCTTGATCCCGGGCATGCCGAACCTGGTGTTTTTGGGCATGGGCAGCGCGCTGGGCTATGCCGCCTGGGCCATGCACCGCAAACAGCAGGAGCCGCCGCCGGCCGAGCCCGCACCGCCCGCCCCCGTGAGCGACGGTGAAGCCACCTGGGACGACCTGCAACCTATCGACCTGCTGGGCCTGGAGCTGGGCTACCGGCTGATCACCCTCGTGGACAAAACCCGCCAGGGCGACCTGCTCACGCGCATCAAAGGTGTGCGGCGCAAGTTTGCGCAGGAGGTGGGCTTTTTGCCGCCCGCGGTGCACGTGCGTGACAACCTCGAGCTCAAGCCCAACGGCTACCGCGTCACGCTGCGCGGCGTGGTCGTGGGCGAGGGCGAGGCCTTTCCCGGCATGTACCTGGCGATCAACCCGGGCGGCATCAGCACGCCGCTGATCGGCACGCCCACCACCGATCCGGCCTTCGGCCTGCCCGCGCACTGGATCGACGAGCGCCAGAAGGAAGCGGCGCAAATGGCCGGTTTTACCGTCGTTGATTCGGAAACCGTGCTCGCGACGCATTTGTCACACTTGATGCAAGTGCACGCCGCCAAGCTCCTGAGCCGCACCGAGACGCAGCAGCTCGTGGAGCATGTGGCCAAGCTGGCACCCAAGCTCATCGAGGAAGTGGTCCCCAAAATGGTTTCCATCACGACGTTCCAAAAGGTCTTGCAGTTGTTGCTGGAGGAGTCGGTGCACATCCGCGACATCCGCAGCATCATCGAAACGCTGGCCGAATACGCGGGCAGCATCAGCGATCCGGTGGAGCTTGCGCGGCGCGTGCGCATCGCGCTGGCGCCCGCCATCGTGCAGCAAATCTACGGCCCCACGCGCGAGCTGCCCGTGATCGCGATCGAGCCCGGCCTGGAGCGCCTGCTCGTGCAGGCTCTGGGCAATGCGTCCGGCCCCGCGCTCGACCCCGGCGTGGCCGACCTGCTCATGCACAAGGCGGCCGAGGCCGCGCAAAAGCAGGAGGACGTGGGGCTGCCTGCCTGTCTGCTCGTGCCTGACCATATCCGCATGGCCGTGGCGCGCCTCGTGCGCCGCGCCGCACCGCGCCTGCAAGTGCTGGCGCACAGCGAAATCCCTGAAACCCACACCATCCGCATCGGGCCCATCCTGCAAGGAGCCGCAGCATGAACATCCAACGCTTTCTGGCCCCCACGGCACGCGAAGCCCTGGCCAAGGCCCGCATGGCCTTCGGCGAAGGCACCATCATCCTCTCCAACCGCGCCACCGAGCAGGGCGTAGAAGTCGTTGCCACGGGCGAAGAAGCCCTGGCGGCGCTCGACAATGCCGCTGCTGCGCCGCGCCGCTCCCCCGGGCCGGGTACGGGTGCGAGTGCTGCTGCAGCCGGCGCCCAAACCCTGCAGCGCGCGAGTGGCAAGGCCGCGCACGCCGAGCCCAAGACCGCGCGCAACCCGGTAGAGGAAGATGCCGAGCAGCTGGCCATGAGCACGCTCTCGTTCCAGGACTACGTGCGCGAGCGCATGCTGCGCCGGCGGCACGAGGCCTTGCAGGGCGGCGCAGCGGCCGCGCCGCAGCCGGCACGCGGCCGTGCTGCCGAACCCGCACTGGCAACAGCTGCCGCGCAAGCTGCGCCCGCCGTGGCGCGGCACAACCCGCTGCGCAGCATCCCCATGGACCTGCCGCCCGAACCCGCACCGCGCCGGCGCGCCGAGCCGTCCGTGGCGGCAGCGCCTGCCGAAACGGGGCAGCGCCAGTTGCTGGGCGAGTTGCAAGCCATGAAGGCGCTGATCGAGGACCGCTTCAACACGCTGGCCTGGCTGGGCCAGGCGCGGCAGAACCCGATCCAGTCCAACCTCATGCTCAAGCTCCTGCGCGCCGGCTACTCGCCCACGCTGGCGCGCGCCGTGCTCGAACGCCTGCCCGAAGACCTTTCGGCCGGCGACGCCTTGCACTGGCTCATGGAGGTGCTCGAGCGCAACCTCAAGACCGACGCACAGGCGCCCGCGCTGTATGAAGAAGGCGGCGTCTATGCCCTCGTGGGCGCGACGGGCGTGGGCAAGACCACCACCACGGCCAAGCTCGCGGCCTTGTGCGCGCGCCTGTACGGCCCCGCGAGCGTGGGCCTGATCACGCTCGACACCTACCGCGTTGGCGCGCACGAGCAGCTGCGCACCTACGGCCGCATGCTGGGCATCGTCGCTCACCTGGCGCACGACCGCGCGGCACTGCAGGACTTGCTCGGGCTCTTGGGCGGCAAGAAGATGGTGCTGATCGACACCACCGGCATCGCCCCGCGCGATCCGCGCAAGCGCGACATGCTCGACGTGCTCGACCTGCCCAGCGTGCAAAGGCTGCTGGTGCTCAATGCCGGCTGCCACGGCGACACGCTCGACGACGTGCTCACGGGTTTCAAGACCACGGGCGCGCAGCAGGCCATCCTCTCCAAGGTCGATGAGGCCGTGAAGCTCGGGCCCGCGCTCGACGCGCTGATCCGCCATCAGATGGTGCTGCGCGGCGTGACCAACGGCCAGCGCGTACCCGAAGACTGGGAAAACGCCGACGCGCACAAGCTCATCAACCTGTCCATGCGCGCGCCCGTGAAGTCGGCCTTCGACCCGCGCGAGTCGGAGCTGAACTTCTTTTTCACGCCGTCCGGCGACGGCATGGCCTTGCAGGGAGCGCTCGCCGATGCTTGAGGCCTGTTTCCACCAGGGTGCGGGGCTGCACCGCTTCATGCCGCAGGCGCGGCTGCGCGTGCTCGGCGTGGCGGCCCCCGAACGTGCCGCACCACAGGCGCTAGGAGTCTGTCGGACTTTGGGCGTCGAAAGCGAGAATGCGCCCCGGCGAGGCCAGTTTTTGCCGGATTCGCCGCCCCATAGCGGGACTATGGGGCAAGAAGCCGGTAAAAAATGGGCCGCTGCGGTGCATTCGCAGCCGACGATTCCAAAGTCCGACAGGCTCCTAGAGGCGCTGTGGCAGGTTTGTGCCGCCCTGCAAAAGCTGGCTGGCCCGGTGTTGGTGCTCGACGGCACGGCGGGCGAGTCGCAAGAGACCCCTGGGTTGCTGCACCTGCTGCAGCAGGCGCCCTGGCACGAGCGCGACGGTGTCGACGCGGGCGGCGCGGCGCATGCCGGCGCCTCGCTGGCCGTGTTGCCCGCGGCGCGCGGCCTGCCGCGCCTGCTGCGCCTGGCCGAAGATGCGCAGGCGCCGGCGTTGCAGGGCTTGCTGCCGTATTTCAGGGCCTATGGCATGCTGGTGCTGTATGCGCCGGCGGACCTGCTCGGGGTTTTGCTGGCGCAGACTGCGGGCATGCCGCTGGTACTCATGTCCGGCGATGCACAGGCGGTGTTGGCGGGCTACCATGCCGCCAAACAGCTGGCCCTGCATGCGGGCTTGAACAGCCGGGTGGTTGCACTGCTCGAGCGCGGCGATGCCGCAGAGCGTGCGCAGGCGCAGGCGGCCTTGAGTAATCTGCAGCGCTGCGCCCGGCAGTATCTGGGCGGACTCGTGCACACTAGCGCCATCCACAGGCAAAATCCCCAGGACATTCAGCGCCTGGCTTTGCAGTTGCTGGAGAACGCGGGCAGCATCGAGGCGCAGACGGCCAGTTTCGGGCCGATTCCTGCGGCAGCAGACGCACCTGCGCACTTCGTTCGGAGGCATTGACTTGATGTACACCGCCAAAGGGCAGTTCGACCGCGATGCCTTGTTGCGCCAGCACGTGCCCCTGGTGCGGCGCATCGCCCACCACATGATCGCAAAACTGCCCCCGAATGTGGAGCTCGACGATCTGATTCAGGTGGGCATGATCGGGCTCGCGGACGCCCTTACACGCTTCGAGGCGGGGCAGGGGGTGCAGTTCGAGACTTTCGCCACCCAGCGCATCCGCGGCGCCATGCTCGACGAGCTGCGCGAGTCCGACTGGATGTCACGCAGCGCACGCAAGAGCCAGAAGGACATAGAAAACGCCGTGCACCGCCTGGAGCAGAAATTGGGGCGCAGCCCCAAAGAGTCCGAGATCGCCGCCGAAATGGGCATGCCACTGCCCGAATACCAAAGCCTGCTCGGCAAGGTGCGCGGCACGCAACTCGTCTATCTCGAGGACATGGGCCACGGCAGCGAGGAAGAAGACGCCTTTCTCGACCGTCACGTGGCCGCCGGCGGCGCCGATCCGCTGCACATCCTGCGCGACCAGCGCCTGCGCAAGGCGCTGGTGCAGGCCATCGAAAGCCTGCCCGAGCGCGAGCAGCACGTGATGGGCATGTATTACGAGCACGACATGAACCTCAAGGAAATTGCCGCCGTGCTCGGCGTGACCGAATCGCGCGTGTGCCAATTGCACAGCCAAGCCGTCGCGCGCCTGCGCTCCAAGATGCGCCAGCATTGAGCAAGACCGGGGTCTCGCTCTGGAGGGCCCGTCAGCCCGCAGAGCGGTACATGCGCGCGGCGCTCCCGGCGGGGCGGCCACTGACTGCAGCTTCGTAAGTGGTTTCTGCGGCGCTGGCCAGGGGCAGCAGGGCGGCAAGCTGGCGGCCGTGTGCCGCCGACAGGCGTGCCAGATTTTCTCGCTGCATGGCCAGCAGCGCACTGGCGGCGCGGATGCGTTGTTGCAGCGCTGCGGGCAGCGCGTCTTGCGCAGCCCCTTGCTTTTGCGCCCGCTGCTGCGCGCGCCAGACTTCGAGCGCCTGTGCAAACGCCACGACCGCAGTGCGCAAGCTCGATGTGCTTTTTTCCAGCCCCGGCGCGTCGGCAGCGAGCAAGGCGGCGGACACTTCTTGCAAGTCTTGTTCAACCCGGCCGAGAAGGGTTTCGAGGGTCATGTGCGGTGGTGCAAGCCTTGCGCGCCCGCGGCTCAGCCACCGCGGCTGTTGTGGCTGAGGATTTCTGCGGCGTTGGCCAGCATTTTGTCGGCGACGGCCTCGGCGTTGACCTTGAACGTGCCTTTTTCGATGGCGCTGCGCACGGCTTTGACTTTGTTGGCGTCGAAGTCGGCCGGGCTGCGCGTGCCGGCCCCGAGCGCCTGTGCCGCCAGCGACGACACGGTGACGCTGCTCGCCGTCGCGGCGGGCGCATTCGTGGCCTGGGTGCTGGCGGCGCGTTGGGCGGCGTCTTCCGCGGCGGCAGCAGGGCTCCTGGCCTGCTTTGCGGCAGGGCCCGTCTGCGTTGAAACGCCTGGGAGTTCGGGGGGTGTACCAATTTTCATCGTCTTCTCCGCCGCCTGTCGTGCCGCGCTGTAGCACGGGGTGAAGGCATGTTGCCCACTTTTTCGACCGATTGGCGTGAGACTTTAGCGTTTTTTGCGTGTGCAGCCAGGTGGGGCTACAAAGCCAGCTCCACCGCGCCTGCGCCGTTCACCACGCCCGAGACGATGCGCCCATTGGCCATGCGCACGCGCACCGTCTGGCCGGCGCCGCCTGCGCTCAAGGCCTGGCCGTCGGCCGTCACCGCGTAGCCTGGCCCCTGTGCCAGCACCTTGACCTGCGCGCCGGCGCCGAACAGCTCGGGCGGGCGCACCATGGACTGGCGCAGCGCCTGCCCCGCCATGAGCGTGCGCGCTGCCGTCTGGCCCACCCACAGATCGGGGTTGGCGAGCACGGCGGCCGGCTCCGCGGCCCAATCGACCTCGGCCTCGACGGCATCCTCGGCTCTGAGCACCGCACCGTTCGGCACGTTGCTGCGCAGCACCCAGGCCGGACCGAAGGCCTTGACCGTGACGGGCAAAAACACATTCCATGCGACGCGCCCCTGCACACAGCGCAGCCCCAGGCGCGTGCGCCCCCACAGGCGGCTGCCCGGCGGCAGGTAGGGCTCGACGCGCGTGCAGGGCGCGAGCTGCAGGCGTGGATCGAGCGCGCCGACTTCGACCTGCATGCGCAAGGGCAGCGCGCCCGAGGGTTCGCTCGCGAGTGCGTCCTGCAAAAAGCGCTGGCCTAGCGTGCCCAGGCGTGCGCCATCGTCGGCGCCTGCGCCGCTGGTTTGCGCGAGCGCCACCGAGCACCCCAAAGCCAGGACGAGCAGGCCGCGAAAAATATGCATCAAAACGGCATTTAAGGCAGATATAGACTGCATGAGAAGCTCCTTAATCATGAGCAATATGCATGGCCTTCGCCCATCCGTGCAAGGCGGACACCAAGCCCATTTCACCCGTCCTACTGTAGGCGCCGCGCCCGCCGCCCATGCCGGGAATTGCGCGCCGATTCGGCCCGTTTTCGGGCTTTAGGAAAAAACCGCGCTTCCCATAATCGACGCCACACCGCAGCCCAGCCTGCTCCGTACCTCCACCCCACGCAACCACGCGAGGCCCCCGATGCTCAACAAGATGACCCAGTCGCTGGATTTCCAAGGCCAGGCGCTCTTGCTGCGCGCCGAGCGCCAGCGCGTGCTGGCCAGCAACATCGCCAACGCCGACACGCCCGGCTACACGGCGCGCGATTTCAACTTTGCCGATGCGTTGCGCACGGCCAGCGGCAATGCGGGTGCGGGCACCACCGTGCGCCTGGCACCTGCAAGCGCCAGCGCCGATGCCGGCATCAGCGACCCGCGCCACATCCCGCTGCCCACGGCGCAGGTCGGCGGCATGGGCTCCGGCGTGGTCGGTGAAAAGCTCGGCTACGCCGTGCAGACCGAGCCCAGCCTGGACAACAACAGCGTCGATCTGGACCGCGAGCGCGCGAACTTCGTGGACAACGCCGTGCGCTACGAGGCCACGCTGCGCTTCATCAACGGCCAGGCCAAGACCATGCTCAGCGCCATCCAGGGGCAGTAACCCTGGAAAGCCGCAGCAAAGGAGCAAGACCATGTCCATGTTTTCGATCTTCAACATCTCGGGCAGCGCGGTCAGTGCGCAGGCGCAGCGCCTCAACGTGGTGGCGAGCAACCTGGCCAACGTCGATGCCGTCGCAGGCCCCGACGGCCAGGCGTACAAGGCGCGCCAGGTGCTGTTCCAGACCACGCCCATGGGATCGGACGGCGCCGCCGGCGTGCGCGTGAGCGCCGTCAATGAAGACAACACCCCGGGCCGGCGCGTGCACGAGCCAAACAACCCCATGGCCGACGCGCAGGGCTACGTGACCTACGCGAACGTGAACGCGGTCGAGGAGATGGTGAACATGATCTCGGCCTCGCGCTCGTACCAGAACAACGTCGAAGTCATGAACACGGCCAAGTCGCTGCTGCTCAAGACCCTGCAAATGGGGCAATAGACCCATCGTTTCTCAGGAGCCAACGCCATGAGCACCACCATCAGCCCCGTCGGGCAGACGACTTCGTCCAGCAGCGCCTCCGCGGCCGGCGCTGCGGCCAACGCCGCCGCCGACCCGGCCGCGGCGCAGGATCGCTTCCTCAAGCTGCTCGTGGCGCAGCTCAACAACCAGGACCCGATGAACCCGCTGGACAACGCGCAGATGACTTCGCAGATCGCGCAGATCAACACCGTCACCGGCATCCAGCAGCTCAACGACACGGTCAACAAGTTCGCGGGCCAGCTCGCCGTGCAGCAGCTCGTGCAGGGCAGCAGCCTGGTCGGGCACCAGGTGCTGGTCGAGGGCGACACGCTTGCCGTCGATGCGAAAAGCGGCCAGGCCACCGGAGGCTTCGACCTCGCGGCCTCGGCCGCGAGCGTCACGGTGCAGGTGCTCGACGCCAGCGGCAAGCAGATCGGCGCGGTGGACCTGGGCGCGCTGCCCGCAGGCCGCCACGGCTTCGCCTGGGACGCTTCCAGCTACCAGGGCAGCAGCGCGCCGCGTTTCCAGGTGGTGGCGAGCAACGGCAGCACGGCGGTGAGCGCCACGCCGCTGGCCACGCAGCAGGTGAGCGCGGTGAGTATGTCGAACGGCGCCCTGCAATTGCAGTTGAGCGACGGCAGCAGCGTTGCGCAAAGCGCCGTCAAAGCCGTTCAGTGATTTTCAAATACTTTGTTTTCAGGAGCACACCATGGCTTTCCAACAAGGACTTTCGGGCCTGAACGCTGCCAGCAAAAGCCTGGACGTGATCGGCAACAACATCGCGAATGCGAACACCACGGGCTTCAAGTCCTCGCGCGCTGAATTTGCCGACATGGTGGCCTCGGCGATGGGCGTGGCGGGCGGGTCTGATGCGGGCATTGGGGTGCAGGTGGCGGACATTGCCCAGCAGTTCACGCGCGGCAACATCAGCACCACGGGCAACAACCTCGACGTGGCCATAGACGGCGGCGGATTTTTCAAGCTGCAGCAAGCGGACGGCAGCATGGCGTACACGCGCGCGGGCAATTTCCAGCTCGACAAAGTGGGCAACCTGGTGACCAACAACAACGCGAAGGTGCTGGGCTACACCGTCGATCCGACCACGGGCAAGCCTGTCAGTGGTGCGAGCCCGGTGCCGCTGGTGTTCCCGACCTCTGCGCCGATCGCCGCCAAGCAGACCAGCAAGATCATGGTGGGACTCAACCTCGATGCCCGGGCACCTGATGCCGCCGGGGACCCTGCAGCCACGCCCCCCATACCAGCGACCCCGCGCACCACCTACAGCACATCGATCAATGTGTACGACAGCCAAGGTGTCGCCAAGCCGGTGAACCTGTATTTCCAGAAAAACGGTGCCAACACCTGGGATGTCTATGACCAGCTCGACGATGCCACGGCAACGCCCCCCGTGGTTGCGACGCCTATCGGCCAGGTCACCTTCGACAACAACGGCGCCATTCTGGCGCCGGCACCGGTTGCTCCGAGCACCGAGCACCTCTTGTCGCTGACCGTGAATCCCAGCCCGCCCAACCCCAATGCCTTGCCCGCTTTTCCCGTCAGCATCAACCTGGACAAGGTCACCCAATACGGCAGCAGCTTTGCCGTCTCCACGCTGAGCCAGGACGGCTATGCCTCGGGCGAGCTGACCAGCGTGAACATCGAAAACAGCGGCATGGTCATGGCCACTTATTCGAACGGCGTGACGCGGGCCGAGGCGCAGCTCGCGCTTGCCAACTTCCGCAATCCGCAGGGGCTGCGCCCCACTGGTGGCAACAATTGGGTGGAGACGTTCGAGTCCGGTGCGCCCGTCGTGGGTGCGCCCGGCACGGGCAGTTTGGGGGCATTGCGATCCGGCTCACTCGAGGATTCCAACGTCGATCTCACCGCCGAACTCGTCAACCTGATGACCGCGCAGCGCTACTACCAGGCCAATGCGCAGACCATCAAGACCGAAGATCAGGTGATGTCCACCCTGGTCAACCTGCGGTGATGGGCGCTGCCCTTTTTTGATACCGAGGGATTGCCATGGACCGCATCATCTACACCGCGATGACGGGCGCGAGCGCCGCGTCGCAGCGCCAGGCGGTGCTCTCAAACAACCTGGCCAACGCCTCGACCAACGGCTTTCGCGCCGAGATGTCGGCGTTTCGCGCGGTGCCGCTGCGCGGCGACGGTGCGACCACGCGCGTGTTTGCGCTCGAAGCCACGGCGGGCCATGTCGATACGCCCGGCCCGGCGCAGCAGACCGGGCGCAACCTCGACGCCATGGCCGTGGGCCAGGCCTGGTTTGCCGTGCAGGGGCTCGACGGCACCGAAGCCTACACGCGCGCAGGCCGCCTCGAAATCTCCACCGACGGCCAGCTCGTAAACGGCATGGGGCAGCCCATGCTGTCCAGCCAGGGCACGCCCATCGACGTGCCGCAGGGCGCCGAGGTCACGCTGGGTGACGACGGCACCGTCACGGCGCGCATTCCGGGGCAGCAGCCCACCACGGTGGGGCGCCTGAAGCTCGCCACACCCACGCCGGACGATCCGCTCAAGCGCGGCGACGACGGGCTTTTTCGCACCACTTCGGGCGATCCGCTGCCCTCCGACCCGAACGCCAAGCTGCAAAGCGGCGCGCTCGAGGGCTCGAACGTGAACTCGGTGCAGGCCATGGTGGACATGATCACTGCGGCGCGCCAGTTTGAACAACAGATGCAATTGCTGCAGTCGGCGCAGTCCGACGACAAGGCCGCGAGCCAGTTGCTCAACATCAACGCTTGATCCGCCACATGAAACGCGGCCCGCTGCGCCGCACCGACCGAGGAAACCGCCATGATGAATTCGCTGTGGATCGCCAAGACCGGCATGTCCGCCCAGCAGACCGAGCTGGACGTGATCTCGCACAACCTGGCCAACGTCTCGACCACGGGCTACAAGCGCAACAGCGCCCAGTTCTCTGACCTGATCTACCAGAACCTGCGCCAGGTCGGGGCCAACGCGGACGAGCAAAACCAGCTGCCCACGGGCCTGCACCTGGGCCTTGGCGTGCGCACCGTGGCCACGAGCCGCAATTTCACGCAGGGCACCTTGCAGCAGACGCAAAACAGCCTGGACGTGGCCATCAACGGCAATGGCTTTTTCCAGGTGACCATGCCCGACGGCACGCAGGCGTATACGCGCGCCGGGTCTTTCCAGCTCGACGGCGCAGGCCGCCTCGTGACCCCCAGTGGCCTGCCCGTGGCCAACGGCATCACCGTGCCGCCAGGCGCCACGAGTGTGAACATCGCCAACGATGGCACGGTGTCGGCGGTGCTTGCGGGCTCGACCGCGCCTTCCACCATAGGCACGCTGGCGATGGTCAACTTCGTCAACCCGGCGGGGCTGGAGCCCGTGGGCGACAACCTTTACAAGGAATCGGTCGCCTCGGGCACGCCGCAAGGGGGCACGCCCGGCACGAACGGTCTGGGCACGATCAAGCAGGGCTTTTTGGAGAACTCCAACGTCAACGTGGTGGAGGAGCTCGTGAACATGATCCAGACGCAGCGCGCCTACGAGATGAACTCGAAGGCCATCCAGACGGCAGACCAGATGCTCGCCAAGCTGGGGCAGCTCTGAGGTTTTTGCGCTGCAGACCGCACGCTTTTGCGAGGATTTTTTGCCATGGCCCGCCTTTTTATCTCTGTTCCTGCGCTGCTGCGCCTGCTGGCGTGCGCCGGTGCGGCCGCGCTCGTGGGCTGTACCAGCCTGATGGAGCCGCCACCCGTCGATGTGCTGCCGACCAAGCCGCAGCTGCCGCCGGCCGCCGCGGCGCGGCCCGTGAACGGCAGCCTGTTCAGCACCGCGACCTACCGGCCCGCGTTCGAAGACCGGCGCGCGCGCTTCGTGGGCGATACGGTGACCATCATGATCGTGGAGAACGTCTCGGCCAAGCAGGAGTCTTCCTCCGGCATAGACCGCAGCGGCTCCATCTCGGGGGGCATCAAGTCCTTTCCGTTCGTGAGCAATTGGCTGGCGAACAAGTCCACCATGGACGTGGGCGCGGAAAACAAATTCAACGGCCAGGGCAACACGCAGAGCACCAACACCTTCACAGGCTCCATCACCGCAACGGTGGTCGAGGTGCTGCCCAACGGGCACCTCGTGGTCACGGGCGAAAAGCAGATCGGCGTGAACCACAACGTCGATGTGCTGCGCTTTTCGGGCACGGTGGACCCGCGCAACCTGCTGGCGGGCAGCGTCGTCAACTCAACCCAGGTGGCAAACGTGCGCATCGAGTCGCGCGGCCGCGGCGCCCAGGCCGAGGCCCAGGCCATGGGCTGGCTCGGGCGGTTTTTCAACATGGTGACGCCGTTTTGAGCGGGTTTGCGGCGCGCGGCAACGGGAATTTTGGGAATCGTGAGAGTCTGACCCCAATGCGCACGTCCAATTACTCGTTTTGCGCGGCGGCGCGCAGCACCTGACGTACCACTTCGGTGCTGAAGCCGCGCGCGGCGAGAAAGCGCATCTGCCGCGCCTGCTCTTGCGCATCGGCGGGCGGCGTGCCAAAGCGCCGCTGCCACACGGCCTGGGCGCGTGCGAATTCGCTCGCACGCAGGCTGTCGGCGGCGGCACGCACCAGTTCCGCGTCGAGTCCTTTGTGGCGCAGCTCCTGCAGCACGCGCTGCGTGCCCAGGCGCGGTGCGCGGCGGCGCAGCAGGGATTCGGCAGCGCGCGCGTCGCTCAAAAAACCTTGTGCTTCGAGCTCGCCCAGCAGTGCTTCGAGGTCTTCCCCGGCTTGCAGGTGCGGCGCGAGCCGGGCGGCGAGTTCGGCGCGCGCGTATTCGCGCCGCGCCAGCAGACGCAGCGCACGGCCTTTGAGCGAAGGCGTGGCAAAGCCCATGGAAATACTATGCTAAAGATAGCTGCTAGTGCTTTATGAATAAGCGCTAGAGCCACATTGGATGCTTCATTTTTGAAGCGGCTCAGGCCGGCGCTCCGCCCGGGGCCGGCGCCACGGCGGGTGGCAGTTGTGCGATGCCGAGCTGGGCGCGCACGAGGTTTTCGATTTCGTGCGCAAGCTCGGGGTTTTCACGCAGGAACTCGCGCGCGTTGTCGCGGCCCTGGCCGATTTTTTCGCCCTTGTAGGCGTACCAGGCGCCGGATTTTTCGATGATCTTGGCGTTCACACCCATGTCGATGATCTCGCCCTCGCGGCTGATGCCTTCGCCGAACAGGATGTCGAACTCGGCCGTCTTGAACGGCGGGCTGACCTTGTTCTTGACCACCTTGACCTTGGTCTCGTTGCCTATCGCTTCCTCGCCCTTCTTGATCGTGCCGGTGCGGCGGATGTCCAGGCGCACCGAGGCGTAGAACTTGAGCGCGTTGCCGCCCGTGGTGGTTTCGGGGCTGCCGAACATCACGCCGATCTTCATGCGGATCTGGTTGATGAAGATGACCATGCAGTTGGTCTTCTTGATCGTGGCGGTGAGCTTGCGCAGCGCCTGGCTCATGAGGCGCGCCTGCAGGCCGGGCAGGGCGTCGCCCATTTCGCCCTCGATCTCGGCCTTGGGCGTGAGTGCGGCGACCGAGTCGATCACGATCAGGTCGACCGCGCCCGAGCGCACCAGGCTGTCGACGATTTCGAGCGCCTGCTCGCCGGTGTCGGGCTGGCTGATGAGCAGGTCGGGCAGGTTGACGCCGAGCTTTTGTGCGTATTGCACGTCGAGCGCGTGCTCGGCATCGACGAAGGCGCAGGTGCCGCCCTGCTTTTGCATCTCGGCGATGACCTGCAGCGTGAGCGTGGTCTTGCCCGAGCTTTCGGGGCCGTAGATTTCGATCACGCGCCCGCGCGGCAGGCCGCCCACGCCGAGCGCGATGTCCAGCCCTAGCGAGCCGGTGGAGACGACCTGGATGTCCTCGATCGCCTCGCCTTCGCCCAGGCGCATGATGGTGCCCTTGCCGAACTGCTTTTCGATCTGCGCGAGCGCCGCTTGCAGGGCTTTGGCTTTTTCGCTGTTGGCGGAAGATGCGAGGGGGCTGCCCTTGGTGGCCATGTCCATGAAAAACTCCTTGAAAAAAGCGGGGGTGAGGCGGAGGGGTGAAGCGCGGAGGTGCGTGCTGCCCGTGACGGAAACTGGATGCTTGCACAGTAGTTTATGCGTGCATTGCGTGAATTTCATCGATAATTTGGTCAGTTTGATTGACGAAATGCCATGAGCGCAATGCCTCCGCCGACCGCTGCCGAAGACGCCTGGCGCCAGACGCACCTGGGCCGCCTGCTCGGCCATGCGCTGCGCCGCTTCGATGCGCGCGTGCTGCAGTTGATGGCGCGCAACGTCGAGGTGCCGCTGGCGCTGTCCAACCTCGCGGCGCGCAACCAGGTGTCGGCCGCGCACATCCACATCACGCGCCACCTGCGTCTGCAGGGCGACCGCCTGACCGACCTGGCCGAGCGCGCGGGCATGAGCAAGCAGGCCATGGCGACGCTGGTCGATCAGTGCGAGGCCTGGGGCCTGGTCACGCGCAGCGCCGACGCGCACGACGCGCGCGCGCGGCGCGTGCACTTCACGCCCACGGGGCTGGCCTGGCTGCAGGCCTTCCGCGACGCCGTGGCGCAGGCCGAAGCCGAATTCCGCGCCGAAGTCGGCCCCGAAGTGGCCACCGTGGTGGCATTGGGGCTCGAAGCCTACGCGCAGGGGCTGGAGACGCCCTGAGAACGTCACACGGCCTGAGCGCCGTACCGTCCTCTTTAGGGCTTGACGGGTCTTTCTGCCTTTTTGCACGCCGCGCTCTACACTGCAGCCATGCGCTCCCCCGCCACCCTGACCACCAAGCTGCTCGCCCTGGGCGTGAGCTTTTTGCTGGTGGCGATGGTGTCGATTGCGATCACGCTGTGGGCGACTTGGAAGCTCGACGGCGGTGCGGCCGCAGTGAACGAGGCCGGGCGCATGCGCATGCAGACCTGGCGGCTGGCCAGTGCGGTGCAGCTGCAGACGGCGGCAGACGGGCGTGCGGCGCTGGTGCAGCGCTTCGACGAGAGCCTGCGCCTGCTGCGTGCGGGGGACGCCGCGCGGCCCCTGTTCGTGCCCTGGAACGACGAGGTCGAGGCCAGCTTCGTGCAGGTGGAAAAGCGCTGGGCGCAGCAGCGTGCGCAATGGCTGGCCGAGCCGGCGCCGACTCCCGCACAGGCCGTCGCGCTTGCGGAAGAATTCGTCACCGCGATCGACCGCTTCGTGCTCTCGATCGAACGGCAGCTCGCGCGCTTCACGGCCATCCTCAACCTGTTCCAGTTCGTGATGATGGCATTGGCCGTTGCGGGCGCCGTGGTTATTCTCTACACGGGCTATCTGTATGTGATCCATCCGCTGGCCAGCCTGGCGCAGGGGCTGCAGCGCGTGCAGGCGGGGGATTTTTCCGTGCGCGTCGATGTGGACAGTTCGGACGAATTCGGCCAGGTGGCGGCGGGCTTCAACCGCATGACCGAGACCCTGCAGTCGCTCTACGGCGAGCTCGAAGCCAAGGTGCAGGCCAAGACGCGCGACATCGAGGCCCAGCGGGCGCGGCTCGAGGCGCTGTACGAAGTCAGCGCGCTGCTTGCCGATGCGGACACGATAGACGAGCTTGCGCGCGGTTTTGCGCGCAAGGTGCGCGAGCTGCTGCGCGCCGACGCCGCCGCCGTGCGCTGGTCGGACGAGGCGAACCAGCGCTACCTGATGCTGGCCTCCGATTGCCTGCCGCAAGAGCTGGCCGAGCAGGAGCGCAGCCTGCTGGCCGGCGTGTGCGCCTGCGGCAGCCTGCAGCCCGACGCGCGCACGCGCGTGATTCCGATCCTGGCGCACGATGTCGCCCCCGTCCGTCTGTGCGCGCGCGCGGGCTACGAGAGCGTGGTCAGCGTGCCCATCCGGCTGCAGCACCGTCTGCTGGGCGAGTGCGACCTGTTCTTTCGCAGCGAAGTGCAGCTGAGCGCAGAAGAAACGGCCCTGCTCGACGCCCTGGCCAGCCACCTTGCGAGCGCGCTCGAGGGCTTGCGCGCCGACGCCTTGGAGCGTGAAGCTGCAGTGAGCGAGGAGCGCGCGCTGCTGGCACGCGAGCTGCACGACTCGATCGCGCAGGCGCTGGCCTTCCTCAAGATTCAGGTGCAGCTGCTGCGCAGTGCCGTGCAAAAAGGGCAGGCCGCGCAGGTGCAGCGCATTCTCGACGAGCTCGACGCCGGTGTGCGCGAAAGCATAGGCGATGTGCGCGAGCTGCTGGTGCACTTTCGCACGCGCACGAACACCGACGACATCGAGCGTGCGCTGCAGGAAACCCTGCGCAAATTCGAGCACCAGGCGGGCATCGCCACGCGCTTTGCGGTGCACGGGCAGGGTCTTCCGTTGCCGCCAGACGTGCAGGTGCAGGTGCTGCACGTAGTGCAGGAGGCGCTGTCCAACGTGCGCAAGCACGCGCGCGCCAGCCACGTCACGCTGGAGGTGGACAAGGGTGTGCGCTGGCAGTTTCGCGTGCGTGACGATGGGGCGGGGTTCGACCCGCAGCAAAGCCGCGGCACATCGCACGTGGGCCTGCAGATCATGCGCGAGCGCGCCGCGCGCATAGGTGCCGAGGTCCAGGTGGTCGCAGCGCCGGGCCAGGGCACCACGGTCACGCTGATACTGCCGCCGCACCCGGTCGCGAGCACCACCGCGCCCACCGCGCTTGCAATCGGCCAGGAAGAATCCGCATGACCCAACCCGTTCGCCTGCTGGTGGTCGATGACCACACCCTGTTTCGCCGTGGTCTGGTCGCCCTGCTGTCGCAGGACGAGCGCTTCGCGGTCGTCGGTGAGGCGGGCGACAGTGGCGAGGCCCAGCGCCGCGCGGCTGCGTGCGCGCCCGACATGATCCTGCTGGACAACCACCTGCCCGGCGTGCGCGGGGTGGATGCAATTGCCGGCCTCAAGGAAGTGGCGCCGGCAGCGCGCGTGCTCATGCTTACCGTGAGCGAGAACGAAGAAGACCTCGTGGCCGCGCTGCAGGCGGGCGCCGACGGCTACCTGCTCAAAACCATCAACTCCGAAGACCTGAGCGACTCCATCTGCAAAGTGCTCGCGGGCGAATCCGTGGTCAGCCCCGAGATGATGGGCAAGCTGGTCGCCGCCCTGCGCAGCCGGCCTGCGGGCGCAGCCGAAGGCAGTCTGGAGGCATCCGGGCAAGGTGCGCAAGGCGCTACAGGCACGGCAGAGGCCCCTGCGGTCGCAGGCGTGCAGGCGCAGGTGCCAAGCGATGCGCTGGCGTTGCTGTCGCCGCGCGAGCGGGAAATCCTGGCCCTGATCGCCGCGGGCCTGGCAAACAAGGCCATTGCGCGCGATCTGGGCATCGCCGAGACCACCGTCAAGATCCATGTGCAACACATTCTGCGCAAGCTCAAGCTGAGTTCGCGCGTGCAGGCCGCCGTCTTTGCCACCAGCCAGGGCTTGACGGCATCCATGAAACTGCAATAAAAAAGAGCGCCAATAGCGCCATGGCGCGCGGCCTACGTGCCGTACATGGGATGTAGGCAGGGCATTCGTGCCTTGGCACTGCCGCGGTGCTTCCCAGTTTGTGCGCGCCGAATAGTTCTTTGGAACGATGGTCACGCCCCGCCATCGTTCTTCTGATGCGGCAACAGTGTGCCATTGGCGGATGTTCAGCGCCGGGCCAAAGTCGGATAGTCCACGCATGTAAATTTGTGGAGGAAGACATGGACAATGACTTGCACAATTCCCGCAAGGCCTGGTCGGTGCTCATCGTCAGCACGCTGGCGTTCACCGTGTGCTTCATGGTCTGGATGATGTTCGGCGTGATCGGCATCCCGATCAAGAAAATGCTGAACCTCAACGCCACCGAGTTCGGCCTGCTGACGGCAACCCCGGTGCTCACGGGCTCGCTCATTCGCGTGCCGCTGGGCATCTGGACGGACCGCTACGGCGGGCGCATCGTGATGGCCGTCCTCATGGCCGTCACCGTGCCGGCGATCTGGCTGATGAGCTACGCCACCGCGTTCTGGCATTTCATCGTCATCGGCCTGTTCGTGGGGCTGGCGGGCGGTGCCTTTTCGGTGGGCACACCCTATGTGGCGCGCTGGTTCCCCAAAAACCGCCAGGGCATGGCCATGGGGGTGTACGGCGCGGGCAACTCGGGCGCGGCCGTGAACAAGTTCGTCGCCCCGGTGCTGCTCGTGGCGTTCGGCTGGGCCATGGTGCCCAAGGTCTATGCGGCCATCATGCTCGGCGCGCTGGTGCTGTTCTGGCTGTTCAGCCACCAGGACCCCGCCCACCTGGTGCCCAGCAACGTCCGCTTCAGCGATCAGCTCAAGGCCCTGAAAGACCCGCGCGTCCTCAAATACTGCCAGTACTACAGCATCGTGTTCGGCGGCTACGTGGCGCTGTCACTGTGGATGGTGCAGTACTACGTGGGCGAATATGGCCTGGACATCCGCATCGCGGCGCTGCTCGCGGCCTGCTTCTCGCTGCCCGGCGGCGTGCTGCGCGCGATCGGCGGCATCCTGTCGGACAAGTACGGCGCGCACCAGGTCACTTGGTGGGTGATGTGGGTGAGCTGGATCTGCCTGTTCCTGCTCTCGTACCCGCAAACGGACTTCACCATCGTGACCGTCAACGGCCCCACGACCTTCCACATCGGCCTCGGCGTCTATGCCTTCACCGCGCTCATGGCCGTGCTGGGCGTGGCCTTTGCGTTCGGCAAGGCCAGCGTCTTCAAGTACATCAGCGACGACTACCCGCAGAACATCGGCGCCATCAGCGGCATCGTCGGCCTGGCCGGCGGCCTCGGGGGCTTCGTGCTGCCCATTCTGTTCGGCATCCTGCTGGACTGGACCGGCATCCGCTCCAGCGCCTTCATGCTCATGTACGGCGTGGTCTGGGTGTCGCTGATCTGGATGTATTGGACGGAGGTGCGCCGCGTCGACGTCATGGGCCCGCAAGGCGGTCGCAAGGCACACGCCGCACTCTGATCTGCAAGCTGAAAGTGAAAGGACCTCGTCATGTCAACCCCAAGCACAACCCATCTGCGCCCCGGCCGCACGCTCACGGTCTGGACGCCTGAGGACAAGGCCTTCTGGGAACGCGAAGGCGAGGCGATCGCCAAGATCAATCTGTGGATTTCAGTGCCCGCGTTGTTCCTGGCCTTTGCGGTCTGGCAGCTCTGGAGCGTGGTCGCCGTGAGCCTGCCGGCGCTGGGCTTCAAGTATTCGACCAACCAGCTGTTCTGGCTTGCCGCCTCGCCTGCGCTCAGCGGCGCCACATTGCGCATTTTTTATTCGTTCATGGTGCCGCTTTTTGGCGGGCGGCGCTGGACGGCGCTCTCCACGGCCTCGCTGCTGATTCCGGCCGTAGGCATAGGGCTGGCCGTGCAGGACAACACCACGAGCTACCCGACCATGCTGATCCTTGCGCTGCTGTGCGGTCTGGGCGGGGGCAATTTCAGCTCCAGCATGGCCAACATCAGCTTCTTCTTTCCCAAGGAGCGCAAAGGCTCGGCGCTGGGCGTGAACGCGGGCCTGGGCAACCTGGGCGTGTCGGTGGTGCAGTTCCTGAGCCCGCTCGTGGTTACGGCCGGCATCTTCGGCATCTTCGGCGGCGAGGCGCAGACCATCGTCAAGAACAACCAGACCGTACAGGTGTGGATGCAGAACGCCGCCTTCATCTGGGTGCCCTGGATCGCGCTGGCCTCGCTCGCCGCCTGGTTCGGCATGAACGACATCGCCGACGCCAAGGCCAGCTTCGCCGCGCAGGCCGCGATCTTTCGGAGCAAGCACAACTGGCTGATGTGCGTGCTCTACCTGGGCACCTTCGGCTCGTTCATCGGCTTTGCCGCGGGCTTCCCGCTGCTCATCAAGAGTCAGTTCCCTGCCGTCAATCCGCTTGCCTACGCCTGGCTGGGCCCTCTGGTGGGCGCGTTGATCCGCCCCGTGGGCGGATGGCTCGCCGACAAGGTGGGCGGCGCGCGCGTGACGCTGTGGAACTTCGCCCTCATGGCGCTGGCTGTGCTCGGCGTGCTGTATTTCCTGCCCAAGAGCGCAAGCAGTTATGCCCTGCCCTTCGGGCCACACGAAGGTAGCTTTGCAGGCTTCTTTCTCATGTTTTTGCTGCTGTTTTTCACGAGCGGCATAGGCAACGGCTCGACTTTCAGCATGATCCCCACGATCTTCCTGAACCTTAAGCTGCGCGAAGTGCGCGGCAAAGACGAAGCCGCCCGCGCCCAGGCCATCAAGGATGGCAACACCGAGGGCGCAGCCGCGCTGGGTTTTGCCGGTGCAATCGGCGCCTATGGTGGTTTTTTCATCCCCAAGAGCTACGGTAGTTCGATCGCTGCCACCGGCGGCCCCGAGCTCGCACTGTGGGCCTTTGCTCTGTTTTACGTGCTGTGCATCGTGATCACGTGGTGGTACTACGCACGCAAGAACGCCGAAATGCCGTGCTGAGTGCCCGGCCCCAAACACCACGACAAGACACCACGGACAAGGAGTTTTCGATGAGCCATTTTCTCGACCGCCTGACCTATTTTGCGCAGCCGCGCGAGGGCTTTGCCCAGGGCCACGGCCAAACCACCGGCGAAGACCGCACCTGGGAAGACGCCTACCGCAACCGCTGGGCGCACGACAAGATCGTGCGCTCTACGCACGGCGTGAACTGCACGGGCTCGTGCTCATGGAATATCTACGTCAAGGGCGGCATCGTCACCTGGGAGACGCAGCAGACCGACTACCCGCGCACCCGGCCCGACCTGCCCAACCACGAGCCGCGCGGCTGCGCGCGCGGCGCCAGCTACAGCTGGTACCTCTACAGTGCCAACCGCGTGAAGTACCCCATGGTGCGTGCGCGCCTGCTCAAGCACTGGCGCGCGGCGCTGGCCGTGGCGAAAAGCCCGGTCGATGCCTGGGCCAGCATCGTCGAAAACCCTGAGGCGCGGCGCGAATGGCAGCAGCAGCGCGGCCTGGGCGGCTTCGTGCGCAGCAGCTGGGACGAGGTCAACCAGCTCATCGCGAGCGCCAACGTCTACACCGCCAAGAAATACGGGCCTGACCGCGTGATCGGCTTCTCGCCGATTCCGGCCATGTCCATGATCAGCTACGCGGCTGGCTCGCGCTACCTGTCGCTGATCGGCGGCGTGTGCATGAGTTTTTACGACTGGTACTGCGACCTGCCGCCGGCCAGCCCGCAGGTCTGGGGCGAGCAGACCGACGTGCCCGAATCGGCCGACTGGTACAACTCCACCTTCATCATCGCCTGGGGCTCGAACGTGCCGCAGACGCGCACGCCCGACGCGCATTTTTTCACCGAGGTGCGCTACAAGGGCGCGAAGACCGTTGCGATCACGCCCGACTACGCCGAGATCAGCAAACTCTGCGACCTCTGGCTGCACCCCAAACAGGGCACCGACGCCGCCGTGGCCATGGCCATGGGGCACGTGATCCTCAAGGAGTTCTACTTCGACCGGCGCAGCAGCTATTTCGACGACTACGTGCGCCGCTACACCGACATGCCCAAGCTGGTGCAGCTCGAGGAACGCACCCTGGCGGACGGGCGCAAGGTGCTCGTGCCCGGGCGCTACCTGCGCGCGAGCGATTTTGCGGGCCAGCTGGGGCAGACGAACAACCCCGAGTGGAAAACGGTGGCGCTCGACCACAGCGACCAGGTCGTGCTGCCCAACGGCTCCATCGGCTTTCGCTGGGGGGCCGAAGGGCGCGACGACGCCGGCAAGTGGAACCTCGAAGACAAGGAAGCCTGCCACGGCAGCCAGGTGCAGCTCAAGCTCAGCCTGATGGAAGGCGAAGGCAGCGCCTACGAGGTCGGCGACGTGGCTTTCCCGTACTTTGGCGGCCTGGAGACGCCGCACTTTCCGGCCAACAAGCAGGTTGCGGCCGTGGGTGACGTGCTCGTGCGCAAGGTGCCCATGCGGCGCATTGCACTGGCGCAGCAGGGCGAGGGTGGCCACGCGCTCGTGGCCACGGTGTTCGACCTCACGGTGGCCAACTACGGCGTGGCGCGCGGTCTGCCGGGCGAGAACGCCGCGCTCGGTTACGACGACGACACCCCCTACACGCCCGCCTGGCAGGAGAAGATCACCGGCGTGCCGCGCGGCCAGGTGATCGCGGTGGCGCGCCAGTTTGCCGACAACGCCGACAAGACGCGCGGCAAGTCCATGGTCATCATCGGCGCCGCGATGAACCACTGGTACCACAGCGACATGAACTACCGCGGCATCATCAACATGCTGATGATGTGCGGCTGCATAGGCCAGAGCGGCGGCGGCTGGTCGCACTACGTGGGGCAGGAAAAGCTGCGCCCGCAGACCGGCTGGACGGCGCTGGCCTTCGCGCTCGACTGGGTGCGCCCGCCGCGCCAGATGAACAGCACGAGCTTTTTCTACGCCCACACCGACCAGTGGCGCTATGAAAAGCTTGGCGTCGAGGAAATCCTCTCGCCGCTCGCTGACCCATCCCAATTCGGCGGCAGCCTGATCGACTACAACGTGCGCGCCGAGCGCATGGGCTGGCTGCCCAGCGCCCCGCAGCTACAGACCAATCCGATCCAGGTGGTGAAGGATGCGCAGGCCGCGGGCCTGGACCCCAAGGACTACGCCGTCAAGGCGCTGCAGGACGGCAGTCTCAAGATGAGCTGCGAAGACCCGGACAACCCGCTCAACTGGCCGCGCAACATGTTCGTGTGGCGCTCCAACATCCTGGGCTCCTCGGGCAAGGGGCACGAATACTTCCTCAAGCACCTGCTGGGCACCACGCACGGCGTGCAGGGCAAGGCCCTGGGCGCGGACGACGCCAAGCCCGCCGAAGTGCAGTGGCACGACAAGGCCCCCGAAGGCAAGCTGGACCTGCTCGTGACGCTGGACTTTCGCATGAGCACGACCTGTCTGTATTCCGACATCGTGCTGCCCACGGCCACCTGGTACGAAAAGAACGACCTCAACACCAGCGACATGCACCCCTTCATCCACCCGCTGTCCACGGCGGTGGACCCGGCATGGCAGAGCAAGAGCGACTGGGAAATCTACAAAGGCTTCGCCAAGGCCTACAGCGAGGTCTGCGTCGGCCACCTGGGCGTCGAAAAAGAGCTGGTGCTCACGCCGCTGATGCACGACTCGCCCGCCGAACTGGCGCAGCCCTTCGACGTGAAGGATTGGAAGAAGGGCGCATGCGCTCTGATCCCCGGCAAGACGGCGCCCGCGATCACCGTGGTCGAGCGCGACTACCCCAACACCTATGCGCGTTTTACCGCGCTGGGGCCGCTGATGGAAAAAATCGGCAACGGTGGCAAGGGCATTGCCTGGAACACCGTGGACGAGGTGCGCCAGCTGGCCGAGCTCAATGGCAAGGTGCACACCGCGGGCGCCACGCAGGGCATGGCCCGGATCGACAGCGACATCGACGCCTGCGAAGTGGTGCTGCAGCTCGCCCCCGAAACCAACGGCCACGTGGCCGTCAAGGCCTGGGAGGCATTGGGCAAGATCACCGGGCGCGACCACACCCACCTGGCGCTGCACCGCGAAGACGAGAAAATCCGCTTCCGCGACATCCAGGCGCAGCCGCGCAAGATCATCAGCTCGCCCACCTGGTCGGGACTGGAGAGCGAGAAGGTGTCCTACAACGCCGGCTACACCAACGTGCACGAGCTGATTCCATGGCGCACGCTCACGGGGCGCCAGCAGTTCTACCTCGACCATCCGTGGATGCTCGCCTTTGGCGAAGGGCTTTCGAGCTACCGCCCGCCCGTGGACCTCAAGACCACCGGCGAGGTGATGCACCGCACGCCCAACGGCCACACGGAAATCACGCTGAACTTCATCACCCCGCACCAGAAGTGGGGCATACACAGCACCTACAGCGACAACCTGCACATGCTCACGCTCAACCGCGGCGGGCCGGTGGTGTGGCTCAGCGAAGACGACGCGCGCCGCGCCGGCATTGCCGACAACGATTGGATCGAGCTGTTCAACGCCAACGGCGCCATCGCCGCACGCGCGGTCGTGAGCCAGCGCGTCAAGCCGGGCATGGTGCTCATGTACCACGCGCAGGAAAAGACCATCAACACCCCGGGTTCGGAAATCACCGGCACGCGCGGCGGCATCCACAACTCGGTCACGCGCATCGTCACCAAGCCCACCCACATGATCGGCGGCTACGCCCAGTTCAGCTACGGCTTCAACTACTACGGCACCATAGGCACGAACCGCGACGAATTCGTCGTGGTGCGCAAGATGCGCAAGATCGACTGGCTCGACGACGAAGCCCCCGCGGCCACCCAGGCCTGAGCAACAAGGAGAACACGATGAAAGTTCGCGCGCAAATCGCCATGGTGCTGAACCTGGACAAGTGCATAGGCTGCCACACCTGCTCGGTCACCTGCAAAAATGTCTGGACCAGCCGCCCCGGCGTCGAATACGCCTGGTTCAACAACGTCGAAACCAAGCCCGGCATAGGCTACCCCAAGGAATGGGAAAACCAGGACAAATGGAACGGCGGCTGGGTGCGCCGGAACGATGGCTCCATCGTGCCCAAGCAGGGGGGCAAGTGGTCGCTGCTGATGAAAATCTTCAGCAACCCCAACCTGCCGCAGATCGACGACTACTACGAGCCCTTCACCTACGACTACGACCATCTGCAGTCCGCCCCCGAAGCCAAGGCGCCGCCTACCGCGCGCCCGCGCTCGCTCATCACCGGGCAGCGCATGGAAAAGATCGAGTGGGGCCCGAACTGGGAAGAGATCCTGGGCGGTGAGTTCAGCAAGCGCAGCAAGGACGCCAACCTGGCCAGCTTCGAGCAGGTGCAAAAAGACATGGTGGGCCAGTTCGAAAACACCTTCATGATGTACCTGCCCCGGCTGTGCGAGCACTGCCTGAACCCCGCCTGCGTGGCCAGCTGCCCCTCGGGCTCGATCTACAAGCGCGAAGACGACGGCATCGTGCTCATAGACCAGGACAAATGCCGCGGCTGGCGCATGTGCGTCTCTGGCTGCCCCTACAAGAAAATCTACTACAACTGGCAGACCGGCAAGGCCGAGAAGTGCATCTTCTGCTACCCGCGCATCGAGGCCGGCCAGCCCACCGTGTGCAGCGAAACCTGCGTGGGCCGCATCCGCTACCTCGGCGTGGTGCTCTACGACGCCGACCGCATCGCCGAAGCGGCCAGCGTCGCCAACGACAAGGACTTGTACCAAGCCCAACTCGACATCTTCCTGAACCCGCACGACCCGCGCGTGATCGAGCAGGCGCGCAAGGACGGCATCCCCGAGTCCTGGCTCGAAGGCGCCAAAAACAGCCCGGTCTACAAAATGGCCATAGACTGGAAGGTCGCGCTGCCGCTGCACCCCGAGTACCGCACGCTGCCCATGGTCTGGTACGTGCCGCCGCTGTCGCCCATCACCTCGGCGGCGAATGCCGGGCACATCGGCGTGAACGGCGAGCTGCCCGACATCGCGCAGATGCGCATCCCGCTGCAGTACCTGGCCAATCTGCTCACGGCCGGCGACACGCAGCCCGTCGCGCGCGCCCTGGAGCGCATGCTTGCGATGCGTGCCTTCCAGCGCGGCAAGCACGTTGACCAGGTGCAGAACCTCGCCGTGCTCGAGCAGGCCGGCCTCACGGTCGCGCAGGTCGAGGAGATGTACCAGATCATGGCCATCGCGAACTACGAAGACCGCTTCGTGATCCCGTCCAGCCACCGCGAATACGCCGAAAACGCCTTCGACCTGCGCGGCGGCTGCGGCTTCTCGTTCGGCAACGGCTGCTCGGACGGCAGCTCGCAGACCAGCCTGTTCGGCGCCAAGAAGCGCCGCACCATCCCGATTCAGTCCGTGGTCTGAATCCCGCGCACCGACGCACCCCAAGGAGCCCATCGTGCCCGCCCCCCATCACTTGCAGCGCCACCCCCAGCGCTATTCCCTCAGAGCCCTGGCCGCCCTGTTGCGCTACCCGGACGCGCAGTTGCGCGCCCACCTGCCGGAACTGATCGCGGCCATAGATGACGAAGCCGTGCTGCCCGCGGCGCGGCGCGCCGAGCTGCGCGCCCTGGCCGCCGATATTGGGCGCCTGGCCATGGAGGCCGAGGCGCGCTACGTCGAAACCTTCGACCGCGGGCGTTCGACCTCGCTGCACCTGTTCGAACACGTGCACGGCGACTCGCGCGACCGCGGGCCGGCCATGCTGGACCTGGTTCAGACCTACGCACAGGCCGGCCTGTACCTCGCCCCCGAGGAGTTGCCCGACCATCTGTGCGTGGTGCTCGAGTTTGCCTCCACGCAGCCACCCAAGCTCGCGCGGGCCTTTCTGGCGGAAATGGCGCATATCCTGCAGGCCATCTTCAGCGCTCTGCGCGCGCGCGGCAATCCCTACGCCAGTGTCCTCGCCGCCGTGCTCGAACTCGCCGGCGAGAAAGTCCAGGCCGTCGCCTTCGACCCCGACGTCCCCATGGACGACAGCTGGGCCGAGCCCGAGGCCTTCGCCGGCTGCAGCACACACGGGCAGTCGCGCCCGGGCGAGGCCCAACCCATCCACATCGTTCGCAAGACGCCCACCCAAGGAGTTCCAGCATGAAGGACTACCTCACCCACTTCCTGTTCGGGTACTACCCGTACATCTGCCTGACCGTGTTTCTGCTCGGCAGCCTGATCCGCTTCGACCGCGACCAATACACCTGGAAGAGCGATTCTTCCCAGCTGCTGCGCGCAGGCCAGCTGCGCTGGGGCAGCAACCTGTTTCACGTCGGCATCCTGTTTCTGTTCTTCGGGCACAGCGTGGGCATGCTCACGCCGCACTTCGTCTATTCGCCCTTCATCAGCGCGGGCGCCAAGCAGCTGCTTGCCATGGTTTCGGGCGGCCTGTTCGGCCTGTTCGGCTTCGTGGGCGTGTCGCTGCTGCTGCACCGCCGCCTGTCGGACGTGCGCATCCGCGCCACCTCCAAGACCAGCGACATCGTGCTGCTGTGGCTCTTGTGGCTGCAATTCGCGCTGGGCCTGGCCACGATTCCGCTGTCGGCCCAGCACCTCGACGGCGGCATGATGCTGCTGCTGGCCGAATGGGCGCAGCGCATCGTCACCTTCCGCAGCGGCGCGCCCGAGTTGCTGGCCGAGGCGAGCTGGGTGTTCCGTGCGCACATGTTCCTCGGCATGACGATCTTCCTGGTGTTTCCGTTCACGCGCCTCGTGCACGTGTGGAGCGGTTTCGGCACCCTGGCCTATCTGTGGCGCCCCTACCAGCTCGTGCGCAGCCGCCGCGTGGGCCTGGGTGGCCCGCAGGCGACGCGCTGAGGCGCGGCAATGGCTGCAAACGGCTGATCTTCCCGGCATGGTCTGAACTTTCGTACCCTCGAGGCGTTCCATGAGACCCCATACCTCCACCGTCACCGGCTGCGGCCACACCGCCTGTGCCTGCACGTCCGAGCCGTCCGCCCCCGCCCGCATCAACGGCGTGGCCTTGCACCGTACCGATGAGCACCCCGGCGCCGACGCCTTGCGCGAGCGTGCGTATGCTGAGCTGCTGCGCCAGGAAGCCGTGCGCGCGGGCCTGTTGCCCGCCCCCGACACAGCGCTCGCGCCCGAACTCGGCGCCGCCGAGCGCGCCGTCATCGAAGCCATGGTGGAGCGCGCCGTGGCCTCGCCCCAGCCCACGCCCGAAGAAGTGCGGCGCTACTACGAGGCCAACCCCCAGCAGTTCATGCAAGGGCAGGCCGTGCACCTGCGGCACATCCTGTTTGCGGTGACGCCGGGCGTCAACGTGCATGCGCTCACCGTGCGCGCCGAGCAGGCCTTGCTGGAGCTGGTGGGCAAGGACGCGCCCGCCCCGCGTTTTGCCGAACTCGCGGCGGAGCTCTCCAACTGCCCCTCGGGCGCGCAGGGCGGCGACCTTGGCTGGGTGGCGCCCGAGGACTGCGCGCCCGAACTCGCGAACGAGCTGTTCCAGCAAAAACACGCGCAATGGGGGCTGGGCGTGCACCCGCGGCTCGTGCATACGCGCTATGGCTTTCACATCATCGAGGTGCTGGAGCGGCGCAAGGGCAAGCTGGCCAGCTTTGACCAGGTGCGCGACCGCATCGCGGCGCAATTGGCGCTGCAGTCGCGCGCCCGGGCGTTGCACCAATACATGCGGCTGCTCGCGGGCCAGGCCGAGGTCGAGGGCATAGCCCTGGGCGCCGCCCAGACGCCACTGGTGCAATAGCGGTCACTGCATCCCTGCACGACGGTGCCGCTGCGGTGCGGTGCACAATCCCCTACTCCCATTTGATTCGTACCGCACCCCTTCGCCATGAAACGCGACACCCTCCCATCTGAACCCCTGCCGCCGCAGCCCATCAGCCTCGATGTGCTGCGCGAAAAGTACCTCAAACCCGGTGAAAGCAGCCTGGAAGAGCTGTACCAGCGCGTCGCGCGCGCGCTCGCCTCGGTCGAGGCGCCCGAGCTGCGCACGCGCTACGAAAAACTGTTTCTCACCAACCTGCACGCGGGCGCCATCGGCGCGGGGCGCATCATGAGCGCGGCGGGCACCGACATCCAGGCCACACTCATCAACTGCTTCGTGCAGCCCGTGGGCGACTGCATCCAGGGCGTCGATGACGAGGGCTACCCCGGCATTTACGAGGCGCTGCGCGAGGCCGCCGAAACCATGCGCCGCGGCGGCGGCGTGGGCTACGACTTCTCGCGCATCCGTCCGCGCGGCGCCGAAGTGCGCGCCACCGCCTCGCTGGCTTCGGGGCCGTGCAGCTACATGAACGTGTTCGACCAGTCCTGCTCCACGGTCGAGAGCGCCGGCGCGCGCCGCGGCGCGCAAATGGGCGTGCTGCGCATAGACCACCCCGACGTGCGTGAATTCATCACCGCCAAGCGCACGCCCGGGCGCTGGAACAACTTCAACGTCTCGGTCGCCGTGACCGACGCCTTCATGCAGGCCGTCGAACAAGACCAGCCCTGGGAGCTCGTGCACCGCGCGCGCCCCAGCGCCACGCTGATCGCCCAGGGCGCCTACCAGCGCGCCGACGGCCTGTGGGCCTACACGCGCCTGCCCGCACGCACGCTGTGGGACAGCATCATGCAGTCCGCCTACGACTTCGCCGAGCCGGGCATCCTGTTCCTCGACCAGATCCAGCGCGACAACAACCTGCGCTACTGCGAAACCATAGAGGCCACCAACCCCTGCGTCACGGCCGACACCTGGGTCATGACGGCCTGCGGGCCCGCGCAGGTGGCCGACCTCGTGGGGCAGCCTTTCAGCGCGCTGGTCGATGGCCGCGCCTACCGCGTGCAAAGCCAGGGCTTTTTCAAAACCGGCACCAAGCCCGTGCTGCGTCTGCAAACGCGCGAAGGCTACCGCCTGCGGCTCACGGCCGACCACCGCGTGCGCCGCGTGGCGCGCAAAACCCGCTACAGCCTCGAGGTGGAGTGGACGCCCGCCGCGCAGCTCGCCCCCGGCGATGAAATCCTGCTGCACGACCACCGCGCAGCCGCCGGCTGGGGGGGGCCCGGCACCGAGGCCGAGGGTTATCTGCTGGGCCTGCTGATCGGCGACGGCACGCTGCAGGAGCGCAAGGCCGTGCTCTCGGTCTGGGCGCCCGAGCTGCGCGCCGTGGGCAATGGCGGGCAGGGCAGCGTGGCCTACGCCGCGAGCGGCGCTGCAGGCATCATGCAGGCTGCCGAAAACGCCATGGGTACATTGGCGCACCGTGCCGATTTCGCGGGCTTTCAGCGCCCCATCCCTGCGCGCGGCGAAGCACGCCTGGCCAGCGCCGCGCTGTGCCGGCTGGCACACCGCCTGGACATGTCGCCGCGCCGCAAAACCATCACGCCGGCGATGGAGCGGCAATCATCGGCCTTCGCCTGCGGCCTGCTGCGTGGCCTGTTCGATGCCGATGGCTCCATACAGGGCAGTCAAGAAAAAGGCGTCAGCGTGCGCCTGGTGCAAAGCGACCTGCCGCTGCTGCAAGCCGTGCAGCGCATGCTGCTGCGCCTGGGTATGGCCTGCACGCTGTACCGCGAACGCCGCCCCGCGGCCGTGCGCGCATTGCCCGATGGGCGCGGCGGCATGCAGCACTACGCCACGCGCAGCCAGCACGAGCTGGTCCTCAGCGGTGACAACCTGCGCGTGTTTGCCGAGCGCATCGGCTTTGCCGACACCGACAAAGCCGCGCGCCTGCAGGCCGCCTTGGCCGGCTATAGCCGCGCTTTGAACCGCGAGCGCTTTACCGCCACCGTCGAATCCCTGGCCGACGACGGCTGCGAAGACGTGTTCGACGTCACCGTGGCCGACGTGCACGCCTTCGACGCCAACGGCCTCGTGGTGCACAACTGCGGCGAGCAGCCCCTGCCGCCCTATGGTTGCTGCGACCTCGGCCCCATCATCCTGCCGCGCTTCGTGCGCCATGCGTTCGGCTTCGACGGCGTGCCCGCGTTCGACTTTGCCGCCTTCGAAAAAGCCGTGGCGCTGCAGGTGCGCGCGCTCGACAACGTGCTCGACCTCACCTGGTGGCCGCTGCCGCAGCAGCGCGCCGAGGCCATGGCCAAGCGGCGCATCGGCGTGGGCTTCACGGGTCTGGGCAACACCTTGAGCATGCTGTGCCTGCGCTACGACGCGCCCGAAGGCCGCGAAATGGCGCAGCGCATCGCCACGCGCATGCGTGACGCGGCCTACGCCGCCTCGGTCGAGCTCGCGCGCGAAAAAGGCGCGTTCCCCAAGTTCGACGCCGCCGGCTACCTCGCCGAAGGCACTTTCGCGAGCCGCCTGCCCGCGGCGCTGCAGCAGGCCATTCGCACCCACGGCATACGCAACAGCCACCTGCTGTCGATCGCGCCCACGGGCACCGTGAGCCTGGCCTTTGCCGACAACGCCTCCAACGGCATCGAGCCCGCGTTCTCGTGGACTTACACACGCAAAAAGCGCGAGGCCGACGGCAGCACCAGCGAATACGAGGTGCAGGACCACGCCTGGCGCCTGTACCGCGCGCTCGGCGGTGACGTGCAGGCGCTGCCTGCGTACTTCGTCTCGGCGCTCGAAATGTCCACCGCAGGCCACATCGCCATGATGCAGGCCGTGCAGCCGCTCGTGGACACGGCCATTTCCAAGACCGTCAACATCCCCGCCGACTACCCCTTCGACGACTTCAAGGGCCTGTACCTGCAAGCCTGGCGCGCAGGGCTCAAGGGCCTGGCCACCTACCGCCCCAACGCCATCCTCGGCGCAGTGCTAGAAGCGCCCGAAAGCGCCGCCCAGTCTGCGCAAAAAGCTCCTGAAAACGAAGCGCAACCGCCCACCGACCCGATGCGCAGCGTGATCGAGAGCCGCCCCAAGGGCGCGCTCTCGGCCGTGGCCGAAAAGCTCGAATACTGGACGCAAGAGGGGCACAAGACGCTGTACCTGCTGGTGTCCTTCCTGCCCGTGCCCACGCCCGACGGCCAGGGCACGGTCGATCGCGCGATCGAATTCTTCATGCCCGTGGGGCAAAGCGGCGAATCGCAGCAGTGGATCACCTCGAGCATGCGCCTGCTCTCGCTCGCCGCGCGCGGCGGCTTTTTGGAGCGCGCCCTGCGCGACATGCGCAAAGTGGCCTGGGACCGAGGCCCCGTGCGCTTGGGCAGCTATGAAAAAGCAGACGGCACGCGCGTGCCCATGTGGCACGACTCGGAAGTCGCGGCCATTGCCTACGCCGTGCAAAACATCCTCGCGCACCGCGCCGCAGCCAACGCAGCCGGCGCCAGCGCCATGCCCGAGGCATTGCAAAACGCCGAGCCGCCCGCAGGCATGCCGCCGATCATGCTCGGCAAAAAATGCAGCGAATGCGGCGCGCACGCCGTGATCCGCAAGGACGGCTGCGACTACTGCACCCAGTGCGGCCACATCGGCGCCTGCGGTTGAGGGCGCGCGGCAGCCTCGGGCGGTCTTCACCATGCGCGCTACACCCGCCACCCCCGCCACCCCCGCCACCCCCGCCTTCCCCGGTCTGCACACGCCTGCCGCGGGCTTCGAGCAGCCGTTTGCCATGCTCGAGGCCTGCCACGAGCGTGTGCAACGCATGCTCGCGCTGCTGCAAAAGCTCTGCGCCCACCTGTACGCGCAAGGCTGCGACGCTGCGGCGCGCCAGGCCGCGCGCGACGTGCTGCGCTACTTCGACCAAGCCGGCCCGCTGCACCATGAGGATGAAGAGAAACACATCTTTCCGCTGCTGCGCGCGCAGGGGGATGCCGATGCGCGGGCTTTGGTGGAGCGCCTCGCGCAAGACCATGTGCACATGGCCGCGGACTGGGCGCAGCTGCGCACGCCCTTGCAGGCACTCGCGCATGGGCAACGCTCCAACTTCAGCGCGCAGGAAGAGGCTGCATTCGACGCTTTCGCGGCGCATTACGCACGCCATATTGCAGACGAAGAGCAGCGCGCCTACCCCGCCGCGCACAAGCTGCTCGGCGCAGCGGCGCTGCAGGCCATGGGGCGGGAAATGGCAGCGCGGCGTGGGGCCACGCCGCCATCTTTGATTGCTCCTGAATAAAGAGCTGCTCGTGCTCTATTTATAAGGACTTAAGGCGGATTTCACCCTAAAAACCGCAAGACGCCGACCCGTCCTCACCGCACGTGCGGGCCTTGCCAGGCAGCCGGAGCGGCTGCCTGGCTCAGTGCATCACCACCGGGTTTTGCGCGAGGCTGGCGTAGCGGTCCAGCGTGTCTTCGACTTCTTCCTGCGTGGGCGTCTTGTGTTGCCAGGCGACGATCTGCTGCTGAAAGAGCTCGGCCCAGGAGCCGTCGAGATAGACCTCTTTGCCCGAGCGTTTGTCCACGATTTCAAAGCCGTGGCGCACCATTTGCGGTATGGCGCAGAGGGCGTCACCTGCGGCGCCAGCTGCGTCCCCTTGCGCGGTGGTGGTCGGGGCAGCAGAGTCCATCGCTTCCGGCAGCATGTGGACCACTACAAAGGATTCGGAGTCGTAGAGCATTTGCATGATGGTTCCCCCAGTCGGTATGCGCATCAGATGACCGCTGCTTGACAAACTTCAAGACGCGGCATCGCTTGCAGTATTTCACGAAACATCCAAGCCTGCGCGCCATGCACCTTGCGCGTTGCGCAAAAGCCCCACGTGGCGTGCCGTTTCCACGACGCGGTAACGCCGCTCCCGGCAGCGGCGCATCATGGCGGACCGCTGCTGCGCAGCTGCAAATCGACGTAGTCGCCATTGCTCTGCGTGAGGCGGATGCGCACGGGCAGGTAGCCGAGGTCTGGGGAAAGCCAGAGCTCGGCCTTCTGGTCGTAGTCGCGCTCGGGCAGGCGCTCCAGCCTCCAGGCGGGCATGTCGCCGGCCGGCAGGTGCAGGGTTTCAAGCCCGCGCACGGCAAAGATCCAGCGGTCGGCGCTGCGCGGGCCTATGGTGGGTACGCTGATGCGCGTGCCGGGCACGAAGCGCTGCGGCTGCGCGGCGAACAGGGCGCCAAGCTGGATGAAGACGCTGAGCCGGTCCTGCGCACCTGCGCGCAGCGGCGCCTGCGGCGTGTTGGCGCTGAAGATGACGCGGCCCTGCGCGTAGTCGAAGTGCGCCGCAAGCTCACGCCGCGCGATGTCGCCAAAGCGCTCGGGGCGCAAACCCTGCGCGGTGATGCTGCCAGTGCTCGTCTGCGCGCGCGTGCCCAGCAAAAACACGCGCACTTCCTGGCGCGCTTGGTAGCGGCTGCCATCGTGTTGCCACAGCAGCTGTGCACTGGCCGTGTAGTGCAGCCCTTTGACCAGGCCTAGCGCGTCGAACTCCAGGCGCATGGGCGGCGGTATGCGCACGGGCGGCGTTTGGCTCATGCGCGCGGCGTGGGCGCTGTCGCCTGCGGCGAATATCTCCAGCCCCGCATCGGCACCGGTTTCTGCCGCGCTGGCAGCCTGGGCTGTGCGCACGGGTGCATCTGCCGCCGCGGATGCGGCGGGGCTGGCGGGGGTAGCAACGGGAGCACTGGCGGCAGCGAGCGCCGGGCTGGCGGGGGAATCTGCGGGTGCAGCGGCCGTGCCCTGCGCGGCTGTGCCCGACTCGGACGCAGCCTCTGCAGAGGTTCCGGTGGAGGCCGCGGCAGCAGCAGAGTCCGCAGGCTCTGCGGCCAGGGCAGGGGGCGCAGGTGCTTGCGGCGCCGCGTCGGGCAAGGCCGGGGGGGCAGGGGAGGGCGGGGAGGGCGGGGAGGGGGCCGACTCAGCTACTTTGGCTACTTCGGCTGGTGCGGCGGCCGGTGCCGGCGGCGCTGGTTTGCGCCGCGGTGCCGGTGGTTTTGTCTTGCGCGCCACTGCAGGTGGCGAGGCGGTCAGGGGCGCAGGCGCGGCTTTGTCAGAGGGAGCCTGCACCTGCGCGGGTGCGGCCGGGATGCTGCGCGTGCTGAACACCAGCGGCCCGCTGGCGGCCACAACCCCGGCACCCACGCCACCCCCGCGCAAGGACAGGCCGCCGAGCAGCAGCAGGTGCAGCGTCAGCACGAACAAGGTCAGCGCGATGAGGCGGCGGGTTTGCATGAATGAAATTGGAATCTTCCCCCAAAAAGGACCTAGTGTAGTGTTCGACGCTATCTGCGACATAAAACCGCGTCTTTTCGGCCCGGGCCGCGTTGCAAATCCTCGCGATACCACCCGGTATCGCTGCGGTTTGCGCCTTGCCCAGACCAAAAATCCATCGGTTTTATTTGTCGCATCAAGCATCAAACACTACACTAGCGTAGCGAAGGCCCGCATGGTATTGCAAGCCCTTCTGTCACCGCCGCAGGGCACATATCCCGGCATCTGCCCTTTGCCCCTCCACCTCCGCCCCAATTTCCGGTTTCGCCCTCAAACCAGGTTGTTGCGGATGGCATAGACCGTGAGTTCGGCGTTGTTCGAGAGTTTGAGCTTTTCGAGCACGCGGGCGCGGTACACGCTTACGGTTTTGGGGCTGAGCATGAGCTCCTCGGCGATGTCGGAGAGCTTGCGGCCCGAGGCGATTTTCACGAGGGTCTGCAGTTCGCGCTCCGAGAGTGCGGCATGCGGTAGCTCGGGGCTGGGCTGCGCCAGGCTGTCGGCGAGCAGCTGCGCGACCTCGGGGGTGAGGTGTTTGCGCCCCTGGGCCACGGTGCGCACGGCCTGGGCGAGCGCGGCGGGGTCGCTGGCCTTGTTGACGTAGCCTTGCGCACCGGCGCGCAGGCAGCGCAGCGCATACTGGTCTTCGGGGTACATAGAGACCACCAGCACCTTGATTGCGGGGTGCGTCTCGCGCAGGCTCGCGAGCACCTCGAGGCCGCTGCGCCCGGGCAGGTTCAGGTCGAGCAGCAGCACTTCGCAGGCCGCGCTGCGCAAGGTTTCGCGCAACTCGCCGTAGCTGCCCGCTTCGCCCGTCACGCGGATGTCGGGCTCTTCGCTGAGCGTGTCGCGGATGCCGCGGCGCAGCACGGCGTGGTCATCGCAGAGGACGACGTGGATCATGGCGTGTTTCCTGGCGCATCAGGCGCTGCCGGAGGCAAGGACGCTTGCGCTGGTGCTCGCGCGGGCGACGGTGCGCCCTCCGTGCTCTCCGTGTTGTCTGGGAGATTTTCTCGCGGTGCCGGCACGAGCGACTGCGCGGGCGGCAGGGGGATGGACAGAATCACGCTCGTGCCGCGCCCGGGCTGGCTGCTCACGTCGAGCCAGCCTCCGACCGTGCGCGCACGCTCCTGCAGCCCTTTGAGGCCGAAGGCCTTGGGCTTGTCGCGCTGTGCGGGCGCCATGCCGCGACCATCGTCGGTCACTTCGAGCGTGAGCATGCCTTCGCTGTCTGCGAGCTCCAAGCGAACCTGCCGCGGCTGGGCGTGTTTGATGATGTTGGTCAGGGCTTCTTGCGCGGTGCGATAGGCTACGAGCTGCACTGCGGGCGGCACGGCGATGTATTCACCGCCTGTGCGCACCCGCGCCGGCACGCCGGTGCGCCGCTCGAAGTTCGCCGCGAGCCACTGCACGGCCGCGACCAGGCCCTGGTCGAGAATGGGCGGGCGCAGGTTCATCATGATGCGCTGGCTCGCGCCGAGTGCCTGCTGCAGCGTCTCGGCGGCGCTGTCGGCGCGCCGTTGCAGCTTGGGGTCATGGCTGTGGCGCCGGATCCAGGCGATGTCAAAGCGCAGCGCGGCCAGCGCGCCGCCGATGTCGTCGTGGATTTCGCGCGCGATCGCTGCGCGCTCCTGCTCGATCGAGCTTTGCAAATGCTCGGTGAGCTCGGCGAGACGGCGTTGCGACGCCGCGAGCTCAGCCACGGCCTGCGCACGCGCACGCCGGGCTTCATGCACCTCGATGGCGCGCGTGATCACGTGCGCCAGGCGTGCCATGTCGTCCTTGGCCACAAAGTCGGCCATGCCCAGGCGCATGGCATCGACGGCCGCGGCCTCGCCGATCGCGCCCGACAGCAGCACGAAGGGTGGCGGCGCCGGCAGCGGCGCGACCAGTTTCCAGGCGTCGAGCGCGGTGAAGCCGGCGAGCCGGTAGTCAGCCAAAATCACGTCGAAGCGCTGCGCGGCGAGGGCGCGCTCGAAGTCCGGCAGCGTGTCCACCTGCTGCAGCGTGCATTCCACGCCCGCGCGGCGCAGCGCCAGGCGCGCGAGCGCGTGGTCCGCAGGCGAGTCTTCGAGGTGCAGAATATTCAGGGCTGGGCCCGATGTTGCGCAGTGCATAAGCGCGCTATCATAGGGTGCGATACATTTTGGAACAAAGCGGGTGCGTCTGTAAGAGGGGCATCGGCTTGAAAACGCCCCACGAGCCGTTCAGCGCCCGCTCGGATAACACCTTTTCGTTTCGTGCATCTAACACTGGAACCCCATGCAAACCATGCCACCGCCCTCCGAGGAGCCCAAGGTCGAGGTACCCGTCATGGCCGCGGCAGAGATCCAGGATGCGCTGCTGGTCGTGATGCACGATTTGCGGCGCCTCGAAGGGTTGCTCGACCACGCGACGGAAGTCCTGCTCGCGCGCTTTCATGAGGCCAATGCCTTGCTGAGCGTCGAGGCCGTGACCGCTTCCCCCGCGCTCGCGGCGGTGCGCGAAGCACTGCGCGGCGCGGTGACGGAGTTGCAGTTTCACGATATGGCGGTGCAGTTGATCACGCACACCCAAAAGGTCTTGCAGGGCTGTGCGTTTCGACTCGCGGCCGAGGTCATTCCGCCCGAGGAGGGCGAAGATGCGGCGTCGTGCGCGCCCCGTTTGCCAGAGCGGCCCAACCCGGTGACGCAGGGCGAGATGGATGCCGGCTCGGTAGAGTTGTTCTAGCCGGTGCGTCGCCGCGCGCCATTACAGTTAACCTATGCAGTCCTTTCAGTTTTCAGCCTCCTGGAGCATTCCATGCCGTCGATTCTTGCCGTAGATGATTCACCCTCCATGCGAAAGATGGTGGCGTTCACCCTCACGGCAGCCGGTTACCAGGTGATAGAAGCCGTGGATGGGCAGGATGCCTTCGAAAAGGCGCAGGACCAGGCCGTGGACCTGGTGCTGGCGGACCAGAACATGCCGCGGCTCGATGGCATAGGGCTCACGCGCAAGCTGCGCGAGCTGCCGCACTTCAAGACCACGCCCATTCTGATCCTGACGACGGAGTCGAGCGACCAGATGAAGCAGGCCGGGCGCGCCGCCGGAGCCACGGGCTGGCTGGTCAAGCCTTTTGACCCGAACCGCTTGATCGAAGTCATCAAGAAGCTCGTTTCTTGAGCATTTTCCCTAGACCCAGTCCCTTGCCGGGCACATATCGCAGCACACAGGAGCCCCCATGGCGCAGACCCAGCACGAAGCAACGGGCGCAGGCGCGGATTTCGATCTGAGCCAGTTCTACCAAATCTTTTTCGAAGAAGCGGGTGAAAACCTCGACCAGTTCGAGCAGATCCTGCTGCACCTGGACCTGCAAAGCGCCAACGATGAAGAGCTCAACGGCATCTTCCGCTGCGCGCATTCGATCAAGGGCGGCGCCGCCACCTTCGGTTTTACCGACGTGGCCGAGCTCACACACCAGATGGAGTCCTTGCTCGACCGTTTGCGTCGCCACGAGCTGCAGCCTGTGCCCGAAATGGTCGATGTGCTGCTCGAGTCGGCCGACGCTGCGCGCAGCCTGCTCGCACGCCACCAGGCTGGCGAGCAGGGCGAGGCCGTGCCCACGCACGACCTGGTGCGCCGCATCAGCGCGCTTGCTTCTGGTGCCGCCGCACCTGCCGCTCCAGCACCGGCACCGGCACCGGCACCAAGTCCCGCCCCGGCGCCCGCACCTGCGGCTGCGGTCGTTGCCGGTCCTGCCGTGGCAAGCCCGGCTGCGGGTCAGCCACGCCAGCTCGAGCTCGAAGTGGGCCCGCTCGCACGGCCCGAACTGGCCGACGCGATCAAGGAGTTGTTCCGCGACATCCCGGGCCTCGGCACCATTAGCGATCTGCCAGCCCCTGGCCCGGACATGCGCCGTTTTGCCGTGCAGACCAGTTCTTCCAATGACGACTTGCTCGACCTGCTCGCTTTCCACGTCGCCAAGGAGCAGGTGCGCATCACCGAGCTTGGCGCGCCGCAGGCGGCTGTGCCGGTCGCAGAGCCGTCGGCAGGGTATGGGTTTTTCAGCGACGCGGTCCCGGCCGCTGCCGCAGCCCCGGTGCAGGCGCCCGCCCCGGCCACGCCGGCTGCCGCGCCGCGCAGCGCACCCACGCCAGCCGCACCAGCCGCACCAGCCGCACACTCCGCACCCGCGCAGTCGCTCGAATCGACCTCCATCCGCGTGGCCGTGAGCAAGGTCGATCAGCTCATCAACCTGGTGGGCGAGCTCGTCATCACGCAGGCCATGCTTGCGCAAAACAGCCGCGGGCTCGATCCGGCAGTGCACCAGCAGCTGCTCGCGGGCCTGGCCGATCTGGACCGCAACACGCGCGACTTGCAGGAATCGGTCATGTCCATCCGCATGATTCCGATGTCGGTCGTGTTCAGCCGCTTTCCGCGCATGCTGCGCGACCTCGCGCACAAACTCGGCAAGAAGGTCGAAATGGTCACCGTGGGCGAGGCTACCGAACTCGACAAGGGCTTGGTCGAAAAAATCACCGACCCGCTCACGCACCTGGTGCGCAACAGCTGCGACCACGGCATCGAATTGCCGGCCGAGCGTCGCGCCAAGGGCAAGCCCGAGCACGGCACGATCACGCTCGCGGCCTCGCACCAGGGCGGCTCCATCGTGATCGAGGTGCGCGACGACGGGCAGGGCCTGTCGCGCGAGAAAATCCTGCGCAAGGCGCGCGAGCGCGGCCTCGACGTGTCCGACCAGATGAGCGACGCCGAAGTCTGGCAGCTCATTTTTGCCCCGGGCTTTTCCACCGCCGAGGTCGTCACCGACGTTTCGGGCCGCGGCGTGGGCATGGACGTGGTCAAGCGCAACATCACGGCGCTCAACGGCACGGTCGAAATCGACTCGGTCGAAGGCCAGGGCACGCGCGTGGCCGTGCGCCTGCCGCTCACCTTGGCCATCATGGACGGCATGTCGGTGGGCGTGGACAACGAGGTGTACATCCTGCCGCTGTCTTCGGTGGTCGAGTCCTTTCAGGTGCAAACCGCAGACCTCAACACCGTGGCGCAGGGGGCGCAGCTCGTCAAGGTGCGCGACGAATACATGCCCGTGATCGCGCTCGAAAAAATCTTCGAGGTACCGCGCCTCGATGCCAGCAAGTCGAGCGACATCATGGTGGTCGTGGAGGCCGACGGCAGCCGCGTGGCCGTGCTCGTCGATGAATTGCTGGGGCAGCACCAGGTGGTGGTGAAAAACCTCGAGACCAATTACCGCAAGGTGTCCAACGTCTCCGGCGCGACCATCCTGGGCGACGGCCGCGTGGCCTTGATTTTGGACACCGCGAGCCTGGTGCGCCGCGCGCGGCACTGATTTTGGAGAGGGAAAACCATGGAAGCAGTAGCAAGCAAGACGGAAGAAGCCGCGGCGGCCGCCGCGCGCGAATACCTCACGTTTCGCCTCGGGCAGGAGGAGTACGGCATAGACATCCTCAAGGTGCAGGAAATCCGCGGCTACGAGCCGCCCACGCGCATCGCGCATGCGCCCGAGTTCGTCAAGGGCGTGGTCAACCTGCGCGGCACCATCGTGCCCATCGTCGATATGCGTCTGCGCTTTCACTGCGCGCAGGCCGCGTACGACAGCCTCACCGTGGTCATCGTGCTGAACCTGCACCAGCGCGTCGTGGGCATCGTGGTCGATTCGGTCAGCGATGTGCTCGAACTCATGCCTGAGCAGGTCCGCCCCGCGCCCGAGGTCGAGAGCACCATAGACAAGGGCTGCATCACCGGCCTGGGTTCCGTGGGCGAGCGCATGCTGATCCTGCTCGACATCGAAAAATTCATGACCAGCACCGACATGGGGCTGGTGTAGCGGCTGCCAGTACCCAAGGGCAAATACGCATGCCAATGGCAGATTGTTTGCACGCGCGCAGGAGTCTTGCGCACTTCCCCGAAGCCCCCGCGGCGGCGGCTTGGCGCTGACGGGGGCGATGGCGCGATGTCTCTTTCACCACCTTTTTCTTCATCCCGTTCGCACCCCGCTGCGGCCGCAATGCCGCACTCCGCGCCGGTTGCCGATGCGCCCAGCCCCTTGCTGCAGGGGCGCGAATTTGCCTGGACGCCGGCCGACTTTGCGCGCGTGCGCAAGCTGATCTACGAGCGCGCCGGCATCAGCCTGCACGAGGGCAAGCAGGCCATGGTCTATAGCCGGCTTGCGCGCCGCCTGCGCGAGACCAGGCATGCCAGCTTTCAGGCCTACCTCGACTGGCTCGAATCGCAAGAAGGCGTCGAAGGCCGCGAATGGCAGGAGTTCGTGAACGCGCTCACGACCAACCTCACGGCCTTTTTTCGCGAGCCGCACCACTTCGAACTGCTCGCCGCGCATCTGCGCAGCAAGCCCGCAGGCACGCGCTGGCGCGCCTGGTGCAATGCGGCCTCCACGGGTGAGGAGCCCTATTCGATTGTCATCACGGCGCTCGAAGCGCTGGGCCCGCAAGCATCATTCCAGCTGATGGCGAGCGACATCGATTCGCGCGTGCTCGCCACGGCCGCGCAAGGCGTCTATCGCCTCGACAACGTCAAAGGCCTGAGCCAGGAGCGGCTGCAGCGCTTTTTCCTGCGCGGCAAGGGTGCGAATACGGGCTTGGTGCGCGTCAAACCCGAGCTGCGGCGCATGATCGAATTCCTGCAGGTCAACCTCATGAGCGAGTCCTGGCCCTTCAAGGAGCCGTTCGACCTGGTGTTTTGCCGCAACGTGATGATTTACTTCGACGCGCCCACGCAGCGCCGCGTGCTCGAGCGCATCCACCGCGTGCTCAAGCCGGGTGGGCTGCTGTTCGTGGGCCACGCGGAAAACTTCAGCGAATCGCGCGACCTGTTCACGCTGCGCGGAAAGACCGTTTATGAGCGCCGCTGAATCTGCCGCTCGCTCCGCTCCAGGCCACGCAGGTGCGGCGCAAAAAGCCTTGCTCGCGCAGCTCAAGGCGCGCGCGCGCCAGCCCGGTGAGGCGGGCTTTTTCTACCTCGACAACCACTTCGGCCGCGTGGCCGTGAAAGTGCTGCCCGGCGAATACTTCGTGACCGGCGCGGACATGCTCATCACCACGGTGCTGGGCTCGTGCATCGCCGCGTGCCTGTGGGACGGGCGGGTGCGCATAGGCGGTATGAACCACTTCATGCTGCCCGAGGGCGAGCAGGGCGATGTTTCGGGCCGCTACGGCTCGTATGCCATGGAGCTGCTGATCAACCAGATGCTCAAGCTCGGTGCGCGGCGCGAAAATCTGCAGGCCAAAATCTTCGGCGGCGGGCAGGTCATGCACAATTTCACCACCATGAACGTGGGTGAACGCAACACGCATTTCGTGCGCGAATACCTGCGCACCGAGCACATCCCCATCGTGTCGGACGACGTGCTCGACATCTATCCGCGCAAGGTGGCGTTCTTCCCGGTCACGGGCAAGGCCATGGTCAAGCGCCTCGCGCATGCCCACCCCGAAACGCTCGAGGTGCAAGAGGCACGCGGCAACGCCGCCACAGTCGCCAGGACCACGGCCGGCGGCTCGATCGACCTGTTTTGACATTTTTTGCGATAGCCATGCCAGTGAAGCCAAAAATCCGCGTGATCGTGGTCGATGACTCGGCGCTGGTGCGCAGCCTGCTGGCCGAGATCATCAACCGCCAGCCCGACATGGAGTGCATAGGCACAGCCAACGATCCGCTGATCGCGCGCGAGATGATCCGCGAGCGCAACCCCGACGTGATCACGCTCGACGTCGAAATGCCGCGCATGGACGGCATCGACTTTCTCGAGCGCCTCATGCGCCTGCGCCCCATGCCGGTGCTGATGGTCTCCACGCTCACGCAGCGCGGTGCCGAGGTCACGCTCCGTGCGCTCGAGCTCGGTGCGGTGGACTTCGTCGCCAAGCCGCGCGTGGGGCTTGCGAGCGGCATCAACGCACTCGCCGACGAGATCGTCGAAAAGATCCGCATCGCCGCGGCCTCGCACGTGCACCGCATCGTCGCCAAGGCGGCGGCCCGGGCGGCAGCCAGTGCGCACGCTGGTGCCGCCGCGGCGCAGGCCAGCGCAGCGCCTGCGCCGCCCTTGGGCCGCATTTCGACCGAAAAACTCATTGCCATCGGCGCCTCCACGGGCGGCACCGAGGCCATCAAGGAGGTGCTGCTGCCCATGCCCGCAGATGCGCCGGCCATCGTCATCACGCAGCACATGCCGCCGGGCTTCACCACGAGTTTCGCCGCGCGCCTCGACAGCCTGTGCCGCATCAGCGTCAAGGAGGCCCAAAACGGCGAGCGCATCCTGCCCGGTCACGCCTACATCGCGCCCGGCGGCACGCAGTTTCGCATCGCGCGCAGCGGCGCCAATTACGTCGCGGTGGTCGAAGACGCCCCGCCCGTGAACCGCCACAAACCTTCGGTCGAAGTGCTGTTCAAATCGGTCGCGGCGGTAGCCGGGCCCAATGCCTACGGCATCATGCTCACCGGCATGGGCAACGACGGCGCTGCCGCGATGCGCGAGATGAAAGACGCCGGTGCCACCAACTTCGTGCAGGACGAGGCCACGTGCGTCGTTTTCGGCATGCCGCGCGAAGCCATCGCCCACGGCGCCGCCGACGAGGTGCTGCCGCTATCGCAGATCACCCCAGCCCTGCTCGCGCGCCTGCGCAGCAGCACCGACCGGCTGCACCATCGGATTTGAGGTGCCCTGCTGCGGTTGCGGGGCGAGGCTTTTCGCTCTGTTTTGAGGAGCTGCTAGCGCTTGTAAATTCTGCCTGAAGTGCCGAATTGGCTTGTAATTTCTGGGCGGCTTCAGCCCAGTCCATGCACCACTTCGAGCGCTTCTTCCACGCGCTCCACGGCATGGATGGTGAGGCCCTCGATGGGCTTTTTGGGCGCGTTGGCCTTGGGCACCACGGCCACGCTGAAGCCCAGTTTGGCGGCTTCGCGCAGGCGTTCCTGGCCGCGCGGCGCGGGGCGCACTTCGCCCGCGAGGCCGACCTCACCGAACGCGAAAAACCCCTTGGGCAGCGCCTTGCCGCGCAGGCTCGAGGTGATGGCCAGCAGCACGGCAAGGTCGGACGCGGGCTCGCTGATGCGCACGCCGCCCACGGCGTTCACGAACACGTCCTGGTCGGCGCAGGCCACGCCCGCGTGGCGGTGCAGCACGGCCAGCAGCATGGCCAGGCGGTCGCGGTCCAGCCCCACGCTCAGGCGCCGCGGGCTGGGGCCGCCGCTGTCCACCAGGGCCTGGATTTCGACCAGCAGGGGGCGCGTGCCTTCGAGCGTGACGAGCACGCAGCTGCCGGGCACGGGCGTGCTGTGCTGGCTCAGAAAAATCGCGCTCGGGTTGCTCACGCCCTTCAGGCCGCGCTCGGTCATCGCGAACACGCCGATCTCATTGACCGCGCCAAAGCGGTTTTTGATGGCGCGCACGAGGCGGAACGGGCTGTGCGTGTCGCCCTCGAAATACAGCACGGTATCGACCATGTGTTCGAGCACGCGCGGGCCGGCGAGCGCGCCTTCCTTGGTCACGTGCCCGACGAGCACCACGGCCATGCCCGAGGACTTGGCCGCGCGCGTGAGGTGCGCCGCGCACTCGCGCACCTGCGCGACCGAGCCCGGCGCCGAGCTGAGCTGGTCGGAATACACGGTCTGGATCGAGTCGATCACCACCACGGCGGGCTGGTGCGAATCCATGGTGGCGAGGATTTTTTCGAGCTGGATCTCGGCCAGCACCTGCACCGGGCTGTGCTCGAGCCCGAGCCGGCGCGCGCGCAGCGCCACCTGCGCGCCGCTTTCCTCGCCCGTCACGTACAGCGTGGGCAGGCCCGTGCGCTGCAGCGCGTCGAGCGCTTGCAGCAGCAGGGTGGACTTGCCTATGCCCGGATCGCCGCCGATCAGCACCACGCCGCCTTCGACGATGCCGCCGCCGAGCACGCGGTCGAGCTCTTCGAGGCCGCTGGCCGTGCGCGCAAAGTCGCGCGCCTCGATCGCCGCGAGCGGCTGCACGGCCTGCGCCTGCGCGAGCCCCGCAAAGCTGGCGGTGCTGTAGCGGTTGTTGCCCGGAGCGGCCTCGGCCACGGTTTCGACGAGCGTGTTCCAGGCGCCGCAGGACGGGCATTTGCCCAGCCAGCGCGGGCTGGTGCCGCCGCAGGCGCTGCAGGTGAACAGGGTTTTTTCTTTGGCCATGGGGGCGTGAATGTGCGAGGGGATGCGAGCGAGTGAAGGCGATGGCGAGGCACTATAGGACACCGCCCGCGGGCGTGTCTTGCTGCATTGGTAGCGCCGCAAAGCGCACGCTAAAGCGCGCGCCCGGCGGACGGCGGCCCGGGTGCGCGTCTTCGAGCAGCACCTGCGCGCCGTGCTGGCGCGCGATCTCGCTGACGATGGGCAGGCCCAGACCCGAGCCGTCGGCCTCGTTGCCGAGCGCGCGGTAAAACGGCTGGAACACGAGCTCACGCTCGGCCTCGGGCACGCCCGGCCCCGAGTCTTCGACCTGCAGCAGCACGACTTCGCCCAGCGGGTCGGCGAGCACGCGCGCGGTGACCACGCCGGGCTGCGCGGCGTTCGACGGCGTGTAGTTGATGGCGTTGTCGAGCAGGTTGCGCACCAGCTCCTTGAGCAGCGTGGGGTTGCCCTGCGCCCACACGCCAGGCGCCGTGGGCGGGGCGCCGTCGTAGCCCAGATCGAGGTGCCTTTCGAGCGCGCGCGGCACCGAGTCGCGCACCACTTCCATGGTCAGGCGCGCGAGGTTGCAAGGCTGGTGCGCGAGGCGCGTGCCGCTCGCCTCGGCACGCGCGAGCGCGAGCAACTGGTTCACCGTGTGCGTGGCGCGCATGCTCGCGCGCCCGATCTGCTGCAGCGAGCGCTTGAGGTCTTCGGTGCTGGTGCCTTCGCGCTGCGCGAGGTCGGCCTGCATGCGCAGGCCCGCGAGCGGCGTCTTGAGCTGGTGCGCGGCGTCGGCGAGAAAGCGCTTTTGCGTCGCGATGGAGTCATCGAGCCGCATGAGCAGGTCGTTCACCGAGGCCACGAGCGGCGCCACCTCGAGCGGCACCGTGCGCTCGTCGAGCGGGCTCAGGTCGTCGGGGCGGCGCGCGCGGATGCGCTGCTCGATCTGGCTCAGCGGCTGGATGCCGCGCGCGAGCGCGAGCCACACGAGCAGCACCGCGAGCGGCAGGATCACGAACTGCGGCAGCATCACGCCCTTGACGATTTCCGTCGCAAGCATGCTGCGCTTTTCGCGCGTCTCGGCCACCTGCACCAGCGCCAGTGCGGGGCTGCCCTGCGTGGCGGGCAGCGCGAGCGGCACCCAGACCGCGGCCACGCGGATGTCCACGCCGCGCAGCTCGTCGTCGCGCAGCCACACCGCATCGACGGCATCGGCGCCCGTGCGCTCGTCCACACCGGGTTGCGGCAGGCTCGCGTCGCCTGCGAGCAACGCTCCGCTGGGGGCAAGTACCTGGTAATACACGGTGTCGGCGGCGTCGGCGCGCAACATCTCATAGGCCGGCTGCGGCAGGCTGAACTGCACCTTGCCCTGCGCCACGCTCACGAGCTGGGCCAGCGTCTGCGCGTGGTGTTCGAGCGCGCGGTCGAAAGGCTTGTTGGCGAGCGTCTGCGCGACCAGCCAGGTCAGCGCGAGGCTCAGCGGCCACAAGAGCAGCAGCGGCGTGAGCATCCAGTCGAGGATTTCACCGAACAGCGAGCGCTGCGTGCGCTGGAAGATTTTCAAGGTCGTTGGGGTTATGGATAAAAACAGCCTTTTGCGCCCGTAGATACTGCGTAAGCAGCTCTTGTTTCGAGAGTCAGGCAGGGATTTTTTCGAGGCAGTAGCCGAGCCCGCGCACGGTGGCGATGCGGATCGGGCCGCGCTCGATCTTCTTGCGCAGGCGATGGACGTAGACCTCGATGGCGTTGAGGCTCACTTCCTCGCCCCATTCGCACAGACGCTCGACCAGCTGCTCCTTGCTGACCAGGCGCCCCGCGCGCTGCAGCAGCACTTCGAGCAGGCCGAGCTCGCGCGCCGAGAGCTCCACCATCTTGCCGTCTATGGTGGCCACGCGCCCGGCCTGGTCATAGACCAGCGGCCCGTGGCGGATGACGCTGCTCGTGGCGCCGGCCTTGCGCCGCGTGAGCGCGCGCACGCGCGCCTCGAGCTCCTGCAGGCTGAAGGGCTTGGCCATGTAGTCGTCGGCGCCGAAGTCCAGTCCCTGCACGCGGTCTTCCACGCTGTCGGCAGCCGTGAGGATGAGCACGGGCAGCGCAGAGCCGCGGCCGCGCAGCTTTTTGAGCACCTCGAGCCCGTGCATGCGCGGCAGGCCCAGGTCGAGGATCAACAGGTCGAACTCGGTGTGCGTCATCAGCGCCGCATCGGCCTCGCTGCCGCTGGCCACATGGTCCACCGCCGCGCCCGAATTGCGCAGTGTGCGCAGCAGGCCGTCGGCCAGCACCTGGTCGTCTTCGGCAATGAGGATGCGCATGGGGGCTCGTCTCCGGGGGCGTTTTCGCGCGATTGTGGCATGCGCCGTGTCGCCGCAGGCATCGCGTACTGGGCCCTGCTTACAATGCCGCGGCACAACCAGGGCCCCCAGCATGACCATCAAAAGCGACAAATGGATACGCCGCATGGCCGAGCAGCACGGCATGATCGAACCCTACGAGCCCGGCCAGGTGCGCGAGGTCGATGGGCGCAAGATCGTGAGCTACGGCACCAGCAGCTACGGCTACGACATCCGCTGCGCGCCCGAATTCAAGATTTTCACGAACATCCACAGCACCGTGGTCGACCCCAAGAATTTCGACGAAAAGAGCTTCGTCGATTTTCATGGCGAGGTGTGCATCATCCCGCCCAACAGCTTTGCGCTGGCGCGCACCGTCGAATACTTCCGCATCCCGCGCAACGTGCTCACCATCTGCCTGGGCAAGAGCACCTACGCGCGCTGCGGCATCATCGTCAACGTCACCCCCTTCGAGCCCGAGTGGGAGGGTTACGTGACGCTCGAATTCAGCAACACCACGCCGCTGCCCGCCAAGATTTATGCCGGCGAAGGCTGCGCGCAGGTGCTGTTTTTCGAGAGCGACGAGGTCTGCGAAACCAGCTACAAAGACCGCGGCGGCAAGTACCAGGGGCAGGTGGGCGTGACGCTGCCCAAGGCGTGAGGGATGAGTGCCGGCAAGGACGCGGCCATCACTCTTTTGCTATGCCGCGATACATCAATGCGCCCAGCGCGCCGCCCACGATGGGGGCCACCCAGAAAAGCCACAGCTGCGCCAGCGCCCAAGCGCCCACGTAAACCGCCACGCCCGTGCTGCGCGCTGGATTGACCGAAGTGTTGGTCACGGGGATGGAGATCAGGTGGATGAGGGTCAGGCACAGGCCGATGGCGATGGGCGCAAGGCCTTGCGGGGCACGTTGGTCGGTGGCGCCCATGATGACGAACAGGAGGATCGCCGTCATGACCACCTCTGTCACCAAGGCGGCTACAAGGCTATAGCCGCCCGGCGAATGTTCGCCGTAGCCATTCGAGGCGAATCCGCCAGCCAGGTCAAAACCTGCCTTTCCGCTGGCGATGACGTAGAGCACGCCGCCTGCAATGATCGCGCCGATGACTTGGGCCACGATATAGGGGATCAAGTCGGCTTTGGGAAAACGCCCGCCCACGCACAAGCCCACCGAGACGGCCGGGTTCAGGTGGCAGCCGGAGATGTGCCCGATGGCGAAGGCCATGGTGAGCACGGTCAGGCCGAAGGCCAGCGAGACCCCGGCCAGGCCAATGCCGACATCAGGAAAGGCGGCGGCCAATACGGCACTGCCGCAACCTCCGAGAACCAGCCAGAAGGTGCCGATGCATTCAGCGAGGTAGCTGTTTTTCATGTCGAAACTCCCAGATTGTTGAAAATCAGAAGATTGCGCGCCTCAAACAAGCGCAATGGCGCACGAGGGTGAAAGTGCCCCGTAGCTGCCACAAGGCACGGGACAGCTACAGTAGCGGCAATTTAACGTGTGCACGTGTCAAGTCAAGGAGTCAGCGATGCGGTGGGAAGGTGAACGGCAGTCAGACAACATGGAAGATCGCCGTGATGACGACGGTGGTGGCGGTTTTGGGCTGGGCGGGCGCAGCATAGGCATCGGCACCATCGTGCTTGCGCTGTTGGGCAGTTGGGTGCTGGGCGTCAGCCCCGTGACGCTGCTGAACCTTTTGAGCGGTGGTGGCAGCCCGGCAGTCGTGCAGCCACAGAGGCCGGCGCACAAACCGCCGGCCGCAGACCAGAGTGCGACCTTCGTTTCGACCGTGTTGGCCTCGACGGAAGATGCCTGGACGCAGGTTTTTCAAGAAGACAATGCGCAATATCAGCCGCCGCGCCTGGTGCTGTACCGCGGCGCCACGCCCACGGCTTGCGGGACCGGGCAGGCCGCCATGGGGCCGTTCTATTGCCCGGGCGACCGCAAGGTCTATCTGGACATGGATTTTTTCGACACCCTCAGCCATGACCTCGGTGCGCCCGGCGATTTCGCGCGCGCCTACGTGGTGGCCCATGAAGTGGGGCACCATGTGCAGAACCTGCTCGGTCTGACCGCTAAAATCGACGGTTTGCGCGGCCGGGTGAGCCAGGTACAGCAAAATCAGCTGTCCGTGCGCCTGGAGCTGCAGGCCGACTGTCTGGCCGGCGTGTGGGCCAACAGGTCGCAGCAGGCCAGGCACTGGCTGGAGCAAGGCGATGTCGAATCCGCAATGAACGCGGCTTCGCACATCGGCGACGATGCGCTGCAAAAGCGCAGCCAGGGTTATGTGGTGCCCGACAGTTTCACCCACGGCACCAGTGCGCAGCGCCAGCACTGGTTCCAGGCCGGCATGGACGCTGGCCGCATACAAGCGTGCGACACCTTTGGCGCACGGCAGCTTTGATCGAATGCCCGCAGACATGCTTGGCACAACCAGGTGAATCCTGACGTTTCATGACCTCTTCATTTTCCGAACTGCAACTTTCCCCCACCATCGACCGCGCCGTGGCCGAGATGGGCTACACGGCGATGACGCCCATCCAGGCGCAGGCCATTCCGGTCGTGCTGCAGGGGCGCGACGTCATGGGCGCGGCGCAGACGGGCACGGGCAAGACGGCGGCCTTTTCGCTGCCGCTGCTGCAGCGCCTGCTGGTGCACGAAAACAGCTCCACCTCGCCCGCGCGCCATCCGGTGCGGGCACTCGTGCTGCTGCCCACGCGCGAGCTCGCCGACCAGGTGGCGCAGCAAGTCGCGCTCTACGCCAAATACACCAAGCTGCGCAGCGCCGTGGTGTTCGGCGGCATGGACATGAAGCCGCAGACGCTGGAGCTCAAAAAAGGCGTGGAAGTCCTCGTCGCGACGCCGGGGAGGCTGCTCGACCACATCGAGGCCAAGAACGTGGTGCTCAACCAGGTCGAATACGTGGTGCTCGACGAGGCCGACCGCATGCTCGACATCGGCTTTCTGCCCGACCTGCAGCGCATCCTTGCCTACCTGCCGCGCCAGCGCACCACGCTCTTGTTCTCGGCCACCTTCTCGCCCGAAATCAAGCGCCTCGCGGCGAGCTACCTGAACGATCCGGTAACCATAGAGGTCGCACGCCCGAACGAGACGGCATCCACCGTGGAGCAGCGCTTTTACGCCGCAGGCGAGGACGACAAGCGCCGCGCGCTGCAGCAGTTGCTGCGGACACTGGAAGTGAAGCAGGCCTTCATCTTCGTGAACAGCAAGCTCGGCTGCGCGCGCCTGGCCCGTGCGCTCGAGCGCGAGGGCTTCAAAACGGCGGCGCTGCACGGCGACAAAAGCCAGGACGAACGCCTGAAGGCGCTCGAGGCGTTCAAGTGCGGCGAGGTCGATCTGCTCGTGTGCACCGACGTGGCCGCGCGCGGGCTGGACATCAAGGACGTGCCTGCGGTGTTCAACTACGACGTGCCATTCCACGCCGAAGACTATGTGCACCGCATCGGCCGCACCGGGCGCGCAGGCGCCTCGGGCCTGGCCGTGACGCTCGTCGCACCGGGCGACGCGCGCCTTGTGGCCGAGCTCGAAAAACTCCTCAAGAAAAAAATCGCCCCTGAGCCGCTCGCCCTCGAGCACGAGCGCCCGCGCAGCCGCGAGGGCCGTTACGGATCGGCCGACGATGCAGGGCGGACGTCGGGACGAGACAGAGGCCGGGAATCAGGCCGGGAGTCGGGTCGGGAATGGGGCCGAGGATCGGCGCGCGAAGACCGCCCGCAGCGCGGCTTCCGCTCGCCCGCGCCCGCCCACGATCCGTTTTTCGACAAACCCTACGAACCCAGCCCCGGCGGCACCCCGGCCGCGTGGGAGGCCGTGGAAAAGGTGCTCGCGCCGCCACGCAACGGCGTCTCGCCGAACATCAAGCCCAAGCGCAAGATCGCCGCGCTGCTCAAGGCGGGCTCCTGAGGAAATTGGGGTCAGATTCGAATTTCGGGCGTGGATGATGGGGCGAAGGTCGGGTGCCGGGAGTTGCGCCCGGCGGCGCACCTTCTTTTCTTGTCTCGCCAAGAAAAGAAGGCAAAAGAAGGCGACCCTGCTGTCTGCGTCCCTGTGCGCCTGAGCGGCGCCCAGGGCAACCTGCGGTGCTCGCGCCCGGCGGGGTCGCGCGAAACTCGCTGCGCTGCGCTGCGCTGCGCTGCGCTTCGCTCAAACAATCGCGCGCCCTTTATCCGCCGGGCGCTGCGCTCCTCGGCGCATCCAGAAGGGCGGGGATACCACACGGGCCATCGCTGCGCTCGGCCCTTTGGGAAAATTGGAATCTGACCCCAATTACAAGTGTTTTTGACCTTAGACGCTTGTCCGGTCAGTGCGAGAAGCTATCAAAATAATAGCATCACGCCCCCGGCCTCTGCGCCTGCGCACACCGCACCTGCAGCAGTTCACGCTCGGCCAGGGTGTGGCCGAAGCGTACCGCGCTCAGGGCGCCGCCCCAGACGCAGCCCGTGTCGAGGGCGAGCAGGTCAGGGCGGTTGAGCCAGCCCAGCGTGGACCAGTGGCCGAACGCGATCGGCTGGTCCGCCGTGCGCCGCCCGGGTACGTCGAACCAGGGCAGCAGGCCCGGCGGTGCGGTGCTGGCGCTTTCGGTGCTCGAAAAATCCATGGTGCCTTGCGGTGTGCAAAAGCGCAGGCGGGTGAGCGCATTGACGATCACGCGCAGGCGCTCCACGCCGTGCAGGCCGTCGTGCCATTGCGCGGGCGCGTTGCCGTACATCTGGTGCAGGAAGTCGCCGAGGTCGGCGCTGCGCAGCACGGCGTGCACCTCGTCGGCAAGCGCCAGCGTGTCCTGCGCGCTCCACTGCGGCAGCACGCCTGCGTGTACGAGCAGGAGTGCTTCTTCACTTTGTCCATGCACATGCCGGCGCGCAAGCGGTTGCTGGCGCAGCCAGTCGAGCAGGGCCGCGCGGTCGGTCGCGGCTAGCAGTTCCTGCAAAGTGTCCTGGCGGCCGGGTTTGCGCGCGCCGTGCGCCAGCGCGAGCAGGTGCAGGTCGTGGTTGCCCAGCAGCGGGCGCAGCGCGTCGCCGTGCGCCATGCAGCGGCGCAGTACCGCGGCCGAGTCGGGCCCGCGGTTGACGAGGTCGCCGAGCAGATAGACGGTGTCGCGGCTCGGGGAAAAGCCGATGCGATCGAGCAATTGCCCCAGGGCGCGGTCGCAGCCCTGCACGTCGCCGATACAGTAAAGTGCCATGGTGTTCAGTTTTTAACGAATTTCCATGGATTTTCTGCTGATCGCGCTGCTGACGCTGCTCAATGGCGTGTTCGCGATGTCTGAGCTCGCGCTCGCGTCGAGCCGCAAGCTGCGCCTCGTGGCCCTGGCCGAAGAGGGCGACAAGGGCGCGCAGGCGGCGCTCGCGCTGCTCGACGATCCGACGCAGTTCCTTTCGTCGGTGCAGGTGGGCATCACCTCGATAGGCATGCTCAACGGCATCATCGGCGAGGCCGCGTTCAGCGAGCGGCTCGCGCACTGGCTGCAGGGCCTGGGCGTGGCCCCGGGCGCGGCGGGCGTGGCGGCCACGGCGCTGGTGGTCACGGTGATCACCTTCATCACCATCGTGTTCGGCGAGCTCGTGCCCAAGCGCATCGGGCAGCTCTACCCCGAGCCCGTGGCGCGGGTGATCGCGCTGCCCATGACCTGGGTGGCGCGCGTGGCCAAGCCTTTCGTGCGCCTGCTCGCGCTTTCTACGCAGGCCGTGTTGCGCCTGCTGCGCGTCGATGATTCGGCCGTGCATTCCATGACCGAGGAGGAAATCATCGCGAGCCTCGAAGAGGGCCGGGCCGCGGGCGTGATCGAGCACCACGAGCACCAGATGGTGCGCAACGTCTTCCACCTCGACGACCGCCCGCTGACTTCGCTGATGGTGCCGCGCACCGACGTGCAGTGGCTGGACGCGCGCGCGTCGGTGGCAGAGTGCCTGCGCCTCGTGGCGCAGGGCGAGCGCGCGCATTCGTGGTATCCGGTGTGCCGTGGCTCGCTCGACGAGGTGGTCGGCATCATCAGCGTGGCGCGCCTGCTTGCGCTGGGGCCCGAGGCGAGTGGCGGCATAGAGGCGCACGTGCAGCCCGCCCTCTTCGTGCCCGAGACGCTCACGGGCATGGAGCTGCTCGATCAATTTCGCACGCGCGCCGGGCGCATGGTGTTCGTGGTCGATGAATACGGCGTGGTGCAGGGCATCATGACGTCGCACGACTTGCTCGAGGCGATCACCGGCGAGCTGCAGCCCGGCGCCGCAAGCGAGGCCTGGGCCACACAGCGCGAAGACGGTAGCTGGCTGCTCGACGGCCTCATGCCCGTGAACGAGCTCAAGGCGCGGCTGGGCATCCGCGAGCTGCCCGACGAGGAGCGCGCGCGCTACAACACCCTTGCGGGGCTGCTTTTGGCCGAGTCGGGCCATTTGCCCGTCGTGGGCGAGCGCATCAGCTGTGCGGGCTGGGTGTTTGAAGTGGTGGACCTCGACGGCAAGCGCATCGACAAAGTGCTGGCCCAGCTGTCGCCCCCCGTGCCCGACCATGCAGAGGGTGAATAGCCAAAGCGCGCCGAAACAAGCGCAAACAAGGCTGCAGGATTGCTACAGATTTGGGTAACGCCCAGCGCTTACACTGCGCCCAATCGGTGATTTTGGAAGGATTTTGTCCATGCGTTTTCCCACCCTGCGTACGCTGACCCTGGCCGCGCTGGCCGGCAGCCTGCTTTTGACGGCCTGCACGACCACCGGCGAAGCAGACACGGCGCCCAACACTTCGGCGCGCGTGGCACTGGACGCCGAAGTCAGCGACACGCTGAACCGCCTCTACAAAGTCGCGCCCGATGCACGCGAAATGGTGGCCAAGGCCGCGGGGGTGCTGGTGTTCCCCGCGGTCGTAGGCGGGAGCTTTGTGGTGGGTGGCGGCTACGGGCGCGGCGCCATGCTCGTGGACGGGCGTACCCAGGGTTACTACAGCCTGGGCACGGGCTCCATAGGCTGGCAGATCGGCGCGCAGTCCAAGTCGGTCCTCTATGTGTTCAACACCCGCGAGGCCCTGGCGAAGTTCCTCGACAGCACGGGCTGGGTTGCCGGTGTTGATGCCAGCGTGGCTGTGGCGCACATCGGTGCGAATGGCCGCATAGACAGCGAAACCATCAAACAGCCCGTGGTCGGCTTCATCATGAACAATGCCGGGCTCGAGGCCGGCGTGTCGCTGCAGGGCACGAAGATTTCGCGCATCAGCCTTTGAGACCTGTTCTGAGCGCGCGGCTTGCATGAGGCGCGGCCGGGAGTGTCGGCTTTTCCCGTGTTTTGCGCCGACAGGCTCCCCGGGTTGGTTTTCGCATTTTCCCAAAGCAAAGGAGTTTGACCATGCGTTCTCCCCTCTTGCGTACCTTGGCGCTGGCCGTGGTGGCGGGCAGCGTGCTCTTGACAGCGTGTACCACCACCGGTGAGAAAGACACGGCACCCAAACCTTCGGCGCGTGCGGCGCTTGACGCCGATGTGAATGCCGCGCTGAACCGCCTCTACAAGGTGTCGCCCGATGCGCGTGAGATGGTGGCCAAATCCGCCGGCGTGCTGGTGTTTCCCTCGGTGGTCGGCGGCAGCTTCGTGGTGGGCGGCGAGTATGGCCGTGGCGCGCTGCTGCAGCATGGCCGCATCCAGGGTTACTACAGCCTGGGCGCGGGCTCGCTCGGCTTCCAGATTGGCGCGCAGTCCAAGGCCATCATCTACGTCTTCAACACCAGCGATGCGCTGCAGAAGTTCCTCAGCAGCGAAGGCTGGGTGGCCGGCGTCGATGCCACCGTGGCCGTGGCGCACATCGGTGCCAACGGACGCATAGACAGCGAAACCGCCAAACAGCCCGTGGTCGGCTTCGTGATGAGCAACGCCGGCCTCGAAGCTGGCGTGTCGCTGCAGGGCGCGAAGATCACCAAGACCAAGCTCTGAGTTTGCTTTTGTGCTTGCGCTGCGCTGACTTTGGCTACAAGGTCAGCGCTCCGGCACTCTTGCTCTTGCCCGCGCGCGCCGGTGGATTGCACAGGCCGCAGGTGTAGTGGCGTGCGTTTTCATAGGGCTCGGTGATGAACTGCCCGCTGCATTGCTTGCACGCCGTGCGCGTGAGCATGCCCGCATCGACGAACTTCACGAGGCGCCAGGCGCGCGTGAAGGACAGCAGCGGCTCGATCTGTGCGATGCGCATCTGCTCGTCGTAAAGGCGGTAGGCCTTGGTCAGCAGCTCGACTGCGTCCAGGCTCGCACCTTTGGACAGGTACTGGTAGATGTTGAGGAACAGCGAGCTGTGGATGTTTTCCTGCCAGGTCAGGAACCAGTCGGTCGAAAACGGCAACTGGCCTTTGGAGGGTGACTTGCCCGCAATTTCTTTGTAAAGCCGGATCAGACGCTCGTAGGACAGCGTGGTTTCCGACTCGAGCACCTGCATGCGCGCGCCCATCTGGATCAGCATGGCCGCCCGCTCGATCTGGCGCGATTCGTCGAGCACGCTCTTGGGGCTTGACTTTGCGGGCGCTGCTGCTTTTGTTTTCGTAGCTGTATCGGCAATGGCGGCGGTCATGATGGCGTCCTTTTATCGATAAATCCTGCTCAGAGCACTTCGGAGATGCGCCCCGCCATGAGGATGTTCGCGTGCAGGGTGTTGACGGCTTCGTTGTCCGACTTTTTCTGCGTGTGGTTCGTGAGCAGGCCCCAGACCAGGTTGTCGTCGACGCGGAAGCTGCAAAGAAGGGTGTTTCTCGAGGCCAGTTTGAGCACTTGCGCCGCCGACAGCGATGCCAGAATGTCGGCAGCGTCTTCGTTGATGCCCAGGCGGAACACGGCTTCGGCCTTGTCCTGGCGAATCAGGTTTTGCGCCAGCATCAGGTAGGTGAGGTTGGCTTCGCGGATTTCGGCGAGGAGTTGGTCGTTGGTCATGGCGGCAATCCTTTCAGGGCCGGATCGGTGCATGGCAGAAGTGGTAGTGCCCGATCCGTTGAAATGGATTGTGATTTCGCCCCAATCAAAAATTAAGTCGGCGTTTGGCGGTTTCGCGTGTCAGTCTGTGCGCCGGACTTTGTAGGAATTTGTCTGACAAGCGCCGCAGGGAAAGGGCGCTTTTTTGCACTGGGCGCGCCTGCTGCACGCCACCCCGCCGCACGGCTTTTGTGATCGCTGCGCGCTCTCAGCCGCGCGCCACGGGCCGTGTGGGGTCGCTGCACCACTCGCTCCAGCTGCCGGCAAAAAGGGCCGTCTGCCCGAGCCCGGCCGCTTCCATCGCGAGCAGGTTCGGGATCGCGCTCACGCCGCTGCCGCAGTAGTGCACCACGCTCGCGGGCGGGCGGTTTTCCAGCAGCGCCTCGAATTCGGCGCGCAGCTGGGCCGCGGGCTTGAAGCGCCCGTCCTCTTGAAAATTGAGCGTGAACGGGCGGTTCAGCGCGCCCGGAATGTGCCCCGCGACGGGGTCCAGCGGTTCGACTTCACCGCGGTAGCGCGGCGTGGCGCGCGCATCGATGAGGGTTTGCGTGGGCTTGCCCAAGACCGCCAGCACCTCGGCCGCGCTGAGCAGGCGGCGCAGCGCGGGGCCCTGGACGAACGGCGTTGGATCAGGCGTGGGCTCGGGGCCGCTGCGCACCGCGCCGCCGGCGGCTTGCCAGGCGTGCAGGCCGCCGTCGAGCACGGCCACGGCCTCGTGCCCCAGCCACTTCAGCATCCACCACAGGCGCCCGCAGAAGTTGGCGCCGTTGCGGTCATAGACGACGACCTGCATCTCGCGGCGCAGGCCGCGGCGCGCGAGCCAGTCGGCGAAGACTTCGCGCAGCGGCAGCGGGTGGCGCCCGCCCGAGGCGCGCGGCTGCTGCGGTGCGGCGCTCAGGTCGTGGTCCAGGTGCGCGTAGTGCGCGCCGGGGATGTGCGCGGCGTGGTACTGCTGCGCGCCCGCGTCGGGCTGTGCGAGGTCGAAGCTGCAGTCGAAGACCAATAACGGTGCGCCGCCCGCTTGCAGGGCTTGCAGCTCGGCGGGCGTGATGAGGGTGGTGTAGCTTGGCATGTCAATGCTCCTGTACGCATGGCCGCCGCTGACCACCGGCGTGCCGTCGTGGCCGCAAGCCTGGCAGCAATGCAAATTTTTGCCCATGGCCGAAAGCCAGTGTGGTGACCACGCCCACCAGCGCAGAAAAGAGCGCGGCGGCGATCATCCAGGTAGCTTGCATGGCGCAGGATTATGAATCTTGACTTACGCAAACAAGGATGCAGCAAAGTGTTTTGCCATGGGGCGAGGGCCTTGCCTGACCCCGATTTGCGTAAGTCGTGTGAATAAAAAAACGGCCTGCGCGCTTTGTGGATGCGCGCAGGCCGCTATTGTTAAACCCAGATTGTCCATTAGGCGGTGCTTCGCACCTACGCGGGCGTTGGCGGACGTCTGCCGGTCATTTTGGCCGCGGCTTCGGCGTCCATGGCACTGGCCATGGACTTCTCACCCGCGACCAAACTGCCACGCCAGCCGCCTCGCCACCATCCCGCGTCCTAATGAACAATCTGGGTTAAAGTAGTTTTCAGGTGGTGACGCGCATGCCCATCACGCGCCGGTACCACTCGTGGAAGTGCTGCATGCCGTCTTCCATGGGGCTTTGGTAGGGGCCGACTTCGTTGTCGCCGCGCGCAAACAGCGCTTTGCGGCCCGCGTCCATGCGCTCGGCGATTTCGTCGTCTTCGATGCAGGTTTCCATGTAGGCCGCCTGCTGCGCCTCGACGAATTCGCGCTCGAAGGCGACGATTTCCTCGGGGTAGTAAAACTCCACCATGTTCAGCGTCTTGTCGGTGCTGAGTGGGTGCACGGTGGAGACGGTGAGCACATGCGGGTACCACTCGATCATGATGTGCGGGTAGTACGTGAGCCAGATCGCGCCGCGCTCGGGCATCTTGCCGTTGCGGTACTTGAGCAGCACCTCGTGCCACTTCTTGTAAACGTCCGAGCCGGGCCGCCCGAACGTTGCGGCCACGCCCACGGTCTGCACCGAGAAGTTCTCGCGGAACTCCCAGCGCAGATCGTCGCAGGTCACGAAGTTGCCCAGGCCGGGGTGGAACGGGCCGACGTGGTAGTCCTCCAGATAGACCTCGATGAAGGTCTTCCAGTTGTAGTTGCACTCGTGCAGCTCCACGCGGTCGAGCGCATAGCCGCTGAAGTCGAGCTCGGCGCGCGGGCCGAGCTGCGCGAGGTCGGCGTCTATGTCGCGGCCGTTGTCTGCGAACAACAGGCCGTTCCAGGAGCGCAGCGGGACGTTGCGCAGGTTCAGGCACGGGTCTTGCGCAAAGTGCGGCGCGCCCAGCAGTGCGCCCTGCGCGCTGTAGGTCCAGCGGTGCAGCGGACACACGATGTTGCCGCCTGCGCTGCCTTTTTGCTGCGTGTAGAGCGAGCCGCGCCCCTGCAGCATCACCGCCTGGCGGTGGCGGCAGACGTTGGAGATCAGCTGCACCTGGCCCTGTGCATCGCGCACCAGCGCGCGGCCGCCGTTTTCCTGCGGCAAGGCATAGTAGTCGCCCGCGTTCGGGACGCAGAGTTCGTGCCCCACATAGCGGGGCCCAGACTGAAAGATGCGCTCCAGTTCGCGCTGGAACAGCGCCTCGTCGAAATAGCTGGAAACTGGTAGTTGGCTTGCGGCCTGCTGCAGTCGAAGACTTAAATCAGACATGGGTGTCCTGACCTAAAGACTCCCCACAGGGAGGATGCGCCGTGCATCTGGACAATGAAACCGGCAGGAGCAAAAGCCGCCACCCGCCGGAAGGGGGATGGGATTGTAGCGAGTAGGGTTATTTGCAGGGCGATTCCCGCAGGCCTCGTGCGTGAATTGACGCGCGGCCCGAATCGAATGTTTGGCGTGTGCAGGCGGCTACGGTTTCTTTAGGTTGCCGAGTTTGCGATAGACCGTGGCGCGGCTGATGCCCAGAGCGCGCGCCGCTTGTGCGACGTTGCCGCGCGCGGCCCGGACGGCCTGGCGGATCAGCGCTGTTTCGGTTTCGCGCAGCGGTGTGGGCACGGCAGCTGCGGTTTCGACGCTGGCACCAGGCGTGCCAGGCGTGCCAGGCGCTGCGGCGACTTCGGCGACTTCGGCGACCGCAACGAGCGTGCGTTGGGGCGCGGCCAGCAGTGCCAGGCCATGCAGGCGCAGGCCCGACCAGAGTGGCAATTCGAGCGGCGCGGGCCCGTGGCGCGCGGCCTGCTGCGCCGCGCCCAGCAGCAAGCCCCACGGCAGCGCGCAGAGGTGGCTCCAGTGCAAGGCGGTGCCCGGCGGCAGTTGGGGCAGCGGCATGAGCTGGCGCGCCATGCCGTTGCTGCCGAGCACCTGGCCGTCGGCGCCCAGCACGAGCAGGCCGCCTCCAGCGCCGAGTGGGCTGCCAGGCCAGTTCACGCGCAGCAGCAGCGCGTGCGGCTGTTGCAGCAGCAGCGCGTCTTCGATCGCGCGTGCCGAGCGCACTGCGAGGTGGCGCAGCTCGGGGCGCTCTGGCACATCGACGCCCGTCAGGTCGAGCATGCCCATGCAGCGCCCCCAGGGGTCGAACAGCGGTGCGCCGGCGCAGCTGTAGCAGGTGTTGTCCTCGAAGAAATGCTCGCCGCGGTGCAGCCACACGGCCTGCAATTCGGTCAGCGCCGCGCCTATGGCCGTGGTGCCCACGGCGGCTTCGGACAGGTTGATGCCCACACGCGCGATGGCGCGGGCGCGCGGGTCGCCGTCCGCGGGCAGGCCGTGCAAGCCCTGCACCGCGAGCACGATGCCGTGCGCGTCGGTCAGCAAGGCGAAGTAGCGCATGCCGGTGATGGTGCGCGCAAGCTGTTCGAGCACGGGCCGCGCCGCCTGCAGCAGACTGTGGTGCTGCTCGTGGGTGCGGCGCAGCGCGGCAGCGCTCACGGCGTCGAACACCACGCGCTGCGTGGGCTGCAGGCCGCTGGACAGGCAGCGCTGCCACGAGCGCGCGATCCAGGGCTCCAGGCCCGCCGGGGCGGGCGGCATGGCGGTGGCGCGGGCCGCTTCGGCAGCTGTCCCGGCGCGCAGCGCCTGGCGCGCCTGCGCGACGAGCGTGTGGCGATCGGTCGGCGGTGGCAAGGCGGTGACGGACATCCGGACCTCTCGAATGGGGAGTGCGCAGGGAAATGCGCGGCCGCGCAGCAGGGCGGGGAAAGATCATGCCCACGGCTGCCATGCGGCATGTCGCATTTTGAGAATATCCGCGCAGATACCAAGGAAATTCAGGGTTTTCCCCGAAAAACGGCGCACGAAGGCGACCCACAATGCGATTCGATCCGCCCCATCCCACCCGCTTCGAGGAGACCAACCGATGCAAGTCCAGTTCACCGTCAACGGGCGCGCCGCCAGCGTCGATGTGCCGCCCAACACCCTGCTCGTGCAAGCGCTGCGCGAGCAGCTTGCGCTCACGGGCACGCACGTGGGTTGCGACACCAGCCAGTGCGGCGCATGTACGGTGCTCGTCAACGGCCGCGCCGTGAAGTCCTGCGCCATGCTGGCCGTGCAGGCGCAGGGCGCCGAGGTGCAGACCATCGAGGGCCTGGCTGCGCCCGACGGCACGCTGCACCCCATGCAGGCCGCGTTCAAGGAATGCCACGGCCTGCAGTGCGGCTTTTGCACGCCGGGCATGGTGATGAGCGCGGTGGACCTGGTCAAGCACCACCCGAAGGCCAGCGAGGCCGAGATCCGTGAGCTGCTCGAGGGCAACCTGTGCCGCTGCACGGGCTACCAGAACATCGTGCGCGCGGTGCAGCAGGGCCGCGAGGCCATGGGCGCCTGAAGCGCTCCCGCCATCTTTCGAGGAGATCAGACATGGGTGCTTCCGACTTTTCCCGCCTGCCGCACATCGGCGAATCCGTGCGCCGCAAAGAGGACTACCGCTTCCTCACGGGCGCGGGCCAATACACCGACGACATCACGCTGGCCGCGCAAAGCTACGCGGTGTTCGTGCGCTCGCCGCATGCGCACGCCACAATCAACAGCATCAACACCGAAGCCGCCAAGGCCGCGCCCGACGTGCTCGCCGTGTTCACGGGTGCCGACGTCGCCGCCGACAAGATCAACGGCCTGCCCTGCGGCTGGCTCATCACGAGCACCGACGGCCAGCCCATGAAGGAGCCCGTGCACCCCATCCTCGCGCAGGGCAAGGTGCGCCACGTGGGCGACCAGGTGGCCATGGTGGTGGCGCTCACGCAGCAGCAGGCGCGCGACGCGGCCGAGCTCGTCGAGGTCGATTACGACGTGCTGCCTGCCGTGGTCAACGTGGCCGACGCCGCAGCGGGCGCGGTGCCCGGCGCCGTGGTGCACGACGAGGCGCCCGACAACCGCTGCTTCCAGTGGGCCATAGGCGACAAGGCCGCGGTCGATGCGGCTTTTGCGAACGCCGCGCACGTCACGCGCCTGGACCTTGTGAACAACCGCCTGATCCCCAACGCCATGGAGCCGCGCGCCGCGATCGGCGCCTACAACCGCGCGAGCGACGAATACACGCTCTACGTGGCCAACCAGAACCCGCACGTCGAGCGCCTGCTGCTCACGGCCTTCGTGATGGGCCTGCCCGAGCACAAGGTGCGCGTGATCGCGCCCGACGTGGGCGGCGGCTTCGGCTCCAAGATATACCTCTACGCCGAAGACGTGTGCGTGACCTGGGCCGCGAAAAAGCTCAACCGCAGCGTCAAATGGGTGGCCGAGCGCAGCGAATCCTTCGTGAGCGACGCGCACGGGCGTGACCACGTGAGCCACGCCGAGATGGCCATGGACAAGGACGGCAAGTTCCTTGCGCTGCGCACGCACACGCACGCCAACCTGGGCGCCTACCTTTCGACCTTCTCCACCGTGGTGCCCACCATCCTGTACGCGACGCTGCTCGCGGGCCAGTACGGCACGCCGCAAATTTTTGCGCAGGTCGATGGCTGGTTCACCCACACCGTGCCCGTCGATGCCTACCGCGGCGCGGGCCGGCCCGAGGCGACCTACCTGATAGAGCGCCTGGTGTCGCGCTGCGCCTGGGAGATGGGCCTGTCGCAGGACGAAATCCGCAAGCGCAACTTCGTCACGCAGTTCCCCTACCAGACGCCGGTGGCGTTGCAGTACGACACGGGCGACTTCCACGCCTGCATGAACAAGGCGCAGGAGCTCGCCGACGTGGCCGGCTTCGAGGCGCGCCGCGCCGCGAGCGCCGCCAAAGGTCTGCTGCGCGGCATAGGCTACAGCAGCTACATCGAAGCCTGCGGCCTCGCGCCGAGCAACATCGCGGGGGCGCTGGGCGCGCGTGCGGGCCTGTTCGAGGCCGGCGAGGTGCGCGTGCACCCCACGGGCAGCGTGACGGTGTTCACCGGCTCGCACAGCCACGGCCAGGGGCACGAGACGACCTTCGCGCAGGTGGTCGCGGCGCGCCTGGGCATTCCGGTCGAAAACGTCGCTATCGTGCACGGCGACACCGGGCGCGTGCCCTTCGGCATGGGGACGTATGGCTCGCGCTCGCTCAGCGTGGGCGGCTCGGCGATCATGAAGGCGCTCGACAAGATCGAGGCCAAGGCCAAGAAGATCGCCGCGCACCTGCTCGAAGCGAGCGACGCCGACATCGACTTTCAGGGCGGCGAATTCATCGTGCGCGGCACCGACAAAAAGATTCCTTTCGCGCAGGTCGCGCTCACGGCCTACGTGCCGCACAACTACCCGCTCGACAAGCTCGAGCCGGGCCTGAACGAAACCGCGTTCTACGACCCGACCAACTTCACCTTCCCCGCGGGCACCTACATCTGCGAGGTCGAGGTGGACCCGGCCACGGGCGCCACGCGCGTCGCTCGCTTCACCGCGGTCGATGACTTCGGCGTCATCATCAACCCCATGATCGTCGAAGGCCAGGTGCACGGCGGGCTGGTGCAGGGCATTGGCCAGGCGCTGCTCGAAAACTGCGTCTATGACCGCGAAACCGGCCAGCTGCTCACGGGCAGCTACATGGACTACGCGATGCCGCGCGCGGACGACTTCCCCACGTTCCAGATCGGCCATGTGTGCACGCCCTGCACGCACAACCCGCTGGGCTCCAAGGGCTGCGGCGAGGCCGGGGCGATCGGCTCGCCGCCCGCGGTGATCAACGCCGTGCTCGACGCCCTGCGACCGCTGGGCGTCAAGGACTTCGACATGCCCGCATCGCCGCACCGCGTGTGGCAAGCCATCCAGAACGCCAAAGCCTGAGGAGAACCCGCATGTACGCCTTCACCTACGAAACCCCCGCCAGCGTGGCCGAAGCAGCCAGCCTGGCCGCGGCCGGCGGCAAGCCCATCGCCGGCGGGCAGAGCCTGCTGCCCTCGATGCGCCTGCGCCTGGCCAACCCGGAGCGCATCGTCGACCTCAACGGCATCGCCGAACTCGCCGGCATCCGCCGCGAGGGCCAGGCGCTGCGCATAGGCGCCATGACGCGCCACATGGACGTGGCCGCGAACGCCGAGGTGCAGTCGGCCATCCCCGCGCTGGCGCACCTTGCCGCGCACATCGGCGACCGCCAGGTGCGCGCACGCGGCACGCTGGGCGGCTCGGTGGCCAACAACGACCCCGCCGCCTGCTACCCGAGCGCCGTGCTGGGCCTGGGCGCCACCGTGATCACGAACCGGCGCGAGATCGCCGCGGACGACTTCTTTCTCGGCATGTACGCCACCGCGCTCGAAGAGGGCGAGCTCATCACCGCGATCCGCTTCCCCATTCCGCAGCGCGCGGCCTACCTCAAGTTCAAGCAGCCGGCCTCGCGCTTTTCGCTCGTGGGCGTGTTTGCGGCGCAGACTGCGGGTGGCGTGCGCGTGGCCGTCACGGGCGCGGCCGGCTGCGTGTTCCGCCACGCCGGGCTGGAGGCGGCGCTGAACCAGCGCTTCACGCCCGAGTCCGCCGCCGCGGTCAAAATCGACGCCAGCGAGCTCAACGCCGACATCCACGCGAGCGCCGCCTACCGCGCCCAGCTCATCAGCGTGCTGACGCAGCGCGCCGTGGCGCAGATGCTGGGGTGAGCGTTTGCATGCGCCGGGGTGGGCGCTGCAGAGTCCTCGAAATTTAAGCAAAATCGGCGTTTTGCGCAGATGTGACAAGCGCCAGTAGCTATCGAAACATAAGCAATGCAAGCACCCACTCCGCTACCGCAGCCCCTCAGCGTCGATGCGCTGCTGCACGCCCTGCAAGCCGAGGGCTATTTCGCCGACCGGCGCCTGGCAACCGCGGTGTTTCTGGCGCTGCGGCTGCAGCGTCCGCTGCTGCTCGAAGGCGAGCCCGGCGTGGGCAAGACGGCGCTTGCGCAGGCGCTCGCGCGCGTGCTCCAGCGCAGCCTGATCCGCCTGCAGTGCTACGACGGCCTCGAGCAGCGCGAGGCGCTGTACGAGTGGAACTACGCCGCGCAGCTTCTGCACATGCGCGCCGCCGAGGGCCGCGGCGGTGCCGACACCGCGCAGCTCGAGCGCGAGGTCTATCAGGAGCGCTACCTCATCCGCCGCCCGCTGCTGCAGGCGCTGCAGGCGCCCGCGCCCGGCGCGGTGCTGCTGATCGACGAGGTCGATCGCGCCGACGAGCCCTTCGAGGCCTTCTTGCTCGAATACCTCGGCGAGTACCAGGTCAGCATCCCCGAGCTCGGCACCATCCGCGCCGCCGCCACGCCCGTGACCATCCTCACGAGCAACCGCACGCGCGACCTGCACGACGCGGTCAAGCGCCGCTGCCTGTACCTCTGGCTCGACTATCCCGAGCGCGAGCGCGAGCTCGCCATCGTGCGCGCGCAGGTGCCCGGCGCGAGCGCGGCGCTCGCGGTGCAGGTGGCCGACTTCGTGGCGCGGCTGCGCAGCCCGCCTTTTGCCGATGCCTTCCAGCGCGTGCCGGGCATTGCCGAGAGCGTCGAATGGGCCAAGGCGCTCGTCGCGCTCGACACGCTGGTGGTTGACCCCGAAGTCGTGCGCGACACCGCGGGCGTGCTCTTCAAGCAGCGCGAGGACGTGGCCGCGCTCACGCAGGACATGGCCGCCGCACTGCTGCAGCCCGCGGCTTGAATGGGAAGTACGGAGGTGGCAGCCGCAGCCCCGGTCTCTCAGCTCGGCGACGCGCGCCGGGGCAAGCTCGCGGAAAACTTGAGCGGCTTTGGCCGCGCGCTGCGCCGCGCCGGTGTGCGCGTCGATGCTGCGCGCATGGCCTTGGCGCAGCAGGCGCTGCTGCTCGTGGGGCTGGAGCGCGCAGATTTTCGCGCCGCACTCGAGGCCGTGTTCGTGGGCCGCGCCGAAGACATCGCGGTGTTTCGCGAGCTGTTCGACGTCTATTTCCGCAACCCCGAAGTCGCGCAGAAACTGCTCGCGCAAATGCTGCCGCGCGGCCCCACCCCGACGCCCGCGCCGCCGCGCCGCCCGCGCGTGGCCGAGGCGCTCGCGCCCTTGCAGTCCGCACGCCAGGCTCCGCCGCCCGCAGACGACAAGTTCGAGCTCGACGCCGCGCTGACCCCGAGCGCACTGCAGCGCCTGCGCCAGGCTGACTTTGCGCAGCTCTCGGCGAGTGAATACCGGCTCGTGGAGCGCCTCGCGCGCGAGATCGCGCTACCGCTGCCGCAGTACGCCGCGCGGCGCACGCGCCCGGGCCTGCGTGGCGCGCGCCTGCACTGGCCCGGCGCGCTGCGCCGCGCCACGCGCCACGGCGGCGAAATCGTGCAGCTGCCGCGTCTGGCGCGCCAGACGCGATCCCTGCCGCTGCTGGTGCTCGTCGACGTGTCGGGCTCGATGGAGCGCTACGCGCGCCTGCTGCTCGCCTTTTTGCATGCGGCCACCGCGCCCAGCGGCGTACAAGGCACCCTGCGCCGCGACGTATTCGCCTTCGGCACCGACCTGACCGACCTCACGCCCGCGTTCCGCCAGGCCGACACCGACGCCATGCTCGCCGCGGCGGGCCGCGCGATCACCGACTTTGCAGGCGGCACGCGCATGGGCGCGAGCCTCGCGCAGCTGCGCACGCGGCACGCGCGCCGCCTCGTGGGGCGGCGCACGCTGGTGCTGCTCATCAGCGACGGCCTGGACACCGGCGCGCCCGCGCTGCTCGAGCAAGAGCTGGCCTGGCTGCGGCGCCACAGCGCGCGCCTGCTCTGGCTCAATCCGTTGCTGCGTTTTGCCGACTACACCCCCAGCGCGCGCGGCGCCGCAGTGCTGCACCGCCAGGCGCACGCCATGCTCGCCGTGCACAACCTCGAACACCTGCAGCAGCTCGCCGCGAGCCTCGCGCGCCTGCTGCGGGCATAGCCTCACGGCATCGCCGATCATTCAAACTTCTTGCAACAGAGGAAAAAACCATGGAAATGCAAGCCAGCCGCACCCTCGCCGTGAGCCAGCAACAGGCTTGGGATGCGCTCAACGACCCCGAGGTGCTCAAGCTGTGCATCCCCGGCTGCGAAAAAATCGAAGCCACGGGCGAGAACCAGTTCAGCGTCGCGCAGGCGCTCAAGATCGGCCCGGTGTCGGCCAAGTTCGCGGGCAAGATCAAGCTCGCGGACATCGTCGCGCCGCAGAGCTACACGCTCGCTTTCGATGGCTCGGGCGGCGTGGCGGGCTTCGGCAAGGGCACGGCGCAGGTGCAACTGGCCGAGTTGCCACCCGACGAGTCCGGGCGGCCGCGCTGCGAGCTGCGCTACACCGTGCACGCCACCGTGGGCGGCAAGATCGCACAGCTCGGCCAGCGCCTGATCGACGGCGCGGCCAAGTCCATGGCCGAAGACTTTTTCCAGCGCTTCGAGGAAGAGCTGCAGCGCCGCTACCCTGCGCCTGCGGTGGCTGCTGCCGCGCCCGCACCAGCGCCGGCACCGGCCGCGGGCGGCATCCCGGCCTGGGTGTGGGTCGTGGGCGGCGCCGTGGTAGTGCTGTTGCTCGCGTGGTGGTTCACCAAATAAGCCGTTTTGATCGATGGCTTGGTGCACAAATGCGTGAGTGAAGGAGCGAACGATGGAAAACCTCGATCTCGTGGTGCTGCGCAGCCTGCACGGCTGGCGCGCGGCGGGCCGGCATGCGCTGCTGGCCACGGTGGTGCGTACCTGGGGCTCGTCACCGCGGCCCGTGGGCTCGATCATGGCACTGTGCGAAGACGGCGCCGTGGTCGGCTCGGTCTCGGGCGGCTGCATCGAAGACGACCTCATCGCGCGCTACACGAGCCGCTATCAGCGGCCCCAGGCGACGCAGGAGCCCGCGTCACAACCCGACCCAGACCCGCACCAGATCGCGCCCGGCGCGCCCGAGTTCGTCAAATACGGCATCAGCGCCGACGAGGCGCACCGCTTCGGCCTGCCCTGCGGCGGCACGCTGGAGCTGCTGCTCGAATACGACCCCGCGTCCGAGCCGCTGGGCGAGCTGATCGCCGCGCTCGACGCAGGCCGGCTGATGCAGCGCAGCGTGCGCCTGGCCGACGGCGCGGTCACGCTCACGCCCGCCGCCGCGCCTGCCGCGCTGGCGCTGGACGCGCAGCAGCTCAGCAACACCTTCGGCCCCGGCTACCGCATGCTCTTGATCGGCGCGGGCCAGCTCGCCGAATACCTCGCCACCATGGCGCTGTTCAGCGGCTTTGCCGTCACGGTCTGCGACCCGCGCGAGGAATACCGCAGCGCCTTCCAGGTGCCCGGCGCCACCCTTGTGACCGACATGCCCGACGATGTGGTGCAGGCCTTCAAGCCCGACCGGCGCAGCTGCGTGGTCGCGCTCACGCACGACCCCAAGCTCGACGACCTCGCGCTCATCGAGGCGCTGCAGACCGAGGCTTTCTACATCGGCGGCATAGGTTCGCGCCGCAACAACGCCGCACGCCGCGCGCGCCTGATCGAGCACTTCGGCCAGACCGAAGAGAGCCTGCGCCGCCTGCGCGGCCCGATCGGCATCTACATCGGCAGCAAGACGCCGCCCGAGATCGCCGTGAGCGTGATGGCCGAAATCCTGGCCGTGAAAAACGGCGTCACCCTGCCGCGCGACCTCGAAGTGGCGCAAGCCAAGGACCTGCGCGAGCTCGCGCACAACGATGCGGGCGGGCAGGTTTGCGGGGTGGGGTAGAAGTGAAGGGCGTTGGAGTTTGCAGCGCAATGTCCTCGCGAAATTCCCTCATTAGGCGGCGGTCTAGAATTGCCATTTCCGTCCCACGCCCAGCCCCTTTTGCCCATGCCGCAGGCCCCCACCCCCGTTTCCGCTTCTTCTTCCGATGCCATGCCGGTGAGCTACGAAGCCGCGCTCGCGGAGCTCGAACAGCTCGTGGCGCGCATCGAATCGGGGCAGCTGCCGCTCGACGACATGCTCGCGGCGTACCAGCGCGGTGCTGCGCTGCTGGCCTTTTGCCGCGAACGGCTCGAAGCCGTGCAGGAGCAGATCAAGGTGTTCGACGGCGGCCAGCTGCAGCCCTGGACACAGGAATGAGTCGCGTGCAGGACGCCAGCATCTCGGAATTTGCGCTCGACGCCTGGAGCCGCGCCGAGCTCGCGCGCGTGGAGCGGGCGCTGTCGCAGTGGGTGGGCGTGGACGCGCCGGGCGACCTCGCGGAAGCCATGCGCTACGCCGTGCTCGGCGGTGGCAAGCGCCTGCGTGCATTGCTCGTGCGCGCGGCCTTCGAGGCCGTGCGCAGCGGCGCAGCCCCCCAAGACGCCGTGACGCAGTGCGCGCTCGAAGACATGGCGCTGCGTGCGGCCTGCGCGGTGGAGCTGATCCACGCCTATTCGCTCGTGCACGACGACATGCCCTGCATGGACGACGACGTGCTGCGCCGCGGCAAGCCCACGGTGCACGTGCAATACGGCGAGGCGCTGGCGCTGCTCGCGGGCGACGCGCTGCAGGCATTTGCCTTCGAGCTGCTCACGCCCGACGACGCGCCTGCTCTGGCCGAAGTCCAAGCCGCGCTGTGCCGCCTGCTCGCACGCGCTGCGGGCTCTGCAGGCATGGCGGGCGGGCAGGCCATAGACCTCGCGAGCGTGGGACGCACGCTCGACCTTGCGCAGCTACGCCGCATGCACGAGCTCAAGACCGGTGCGCTCTTGCAGGCCAGTGTGCGCATGGGCGCGGCCGCTGCGATGGCTTTGCAGGCGCCCGCGGGGGCCGCGCTCGCGCGCTACGGCGCTGCGCTGGGTCTGGCTTTCCAGGTGGTCGATGACATTCTGGACGTGACCGCCGACTCGGCCACGCTGGGCAAGACCGCCGGCAAGGACGCCGCGCACGGCAAGCCAACTTACGTTTCGCTGCTTGGCCTCGAAGGCGCACGCGCGCAGGCGCAGCAGTTATGGGCCGAGGCGCATGCTGCGCTCGCCGCGAGCGGCCTGCCCGACACCCGCGCCCTCGCCGCGCTCGCCGACATGGTGGTATGCCGCTCCCACTGAATGCACAGGCACCATGGCAGCCCCTTGAATATTCGTACAAAATCGGGCTCTAGCGCCCATCCCACAAGCGCAAGCAGCTATTGAAAAAGTAGTCTATGTCCCAGTCACCTTACGCTTTGCTGCAGACCATCAACGACCCGGCAGACCTGCGCCGCCTGCCGCGCGCGGAGCTCAAGCGCCTGGCTGCCGAGCTGCGCGCCTTCGTGCTCGACAGCGTCTCCAAGACCGGCGGGCATCTGAGCTCCAACCTCGGCACGGTGGAGCTGACCGTCGCGCTGCACTATGTCTTCAACACGCCGCACGACCGCCTGGTGTGGGACGTGGGGCACCAGACCTACCCACACAAAATCCTTACAGGCCGGCGCGAGCGCATGGCCACGCTGCGCCAGCTCGGCGGCATCTCGGGCTTTCCGCTGCGCAGCGAAAGCCCCTACGACGCCTTCGGCACCGCGCACTCGAGCACCAGCATCTCGGCGGCGCTGGGCATGGCGGTCGCGGCCAAGCTCGAGGGCGAGCAGCGCCACTGCGTGGCCGTGATCGGCGACGGCGCCATGACCGCGGGCATGGCTTTCGAGGCGCTGAACAACGCGGGCGTGGCCGAGGCCGACCTGCTCGTCATCCTCAACGACAACGACATGAGCATCAGCCCGCCCGTAGGCGCGCTGAACCGCTACCTCGCGCAGCTCATGAGCGGGCATATCTACTCCGCGGCAAAAAGCGTCGGCAAAACCGTGCTGCGCCCCGTGCCACCGCTGCTCGAGCTCGCCAAACGTTTCGAGCAGCAGGCCAAGGGCATGGTGGTGCCGGCCACGCTGTTCGAAAAATTCGGCTTCAACTACATCGGCCCGATCGACGGCCACGACCTCGATTCGCTCCTCCCCACGCTGGAGAACATCAAGGAGCTCAAAGGCCCGCAGTTTTTGCACGTGGTGACCAAGAAGGGCCAGGGCTACAAGCTCGCCGAGGCCGACCCCGTGGCCTACCACGGCCCGGGCAAGTTCGACCCCGCCGTGGGTCTGGTGCCGCCCGCCGTGGCGCCGCGCCAGACCTTCACGCAGGTGTTCGGCCAGTGGCTGTGCGACATGGCGGCGCAGGACGAGCGTCTCGTGGGCATCACGCCCGCGATGCGCGAGGGCTCGGGCATGGTCGAATTCGAGCAGCGCTTTCCCGCGCGTTATTTCGACGTGGGCATTGCCGAACAGCACGCCGTGACCTTCGCCGCGGGCCTGGCCTGCGAAGGGCTCAAGCCCGTGGTCGCGATCTATTCCACCTTCCTGCAGCGCGCCTACGACCAGATGATCCACGACGTGGCGCTGCAAAACCTGCCCGTGGTGTTCGCGCTCGACCGCGCGGGCCTGGTCGGCGCCGACGGCCCCACGCATGCGGGCGCGTACGACATCGCCTTCATCCGCTGTATCCCCAACATGGCGCTGGCCTGCCCGGCCGACGAGCGCGAGTGCCGCCAGCTTCTGAGCACCGCGTATGCGCAAAACCGCCCCGTGGCCGTGCGCTACCCGCGCGGCGCGGGCGTGGGGGTGGCGCCACTGCCCGAACTTGAGGGGCTGCCCTTCGGCAAAGGGGAAATCCGCCGCCTGCGCCGCGGCCACGCGGGCGAGGCGCCCGAGACCGCGCCGCGCATCGCGATCCTCGCGTTCGGCACGCTGCTGTACCCCGCGCTGCAGGCCGCCGAGGCGCTCGACGCCACGGTGGTCAACATGCGCTGGGCCAAGCCGCTCGACGAAGAGCTGCTGCTCGAAGTCGCCGCCAGCCACGACGCCCTCGTGACCGTGGAAGAAGGTGCCATCACGGGCGGCGCGGGCAGCGCCGTGACCGAGGCGCTGAACGCTGCAGGCCTGCTGCGGCCCGTGTTGCAGCTGGGCCTGCCCGACCGCTTCATCGAGCACGGCGACCCGGTCAAGCTGCTTGCGCTGCAAGGGCTGGATGCGGCAGGCATGGAGCGCAGCGTGCGCGCGCGCTTTGAGCTGCCTGCGGCGACGGTGTAAGCGGGCAATGCATTGCCCGCCGCTTCGGGGTAAAAACAGGGGTTTTCCCGTAGGGCAGAAGGGCTGCAGATTTTTACAATGTCTGCTTCGGGGGCTGGAGCGCGGTGCGTCCAGCCTATGTTTTTATTCAGGAGAAACCTTATGGATCGTCGTTCCTTGATCAAAAATGCCGGCATCGCCGGCGTGCTGGCTGCAGGCGCAGCCCCTGCAGTGCACGCCCAGGCGGCAGTGCGCTGGCGCATGGCGTCGAGCTTCCCGAAGTCGCTCGACACCATCTTCGGCAGCGCCGAGAAGTTTTCGCAAACCGTCAAGGAACTCTCGGGCGGCAAGTTCGAGGTCTCCGTGCACCCGGCGGGCGAGCTGATGCCGGCGTTCGGCGTGGTCGATGCGCTCGAAAAGGACACGATCGAAATGGCGCAGACGGCGGCGTACTATTTCGCCGGCAAGGACCCCATCTTCTCGATGAGCTGCGCCGTGCCCTTTGGCCTGACCACGCTGCAGATGAGCGCCTGGAAAGACCACGGCAACGGTCGCAAGCTGCTCGACGCCTTCTTTGCCAAATACAACTTCCGCACCATGAGCGCGGGCAACACCACCACGCAGATGGGCGGCTGGTACCGCAAGGAAATCAAGACGCCGGCCGACCTCAAGGGGCTCAAGATGCGCCTGGGCGGCGGCATCTTCGGCGAGGCCATGGCCAAGCTGGGCGTGGTGTCGCAAAGCATGCCTGCGGGCGACGTGTACCAGGCGCTCGAAAAGGGCACCCTCGACGCGACCGAGTTCGTCGGCCCCTACGACGATGAAAAGCTGGGTTTCAACAAGGTCGCGCCTTTTTACTACTACCCCGGCTGGTGGGAGGGCGGCGCCGACCTGGAGTTCTTCATCAACAACAAGGCCTTCGAAAAGCTCTCGGCTGAAAACAAGGCCATCGTCAAGGCGGCCGGCGCGGTCGCGGCGGCGGACATGACCGCCAAGTACGGCGCCCTGAACCCGCAGGCGCTCAAGCGCCTGGTGGCCAGCGGCACCAAGCTCAAGATGTTTCCCAAGCCGGTCATGGACGCGGGCTTCAAGGCTTCCATGGAGGTTTATGAGGAGCATCGTGCCAAGTCGCCCGAGTTCAAGAAAATCTACGATGACATGCGAGCTTTCCAGCGCGACCAGATTTTGTGGAACCGCTTCTCGGAGTTCCCGTACAACCAATACATGAACACCGTCAAAATCTGAGGTGTCTGGAAACAGCGCTTGGGATATTCGCATCCCAAGCGCTGCACAAAAAAGCCGCGACATGTCGCGGCTTTTTTGTGGGTCGAAATAGTCGGCGCTATTTCTTTTTCAGCGCATCGTTCAAGGCCTTCATCGGGTCGTCGCTTTCTGCGCCATAGCCCTGTGCACCGGGGGGGGTGGGCTCGCTGGGGCTCGCAGCATCGGGCTCCTGCGTGCCCTGGCTGGCGGCATTTGCATCAGGCGTGGTCGCGGCGTCGTCGCCCGTGCCGTAGCCGCTGCTGCCTTCCAGGCTGTCGCGCATCTCGGCACCCACGGCGTCCATATCGACCTTGACCTGCGCGTCCAGGCTGCCCGTCACAAGGCCCGGGAAGGCGATCAGCACGCCCACGATGACCAGCTGCATCAGCACGAAGGGTATCGCGCCCTTGTAAATCTGCATGGTGGTCACGGGCTCCATGCGTTTGCCGGTGGCCTTGTCGATATAGGGCTTTTCGGGCGCCACCGAGCGCAGGAAAAAGAGCGCAAAGCCGAAGGGCGGGTGCATGAACGAGGTCTGCATGTTCACCGCGAGCAGCACGCCAAACCAGATCAGGTCTATGCCCAGCTTGTCCGCCACCGGCCCCAGCAGCGGCACGACGATGAAAGAGAGCTCGAAATAATCGAGGAAGAACGCGAGGAAAAACACCACGAGGTTCGCAAAGATCAGAAAGCCCACCTGCCCGCCGGGAAGGTTGCGCAGCAGTTCTTCCACCCATTTGTGCCCGTCGGCCGCCTGGAACACCATGCTGAACACGGTGGAGCCGATCAGGATGAACATCACGAATGAAGCGAGCTTGGTGGTCGATGCCAGCCCCTGCTTGAGCAAAGACCAGCTCATGCGCCTGCGCAGGGCGGCCATGATCAGCGCGCCCACCGCGCCCATGGCGCCGCCTTCGGTCGGCGTGGCCACGCCCAGAAAAATGGTGCCCAGCACGAGGAAAATCAGCAGCAGCGGCGGAATCAGCACGAAAGTCACGCGCTCGGCCAGGCGTGACAGCAGGCCGAGCTTGAGCAGGTGGTTGGCTACCGCGATCAGCCAGGCCACGAACACGCCGCCGCACATCGCGACCACGACTTTTTCGTCGGTGGGCACGACATCGACCGCTTCGCCCTGCCACCAGGTGTGCAGTTGGGGCATGTAGTGCGCCATGGCCCCCGCCACCACGGCGGAAATGGCCAGCACCACGAACAGCGAGGGGTAGCCGCTGCTGCCGTTGGGCTCGCGGTAGGTGCGCGCCTCGGGCGGCAGCGCGGGCACCAGCGCGGGGCGGAAGATGGCCAGCGCCACCACGAACAGCACGTACATGCCTACGAGGATGAAGGCCGGCAGGAAGGCGCCTTTGTACATGTCGCCCACGCTGCGGCCCAGCTGGTCGGCCATGATGATCAGCACCAGCGACGGCGGGATGATCTGCGCGAGCGTGCCCGAGGCCGCGATCACGCCCGCCGAGACCGGGCGGTTGTAGCCGTAGCGCAGCATGATGGGCAGCGAGATCAGGCCCATGGAGATGACCGACGCGGCGACCACACCCGTGGTGGCCGCGAGCAGTGCGCCCACGAAGATCACGGCCAACGCGAGCCCGCCGCGGATCGGGCCGAACACCTGCCCCACCGTGTCGAGCAGGTCCTCGGCCATGCCGCTGCGCTCCAGAATCAGGCCCATGAACGTGAAAAAGGGCACGGCCAGCAGCGTATCGTTGGCCATGATGCCGATCAGGCGCTGCGGCAGCCAGGCGACGATGGAAGCCGGGAACACCCCGAGCTCGATACCGATCAGGCCGAAAAACAGGCCGCAGGCCCCAAGGCTGAAGGCCACGGGAAAGCCCAGCAGCAAAAAGAGAATCAGCCCCGCAAACATGAAGGGGGCGAAGTTGGCGGTCAACAATTCCATGGTGGTGGCTCCTGCCGGGGTTCAGCGAGCGCCGCCGGCAGCGGGCGCGGTGTCTTTGTTCTGGGTGGTGCGCAGCAGTTCTTCGGCGAGCTCTTCTTCGGCCGATTTATCGCCCAGGCGCCCCATGGGGTCCGGCCCCTGGCCGCGCAGGTAGGCGACGCGCTTGATCAGCTCCGACCAGCCCTGCAAGAGCAGTAGCGCAAAGCCCACGGGCAGCGCGAGCCACACGGGCCAGCGCACCAGGCCGCCGGCGTTGGCCGACATTTCGCCCGACTGGATTTTCTCGATCACCATCGGGATGTTCAGGTACAGCGCCACCATGCACAGCGGCGTGAGGAACAACGCGAAGCCCAGAATGTCTATCCACACCTGCACCTTTTTGGGCAGGCGGCTGTTGAGCACGTCGATGCGCACATGCTCGCGCTGCAGCAGCGTGTAGCCGGCAGCCACCAGAAACGACCAGGCAAACAGGTACCACTGCACCTCGAGCCAGGCGTTGGAGCTGTAGTTGAACACCTTGCGCACCACCGCATTGCCCGCGCTGATGAGGGTGGCGGCAAAGATCAGCCAGATGGCGTATTTGCCGACCTGGGCGTTGAGCCAGTCGATCGCTTTGGATAATTTGAGCAATGCCTGCATGCGGTCTCCTTGGTAAGGTGCCAGTCGCGCGATCGATCCATGGATACAGGGATCGGCGAACAAAATTTGACAAACCTGCCATTGTACGAAGCACTGTACGCCCCCAACAGGTGGCGCGGTGGCGGTGTTATCCCTGAGGATGCGCGTGCCTGCCCGGCTCGTGTGGCTGAGCAGGCGAGTTCACGCGTGGCGGGGTCACTCGTCCTCGCCGCGGTGGCTGCTGCGCCAGATCGCGCGCACCAGCCACAGGCCGCAGGCCACGGCCGCCGTGAAGCCCAAAAAGCCGAAGGCCGGCAGCCCGAACAGCGTGGGGCCGCCCTGCACGGTCATGACGATGGACGAACCCACGATCAGCGCGGCGATCACCAGCGCCATGGCCAGGCGGTTGGCCGAGCGGTCGATCTGGTCGCCCACGCGCTTGAGGTGCGCGACCTCCACGTTCACCTGCACGTGCCCGCGCCGCGCGTTGCGCAGCAGCCGCGTGAGGTCGTCGGGGAGGTGCTCCAGCGTGGCCAGGCTGCGGCGCAGCGCCTGCCAGGCACGCCGGCCCACGGCGCGCGGCGTGTAGCGGGCCCGCGCCACCTGTTGCAGCAGCGGCTCGGCCTCGGCCGCCATGTGAAAGTCGGGGTCCAGGCCGCGGCCCATGCCTTCGAGCGTGATGAAAGCCTTGATCAGCAGCGCCAGGTCGGAGGGCAGGCCCAGCCGGTGCGTGCGCAGGATCGCGGTGACGTCGGTGAGCATCTGCGCGAGGCTCAGCTGCGCGAGCGGCACGTTCTGGTACTGATCGACGAAAGCCTCGATCTCGGTCTCGAGCTGCGCCAGGCTCACCGTGTGCGCATTGCTCGTCCAGTCGAGCAGGACTTCGGCCACCGTGGATGGCTGTGGCTCCACGAGGCCCAGCAGCAGGTGCAGCAGTTCGTCGCGCCGGCGCTGCGAGAGCCGCCCGACCATGCCGAAGTCGATGAAGGCGATGCGGTTGGCGGGCAGGTAGAACACGTTGCCGGGGTGCGGGTCGGCATGGTATAGGCCGTCCTCGACGATCGTTTTGAGCACCGTGAGCGCTCCGCGGCGTGCGAGCAGCTTGCGGTCGAAGCCGGCCTCGGGCGTGAGCTGTTCGAGCGCGTTGCCGGGCACGCCCGCGATGAAGTCCTGCACGTTGATGCGCTCGCCGGTGTAGCGCCAGTGCACGCGCGGGATCACGATGTAGGGCCGCGCCGCAAGGTTGGCCGCGATGCGCTCGGCGTTGCGGCATTCGCCCGCGAGGTCGAGCTCTTGCCGCAGCGAGCGCGCGAACTCGCGCACCAGCTCCTGCGGGCGGAAGGGCCTGAGGCTGGGCAATTCGCTTTCGGCGAGCGCGGCCAGGCGCTGCAGCAGGCGCAGGTCGGCTTCGATGACCTCGGCGATGCCGGGGCGGCGGATCTTGACCACGACTTCGGTACCGTCGCGCAGCAGCGCGCGGTGCACCTGCGCGATCGACGCGGCGGCGAGCGGCTCGGGGTCGAAACGCGCGAACACTTCCTCGGGCTCGCCGCCGAGGTCGGCGCGCAGCTGCGGGCGCAGCGCGTCCAGCGGCAGCGCAGGCACGTTGCTGTGCAGCTTTTCGAGCTCTGCGATCCACGGCGGGCTGAACAGGTCGGCGCGGCCCGCGAGGATCTGCCCGAATTTGACGAAGGTCGGCCCCAGCTCTTCGAGTGCCAGGCGTACCTGCACGGGCGGTTCGAGCCGCGCCAGGTTCGTGGGCGGATTCCAGTGCAGCCGGGCGCCGGCGCGCTCGAGCGTGTCCACCAGCCCGAGCCGGCGCACCGTGTCGCCAAAGCCGTGGCGCACCAGCACGCCCAGGATTTCGCTGAGGCGTCCCAGATCGCGTGCAGTTTCCAGGGTTTCTAGCAGCATGGCGTGGGGTGTGGGCGTGCGCGAAGAGGGCGCAAGAAAAAATAGGTCATTTTGGCCTTTTGTGACCGTAGCACTTGCATGAGAAGCTATGAAAAACTGAGTTTCAGGCAAGCACGGGCCCGGCCCGGCCATCTTCGACCACGAAGCGTGCCTGGGTGCTGATGCCGCTGTCCGCGTCCATCGCGTCATCGAGCACGCGCAGCGAGGTCGTCCAGCGCCCGGGGGTGATGTCGGCCAGGCCGTAGCCGCGCTGCTCGCAGCGCGCGAACAGCACGTGCGGGTTGTGGCGCGCGATCGCGTCCACCCGGGCCTGCGTGGTGCCGCTGCGCGAGCTGATCGAAGTGCCGCAGAACTCGCTGGCCAGCACGCGCGGCGCGGTGCCAGTGCCGGGCACCGCGTCCTCCTGCACCTGGCACACGTAGTTCTGGTGGATGTCGCCGCCCAGCAGCACGGTGTTGCGCGGCGCATGGCGCGCGATCGATTGCAGCAGGCGCGCGCGTGCCGCCGGATAGCCGTCCCAGCTGTCGGTGGACTGCAGGCCCGAGGGGTAGCGGCGCGGCGAAAACAGCGTCTGCTGCGCGATCACGCTCCACTGCGTGGTTTTGTGCTGCGCGTCTGCGGCCAGCCCCGCGTCCAGCCAGTGCTCCTGCGCCGTGCCCAGCAGGCTGCGCTGCGGGTCGGCAAGCTCGGGGCAGTCCGCGGGATGCACGGCGCCCGCGCTGCGGGTGCCCGGCTTGCGGCAGGCCTGCCAGTGGCGGTACTGGCGGTTGTCGAGCAGGTGCAGGTGCGCAAGCCGGCCCCAGCGCAGGCGGCGGTAGATCTGCAATGAAGAAAATTCCGCATTCAACATGCTCGCGGCGCGCAGCGGCATGTGTTCGTAGAACGCCTGCCAGCCGGCGTTGCGCTGCGCCACGAAGGCGGACGCATCCAGGCTGCCTCGGTCGGCTGCGTAGTCGTTTTGCACTTCGTGGTCGTCCCACACCACGGCCCAGGGGCAGGCAGCGTGCGCCGCCTGCAGCGCCGGGTCGCTTTTGTGCAGGGCGTAGCGTGCGCGGTAGTCGTCCAGGGTGCGCGCCGGCGGCAGCGTGTGCACCCGGGCAAGCCCCGTGCTGCCCGGGGTGATGGCGTTTTCATAGATGTAGTCGCCGAGGAACAGCACCAGGTCGGGCGCGTCGGCGCACAGGTGGTGCCAGGCGGCGTAGTGCCCGTCTTCCCAGCGCTGGCAGGACGCAAACGCCAGGCGCAGGGCTGCGGGCAGCTGCGCGTCGGCGGGCGTGGTGCGCGTGCGGCCCGTGGCGCTCACGGCGTCGCCGAGCATGAAGCGGTAGTGGTACCAGCGATCGGCCTGCAGTCCGCGCAGCTCCACATGCACACTGTGGCCGAGGGCCGGCCAGGCCTGCGCCTGCCCGCGCTGCACGATGCGCCTGAAGGCTGCGTCGTGCGCGAGCTCCCAGTGCACGGTGAGCGGCCCCTGCAAGGCATCGGGGGCCGCTGCGGGGTCGGGCAGGATGCGTGTCCACAGCACCACGCCGTCGGCCGTGGGCTCGCCGCTGGCCACGCCCAGGCGAAACGGGTCGTGCTGCAGCGCCGGGCCCCGGCTCCAGGCCCAGCGCGGCAGGGTAGCGGCCACTGCCGCCAGGCTCGCGGACTGCAAAAAAGTGCGACGGTGCAGGTTCATGGGTGGCTCCTTTCACGCCGGCTTCGGTAGGGAGGCCGGCATGCAGAAATTCAGGCTGCGACGACGCGATTTTTGCCCGCGCGCTTGGCCAGGTACATGGCGGCGTCGGCGCGCAGCAGGGCCTCGGTGCTGGTTTCCGTGTCCTGCAATTGCACCACGCCTGCGCTGAAGGTGATCAGCACCTTCTCCCTGCCTTGCAGGAAAAGCCGCGTGGACAGCTCGCGCTGCAAGCGCTTCATGGCTGTGACGCCGCTTTCCAGCGCGGTGTCTGGCAGCAGCAGCACGAATTCCTCACCGCCGTAGCGCGCCAGCAAGTCCTGCGGGCGCATGACCGCACGCGCCACCTCGGCCAGATGAACCAGCGCGGCATCGCCGCTCACGTGGCCCAGGCGGTCGTTGAGCTCCTTGAAATTGTCGAGGTCCAGCAGCGCCAGGCACAGCGGCGCACCGATGCGGCGCGCGCGCGCGATTTCGCGCTCCATGGCTTCGTCGAGGCCCTTGCGGTTGAGCGCGCCGGTGAGCGGGTCGTGGCGCGCCTGGGCGCTCACTTGCTCGAGCTCCTCTTGCAGGCGCACGATTTCTTCCTGGCGCTGCTCGGTGCGGGTGCGCAACTCTTCCAGTTCGGCGTGCATCAGGCGGCTGTCCAGTGCCATGTTGCGGGTCGCCTGCATGGCCTCCTGCAGCACGGGCGCGATTTCTTCGAGCGTGGCGGCCTGGCCGATCTGCGTCGCGCAGCGCTCCATGGTCTCGTGGTAGCTGCCGCTGGCCGCGGTCATCTTGGCCAGGCGCTCGATGAAGCTGGCCAGCAAGGCCTTCATCTGCTCCTGCGCCTCGAGGCTGCGCCCGTGCGCTTCTGCCTGTTTGATGATCACGTCCTTCAGGCGGTTTTGCACACCGTCGAGCCGGCGCAGCGTGATCGGCGGCGTGGCCGCGGATTGCAGCGCTTCGGCCTGGCCCTGCAGCCAACGGTCATCGGCGCTCAGCACGGCGATGTTCTCGAACACCATGTGCAGCAACTCGAGCAGGCGTGCGCGGATGGCGGCCTGCTCCTCCGTGGCGAAGGACAGGCGGTAGCTGAAATCGCCCAGCATCCGCTGCACGGTGGACAGCGCAGGGGCCGGCGCGCGCAAAAAGGCGACGAACTGCTGTGCCATGTCGTGGATGCGCAGGTCTTCCTCGCCGAGCGCGGGCAGCGTGGTCTCAATCAGCCGGGCCAGCAGTTCGGCCAGTTCCTCGGGCAGGGTGGCCATGTCAGGCGTGCCCGGCTGCGCGCCGCCCGCGGCCGCGGCGGTGGCGTCGGGCGACAGTCCCAGGCCGGCGTAGCCCACCATGACGTTTTGCAGCAAAGCCCAGTCTTTTTGCGCCACCGCACGCTCGAACTGATCGAGCAGACGTTTTTGCGCCGGCGTCTGCGCCGGCAGAACGCGCAGGATGCCGCGCAAGTTGGCCTCTGGAAAAGGCGCAGGGGTGCGCGCACCGGAAATCTCCTCGTACAGCGCGCGGTAGTGGTCCGGCGTGGGCGGCAGGCGGCGCGCTGCCAGCTGCTTGAGCGTTTCTCGGGCAATCTCGGAAGCGGGGCGTTCGGCCATGGGGTGCGGCAATGGAGGTGTCAGGGGCGGCAGGCTGGAGGAGGCAAGAAGGGGGTCAGGCGTTTACCAGCACCAGCTTGCCCTGCACGCTGCGCGCGCCCATGTGCGCATACGCGGCCGGCAGTTCGGCCATGGGCAGCGCGCGGTCGATCACGGGCTTGATCCTGCCCTGCAGATACCCATCGATCAGCTCGGCCATCATCCTGGCGTACGCCTGCGGCTCGCGTTTGGCGCATTCGCCGAGCGACACACCGACCACGGAGGCGCCGCGCAGCAGGGCCAGGTTGAGCGGCAGGGATGGGATGGTGCCCGAGGCAAAGCCCACGACCAGATAACGGCCGCGCCAGGCGATCGAGCGGAAGGCCGGTTCAGCCAGATCGCCCCCCACGGGGTCGTAAATCACATCAGGGCCCTTGCCGCCCGTGAGCGCTTTGAGGGCCTCGCGCAGGTTTTGCTGGCTGTAGTTGATGGTCTCGTCGGCGCCTATGGAGCGGCACAGGGCGCACTTGCTGTCGTTGGATGCTGCCGCGATCACGCGCGCTCCCAGGTTCTTGGCGATCTGTATGGCCGCCGTGCCCACGCCGCCCGCCGCACCAAGCACGAGCACGGTTTCACCCGCCTTGAGCTGCGCGCGATCGACGAGCGCATGGTGCGAAGTGGCATAAATCATCACGAAAGCGGCCGCGTCCACGTGCGAAAAACCCGCCGGCAGCGGCAGACACTGTGCGGCCGGCACTACGGCGTGCGTGGCAAAGCCGCCTACCCCGGGCATGCACACCACGTGCTGGCCCACCTGCAATTGCGTGACGCCCGGCCCGAGCGCCTGCACCACGCCGGAAAATTCCGAACCTGGCACGAAGGGCAGCGGCGGCTTGATCTGGTACTTGTTCTGCACGATCAGCAAGTCGGGGAAATTCAGGCTCGCCGCCTTGATCTCTATCAGGACCTCGCCCTCCTTGGGCGTGGGAGTGGGCAGTTCGCTCCAGGTGAGCGCGTCGGCGCCAATGGGGTTGCTGCAAAGCCAGGCGTGCATGGAAAGTCTCCTGTCGTGAATGGGTACTGCGGTCTGCACAAGGGATCATAAGCGTGCGCCGTGCTCCTACAATGCCGCTCCATCTCCATACACGAACCCAGGATGAAGATTCTCCTTAGCAACGATGACGGCTACCAGGCCCCGGGCATCGTGGCCTTGCATGCAGCGCTCCAGGCCATCGCCGAGGTGGAAGTGGTCGCGCCAGAGCACAACAACAGCGCCAAGTCCAACGCCCTCACCCTGCATTCGCCGCTGTACGTGCACCGCGCGGCGAACGGTTTTCGCTACGTGAACGGCACCCCTGCGGACTGCGTGCACATCGCCCTCACGGGCTTGCTCGGCTACCGGCCCGACCTGGTGGTCTCGGGTATCAACAACGGCGCCAACATGGGCGACGACACGATTTACTCAGGCACCGTGGGCGCCGCCATGGAAGGCTATCTTTTCGGCATTCCGGCGATCGCTTTTTCGCAGGTGGACAAAGGCTGGGGCGAACTCGAGGCCGCCGCGCACAAGGCATGCGAAGTCGTTCAGCAGCTGCTTGCGCTGCCGCGGCCCGATCAGGAGCCCTGGCTGTTCAACGTCAACATCCCGAACATGCCGCTGACTGCGTTGCGCGCGTCCAGGTTCTGCCGGCTCGGGCGGCGCCACGCAGCCGAGCGCGTGATCACCCAGCAGAGCCCGCACGGCGAGGTGATGTATTGGATCGGCGGTGCCGGCCCGGCGAAGGACGACGCCGAGGGCACGGATTTCCATGCCACGGCGCAAGGCCATATAGCCATTACGCCACTGCAGATCGACCTCACTGACCACGCCAGGCTCGCCCACTGGGCCCGTGCCGCAGCGTGGTGAACAGGTTCTGATGGCCCGCAAACCCGGTTTTCCCGCCCAGCTCGACCTGCCGGCGGCCGCAGCCAGGGCTGCGCGCCCGGCGCCGGCGCCGCTGTCTGCACCAGCGGCCGCGCCGCAAGGGCTGGGCCTGGATTCGTCTGCGGTGCGCACGCGCATGGTGCAAAAGCTGGCCGCCAGTGGCATACGCAATGCCACCGTGCTGCATGCCATGGCCACCGTGGAGCGCCATCGCTTCGTGGACAGCGCGCTTGTCAACCAGGCCTATGAAGACACCAGCCTGCCTATTGGCCTGGGACAAACCATCTCCAAGCCCAGCATCGTGGCACGCATGAGCGAGCTGCTGCTCGGGGCGGAGGCTGCGCGCGGCGCAGGACTTGGGCGCGTGCTCGAAATCGGTACCGGCTGCGGTTACCAGGCGGCCGTGCTGAGTTGTCTCGCTCGCGAGGTCTATAGCATGGAGCGCCTGCGCGCCTTGCACGAAAAAGCGCGCGACAACCTGCGCCCCTTGCGCCTGGCCAACGTGCACTTGCTGTTTGGCGACGGCATGCTCGGCTATGCCCAAGGGGCGCCGTATGCGGGCATTCTGGCCGCGGCGGGCGGCGCAGCGGTGCCACAGGCCTGGACGGAGCAATTGGCCGTCGGTGGGCGGCTGGTGGCCCCGATGGCGCTTGCGGGGGGGCAGCAGGCGCTGCTGGTGCTCGACAAAACCGCACACGGGCTGCAACAAACCTTGCTCGAGCCCGTGCACTTCGTCCCCCTAAAATCGGGGATTGCCTGAAGGGAAGTCGATCATGTTGCTTTCGCGTAGTCTCGTCACTGCTTGGTTCATGGTGCTTGCCGCAGCGGCGCTCGTCGGCTGCAGCTCGACCCCTTTGGGCAAGGCGCCTGTCGAGGATCGCAGCAGCGGGTCTGGCGCAGCTGCCGCAGTCAAACCACCGCCGCCTGGCATAGAAAACGCCGGCAAACCAGGGTACTACACGGTCAAGCCGGGCGACACCCTGATCCGCATCAGCCTCGAGAACGGGCAGAGCTGGAAAGACGTGGCGCGCTGGAACAATCTCGACAACCCCAATCTGATCGAAGTCGGGCAGGTGCTGCGCGTGGTGCCGCCGGGTACGGCCGTGCCTTCTTCGGCCACTGCCGCAGCCGGCCCCGGTGTGGTCACGCACCCCGTGGCGTCCTCGAGTGTGGCTGCCACCGCCCCTGCCGCCACCGCCGCCAGTGCGCCCAAGTCCGCAGCCTCTGCGGCCACTGCGACCGCCGCCGTTGCGCCATCCGCCACCTCTGCAACTGCCGCCGCTCCGGTCGAGGACGACGTTTCCTTCATCTGGCCGGCCTCGGGCAGCCTGCTCGCGGGTTTCGACGAGGCGCGCAACAAGGGCTACGACATCGCCGGCAAAGCAGGCGACCCTGTTTACGCTGCCGCCGATGGGCGCGTGGTGTACGCAGGCGCCGGGCTGCGCGGCTACGGCAACCTCATCATCCTCAAGCACAGCAACACCTTCCTGACGGCCTACGCGCACAACCAGGCCCTGCTCGTCAAAGAGGACCAAACCGTGAAGCGCGGGCAGAAAATCGCCGAAATGGGCAGCACGGACGCCGACCGCGTGAAGCTGCACTTCGAAATCCGCAAGCAGGGCAAGCCGGTCGATCCGGCGCGCTACCTGCCTTCGCGCTGAACCTTGATTTCTGCGCCAGCGATGCGCCGTTGCGGGCCGCAGACCGGAATTCCTGCGCCAAGCCTTGCGCAGGAGCCGGGCGACGCAGATACCTTCGCGGAAGAGATTGGCGAGCTCGCCACTGCCGCCGCCGAGTTGCGGCAACTCGAGATCAACGCCGCCCAGCATGGCGCGCGCCTCGATCGGGCGCTGGCCGAGCTGGTGCCCGAGTTCTCGCGCAGCTACCTGCAGCAGCTGCTCGCGCAGGGGCTGGTGCAGCGCAACGGCCAGCCCGCGCTCAAGGCGGCCGCGCGCGTGCACGCGGGCGACCGGGTACTGGTGGAACTGCGCCCCACCCAGCAAAGCCAGGCCTTCACGCCGCAGGCACTGCCGCTGGACGTGGTCTATGAAGACGCCCACCTGCTCGTGATTTATAAGCCCGCCGGCATGGTGGTGCACCCGGCGCCCGGAAACTGGAGCGGCACCCTGCTCAACGGCCTGCTCGCGCGCGACCCCAGGGCTTTCGAGGTGCCGCGCGCGGGCATCGTGCACCGGCTCGACAAAGACACCAGCGGCCTGCTCGTGGTGGCCCGCGAGCGCAGCACCATGGACGCGCTGGTGCGCATGATCGCCGCGCGCAGCGTGCGCCGCGAGTACCAGGCAATCGCGCACCAGCGCTGGACAGGGCCCAAGCTGCGCCGCATCGACGCGCCGATTGGCCGCGACCCGCGCAACCGCCTGCGCATGGCCGTGGTGGACTTGGCCGTGCACGCGGGCAAACCCGCGCGTACCGACGTGCGCTGGCTCGGCGGCGATGACGCTTTTTGCTGGGTCGAGTGCAGCCTGCACACGGGCCGCACGCACCAGATCCGCGTGCACATGGCCTCGATCGGGCACCCGCTGGTGGCCGATGCCTTGTACGGCGGCGCCCCCGCGCTGGGTTTGCAGCGCCAGGCCTTGCACGCCTGGCGCCTCGCCTTCGCGCACCCGGTGACGGGGCAGGCCATGGAATTCGTCGCGCCCCTGCCACAGGACATGCGGCAGGCCCTGCAAAGGCTGGGCTACAATCCGCCCTGATTTTTTGGCTCTGTTGACGACGAGCCCGCCCGGTGTGACAGGCCAGAAGGCTGCGCTCATGCACTCCAGGGTGATGGACGCGAGGCCCTGCTTTCGTGACGCAGCGAGCATGCACGCAGCACTTTTCCTGAACCGATGAACACGATGGATGCCCCGCGCGTCCTCGAAGCCGCCTTGCTTTGCGCCCCGCAAGCGCTTGCGATGCGCCAGTTGCGCGCCCTGTTCGACGATGCGCTGGACGCCCAGGCGCTGGAGCAGATATTGCAGGCCTTGCAGCAGGAATGGGCAGAGCGTGGTCTCGAGCTGGTGCAGGTTGCGGGCGGCTGGCGCTTTCAAAGCCGGCCACAGCTGCAGCCGTATCTGGAGCGGCTGCATGCAGAAAAACCGCAGCGCCATTCGCGTGCAGCGCTCGAGACGCTGGCCATCATCGCGTACCGGCAGCCGGTCACACGCGGCGACATCGAGGACATCCGCGGCGTCACGGTGAACAGCCAGACGCTGCGGCAGCTCGAAGAGCGCGGCTGGATCGAGGTCGTGGGGCACAAGGAAACGGTGGGCCGACCGGCACTGTTTGCGACCACGCGCCAGTTTCTCGACGACCTGGGGCTGCAGTCGCTCGACCAGCTGCCTGCGCTCGACGAGCTCGCGGGCGGGGCACAGGCATTGATGGACAGGGTCATGCAGGTGACGGATGGGGATGGCGCTGCGCGCGGCGAAGTGGCCATGCCCCCCGCAGTCGCGCAGCCGACCCCGGCGGAGCAGGCCGGGACTGGCTCCTGACGACTCTGTGCGCGCATGAAAAAAGTGGGGTGCCCGAAGCGGTGCCCGGAGGAAGTGATTGATGAACGATTCCACGCTGGACTTGCAAAGTGCCGCTGGCGAAACCGCACCCGCTGCCAAGCCGGCGCGCCAACGCGCGGCACGTCCCAAAAAGGCGGCGCCCGAGAGCGCTGCGGCGGCCACGGCAGCGCCCGTTGTGCGCACCGACGATCCCACGCCGCAAGCGCCGCTGCCGGGGCAGGCCCCCGCGGGCGGGGATGGTGCGCAGGCGGTGCCCCCAAGGGCGCGTCGTGATGCGCCGCGCGCGCGCAGCCAAGGGGCGCGCGGCAAGCAGCCGCCGCCTGCTGCGGCCCACGGCGCGCAGGGCTACCAGTTTGCCGACGTGGTGTCGGGGCGCTTCGATGCCGACGAAGCCAGCGAGCTACCTGCGTTGCACAAGCGCGTGCTGCTGCCGCAGGCCGAAACGCCCAAGCTGCACAAGGTGCTTGCGCAGGCGGGGCTGGGTTCGCGCCTCGAGATGGAGCAGCTGATCCTCGAAGGGCGCATCTCGGTCAACAACGAGCCCGCGCACATCGGCCAGCGCATCCAGTACGGCGACCAGGTCAAGGTCAACGGCAAGCCGCTGCGTGTGCGCATCGCCCCGCCGCCCACGCGCGTGATCGCCTACCACAAGCCCGTAGGCGAGGTGGTGACGCACGACGACCCGCAAAACCGCCCGACGGTGTTCCGCAAGCTGCCCAGGCTGGTGCAGGGCAAGTGGCAGTCCGTGGGGCGGCTGGACCTGAACACCGAAGGGCTGCTGCTCTTTACCAATTCCGGTGCGCTGGCCAACCAGCTCATGCACCCGCGCTTTGGCCTCGAGCGCGAATACGCGGTGCGCGTGCTCGGCGCGCTGAGCGAGGAAGAAAAGCAGCGCCTGCTCGAAGGCGTGCGGCTCGAAGACGGCATGGCCTCGTTTCGCAGCATCGAGGAAGGTGGCGGCGAGGGCGCGAACTGCTGGTACCGCGTCACGATCGCCGAAGGGCGCAACCGCGAGGTGCGGCGCATGTTCGAAGCCGTGGGCCACGCGGTCAGCCGCCTGATCCGCATCCGCTACGGTGCCATGGTGCTGCCGCGCGGGCTGCGGCGCGGCGCCTGGCTGGAGCTCGACCCGCAGGAGGTACGGGCGCTCATGCAGGCCGCCGGTGTCGATGTCGATGAAGGCCAGGGCCGCGGCGCCAACGCCGCACGCCAGCGCGGCGCGAAACAAGGTGGTGCATCCGCGGGCAAGGGCAGCCCTTTGCGCAGCCCCCCATCCCGGCGTGACAAGGCCGACGGCCAGGGCCCGCGCGCAAACGCCCAGCCCGACCCCATGAAGACCTCGGTAGGCTACATCGGCCGGGACAGCCTCTCGCGCCAGCGCCAGACGCAGCGGCGCTCCGGCGGGGGGCGCTATGGCGGGGGACGTTGAGCGACGCACGCAGCGATGTGTAAATTCGGCGGTTTAGAATCAAAAGCTTTGCCCGCTGGGTGAGAATTTTTCAAAACCACCAAGGAAATTTTTATGGCCATCGAACGCACCCTTTCCATCATCAAACCCGACGCCGTCGCCAAGAACGTGATCGGCCAGATTTATGCCCGCTTCGAAGCCGCCGGCCTCAAGATCGTGGCCGCGCGCATGGCGCAGCTCTCGCACCGCGAAGCCGAGCAGTTCTACGCGGTGCACAAAGAGCGCCCCTTCTTCAAGGACTTGGTGGACTTCATGGTCTCCGGCCCGGTGATGATCCAGGTGCTCGAGGGCGAAAACGCCATCCTCAAGAACCGTGATCTCATGGGCGCCACCGACCCCAAAAAGGCGGCTGCCGGCACCATCCGCGCCGATTTCGCCGACAGCATCGATGCCAACGCCGTGCACGGCTCCGACGCTGCCGAGACCGCACAGGTCGAAATCGCCTTCTTTTTTGCCGGCTTGGACATCTGCTCGCGCTGACGTGCCGGCCTGTGCCTGAGAGGTTGAGAGTTTTCGGCCGCGACCGAAAAACTCTCAGCCTCTGACTTGGCGCAGCGGCTGCGGGCGCGGCACTCCCGGCACACCGGGGCAAGGGGATGCGTATGACGACCAACCTGCTGGAGTTCGACCTCGACGGGCTCGCGGCTTGGTGCGCGCAGCTCGGGGAAAAGCGCTTTCGCGCGACGCAGCTGTTTCGCTGGATCCACCAGCGCGGTGCGCGCGATTTCGACGCCATGAGCGACCTCGCCAAGTCGCTGCGTGACAAGCTCAAAGCACTGGCCTGCGTGGAATCGCTGCCCGTAGTGAGCGAGCAGGTTTCGCGCGACGGCACCATCAAGTGGCTGTTCGACGTGGGTGATGGCAATGCCGTCGAGGCCGTCTTCATCCCCGAAGACGACCGCGCCACCCTGTGCGTTTCGTCGCAGGCGGGTTGCGCCATAGGCTGCCGCTTTTGCTCGACCGGGCACCAGGGCTTCAGCCGCAACCTCACGACGGGCGAGATCGTCGCCCAGCTCTGGTGGGCCGAGCACGAACTGCGCCGGCGCTTTGGCACGAGCGAGCGCGTCATCTCCAACGTCGTGATGATGGGCATGGGCGAGCCGCTGCAGAACTACACGGCCCTCGTGCCGGCGCTGCGCGTGATGCTCGACGACCATGGCTACGGCTTGTCGCGCCGGCGCGTCACCGTGTCCACCTCGGGCGTGGTGCCCATGATGGACCGGCTCGCGCAGGACTGCCCCGTGGCGCTGGCCGTGTCGCTGCATGCACCCAACGACGCGCTGCGCGACAGCCTGGTGCCGCTCAACCGCAAATACCCGCTGCACGAGCTGCTCGATGCCTGTCGGCGTTATCTGGCGCACGCGCCGCGCGACTTCATCACCTTCGAATACTGCATGCTCGACGGCGTGAACGACCAGCCCGAGCATGCCGAGCAGCTGATCGCCTTGTTGCGCCCTACTGCCGCCGGCGGTGGGGTGCGCTGCAAGCTGAACCTGATTCCGTTCAATCCGTTCCCCGCCTCGGGCCTGCAGCGCTCCCCGGCAGCGCGGGTGGCGGCCTTTGCCAAAATGCTCTGCGACGCAGGCATCGTCACCACCGTGCGCAAGACGCGCGGCGACGACATCGACGCAGCCTGCGGACAACTCGCCGGCGACGTGCAGGACCGCACGCGCGCCGCCGAACGCATGGCGCGTCAACGTACCGTGGTACTGCACCGGGCGCCGGTGCAGCCGCGCGATTCCGTGCTGCCATAGGCATGACCGCATGACCTGGAGGTGTTCCGTATGAAGGCGAGAGAGGTTCTTGGCAGCCCGCTGCCGCGCTGGGGTTACCGTTGGGTGCTCGCAGGCCTGACGGCGGCGGCCCTGGCCGCTTGCGTGGCGCCACCGGGGACGGCGACGGGCGCGCATTCGGGCGAAATCGTTACTGCGTCGGACGAAACCGAGGGGCAGCGGCGCGCGCGCATCCGGCTGGAGCTGGCCGCGGGTTATTTCGAGTCGGGCAAGACCACGGTGGCGCTCGATGAGGTCAAGCAGGCGCTCATCGCCGACCCGAATTCCGCCGACGCCTACAACCTGCGCGGCTTGATTTACATGCGTCTCAACGACTACGGCATTGCCGAAGACAGTTTTCGGCGCGCCCTGGCCTTGCGCCCCGGCGATCCCGACTTGCGGCACAACTATGGCTGGCTGCTGTGCCAGCAGCGCCGGTTTGTCGAGGCCGAGCAGAATTTTGCCGCTGCCCTGGCCAGCCCCATCTACCAGGCCAAGGACAAGACGCTGATGGCGCGCGGTCTGTGCCAATCGGCCGCGCAGCAATACGCCGAGGCCGAACAGTCCTTTTTCAAGGCCTATGAACTCAATCCGGGCAATCCGGTGGTCGGCTACCACCTGGCCTCTCTGCTGCTGCGCCGCAACGATGCCGAAAGGGCGCGCTTTTACATCCGGCGCGTGAACAACAGCGAATTCGCCAACGCCGAGTCGCTGTGGCTGGGCATCAAGATAGAGCGCGCCTTGGGCAATACCGTGGCCATGGGGCAATTGGCCGAACAGCTGCACAAGCGCTTCCCCGAGTCCCGCGAGTGGACCGCCTACGAGCGCGGATCTTTCAATGACTGATGCGCATGTGACGCCCGAGGTGCCTGCGCAGGATGCTTCCAATATGGAAGCGGATGCGGTGCGCGCAGGTGCCCTGCTGCGCGCCGCGCGCGAGGCCGCGGGGGTGCACATCGCGACCCTTGCGGGCACGCTGAAGGTGCCGCTGGACAAACTGCAGGCGCTCGAAAACGGCGATCTCGCCGCGCTGCCGGACCGGGTGTTTGCGCGTGCGCTGGCTTCGAGCGTGTGCCGCAACCTCAAGATCGACCCCGCACCGGTGCTGGCGTTGTTGCCGCGGGCGGCGCCGGGTCCGCTGCCCTGGCAGGCGGAAGGCATCAACACGCCCGTCAAAACCGTGGCCGGAAAATCGCTGGATTTTTCCACCCAAGGAAAACACCGTTGGCTGGGCTGGCTCGTGCTGGCTTTGCTGCTGGGCGCGCTGGCCCTTGTTTTCTGGCCGCACGGTGCGCCTGTCAGCGGCGCCGCAGGGCCGAAGCCGGCGAGCGCGGCTGGCGCAGTGGCCTCTGCCGCGAGCGTGCAGCAAGAGCCCGAACCGCAGACGCCTTTGCCCCCATCCCCGACGCCGGGGCCTGCGACGGCGCAAGCGGTCGAGGCGCAAACCCCCGCCCCCGCCCCTGCTTCTGTCGCTTCTGCGGCATTTGCCGTGGCCGACGAAACACAGCGACCCAGCGTTTCGACCACGGCCACCGCCCCGGACGGCGGCGCCGCAGCCGCTGCTTCGGCTGCGGCGCCTTCCTCCGCAGCCCCGGCGCTTGCTGCCCCTGCGACGGGGGCAGACCTGCTGCTGCTGCGCGCACGCAGCGCGTCCTGGGTGCAGGTGCGCGACGCCGCCGGCAAGGTGGTGCAGGAGCGCACGCTGCAAGCCGGTGAGTCCTTGCCCGTGGCGGGCACGCCGCCGCTGGCAGTGGTGCTGGGGCGCGCCGATGCGGTCGAAGTGTTCGTGCGCGGCCAGCCGTTCGCGCCGCCTGCGGTGTCCAAAGGCAATGTGGCCCGTTTCGAGGTGAAGTAGTGGCAAACAACGCTCCTGGCAGTTCTCTTTCCCCCGCGCCCATCCCCCTGGCGCAGCCAGCGCCGCGGTGCGCGCGCCAGGCGCGCGTGGCCTGGGGCGGGCACGTGGTCACCGTGGGGGGCGATGCGCCCGTGCGCATCCAGTCGATGACCAACACGGACACGGCCGACGCCGTGGCCACGGCGATCCAGGTGCGCGAACTTGCGCGCGCGGGCTCGGAGCTCGTGCGCATCACTGTGAACACGCCCGAGGCTGCGGCCGCCGTGCCCTACATCCGCGAGCAGCTCGACCGCATGGGTGAGAGCGTGCCGCTGGTCGGCGACTTCCACTACAACGGCCACCGCCTGCTCACCGAATACCCGGACTGCGCGCAGGCGCTGTCCAAATACCGTATCAACCCCGGCAACGTGGGCCACGGCGACAAGCGCGACAAGCAGTTCGCGCAGATGATCGAAGCCGCCGTGCGCTGGGACAAGGCCGTGCGCATCGGCGTGAACTGGGGCAGCCTCGACCAGGCCCTGCTGGCCGAGCTCATGGACGCCAACAGCCGCCGCAGCACGCCCTGGGACGCGCGCCAGGTGATGTACGAGGCGCTCATCAGCTCGGCCATCGATTCGGCGCGCCAGGCCGAGCGCCTGGGGCTCGCGGGCGCGCAGATCATGCTTTCGTGCAAGGTCAGCGGTGTGCAGGACTTGATCGCGGTGTATCGCGAGCTCGCGCGCCGCTGCGACTATGCGCTGCACCTGGGCCTGACCGAAGCGGGCATGGGCACCAAGGGCACGGTGGCGTCGAGCGCGGCACTCGCCATCTTGCTGCAGGAGGGCATCGGCGACACCATCCGCGTCTCGCTCACCCCCGCGCCCGGTGAGGCGCGCACGCAGGAAGTCGTGGTCGCGGCAGAGATTTTGCAGGCGCTCGGGCTGCGCAGCTTCGTGCCCAGCGTCACGGCCTGCCCCGGCTGCGGGCGCACGACCAGCACCACCTTCCAGGAGCTGGCCAAGCAGATCGACGACTTTTTGCGCGCGCAAATGCCGCACTGGCGTGCGCGCTACCCCGGCGTCGAGGGCCTCAAGGTCGCGGTGATGGGCTGCATCGTCAACGGCCCCGGCGAGAGCAAGCACGCCGACATCGGCATCAGCCTGCCCGGCACGGGCGAGGCGCCGGCCGCGCCTGTGTTCATCGACGGCGAAAAAGCCCTGACCCTGCGCGGCGAACACATCGCGCGCGATTTTCAGCAGGTGGTGGAAAACTACGTGCAAAAGCGCTTCGGCGCGCAGCCAGGCGCTGGGCAAAGCCCTGTCGCGTCGGTTTGATACGAAAGCGCCCGCGGGCGCTGTAAAAAAACAGGAAAAAACGCCTGCAGTGCAGTATTTGCGCGCGATGGGTCATCAAAAAACAGAGCAAACATGACAGAGAGCATCGAGAAAAAAGCGCCTGCGGCCAAGCCCGAAAAGCTGGTCGCCGTGAAGGGCATGAACGACATCCTGCCGCCCGAATCCGCGCGCTGGGAATGGCTCGAAGGCAAGGTGCGCGGCCTCATGGAGCGCTACGCCTACCGCAATCTCCGCACGCCCATCGTCGAGCCCACGGCGCTGTTCGTGCGCGGCCTGGGCGAAGTGACGGACATCGTCGAAAAAGAGATGTATTCGTTCGAAGACAAGCTCAACGGCGAGCACCTGACGCTGCGCCCCGAGGCCACGGCCGGCGTGGTGCGCGCCGTGGTCGAGCACGCACTGCTGTACGACGGCGGCAAGCGCCTGTACTACATGGGGCCGATGTTCCGCCACGAGCGGCCGCAGCGCGGGCGCTATCGCCAGTTCCACCAGATCGGCGCCGAGGCGCTGGGCTTTGCGGGCCCCGAGGTCGATGCCGAACTGATCTTGCTCGCGCACGCGCTGTGGCAGGAGCTCGGTCTGCACGACGTGCGCCTCGAACTCAACAGCCTGGGCCAGCCCGAGGAGCGCAAGGCGCACCGCAGCGCCTTGATCGCGCACTTCGAGCGGCACCTCGAGCAGCTCGACGAAGACGCGCGCCGGCGCCTGCACAGCAACCCTTTGCGCATCCTCGACACCAAAAACCCGGCCATGCAGCCCATCGTCGAGGCCGCGCCGCGCCTGCTCGACTTCCTGGGCGCGGCGTCGCGCGCGCATTTCGAGCGCGTCACGGCGATTCTGGACGCGAGCGGCGTGGCCTGGCGCGTCAACCCGCGTCTCGTGCGCGGCATGGACTACTACAACCTCACGGTGTTCGAGTTCATCACCGACCAGCTCGGCGCGCAGGGCACGATCTGCGGCGGCGGGCGCTACGACTACCTGATCGAGCAGATTGGCGGCAAGCCCGCGCCTGCCGTGGGCTGGGCGCTCGGCGTCGAGCGCGTGCTCGAGCTCGTCAAAGAACAGGGCGAGGCCCCGCCCGCACCCGTGCCCGACGCCTACGCCATCGTGCCTGATGCGGCTGCGCTGCCCACCGCCATGGCCACGCTGCAAGGCTTGCGTGCGCTGGGCGTGCGCGTGCAGATGCACGCCGCACCAAGCGCGGACGCAGGCATGGGCAGCATGAAGTCGCAGTTCAAAAAGGCCGACGCGAGCGGCGCACGCTTCGCGCTCGTGTTCGGCGCGGATGAGCTCGCGCGCGGCGCGCTCACCTGCAAGGCGCTGCGCGATGGCAGCGGTGCACAAACCGAGCACGCGCTCGCCGACCTGCCCCCCCTGGCCGCCACCCTACAATCGCAGCGCTGATTTCCCTCACCACCACCCATGGCCCAACACCTAGACCTCGAAGAACAAGAGCAGATCGAGCAGCTCAAGCATTTCTGGAACACCTGGGGCAACCTGATCACCGCCGTGCTCGTGCTGGCGTTTGGTGCGCTCGCTGCCTGGAATGGCTACCAATACTGGCAAAACCGCCAGGCCACGCAGGCGGCCGCCCTGTTCGACGCGCTCGACGTGGCGGCAAGTGCCGGTGACGTGCAAAAAATGGAGCAGGCTTTCGCCGATCTGCGCGCCTCTTATGCCAGTACGGTGCAGGCCGCGCAGGCCGGCTTGCTGCTCGCCAAGGCGCAGGTGGACAAGGGCCAGCTCGACGCAGCCAAAGGCACGCTGGCCTGGGTGGCGAATGATGCGGGCGAAGAGGCCTACCAGGCGCTCGCGCATTTGCGCCTGTCTGGCGTGCTCATGGAGCAAAAAGCCCTGGACGAGGCGCTCAAGCAAGTCTCAGGCAACTTTCCCGCGCAGCTCGCAGCGCTCGTCGCCGACCGCAAGGGCGACATTCTGATGCTCATGGACAAGCGCAAAGAGGCCGCATCCGCTTACGCCGATGCCTACAAGGCTTTCGATGCCGAGAGCCCATACCGCCGCCTCGTCGAAATCAAGCTGCAAGCGCTGGGCGCAGCGCCCGAAGCGAACGCGGCTTCCGCGCCCAGCCCGGCAACCAAAGAGGAACGCTCATGACGACCAAAGCCAGCGCTTTTTTGCGCTTTGCGCTCCTGCTGGTGCTCGCTGCCGTGCTCAGCGCCTGCTCGTGGCTGGGCATAGGCGGCGGCTCCAAGCAAAAACCCGCTGACCTGGGGCCTAACGTGCCCGTGCTCGCGGTGCGCCAGTCGTGGACGGCGCGCATTGGCAGCGTCGAAAGCCTGCCACTCGAGGTGCAGGTCAACGGCCATGTGGTCACGCTCGCCGCGCGCGACGGCACGGTGGCTGCGCTCGACGGGCGCACGGGCGGCGACATCTGGCGTACCGACCTGCGCACCCCGCTGTCCGCGGGTGTGGGCAGCGACGGTAAGTGGGCGGCCGTGGTCACGCACGACAACCAGCTCGTGGTGCTCGAAGGCGGCAAGGAGCTGTGGCGTCAGCGCCTGGGCACGCAGGTGTTCACGCCGCCGCTGGTGGCGGGCTGGCGCGTGTTCGTGCTTGGCGCGGACCGCTCGGTGAGCGCTTTCGACGCCGCCACGGGCCGGCGTCTGTGGGCGCAGACGCGCACCAGCGATCCGCTGGTGCTGCGCCAGGCCGGGGTCTTGCTGCCCGTGCGCGACACGCTCGTGGCCGGCATTTCCGGGCGCATGGTGGGCTTCAACCCCGACAACGGCAGCATCCGTTGGGAGGCGCCAATCGCTAGTGCGCGCGGCACGAACGACCTCGAACGCCTGATCGACCTCGTCGGGCGCGTGAGCCGTGAGGGCGACAGCGTCTGCGCGCGCGCCTTCCAGGCGGCCGTAGGCTGCGTGGACACGGCGCGCGGCACGGTGGCGTGGACGCAGCTCGCGAGCGGCGCCGAAGGCGTGCACGGCGACGCGGACTACGTCTATGGCACCGAAAGCAATGGCATCGTCGTGGCCTGGCGGCGCCTGGATGGCACGCGCGCCTGGACGGTGGACCGGCTCAAATTCCGCAAGCTGACCGCGCCGCTCGCGCTCGGCCGCGCCGTGGTGATCGGCGACAACACCGGCCTGGTGCACCTGCTCGCACGCGACGACGGCGCGCCGCTCAATCGCCTGAGCACCGACGACTCCGGCGTCGCCGCTGCGCCTGTCGTAGCCGGCGAAACGCTGATCGTCGTCACGCGCAAGGGCAACGTCTATGGCTTTCGCCCCGAATGATCACCATGAATGATCGGATACCAAGCGCATGAAACCCGTGATCGCCCTCGTCGGGCGGCCGAATGTCGGTAAATCGACGCTGTTCAACCGCCTCACCAAGTCGCGCGATGCGATCGTGGCCGACTTCGCGGGGCTCACGCGCGACCGCCACTACGGCCAGGGCCGCCAGGGCAGGTACGAATACATCGTCATAGACACCGGCGGCTTCGAGCCCGACGCGGCCAGCGGCATCTACCACGAAATGGCCAAGCAGACGCAGCAGGCCGTGGCCGAGGCCGACGTGGTGCTGTTCGTGGTCGATGCGCGCGCGGGCCTTTCGGCGCAAGACCACGACATCGCAAACTACCTGCGCCGCCTGGGCAAGCGCAGCGTGCTCGTGGCCAACAAGGCCGAGGGCATGCACGAAGGTGCGCAGCTCACCGAGTTCTACGAGCTCGGCCTGGGCGAGGTGCTCCCCGTCTCGGCCGCGCACGGCCAGGGCATACGCAGCCTGATCGAGCTCGCGCTCGAACCCCTGCAAGGGCCCGAACCCGAGGAAGCGCCCGAGGACGCTGCCGCGCAGGGTGTGATCCGGCTTGCCGTCGCGGGGCGCCCGAACGTGGGCAAGTCCACGCTCATCAACGCCTGGCTTGGTGAAGAGCGCCTCGTCGCCTTCGACCTGCCGGGCACCACGCGCGACGCCATCAGCGTGCCCTTCGAGCGCAACGGCCAGCGCTTCGAACTCATAGACACCGCGGGCCTGCGCCGCAAGGGGCGCGTGTTCGAGGCCATCGAAAAATTCTCCGTCGTCAAGACCCTGCAGGCCATAGAGTCGGCGCACGTGGTGCTGTTGCTGCTCGACGCGACCCAGGGCGTGACCGACCAGGACGCGCACATCGCAGGCTTCGCGCTCGAGAGCGGCCGCGCCGTGGTGCTCGCGGTCAACAAGTGGGATGCGGTGGACGAGTACCAGCGCCAGCTGCTCGAGCGCTCGATCGAGACGCGGCTGGCCTTTCTGAAGTTCGCCAAAATCCACTTCATCTCGGCCAAAAAGCGCCAGGGGTTGGGCCCGCTCTGGGCCTCCATCATCGAAGCCTACCAGTCGGCCACGCGCAAAATGCCCACGCCGGTGCTCACGCGCGTGCTGCACGAGGCCGTGCAATACCAGGCGCCCAAGCGCGCCGGCATGTTCCGCCCCAAGCTGCGCTATGCCCACCAGGGCGGCATGAGCCCGCCCGTGATCGTGATCCACGGCAACTCGCTCGAGCATGTCGCGGACGCCTACAAGCGCTACCTCGAAGGGCGTTTCCGCAAGGAGTTCAAGCTCGTGGGCACGCCCTTGCGCATCGAGTTCAAAACTTCGCAAAACCCCTACGCCGACAAAGGCGAGTGAGCGCAGCAAGCCGTTTTCGGCGTTCCGCGGCAACGATTTTCAGGCGCCGCCATCCGCCGCCTCGATGCGCGCAAGCGCCTCGAACGGCAGGGTCTGCTTGACCAGAATCAGCGTGCAGGGCGCATCGCGCGCCACGCGCATGGGCACGGTGGCAACGAAGCGCTGCAGCTGCAGGCCGTGCGTGGCCGCGCCCAGGATCATCAGGCTGACGTGGTTGCCCGCGGCGTAGCGCACCAGTGCCTGCGCCACGTCACTCGCCTCGAGCACGTGGTAGCTCACGCTGTGGCCGTGCAGGTCGAGCGGCGCCACCCATTCCTTGAGGCGTGCGATGTGCTGGCGGTGCAGGCTGGTTTCGCTGCGCGCGCTGTCGCTGGTGCTGCTGGCCGAGGGCGAAAGCACCGTCACGCAGGCCAGCCGCGCGCCCGGACGTATGCCTAGCGAGCGCGCCAGGGCCTGGCGCAGCGAATACAGCGTGGCGTCGCTCACGTCCTCATGCGGCACGGCCACCATGACGATGGGCACCTCTTCGATCTGCCGCGCGGGCAAGGGGCTGGGCTGGTAGTGCATGCCCATGGCCTTGATCCAGCGCCGCAGCTGGCTGCGCAGGGTGGGCCCGCGCAACTGTTGGCCGCGCTCGGTCAGCGGCACTTGCTCGGGGTTGCGCAGGTCGAAAGCCAGGTGCGCAGCCGAGGGGTAGCGCTGCGCGGCCTCGGCTTCGAGGCAGCGCAGGACGACTTCCTGCAGCCAGGGCGGCAAGTCGGGCCGGTGGCGGCGCGGCGGCGTGGGCGCCATCCACAGGCGCTGGCGCATGCCGCCGCGCGTGGTCGGGGCGCCAAAGGGCAGCTCGCCCGTCGCCAGTTCGTAGAGCATCACGCCGATGGCGAAGATGTCGCTGCGCGGGTCGCCGCGCACGCCCACCACCTGCTCGGGCGCGATCCAGGCGGGCGAGCCCACGGCCAGGCGCAGCTCCTCGGCGAGCAAGTCGGGGTAATGCGCATGCCACGACAGCCCGAAGTCGAGCAGTACGGCGTGGTCGGGCGTCTTGAACAGCACGTTGCCGGGCTTGAGGTCGAGGTGGCAGGCGTTTTGCTGGTGCAGGCTGTGCGCGGCGTCGGCCATGGCGGCGCCCAGGCGCGCGATCTCTTGCGGCTCCAGGCGCTGGCCCAGCCAATGCTCAAGCGTCTGGCCGGGCACGTATTCCATCACCAGGTAGGGCAGGCGCTGCAGGTCGCCGGCCGCGACGAAGCGCGGCACGTGCGGGCCCGTGAGCGCGGGCAGGATTTGCAGCTCGACCTCGAAGCTCACGATGTTTTCAGCGCCGTCCCCTGCGGTCATGCGCGGGATTTTCATGGCCATCGGAAAGCCCGGATCGGGCGCGCCCTGCGCGTATTCGACGCGGTAGATGTGCGCCATGCCGCCCGCGTGGATGCATTCGAGCACGCGAAAGCCATCGACGAGGGCGCCGGCCTCGAGCAGCTTCATTGCCCCTGCTCCAGCCGCTGGGCAAAAAACTCCGGCAGCGCGCCTGTGGCACGGATCGCTGCGGCCGCGGCCTCGTGGTCGTATGCCACGCGCTCGAAGCGCAGCAGCCAGGCGCGGGTATCGAGCAAGGCGTACATGGCGCGCGCATCACCGTCGCGCGGCTGCCCGACCGAGCCCACCGTGGCCAGCCACTGCCGGTGCGGCGCGACCGGGATAGCCACGCCAGCCACCGGCGCAAAGCGCATCAGGCCGCGCCCCGTGCCGCGGTAAAAAAGGCTTTGCTGGTGCACATGGCCGCAAAACACGTGCTGCACTCCAGGGTGCTGCGTGGCGGCGTCCAGGCTTTGCTGCGCGACCACCGCGTTGTCTGCGTAGCGCCAGCGCTCGGGCGCGTCGGCACTTGCGTGCACGAGCAAGACGCCATCGAGCACGGCCGTGAGCGGCAGCGCCGCGAGAAAGTCGCGCTCTTCGGCGGCCAGCTGCGCATGCGTCCAGGCCGCACTCAGCGCCGCCATCGAAGGGGCCTGCTGCGCCGCTGCGGGCGTCGGGCGTACAGCCTGCGCGTCGTGGTTGCCCTGCACGAGCAGCGCGCCTTGCGCCGCAAGCTCCATGGCCTGCTGCACCACGTAGCGCGGATCGGCCCCGTAGCCCACGAGATCGCCGAGCAGCGCAAAGCGCTCGGCACCTTGCGCGCGCGCGTGCGCCATACAGGCATCGAAAGCCTGGCGGTTCGCGTGCAGGTCGGACAAAAGAGCGAGTTTCATGGCGGTGCTGGCAAAGCTCCATGGTAAACGCCCGGAACACCGGCACGCAGCAGGCAAAGGACTCCCGTCTTGCGTGCGGTCTCGCGCCCGGTTTTGCGCTGCCCAGCCGAACATGGTGCACAATCGCTGCTTCGAAGGGGAGTAGCTCCCTGCGTGCGGCGCAGCTTGCAAATGCCGCACAGCATCGGAAACGTCGTCAATACGAGGCGCGATGGTGGGTACCACCGTGGCGCCTCCGGCCTTCCGGGCAAATGGTCAGTGCCGTTTGCCGAGCAAGACCTTCGGTTGGACCCATTGCCGGGTTGGCCGAAGTGCGCTTGCGTCCCGCCTGTTTGAGCAAGGCGCGGACAGGGCACCAGATCCAGCGGGCAAATGGGTGATCCCCGTGTTTTCACCCGAATGGAACTGCCCATGGAAATTTTTTCTGCCCAATGGTTCACGGCCCTGCTGGCCATCGTGCTCATAGACCTCGTGCTCGCGGGCGATAACGCCATCGTGATCGCGCTGGCCGCGCGCAGCCTGCCCAAGCATCTGCAGCGAAAAACCATCGTCTGGGGCACGGTGGGCGCCATCGTGGTGCGCGCGCTCATGACGCTGGTGGTCGTGTGGCTGCTCAAGATTCCTGGACTCATGCTCGTCGGCGGGCTGGGCCTGCTGTGGATCGCGTTCCAGCTGCTGGCCGAAAAAGACGAGGATGACGCGCATGGCGCAGCCACAGTCACCTCTTTCTGGGGCGCGATGAAGACCATCATCGTCGCCGACGCGCTCATGGGCATAGACAACGTGCTCGGCGTCGCGGGTGCGGCACAAGGCTCGATGGCGCTGGTCATCGCCGGCCTTTTGATCAGCGTGCCTATCGTGGTGTTCGGCAGCACCGTGGTGCTCAGGCTGGTCGAGCGCTTTCCGGCCATCATCCAGCTGGGGGCAGCGGTGCTGGCGTTCACGGCGGGCAAGATGATCGTGAATGAAAAATTGCTTGCGCCCGTATTCAAAGGCCCTGAATGGACACACCAGCTGGCGTATTGGGGCTTGATCGTTCTTGCCGTCGCTGCCGTCCTGGGTGCCGGCGCATGGCAAAAGCGCCGCCGGGCGATTGCCATTCAAAAACAAACGACACACTGAGGCTGCCATGAACACACCGATTTCCTCTTCGCGCGCATCCAGCCCGGCAACGGCGGCCATGCCGGTGCTCGTCTATCTCGACGATGCGGAGCATGCGCAGCAGCACATGGCGCAGCTGGCCGCTTGCGCCCCGGCTTCCCACTGGATTCTGGTGGCCTGCGCGCCGCGCATCACGCACCGCATCAGCAAATGGGTCAGCCACAGCAGCCGCGAAAACTGGCGCAAACGCTGGGCCGACAAACTTTTTGCCCAGATGCAGCCCTGGTTGCAGGAGCGTGGCGCGCAGGCCACCACGGTGCTTGCCACGGGGCCGCTGGAAGAGCTCACGCAGGCGCTGCAAGCCGAATGGGGTGCCTTGCACATCGTGGACGCGCGCCGCCCCAAACTGGAGGCTGCGTTCACGTCCAACCCGGCGGCATCCGGGGCGCTGCGCAGCTTTTTGCTCGGATTTGGCGTGCTGCTGGCGTTGCAGGGAGATTGACTTCCCGGGGCATTGTTTTGCGCAATGCCCGAGGGAATGGCCGGTCGTTGTTTTTTGATTCGCGTTAATCCCGATGGCCTGGGCCGCCGAATTGCAGGCATGATGAGAAATATTTCCAAAGGATTCCCATGCTGCCCTTTCGCCTCACCTGCATCGCTGCGAGTCTGCTGGCCCTGAGCGCCTGCGGCGGCGGCTCCGACGAGCCTGGCCGCGGCGCTTTGCTGGAACCGCCCACCACGGTGGCCACGCTCAGCGTCGCGCAAATCGATGCGACTTCTGCCAGCCTGGGCCTGCAGCCCTTGAGCGGCACGGCGCACTGCGATGTCAAGGTGGTGGCGCTGCACTACGCCACGCCGGGCGCGCGTGCGGGTGAGCACAGCGATGCCTCGGGCGTGCTGCTCGTCCCTTCGGGGAGCTATGCCGGCTGCTCTGGCCCCGCGCCGCTCGTGGCCTACGCACCCGGCACCTCGGTGGAAAAGCCGCGCACCCTCGCAGACCCTCAAAACGATGAAACCTTTCTGCTCGCGGCCATGTACGCCGCGCAGGGCTATGCCGTGGTGGCGACCGATTACCTGGGCTACGCCAGGTCGAGCTACAGCTTCCACCCCTACCTGCATGCGGATTCCGAGGCCAGCTCGGTGCTCGATGCGATCCGCGCCGCACGCACGGCCGCTTCATCGGTGGGGGCCAGCCTGTCGGGCAAGGCCATGCTGGCCGGCTATTCGCAGGGCGGACATTCTTCGGCCGCGGCGCAGCGCGCCGCCGAACGCGACGCGCCCGCGGAGTTCAACATCGTGGCCGCCGCGCACATGGCTGGGCCCTACAACCTCTCGGGCTCGCTGCGCGTGCCCGAAGCCATCGCGGGCATACAGTTCTTCGTGCCGTTTTTCATCACCGCCTGGCAAAAAATCTACGGCGACGTCTATACCGATGTGAAAACGGTGTTCAAAGACCCCTACGCGGCCACGATCGAAAATCTGCTGCCCAGCCCCACGCTGACCGACACCACGCTGATCACTACAGGCAAGCTGCCCGGCGGCACGCCCACGCAGGCGCGCGACGCGCTGTTCCAGCCCGCGTTCCTCACGGGCATACAGACCGACCCGAACCACCCGCTGGCAGTCGCGGCGCGCCGCAACGACTTGCTGGGCTGGACGCCGCGCGCCAAAGTGCTGTTGTGCGGCGGCGCCGGCGACCCGACCATCCCGCCCGCGGTGCACCAGAACGTTTTGAAGGCGGACTTCGACAGCCGCGGCGTCACCAACGTCGTGTCGGTCGATGTCGATGCGCAGGTGCAGGCCACGTTCGGCCCGGGCGGCGCAGCGCCGACCGACCCCACTTCCGCCGACTATGCGACCTATTACGGCAATTACCACGGCAGCTACGAGCCGCCGTTCTGCCACGCGCAGGCCAAAGCGCTGTTCGACAGCGTGAAGTGAGCTCCACGCTCGGGAACGAAAAAGCCGCCCTGGGGCGGCTTTTTCGTTTAGCGGCAGCTTTTACCAGCGCAGCGTGAGCTGGTCGTAAGCGTAGTCGCCAAACTGGCGGTGCGCCGAGGGCGTGAGGTAGATCGGGTCGGCGAAGACGTACCGGAGCGGGTCTGCCCCGGCGACCAGCGTCGCACTGGTGCACAGCGCCGAGTTGACCTGGTTCGTGCCTATGCCAATGCCGTTGCCCGGGTCTATGGACGTGCACACGGGCTTGTCGGTCACGGAAAAACTGAACGAGCCGGGCGAGTTGACGTAGAGGTTTACGTAATACTCGGTGTCGAGATACAGCACGTTGGCCCCCAGATCGACGATGCTGACCTTGAGGCTGTCGTTGAGCGCGCGGCTGGCCCTGTAGAGCAGGTCTTTCTGGTTGATGGTCGCAGCCCAGGGCGTCTTGCTGAGATCGTCGGCGCTTGCGAGCAGCACGTGCGCGGCGCCGGCGTTGACCAGGCGACGCACCTGCGCGCCCAGATCCTTGCCCGTCTGGGTTGCGGCAGCGACCATGGCGTCTGCCGTCATGCTGCCGGCAATCACGGCCTGCATATCCGCAATCAGGTCGCTGGCGCCGCCGTTGACCACGATCAGGTCGCTCGAAGAAAACTGGTTCGCGGCGAGAAAGGCGTCGATCTGCGCGGCAAGCGGCGGCGCGCTGCCACCCGCGGCGTCGGGCGTGGCGAGCACGCGCGCGTTGCCCGTGGCGTAGCTCAGGCCGCCCGCAGACGAGGGCGTGATGCTTTTGCCGTAGTGCGCGGCCAACTGCAATGTCCAGTTGTTCACCGAGCCGTCGTTGACCGTATAGCGCTTGCCGCCGTTTTGTCCGATGTCGCTGAGCGCATCGCCGAAGACGATGAAGCGGTTCGGTGTGAGTGCCGATGACACGGAGCTCGAGCCGCATGCTGCGAGCACCATGGCCGTAGCGCCCGCACACAAGGCGAGGGCGATGCGGCGCATCCAATTTGCTGCCATAGAAGTTTCTCCAAAAACGAAGCGCTAAGTTTAACGATGCAGAGAAAAGAAAGGTGGCGCGCAAGGCGGGTGCGTACCAGCGAAGAGGTTCAAGCCGCCGCCGCTGCGCGCAGCAGCCGATCGCGCACGCCCTCCCAGGCGGGGGTGTCGGGCGGGGTTTCGATCCAGATCAGCGCCACGCCTGCGGCGTCGAAGGCGCGCAGCGCGGCGAACAATTCCTGCGCCACGGCGGCGGCATCCTCGGGCATGCGGCGCAGCACGACCTGTGGCGCCACGCCACGCAGCGGCGTGCGCGCATACACGCCGAGCCGCGCCGCATCGGCGCCGAGCAGGTCGAGCGCCGTCTGCAGCGCGCGCGCGTCCATGAGGCGCACCTTGGCCGTCGGCGCATAGTGGGCTTCCAAGGTGCCCGAGGCGCGCGGGGTCTGCGCTGGAAGCTCCTCTTTCGAGAGCGGTTGGAGCCCGCAGGCGGCCGCGATTTGCGCGCGCGTGATGGCGCCGGGGCGCAGCAGCACAGGCCGCCCGCGCGTGCAGTCGATGATGGTCGATTCGATCCCCACGGCGCAGGGGCCGCCGTCGAGCACTAGCAGTTCCTCGCCGAACTCGGCCTGTACGTGTGCGGCGGTGGTTGGGCTCACGCGGCCGAAGCGGTTGGCGCTGGGCGCGGCGAGGCCCAGCAGCCTGTCGGACTTTGGAATCGTCGGCTGCGAATGCGCCGCAGCGGCCCATTTTTGGCTTCGCCGCTCTTCGAGAACACCGTCTTCTTGCCCCATAGTCCCGCTATGGGGCGGCGAATCCGGCAAAAATTGGTCTCGCTGGGGTGCATTCTCGCTTTCGACGCCCAAAGTCCGACAGGCTGCTAGGACGTGGCGCTCGCCCTTGCCCGCATCGGGCGGCGCCGCGCAGGCGCGCAGCACGGCCTGCGCCACAGGGTGCGCGGGGCAGCGCAGGCCCACGCTGGGCTGGCCGCCTGCCGCGGCCGTGGCGACGCCCGCGCGGCGCGGCAGGATCAGCGTGAGCGGGCCGGGCCAGAAGGCATCCATGAGCGCTTGCGCAAACGGCGGCACCTCGCTCGCGAAATGCGCGACGGCTGCGGCACGGTCGCTGTCGGCCACGTGCACGATCAGCGGGTGGTCGCTCGGGCGGCCTTTGAGCGCAAAGATCTGCGCCACGGCGGCCGGGTCGTCGGCGTCGGCGGCGAGGCCGTACACCGTTTCGGTCGGCAGGCCCACGAGCGCACCCGTGCGCAAGGCGTGCGCGGCGGCGGCGATGGCGGCGGGGTCGGTGCCGGGCAGGATCATGGTGCGAGCAGGGCCGGTGTCAAAACGGCGCGATGCCCAGCAGCGCCGCGGCCTGCAAGGCGGTCTCGCGCGCGGCCTCGGGCGTGGCCGCGGTGACGGTCAGGTGGCCCATCTTGCGCCCGCGCCGCGGCTGCGCCTTGCCGTACAGGTGCAGGTGGGTGCCGGGCAGCGCGAGCAGCGCGGCCCAGGGTGGGGTTTGTGCCGCCTCGCCGTGCGGGAACCACAGGTCACCGAGCAAATTCAGCATGACGGCCGCGCTGTGCAGGCGCGGCGGCGTGAGCGGCAGGCCCGCGAGCGTGCGCACCTGCAGCTCGAATTGCGACAGGTCGCAGGCGTCGAGGCTGTAGTGGCCGCTGTTGTGCGGGCGCGGCGCGATCTCGTTCACGACCAGGCGGCCGCCGTGCAGCACGAAAAATTCCACGCACAGCACGCCCACGTAGGCCAGGCCATTTGCTATTGAAATTGCAGCTTCCAGCGCTTGCTGCATAAGGGCTGGAGGCATATTTAGCTCATAAACCTCGGTCACGGCCAGGATGCCGTCGCGGTGCAGGTTGCGCTGCGGCGGCAGGTGTACGCACTGGCCGTCGCTGCCGCGCGCGACGATGACCGAGCATTCGAAATCGAGTGGCAGCAATTGTTCGAGCACGCAGGGCACGCCGCCCAGCGCCTGCCAGGCGGCGGCGAGCTCGGGCAGCGTGTGCACGCGCGCCTGGCCCTTGCCGTCGTAGCCCAGGCGCGCCGTCTTGAGGATGCCCGGCAGCAGCGCGGCGTGCGCGGGCGCGGTGCAGTCCTGTGCGCTCGCAATCAGCGCATGCGGTGCGCAGGGCACGCCGCAGCGCACGAAGTGCGCCTTTTCCGCGGCGCGGTCCTGCGCCACGGCCACGGCTGCCGCCGCCGGTGCCACGCGGCGGCGCTGCGCGAGCGCCTCCAGCACCTGCGCGGGCACGTTTTCGAACTCGGTAGTGATGGCGTCGCACAGCTGCACGAGGCGCGCGAGGCCCTCGTGGTCGTCGTAGGCGGTCTGGATGTGGTGGTGGCTCACGCGGCCGGCGGGGCTGTGCGGGTCGGGGTCGAGCACGGCGGTGTAGTAGCCCATGCTCTGCGCCGCATGCACGAACATGCGCCCGAGCTGGCCGCCGCCGAGTACGCCCAGCGTCGCGCCGGGCAAAAGGGGCGTGGCAGCGGGCTTCATACGGCGGCGGGCGGGGGCAGGGTCATGGCGCGTGCGGCGGCCGTCTGCTCGGCGCGAAAGGCCAGCAGGCGCGCACGCAGCGCCGCGTCTTCGTTGGCCAGCAGCGCCACCGCGAACAGCGCCGCATTCGCCGCGCCGGCCGCGCCGATGGCGAACGTGGCCACCGGGATGCCCTTGGGCATTTGCACGATGCTGTGCAGCGAATCCACGCCCTGCAGGTGGCGCGAGGCCACGGGCACGCCGAGCACGGGCACGGGCGTCTTGGCCGCGAGCATGCCCGGCAGGTGCGCCGCGCCGCCCGCGCCCGCGATGATGGCCTTGAGCCCGCGGCCCGCGGCGGCCTCGGCGTAGGCGAACATGTCGTCGGGCATGCGGTGCGCCGAAACCACGCGCGCCTCGTGGGCGATGTCGAATTGCTGAAGAATCGCTACTGCGTGCTGCATGGTGTCCCAATCGCTGCTGGAACCCATGACGACGCCGATCTGGATGCTGGTCATAATGCTTGTGTGCGGCGCTGCGCCGGTGGCCGGTATTGGCAGCGCGCGATTTTACTTTTGCCACTCCAAGTCATTCTCAAGCTACTTCAAGGCCCAGCTCCCATGATCGATGTCACCCTGGAAAATTTTGAAACCGAGGTCGTGAACGCCTCGTTGAGCGTGCCCGTGCTGGTCGATTTCTGGGCGCCGTGGTGCGGCCCGTGCCGCTCGCTGGGCCCCATCCTCGAAAAGCTCGAAACCGAATACGCGGGTCGCTTCAAGCTGGTCAAGATCAACTCCGACGACGAGCAGGAGCTCGCGGGCATGTTCGGCATCCGCAGCATTCCGACCTGCGTGCTGCTCCAGGGCGGCCAGCCCGTCGATGGCTTCATGGGCGCGCTGCCCGAAGGCCAGGTGCGCGCCTTTCTAGACAAACATGTACCCCCTGCCGATGAGGCGCAGGCCGAAGCCGAGGTGCAGGAAGCATCCGCGCAGGACGCCCTGGCCGCGGGCGACGTCGAAGCCGCGCTCGAACAACTGCAGCACGCCGTGGCCACCGACCCGGCGAACGACGAGGCGCGCTTCGATTACGTCAGGCTGCTGCTGCAACTGGGCCGCATCGCCGAGGCCCAGGCCGCGTTCGCGCCCGTGCAGGCCAAGGCCGCGGTGGATCGGCGGCTGGGGGCGCTCAAAGCCTGGCTGGATGCTATTGAATTCATTGCTGCCCATGGTTATGGTGCCTCGGCTGGAGCCGGATTTGACGCAAAAATCGCGGCAAACAAGCGCGACTTCGAGACGCGCTTTGCGCGTGCGCGCTGGCTCATGGCGCAGCAGCGCTGGACCGATGCCATGGACGAGCTGCTCGAAATCCTCATGCGCGACAAGCACTGGAGTGACGACGCGGCGCGCAAGGCGTACGTCGCCATCCTGGAGATCATCGAGCCGCCCAAACCCAAGGTGGCCGAGGGCCAGATTCCGCCCGAAGACCCGGTGGTGGCGAGCTACCGCCGCAGGCTCTCGAGCGTGGTGCTGAGCTGAGAGGTTGAGCGTCAGCCGCTCAGCCCTGCGAGTTCGACGCGGTTGCGCCCCAGACCCTTGGCGCGGTACAGCGCCTCGTCGGCGCTGCGGATCAGCGCCTCGGCCGAGTCGCCGTGCTCCGGGAACGTGGCCACGCCGGCAGACAGCGTCATCGGGATGGACGCATCCCCCACCTGCAAAGGCTGCGCCGCGAGGCTTGTGCGGTATTGCTGCGCGCGCTCCAGCGCCGCGGCCTGCGGCATTTCGGGGCACAGCAGCAGAAATTCCTCGCCACCGTAGCGGCAGACCACGTCGCCCGCACGGGCATGCTGGCGCAGCAGCTGGGCGAGGTGGACGATCACCGCATCGCCCGACTGGTGTCCGAAGGCGTCATTGATGCGCTTGAAGTGGTCTATGTCCACGAGCAGGATGCTCAGCGGCAGCCCGGCGCGCGCGCAGCGCGACAGTTCGCGCTCCATGGCCTCCACGAGGTAGCGGCGGTTGAACAGGCCCGTGAGCGGGTCCTGCGTCGATTGCTCCTGCAACCGCTGCTGCAGCGCCAGGACTTCTTCCATCTTGGCGCGCAGCTGCTGGCGCGTCTGGAACAGCATCAGCGACCGGGCATAGGCGTCCTTGGCCACGACCAGCAGGTACAGCGACAGCGTGGCGATGCTCAGGCTGGTCGTCAGCGGCCCCGTAGCGGGCTCGGTATGCACGCCGAACACTGCCGCCCCCAACAGAGTGCCGCAGGCGATGACCGCCGCAGCCAGCAAGGCCCCTGCGGCGCCGCGGAACACCGTCATGTTGATGGCCGCGCAGATGAACAGCGTGTAGCTGGGCCAGAGCGGGAACCTCAGCGCCGCCATCCAGATGCCGAACATCAGGCCGTCGAGCAGCATGTTGCCGAACTCGGTACGCATCTGGTTTTTGGAACGTACCGCGACGAAATACGCTACGTGCGGATAGACCAGAAACTGCAGGCCCAGCAGCACCCAGGCCACCGGGCCAAAGCCGCGCCCCCACATATGGGCCGCAAGCACCAACAGCACCCAGACGAAGGACATCGTGCGGTTGCGACGGTTCATGCGCACGATCCAGTGCACCGGAGGTTTCGCGCTCTGTGGCATGGGCGCTTTGCTGCCGAAGGTGGTGGGCATATTTCTGGGCACTGCCATGCCCGGGATTTGTTCTCAGCCCACGAGCCGCTGCAGTGCCTCGCGGTATTTTTCGGCGGTTTTTGCTATCACCTCGGCGGGCAGCCGCGGCGCCGGTGGCGACTTGTTCCAGGGCTTGCCGCTGACCTGCGCCTGCTCGAGCCAGTCGCGCAGAAACTGCTTGTCGAAGCTCGGCGGGTTCTGGCCCGCGGCCAGGGCGGCTTCATAGCCCTCGACGGGCCAGTAGCGCGAGCTGTCGGGCGTGAGCACCTCGTCCATCAGCACCAGGCTGCCGTCCGGGGCCAGGCCGAATTCGAACTTGGTGTCGGCAATGATCAGGCCGCGCCCGAGCGCGAATGCCGCCGCGGCACGGTACAAGGCAATGCTCAGCGCACGAATCTGCGCGGCAAGGGCCGGGCCCACCATGTGCACGGTGCGCTCGTAGCTGATGTTTTCGTCGTGCTCGCCCACGGCCGCCTTGGCCGCAGGGGTGTAGATGGGTTCGGGCAGGCGCGCGGCATTCGAGAGGCCCGCCGGCAGCGGCACGCCACACACCGATTGCGTCGCCTGGTATTCCTTCCAGCCACTGCCGGCCAGATAGCCGCGCACCACGGCTTCGATCGGCACGGGTTGCAGGCGGCGCACGAGCATGGAGCGGCCGCGCACCTGTTCGACCTCGTCGGGCTGCACCACGCTTTCGGGCGCCTGGCCCGTCAAGTGGTTGGGGCAAATGCCTTGCAGCCGCTCGAACCAGAACAGCGCCATCTGTGTCAGCAGCACGCCCTTGCCGGGTATGGGGTCGTCCATGATCACGTCGAAGGCCGAAATCCGGTCGCTGGCGACCATGAGGATGCGGTCCTCGCCCACGGCATAGTTGTCGCGCACCTTGCCGCGCGCCAGCAGGGGCAGGGAGTGCAGGTGGGAGGTGTGCAATGCGGGAAGGTGGGGCTCGGCCATGGTGAAAAAGCATGAGGAAAACCAACCGGCCATTCTACGAGGCCGGCGCGCGCCCACTGACACGCAGTTACCCGCCCAGCAAAGCAGGATTGAGGCGCCGTATTGCTTTTCGTGGTCGTGGGGCGCATAGTGAACTCGCGTTCATTTTTTGGCCGCGCCGCCCGCGCCTCGCCACGTCGCAGTGGGCGGCAGATGTTTCCCTCGAAACCCTAGGAGACTTTCTCATGAACCTGACGATCAGTGGTCACCACCTCGAAGTCACCCCGGCATTGCGCAGCTACGTCGCCAGCAAGCTGGAGCGGGTCACAAGGCACTTCGATCAGGTGGTCGACGTGAAGGTGCTGCTCTCGGTGGAAAAGCAGAAGGAAAAAGAAAAGCGCCAGCGCGCCGAGTGCAACATCCACGTCAAGGGCTGCGACCTGTTCGCCGAAACCGCCCATGTCGACCTGTACGCAGCCGTCGATGAACTGATGGACAAAATGGATCGGCAGGTCGTGCGCCACAAAGACCGGCTGCAAAACCACCACCACGAGGCGGTGAAGCGCGAGTTGCAGGTCTGAAACGCAAGAAGCTCGCCCGCTCCAGCCGCCCTCCGTGGGCGGCTTTTCGCGTGCGATGCAGCACCCCCGCAGTCGAACCGTTAGGGCATTTGGCGCCGGGGAGCTTTGCAAACCTTGTGCATAATCGTTAATCACCATGAACCGACTTGCCTCCATCCTGCCCGCCGCGCAAGTGCTCGTGCACGTCGATGCCACCAGCAAAAAGCGCGCCTTTGAAGAAGCGGGGCTGTTGTTCGAGAGCCAGCAAGGACTCTCCAGGGCCTTGATCACCGACAGCCTGTTTGCGCGCGAGCGCCTGGGTTCGACCGGGCTGGGTCATGGCGTGGCGATTCCGCATGGCCGCATCAAGGGTCTCAAGGCGCCCATGGCGGCGGTGTTTCAGCTGCAAAACCCGATAGGCTTCGATGCGCCCGACGAGCAGCCCGTGAGTCTGCTGATCTTTCTGCTGGTACCTGAGGCGGCAACGCAAAAACACCTGCAGATCCTCTCCGAGATCGCCGAGTTGCTCAGTGACGCCACGCTGCGCGAAAAGCTCAAAACCTGCGCTGACGCTGCCGAATTGCATGACCTGATCGCCCACTGGCATTCGGCCCAGCAACCGGCCTGAGAAGGCATCAGCGAACCCGTTGTGCGGCGCGCCGTTTATTCCACCGTGTCCCTGCCATGAAGCCCAATGTCATCAGCGCCGACGTGCTGTTCGAAGAATTTCGCAGCACGCTGAAGTGGGAGTGGGTGGCAGGGCTTGGGGCTTCGGAGCGGCGTTTCGATGAGGAAGTCGTGCGGTCGGCGCGCTCCGGTGCCGATCTGGTGGGGCATCTGAACTACATCCACCCCTACCGGGTGCAGGTGCTGGGCGCGCGCGAAATCGCCTACCTCACCAACGCCACGCCCGAGGATTGCAAGCGCCGCATCGCGCGCATCGTCACGCTCGAGCCGCCCGTGCTCGTGCTGGCCGACGACCAGATCGTCCCTGAAGCGCTGTTGTCCATGTGCGAGCGCGCCCAGATTCCGATGTTTGCCACGCGCGAATCCTCGGCCTTTGTGATCGACGTGCTGCGCACCTACCTGTCCAAATATTTTGCCGAGCGCACCACCATGCACGGCGTGTTCATGGACATTCTGGGCCTGGGCGTGCTGATCACGGGGGAGTCCGGCCTGGGCAAGAGTGAACTCGGGCTCGAACTGATCTCGCGCGGCAATGGGCTCGTGGCCGACGACGCGGTGGACCTGTACCGCATCAACCAGGGCACGATCGAAGGCCGTTGCCCCGAGCTGCTGCAAAACCTGCTCGAAGTGCGCGGCATAGGTCTGCTCGACATCCGCGCGATCTTTGGCGAAGCGGCGGTGCGGCGCAAGATGCGCCTGCGCCTCATCGTGTACCTGGTGCGCAAGGAAACGATGGAGCGCGAATACGAGCGCCTGCCCTACGAGCCGCTCACGCAGGATGTGCTGGGCGTGCCCATCCGCAAGGTGGTGATCCAGGTGGTTGCCGGGCGCAACATGGCCGTGCTCGTCGAGGCCGCGGTGCGCAACACCATCTTGCAGATGCGCGGCATCAACACCTACCAGGAATTCGTCGCGCGCCACCGCCGCGCGATGCTGGGCGATTCCGCGCAGCTGGACTGACAGGGGCGCACGCGAACCGCGCGCTCTCAAGTCGCCTGTTTTTGGGCGCAGCCCGCACATTGCCCGTACAGGGCCAGCGTGTGGTCTTGCACGCGCCAGCCCTTGGCCTTGGCAATCGCCTGCTGGCGCTGCTCGATGTCGGGGTCGTAAAACTCCTCGACCTTGCCGCAGGAGGTGCAGACGAAGTGGTCGTGGTGCTGGCCTTCGTTGATTTCGTAAATCGCCTTGCCGCTCTCGAAATTGCTGCGGATCAGGATGCCTGCCTGCTCGAACTGCATCAGCACGCGATAAACCGTGGCCAGGCCGATGTCGGAACGCTCGTCGAGCAGCACGCGATAGACATCCTCGGCCGTCATGTGGCGCTGCCCGCCGCGCTGGAAGATTTCGAGGATCTTCAGGCGTGGCAAGGTGGCCTTGAGGCCTGTGCTCTTGAGTTCGTCGATGTTCGCCATGGCGCTGGTTCTTGGGCTTTTGGAGCGCGGCCCGAAAAGGCCAGCCGCTACAATGGGTCGATCATATCCCGCATGCTTTTTCCATGTCCGTCAATGCCCATCGCAGCGCCCGCCCGGGGCTGCCCTTGCTGCTTGCTGCCACCGCCTTGCTCGCCAGCGCCTGCAGCAGTCTGAACAACGCCACGAACAGCCTGGCCGGGATGGTCAGCCCTTACCGCGTGGAAGTGGTGCAGGGCAACTTCGTCTCGCGCGAGCAGGTCGAGGCGCTGCAGCCCGGCATGAGCCGCGAGCAGGTGCGCGAAATTCTGGGCACCCCGCTGGTCACCAGCCTGTTCCATGCCAACCGCTGGGAATACGTCTTCACGATCAAGCGCGCGAACGAGGCGCCGCAGACGCGCAAGCTGACGGTGTTTTTCGAAAACGACGTACTGCAGCGCCACGAGGGCGATCCCATGCCTTCGGAGACCGAATTCGTCGCCTCGCTGGGCAAACGCACCGCGCCGGGCAAGGTGCCGCCGCTCGAAGCCACCGAGGCGCAGCTCGCGCGCTTTCCGGCGCCGGCGCATGCAGCGGCCTCCGAGCCGGCCGGCGCCGACGCCGCAGAGCCAAGCCCGGCCACGCCCAGCTACCCGCCGCTCGAATCCTCGTTGCGCTGAAGCCCGAGGCTCCACGGGCAACTGCGCACGCACCCAAAGCTCCCTGCGCGCGCAGCACGAGGCCCGCTCCCCACCTGTTCCTTCGCCCCCATGACCTCAACCTCTTCCCCTGCATCCGCCGCGCAACCCTGCCGCATCGCCGTTGCCGGCGCCTCGGGCCGCATGGGCCGCATGCTGATCGAGGCCGTGCGTGCCAGCGACGACTGCGTCCTCGCCGGTGCGCTCGACCAGCGCGGCAGCCCGGCAGTCGGCACCGACGCGGCGGCTTTTCTGGGCCAAAGCAGCGGCGTGCTGATCACCGATGACCTGCAGGCTGGCCTGCAAGGTGCCGACGTGCTGATCGACTTCACGCGCCCCGAGGGCACGCTTGCGCACCTCGCGGTGTGCGGCGCGCTTGGCGTAAAGGCGGTGATAGGCACCACGGGCTTCAGCGAGGCGCAAAAGGCCGAGATCGCCGCCCACGCGCAGCGCGCGGCGATCGTGTTTGCGCCCAACATGAGCGTGGGCGTGAACGTCACGCTCAAGCTGCTCGAGCTGGCCGCAAAAGCGCTGGCCACCGGGTTCGACATCGAAATCATCGAGGCGCACCACCGCCACAAAGTCGATGCACCCTCGGGCACGGCGCTGCAGATGGGCGAGGTCGTCGCGCAGGCGCTGGGGCGCAATCTGGCGGACTGCGCGGTCTATGAGCGCCACGGCGTGACGGGCGAGCGGGACCCTTCGAGCATAGGCTTTGCCACCATCCGCGGCGGCGACATCGTGGGCGACCACACGGTGCTGTTCGCGGGCACGGGCGAGCGCATTGAAATCACGCACAAGTCGTCGAGTCGCGCCACCTACGCGCAGGGCAGCTTGCGCGCGGCGCGCTTTCTGAGGGCGCACGAGCGCGGCCTGTTCGGCATGGCCGACGTGCTGGGTTTGTAAGGGTTCCAAGTTCCAAGGCCCGGCGCATGTCTTTGCTCGCTTGGTGGCTCAAAACGGATGCGCTCACGCAAGTCGCGGCGCTGGTGCTGCTGGCCATGTCCGTCATGGGCTGGGTGGTGATTCTGTGGAAGGCGCGCCAGCTGCGCCGCGCGAGCGCCGACCTGCCGCGCTGCCTCGCGGCGTTCTGGCAGGCGCCCGATCTCGCCGCGGCGGCCCAAAAGCTGGAGCATTTCGACCGTGAGGCGCTCGTCCTTCCTATGGTGCTAGCTGCAAATTCGGTAGCGATAAAAACGGCCGACGGCTCGCTCGCCACGTCCGGCGCGCGCGCGCAGCGGCTCACGCGCGCGCTGCGCGACGCGCTGCATGGGGTGCTCACACGGCTGCAATGGGGCCAGGTGCTGCTGGCCACGGCGGGCGCCACGGCGCCGTTCGTCGGGCTGCTCGGCACGGTGTGGGGCATCTACCACGCACTGCGCGTGCTGGCCCAGACCTCGAGCACGCAGGTCACGCTCGCGCAGCTCGCGGGCCCGGTGGGCGAATCGCTGGTCATGACTGCGGCGGGCCTGGCCGTGGCGATTCCGGCGGTGCTGGCCTACAACGGCTTCGGCCGCGTGCTGGCGCGCATCGAGGCCGATCTCGAAGGCTTTGCGCTCGACCTGCGCGAGTTGCTTGCCGATGGCGCGCCCGGCGTGGCCGAAGCGCCCGACGCACCCGGCGTGGCCGCGTCTGCGCCGGCAGCGTCCGCCGAAGCCGCGCATTCGAACTTTTGAGGTGCCCGCACCATGCCCTTTGGCCGCCTCGAACGCCGCGCTGCGCCGCAGCCCATGAGCGAGATCAACATCACGCCCATGGTCGATGTGATGCTGGTGCTGGTGGTGATTTTCATCCTCACGGCGCCGCTGCTCGCGAGCGCCCTGCGGCTGGAGCTGCCGCGCGCGCAGGGCACCACCACGGCCGGCGCGGCGGCGCCCGCAGTCACGCTGGTGCTCGATCGCGCGGGGCAGGCCTACCTGGGCGACCAGCCGCTCACGCAGGCGCAGCTCGCCGAACGCCTTGCGCGCATTGGCGCGAGCCAGCCCGACACCGAAGTGCAGTTGCGCGCCGACGCCCGCGTGCCCTATGGCCGTGTGGTCGAAGTCATGGGCCTGGCGCACCAGGCCGGGCTGCATCGCATAGGCTTCGTGGCCGAGCCGCAGCCCGCGCGCTGAGGCCGCCCGCGCAAGCTACGTCGAACGCGCGCCGCAAGCCAACGCCTAAAATCGGCGCGGCCGGGCCTGCACAGGCCCTTTTCTTTCCTTCGCCCTCATGCAAGAAAAATACTCCCCCCAAGACATAGAGCGCCAAGCCCAGGCCGAATGGGCCGCGCGCGACGCCTACCGCGTGACCGAAGACGCGAGCAAGCCCAAGTTTTACGCCTGCTCCATGCTGCCCTACCCGAGCGGCAAGCTGCACATGGGCCACGTGCGCAACTACACCATCAACGACATGCTCACGCGCCAGTTGCGCATGAAGGGCTACAACGTGCTCATGCCCATGGGCTGGGACGCCTTCGGTCTGCCGGCAGAGAATGCGGCGCTGAAAAACGGCGTGCCGCCGGCGCAGTGGACGTACGACAACATCGCCTACATGAAGCGGCAGATGCAGGCCATGGGCCTGGCGATCGACTGGAGCCGCGAAATCGCCACTTGCGACGCGAGCTACTACAAGTGGAACCAGTGGCTCTTCTTGAAGATGCTGGAAAAGGGCATCGCCTACCGCAAGACGCAGGTGGTGAACTGGGACCCGGTCGATCAAACCGTGCTTGCGAACGAGCAAGTCATCGACGGACGCGGCTGGCGCACCGGCGCGCTCGTGGAAAAGCGCGAGATTCCGGGCTACTACCTCAAGATCACCGACTACGCCGAAGAGCTGCTCGATTACGTCACGGGCGACAAGCTGCCGGGCTGGCCCGAGCGCGTCAAGCTCATGCAGGAGAACTGGATCGGTAAAAGCGAGGGCGTGCGCTTTGCCTTCCCGCACGACATCCGCGGCGACGACGGCGCGCTCATCGGCGCTGGGCGCATGTACGTATTCACGACGCGCGCCGACACCATCATGGGCGTGACGTTCTGCGCCGTCGCGCCCGAACACCCGCTGGCCATGCACGCCGCGCGCACCAATCCTGCGCTCGCGGCCTTCATTGAAGAATGCAAGACCGGCGGCACCACCGAGGCCGAGCTCGCCACGCAAGAGAAAAAGGGCCTGCCCACGGGCCTCACGGTGACGCACCCGCTCACCGGCGCAGCGGTGCCGCTGTGGGTGGGCAACTACGTGCTCATGGGCTACGGCGACGGCGCCGTGATGGGCGTGCCCGCGCACGACGAGCGTGATTTTGCGTTTGCGCGCAAGTACGGCATCCCCATCCAGCAGGTCGTGCAGGTGCCCGGCGAGCAGTTCGACGCCACGCGCTGGCAGGACTGGTACGCCGACAAGCAGCGCGGCGTCACGGTCGATTCGGGCCCGTTCAGCGGCCTGCCGTGCAAGGCCGCCGTCGATGCCGTGGCCGCGGCGCTCGCGGCCAAGGGCCTGGGCGAGAAAAAAACCACCTGGCGCCTGCGCGACTGGGGCATCAGCCGCCAGCGCTACTGGGGCACGCCGATCCCCATCATCCACTGCGAGTCCTGCGGCGCCGTGCCCGTGCCCGAAAAAGACCTGCCCGTGGTGCTGCCGCAAGACCTGGTGCCCGACGGCAGCGGCAACCCACTGAACAAGTGCGAGGCCTTCCTGCACGTCGCCTGCCCCTGCTGCGGCAAGCCCGCGCGGCGCGAGACCGACACCATGGACACCTTCGTTGACAGTTCGTGGTATTACATGCGCTACTGCGATCCGCACAAGGATCAGGCCATGGTGGCCGAGGGCGCGCGCTACTGGATGCCGATGGACCAATACATCGGCGGCATAGAGCACGCCATCTTGCACCTGCTGTACGCGCGCTTTTGGACCAAGGTCATGCGCGACCTGGGCCTGGTGCAGATCGACGAACCCTTCACGCGCCTGCTCACGCAGGGCATGGTGCTCAACCACATCTACAGCCGTCGCACCGAAAAGGGCGGCAAGGAATACTTCTGGCCGCAGGACGTGGAGCAGGTGCTGGACGAGCACGGCAAAGTCGTGGGCGCGCGCCTCAAGCGCGCCGTGGGTGAGCTGCCCGCAGGTACGCCGGTGGACTACGAGGGCGTGGGCACCATGTCCAAGTCCAAGAACAACGGCGTCGATCCGCAAGACCTGATTGAAAAGTACGGCGCCGACACCGCGCGCCTGTACACCATGTTCACCGCGCCGCCCGAGGCCACGCTCGAATGGAACGACGCAGCCGTCGAGGGCAGCTACCGCTTCCTGCGCCGCGTGTGGCAATTCGGCGTGCAGCTTTTTGCTATGGATATGCAAGCTGCCAGCGCACTTGCAGCAAGCCTTGGTGGCCAAAATGGCTCAAAAGACTCCAAGGGCTTGCAGGACGTGCGCTTCGGCAAGCAGGCCCAGGCGCTGCGCCGCGAGGTGCACAGCGTGCTCAAGCAGGTCGATTACGACTACCAGCGCATGCAATACAACACCGTGGTCTCGGGCGCGATGAAGATGCTCAACGCGCTCGAAGACTTCCGCGCCGCTGCCGCCAATGACGACGCCGGCGCGCAGATCGCGCTCGCCGAGGGTTTTGGCATTTTGCTGCGCTGCCTTTACCCGGCCACGCCGCACCTCGCACACCACCTCTGGCAAGAACTCGGCTACGCCAAAGTGTTCGGCGAATTGCTCGACGCGCCCTGGCCGCAGGTCGATCCCAGCGCGCTGGTGCAGGACGAAGTCGAGCTCGTGCTGCAGGTCAACGGCAAGCTGCGCGGCGCGATCCAGGTGCCCGCGCAGGCCGACAAGGCGGCGATAGAGCAGATCGCCCTTGCGAGCGAAGCCTTCCAGAAGCAAGCGCAAGGCGCCGCCGCGAAAAAAGTCGTGGTCGTGCCGGGCCGGCTCGTGAACATCGTGGTCTGAACGCCATGCGCACGCTGCATCGCCCGCCTCTTGCATCTACGGATGCGCCCACAGCTGCGCCCGTTGCGCCGGCCGGTTCGGATTTGGCCGCCGCGCCGAATCTCCACCGCCGGCGCCTGCTCGGCCTGGCCACCGCGGCAGCGCCCGCACTCGCGCTCTCGGCCTGCGGCTTTCGCCTGCGCGGCGTGCCCGAGTTCGCCTTCCGCTCGCTCTACATCATGGCGCCGCCGGGCATGCCGCTCGCACGCGAGCTCCAGCGCACCATCGAATCCTCAGGCAGCAGCCTGCAACTCGTGACCGACCCGGCAGCCATGCCCACAGCCGAAGTCATCCTCGAGCTGCTGTCGGCGCGGCAGGAGCGCGTCGTCGTGGGCCGCAACGCCTCGGGCGAGGTGCGCGAGCTCGAGCTGCGCCTGCGCGTGCAGTTCCGGCTGCGCACGCCCACGGGCGTCGAGCTGATTCCACCCACCGAACTGCTGCAAAAGCGCGACATCAGCTACAGCGAATCCATCGCGCTCGCCAAGGAGGCCGAAGAAGCGCTGCTGGTGCGCAACATGCAGACCGACGTCGTGCAGCAGCTCATGCGCCGGCTCGCCGCGGTGCGCATGCCTTGATGCTGCACTAATAGTAGCTTCTTGCGCATGTATTCATTGGGCTGAAGGCCGATATGGCTCTTAATTTCCCCCCATGCAGCTCGCCCTGAATCAGCTCGCCGCACACCTGCAAAAAGGCCTGCGCGCGCTCTACACGCTGCACGGCGACGAGCCGCTGCAGTTGCAGGAGGCGGCCGACGCCATCCGCGCCGCGGCGCGCGCGCGCGGCTACAGCGAGCGCAGCGTGTTCAGCGTGAGCGGCGCGCATTTCGACTGGAGCGGGGTGCTCGCCGCACGCAACAGCCTGAGCCTGTTCGCCGACAAGCAGATCGTCGAGCTGCGCATCCCCTCGGGCAAGCCCGGCAAGGAGGGCGCCGCCGCCTTGCAGGAGCTCGCCGCCGCGACGCAGGACGGCGGCGGCACGCTCATGCTCGTGCACCTGCCGCGCCTGGACAAGGCCACCAAAAGCACGGCCTGGTTCGGTGCGCTCGAGGCGCACGGCGTCACCGTGCAGATCGAGCCCGTCGCGCGCGCTGCGCTGCCGCAGTGGATTGCGCAGCGTCTGCAGCAGCAGGGCCAGCGCGTGGCCGCGGGCGAAGCGGGGCAGCGCACGCTGCAACTCTTTGCCGACCGCGTCGAAGGCAATCTGCTCGCGGCGCACCAGGAGGTGCAAAAGCTAGGCTTGCTCTACCCGCCGGGCGAACTCACGCTCGCGCAGGTGCAGGAGGCCGTGTTCAACGTCGCGCGCTACGATGTGTTTCAGCTCTCCGAAGCCGTGCTCGGCGGCCAGCCCGCGCGCGTGCAACGCCTGCTCGACGGCCTGCAGGCCGAGGGCGAGGCCCAGGTGCTCGTGCACTGGGCGCTGGCCGAAGACATCCGAGCGCTGCACCGCGCGAAAGCCGCGCTGAACGCCGGCCGCCCCCTGCCCATGGTGCTGCGCGAGCAACGCATCTGGGGCCCCAGGGAACGCCTGTTCGAACGCTTGCTGCCACGCCTGAACGAGGCCACGCTCGCGCAATGGCTGCAAGCCGCGCACGTGGTCGATGGCATCGTCAAAGGCCTGCCCCAGCCCGACTGGCCCGCCGACGGCTGGCAGGCGCTGCAGCGTCTGGCGCAGCAGGTGTGCACGCTGGCGCAGGGGGCGAGGTAAGCGGGGCGTTTTTTCCAGGAGCCGAGCGCAGCGAGTTTCGCGCGCCCCCGCCGGGCGCGAGCACCGCAGGTTGCCCTGACCGCCGCGAGGCGGGCAGGGACGCAGGCAGTAGGGTCGCCTTCTTTTGCCTTCTTTTCTTGGCAAGACAAGAAAAGAAGGTGCGCCGCCGGGCGCACATCCCGGCACCCTCCCTCTGCCCCCGCACCATCTTCACCACCCTCGATAATCCCCACCAATCACCCACCCGCAGTAGCCCACTCTGAACCTGTCTCAAAATAGCAGGTGTTCAGGTTTCTTTCCCGCAGTCAAGTCGCTGCCGCGACGCCCTCGAAACTCACCGCCTGCACCCCATGCCTTCCACTTCGTTGTCGCGTCTTCTGCGTATCCTGTTTTTGATAGCACTCAGCGCAGTTTGGGCGGGCGCGCATGCTGAATTTGCCCTGCAACTCGGTGGGCGCAAGGACGCCCAGGGCGCCGCCAGCGTGAGCACGCCGCATGTGCGCGCCGAGCTGCTCGCGCATGCGCCCGAGGGTGTGGCGCCGGGGCGGCCGCTGTGGCTGGGCCTGCAGATCAGCCACCAGCCCGGTTGGCACACCTACTGGAAAAACCCCGGCGACTCTGGCCTGCCCACCGAGCTGCGCTGGCAGCTGTCGCCTGGCCTGCAGGCGGGCGAAGTCGCCTGGCCCGTGCCGCGTGTGCTGCGCGTGGGTGATCTGGTCAACTACGGTTACGAAGGCCAGGTGCTGCTGGCCGTGCCGGTGCAGATCGCGCCGGGCTTTGCCGCCCCCGCGGGGCAGGACGCGCTGCCCGTGCGCCTGCACGCGAGCTGGCTCGTGTGCCGCGTGGAGTGCATCCCCGAAGAGGGCGAATTTGCGCTGCAGCTGCCGCTGCGCGGCGCCATTGCCCTGAACGCGGCGGCGTTCGCGCAGGCGCAGGCGGCGCAGCCCGCCGCCCTGCCCGGCGCCAGCAGCGCGCAGGTCGAAGGCGAAAGTCTGCGGTTGCGTGTGGCGGGCCTGCCCGCAGATTTGCGCGGCCAGAAACTGGCGCTGCTGCCCGAGACGCCCGAAGTGCTGGCGCCGTCCGTGCTGGCGGGCCAGAGCTGGCAGCAGAGTTGGGACGGCGCGGTCTGGTCGGCGCAGCTGCCGCTGGCGCCGCAGCGCGGCCCCACGCCTGCGGCGCTGGCGCTGGTGTTGATGCCTGCTGCGGCCACAGCGGGATTGGGCGCGCATGCCGGCGCGGGCGCCGCCCAGCCGCGCGCCTCGCCCTCCCAGCGCGCCTGGCGCGCCATGCCCACGGTGCAGGGGCAGTGGAGCACGCCGCAGCGCGCCGAAGTGCCCGCTGCGCTGACAGCCGCGCTCGCCGCCAATAAGGCAGCGCAGGCGGCGCCGGTCGCGTCGTCTGCCTTGCCTTCCTCGCCGGCGCTCGCCTCTGCCGTGGCGCCTTCCGCCGCAACCTCGGGCGGCGCGGTGTCCGGCACCGGCCTGCTCGCGCCCTTGCTCGGCGGTTTGCTGGGGGGCTTGCTGCTCAACCTGATGCCCTGCGTGTTCCCGGTGCTCGCGATCAAGCTGCTGGGCCTGGCGCGCCACGGCGGCCAGCGCCGCGCGCAGCGCCTCGCGGGCCTCGCCTACACGGGCGGGGTGCTGCTGTCCTTCCTCGCGCTCGGCGGCCTGCTGCTGGCCCTGCGTGCCGCGGGCGCGCAGCTCGGCTGGGGCTTTCAGCTGCAGTCGCCCGCGGTGGTGGCGCTGCTCGCGGCGCTGTTCACGCTGCTGGGTCTGAATCTGGCCGGTCTGTTCGAATTCGGCGGCTTCGTGCCCAGCCGCCTTGCCACGTTGCAGGCGCGCCATCCGGTGGTGGATGCGTTTTTGTCGGGCCTGCTCGCGGTACTCGTGGCCTCGCCTTGCACGGCGCCTTTCATGGGGGCGTCGCTGGGCTTTGCGCTCGCGCTGCCGCCCGCGCAGGCGCTCGCGGTGTTTGCCGCGCTGGGGCTGGGCATGGCCTTGCCTTTTCTCGCGGCCGCGCTGGTGCCCGCGGTGGTCGGCTGGCTGCCGCGCCCCGGCGCGTGGATGCAGACTTTTCGCCATGCCATGGCCTTTCCCATGTTTGCCACGGTGGCCTGGCTGGTCTGGGTGCATGGCCAGCAAACCGGCATGGACGGCGCCGGCGCGCTGCTGCTGCTGCTGGTGGCGCTTGCGGCCGTGGTCTGGGCGCTCACGCTGCGCGGGCGCACGCGCCTCGTGCTTGCAACCTTTTTGATAGCTGCTGGTGCTTTACTGCTGGGCGCTACTGGCCAAAATGTGCTCAAGCCCGTGGGTGCGGGGGCAGAGGGCGCTGTGGCGCGCGGCGCAGACGAATCGAGCCCCTGGCAGCCATGGTCGCAGGCGCGCGTGGCCGAACTGCTTGCGCGCGGCCAGCCGGTGTTCGTCGATTTCACCGCCGCGTGGTGCGTGACCTGCCAGTTCAACAAGCGCACCACGCTTTCCGACGCAGGGCTGCTCGCCGACTTTGCCGCGCGCCGCGTGGCGCTGCTGCGTGCCGACTGGACGCTGCGCGATCCCGCCATCACCGCCGCGCTCGCGCAGCTTGGGCGCAGCGGCGTGCCCGTGTACGTGCTCTATGCGCCGGGCCGGGCCCCGCAGGTGTTCAGCGAGATTTTGAGCGTGCAGGAAGTGCGCGCGGCGCTGCCGTAACGAAGAGATCGCTGCGCCCCGCCGCCGCGCGGACGAAGGCCGCCGCTCAATGGCTGCGGATCATGGTGCCGTAGGCTTGGTCGGTGAGGATTTCGAGCAGCATCGCGTGCGGCACGCGCCCGTCGATGATGTGCACTGCGTGCACGCCCGCCTTGGCGGCGTCGAGCGCGCCGGATATTTTGGGCAGCATGCCGCCCGAGATGGTGCCGTCGGCAAACAGGGCGTCGATCTCGCGCGCCGTGAGGTCGGTGAGCAGGCGGCCTTGCTTGTCGAGCACGCCCGGCGTGTTGGTCAGCAGCATCAGTTTTTCGGCCTGCAGCACCACGGCGAGCTTGCTCGCGACCACGTCGGCGTTGATGTTGTAGCTCTCGTTGTTCTCGCCAAAGCCGATCGGGCTGACGACCGGGATGAAGGCGTCGTCCTGCAGCGCCTTGACCACGCTGGGGTCGATCGCCACGATGTCGCCGACCTGGCCCACGTCGTGTTCGATGTTCGGGTCTTTGGGGTCGAGCATGCGCAGCTTTTGCGCGCGGATCAGCCCGCCGTCGCGCCCCGTGAGGCCCACGGCCTTGCCGCCGGCCTGGTTGATCAGGCCCACGATGTCCTGCTGCACCTCGCCGGCCAGCACCCATTCGACCACCTCCATGGTCTCGGCGTCGGTCACGCGCATGCCCTGGATGAATTCGCCCTTCTTGCCCAGGCGATGCAGCGCGGTCTCGATCTGCGGGCCGCCGCCGTGCACCACCACGGGGTTCATGCCCACGAGCTTGAGCAGCACCACGTCCTCGGCAAAATCGGCCTGCAGCGCCGGGTCGGTCATGGCGTTGCCGCCGTATTTGATGACGATGGTCTTGCCGTGGAATTTGCGGATGTAGGGCAGCGCCTGGGCAAGGATTTCTGCCTTGTCGCGCGGGGAGATCGAGAGCAGGTCGGTCATGGCAGCGGGCCGTTCGGTGGTTGATGCACAAGGCGCAAATTGTGCCGCATCGCCATGGCACGAAAGGTGGCAGTTCAACGCTGCAGCCAGGGTGGCACCTTGAAGCGCACGATGGCCAGGTAGGCCACCACGTAAATCACGACGAAAAGCAGGCAAAACGCCATGAGCACCGGCGTATTGCCCCAAAACAGCAGCGCCGGCGCCACCGAGAGCATGGTGAAGCCCCACAAATAGGGCGAGGTGCGGTTGTTGCGCATCAGCATGCGCCGCGCCTCGTCGTCGTGGAACACGCTGCGCACGATGCGCCGGTAGATCAGCTGGTGAAAGTGCAGCGCATCGGCCACGCCCGGCGACACGCCGCGCGCGAGCTTGCGGTAGATCGAAAACAGCGTCTCCCACACGGGGTAGACGAGCAGCAGCATGGGAAACCATGGCGACACCTGCGGGTGGCGCTGCACCAGCGCGATGCTCCCGAGCGCGATCACCACGCCCCAGACGTAGGCGCCGCCGTCGCCTGCGAACAGCATGCCGCGTGGGTAGTTCCATAGCAAAAAGCCGGCCGTCACGGCCGCCGTGGAGACCATGAGCGCCGCGAGCGCGCGGTCGCCCACCTGCAGCGCCACGTGCGCCAGCGCCAGGCACACGATCAGCGCCACCATGCCGGCCAGGCCGTTGTAGCCGTCGATGATGTTGAACGCATGCGGCAGGCCCGCGACCGCGAGCAGTGCGATGCCTGCGCCCAGCCACGGCGCGGCGCCGATCAGCGCGTCCAGCCAGGGCAGCCCCAGGCGCGGCACGGCAAGGCCCAGCCAGGCAACGGCAAGCACCGCCGAGACGCCGGTCAGGGCCAGCCGAAAGCGCACCGGCAGGCGCTGCGTCAGGTCTTCGGCGATGCCGCCGAGCACTGCGGGCAGCAGCGTCACGAGCCACGCGCCCACCCAGCCGCCGAGGTACAAGTTGCTGACATTGCCGACGCTGGTATGCCAGATGCCCAGCAGCCAGCTGCAAGCGAGGCCGAGCAGCATTGCCGCACCGCCGAGCCGCGGCACGTCGCCCCAATGAAAGCGCTGCGGCACATTCTGGCCGTAATGTTGCGCATGACCGCGCAGCCAGCGCACGACCAAGCCCGAAGACAACCAGGCCACGCAAAAGGCCACCATGGACAACCAAATCATGCGCCGATGGTAACGGCGCCGCGCGGACGGCACGTAAGCTGTTGTGGCATGGCCGCCGCGCCGAGGCTGAGCACATTGGCTTTCCGGACGTCAGAGGCGACATTGGCTCATATCAGCAGATGCTCGCCCGCGTTGTCGCCGCCGAGGATCACGTAGTTCACCTTGCGGATGTCGAGCAGACGTGTGCCGCCCGCGTAGCTGATGGAGCTTTGCAGGTCTTGCTCCATTTCGATGAGCGTGTCGGCGATCCTGCCCTTGATGGGCTCGAGGATGCGCTTGCCCTCGACGTGCCGGTATTCGCCCTTGTTGAAGTCGCTTGCGGAGCCGTAATACTCTTTGTAGAGCTTGCCATCGACCTCCACCGTCTGGCCCGGCGATTCTTCATGGCCTGCGAGCAGCGATCCGACCATGACCATGGTGGCGCCGAAGCGGATGCTCTTGGCGATGTCGCCGTGCTCGCGGATGCCGCCGTCGGCGATGATGGGGCGCGTGGCCACGCGCGCGCACCACTTGAGCGCGCTGAGCTGCCAGCCGCCCGTGCCAAAGCCCGTCTTGAGCTTGGTGATGCACACCTTGCCCGGCCCGATGCCGACCTTGGTCGCGTCCGCGCCCCAGTTTTCGAGGTCTATGACGGCCTCGGGCGTGCCCACGTTGCCCGCGATCACGAACGCGCCGGGCAGCTTGCGCTTGAGGTGGGCGATCATCTTCTTCACGCTGTCGGCGTGGCCGTGGGCGATGTCTATGGTGACGTATTCGGGCGTGATGCCTTCGGCCGCGAGCCGATCGACCGCCTCGCAGTCGGCCTTTTTCACGCCCAGCGAGATCGAGGCGTAGCAGCCGCGCGCGTGCATGGCGCGGGCGAAATCGACGCTGTCGAGGTCGAAGCGGTGCATCACGTAAAAGTAGCCGTGCTGCGCGAGCCAGGTGCACAGCGGCTCGTCGACCACGGTTTTCATGTTCGCCGGCACCACGGGCAGGCGAAAGCTGCGCCCGCCGAGCTCCACGCGCGTGTCGCACTCGGCGCGGCTTTGCACGCGGCACTTGCGCGGCAGCAGCAGGATGTTGTCGTAGTCGAAGATTTCCATGGGATTCCAGGCTCCAAGTTGAACGTCAGGGCAGCAGAGGGCGCCTGGCTCGGGGCTCGGTATCGTGGGCGCGGGGCGCGCAGGCACAAAAAACCGGGCGCCAAGAAAATTGGGCCCGGTGCTTGATTCTAGACTTGTGGCGGCCAGCTACGTCGTCGCGTGCTGAATCCTGCACGGTGAAATGGGTTTGCGCCGCAGCGTGCCTGTGGCTTCCCACGGCACGCTTTTTACAATCCCCTCATGCCCCCACACTCTTTTGCACCGGCCGAGCCTTCGGGCCTGGCTGATTCGCCCACCTCCGAGCCATTGCTCGCGGGCCTGAACCCTGAACAGCGCGCCGCCGTCACCTTGCCGGCGGGGCACGCATTGATTTTGGCGGGCGCGGGCTCGGGCAAGACGCGCGTGCTCACCACGCGCATTGCCTGGCTGCTGCAAAACGGCTACGCGACGCCGGGCGGCATCCTGGCCGTGACCTTCACGAACAAGGCCGCGCGCGAGATGCTCACGCGCCTTTCGGCCATGCTGCCCGTGAACGTGCGCGGCATGTGGATAGGGACCTTCCACGGCCTGTGCAACCGCATGCTGCGCGCGCACCACAAGGCCGCGGGGCTGCCGCAGACGTTTCAGATTCTCGACACGCAAGACCAGCTCTCGGCCATCAAGCGCCTGTGCAAGCAGCACCAGATCGACGAAGAGCGCTACCCGCCCAAGCAGTTGCAGCAATTCATCGCGCATTGCAAGGAAGAGGGCATGCGCCCGCGCGACGTGCCCCAGCACGACAGCGTGGCGCGCAAGAAGGTGGAGGTTTACCAGCTCTACGAAGACCAGTGCCAGCGCGAGGGCGTGGTGGACTTCGGCGAGCTGCTGCTGCGCAGCTACGAGCTGCTGCGCGACCACGACCCCATCCGCGCGCACTACCAGCGCCGCTTTGCCTACATCCTCGTCGATGAGTTCCAGGACACGAACCGGCTGCAATACGCCTGGCTCAAGCAGCTCGCTGGCGATGTGGTCGAGGGCCGCTTGCAGACGCAGGGCAGCGTGATGGCCGTGGGCGACGACGACCAGAGCATCTACGCCTTTCGCGGCGCGCGCGTAGGCAACATGCAGGACTTCGTGCGCGAATTCGACGTGCGCCAGCAGATCAAGCTCGAAGAGAATTACCGCAGCTATAGCAACATTCTCGACTCGGCAAATGCGCTGATCCGCCACAACAGTCGCCGCCTGGGCAAGGAACTGCGCACGCAGCAAGGCCCCGGCGAGCCCGTGCGCGTCTATGAAGCCGCGAGCGACCTGGCTGAGGCGCAGTGGCTGGTCGATGAAATCCGCCAGTTGGTGAAAGATGGCATGTCGCGCCGCGAGATCGCCGCGCTGTACCGCAGCAACGCGCAAAGCCGCGTGATCGAGTCGGCGCTGTTCAACGCCGGCGTGCCGTACCGCGTCTATGGCGGCCTGCGCTTTTTCGAGCGCGCCGAAGTCAAGCATGCGCTCGCGTACCTGCGCCTCCTGGAGAACCCGCACGACGACACGAGCTTTTTGCGCGTGGTGAACTTTCCGCCGCGCGGCATAGGCGCGCGCAGCATCGAGCAGTTGCAGGACGCCGCGCGCAGCGCGGGCTGCTCGCTGCACGACGCCGTCGCCGCCGTGGCGGGCCGCGCGGGCACGCACCTGGGCGCGTTCGTGGCGCTCGTTGATGTGCTGCGCGAACAGACGCAGGGGCTGAACCTGCGCGCCATCATCGAGCGCATGCTCGAAGCCAGCGGCCTGATCGAGCACTACCGCAGCGAAAAAGAAGGCGCAGACCGCATCGAAAACCTCGAAGAGCTGGTCAACGCCGCCGAGAGCTTCGTCATGCAGGAGGGCTTCGGGCGCGACGCCGTGGCGCTGCCGCTGGACGAGCAGCGCGCCGCGCTGCGCCAAAGCCCGGCAAGCCAGGGACTGAACCCCGAGGCGCCACGGCTCGACCTGCCGCTGCCCGCCGTGGATGCGGCGGCACGCCCCGGCGCCGGGGCCGCCGATGTGGATTTGGAAACGGGCGAAACCCTGTCGCCGCTCGCGGCCTTTCTGACCCACGCGGCGCTCGAGGCGGGCGACAACCAGGCGCAGGCGGGGCAGGACGCCGTGCAGCTCATGACCGTGCACGCGAGCAAGGGGCTGGAGTTCGACGCGGTGTTCCTCAGCGGCATGGAGGAGGGGTTGTTCCCGCACGAAAACGCGCTCTCCAGCCAGGACAGCCTCGAAGAAGAGCGCCGCCTGATGTACGTGGCCATCACGCGCGCGCGCCGGCGCCTGTACCTGAGCCACGCGCAAACGCGCCTGCTGCACGGCCAGACGCGCTACAACCTGCGCAGCCGCTTTTTCGACGAGCTGCCCGAGCACGCGCTCAAGTGGCTCACGCCCCGGCACCCCGGGCTCGCCTCTTTTGCTCGCACTTCAGGAGCTGCTTACGCAGGTGCATCAAGCGCTACAGGCCAATTTGGCTTGAAATCCGAGAGCCCGGCCAATGCGCCTTTGCCGGCGCAGAAAACGCCCCCGGCGCATGGTCTGCGCGTGGGCACGGCGGTGTTCCACACCAAGTTCGGCGAGGGCAAGGTGCTCGCGCTCGAAGGGCAGGGCGAGGATGCGCGCGCGCAGGTGCAGTTCCCGCGCCACGGCACCAAGTGGCTCGCGCTGGCCGTGGCCAAGCTTACGGTGGTGGAGTAGTGCGATGAAGCCGGCCGATCCAGGCGCAGCAGCGGCGCCCGAGACTTCGGCGCCCAACCCCGCCGCGCTTTTCGTGCACCCCCTGAAATGAAAAAGCCCAGCCTTGAGCTGGGCTTTGGGCGTCGTTGGCGGCCGGCAAGGCCGAGCCGCCTGCGGATGCTTGCTTACCAGCTCAGCTTGGTCTGCGAGGGCGTGGCCGTGAGGTAGCCCACGGCGGCGCCGTAGCGATCCTTGTAATTTGCGCGGATCAGCGGATCGAGCACGGGCTTGACCACGTCGTGCAGCGGCGACTCCCAGTCGCCGGGGTGCTGGAAGTTGCTCATGAGATAGGTCCAGCCGTTGACTTCGTCCACCGCCTGCAGGCCCGTCGATTCGGCGCCCGAAGGGGTGGACAGCACGCGGCTGAGCTGCTTGGTGTCCACGTTGTAGGCCCACAGGAAGTTGTTCACGTGCATGCCGCTGTCTTCGCCGATGAACAGGGTGCGCATTTTTTCCGAGAACTTGAGGTTGTCGGAATTGGCCACCTTGTCGGCGTTGGCGGTGTTGCCCAGGGCGTCGGGCGTGGCCAGGTCTTCACCGAGCAGCGGCGCGATGAATTGCGAGCTGGCCGGCACCCATTCGCTGTTGATGGCGGCGCCGGCGCTGTCCTTCTGGCCGCCGGTCATGGTGTGCTCGAGCACGCCGCCCGCGTTGATGGCGGCGGGGAAAGCCACGTTGTTCGCGGCGACGAAGCCCGACTTGCCGCTGACCATCGAGTCCCGGATTGCCGAGATGGCCGAGTAGGCTTTCTTGTCCTTCACGTTGACGGTCGTGCCTTCCATCTTGGTGAAGGCCATGCTGGCGCCCTTGAGTGCGGCGTAGCGGTGCGTTTCGAGGAAGGCGGCGGCCTTTTCCTGGCCGGCCTTCACGCGCACCCAGAGCGTTTTTTTGCTCAGCACGATCTTGGTATAGGTTGGGTCGGCCGGATCGGTGGTGACCGAATCCATGATGTCGGTTGCCTTGATGCCGCCATCGACCAGCGCCTTGATTTCGGCGCTGCTCGCGTGGCCCAGGTTGATCCAGCTGATGGCGGCGGACGCGGTGGCGTTGAGCACGCTGGTGTATTTGGCCGCGTACAGCGTGCCGGCGGAGAGGTCTTTTTCCTTGTCGGCGACGAACATGAACAGCGCGCCGTTGGTGAAATCGTCGCCCATCAGCACCGTGCGGTTGTCGGGCATGACCTGGACCAGCTCGTGCGAGATGCGGCCCAGGCAGTAGTGCTTTTGGATGCTGCCAGTGCCGTCGGGGTTCACCGTGACTTCGGGCAGGTGGCCGTAGTCGTAGGGGTTGGCCTTGGCGGGGTCGCCGTACAGGTTCTGGCTGAATGCCTTGACGAGGGCCAGCGGTTGACCCAAGGCGCCCTGGTCGAAGGCGTCGGGCTCGTACTCTTCGCTCGAGAGGTGCGTGCCCCAGGGCGAGAGGCTGGCGCCGCAGGTGATCCACAGACCCTTGACGCCCGAGGTGTCCACGTTGTGGTACTTGACCAGGCTGAGCTTGCCCGTGTTCGGGTCCTGGTCGAGCGTGAGCACGGCGATCGGCGAAGGCAGCATGCCGTACATGCTGTCGCCCTTGAGGTTGCGCGTGGCGTATTCGAACTGCACCACGGCAAACACCGGCTTGCCCTTGACGCCATCGACCTTGGCACCCTGCACCGTGAGCAGCGACATGCCGTCGGGGCAGTCGGAGAAGAACTGGCGCGGCGTGCTGCCTGTGGCGTCCATGATCGGCTTGTTGTTGATGTCGTAGTAGCCGCCGGCCAGAATGGTGCCGCCCTTGCCGTCAGGCACCAGGTCGCCCGTGATGAAAAAGGGCTGGTAGCCCAGCGTGTAGCTGCGCGTCGATGGGTCGCTGAACTTGACCTGCAAGGTCGAGCCCACGGTGGTCGTGGCCATCGCGGCGGCATTGGCCAGCGTGGGCGCCGCCATCGAGGTGAACGCGGCCGAGACGTAGCCGGGGTCGTCGCCACCACCGCCGCAGCCGGAGAGCAGCGAGGCCATGGCGCTCGTGCCCAGGGGCAGCAAAGGGGCGCCAGCGAGAACTTGCAGCGCCTTGCGGCGCGAGGGAAGAGGATGTGCAGACATGTCGGGTTGTGCTCGCAAAAAGAAAGCTGGAAACGACCGGGTGCCGTTTCCAGCGCGCGATGCTAAAAACCCGGTATGTCAGGAATTTGAAAGCGAATGTGCAAGCGCAGTCAGCCTAGCCCTGCGGCGATGCCCCAGCACTGTCGGGCGGCTCGAAGCAGTCGCGGAAGGTGAACACCACCGAGGTGAAGAACATGGCCGCGAGCAGCATGGCCGCAGCCATCATGCTGCCCGCCGCAAAGCCGGCGCCGAGCACGCCCATGAGCAGCCCTGTGGCGAGCGCCACCGCCAGCCCCGTGAGCGCAAACACGCCCATCCAGGCGAACCCGAACACGGTGAAGGCCCAGAAATTGCGCACGCAGGCCACGATGCTGAAAAACAGCGCCTTGACGGGCGGCACCCTGTGCCAATAGACAAGCCCCGGCGCATGCCAAAACAAGAGCGAAAGCGGCAGGTACAGCGCCAGCGCAAGCCACATCGCGGCCTGAAACGACGGGTCATCGGCGAGCTCGCGCGACAGCGGCGCATTGCCCAGATACACCTTGGCGAACTCGCCGCCATCGACCAGGGCCGAGAGTGCGATCACGCCGAGAAAGCCCGCGGCATAGAGCGCGCCCAGCACCAGCATGTGGCGCAGCTGTTCGCGCCCCGCACGGAACGCGGCAAGCAGCACCGTGGGCGTGGGGACGCGCCCCTGCATGGCTTCGGCGGCCGCGACCATCATCGCGAGCGAGGCCGAAGGCAGCAGCGCCAGCGCGAGCGCCGGGCCGATGAGCGGCACCAGCGTGGCGATGGACATGGCCGCCATGGCCATGAAAAACAGCGCGGCGAGCGCCATGGGCCTGCGCCAGAAGGCGCGGATGCCAAGCTGCACCCATTGCAGGCCGGTGCGTGCGGGGACGAGGTGGAGTTTCATGCAACAAGCGAAAACGAGGCGGTGCGGGGCGCACACGCGCGATGCGAAGGAATGTAGCAGTCTTGGTCGCGCGCGTGGTGACGCCGCGTCGTTGCGCCCTTGGGCGGGGCGGTCAAAGTTGCAGCGGATGCGCGATGCGCTCGCGCAGCACGCGCTCGAAGTGCGTGGGGTCGTGCGGCGTGAGCAGCGCCGCCTCGCGCGGCAGGTGAAAGTCCCACAGGCGCGAGAGCCAAAAGCGCAGCGCACCTGCGCGCAGCAGCGCGGGCAGCAAGGCGCGTTCGGCGGGGGTGAGTGCGCGCTCGGCCTCGTAGGCGCCAAGCAGCGCCTGCGCACGCGCCGCGTGGTGCGCGCCCGTGGCCCAGTCGATGCACCAGTCGTTCAGGCACACGGCCAGGTCGAACAGCCAGGTATCGACGCCCGCAAAGTAAAAGTCGAAGCAGCCGGTGAGCGTCTCGCCCTCGAACAGCACGTTGTCGCGGAACAGGTCGGCGTGCACGGGCCCGCGCGGCAGCGCGGCGTAGTCGGCCGAGGCGGCGACGGCGTTTTGGTAGGCGAGCTCGGAGCGCAGTAGCTCGGCCTGCTGTGGCCCGAGGTAGGGCAGCACCACGGGCACGGTCTCGTTCCACCACGCGAGGCCGCGCAGATTGGGCTGCTGGCGATCAAAGCTGCGCCCCACGAGGTGCAGGCGCGCAAGCGTCTGGCCCATGGCCGCGCAGTGCTGCGGGCCGGGCGCGAGCTGGCTCTTGCCGGGCAGCCTGTTGACGAGGGCCGCGGGTTTGCCGCACACGCTGTGCACGATGTTGCCTTGCGCGTCGGCGCGCGGATCGGGCACGGGCAGGCCGCCTTGTGCGAGGTGCTGCATCAGGTACAGGTAAAACGGCAACTGCTCGGCGCGCAGGCGCTCGAACAGCGTGAGCACGAATTCACCCTCGCTGCACGTGACGAAGTAGTTGGTGTTTTCAATGCCGCCGGCGATGCCTTGCAGCGCCAGCAATTCGCCGAGCTGCAGGCGCTGCAGCAGCGCGCGCGCCTCCTCGGGCGGGACTTCGGTGAAAACGGCCATCGGTGGGAGAAAAACGGTAAAGCGACGGGGCAGGGGGAACGGCGGAACGGCAGGACGGGCGCGGAGGGCGTCACCCCGCCTGCGATTTCAGGCGCAAGGCCTCAGAACTTTTTGATGTTCCACACGGGCGGCGCGGTGTTGCCCTGCGGATCGTGGTCGGTGCCGGCCTGGCCGCGTGTGACGTCGGACGGCTTGACCTCGTACTCGGGCGCGTTGCCCGCTTTCGGCTGCACGGTGATGCGCTTGGTCTGCCCGCCCACGCGCAGTTCCTCGATGCGGCTGCCCTCGTCTTCGACCTTGATGTGCTCTATGCGCTGGTTGGCGCGGCCGGCGGCGCGCTGCTCGGCTTTGCTCGGCTGACCATCCGCTTTGGCCGGCGCAGGCGTGGATGCAGCCTGGGCGGCCGGGGGTGAGGCGGGTGCAGGCGCCGGCTTGGCCTCCTGGGCGAAGACGCTGGTGCCCAGACCCAGCAAGGCGAAAAAGCAGGCGAGGAGGTGTGTGGCGCGCATGATGCGCAAGATTGTAGAGTGTGCCATCGCGCCCGGGCGAATTTTGCTGCCGGCACGCGGGCGCAGCCCTGGCCAAAGGCGCACCGGGCACAATCGCCGCAATGAGTGACACCATGAACACGAGCCACAAAAAAACCCTGGTGCTGGTCGATGGCTCCAGCTATCTGTACCGCGCCTACCACGCCATGCCCGACCTGCGCGCCGTGCCCGGTGATCCGCACAGCGCCGCGACGGGTGCGATACGCGGCATGATCAACATGCTGCAGGCCCTGCGCAAGGAAGTGCCCGCCGATTACGCCGCCTGCGTGTTCGACACCAGCGGCCCGACATTCCGCGAAGCGCTCTATGCCGACTACAAGGCGCACCGCCCGCCCATGCCCGACGACTTGCGCGCGCAGATCGAGCCCATCCACGAGGTCGCGCGCCTGCTGGGCTGGAAGGTGTTCGCCATCCCCGGCGTCGAGGCCGACGACGTGATCGGCACGCTGGCGCGCGCTGCCGCGCGGCAGGGCGTGGAGGTCATCATCTCGAGCGGCGACAAAGACCTCGCGCAGCTCGTCGATGGGCACGTGAGCATCATCGACACCATGAGCGGCAAAAAGCGCGACGTGGCCGGTGTGGTGGCCGAATTCGGCGTGCCGCCGACGCTGATGCTGGATTTTCAGGCGCTGGTGGGCGACGCGGTGGACAACGTGCCCGGTGTGCCCAAGGTCGGCCCCAAGACCGCCGCCAAGTGGCTGCAGCAATACGGCTCGCTCGACGCGCTGATGGCGCACGCGCACGAGATCAAGGGCGTGGTGGGCGACAACCTGCGCGCTAGCCTCGCATGGCTGCCGCAGGCGCTCGAACTGCTGCGCATCAAGACCGATTGCGACCTGAGCGCTTGCATCCCCGGTTTTCCTGCTCTGGATGCGATAGCTATCAGCGCACCAGATACCGAGGCTTTGCGCGAGTTTTATGAAAAATACGGCTTCAAGACGCTCGCGCGTGCACTGGCGCCGGTGGCCCATTCTGCAGCGGCGGGTCAGGGGGCGGATGCGGCAGCGCTGGCACAAGGCGACCCGCCCGTGGCCGAGGGCGTGGCTCTTTCTGGCGCTTCTTCTGCGCCCGCGGTGCCCGCGCGGCATTACGAAGTCGTCCTCACCTGGCCCGACTTCGAGCGCTGGCTGGCCGCGGTGCAGTCGGCCGAACTCGTGGCGCTGGACACCGAAACCACCTCGCTCGACGAGATGCGCGCGCAGATCGTGGGCCTCTCCTTGGCGGTGCGCGGCGGCGAGGCCGCGTATATCCCGCTGCGCCACGACGGGCCCGACGCGCCCGCGCAGCTGCCGCTGGACGAAGTGCTCGCGCGTCTCAAGCCCTGGCTCGAAGACGCGGCGCGGCCCAAGCTCGGCCAGCACGTCAAGTACGACCGGCACGTGTTCGCCAACCACGGTGTGCAGGTGCACGGCTACGCGCACGACACCATGCTGCAAAGCTACGTGCTCGAGGTACACAAGCCGCACAACCTGCGCAGCCTGGCCGAGCGCCACCTCGGGCGCGCGGGCATCAACTACGAAGACCTGTGCGGCAAGGGCGCGCACCAGATTCCGTTCGCGCAGGTCGCGGTCGAGCGCGCCGCCGAATACGCCTGCGAGGACGCCGATGAGTGCCTGGGCGTGCATGAGGCCCTGTGGCCGCTGCTCGAGGCGAGTGCGCCGCTGCGCCGCATCTACGAGCTCGAGATCGCCTGCAGCGAGGTGCTCTGGCGCATGGAGCGCGCCGGCGTGCTGATCGACACGGCAGTGCTGGCCGCGCAAAGCCGCGATCTGGGCCAGCGCATCATGGAAATAGAGGCCGAGGCCTACGCGCTTGCAGGCCAGCCCTTCAATCTGGGCAGCCCCAAGCAGCTCGCGGAGATTTTTTTCGACAAGCTGGGCATGCCGGTCATCAAAAAAACCGCCTCGGGCGCGCGCAGCACCGACGAGGAAGTGCTGGAAAAGCTGGCCGAGGACTACCCCCTGCCCGCCAAGCTGCTCGAACACCGCAGCCTGAGCAAGCTCAAGAGCACCTACACCGACAAGCTGCCGCAGATGGTCGAGCCGCGCACGGGCCGCGTGCACACGCACTACGCGCAGGCCGTGGCCGTGACGGGGCGGCTGTCGAGCAACGAGCCCAACCTGCAAAACATCCCCGTGCGCACGCCCGAGGGCCGGCGCATCCGCGAAGCCTTCATCGCGCCGCCGGGCTGCCTGATCGCGAGCGCCGACTACAGCCAGATCGAGCTGCGCATCATGGCGCACCTGAGCGGCGACCACGCGCTGCTGCACGCCTTCCAGCAAGGCCTGGACGTGCACCGCGCCACGGCGGCCGAGGTGTTCGGCGTCTCGGTGCACCATGTCACGAGCGAGCAGCGTCGCTACGCCAAGGTCATCAACTTCGGCCTGATCTACGGCATGAGCAGCTACGGCCTGGCCAAAAACCTGGGCATAGAGCCCAAGGCCGCCGCCGCATACATAGACCGCTACTTTCAGCGCTACCCCGGCGTCAAGCAATACATGGAGAGCACCAAGGCGCTGGCCAAGCAGCGCGGTTACGTCGAAACCGTGTTCGGCCGGCGCCTGTACCTGCCCGAGATCAACTCACCCAACGGCCCCCGCCGCGCCGCCGCCGAACGCGCCGCGATCAACGCGCCCATGCAAGGCACGGCGGCCGACCTGATCAAGATGGCGATGGTCGCAGTGCAAAAAACGCTGGACGCCGAAAAACCCGCCGTCAAGATGATCCTGCAGGTGCATGACGAACTGGTGTTCGAACTCCCCGCCGCCGAAGAACCCTGGGTGCGCCACGAAATCCCGCGCCTCATGGCCAGCGTGGCCGACCTGCGCGTGCCGCTGCTTGCGGAAATCGGCACGGGGCCGAACTGGGAGCGGGCGCATTGAGCGCAGAAGCCTGATGAGGAAACTGGGGGTGGATTCCAACTCCTCCTTCGCTCCATCACTTCCGCGGATCATCGGAATCTTCGCACAGCGGCTTCATCCAACTGGGCGGGCGAGCCGTCGCCAACACTAGCAGCCTGTCGGACTTTGGGCGTCGAAAGCGAGAAGGTGCCCCAGCGAGTCCAGTTTTTGCCGGATTCGCCGCCCCATAGCGGGACTATGGGGCAAGAAGACGGTAAAAAATGGGCCGCTGCGGCGCATTCGCAGCCGACGATTCCAAAGTCCGACAGGCTGCTAGACATGGCTTCGCCATCTTCGTGGTCAGTGTTCGTGCCCAGCGCACCCGCGGTGCACCGGCGCCGCTTACCTTGAGCGTTCGGCCCCATAGGCAGGAGTCCTCGCGCGTCTTGACAGCCGTATTTTTAGTAGCTACATTAAAACATGCGCATCGAGTTCGACGCCGCCAAGGACATCGCAAACCAATCAAAGCACGGCGTGTCTTTGGCCTTTGCGAGCGAACTCGACTGGGAAGCTGCGTTGGTGTGGGTCGATGAACGGTTTGAGTACGGCGAGACGCGAATGATCGCGCTCGCTCCGGAAACCGGAACCCTCTACTACGTGGCGTTTGTAGATCGTGGCAACGTGCGAAGAATCATCAGTCTTCGCCGCGCCAATCGTCGTGAGGTCAAATACTATGTCCAAAACTTCTGAGCGTCCCGTCGTTCATATGCCAACGGCCGAAGAGGACAAAGCCATTACGGCAGCGGCTCGGAGCGATCCCGATGCGCAACCGCTTACTCCCAAGCAACTCAAGGCCATGGTTCCTCTGGCTTCCGTTCGTGGACGCCCCAAGTCTGCCAACAAGAAGCTGCTCGTGTCGGTGCGTTACAGCCCGGAAGTCATCGCCTATTTCAAGTCCACCGGTGAGGGTTGGCAGTCCTTGATGGACAGCGTTCTGCGCCAGTACGTTGCACGTCATTCTCGTAGTGCGTAGCCGTGTGGTCGAACACGAAAATCGGGGTCAGATTCCAATTGTTTTCTGTCGATCCCCGCATGCCGCAGGCCGAGCGCAGCGATGGCCCGTGTGGTATCCCCGCCCTTCTGCCTGCGCCGAGGAGCGCAGCGCCCGGCGGGAAAAGGCGCGCGATTGTTCGAGCGCAGCGAGTTTCGCGCGCCCCGCCGGGCGCGAGCACCGCAGGTTGCCCTGGGCGCCGCGAGGCGGGCAGGGACGCGGGCAGCAGGGTCGCCTTCTTTTGCCTTCTTTTCTTGGCGAGACAAGAAAAGAAGGTGCGCCGCCGGGCGCACATCCCGGCGCCCTCCCTCTGCCCCGTCACCTGCGCAAATCATTGGAATCTGACGGCAATTGCCGCAGACGCCAGCGCAGCGCATAACCCGCGGCATAAGGGTTATCCCTAGGTTGAGCAGCACAGCCACCGGCGTACCATTCCAACCCTATTTGTCCGGACATTCAAATGTCCGTTTTTTAGCGCACACTCCAGGGAGTCAGGATTCATGCAGGGTACGCGCCACAAGGCCAGTTTGGGCCGTTATTTCGAGGACTTCGCGGTGGGGGACGTGTACGAACACTTTCCGGGTCGCACCATCACCGAGGCCGACAACATCCAGTTCAGCCTGCTGACCATGAACCAGCACCCCATGCACTGCGACCATGCGTTTGCCGCGAAGAGCGAGTTCGGCAAGCCGCTGGTCAACAGCGGGCTCACGCTGGCCATCGTGCTCGGCATGACTGTGGCCGACGTGAGCGGCAAGGCGATTGCCAACCTCGGCTGGAAGGAAATCCAGCTCGTCGCGCCCGTGCACCCCGGCGACACGGTCTATGCCGAGAGCGAGGTGCTCGAAAAGCGCACATCGCAATCGCGCCCCACGCAGGGCATCGTGACCGTGCGCACCACGGGCAAGAAGGCCGACGGCACCGTGTTCATGACCTTCGTGCGCTCGGCGCTGGTCCCCATGCGCGGGCACGGCGTGGAAGACAAATTGTGAGCGCCTCACGCAAGCTGCGCCTTGGTTAACGCCCGATGGAGCCATCAAAATGCATTTTGAACTGAACCCGCAGCAAGTCGAGCTGCGTGACGCCGCGCGCAAGCTCGCGCAAGAGGTGTTCAAGGACAAAGCAGCGCACTGGGACCGCGAGGAAATCTTCCCCGAGGAGAACAAAAAGCTGCTGTGTGAGCTCGGCTACACGGGCCTGAGCGTCGATCCCCAATACGGTGGCGCGGGCCTGGGGCTGGTCGATACCTACCTCGTGATCGAGGAGATCGCCAAGGTTGACTTGGCCACGGCCCTGATCGTGCACGAGCAGAACGTCTCGGCGCGCATCATCGCCACCTACGGCCCCGAAGCCATGCGCGCCAAGCTGGTGCCCAAGTTCGTGAGCGGCGAGCTCGAGTGCAGCATCGCCTGGACCGAGCCGCAGGCCGGCTCGGACGCGGCCTCGGTGGCCACGACGGCGGTGCGCGAGGGCGACGAATACGTCATCAACGGGCAAAAGGTCTTCACCACCTACGGCGACCGTGCGCACCTGCACCTCGTGTATGCGCGTTTTGGCCCTTCCAAGGGCGCGCGCGGCGTGGGCACGATCCTGGTGCCCAAGGACAGCCCGGGCCTCACGGTGCGCAAGCTCCCCTACAAGATGGGCGTGCGCGGCGCGAGCGAGAACGAGCTCTTTTTCGACAACGTGCGCGTGCCGGCCGAGAACGTGGTCACGCTGGGCGATCCGCAAAATTCCAAGGGCTTCGTCGCGCCGCTGACGGTCTATAACGCCACGCGCGTGGGCATGGGCGTGATGGCGCTGGGCGTGGCCGAAGGCGCCTTTGAGCTTGCGCGCGACTACATGAAGGTGCGCAGCCAGTTCGGCCAGCTGCTCAGTGAGATGCAGGGCCTGCGCTGGCTGATGGCCGACATGTGGATAGAGATCGAGGCCGCGCGCTCGCTGTGCTATCGCGCGCTCGCGGCCATAGACGCGGGCAAGCCCGACCCGTGCCTGTCGTCGGTGGCCAAGGTACAGGCCACCGAGATGGCGCTCAAAACCACGCTGCAATGCCAGCAGATGTTCGGCGGCTACGGTTACTTCGGCCTGCTGCCGCTCGAACGCATGGTGCGCGACGTGCGCATGCTGACCATCACGGGCGGCACGAACCAGACGCAGAAGAACGCGATCGCGAACCATATTTTTGGAAGCTAAATCGCCTTCTAGTCATTGATATACCTTCGTAAGCAGCTCCTTTTATGGAAGCATCCGCAGGTCTTTTTCCTGTTTTTGAAAGGCTCCCCGCCATGACGGATTCCTCCTCCACCCCCAGCCCCACCATCGCCGAGCGCCTGGCCGAATTCACCGCGACGCAAGACGGCGCGGCGATTCCGGCGCAGGTGCGCGAGCGCGCCAGGTATTTGATCCTCGACGCCGTGGGCATCGCCTATGCCTCCACGCACTACGAGTTCGCGCAGCGTGCGCTTTCGGCGGTGCGTGATTTGTCCGCGGGGCTCGGCCAGGTGCCGGTGATCGGCCTGCCCGCGCGCCTGCAGCTGCGCGATGCGATGCTGATGAACGGCATCCTGATCCACGGCCTGGACTACGACGACACGCACTCGGCCGGCGTGATCCACGCCACTTCGGCCTGCCTGCCCGCTGCGCTGGGCGCGGGCGCGCAGGCCGGGCGCAGCGGCGCGGACCTGCTCACGGCCTACATCATCGGCATGGAGGCGGGCACGCGCCTGGGTGCCGTGGCCAAGGGCGGTTTTCACCAGGTGGGCTTTCACCCCACGGGGCTGATCGGCGCGTTTGCCACCACGCTGGTGTGCGGGCGCCTGTACGACCTGAGCGCGCCGCAGCTCGCGATGGCGCAGGGCATCACGCTCAGCACGGGCTCGGGCAGCATGGAATTCCTCAACGACGGCGCCTGGACCAAGCGCATGCACCCCGGCTGGGCCGCGGCGGCGGGCTTGACCTCGGTGACGCTCGCGCGCCACGGCTTCGTCGGCCCGCGCGCCACCTACGAGGGGCGCTTTGGCCTGTTCCAGAGCCATCTGGGTCGCTATGCCGAGGGCATGGACCTGGCGCTCGCCACCGCGGGCCTGGGCACGCAGTGGGAGCTCATGAACGTGGCCGTCAAGCCCATTCCGGCCTGCCACTTCACGCACGCCTGCGCCGACGCCGCCGCGCACCTGCGCGCGCAGCACGGGCTCACGGCGCAGCAGATCCGCTCGGTGCGCGCGCTCGTGCCGCAAGAAGTGGTGAAGACGGTGTGCGAGCCCGTGGCGACGAAAAAGCGCCCGCAAAACAGCTACGACGCGCAGTTCAGCATCCCCTACATCGTCGCCACGGCGCTGCTGCGCGGCAGCTTCGGGCTCGAGCACCTGGAGGACGCGGCGCTCGCCGACCCGCAGGTGCTCGACCTGGCGCAGCGCGTCGAATACGAAGTCGATCCGAACTCGCCGTTCCCCAAGTATTACTCGGGCGAAGTCATCGTCACCACCACCGACGGGCGCGAGCTGCGCGAGCGCCAGGAGGTCAACCGCGGCTCGGCCGACCGGCCGCTCGGCGCCGCCGACATCGAACAGAAGTTCATGGAAAACGCGCGCCTCGTCGTCTCGCCGCAGCGCGCCGCGCAGTTGCGCGACTTGGTGCTGGGCATGGAAGCGCTGGACGCGCGGCAGCTCGCCGAAGGCCTGGCCGCGCGCGGCTGAAACCCATTAGATACAACGGAAAGACCACGCAAATGAACGCAGCACAGCAAGAAAGCGAAGCGCTGATCCTCGACAGCCTGGACAAATTCATCGAGGCCGAAGTCAAGCCGCACGCGCACCGGCTCGAGATTGCCGACGAGTATCCACACGAGATCGTCGCAAAGATGAAGCAGTTGGGCCTGTTCGGCTGCATCATCGATGCCGAATACGGCGGCTTCGGCCTTTCGACCTCGACCTACGCGAAGATCGTCGAGCGGCTTGCGACGGCGTGGATGTCGCTGTCGGGCATCGTCAACTCGCACCTCATCATGTCCATGTGCGTGCAGCGCAATGGCACCGAGGCGCAAAAGCGCGCCTTTTTGCCGCGCTTTGCCACCGGCGAGCTGCGCGGCGGCATCGGCCTGACCGAGCCCGACTGCGGCACCGACCTGCAGGCCATACGCACCGTGGCGGTGCGCGATGGCGACCATTACGTGGTCAACGGCAGCAAGACCTGGATCACCAACAGCGGCGAGGGCAACTGCATTGCGCTGCTCGTCAAGACCGACCCCAAGGCCGAGCCGGCGCACAAGGGCATGAGCCTGTTCATCGCCGAAAAAGGCCCGGGCTTCAAGGTCGTGCGCAAGCTCGACAAGCTCGGCTACCGCGGCATAGACACCTGCGAGCTGCTGTTCGAAAACTACCGCATCCCGGCCGACCGGCTGATCGGCGGCGTCGAGGGGCGTGGGCTGCAGCAGATTCTTTCGGGGCTGGAGCTCGGGCGCATCAACGTCGCGGCGCGCGGCGTGGGCGTGGCGCGCGCCGCGCTGCAGGACGCCGTGGCCTATGCGCAGGTGCGCAAGACCTTCGGTAAGCCGATCTGCGAGCACCAGGCGATACAGCTCAAGCTCGGCGAAATGGCCACGCGGCTCGAAGCCGCACGCCTGCTCGTCGAATCCGCGGCGCGCGCCTACGACCGCGGCGAGCGCTGCGACATGGAAGCCGGCATGGCCAAATACTTCGCCACCGAGGCGGCCATGGAAAACGCACTCGAGAGCATGCGCATCCACGGTGCCTATGGCTACTCCAAGGAATACAACGTCGAGCGCTACTTCCGCGACGCGCCGCTGCTGCTGATCGGCGAGGGCACGAACGAGATGCAGCGCATCATCATCGCCAAACAACTGATCGCGAGGAACCCCGCATGAGCCAGCCCCTGCGCGGAGTGCGCATCCTCTCGTTCGAGCAGTACGGCGCGGGCCCGTTCGGCACGCTGCACCTGGCCGACCTTGGCGCCGAGATCATCAAGATCGAAAACCCCAGCGACGGCGGCGACGTGGGCCGTCTGGTCGGGCCGTTTTACTTCGGGCCGGGCGACAGCCACTTCCATGAAGCCTTCAACCGCAACAAGAAAAGTCTCACGCTCAACCTCAAGCAGGACGAGGCGCGCAGCGTGCTCGCCGACCTCGTGCGCAGCGCCGACGCCGTGTTCGACAACCTGCGCGGCGACCTGCCGCAAAAGCTCGGGCTGACCTACGAGCAGCTCGCGCCCTACAACCCGCGCATCGTCTGCGCGCACCTCTCGGCCTACGGGCGCACGGGCTCGCGCACGTCCTGGCCGGGCTACGACTACCTGATGCAGGCCGAAGCCGGCTATCTGTCGCTGACCGGCGAGCCCGAGGGGCCACCCGCGCGCTTTGGTCTCTCGATCATCGACATGATGACGGGCGTGACGGCCGTCACGGGCCTGCTCGCGGGCATCATCGAAGCGCGCAGCACGGGCCGCGGGCGCGACATCGATACGAGCCTGTTCGACGTGGCCATGGGCAACCTGAACTACGTCGCCGCCTGGTATTTGAACGAGGGCCACAAGGTCGGGCGCGCACCGCGCTCGGCCCACCCCTCGCTCACGCCGAGCCAGCTGTACCGCACGCAGGACGGCTGGATTTTCATCATGTGCAACAAAGAGAAGTTCTGGCCCGTGTTGTGCAAAGCCATAGCCCGCCCCGACTGGGCCGCGCACCCCGATTACGCCAACTTCGCGGCGCGGCTCGCGCACCGCGAACAGCTCACCGAGGCGCTCGACGCGGTGCTCGGCACGGCCAGCACCGCCGAATGGCTCGCGCGCTTTGCCGGCAAGGTGCCCGCCGCCCCGGTGTACGACGTGGCGCAGGCGCTGGACAACCCCTTTGCGCACGAGCAGGGCCTGATCCTCGAAGCGCCGCACCCCGCGCGCGGCAGCATACGCACCGTGGCCACGCCGATCCGCTGCCCCGGCGAGGCGCCGCTGGTCGGCATCGCGCCCACGCTGGGCGAGCACACGCAGGCGCTGCTCACCGAGCTCGGCTACGACGCGCAGCGCATCGCGCAGCTCGAAGAAAAAGGCGCGGTGTGAACGCTGCGCGCGGTGGGTGCCGGTGTAGGTGCCGGTGTAGGTGCCGCAGCTGCTCCGGCGCAAGCGGATAGGATTGCGCCCATAAGGCCGCGATGAGGCCGCGATTGTTCGCGAAGCCGCCACGCCCGCCACGCCCGCCACCCCGAAACCGCGCATGACCACCGCCCCACCGCCCGACGCCGCTACCGAAAGCACAGCGCCCGCCGCAGACGCTGCGCCCGCGCCGCTGCTCGCCAGTCCGCCGCAGTACCTGCTGGTGGCGCAGCGCCTGATGGCCGACATCCAATCGGGCCGCTACCCCGTGGGCAGCCATCTGCCCACCGAAATGGAGTTGTGTGCACAGTTCGGCGTGAGCCGCCACACCGTGCGCGAGGCCGTGCGCCAGCTCCAGGAGCGCGGCCTGGTGCTGCGCCAGCGCGGCGTGGGCACGCAGGTCAAGGCCAGCCGCGCCGAAGGCCGCTACGTGCAATCGACGGCCACGCTGGTCGATTTGCAGCAATACGCCGAGGACACGCGCCTCGTGACCACCGAGGCCGAGGACGTGATCGCCGACGCCGCGCTCGCGCAACTGCTGCAATGCGCGCCGGGCCAGCGCTGGCTCAAGGTCACGGGCTACCGCTACGCGGGCGACAACCCGCTGCCCATCGCCTTCACGCAGATCTACATCCACGCCGCCTACAGCGGCATCCGCGCGCTCATAGGCACGCAAAAAGTGCCCGTGCACACGCTGATCGAAAGCCAGTGGGGCGTGCGCATCCACGAGGTTGCGCAGGAGATCGACGCCGTCACGCTCGACGCCGCCGCCGCCGCGCGCCTGCAGGTCGAGCCCGGCTCGGCGGGCCTGCTCGTCACGCGCCGCTATCTCGGGCCCCAGGGCCGCGCGCTCGAGGTCGCGGTCAACCTGCACCCGGCGGATCGCTTTTCATACCGCATGAGCTTGCGGCTGCAGCTGGGGTAGCTGCGCGCGGCGAAGTCGAAGTGGGCAAATGGGCTGGGCCTTTTGCGGCCTGGCTTGGCTTGACATGCTTGCTAACATGGGTTCGGCCAATGGCTGGCGTCCAACTGTTCGCCAAAATCGGTATTAACCCAAATACAGAAAGCACAAGCAGCAATGGTATTGATAGCAACCATCGTCGCCACCCTGGCGGCAGGCATAGGCAGTGTGTGGCTCGCGGCGCTGCTTTTGCGCACGGGGCTGGGCGCGGGGAAGGGCGCGGCGGGGCCGCAGAATTTGCTGAGTCTGGCCGCGGGCGGGCTGCTTGCGACCTCGTTCATGCACCTGCTGCCCGAAGCCTTCGAGAGCCAGGTGGACGCGCACGCGCTGTTTGCCACGCTGCTCGTGGGCGTGGTGTTTTTCTTTTTGCTCGACAAGGCCGAGCTCTGGCACCACGGGCACGAGCACGGCCTTGCGCACGCGCACGGCCAGCCGCAGGCGCATGGCCATGCGCACACGCATGACCCTGCACACACGCATGCGCACGAGGCGGGTCACGGCCAGCGCGCCGCGGGTGGCTGGACGGTGCTCACGGGCGACAGCGTGCATTGCTTTGGCGACGGCATGCTGATCGCCTCGGCCTTCGTGGCCGACCTGCGCCTGGGCGCCGTCGCGGCGCTGTCGGTGCTCGCGCACGAGGTGCCGCACCACATGGGCGACCTGGTGGTGCTGCGCCAGTCGAGCGCGAGCCGCTCCGTGGCGCTGCTCAAGGTGTCGCTCGCGGGCGCCGTGACCGCGCTGGGCGGTGTCGTGGGCTATTTTCTGGTCGATCGCTTGCAGGGTGGCCTGCCGTACTTCTTGGCGGTGGCGTCGAGCAGCTTCATCTATGTCGCGCTTGCCGACCTGATCCCGCAACTGCAAAAACACCTCACGCTGCGCCAGACCGCAGGCCAGGTGTTCTGGCTGCTCGCCGGCATGGCGCTCGTGACGCTGGTGAGCGCGGGGGTGCATGTGCATTGAGCCCGGCGGGCACGGGCTGCGCTCAGTGAGTGGCTTTTATTCTTGTTTGGATAGTGCGCTTCTAGCGGATAATTTGGCGTATGGTCTTCATCGAACTTCCCATCTTCGTGCGTTGTGCGAGTGAGTTGTTCTCCGACGAAGACATGCGCGAGTTGCAATTGATTTTGCTGGAAAACCCTGCAGCAGGGGACATGATCCCCGGTGGACGTGGCCTGCGAAAGCTTCGGGTGCCGCTGCCTGGACGAGGCAAACGCGGTGGTGCGCGGGTCATTTATTACCACTGGGTATCCCATGAGCGCTGCTACATGGTTTATGCCTACGCAAAAAATGTGATGGCGGACTTGAGCAAAGACCAACTGCGTCGGCTGGCCGACATCATTGCCGAAGAGGTGCACGATGAACGAAAAACAATTTGACGAGCTATTGCAAAGTGTCCGCGACATGGGGCGCCACATGCGTGGTCAGGCGGTGGCGGGAGTGCGTGTGCATGACTTTCCTGATCCCGACGTCAAGGCCATACGGGAGCGCACGGGCTTGAGTCAGACCCGTTTCGCCTACCTCATCGGTGTCAAGCCCAAAACCTTGCAGAACTGGGAGCAGCACCGTGTTCGCCCAGCTGGGCCTGCGCGCGCGCTGTTGAAAATCGTCGAGCTCAACCCAGAGGCGCTGTCGGCGCTGCATGGGTGAGCGCACGCGCGGCGTTTCGGCCAGACTCTACCCGCCCTCGAGCTCCGCGCGCACCGCCGCCAGCTGGCGCCGGGACACGGCCAGCGGCTCCACGAGGCCCTGCAGGCGCACGGCCCAGCCTTCGCCTTCCTCGGGGTCGAAATGCTTTTCCAGCGCGCGGATCGCGCGGCGCGCGACCAGGGCGTTGCGGTGGATGCGCAGGAACTGCGCGGGGTATTTGCGCTCGAGCTCGCTCAGGGCGCCGTCGAGTACGTAGCTGCGCGCGCTGGTGCGCACCGTCACGTACTTTTGTTCGGCCTTGAAATACAGCACCTCGGCCAGCGGCAGGCGCTCGGTGCGGCCGCGGTCTTGCAGCAGCAGGGTTTCGCCGGTGCTGGCGGTGGGCGGGGGGGTGATGGACTGGCCTGCGAGCCGCTGCGCCTTGGCGAGCGCCTGTTGCAGGCGTTCGCGCCGCACGGGTTTGGTGAGGTAGTCCACGGCGTCGAGCTCGAAGGCGCTCAGCGCATGGTCGGGGTGCGCGGTCACGAACACCAGCGCGGGCGGGTGCGCCAGCGCCTTGAGGCGCTGCGCGAGCTGCAGGCCGTCCAGCCCCGGCATGTGGATGTCAAGCAGCACCAGGTCGAAGCCGCGCCCGCCCGTGGGCTGCAGCAGGGCCAGCGCCTGCGCGGCGCTCTCGGCCTCGGCCACGGTGTGGGCGCCGTTGCAGTGGCCCGCGCCGCTGCCGCTGCAGTCGGCCAGCAGGGTGCGCAGGCGGCTGCGCGCCAGGGCTTCGTCGTCAACGATCAGGATGTGCATGGGACTGCTCCTTGGGCAGCGACGGGGTGGCTTCGGGCGTGGGCGTGGGCGTGGGCGTTTGCGTCCGGCGCGGTGCTGCCCGTGGCTGCCGTAGCGGTTGGCGTGGCGCGGGCAGGGTGATGCAGACTTCGTACAGGCCGTCCTGCACGCCGGCGCTGAAGCTCGCCTGCAGGTCGTGCAGCAGCGCGAGGCGCGCGCGCACATTGGCCAGGGCCATGCCGTGGCCGCGGCGCTGCGGGGCGGAGGATTGCGCGCTGCCGGGCGCGGGCAGGGTGTTGGTGATGCGCACGCGCACGCGGCTGCCGCGCAGCTCGGTCTGCACGCGCAGCTTGCCGCCGCGTGGGCTGGGCTCCACGCCGTGCTGCACGGCGTTTTCGACCAGAGGCTGCAGCAGCAGCGGCGGCAGCCGCGCTGCATCGGCGCGCGGGTCCAGCTGCCATTGCACCTGCAGGCGCGGGCCGAAGCGCACGGCCTCCACGTCCAGGTAGTGGCGCGCCAGCCGCAATTCCTCGGCCAGCGTGACCGACTCGCCCTGCTCGGCGAGGGCGTGGCGAAACAGTTCGCTCAGGTCTTCGAGCAGCGCCTCGGCTTTGGCGGGCTCGGCGCGCACCAGGGCGATGGCGCTGTTGAGGGTGTTGAACAGAAAGTGCGGGCGGATGCGCGCCTGCAGCTCGGCCAGGCGCGCCGCGGTGGCGGCCGGCGTGCGCCCGCGTGCGCGCAGCACGAGCGCCGCGACGAGCAGCGCCGCAAGCAGCGCGCCGCTGGCGGCGCTCGCAAGCCAGGGCGGCGCGGTGGCCACGCCGGCGAGCGCCAGCATGGCGCAGGCCATCAGGCCCGCGAGCGCGCCCAGCAGCACGCCCGCAGCGTATTGCCGGGCGGTGGACAGGCGCTGCAGCGTTTTCTTGAGGCTGCAGGCCGTGAGCAGCCAGGCCAGCGTGGCGGGCAGCGCGCCGCCGGTGAGCAGCATCAGGCGCAGCAGCCACTCGCGCGCGCTGCCCGCGCCAAACAGCGCGCCCACGCCGAGCACGGCTTCGACGAACAGCACCGCGCGCAGCACCAGGCCGACCTCGCAGGCGTCGAAGACCAGCACGGCTGCATGGGCCGATGTGCCGCGCGTAGTTGCGGGTTTGGGTGTGGCTGCAGAGCTTTCCAGCATTTTCAGGTCTTTTATGGCTTTTATGCTTATGTAGTATGCACAAACAGCTTCCGAAGATATAGCATTTTGCGGCGTCGATAAAATCTGCGGCTCTGGCATTTGCGGCTCTCGCACTTGCGGCATCCGGCGGCGCCGGTTGTGTCTTTCAACGGATTATTGCCTCCCCATGCCCACGTCCCCCAGTCCCCATTCTTCCCCCGCGCCCGCCTCTGCGAACCAGCTCGACACCAAGGCGCAGGCGTGGTCGGCGCTGTTTTCCGAGCCCATGAGCGAGCTGGTGCAGCGCTACACGGCCAGCGTGTTTTTCGACCAGCGCCTGTGGCAGGCCGACATCCAGGGCAGCCTTGCGCACGCCGAAATGCTCGCCGCGCAGGGCATTCTGAGCGCGCAGGACCTGGCCGCCATCGAGCGCGGCATGGCGCAGATCCGCGCCGAGATCGAGGCCGGCAGCTTTGCGTGGAAGCTCGAACTCGAAGACGTGCACCTGAACATCGAGGCGCGCCTCACGCAGCTCGTGGGCGACGCGGGCAAGCGCCTGCACACGGGCCGCAGCCGCAACGACCAGGTGGCCACCGACGTGCGCCTGTGGCTGCGCGGCGAGATCGACCTGATCCTCGGCCTGCTTGCCGAGCTGCAGCGCGCGCTGCTGGCCGTGGCCGAGCCGCATGTGGAAGTGATCCTGCCCGGCTTCACGCACCTGCAGGTGGCCCAGCCCGTGAGCTTTGCGCACCACATGCTCGCCTACGTGGAGATGTTTGCGCGCGACGCCGAGCGCATGCAGGACGTGCGCCGGCGCGTCAACTGCCTGCCGCTGGGCGCGGCGGCGCTCGCGGGCACGAGCTACGCGCTGGACCGCGAGCGCGTGGCACGCACGCTGGGCATGGTGGATGCGCAAGGCCGCCCCTGCGTGTGCCAAAACAGCCTGGACGCCGTGAGCGACCGCGACTTCGCGATCGAATTCAGCGCCGCGGCGAGCCTGTGCATGGTGCACATCAGCCGTCTGAGCGAGGAGCTGATCCTGTGGATGAGCCAGAACTTCGGCTTCATCCAGATCGCCGACCGCTTCACCACGGGCAGCTCCATCATGCCGCAGAAGAAGAACCCCGACGTGCCCGAGCTCGCGCGCGGCAAGACGGGGCGCGTGGTGGGGCACCTGATGGGCCTGGTCACGCTCATGAAGGGCCAGCCGCTGGCCTACAACAAGGACAACCAGGAAGACAAGGAGCCGCTGTTCGACACCGTGGACACGCTCAAGGACACGCTGCGCATCTTTGCCGAGATGGTGGGCGGGCAGACCGACCCGGCCACGGGCGCGCGGCATGGCGGCATCCGCGTCAACGCGCAGGCCATGGAGCAGGCGGCGCTGCGCGGCTACGCCACGGCGACCGACCTGGCCGACTACCTGGTCAAAAAGGGCCTGCCGTTTCGCGACGCGCACGAAACCGTGGCGCACGCGGTCAAGGAGGCCATGGCGCGCGAGCTCGATCTGGCCGCGCTGCCGCTCGAGGTGCTGCAGGGCTTTCACCCCGCGATCGGCCCCGACGTCTATGAGGTGCTGAGCCTGCGCGGCTCGCTGAACGCGCGCAACACGCTGGGCGGCACCGCGCCCGCGCAGGTGCGCGCGCAAGTCGCCCGGCACCGCGCGCGGCTGGGTATGTAAGGGATCGCCATGTTCACCTTCCTGCGCCGCTTTTTCTTTTTCGACAGATCGGCGCAGGCGGGGCATGAAGCCTCGGCGGGCGCTGCGCCGCGCTGGGCGCGCGCCCGCCGCGGGCTTGGGCTGTGCGCACTGGGCTTGCTGGGCGTGCTGGCCGCGTCGGGCGCGCAGGCGCTGCAGGTCAAGAGCTTGGTGCCGCAGGGCGAGGTGGCGCGCGTGCGCCAGGTGGTGCTGCAGTTCGACCGCCCGGCGGTGGCCTTTGGCGATGCGGCCGCGCCGGCTCCGCTGCAATTGAGCTGCAGCGACGCGGCGGCGGCCCAGGGCGCGGGGCGCTGGAACAACGAGCGCGAATGGGTGTTCGACTTTGCACGCGACCTGCCGCCCGGCGTGCGCTGCACGGCCACCTTCAGACCAGGGTTAAAATCGGCCTCTGGCGAAGAACTGACGGGCACAAGAAGCTATCAATTCAATACTGGTGGGCCGTTCGTGCAAAGCATTTTGCCGCGCACTTACCAGGACGTGGACGAGGAGCAGTATTTCGTGCTGCAGCTCAACGGCCCGGCCACGGCGCAGAGTGTGCAGCAGCATGTCTGGTGTGCGCTCGAGGGTGTGGGCGAGCGCGTGGACGTGCAGCCGGTGGGGGGCAGGCCGCGTGCCGAGCTGCTGCACGCGCTCGGGCTGGAAAAGGCCGCGCTGCAACAGCCGCAGCAGTACCTCACGCTGGCCTGCAAGCGCCGCCTGCCTTCGGGCACGCGCATGCAGCTGGTGTACGGCGCCGGGGTGGCCACGCCCAGCGGTGTCGTCAACCGGGTGGAAAAGCGCTTTGACTATCGCGTGCGCGCGCCCTTCGAGGCGGAATTGCGCTGCGAGCGCGAAAACGCGCAGGCGGCGTGTCTGCCGATACGCCCGATCACGCTGGTTTTCAATGCGCCCGTGCCACGCAAGCTCGCGGCGGCCATCACGCTGCGCTCGCCCGCCGAGGTGCGCCGCCCGGACTTCGACGAAGAGGACGATGGCAGCGCGCAGGGCGGCAGCGCAAAGTCACGCGACGAGCTGGTGCAGCGCGTGCAGTTCGCCGCGCCGCTGCCGCCGCAGACGCGCTTCACGCTGGAGCTGCCCAAGGAGTTTCACGACGCCGCGGGCCGCCCTTTGCGCAACGCCGCGAGCTTTCCGCTTGCCGTGGCCACGGGTGCGCTGCCGCCGCTGGCCAAGTTTGCCGCGGCGCCGTTCGGCGTGATCGAGCGCTATGCCGAGGGCACGCCGGCGCGCGGCGACAAGGACAAAGTCCCGGCGCTGCTGCCCGTGACGCTGCGCAACGTCGAGGCGGCGCTGCGCGCGCAAGACCTGCGCGTGCCGCAGCCGGCGCAGGGGCCGGCGCAAAGTCGCGTGCGCACGCTGCAGCCGCGCAGCGACGCCGACATCATCGCCTGGTACCGCAAGGTGCTGCGCTACGACCGGTTCAGCGTGCCGCGCCGCCTGGCGCAGCGCGACGTGCGCGGGCCGCTGCCGCCCGTGCTCGACAAGGACGATGCGCAGGAAGTGCAGACGCGCATGCTCTCGCTGCTCGACGGCCAGAGCGGCGTGCACGAGCTCGAACTGTCGCGCCCCGCGAAGTCCGAACTGCGCCCCTTCGAGGTCGTGGGCATTCCGCTCGCGCCGGGTTTTCATGTGGTGGAGATCGCCTCGCCCGTGCTTGGCGGCGCGCTGCTCGACGCGCGCTACGGCGCGCAGCGGCGCATGGTGGTGCGCACCTCGGCGCTCGTGACCAACCTGGGCGTGCACTTCAAGCTCGGGCGCGACAACGCGCTCGCCTGGGTGACCACGCTGGACAAGGGCCAGGCCGTGGCGGGCGCGCAGGTGCGCGTCTCCGACTGCCAGGGCCGCGTGCTGGCCACGGCGCGCACCGACGCGCAGGGCGCGGCGCGCCTGACGGGCCTCTCGCCCGAGCCGCCTTCTTGCCGGCGCAGGAGTGATGAGGCCGATCCTGACGATGATTCGGATGAATGGGGCATGGGCGGCGCGAGCGGCTACTTCGTGAGCGCGCGCGTGCAGGACGCCGCAGGCGGCGATGAGGACATGGCCTTCGTCTGGAGCGGCTGGCAGCGCGGCATAGAGCCCTGGCGCTTTGGCGTGCCCACGAGCAGCGACGCGCAGCCCGACCTGCGCGCGCACACCGTGTTCGACCGCACCCTGCTGCGCGCGGGCGAGACGGTGTCCATGAAGCACCTGCTGCGCACGCAGACCCGCGCGGGCTTTGGCCTGCCCGCGCGCGACCCGGACACGCTGCGCATCACCCACCTGGGCAGCGGCCAGCAATACCAGCAACCGCTCAGCTGGTACCGCACGGCCACGGGCGGGCGCAGCGCGCTCAGCAGCTTTCAGATACCGCCCGCGGCCAAGCTCGGGCGCTACATCGTGGAGCTGAGCAGCTCGGCGGCCAACGGGCGCACGCTGGAGGCCGGGCAGTTCCGCGTGGAGGAATTCCGCCTGCCGGTGTTCGCGGGCCAGGTCGCGCCCGTGCCCAGCCCGCCGCTGGTGCGCCCGCGCACCCTGCCCGTGGCCGTGCAGCTGCACTACGTGGCGGGCGGCCCGGCGGCGCAGTTGCCGGTGCGCGTGTCGGCGCTGCTGCGCGACAAGGCGGTGCAGTTCGGCGCCTACGAGGCTTTCAGCTTCCGCCCGCCACGTGCGCGTGCGGCGCACCCCGGTGCGGACGCGAACGCGGACCTTGCTGACGAAGACGCGCAAGGCGACGTGGAGGGCATGGACGACGGCGGCAGCAATGCGCCCCAGGCGCGCGTGCTGGCCGACAAGCTGCCGCTCACGCTCGACGCGCAAGGTGCGGGCAAGCTCACGCTCGAAAAGCTCCCCGCACTGCGCGCGCCGCAGGAGCTGCTGCTCGAAGCCAGCTACGCCGACCCCAACGGCGAGCTGCAGACCCTGCGCAGCACGCACACCCTCTGGCCCGCGCGCGTGGTGGCCGGCATCAAGGCCGAAGGCTGGGTGTCGGCGCGGCAGAAAATGCCCTTGCAGGCGCTCGCGCTCGGGCTGGACGGCAAGCCGCAGGCCGGCGTGCCGCTGCAGGTGCAGGCCATCCTGCACACCACCACGAGCACGCGCAAGCGCCTGGTGGGCGGCTTTTACAGCTACGACAACCGGCGCGCCAGCAAAGACCTGGGCACGGTCTGCAGCGGCAAGAGCGACGCGCGCGGCCTGCTGCTGTGCGCGCCGCTGCTGGAGCAGGCCGGCGAGGTCGAACTCGTGGCCACGGCCACCGACCGCGAGGGCAACACCAGCGAATCCGCGACCTCGGTCTGGATCACGCGCCAGGGCGAGCTCTGGTTCGGCGGCACCGACCACGACCGCATGGACGTGCTGCCCGAGAAAAAGAGCTACCAGCCCGGCGAGACGGCGCGCTTTCAGGTGCGCATGCCGTTTCGCGAGGCCACGGCGCTCGTGAGCGTGGAGCGCGAAGGCATCCTCGAAACGCAGGTGCTGCAGCTCAGCGGCAAGGACCCGACCGTGCGCCTGCAGGTGCGCCCCGAGTGGGGCCCCAACGTGTATGTGAGCGTGCTCGCGCTGCGCGGGCGCCTGTACGAAGTGCCCTGGTACAGCTTTTTCACCTGGGGTTACCGCAGCCCGCGCACCTGGTGGCACGCCTTCTGGTCGCAGGGGCGCGAGTACCAGGCGCCCAGCGCGCTGGTGGACCTGAGCAAGCCGTCCTTCCGCCTGGGCATGGCCGAAATCCAGGTCGGCGCGCGTGCGCACCAGCTCCAGGTGCAGGTGCAGGCCGACAAGGCCAGCTACCCGGTGCGCGGCAAGGCGCAGGTGCGCATTGCCGCCACGCTGCCCGACGGCAAGCCCGCCGCGCACGCCGAGGTCGCCGTAGCCGCGGTGGACAAGGCGCTGCTCGAGCTCATGCCCAACAGCAGCTGGAATCTGCTCGACGCCATGCTGCAGCGCCGCAGCTGGGGCGTGCAGACGGCCACCGCGCAGATGGAGATCGTCGGCCGGCGCCACTACGGCAAAAAGGCCGCACCCGCGGGCGGTGACGGCGGCGGGCACAGCAGCACGCGCGAGCTGTTCGACACGCTGCTGCTGTGGCAGCCCGCCGTGCAGCTCGACGCCCAGGGCCAGGCCACGCTCACGGTGCCGCTCAACGACGCGCTCAGCACCTTCGAGGTCGTCGCCGTGGCCGATGCGGGCACGGGCCTGTTCGGCACGGGCCGCACCAGCATCCGCAGCGCGCAGGACTTGCAGATCATCAGCGGCCTGCCGCCGCTCGTGCGCGCGGGCGACCAGTTCCGTGCCCAGCTCACGCTGCGCAACACCACGGCGCGCGCCATGCAGGTCGAAGTGACGCCGCGCGCCACACTGCTCACGCTCGACAGGCAAACCGTCGCCATTCCCGCGGGCGAGGCGCGCGAGATCGCGTGGAACGTCACCGCGCCGGCTGCGCTCGCCTCTTTGCGCGCCGGCGCGCTGCTGTGGGAAGTGGCGGCGCGCGACCGCGTCTCGGGCGCGCAGGACGCGCTCAAGCTGAGCCAGCGCGTGCTGCCCGCGGTGCCGCTGGCCGTGCAGCAGGCCACATTGGTGCAGCTGGGCGGCAACAGGCCGTCTTGGCCGTCTTGGCAGACCGAGGTCGCGCCGCCGGCCGGCGCGCTGGCCGACCCCGCCGACCCGGCAGGCGCCCGGCGTGGCGGCGTGGAGCTCGCGCTCGTGCCGCGCCTGGCCGAAGGGCTGCCCGGCGTGCGCGCCTGGTTTGCCGACTACCCCTTCGTCTGCCTCGAACAAAAAGTGAGCAAGGCCGTGGGGATGCGCGACGGCAAGCTCTGGCAGACCGTGCTCGCGCAGCTGCCCAGCTACCTCGACGACGATGGGCTCGCCAACTACTTTCCGCCGCAAAATGGCAGCGCCAACCGCGGCAGCGACACGCTCACAGCCTACCTGCTCGCGGCCACGCACGAAGCCGCGGGGCTGGACCCCGTGTTCGCGCTGCCCGACGCCGTGCGCGCGCCGCTCGAGCGCGGGCTGATCGCCTTCGTCGAAGGGCGCATAGAGCGCAATTCCTGGAGCCCGCGCAAAGACCTGGACATGCGCAAGCTCGCCGCCATCGAAGCCTTGTCGCGCTACGGCAAGGCGCAGGCACGCATGCTCGAGAGCGTGCGCATCGCCCCCAACGAGTGGCCCACGCACAGCGTGATCGACTGGCTCAATATCCTGCGCCGCATGCCCGAGCTGCCGCAGCGCGCGCAGCGCCTGAGCGAAGCCACGCAAATCCTCAAGGCACGCCTGGCGTACCAGGGCAGCAAGCTCGTCTTCAACTCCGAGCAGGACGACTACTGGTGGTGGCTGATGCAAAACGGCGACGTGAACGCCGCGCGCCTGCTGCTCGCCGTGCTGGACGACCCGGCGTGGAAGGGCGATCTGGGCCGTCTGGCCAACGGCTTCATCGCGCGCCAGCAGGGCGGCGCCTGGCACACCACCACGGCCAACCTCTGGGGTGGGCTCGCGCTTGAAAAATTCAGCGCCAGGTTCGAGTCTGCGCCCGTGGCCGGGCACACGCGCGCCACGCTGGGCCAGCGCACGGCCAGCGTCGATTGGGCCCGTGTAGCGCGTGTGGCGCGCGCCACGCCCGGCGACGCTGCAGGCGCGCCGCACCAGCCCAGCCCGGCAGGCGCGGGGCCGCAGCTCGGCGCGCCGGCCGCGCCCGAGGGGCTGAAGAACAACCGCATGTTCCTGCCCTGGGGCAAGGCCGAAGGCGCGCAGCGCCTGAGCGTGGTGCACCAGGGCACGGGCAAGCCCTGGCTCACGTTGCGCGCGCTCGCCGCCGTGGAGCGCAAGGCGCCGTTCAGCGCCGGCTACACCATCCGCAAGACCGTGACCCCGATCGATCTGGCCCACCAGGCGCTGCCCGCGGGCCGCTACACGCGCGGCGACGTGCTGCGCGTGACGCTGGAGATCACGAGCACGGCCGACATGAGCTGGGTGGCCATCACCGACCCGATCCCGGGCGGCGCCAGCATCCTCGGCAGCGGTCTGGGGCGCGATTCCGAAATGCTGACGCAGGGCGAAAAGCGCACCGGCCCCGGCTGGCCCGCGTTCGAAGAGCGCAGCTTCGAGGCCTTCCGCAGCTACTACGAATACCTGCCCAAGGGCACGGTGAAGCTCGAATACACGCTGCGCCTGCACAACGTGGGCGACTTCGCCCTGCCGCCCACGCGCGCCGAGGCGCTGTACGCGCCCGAAATGTTCGGCGAACTGCCCAACCCCCGCCTGCGCGTGGAGGCGGCGCGCTGAGGTGGCGGTCATGGTGGCCACTGTGCGCAGGAGCGGCTGGCTCCGCGGTGGCAGGCGCGGCGCTGCGGCCGCCGTGCTCGCGTGGGTGTGCGCACAGGCCGCCCACGCCCTGCCCAGCTTCGACGAGGTCAAGGGCAGCTTTCGCCCGTCCGACACCGTGCTGCGCTCGCGCGAGGGCGAGGAGCTGCAGCGCCTGCGCACCGACGCGAGCGTGCGCCGCGGTCAGTGGGTGGCGCTGGCCGACGTGTCGCCCGCGCTGCGCGAGGCGCTGGTGCGCAGCGAGGACCAGCGCTTTTACGCGCACAGCGGCGTCGATTGGCACGCCGTCTCGGCGGCGGCCTGGGCGAACCTGTGGCACCAGCGCACGCGCGGCGCCAGCACCATCACCATGCAGCTCGCGGGCCTGCTCGACGACGACTGGCGCGCCGGGCCCGGCGGGCGCACGCTCGCACAAAAGGTCGGCCAGGGCGTGGCGGCGCAGCGGCTCGAACAAAGCTGGCGCAAGGACCAGATCCTCGAGGCCTACCTGAACCTGGTGCCGTTTCGCGGCGAAATCGTGGGCCTGGATGCGCTCAGCCGCAGCCTGTTCGGCAAGGCCGCGCAGGGGCTGGACGCGCGCGAGGCCGCCATTGCCGCAGCGCTGGTGCGTGCGCCCAATGCGCGTGCCGAACAGGTCGCGCGGCGTGCCTGCACGGTGCTGCAGGCGCTGCAGCCGCAGGGGGCGGGGCAGAGCGGGAGTGCCCGGCAAGGCATGCCCCCAAGCGCCGCCCGCAGCGAGGTTCAGGCCAACCCCCAGAGCGTCTGCGCCGGGCTGGACGCCTACACCGCGGCCATGCTGCAGCGCCGTGCCTGGGACGCGAGCGCGGGCGTGGCGCCGCACTTCATGCGCTACCTGCTGCGCACGCTGCGCGCGCAGCCCGCAGGCCGTGCCGCGGCGCAAGAGCAGGGCACCGCTGTGCCCGTACCCGTGCCCACACCTGCGCCCTTGCCCACCGAGCTGCGCAGCAGTCTGCGCGCCGGGCTGCAGCGCTTTGCCGTGCAGACCCTGACGCAGCAGCTGCGCGAGCTGCAGGGGCGCGGCGTGGAGGATGGTGCGGTGCTGGTGCTCGACAACGCGAGCGGCGAGGTGCTCGCCTGGGTGGGCTCGTCGGGCACGCTGAGCCAGGCGGCCGAAGTCGATGGCGTGCAGGCGCTGCGCCAGCCGGGCTCCACGCTCAAGCCCTTTCTGTACGCACAGGCGCTCGCAGAAAACCGCCTGACCGCGGCCTCGCTGCTCGACGATGCGCCCACGGCCATCGCCACGCCCGGGGGCTTGTACGTGCCGCAGAACTACGACCGGCGCTTTCGCGGCTGGGTGTCGGTGCGCACGGCGCTTGCGGCCTCGCTCAACGTGCCTGCGGTGCGCACGCTGGTGCTCGTGTCGCCCGACGCCTTTCACCAGCAGCTGCGCACGCTGGGGCTGCCGCTGCGCGAGAGCGGCGGCTACTACGGCTACAGCCTCGCGCTGGGCAGCCCCGAGGTGTCGCTGCTGCAGCTGACGCAGGCCTACCGCACGCTGGCGCTGGGCGGGCGCACGGGGCCGCTGCGGCTGCAGCCGGCGGCCAAGGCGCCGCAGGCCGCGAGCCTGCAGCGCGTGCTCGATGGCCGCGCGGCCTTCATCGTGGGCGACATCCTCAGCGACGGCAATGCGCGTGCGCCCACCTTCGGCACCGACAGCGTGCTGGCCACGCGCTTTTGGACGGCGGTCAAGACGGGCACGAGCAAGGACATGCGCGACAACTGGGCGCTGGGCTGGTCGCAGCGCTACACCGTGGGCGTGTGGGTGGGCAACGCGAGCGGCGCCGCCATGCACGAGGTGAGCGGCAGCAGCGGCGCCGCGCCCATCTGGGCGGCGTTGATGGGCTACCTGCACGCGCACGAGCCCAGCCGCGCCCCGGCGCCGCCACCGGGCCTGCGGCGCGTGGCGGTGCGCTTTGCCGGGCCGGGCGAACCGGCGCCCGAACCGGCGCGCGCGGAATGGTTCATTGCCGGCACCGAGCAGGCCGTGTTCGCTATTGATAAAGGAGCTTGTAGTGAAGATGGAGAAAGGACTAGAGGCCAAAAAGGCTTGAAACATTCCACACCCATGCCCTGCGGCCCAGCGGCACAGGCCACGGCGCGCATCACCGCGCCCGCGCCGGGCAGCATCATCGCGCTCGACCCCGACATCCCGCCTGCGCGCCAGCGCCTGCAGCTGCACGCTGCGGGCCCGGGCAGCGCGCGTCTGCAGTGGCGCCTGGACGGCAAACCGCTGGGCCGCGGCGCGCGCCTGTCCTGGCTGCCCTGGCCGGGGCGGCATGTGCTGCAGCTGGCCGACGCGCAGGGCCGCGTGCTCGACGAACTGCGCTTCGAGGTGCGCGGGGCAGGGGTGCGCGCGGGGCCGTGAAAGCGGGGCAGGGAAGGGGCACGCCGTGCACGGATGGCCCGTTGGGGATATAACCCTATGGAGCGTAGGCAAGCACAAATTATTACAATCTACCCTACGGTTTGCGCAAGCCACTTGGGGAGCGTGCGCCGGGCCGGGGCGATTCCTTTTGCACTGCGCCTGAATCTGTCCCGCCCGTTTTTTCGCATGTCTTCCCTGCTGCATTTTCTTTCCCGCCGCCTGGTGTGGCTCGCCGTGCTCGTTTCGCTGGGCATAGGCGGCTTGTTTGCACGTGCCATCTGGACCATGCACGCGGATGCGCTGGCGTATGCCGAACGCACCAACGCGAACCTCGCGCGCGCGCTCGAGATCGGCCTCGTGCGCGGGCTGGACACCATGGACGAGGCGATGCAGAACCTGGTGTTCGATCTGGGGCGCTCCAATGTCATGGCGCTGCCGCCCGACATGCGCCAGCGTGTGCTGTTCGGCAGCGTTTTGCACGCGCAAAACATCGAAGACGTTCTGGTGACCGATGAGCGTGGTCATGTAGTGCTCGATGCCCGCGGCGTGGTGCCGCGCCAGATCGAGCTTGCAGACCGCGAATACTTCCAGGCCCTGCGCACGGGCCTGTACCGCGGGCTCTACGTGGGCCGGCCCGTCGTCGCCCGCACCACGCAGGAATGGAGCCTGCCGCTCGTGCGTGCCTATTACAACCCCGACGGCAGCTTTGCCGGCGTGGTCGTGGGCGTGATTCCGCTGCGCTACTTTCAATCCATCTTCAGGGAAGTCGATGTGGGGTCGGACAGCGGCATCAACCTGATCACGCTCGATGGCACTTTTCTGGCGCGCTTTCCTTACGACGGCACGGGTGTGGGCGCCAACCTGGCAGGCAGCGAAAGCGTGCGCTACGCGCAGTCGCGCCGCAGCGGCACCCTGCTCACGCGCGCCACGCTGGACGGCGTGCGGCGGCTTTATTCATTCCGCCGCGTCGGCGCCTATCCGCTCGTCGTGGGCGTGGCCCAGTCGTACGACACCATCCTGCAGCCCTGGCGCCGCAATGCCTGGATGCTGGGTGCGTTTGCCGTGCTGCTCATGGGTGCCAGCATCGGCCTGGCCTGGCTCTTCACGCGCCAGCTGAGCGCGCGCGAGCGCATCGCCGCGCAACTGCGCGAGGTCGAGCACAACCTGCGCACCATCCTCGACAACGTGCCTTCGCTGGTGGGCTACTGGGACGCCGACTTGCGCAACCGCTTCATCAACCATGTCAGCGAGGACTGGTTTGGCGTGGCGCCCGCGCAGGTGGCGGGCATGCACTTGAACGACTTGCTGGGCAGACGGACGATGGCGCAGGTTCAGCCCTACATCGACCAGGCCTTGCAGGGGCACAAGCAGGTGTTCGATTTTTCCATGGTCGATGCGCGCGACGGCGAGCGCCATTACCTCGTGGCGTACACCCCGGACATGGAGGACGGCCGCTTGCGCGGATTTTTCGTGCAGATGACCGACATCACCGAGCGCAAGCGCATGGAGGACGAGCTGTTCGAGGAGAAGGAACGCATGCGCCTGACGCTGCAGGCCATCGCCGACGCAGTGGTCTGCACCGACGCGCAGGGCCGCGTCACTTACGTCAACCCCGCCGCAGAGCACCTGACGGGCTGGCAGGCCTTTGACGCCGCGCACCATGATGTCGATGAGGTCATAGGGCTGCGCGCGGCCGACGGCGCCACGCCCCAGTCCAGCCCGCTGCACCAGGCGCTAGCACAAAAGCGCCCCATCACCACCACGCGCGGCGTGGTGCTGCAGCGTGGCACGGGCCAGCGCTTCGAGGTGGAAGAATCGGCGAGCCTGATCACCGACCGCAAGGGCCGCGTCACGGGCGCCGTGGCCGTGCTGCGCGACGTGGGCGCGGCGCTGGCGCTGGCCGAGCGCATGGCGCACCTTGCGCAGTACGACGCGCTGACCGACCTGCCCAACCGCCTGCTGCTGCGCGACCGCGCGCAACAGGCGCTCGCGCAGGCGCGGCGCGACGGCAGTCTGGTGGCCGTGCTGTACATGGACCTGGACGGCTTCAAGCAGGTCAACGACCAGCTGGGCCACGACGTGGGCGACGAGCTGCTGGTGCAGTTCGCCAGGCGCCTGAAATCCGCCGTGCGCGCCACCGACACCGTGTGCCGCCTCGGCGGTGATGAATTCTTGCTGCTGCTGCCCGGTCTGGCGCGCGCCGAGCAGCTAGAGCCCTTGGTACGCAAGATCTTGGACGCCTGCAAGGAGCCCGTGCCGCTTGCGGGGCAGACGCTGCCGCTGCGCGTGAGCGGCGGGCTGAGCCTGTATCCAGAGCACGGACAAGACCTGGATGTGCTCGCGCGCCACGCCGACGAAGCCCTGTACGCCGCCAAGCACAGCGGGCGCGAGCGCGTGTGCCTGTACGCCGGCGAAGGCGTGGAGCCCACGCTGCTTTTGCACGTGCCCGCACCCAGGCCGGCGACCATGGCCGTCGCGCCGCTGAAGTAGCTATTGTAAAGATAGCTTCCTGCGCAGGAGTTGCATGCGCCGGTGGCTTTTCCTGCCCGAAAATTTCGGCGTTTTGGCGTGTCTGCGCGCACCGTCCGCTTGCCGTACCATCGGCCCCGACCGATCCCATGGCCCATCCGCGTCAGGAGACCTTGCGTGCCCGACCTGTCCACCATCACCTGCATCGAAGACCTGCGCCGCATCGCACGCCGCCGCGTGCCGCGCATGTTCTACGACTATGCCGACTCCGGCTCCTACACCGAGAGCACCTACCGCGCCAACGAAGCCGACTTCCAGCGCATCCTGCTGCGCCAGCGCGTGGCCGTGAACCTGGAAGGGCGCAGCACGCGCAGCACCATGCTCGGCGAGCCCGTCGCCATGCCCGTGGCGCTCGCGCCCACGGGGCTCACGGGCATGCAGCACGCCGACGGTGAAATCCTCGCGGCGCGCGCGGCCAAGGCGTTTGGCGTGCCCTTCACGCTCTCGACCATGAGCATCTGCTCGCTCGAAGACGTGGCTGAGCACACGGGGCGGCATCCGTTCTGGTTCCAGCTCTACGTGATGCGCGACCGCGACTTCATCGAACGCCTGATCGAGCGCGCCCGCGCCGCCAACTGCTCGGCGCTGGTGCTCACGCTGGACTTGCAAATCCTCGGCCAGCGCCACAAGGACATCAAAAATGGCCTCTCCACGCCGCCCAAACCCACGCTGGCGAACCTGCTCAACCTCGCCACCAAGCCGCGCTGGTGCCTGGGCATGCTGGGCACGCGCCGGCGCAGCTTCGGCAACATCGTGGGCCACGCCAAGGGCGTGGGCGACATGGGTTCGCTCGCCGCATGGACGGCCGAGCAGTTCGACCCGCGCCTGAACTGGGCCGACGTCGAGTGGATCAAAAAGCGCTGGGGCGGCAAGCTCGTGCTCAAGGGCATCATGGACGCCGAGGACGCGCGCCTCGCGGCGCAAAGCGGTGCCGACGCGCTCATCGTGAGCAACCACGGCGGACGCCAGCTCGACGGCGCGCCCTCGAGCATCCAGGCCCTGCCCGCGATCGCGGACGCCGTAGGCCAGCGCATCGAGGTCTGGATGGACGGCGGCATCCGCAGCGGTCAGGACGTGCTCAAAGCCCGCGCCCTGGGCGCACGCGGCACGCTGATCGGGCGCAGCTTTCTCTACGGCCTGGGCGCGTTCGGCGAGGCCGGCGTGCGCCGCGCGCTCGAAATCATCCAGAAAGAGCTCGACATCACCATGGCGTTTTGCGGGCGCACGCAGATCGACCAGGTCGACGGCAGCGTGCTGCTGCCAGGTACTTACCCGCGGCCCTGAATTCAGTCAGCGCCCCATCTCCTTCAGGTACTGCTGGCGCGACTGGATGGCGGTAGGCGTGAAGTCGGTGAACACGCCATCCACGCCGGCGCGGAAGTAAGCCAGGTACTCGGCCACCGGGTCGCCTTTGAACAGGCCGGCAAGGTACTTGGCTTCATTGCGGAAGGTGTAAACGTGCACGAAGAGCCCCGCCTTGTGGGCGTCGGCGATCAGGCTGGTGGGCGTGGCACTGTTCACATCGGCGAGCTTGCCGCTCGGGCCGCTCAGGCGCATCACTTGCGGCTTCCAGGGGCCGATGCCATCGGCGTATTGCTTGATCTGGGCCAGCCCCGCCGGCGAGATCATGTCGCCGAAGGTAGCTGGGTTGCCCGCGACGGTGTAGCTGTAGGGTCGGCCATCCACGAAGGTATACACGTCGGTGCTGTCGCCGGCATAGATCATGTCGCCGGTCTTGTAGTTCACGTCGTCGCCGTCGATCAGTTGCACCGCCTTGGCCTTGAGGCCGGCGCTGCGCAGGTACAGCAGACTGTCGGGGTCGAAGCTCTGGACGAACAAGGGTGCGTCCTTGCTGTTCAGGCCGTTGTCGCTCAGCACCTTGAGCACGATGTCCTCGAACGGATGGCTGGCGCCGGGAGCGCCGCAGCCGTTGGCCTTGGCCTGCGCGTTGTTCCACAGCGGGTTTTTGGTTTCGGGGTAGATGCTGATGCTGCGCCCGGTCGATTTGGCCTTGGCCTTGGCGATGTCGATGACTTCCTGCAGGCTCAGGATAGGCAGCAATCCGTTGTAGGTGGTGGGGCGGGATTCCTTGGCGTCGTAGGTCGTGCCGTTGATGCCGAACTTGCGCAGTTCGGCCAGCGTGAAGTCGGTGATCGACCAGTCGCCCGTGTGGTCTTCGCCATCGACAACGAGCGAGCGCAGCACCGACTTCGGATCGGCGGGGTCGGTCAGGTCGCTCAGGTAGGCCTTGGGGCCGCCGTACTTGGTGGCGTCGTATTTGACGGGCACGAGCACGCCGGGGACGGTGCGCTTGCGTGCCATCACCTCGGGGTATTTGGCCGCGACTTCGGCAATGTTGGTGTTGTCGCTGAGCCACGGGTTGTGGCGCGCGACGGGGATGCAGTCCTTGGTCAGGTGCACGTCGAGTTCGAGCGAGTCGCCCCCCAGATCGGCCGCCGTTTCGTAGGACAGTTGCGTCTCTTCAGGGTAGAGCCCTGGGTAGCCGCGGTGCGAAATGACGAGCGGGACGCTGCCTTCCAGGGTCGGCAGCGAGGCGCCATCGCCACCACCGCCGCAGGCCACCAGCAGCGAAGATGCCGCCATCGCGCCCAGGGCCAGACGCGTCCAGCGCGTGGGTGTCGGGTTCATGTTCATCATGGGTTCCTTCCTCCATCGTTGTCAGGAACGGCGATGATTTCCGTGGCGTGTGAAAGCTTCTTGACACGCGGGCACAATCGTTTGCGCGCATTGCCGTGATCCCAAGTCTCCTATGCCCTCCATTGCACACCGCGACGAGCGGCCACAGTCTGCGCCCCCACAGTCTGCGCTCCACGACCCGGCCCTGCCCCGGCGCATCGCACACCTGGACATGGACGCCTTTTTTGCCAGCGTGGAGCTGTTGCGCTACCCGCAGCTGCGCGGCCTGCCCGTGGTCATCGGCGGGCGGCGGCGCACGCCGCAGGAGGGCGCCAGTGCAGCCGATGCCGCCCTGCCGCTGTCGGCCTTCGAGCGGCTCAGAAACTACCAGGGCCGCGGCGTCATCACCACGGCCACCTACGCGGCGCGCGCCTTCGGTGTGGGCTCGGCCATGGGGCTCATGAAGGCTGCGCGCTTGTGTCCTGATGCCATCTTGCTGCCGGTCGACTTCGACGCCTACCGGCGCTACTCGCGCGCCTTCAAGGACGTGGTGCGCAGCTTCGCGCCGGTCATGGAAGACCGCGGCATCGACGAGGTGTATATCGACTTCACCCACGTGCCCGGCGGCCAGGAGCAGGGCGGGCGCGTGCTCGCGCAGCGCATCCAGCAGGGCATCCTCGCGGCCACGGGGCTGACCTGTTCGATCGGCGTGGCGCCCAACAAGCTGCTGGCCAAGATGGCGAGCGAATTCGACAAGCCCCAGGGCATTTCCATCATTTTCGAGGGCGACCTGGCCACGCGCATCTGGCCCTTGCCCTGCCGCAAGATCAACGGCATAGGCCCCAAGACCGATGCGCGCCTGCAGGCCCTGGGCATACACACCATCGGCGAGCTCGCGCAGCAGGATGCGGGCGCGCTGGTGCGGCACTTCGGCAAGGCTTACGGCGCCTGGCTGCACGACGCCGCCTGGGGGCGCGACGAGCGTGCCGTGGTCACCGAGAGCGAGCCCGTTTCCATGAGCCGCGAGACCACCTTCGAGCGCGACCTGCACGCGGTGCACGACCGCGCCGAGCTCGGGCGCATCTTCACCGCCCTGTGCGAGCGCGTGGCCGCCGACCTGCAACGCCAGGGCTACTGCGGCCGCACCATTGGCATCAAGTTGCGCTACGCCGACTTTCGCAGCGTCACGCGCGAGCAGACCATCGCGCTGCCCACGCAGGACGCCGCCACCATTCGCCGCGCCGCTGGGCAATGCCTGCGCCGCGTGGCTTTGACGCAACGCCTGCGCCTGCTGGGGGTGCGTGTAGGGAATCTGGTGCCGCAGAGTGAAGTCGCCTTGCTGCCCGTGGCCGCAGGAACGCCCGAGCTGTTCTGAATTCAGGAGTTGACCTGCGTCAAACCCCTGCCGGGGGCATGCCGGGAAGCTTGATGTGTTTCTTTACAAAAACCCTTGCAACCATGCGCATCAACCTCCCTGTCACCCAGCGCGAGTACGACTTCCCGGGCGAAGAACTGCTCATGTCCACCACGGACGCCAAAGGCCGCATCACGCACTGCAACGCGGCTTTTGTGCGCGTGAGCGGCTACGACTTTGCCGAGCTCATGGGGCAGCCGCACAACATCGTGCGCCACCCGGACATGCCGCCCGAAGCCTTCGCAGACCTGTGGAACACCATAGGTCACGGCCGCAGCTGGATGGGCATCGTGAAAAACCGGCGCAAGAACGGCGACCATTACTGGGTGCGCGCCTCCGTCACCCCGCTGATGGAGGGCAGCAAACCCAAGGGCTACATGTCGGTGCGTGCCAAGCCCACGCGCGAGGAAGTGCGTCAGGCCGAGGCGCTGTACGAACGCATCAAGGCAGAGCGCGAAGCCGGCCGGCGCACGGTACGCCTGCACGCTGGGCGCGTGCGCCGTGTGGGCTGGCGCGATCTGCCGGGCCGCTTGCACCGCGCCACACCCACGATGCGCATGGAGGCCATGCTGCTCGGCCTGATCGCGCTCACGCTGCTGCCGCTGTGGCTGGGCTGGCAAGATGGCAAACTGGTGCTGTTCCAGTTTTTGGCGCTGCTCTTGGGCGGGGGCTTCATCGTCTGGCGCTTTCACCGCAACGTGACGCAGTCGCTGCAGCAGGCCAACCTGCTCGCGCGCGACATCGCGGGCTGCGACCTCACTACTGCGCTGCAGTGGAATATGGACGCCATTCGCACGCCCATGGTCATGCTGACGGAGCGGCTGCAGCAGATACAGATCAACCTGCGCGCAGTCGTCGGTGATGCGTGCCACGAGATCGCCGGCTTCGGCAGTATCGCGGCCGAGCTCGCACAAGGCGCGCAAGACCTCTCGGCGCGCACCGAGGCGCAGGCCAGCAGCCTCGAAGAAACGGCCGCCGCGATGGAGCAACTGGCCAGCACCGTGCAGCAGTCCGCCGAGACCACGCAGCGCATCCAGCAGCAAAGCGAGCACAGCGCTGCGCTCGCGCGCACGGGCGGCACGGCCGTGCAGGCCGTGGGCGCGGCCATGCAGGAGATAGAAAACTCGGCGCGGCAGATGCAGCAGATCATTGGCGCCATAGAAGGCATCGCGTTCCAGACCAACATCCTCGCGCTCAATGCCGCCGTGGAAGCGGCGCGCGCCGGCGAACAGGGGCGCGGCTTTGCCGTCGTCGCGAGCGAGGTGCGTGCGCTCGCGCAAAACAGCGCCGCCGCGGCGCGCGAAATCCGTGCGCTGATAGGCAGCTCGAACGCGCAGGTCGGCCAGGGCGCGGGCCAGATGCGCGAAGCCGATGCAGCCATCGCGCAGGTGGTGCATTCGGTGGAACAGGTGAATGCGCTGATCGGCCACGTCACCGGCGCCGCGCGCGAGCAGGCGCTGGGCATCGCGCAGGTGAACCAGGCCGTGAGCGACATGGACAGGGTGACGCAGCAAAACGCCGCCCTGGTCGAAGAATCCGCCGCCGCGGCCACGGCCATGAACGGCAACGCCGGCATGCTCGGGCGCACGCTGGCGGTGTTCAGGCTGCACTGATGGCCGCACCTGCGACTGGCGGATGTTCGCCGTAGCCATTGCTGAATTTTTGTAGTTACAATTTGGCGATGGAAATCGAGTTCGACCCCGAGAAGCGAGCCAAGACCATGGTTGAGCGGGGAATCGATTTCGCACGCGCAGCAGAAGTTTTTGCGGGCAGGCACTTCACCGCCCGAGACCTGCGAGAGGACTATGCCGAGCCGCGCTACATCACCGTTGGCAAGCTCGATGAGCGGATGGTCATCATGGTCTGGACACCTCGCGGCGAGGTGCGCCGCATTATCAGCATGAGGAAAGCCAATGAACGAGAACAAGCCAGGTTCGGGCAACGCCTGGATTGACCCGGATGATGCGCCGGAACTGACGGATGCGTTTTTCGAAGCGGCCGACGAGTATGTGGGCGATACGCTCGTGCGCCGTGGTCGCCCGAGTGCTGGCAGGCCCAAGCAGGCATTGACGGTACGCTACGACGCCGAAGTCATCGAGGCCTTCAAGGCTACGGGCAAGGGCTGGCAGACACGCATGAATGCTGCCTTGAAAGACTGGNGGGCGCTGGCGGACGTCTGACGGTCATTTTGGCCGCGGCTTCGTCGTCCATGGCACCGGCCATGCACTCCTCAGCCGCGACCAAACTGCCTCGCCAGCCGCCTCGCCATCATCCCGCGTCCTAATGGGCAATCTGGGTTGAAATTTGGATAAAGCGCAAGATTCTCCATCGCAAAGAGGTTTTGCAAGATACCTGTCGAGTTGCTGGCAAAGGTGCGCAAGGCTGGCGGCGGCATCGAAGCGGCGCATGCCTGCATCGCCGCGGTGGCCGTCGCCAACGGGCTGACCGTGGCCACACGCGACACGGCCCCCTTTCAGGGCGCAGGGCTGAGCGTCATCAACCCTTGGCTGGCGTAAGGCGCTTGCGCTGCCGCAAATGTGCATGCGGGTTTCTCCGCAGAGGGGGTATGTGACCGTTTGTAATAATGCAGCTCCCTCGCGCATGCGCGAGGGATTTTCACGAGACTCGGATGCGCATCAATCTACCCGTCACCACCCAGGAATACGACTTCCCCGCCGATACCATGCTGGTATCGACCACCGACACCAAGGGCGTCATCACGCACTGCAATGCGGCGTTTCGAGAAACCAGCGGGTACAGCTACGATGAGCTCATCGGTCAGCCGCACAACCTGATACGCCACCCCGACATGCCGCCGCAGGCGTTTCGCGACATGTGGCAGACCATTGGGCGCGGCCTGACCTGGACGGGGCTGGTGAAAAACCGGCGCAAGAACGGCGACTTTTACTGGGTGCGCGCCAATATCACGCCCATCATGGAAGGCGGCAAGCCGCGCAGCTATATGTCGGTGCGCACCAAGCCCGGCCGTGAGGAGGTGCGCCAGGCCGAGGCCTTGTATGCGCAACTGCGCCGCGACGCCGAACAGGGGCGCACGGGGCTGCGCTTGCAGCAGGGGCGGGTGATACAGCCAGGTTTGCGCGGCGTCTGGCAGCGCCTGCGCTGGCTGCCGCCTGTCTATGGCCTGGGTGCGCTGCTGCTTGCGGTGACGGTGTTCGCCATGCTGCCTTTCATGTTCGGCGCAAGCGGCGCCTGGGCCGGGGGCGGTGTGCTTGCCTTGCTGCTGGCAGGGAATGCTGCGGTGCTCGCCTGGTTCCAGGCGCGCATCGTGGGCGGTTTGCGGCGCGCCGAAGCATTTGCGCGCGACGTTGCGGCCTGCAATTTGGCGGCACGAATCGACGGCTCCGACTTCGCGCCGGCGCTGCAAGGTTTGCTGCGCAATCTGCAGCAGATTCAGATCAATCTGCGCGCCGTGGTCGGCGACGTGCGCAGCGAAATCCAGGGTTTTTTACAGACCGCCGAAAGCATGGCACAGGCTGGGCAGGACTTGTATGCGCGCACCGAGGCCCAGGCCAGCAACATCGAAGAAACGGCCGCCACCATGCAGCAGCTCTCGGGCACGGTGCACCATGCGGCCGATACGGCCGGCCAGGTGGCGCAGGACGGCGCGCAGAGCGCCGCGCTCGCACAGCGCGGCGGGCAGGCTGTGCAGCAGGTGGGGCAGACCATGCAGGCGATCGAACAATTCTCGCACCGCATCAGCGAGATCGTCGCCGTGATCGAGGGCATCGCCTTCCAGACCAATCTGCTGGCGCTCAACGCCGCCGTCGAAGCGGCGCGTGCCGGCGCGCAGGGGCGCGGCTTTGCCGTCGTGGCCGGCGAGGTGCGCGGGCTCGCACAACGCAGCGCAGAGGCAGCCAAGGACATCCGCACGCTGATTGCTTCTTCGGTGTCGCAGGTCAGCGGTGGCAGCCAGCAAATGGCGCAGGCCGAGCAAATGATCGCTGCCGCAGTGGCCGCGGTCGAGCGCCTGAGCGCACTGGTGCGCCGCATCAGCGAAGCCACGCAAGAGCAGTCGCGCGGCATAGACCAGGTCAACGAGTCCGTCGTGCAGCTCGAAGCCGCGACCCAGCAAAACGCCGCGCTCGCCGAGCAGACCGCCACTTCGGCCGAGGAACTCGAGGCGCACTCGCAAATGCTCGCGCGCTCGGTCGATGTTTTTCGTCTGTAGCCCGGCCTAGTGCAGTGTTTGATGCTTGATGCGACAAATAAAACCGATGGATTTTTGGTCTGGGCAAGGCGCAAACCGCAGCGATACCGGGTGGTATCGCGAGGATTTGCAACGCGGCCCGGGCCGAAAAGACGCGGTTTTATGTCGCAGATAGCGTCGAACACTGCACTAACGCTACTGCCGCGCCGTGCGCACGTTCGCTGGCGGCCGTTGCGGGTGGCTGGTGCGCCAGGGGTTGATGTCGAGCCCGCCGCGGCGCGTGTAGCGCGCATAGACGGTGAGCTGCGTGGGCTGGCAGCGCATCCAGATATCCATGAAGATGCGCTCCACGCAGTGCTCGTGAAAGCCGCTGTGCTGGCGAAAGCTCACGAGGTAGCGCAGCAGGCCCTCCTGGTTGATCGGCGCGCCGCTGTAGCGGACTTGCACGCTGCCCCAGTCGGGCTGGCCCGTGACCGGGCAGTTGCTCTTGAGCAGGCGGCTCGTGAGCACTTCATCGTGCACGGGCGGCGCATCCTGCTGCACGGCGAGCAGCTCGGGCGCGGGCTGGTAGTGCGTGCATTCGACGTCGAGCCGGTCCAGGTTCAGGCCGTCGAGCTCGTGGATGGCCTGCTGGTCGAACTGCTCGGGCAGCAGCAGCTTTACGCCGATACTGCCGGGCGCAGCGGCGCCGCGCCACAGCGCCGCGCTGAGGTCGGCGCGGATGCGCGATTGCACCTCGGCTGCGTCGGCAAAGCGCGTCTGGCTGAAGCTGCCCAGGTAGAGCTTGAGCGACTTGCTTTCGATGATGTGCGGCGTCTCGCACGGAACCGTGAGGTGCGCGAGCGCCACCTGCGGCTTGCCGCGCGGGTTGAGCCACGAGAGCTCGTAGGCCGTCCACAGGTCGGCGCCGAAAAAGGGCGGCGCGGCCGTGATGCCGAGCTCGGCCCGCTGCGCCGCACGCGCTATCGGAAACAGCAGCGCGGGGTCGTACTGGTCGGCGTAGGCGACGGCCTGGCCCAGCGGCGAATGCTGCGGCGCCGGGCAGGGCGAATGGGCGGACGCGGGATTGTTGGGGGACATCAGATTTCTATCGAAAAAGTAGCTGCTTGCGCTTGATGTGCCTTGGCAAAAGGCCGATTTCATTCAAATTTTCCCGCGCGCAGCCACTTGGTTGCGATCCACTTTTCGCCCGCGATCACCGGCGTGCCCGCATGCAGGCTGCCGCTCGAAGGGTGCGCGCGCTCGTAGCTGAAGAACACGGCATTGCCGCGCTGCGCCGCGACCTCGAGGTGGATGCCCGGAAAGCCCGTGGCGCCGCCTTTTTCGGGCGTGTTGAGGTAGAGCACCAGCGTGCCCACGCGCTGGCCGCCGCGCGCGAGCAGCGTGGGTGTGCCGGGTGCGTCGGGGTCGAAGTAGTCGTAATGCGGCTTGTATTCGGCGCCGGGGCGGTAGTGCAGCACCTGCAGGCCCTCGCCGTTTTCCACGGGCCAGCGCAGCAGGCGTGCGATGCGCTGCTCTATGCGCTGCAGCAGCGGGCTTTCGCCGCGCTGAAAGAACATGCCCTCGCTCGTGCGGTCGACGTTGACCTCCTGCCCGCCCGTGGTCGTGGCCACGGTGAGCGAGCGCGCGAGGCGCGGGCGCGCGGCTTCGATGAGCGCGTCGCATTCCTCGGGCGCGAGCAGCTCGCCGAACACCACGATGCGCGGCTTGCCGAGCGCAAGCAGCACGCGCACCTGGCGCTCGCCCAGGTCGATCACCGTGGGCGCGTCGGCCAGATCGGGCTCGGGCACGGGGCTCGCGGGCGGCAGCCCCTGCGCGACGGCAACGGCGTCGAGGTGCGCGCGCAGCGTCTGCTCGAGCGCCTCGGCGGCCAGGGTCGCATCCCAGCCGGCTTGCTGCATGGATTGCTGCAGCGCAAGTGCGCTGCAGCCGGCCTCGGCCTGCGCGACGATCCACTGGCGCAGTTCGGGCGTGATCGTTTGGCTGCGTCGGCTCATGTGTGCGCCCCTGGCTGCGTACGCCGGAACACGAGGCGCTCGGGCACTGAAGCCGCAGGCGCAAAGGCGTAGCCCTCGAGCGCAAAACCCTCGAGGCCCGCGGGCGTGGTGAGGCGCTGCGTGATGGCGTAGCGCGCCATGAGGCCGCGCGCGCGCTTGGCGTAAAAGCTGATGATCTTGTAGCTGCCGCCCTTGAAGTCCTCGAACACGCAGTCGATCACGCGCGCGCGCAGCGCCTTGCGATCCACGGCCTTGAAATACTCCTGCGAGGCCAGGTTGACGACGGTGCGCTCCGCATGTCCTTGAGCTTCCCGCCCTGGTGATGAGAGCGCAGCTGGCTCTTGTTCTTGTAGCGCGGCGTTCAGGTAGTCGGCGATGCGCGTGCCCCAGAACTGGTACAGGTTTGCGCCCGCGGCGGTGGCCAGCGACGTGCCCATTTCGAGGCGGTAGGGCTGCATGCCGTCGAGCGGGCGCAGCACGCCGTACAGGCCGCTCAGGATCACGAGGTGTTGCTGCGCCCAGGCCAGGTCGGCCGCGTCCAGCGAGTGTGCCTGCAGCCCTTCGTACACGTCGCCGTTGAATGCCAGCAGCGCCTGGCGGCACGCAGATTTTGTGCACTGCGGCTGCCAGGCCTGGTAGCGCGCGACGTTGAGCGCCGCGAGCTTGTCGCTCAGGCCCATGAGCGAGGCGATTTCCTGTGGTGGCTTGCGGCGCAGCACCTCGATGAGCTGCGCCGCCTGCGCGGTGAAGGCGGGCTCGGTGCACGGCAGTTGCGCCGGCACGGGGGTGTCGAAGTCCAGGGTTTTGGCGGGCGAGAGCAAAAACAGCATGGCGATGGCACCTCAGGGAAAGTGGCATGGCGCTAGTGTAGTGTTCGACGCTATCTGCGACATAAAACCGCGTCTTTTCGGCCCGGGCCGCGTTGCAAATCCTCGCGATACCACCCGGTATCGCTGCGGTTTACGCCTTGCCCAGACCAAAAATCCATCGGTTTTATTTGTCGCATCAAGCATCAAACACTACACTAGCAGCCTGTCGGACTTTGGACGTCGATAGCGAGAATGGGCCCCAGCGAGGCCAGTTTTTGCCGGATTCGCAGCCCCATAGCGGGACTATGGGGTAAGAAGACGGTAAAAAATGGGCCGCTGCGGCACATTCGCAGCCGACGATTCCAAAGTCCGACAGGCTGCTGGCGGCCGCCTGCAGTGGGGCGGCACGCCAGCGACGCACGATTATGGGCGCGGCTCTTCGAACGGCAGACGCAGCGCGGCCAGATCGCGCCGGGTTTCCACGAGCACCAGCGGGCCTTCATCGGGCAGCACTGCGGCGGGGCGTTCACGCGACACATGGAGGGGCGCGGGCTCGGCGGCGATCGCGGCTTGCACGGCAGCGACCTTGGCCGGGTCGGAATTCACCCATTGCAGGCCGGCCTGGGTGGCTATTTGCTGCAGATCCTGCAGGGGCAGGGCAAAGCGCTGCGCTTGCGCTGGCGAGGCCGGGGCCGCAGCGGTGGCCGCGGGTGCGGTTTCGCGGACGACGCTGGCTTCGCTGGCAGGGGCGGCGGTGGCTGCCTCGGTCACTGCGGCAATGATCGCCGGGGTCGGCGCCGTAGGCTGCGCTGCTGCGGGGGCCTCGGCGGCGGCTTCAGCCACGGCTTCGCTCTGTGGCGCAGCGGCATAAGCCTGGGCGAAGTAGCTGCGGCGCGCGGGCTCCTGTTCGGCGGGCGCTGCAGCCTGCTCGGTGGGCAGGGCGGCTTGCGCGGTGGCCGCCTGTGGCGCCTCGGCCGGGGTGCCGGGCAGGGTGTCGAACTCCAGCAGCACTGGCGCTTCGCCCGCGGGCGTGGTGGGCGCGGCTTCCTCGGCAGCGGTGCTGTCAGCCTCGGCGCGCGGCGTGCGGCTGCGCCGGTCACGGCCGTAGCGGTCGCGCGAGCGGCGTTCGCGGCGCTCTTCGCCGCCTGCGGCTGCGCCGTTTTCTTCTGCCGTGGGCTGCGCAGCGGCAGCGCCGGGCGCGACTGCGCTGCCGCTCAGGTCGAGGTCGGGCAGCAGTTCGAGCGGCATGGTTTCGGCAAAACCGGAGACGGGCACTTCACTCTCGGCACTGCCCTCGGGCGCCTGGGCGGTGCGCAGGGCGCGCTCGCCGCGGTCAGGGCGTTCACCGCGTTCCCGGCGGCCTGCGCCCTCGCGCTCCCGGCGCGGTGCGCGTTCGCCGCGTGGCGCCAATGCCGGGGCTTCGGCGTCGGTGTCGCGGGCTTCGGCGGGGGCTGCGGTGGGGACGGCAGCGCCTTCGCCGGGGGTGCCGGCACGCGCCTCGGAATCGCGGCGGCCGCGGCCACGGCCTCGGCCGGTGGGGGCTTCGCCAGCGGGTTTTCCTGTCTCAGGTTTGTCTATGCCTGGCCTTTCGCTGCCCGCTTCGGCGCGGCGGCTGCGTGCTTCGGCGGCGTTTGGGCTGGCCTGGGCGGTGTCGCGTTGCGCGCCATTGCCCTGGCCATTGCCGGAGCCGCTGCGCTCACCGCGCCGGTTGCGCCCGTCGGCGCGGCCTGCGCGCCGAGGCTCTGCGGCGGGCGTGGCTGCGGCGGGGGGCGCCACGGGGACCGGGGTCGGCGTCGGTGGTGTGGCCGGTGCCAGCGGGGCCAGGCCCAGCAGGCGCTTGATCCAGGCAAAGAAACCGCGTTCCTGGGGCACGGGCGGGGGAGCGACCGGGGCGGCGGGCGCCGGCGGCACCGGTGGCACGGCAGGGGCCGTGCTGCGCGCGGCGGCGGGGCGCGGCGCGGCTGCTGGCGCGGGCATGTCGGGCAGCACGCCCTTGATGACCGGGGTTTGCCGGTTCGTGGGCTCTTGCGAGCGGCGCGTCACGGCCGTGGGGTCTTCGACTTCTTCGGCGAGCTCGTAGCTGGGCTCGATCTGATCGAGGCGCGGGTCGTCGTGCTTGAGGCGTTCGAGCTTGTAGTTCGGCGTCTCCAGTCCTTTGTTGGGCACGATGAGCACGCTCACGCGCTGCTTGAGCTCGATTTTGGTGATTTCGGGGCGCTTTTCGTTGAGCAGGAAGCTCGCCACCTCCACGGGCACCTGGCAGCGCACGGCGGCGGTGTTGTCCTTCATCGATTCTTCTTGAATGATGCGCAGGATCTGCAGCGCCGAGCTCTCGGTGTCGCGCACATGCCCCGAGCCGCCGCAGCGCGGGCAGGGGATGGACACGCCCTCGGAGAGGGCCGGCTTGAGGCGTTGGCGGCTCATTTCCATCAGGCCGAACTTGCTGATGGTGCCGAACTGCACGCGCGCGCGGTCCTGGCGCAAGGCGTCGCGCAGGCGGTTTTCGACTTCGCGCCGGTTCTTGGCCTCGTCCATGTCGATGAAGTCGATCACGATCAGCCCGCCCAGGTCGCGCAGGCGCATCTGGCGCGCCACCTCATCGGCGGCTTCGAGGTTGGTGCGCGTGGCGGTTTCCTCGATGTCGCCGCCCCTGATCGCGCGCGCCGAGTTCACGTCGACGGACACCAGCGCCTCGGTGTGGTCGATCACGATCGCGCCGCCGCTGGGCAGCTGCACGGTGCGTGCGTAGGCGGATTCGATCTGGTGCTCGATCTGGAAGCGCGAAAACAGCGCCGCGTCGTCGCGGTAGCGCTTGACGCGCGCCGCGTACTCGGGCATCACGTGCGCCATGAACTGCTGCGCCTGCTCGTAGATGTCGTCGGTGTCGATGAGGATTTCACCGATGTCGTGGCTGAAGTAGTCGCGGATCGCGCGGATCACCAGGCTCGATTCCTGGTAGATCAGGAACGCGCCCTTGCTGCCCTTGGCGGCGCTTTCGATCGCGCTCCAGAGCTTGAGCAGGTAGTTCAAGTCCCACTGCAGCTCGGCGGCGCTGCGGCCTATGCCGGCGGTGCGCGCGATGATGCTCATGCCCTTGGGGTATTCGAGCTGGTCCATCGCATCTTTGAGCTCGGCGCGGTCTTCGCCCTCGATGCGGCGCGACACGCCGCCGCCGCGCGGGTTGTTGGGCATGAGCACCACGTAGCGCCCGGCCAGGCTGATGAAGGTCGTGAGCGCCGCGCCCTTGTTGCCGCGCTCTTCCTTTTCGACCTGGATCAGCAGCTCCTGCCCTTCCTTGATCACGTCATTGATGCGCGCCTGGCTGACGGACACCCCTTCGGCAAAGTATTGGCGCGAGATTTCCTTGAACGGCAAGAAGCCGTGGCGCTCCTCGCCGTAATCGACGAAGCAGGCTTCGAGCGAGGGCTCGACGCGCGTGACCACGGCCTTGTAGATGTTGCCCTTGCGCTGCTCGCGCCCTTCGATCTCGATTTCGTAGTCGAGCAGTTTCTGGCCATCGACGATCGCCAGGCGGCGCTCTTCGGGCTGCGTGGCGTTGATGAGCATCCGTTTCATGATGCGTGTCCTTCTTGTTGTTGGTGCGGGCAGCGGCTTGGCAGCATGTGCGCTGCGTGGGGCCGCTGCCGGCGGGGGTCCAAATCAATGAATGCTCTGCCCTGCAGAGCTGCAAATGCCTGGACTGACGCATCGAAACGGAGGAAATGGCCAAAGCAGCCGCAAGCCCGCCGGGACCGATTGGTTCCGCTTGCGGCGCGCGCGACAGGGGCGTGGGGATGGGGCGAGCAGGGATTGCCTGGCAGGCTGGTTTGCTGCGTCAGTGATAGCTTCAAGCGCAGGCTGCGCCTTGGCTGGAACCACTTTTTGTGCCAGAAACTGGGGCGTGGGCCAGTGCCAGAGCACGCTCCACAAGGCCATCAGCAACCACATTGCTCGCTTTGATCCGCCGGCACAGGCTGTGAGGAGCTTGTGCCGGCTTGGGGATTCCATTGTTGGGGTTTCGATTCGTCGGTCCGCAGCGTGCTGCGCGGGCCATCGCAGACGGCTGGCCTGCAATGTGCGCACGACGCCCGCTGGCATCGACCTGCCTGCGCGTGCGGGGTTGACAGGGTCGGCTAAACTCGATCCAAATCAACCACTTACACGTACAGGTGAAACGAATTATAGGGGCCAAAGCGAATTCGCCGGCGCCGGCGGCGCGAACGGCCGCAGCGTCCCCGGTGGCGCGCGTGCATGCGCGGCCCGGAGCGCCCGAAGTGCGCACGCTGCAGGTCGATGAAGAATCCACGGGCCAGCGGCTCGACAATTTTTTGCTGCGCCAGCTCAAGGGCGTGCCCAAAACGCATGTCTATCGCATCATCCGCAGCGGCGAGGTGCGCGTGAACAAGGGCCGTGCGCGCGCCGATACGCGCGTGCAGGCGGGCGACGCGGTGCGCCTGCCGCCGGTGCGCGTGGCCGCGCGCGCCGCTGGCCTTGGCACCGGCCCCGAGGCCGACGCGCAGGCCGCGGCGCATGTGCCGCCGCGCCACTTCCCCATTCTTTTCGAAGACGAGCAGCTGATCGCGCTCGACAAGCCCGCGGGCGTGGCCGTGCATGGCGGCAGCGGCGTGAGCTTTGGCGTGATCGAGCAATTGCGCCGCGCGCGGCCCGAGGCGCGCTTTCTGGAGCTCGTGCACCGGCTCGACCGCGAGACCTCGGGCATCCTGCTCGTAGCGAAAAAGCGTTCGGCGCTCACGCGGCTGCAAGACCAGTTCCGCGGCCGCGCCACGGGCAAGACCTACCTCGCGCTGGTCACGGGCGTGTGGCCCGCGAACAAGAGGGTGATCGATCTGCCGCTGCACAAATATCTGTTGCCGGGTGCATCGGGTGCATCGGGCGCGCCGGGCCAGGCTGGGCAAGGCGGCAGCGCGGGCGAGCGGCGCGTGCGCATCGCGCGCGCCGACGATCCGCAGGGCCAGCGCGCGATCACGCTGGTGCAGGTGCGCAGCGTCCTGCCCGCGCGGCCTGACCAGGGCCTGCCCGCGATGACGCTGCTCGAAGTGACCATCAAGACCGGGCGCACGCACCAGATCCGCGTGCACCTCGCCAGCCAGGGCCACCCCATCGCGGGCGACGACAAATACGGCGACTTCGAGCTCAACAAGCGCCTCGCGCGGCTCGGGCTCAAGCGCATGTTCTTGCACGCCTGGCGGTTAGAGTTCAGCCACCCGGCCACGGACGCGCCCGTGCGCCTGCATGCCGAGCTGCCGCCCGAGCTGGCCGGCTTTTTGCCCACCGAGTGAAACCCATGCCTACCTCTGCACCTGCTGCGCCTGCTGCGTCCGCTGCGTCCGCCGCACCTCCCGCCGCCGAGCGCCCGCGCCGCTTCGACCTGATCGCCTTCGACTGGGACGGCACATTGTTCGACTCCACCGCCATCATCGTGCGCTGCCTGCAGGAGGCCGTGCGCGACGTGGGCGGCCCGGTGCCGGCAGACCAGGACGCCGCCTACGTGATCGGCATGGGCCTGCCCGAAGCGCTTGCGCACCTCACGCCCGGCCTGCCGCCTGCGGCCTACCCCGAGCTGAACCGGCGCTACCGCTACCATTACGTGCGCCACCAGAATGACATCAGCCTGTTCGACGGCGTGCTGCCCATGCTCGAGCAGCTGCGCGCGCGCGGGCATTGGCTGGCCGTGGCCACGGGCAAGAGCCGCCGCGGGCTCGACGAGGCGCTGCAGGCCGCCGCGCTGCGCGCGCTGTTCCACGCCACGCGCACCGCCGACGAAACCGCGGGCAAGCCGCACCCGCTGATGCTGCACGAGCTCATGGCCGAGCTCGGCGTCGCACCCGAGCGCGTGCTCATGGTCGGCGACACCACGCATGATTTGCAAATGGCGCAGAACGCGGGCTGCGCCGGCGTGGGCGTGGCCTACGGCGCGCACGATCCGCAAGCCTTCGCCGCGCTGCAGCCGCTCTATGTCGCGCCCTCGGTGGCGCAGCTGCATGGCTGGCTGCTGCAGTCGGCCTGATGCCTGGCCATGAGCAGCGCACCTGCCGCATCCGCCGCGATCCCGCTGTGCCGTAGCAGCGAGCTGCAAGAGCGCGGCCTGGCCGTGCCCTTCGACGTGGTCTATGGCGGCCAGACCTGCCGCGCCTTCGCCATCCGCTTCGAGGGCCAGGTGCATGCCTACCTGAACCGCTGCACGCACATCGCGATGGAGATGGACTACCAGCCCAACCGTTTTTTCGACGCGAGCGGCCAGTGGCTGCTGTGCGCCACGCACGGCGCCGCCTACGCGCCCACGAGCGGCGCCTGCGCCGGCGGGCCCTGCCGCGGCGGGCTGGTGAAAATCGCCGTCACCGAAGCAGACGGCATGGTGCACTGGCATACTGCCCACAATCTTCGCCCCGCCGAGTTCTGACATGACCGACCCCGCCGCCCCACAGCCCCCCGAAGCCCCCCGAGAACCTGAGCAAAATATGCCTCCAACGCCCAATCCATGGGCGCAAGAAGCTCCTAATACAGAAGCAAACGCGGCGCCGCGCCGGGCCTCGTTCGAGACGTCGCCACAAGAGCCCGGCTGGGAGCGCGCCGTGCTCGAAAAACTTGCCTTCGCCACGCTCGAAGAGCAGCGCCGCGCGCGCCGCTGGAAGGTGTTTTTTCGCTTCGCCTGGCTGGCGGTAGTGCTGGTCATAGGCGCAGTCGTGTTCTACGAAAACACGCCCGGCGCAGACGTCATCAAACCCCACACTGCGCTGGTCGAGATCAAGGGCGAAATCGCCGCCGACATGCCCGCCAACGCCGACGACATCGTGGACAGCATGCGCAGCGCCTTCGAGGACGAGGGTGCCAAGGCGCTCGTGCTGCGCATTGATTCGCCCGGCGGCAGCCCCGTGCAGGCCGGCATCATCAACGACGAAATCGTGCGCCTGCGCGCCAAATACCAGAAGCCCGTGTACGTCGTGGTGGGCGAGACCTGCGCCTCGGCCGCGTACTACATCGCCTCAGCCGCCGACGAAATCTACGTTGATAAAGCCAGCATCGTGGGCAGCATAGGCGTGCTCATGGACGGCTTTGGCTTCACGGGCGCTATGGAAAAGCTCGGCGTCGAGCGCCGCCTGCTCACCGCGGGCGAGAACAAGGGTTTTCTCGACCCCTTCAGCCCGCAGACCGAAAAGCAGCGCGAATACGCCCAGGCCATGCTCAACCAGATCCACCAGCAGTTCATCAGCGTGGTCAAGGCGGGGCGCGGCGAGCGCCTCAAGCCCACGCCTGAGACCTTCAGCGGCCTGTTCTGGACCGGCCAGCAGGCCGTGGAAATGGGCCTTGCCGACCACTACGGCAACCTCGACTATGTGGCGCGCGAGGTCGTCAAGGCCGAAGACGTCATCGACTACACGCACCACGAAAACGTGGCCGAGCGCCTGGCCAAGAAGTTCGGCGCCGCCATGGGGCAGGGCACGGTAGCCGCCTTGCGCGCGGGGCTGCCGGCGCTGCGGTGAGGGGGCCTCGCCATATGCAGGAAAGGCGTGCAGGTGCCATCCGCTTCGCCATTCTGGCTCCATGAAGGTCAATGAGGTTTTGGCCTTGCTGAAAAAAGATGGCTGGTATCTCGTTGCCACCCGCGGCAGTCATCGGCAATTCAAGCACCCAGTGAAAAGCGGGCGCGTCACGGTGGCCGGAAAACCGAGCGACGATCTCGCGCCGGGCACTTTGAACAGCATCATCAAGCAAGCTGCTCTGAAGGAGTGATCCATGCGTTACGCCATCGTTGTCGAAAAAACCGAAAACAACTATTCCGCTTATGTGCCCGACCTGCCGGGCTGTGTCGCTACGGGACATACCCTCGAAGAAGCAGAAAATGAAATTCGCGCAGCCATTGCGTTTCATATTCGTGGCCTCATCGAGGACGGCTTGCCCGTCCCGTCGCCGGCAAGCATCGTCGAATATCTCGAGGTCACGGCAGCCTGAGAAGGTCTCAGGTGCCCAATCCCCTGCGGCCCCTCAGCGCCGCACCTGCAGCGCCTCGGGGTTGACGAGGTTGCTGGGCTTGCCCTGGATGAAGTTCACCACGTTGTCGAAGGCGGCGCTGAAGTAGAGCTCGTAACTGTCTTGCTCCACGTAGCCGATGTGCGGCGTGCAGATGCAGTTTTCGAGGCGCAGCAGGGCGTGGCCCTGTAGGGTAGGTTCGCTTTCGAACACGTCGATCGCGGCCATGCCGGGGCGGCCGCGGTTGAGCGCGGCCAGCAGCGCGTCGGGCTCGATCAGCGCCGCATGCGCGGTGTTCACGAGCAGCGCCGTGGGCTTCATGCACGAGAGGTCTTCGAGCGCGAGCAGGCCGCGTGTGGCGTCGGCCAGGCGCAGGTGCAGCGAGAGCACGTCGCACTGCGCGAGGAATTCGGCGCGGCTGCTCGCGGCTTGGTAGCCGTCGGCCAGGGCCTGCGCGCGCTCGGCCTCAGGCCCCCAGATGCTCACGTTCATGCCGAAGGCGCGGCCGTAGCCCGCGACGAGCCGGCCGACCTGGCCGTAGCCCCAGATGCCCAGCATCTTGCCGCGCAGCACCAGCCCCAAGCCGAAATTGGGCGGCATCGAGGTCGTCTTGAGGCCCGATTGCTGCCATGCGCCGTGCTTGAGGTTGGCGATGTATTGCGGCAGCCGGCGCATCGCGGCCATGATGAGTGCCCAGGTGAGCTCGGCCGGCGCCACGGGGGAGCTCACGCCGTCGGCCACGGCGATGCCGCGCTCGGTGCAGGCGGCCACGTCGATGTGTTCGCCCACGCGGCCGGCCTGCGCGATGAGCTTGAGGCGCGGCAGCTTTTCGACGAGCTGGCGCGTGATCTGCGTGCGCTCGTGGATCAGCACGATGATGTCGGCGTCGCGCAGGCGCACGGCCAGCTGCCCTATGCCCTTGACGTTGTTGGTATAGACCTTGGCGGTGTAGGGGTCGAGCACGCTCGCGCAGTGCAGCTTGCGCACGGCGTCCTGGTAATCGTCGAGGATCACGATGTTCATGCTGCCATTGTGCCTTGGCGTGCCCGCATGACGGGCCTCGAAACGTGTCAGACCGTGGCGCGCGCAGGCGGCGCGCCTCCCGTTCAGTCGCGCACTTCCTGCCAGCCTACGCGGCCCTGGCCGAGCTCGCTCAGGTGCGGCACGAAGGCCGTGGCCTGCGCTTCGGGCAGGCGCAGGCGCAGCGTGACCTGCGCGCCGTGCTGCACGGCCAGCAATTCGGCGCCGGCCTGCGCGGCTTCGCGGCGCACCAGGCCTTCGAGCGCGTAGGGCACCTCGCATTGCAAGGTCTGCAGGCGCTGCAGCGGCACCTTGGTGGCCGTGAGCAGCGCCTGCGCCACGGTGTCGGTGTAGGCGCGCACGAGGCCGCCTGCGCCGAGCTTGACGCCACCGAAGTAGCGCACCACGGTGGCGAGCACGCCGTCGAGGTCCTGGTGGCGCAGCACTTCGAGCATGGGCCGGCCCGCGGTACCGCCGGGCTCGCCATCATCGACCGCGGCCGAGTGGCCGCCGGCCAGCAGCGCCCAGCAGATGTGCGCGGCGCCGGGGTGTTCGCGCCACAGCGCATCGACCACGGCCTGCGCGCCGGCGCGGTCGCTCATGGGCTGCACGCAGCCGATGAAGCGGCTTTTTTTGATGAGGAGCTCGCTGTGCGCGGGGGCGGCCAGGGTCAGGGGCATGGCTAAGCCGAAGCACAGCGAAAGACTATTAAAAAAATAGCTGCTTGTGCTTGTCTGTCAAGCGCTAAGGGTCGATTCGGCTTCAAGTTTCGGACGGGGAAGCCTTATTCGACCATGTCGCGGCTCAGGCCCGCGGTCTGGCTGAAGCCGCCATCGACGTAGGTGACTTCGGCCGTGACGCCGCTTGCAAGGTCCGAGAGCAAAAAGGCCGCGACGTTGCCCACGTCGTCGATGGTGACGTTGCGGCGCAGCGGCGCGGCGTTGGCGACCACGGCCAGCAGCTTGCCGAAGTCCTTGATGCCGCTTGCGGCCAGCGTTTTGATGGGGCCGGCGCTGATGGCGTTGGCGCGCATGCCGCGCGGGCCCAGCGATTCGGCCAGGTAGCGCACGCTGGCTTCGAGGCTGGCCTTGGCCAGGCCCATGGTGTTGTAGTTCGGGATGGTGCGCAGCGCGCCCAGGTACGACAGCGTGAGCAGTGCGGCCTTGTCGTTCAGGTAGGGCAGTGCGGCCTTGGCCATGGCCGGGAAGCTGTAGGCGCTGATGTCGTGCGCGGTGTGGAATGCCTCGCGCGAAAGGCCTTCGAGGAAGTCGCCCGCGATCGCCTCGCGCGGCGCAAAGCCAATGCTGTGCACGAAGCCGTCGAACTTGGGCCAGACCTGCGAGAGGTCACGAAACAGGCGCTCGATCTGCTCGTCGCTCGCGACGTCGCAATCGAACACCAGCGTGGAGCCGAATTCCGCGGCAAACTCGGTGATGCGCTCTTTGAAGCGTTCGCCGACGTAGCTGAACGCGAGCTCGGCCCCCTGTGCATGGCAGGCGCGCGCGATGCCGTAGGCGATGGAGCGGTTGGACAGCACGCCCGTGATGAGCAGCTTCTTGCCGGTCAGAAAACCCATGTTTGTTCTCCTTTGTGAGACGGTATTCAAGTCGTGCAGAATTGTCGCATGCGGTTTTGCCTGCTTTTCGTGCTCTGGATGTGCGCCGTGCCGGCGTGGGCGGCGCATGCCTACGCGCTCTGGGGGCAGCCGCGCTACCCCGCGGGCTTTGCGCATTTCGACTACGTGAACCCCGCCGCGCCCAAGGGCGGCGAGCTGCGCCTGGTGAGCAATTCGCGCGCTTCCACGTTCGACAAATACAACCCGTTCACCATCAAGGGCAGCGCGCCCGCCTACCTTTCCGAGCTGATGTTCGACACGCTGCTCGTGGGCGCGCTCGACGAAACCGCCACGGGCTACGGGCTGCTCGCGCAGGACGTGGATGTGGCGCCCGACGGGCTCTCGGCCACCTTTCGCCTGCGGCCCGAGGCGCGCTTTCACAACGGCAAGCCCGTGCTTGCGCAGGACGTCAAATACAGCTTCGACACGCTCGTCGGCCCCCACACCTCGCCTGCCTACAAGACCTTGCTGATCGACGTGGCCGGCGCCGAGGTGCTTGATGAGCGCACGCTGCGCTACCACTTCAAAAAGCCCAACCGCGAGCTGCCCCTCATCGTCGGCGGCCTGCCCGTGTTCAGCCGCGACTGGGGCGCGGGCAAGCCCTTCGACCAGGTGGTGATGGACACGCCCATAGGCAGCGGCCCGTACCGCATCGGCCCGGTGCGCTTTGGCAAGGACATCACCTACGTGCGCGACCCGAACTACTGGGCGCGCGACCTCAACGTGCGCCGCGGCACGGCCAATTTCGACCGCATCCAGGTCAAGATTTACAAAGACAACACCGCGCGGCTCGAGGCGCTCAAGGCGGGCGAGTTCGACCTGATGCGCTTTTTCAGCGCGGGCGACTGGGCGCGGCGCGTCAACGGCAAGCGCTTTGCCACGGGCGAGCTGGTCAAGGGCGAATTCGCGCACAAGCTGCCCTCGGGCTTTCAGAGCTACGTGCTCAACACGCGCCGCCCGCTGCTGCAAGACCGGCGCGTGCGCGAGGCGCTGGGGCTGGCGCTGGACTTCGAGTGGATGAACCGCCAGCTTTTCTACGGCGCCTACCAGCGCGTGCGTGGCCTGTTCGGCAACACCGCGTGCGAGACGCAGGGCCTGCCCAGCGCGCCAGAGCGCGCACTCATGGAGCCCTGGCGCAGCGCCATCCCTGCAGAGGCTTTCGGCCCCATGTACGAGCCGCCGCGCACCGACGACGGCCACTCGCTACGCGCCAACCTGCGGCGTGCGCAGGCGCTGCTGCAAGAGGCCGGCTGGATGGTGCAGGGCGGCGTGCTGCGCAACGCCGCGGGGCAGGCCCTGGAGCTCGAATACCTCGACAGCGGCGAAGGCAGCATGCGCGTGGTCGCGCCCTGGATGCGCAACCTCGAAAAGCTCGGCATCACGCTGCGCTTTCGCGCCGTGGACTTTGCGCTGTACCAGCAGCGCCTGCAGAAGTTCGACTTCGACCTCACCTCGCTCGCCTTCCAGGGCACGCACAACCCCGGCCAGGAGTTTGCCGACCTCTTCGGCAGCAAGGCCGCCGACACCGAAGACTCGGGCAACTTTGCCGGCGTCAAAAACCCCGCCGTCGATGCCATGATCCAGACCATGACCGCCGCCAAAACGCAGGCCGAGCTGCTGCCCGCCTGCCACGCGCTCGACCGCATCATCATGCACAGCCACTACCTGATCCCGCAGTGGAGCGCAAGCACGCACCGCATGGCCTACAACGCCTGGCGCCTCGCGCGCCCCGCGCAGGTGCCGCCGTACTCTCCGGGCGAAACCTGGGTCATGGACACCTGGTGGGCCAGGGAGGCGGGGCGGTGAATTTCTGGCGCCGCGGCATGCCTGCACCGGTGTTGCCAGTCAGCCGCGCGCATCATCTATCGCCCAGGTAAACCGGCGCCGTGGAGCGAAGCGCGGAGGGCGCCGCGGCAGGCCATGGGAATGCCGAAGGCATGGCCTGCCGTGGCGTCCGAGTTGAACCGCCAGTCAGGCTGCGGCGCGAAGCGGAAGCGGAAGCTGAAGCTGAAGCTGAAGCGGCGCCCATTTTCTAGCTTTTTCTACGCATGTATATCTTCCGTGCAATATACTTTATTGGCAATGCATAGAGTTCACGCCACAGGAGATTCCATGGACGCAGTGAGAAATCCATTTGCCCCTGGCGCCGGGAGCAGGCCGCCAGAGCTTGCTGGACGGGAAACCATTCTTCAGGACGCGCAGACAGCCATTCAAAGGGCGCTGTTGGGTAAGTCAAGCCGCTCGCAGATGTTGCTTGGCCTGCGTGGCGTAGGAAAGACGGTGCTACTGAACAAAATCGAAGAGATGGCCGAAGCCGCGGGGCACGTGACATCCTCGATCGAAGCGCCAGAGGGAAAGGCGCTCAGCGAGTTGCTTGTGCCAAAGATCAATCAAACCTTGCGCAAACTCTCGACTTCGGAGAACGCGAAGGCCAAAGCCCATCGGGCCCTTCGGGCACTTCGCTCTTTCGCCTCTGCGTTCAAGCTTTCGTACGGAGAAACTTCAATTTCGGTGGATCCGGAAGTAGGCGTCGCTGACAGCGGGGATATGGAGGCAGACCTGCCTGAATTGTTCGTCCATGTAGGCGAGGCAGCAAAGGCCGCCGGCAAGGCCTGGACGCTTCTCATTGACGAAGTTCAGTACCTGCGCTCTGAAGATTTGGCAGCTCTGATCGTCGCTCTCCACAAGGTTAACCAGAGGGACCTGCCTGTTTTGTTCTTCGGCGCGGGGCTGCCACAGGTTGCGGCTCTTTCGGGCGATGCAAAATCCTACGCTGAACGGCTCTTTCACTACCCTGCGGTTGGTGCGCTTGAAGAGGCGGATGCGGAGACCGCAATCAGGCAGCCAATCGAGGGTGAAGGTGAGAACATTGACGACAACGCGATCAGAGAGATCCTGGCAAAGACCAAAGGCTATCCCTACTTTCTGCAGGAGTGGGGCTATCAGTGTTGGAACATCGCCGAGGGGCCGCGCATCAAGCTGGAGGATGCATCGAAGGCGGCAGGAGAAGCGACAAAACGGCTGGACGAAGGCTTCTTCAAAGTGCGATTTGATCGCTTAACGCCTAAGGAGCGAGAGTACGTTATCGCGATGGCCAAACTTGGTGCCGGGCCGTATAGATCATCGGATGTCGCGGATGCACTGCACGAAACTCTTCAAAGTCTGGGCCCGCGGCGCGCGCAGATCATCAGCAAGGGAATGATCTACAGCCCATCTCACGGCGACATTGCGTTCACCGTTCCCATGTTCAACGAGTACCTCATCCGCAACTACGTGGAGAAACCGAGCAAAGCGTAGCTGCGCGGAGGGCGAATGGGCGGTGTCTGTATGCTGCCCAACTCTGTCTTCCTCCATGAAAGCACACCCATGAAAACCGCCCTGGCCCTGCGCCACGTCCATTTCGAAGACCTCGGCATGCTCGAGCCGCTGCTGCAGGCGCGTGGCTACCAGGTGCGCTACCTCGACCCGGCCGTGGACGCGCTGGTTGCCGATGCCGTGGCCGATGCCAGTGCAGCCGACCTGCTCGTCGTGCTGGGCGGCCCGCTGGGCGCCTGCGATGAAGCGCTGTACCCCTTCCTCGCCGCCGAGCAGCACCTGATTGCGCAGCGCCTGGCGCAAGGCCGGCCGCTGCTGGGCATCTGCCTCGGGGCGCAGCTGATGGCGCGAGCGCTGGGCGCGCGGGTGGCGCCCATGGGTAGCAAGGAGATCGGCTTTGGCGCGCTGACGCTGACCGAGGCCGGCCGTGAATCGGTGCTGGCCCCGCTCGCGGGCGTGCCGGTGCTGCACTGGCATGGCGACCGCTTCGACCTGCCCGCGGGGGCGCAGCTGCTGGCCAGCACCGCGCAGTGCGCGCAGCAGGCCTTTGCGCGCGGCCCGGCGGTCCTTGGTCTGCAGTTTCACCTCGAGCTGGATGGGCGCAATTTCGAGCGCTGGCTCGTGGGCCACTGCTGCGAGCTCGCGCAGGCCGGCATGGACCCGCGCAGTCTGCGCGCCGACGCCCAGCGCTGTGCGCCGGCATTGGCGCAGGCGGCGCAGCAGGTGCTGGGCCGCTGGCTCGACGGGCTCGAGGTCTGCGCCTCGGGCGCGGTGCGCTGAGGCTCTCAGCCTCTGAGCCGGCGCTGGCCCGGTACCGTCAAAGAGATTTTCCTGCGATGAGCACCTCCTTCACGCGCCGCCTCGCCCGGCGCCTGTTCTGGCAGCGGCTGCTGCGTATTTCAGAGTGGCAAAGCACGCTTTTGTGGGCGATGGTGGCCGGTTTTCTGGGTGCGCTGGCGACGCTCGCGTTCCGCGCGCTGCTCGACGGGCTCGACCGCCTGGTGCTGGGCCGCGGCGGCAGCCTGGTGGCCATTGCGCAAAGCCTGCCCTGGTGGGCGCGCCTGCTGAGCCCCGTGGTGGGCGGCCTGCTCGCCGGGCTGCTGCTGGTGCTCGCGCGGCGCCTCGTGCAGCCAAACACGCAAGCAGACGCGCCGCAAAAGGAAACGTCCGACTACATGGAAGCCGTGGTGCTGGGCGACGGGCGCATCCCCGTCGTGCAGACGCTGGTGCGCAGCAGTTCTTCGCTGCTCTCGATCGCCAGTGGCGGCTCGATCGGGCGCGAAGGCTCCATGGTGCAGCTCGCGGCGCTGTGCGCGTCCGTGCTTGGGCAGCGGCTGCGCTTTCCCATCGAACGGCTGCGCCTGCTCGTGGCCTGCGGGGCGGCGGCCGGCGTCACCGCGGCGTACAACGCGCCCATCGCGGCGGCGTTTTTCATCGCCGAAATCGTGCTCGGCTCGATCGCCATGGAAAGCGTGGGGCCGATCTTGATCGCCTCGGTCTGCGCGCACATCACCATGCAGCGCTTCGGCCTGGGCGCGCCGCCCTACACCCTGCCCGCGTTTGCCGAAGTCACCGGGCCCGAGGTGGCGCTGTTCGCGCTGCTGGGCCTCTTCATGGGCGGCGGCGCGGCGCTGTTTTTGCAGGGCATGAACCGCAGCAAGCGCCTGTTCGCGCGCCTGGCGCCGCCGCTGCCGCTGCGGCTCGCGCTCGGGGGGCTGGTGGTAGGGCTGATCTCGATTGGGCTGCCGCAGGTCTGGGGCAACGGCTACAGCGTGGTCAATCAGGTGCTGCAGGCGGGGGGCGGCATGGGCTGGAATTGGCTTTTGCTGCTGCTCGTCGCCAAGATGGTCGCCACCTTTGCCACCGTGGGCTCGGGCGCCGTGGGCGGCGTGTTCACGCCCGCGCTGTTTTGCGGCTGCCTCGTGGGCGAGCTGTTCGGCCTGGGCGTGCACGCCCTGTGGCCCGCGGCCTCGGCCGCGCCCGTGGCCTACGCGGTCACGGGCATGGGCGCCTTTCTCGCCGCGGCCACGCAGGCGCCCCTGATGGCCATCCTCATGATCTTCGAGATGACCTTGCGCTACGAAGTCATGCTGCCGCTGATGGCCTGCAGCGTGGTCGCGTACTTCGTGGCGCGCTCGATCGGCGCGGGCTCGATGTACGAGATCACCATCAAGCGCCGCGAGCACGGCGACGAAAAACTGCGCCTCGCCCAGCTGCAGATGCGCGACCTGGTGCAGCCCACCGAAACCGTGGTGCCCCCCGACGCCGACGTGGAGGCCATGAGCCGCCTGTTTTTGCAGCACCGCGTCAAATACCTCTACGTGGTCGATGCGCAGCAGCATTTCCTCGGTGTGGTGCCGCTGCCCGCGCTGAGTGCGCACACCGCGCGCGCCCAGCCGCCATTGCCTCCATCGTCGGCATCTTCCGCATCGCCGCCACCCGCCCCACGCGCCGCCGACCTCATGACGCAGGAGCTGCGCCCGCTCACGCAAGACATGCAGCTGGGCCAGGCCTTGCAACGCTTCATGGAACACCACGGCGAACGCCTGCCCGTGATCCGCTCCGTGCCAGACCCGGTGCTGCTCGGCGCGGCGGACAAGAGCACGCTGCTGGCGACCTACGTGCGCCTGGCGCAGACGTGGTGAGGTGCGGATTCTGCGACACATCAAAAAGAGGCGTCTTTCCTACCGCAGCCCCAGCTTCCGCGCCTGCGCATACACCGGAGATTGCCAAAGACGCACCAGACTGCGCAAGTGCCAGAAAAAATGCCGCCAGTTGCGATGGCTTGCGCGCTGGCCCGCATGCACGATTTGCGCCGGGGCACGCACCAGTTGCAAACCAGCAAGCCGCAAGCGCAAGCACAAATCCACGTCCTCACAGTACATGAAGTACCGCGCGTCAAAACCGCCCAAGCGCTGCCAAACCGACAGTGGCAAAACCAGACAAGCCGCATTCACCCAATCCACGCGCGCATCTGCCCGCCCCTGTCCATGGCGCCGCCACAAAGCGGCCAGCGTGGGCAGTTCGCGCTCAAAATCCTGCCCACGCCCCGAGGCATCGATTTGGCTCGGAAAGGCGCAACCCACACCTTCCCTGCTTGCCATGCGCAACAAGGCGGCAAAAGGGTCCGCTCCTGCCAATGCGACATCGGGGTTCAAAATGCACACGAAAGGCTCTGTGGCATCAGCCAAAGCCCGGTTGTGGTTGGCGGCAAACCCTGCGGGCATCGTGTTCTTGATGACCTGCAGCACAAAAGGCCATCCTTGCGCGGGTGCCTGCGGCGGCGATTCAGGAATGTTTTGCGTCAAAACCACCCGTTGTATGTGTGCAGCGCTCCAGCGTGCAAGCTCCTCGAGCAAGCGCTGCACGCACGCGCCATGGCCGTGGCTCACGATGGAAACTGCCAATTCCCGGCTGTCAGTGCTTCGTGTGTTTTTCATCGGGCCGCCATTGTCCCTCGTTCACTGCCGTGCGCCGAACTCCGAAATACCCATTGTCATAATCGCGGCCCATGAGTCATCGATCGCAAGACCAGCACGTCTATCTGCGCAGCATCTCCGAGCAAGAACGCACATCCCTGTCCGTGCTGGCCCAGCTCATACCAATGAAAACCACGGTATTGGACATAGGTTGCGGTAGCGGAGCTCTGGGTCAATACCTCAGCCAACACCACACCTGCACCGTGGACGGAATCACCCTCAGCGAAGCCGAAGCCGCCCATGCGCGTCCCTATTACCGCCGCATCGAGGTAGCAGACCTCGAAATCGCCAACTTGCAGCAGCTATTTGCTGGCCAGCGGTACGACGCCATCGTATGTGCCGATGTGCTCGAACACATCCGTCAGCCCGAGAGGATTCTGACCGCCTGCCGTGAGTTGCTTACCGCCGAAGGGCGCTTGCTCCTTTCCATTCCCAACGCAGGCTATTGCGGCTTGCTCGCGGAGCTCCTGCAGGGCGAATTTCGCTACCGCACCGAGGGCCTGCTCGACCGCACCCATTTGCGCTTTTTCACCCGGCGCTCGCTCACGCGCTTTCTGCACGAGCAAGGCTGGGCGCTGCAATCGCTGGACACCATCACGCGCGCCCTGCCCGAGTCCGAGTTTCGCACCCCATTCGACAGCCTGCCGCCAGCTGTCGCGCGCTATCTGCTGGCGCAGGAAGACGCTTTGACCTACCAGTTCATCGGCATCGCGCGCCCCACAGCGGCCAGCGATGGTGCAGGCAGAGAATCCGCCATCAGCGCCACCCCAGGGGCTTTTCAAGCCCCCCCGCCTGCACAGGCAAGCTTCACGGCGCAGCTTTTTGTCGGGCAAGATGGAACATACCGTGAGGATGCCAAGCTCGTCTGCGCCGCCGCCATGGGCGAGCCGCGTCAGACGCTGCGTTTCGTTTTGCCCGCGTCTTCCGCACCGCACCCCACATTGCGCCTGGACCCGGCCGATCGGCCCGGTTTTTTGCACTTGCATGCCATGGCCCTGCAAAACGCCGAAGGAGCGAATGTCTGGCAATGGCACGCGGCCGATTCCGCAGCAGCCCCGCTTTTGGGGGCCCGCAGCCAGCAAATTCTCTGCTGCCCGCCGCTCCCTACCGCACCCGACACCATGCTGCTTCTACTCAGTGGTGACGACCCGTGGTTCGAGCTCCCCATCCCCCATCAAGTATTGGCGCAGTGCCTGAGCCAACCAGGCAGCGCCCTCGAAGTCACTCTGGGCTGGCCGCTCTCTGCGGACTATCTGGCGCTGGCAGCAGCCACCCAACCCTTACAGCATCGCATCGCCCAGTTGGAAGAAAGCGTCGCACAAAAAAACGCCGAGCTGCTGCAAATGCAGAACACCGCCCAGCAGGTTCAGGACGCATTCGCGCTTGTCTCCCAAAAAAATGAGCATTTCCACGCAGAACGGCAAGAACTCCAATTACAGCGCAACGAGTTACAAACACGCTTCGACCAGCTCGCCGCCTACCTGCACAGCATCGAAACCTCCACCGTTTTTCGTGCCACGCGCCCCCTCGTGCACGCCAAAATGTGGCTCGATCGGCAACTGGGGCGCTCCCCGGTCAAAGCCAGCGCAAGCCAGAAACATCATCCCAGCCCCATGCCTGACCATCCTGTGGACGTGATCGTGCCGGTCTATCGCGGGCTCGAAGACACCCAGACCTGCATAGACTCCGTACTCGCAAGCACTTGCACGACGCGCTACAGGCTCATCGTCATCAACGACTCCAGCCCCGAACCCGAGGTCACCACCTGGCTGCGCATGCGCGCCGCGCAAGACCCGCGCATCCTCTTGCTCGAAAACCCTGAAAACCTCGGTTTCGTGGGCACCGTCAACCGGGGCATGGCGCTGAGCGCCGAAAACGACGTGCTGCTGCTCAACAGCGACACCGAAGTCGCCAACGACTGGCTGGATCGCCTGCGCCGTGCCGCCTACAGCGACCGCCGCATCGCCTCCGTCACGCCGTTCTCGAACAACGCCACCATCTGCAGCTATCCGCGCTTTTGCGAGGACAACGAGCTTCCGCCAGGCCACACCACGGCCAGCCTGGACGCGCTCTGCGCACAAACCCACCCCGGCGCCACGGTGGACATCCCCACGGGTATAGGCTTTTGCATGTATATCCGGCGTGACTGCCTCCGGCAGGTGGGGCTTTTCGACGTCGAAAACTTTGGCAAAGGCTACGGCGAGGAAAACGACTTCTGCCTGCGCGCCGCACGTGCCGGCTGGCGCAACCTGCACGCGCTCGACACCTTCGTGCTGCACACCGGCGGCGTGAGCTTTGGCGCCAGCAAAAGCCCGCGCGAGCAAGCCGCCATGGAAACCATGCGCCGCCTGCACCCCGGCTATGAAAGCACCGTGCATGCCTTCGTGCAGGCAGACCCTGCCCAGCCCTACCGCCTTGCGCTGGACATTGCGCGCCTCAAGGCGCCCGACCTTCCTGCCGTGCTGTTCGTGTTGCATGACCGGGCAGGTGGCACCTTGCGCCACACCCACGAGCTGGCACAGCAGCTGCAAAACCAGGCCGTGTTTCTGACCCTGGTGCCCGCGCCTGACGACAGCGTGCAGCTCAAACTGCCGTCAGAAAACGAGGCCTTCGCGCTGCAATTTCGCCTGCGTGACCAATACGAAGAGCTGCTGCAAATGCTGCGCCACCTGGGCGTGCGCCTCGTGCATTTCCACCATCTGCTGGGCCATGCGCCGCAAGTCAAAGACCTGCCCAAGCAGCTGGGCGTGCCCTACGACTTCACGGTGCACGACTACTACGCCATCTGCCCCCAGATTTCGCTCACCGACCACACCAACGGCTACTGCGGCGAACAGGGCCCCAGCCAATGCCATGCCTGCCTGCGCCGCTCCCCTGCGTCGGGGGGTGCCAGCATAGAGGCTTGGCGTGCGGTGCACGCCGAATTTACCCGCAATGCCCGCCACGTACTCGCTCCCAGCCTCGACGCCGCGCGCCGCATCGTGCGCTACGTCCCCACCGCGGACATGCGCCTGGCTCCGCATACCGATCTGTCGCCGCAGGCCGCCCTGCCAGAACCCCGCCCCCTGCGCAAACTTGCCCCCGAGGCACCGCTGAAAATCGTCGTGCTCGGGGCGCTCAGCATCATCAAAGGCGCTGACGTGCTCGAAGCAGTCGCTCTGGAAGCCGCGCGCCGCAACGCACCCATCGAATTTCATCTGTTGGGCTACGCCTACCGCCACCTGCGCACCCAACCGCGCGCGCGGCTCAGCGTGCATGGCGAATACGCCGACAAAGACTTGCCGGCCCTGCTCGAATGGCTGCAGCCAGACCTCGTGTGGTTTCCTGCCCTGTGGCCAGAGACCTACAGCTACACCCTCAGCGCCTGTCTGCAAACCGGCCTGCCGGTCGCCACGCCGAACCTGGGCGCCTTTCCTGAACGGCTCGCTGGTCGCGCCTGGAGCTGGGTGCATGCCTGGAACGCCACCACATCCGAATGGTTGGACTGGTTTCTCACGCTGCGCACCCACCACTTTTGCACTGGCGAGCCGCCGCAGCCTCCCACAGTCGAGCACCTGCTAGGCGATACCGCACTGATCCGCTGTTGGAATTACGCGCCCGATTATTTACAGGGCCTGCCGACACAGCCCAGTCCGCAAACGCCAGGGTTCCAAGCCGACCTGGAATTCATCACGATGCACCTGCCGCAATTGAATAACGCAGCAATAGCCAAGTCATTCCTGCTCGCCGGTCTGGTACGCCTGCGCTCCACCCCCGCCTTGCGCGCCGTGGCGCATCGCATTCCTTTGCGCTGGCAAACCAGAGTCAAAACCTGGCTGCAAAAATGACCACCGCATATTCGGTGCTGCAATTTGGGGCCATGCCATGAAATCGGCCTCCATAGCGCCCAGGCTGCAAAACCTTGACGCCGTGCGCGGTATAGCCGTGCTCATGGTATTTGCTTATCACGTTGCCATGGACGCAGTCACGTCCGCAGCACTTTCGGGAGTTTTCTGGAGGCTCGCTTCCATTGGTGGTTTTGGCGTCGATTTGTTTTACGTGCTGAGTGGGTTTTTTATCACCAAAATCATTGTCTCAGCCGCTGATTTGAACCCCATTCCCTTCATCAAGGCACGTTGCAGAAGGATTTATCCGGCCTATATCGCCTGCTTGGTCGTCACTTTTTTTATTTATGTTGAACAGCATGAAGTTTCCCGGCAGGTTATGCTGGCAGCGGCCTTGCACATTGTCATGCTGCACAATATTTTTCCCGGCACTGGCGGGATATTCAATGGGGTATTCTGGACCCTCGGGGTCGAATTTCCATACTATCTGCTGATTCTCATTGCAGCACCTTTTTTGCGCCAAAAAAACTATTTTTGGCCTACGACCATTTTTCTCGTCCTGCTCGCCATATTGTTTCGCGCAGCAGTTTTCATCTTTATCCCTTTGGATGCCATGGCTGGTCTCGGGCGGTTTTTCGTATCCACCCAGGTGCTGGGTGCGCTGGACGCCTTTGCGATCGGCGGCGCCGCTTACACCCTGAGCCAATACGCCCGTCGCTGGTCGTTCGGCCGCAAAGCTGCCTTGTGGCTCGTCAGCATGGGCATCACTTTGACGGCATATACCCACCTCTGGCATCACGCTGGAAATTACTGGAGCGAACCGCTCACTGCCATCGCGTGGCGCACCTGGCTCGCAACGGGTTTTGGCTGCGTCATTGCGGCCTCGGCCTGTTCTGCCAGCCCTCGGTGGCTGCGTTTTACGGGGCTGCCGTGGGTGGGAAAAGTCAGCTTCAGCTTTTATCTTTGGCACTACCCATTGCTCAAAAGCCTTGCGCATGGGCACCTGGCGACTCCACTGCTGGCACAAGTGCTCGTGCTGGTGCTTGTCGTGTGCGTGACAAGCTGGCTGAGCTGGCGCTTCATTGAGATACGTTTTCACCCATTAAGGCACGCTGCTTCTGCGTAAGAAGCTACTTTTGTAGTAGCAAAAGAAGTTCGTTGTTCAACAGCACCTCGGGTGGATAGCGGCCCTGCAAGGCTGCAGGAATGGGTAAGTCCACCATGCGCCTTTCTTCGCGCAGCACGCTGAAACCTGCTTGCGTGGCCAGATCCAGCAATTCGTCAGCGGTCAGGCGGTTCAAGGCCAGGTATTCGTCGAAAACGAATTTTTTATAGCCTTGCGCGCCAAAATCGGCAAACCCAAAGTCCACCTCCGCCGCGTCCAGCGTTCCCTGGTGCGCCTGGATCGCTTGCCACAGCGCATCTTCATCGACCAGTAAATGCTGCCAGGGCGTTTCGATGTAGCGCCGCAGGTGCGATCCAAAAGGCGAATAAAACAAGGGCTCGATCTGCATGAAAAACACCCCACCCGGCCGCAAACAAGCGTGCAAGTCGCGCAAGATGGGCAAAAGCTGCGCCCGCTGCACATGCTCGAAGGTGGACCAGCTCAGCACCGCGTCCAGATCTTTGTGCCGGCCCGCCAGCGGTGCGCCGGGCGCAATCGTTTCAAAGCTCAAAGCACAGGGCAGACGCGCCAGGCCCAGTTGCTCGCGCGCAATGCGCGGCAGCTTGGCATATTCGCGCCGAATATCCACGCCGTGAATGGCGGTGGCGCCGTAGCGCAATACCAGCGCCAGGTCGGTAATACCATCGCCACAACCAAAATTCAGCAAACGCGCGCTGCGCAAATCCACGCCGGGGTGCAGCCACGCATGCACCAGGTCTGCCGCATACGTGAAATGCGCGCGAAACCACTCGTCGCTGATGCGTGCGGCATTCCACGGCGCCACGCCGCGCAGCCGCTCCAGAATGCGCTGCCGCCAATTTGGTTTCAACTGTGCAAGGGGCATGGACAAATTACCGCGCCAGGACATAAGCGTCCTGATGGTTCCAGAAATGTACGGGTGCGAAATGCAGCAATTTTTCCAGCCCCACCGTCTCGGCAATCTGGGCCTGCACGAACTGCGGGGCGGTAAATGTCGTCCCATATTCCTGCGCTGCAATGGCACGGGATTCACTGCTGGGGGCAAAAAAATATCCGTCTTCGTCCAAAATCACCTGGTCAAACGCCGCTGCCTTCATGCCGTGCACGGTAAACACCAGCACGCCACCCGGCGCAAGCAGGCCGTGGAGTGCGCGTAGCCACCGGCCCCACGTAGTCCGCGGCAAGTGGCTGAAGAGCGACAGCACGAACACCAGGTCGAACTGCCCAGGCCAGCGCACCTGCTCGGGCACGCTCGCAGACACAAAGCCCTGCACGCCAAACGTGGCCTTGGAAAACTCCACCGCGTCCGCCACCACGTCCGAGACCGTCACGCGCTCGGCCCCCAGCGCCTTGGTCAAATGCCGCGTGAAGCGGCCATGCCCGCTGGCAAATTCGAGCACGTTTTGCATCTGCAACAAGGGCTTGCCCAGGCGCTCCAGCAGTACCATCAACTCCGCCAGGGTGCGCCAGCCATCGGCAAAATAATCGCGCAGCGGGTTCAGGCTGGACGGGTGCCTCGCAAAAAAACGAAAAATGTCGTCCTCGGGCGAAATGCGGCAATCGACACCCGTCAGATTCGAGAAGGACCCCGGTAAATCGTGCCCTTCTATCAAGGCATGCGCCTGCAGCATCGTGGCCAGGTCGGCACGCTTCGCGCGCGCCAGCGCCAAAACCTGCGCCGCGCCCTGCCGGTCGCCCTGCGCCAGCAAGAGCTGCCCGGCGCGCACCAGTGCACTCCCCGCGCCAGTTTCGTCGGTCATTGTTCTTTCAACTCCAGTAGTGGGGCAGGCGTACCAGCCCCGGCAAGGGTTTGGGGTAGATAAACGTAAAGTGCATGAACTGGAACCACTGGTCGTACACCGCCAAACCCGTTTCGTCGAACAAAAAGGCGCTGATCACATAGTCGCCGCTGTGCAAGGGCAGATCCGGAAAGGTCAGCACCGCGCGCCAGCTGCCGTCGGGCTGGCGTTGCGGTGCGGCGCCGTCCTCATGCGTGGCCAGCGAGGTAATGCCCACCCCCTGCGATTGCTCGATCATGAAGCCGATGTGCGGGCGTTCTTCGCCCCGCCCGCGCGCCGTGATCGTCACGACCAGATCCTGCCCCTGCAACACGGCCGGGCGGCCATCGACCGGTGCTGCCAGATTCGCCACCTCTACCGACAAAATGCACGCCTCGCCCACTTGCGCAGCCGCGGCGGGCGCGGCTTGCACTGGGGCAGCAGTGGCGGCTGGCGCGGCGTTGACCGGTGCCGCAGCGGCTGGCTGCGTCTGCTGCGCTAGCGCCAGCTCGCGCGCGCGGGTGTGCAGGTCGTAGGCGGCAAGCACGGCCTCGGTGGTGCCGAACTGTGCAATGCGCCCGCCGTCGAGCCACATCGCCGCGTCGCACAAATGCCGGATGTGGTAGGGGCTGTGCGAGCAAAACAAAATCGTGCAGCCCTGGCGGCGAAACTCCAAAATGCGCTCCACGCATTTTTTCTGAAAGTGCTGGTCGCCCACGGCCAGCGCCTCATCGACGATCAGCACGTCGGGCTGCACCGCCGTGACCAGGGCAAACGCCAGCCGCACCACCATGCCCGACGAATAGGTTTTCACAGGTCTGTCCAGCGCATCGCCCAGCTCGCAAAACTGCGCGATCGACGGCTCCAGCCGCGCCATCTCGGCGCGGTCGATGCCGATCAGGCTGCCGCCAAAATACAAATTGTCGCGCCCCGAAAAATCGGGGTGAAAGCCCGCGCCCAGCTCCAAAATGGCCGTGACACGGCCCTGGCGCTCCAGGCTGCCGGCGCTGGGTTGCAATGTCCCGGCCAGCAGCTTGAGCAGCGTGCTCTTGCCCGCGCCGTTGTCGCCAATCACGCCGATGCACTGGCCACGCTCCAGGGTGAAAGACACGTCGCGCAAGGCCCAGTGGCTGCGGTGCAGGGGCCGCCCTGTGAGCAAAGCCTTGAGGCGCTGGCGCGGCGAGTCGTACAGGCGGTATTCCTTGCCCAGCGCGTGCGCGCGCAGCACGGGCCCGTCGGGCAAAGCACGCAAAGCCGGGCTCATAGCCAGTCCACCAGCTGGTCGCGGCTGCGGCGCAAGGCCACGCTTAAGGCACCTGCCAGCACAGCCACCCACACGGCGCACGCCAACCATTGCGGCCAGGCGGGCCAGGCGCCCTGCAGCAGCACACTCTGGTAGCCCAGCACCAATCCCGTGGCGGGGTTCAGCCACAGCAGCCAGCGCCAGCCCTGCGGAAACATGGCCCAGGGGAACAACACCGGCGTCAGGTAAATGCCCACCGAGAGCAAAAAGCCCACGAGCTGCGCCGTGTCGCGCAGCGCCGCCGTGAAAATGGCCAGCAAAAACCCAAGCAAGGCACTCAACAAAAGTTGCATGAGCAGCAACAGCGGCAGCGCGACGAAAAACGCCAGCCCGAAGCGGTGCAGCGGCGCATACAGCAGCGCCACCAGGCACAGCAGCGGGCCATAGACCAGCGCGCTGGCCAGCACGCTGCGCGCCACGATGAGCACGGGCGGCAGCGGGTTTTTTTGCAGCAGGCCACCGGCTTCGACCAGGCTGTTCATGCCGCGCGTGACCGCGTCGCAAAACGCCATCCAGGGCAGTGCGCCCACGATCAGAAAAGTGCCGACGGCATGCGTGGCCCCGTTGCCGGCGCTGGCAGCGCCCACGCGCATGCCGAACACCACGTCGAACACGAGGTAATACGCCGCCACGCTCAAAAGCGGCTGCAGGTAAGCCCACAGCACGCCCGCTGCGGTGCCCGCGTAGCGGGCGGCCACCTCGCGCCGCACCAGCTCGCGCAGCAGCGCGCGGGCGCGCCACAGCGTGGCGGCCTCGCGGCCGAGGGTGCACTCCGTGGTGCGCACGGCGCTTGAAAGACCAGGGGCAGGCAAGCCGGGCTTCAGGGTTTGGCCTGGCTTGCGGCGAAGGCAGCGATCGCGTCGGCGTTGACCTGCATGCCGCGCTGAATCTGCTCGGCGGCATCGCTGCGGGCTTTTTGCTGCAGATTGGCGCGTTCTTGCTCGCGCAGCGACTCGCGCACCTCGTCAAAAGACTGCTTGCCTGCGGGTTTGCGCTCTTCGAGCTGCAAGATGTGGAAGCCGAACTTGGTTTCCACCACGCCGCTCAGGTCGCCAGGGTTTTTGAGGGCGAAGGCCGCCTCTTCGAACTCAGGCACCATGCGCCCGCGTGTGAAAAAGCCCAGGTCGCCGCCCTTGGCCGCGCTGCCGGAGTCGGCGGAGCGCTCTTTGGCCAGGGTGGCAAAGTCTGCGCCGTCTTTGAGCTGCTGCAGCAACTGCTCGGCCTGCGCGCGTGCGTCGGGCTCCTTGGCGGCAATCAAAATATGGCGCACGCGCACCTGCTCTGGCTGCTGGAAGCGCTCGGGGTGCGCGCGGTAGGTGGCCAGGGCCAGCGCGTCGAGCGCGGCGTCGTCGGGCTTGGCCTGGCTGCTGATGCGCTCGAGCCAGGCGTCGGAAAGTACGCGTTCCCGCGCCAGGCGCAGGGCGGCCTGCACCTGCGGGTCTTGCGCGAGGCCCGCCTGCTCGGCTTGCTGGGCCATGGCGCGGCGCACGAACAGGTTGCTGGCCATCTGCTGCACCGTGTGCGGCTGCGCCAGCAATTGCCCGCGCGCCTCGGGCGGTATGCGCTGCGCGTCGGCCAGCAGGTCGGCCGTGGTGATGCTGATGCCATTGCCTGACACCAGCACTTGCTGCGACGGCTCTGCGGCCAGCACCCGGCCCGCGCCCAAGGCGGCGCATAGGCACAAACCGAGTGAAGAGGCCCAACGCCTCCAAGAAAAAGCATGCTGCATGGATTTTCCATCTCCTTCATGAACGCGCGGCACAGACGGCCTATGCTTGCAGCCCACCGGATGACCATGGAACTGCTGACTGTGCAAACCCTTTTGCGCTTTGCAACAACACCAGGAATGAAAAAAGGCGGGTTGCCCCGCCTTTGTGCCCAATCTCAAGCAATTTACTTGGTATAGCGGTGCGGGAAGCTGATCCCGTAGGTGCCGGAAACGCCAGGCTGTGCAGCGCCATTCACGAGCTTGATGAACGAAGCGCCGATGATGGGAAGGCCTTGTTTGCCAGGTCCGTTTTGGGTGTTCATGATCCCCCAGCCATTGAGGAATCCAGGCGTCACGCTGGAGGCGGCAACTTGCGCACCCAGCACTTTGCCCGTGCCAAAACTCAGCACGCTGGTCTCGCCGCAGAAGCTGTAAGACTGCAACTGGCTCGGAGAGAACACCGCGCTGTTTGTTTTGCCGGTTTCTTCGCGATCGAAGAACGACTGGCCGTCGGCATTGACGCACACTTCATAAGGCACCACGTTGCTCATGAACGTGTTGCTGGAAGTGAAACGAGCTACGCTAAGACTCGACGGGGCCGGGCTAAAGACACGCTGATTGCCGCTGTAATTGACAGCCACTTCATAACGGCGGGTCGGCATCGAGAACACCCAGTCGGTTTGCGCGCTGATACCAGGTTCGACGGCATACTGGTTATAGATCGACGTCACTGCAATTGCATTAGTCAAAGCGGCAGCTTGATCTACTGGCGCAGGAACGCTATTAGTATCACCAATAGCAATGGTACCTGGCGCGACAACATAAGGCGTGCTCAGGTCCGGCAAATCATAAAAGCCTGCGCGGATTGCCGGCGTAACGGCAGCAAATGTAGTAGCAGGAGCTACCCCCTGGACAGCATCAGCCATCAACGGATCTGCCGTGTAATTCACGGCAAGAGTCGTATTGGAACCATCATTGACCGCCGCGGCCGATTGCGGGAACACTACGAAATTGGCGTTAGCAGATGTACCATTGTTGTCCGTTGCCTTCACCGTAGTAGTTACGCCAGAGAAAGTCGTGGTTTTCGGAACGTTGATGATATACCAATCGCCAGCCAAGCCACCCGAAGGCGTGTCAAAGCCAGCAGCTGCAGCAGCTGACTCGGTGGTGTAATTGTTATTCAGGAAATTGGCATCCAGAACGCTTTGCGTGCAGGGCGGGACGCCATTCACGTGCTTGGTTGCGGTATATAGGGCCGTGGCAGTTCCAGTAACGGAAGGGCCAGGAATATCGGCGGTATTCAAAATCTCGATATAGCCTTCACGGGTATTGGAGGCCACATCCATGTTCGCAGCTGTGAGGCGCGAAGTCACGAAACTTACGCCGCCAGAAGGAATGGCCGGATAGGTGCACGACTTGTCTGCTGTGGCCAGTTGCGCCACGCCGTCTGCACCTGCGGTGACTGCGCCCGTCCAGACATCGCCCGGGGAGAGCAGCAAGGTGAAGTCCAGAATGTCGTCGGAGTTTGCAGCGCCACGGAAGCGCACTTTCACGACCTTGCCGTTAGTTTGATCCGTGTTCGTGATGTGGATCACGGACATGTTGCCATCTTGTGCAGTGAAGTAAGGGACCAAAAGAATATGCCCAACGCCACCTTCCGAGACGGAAAACTTGCTAGCATTAGATGGGGTCATCTTGGTGGCGCCTGGAATTACGTCGGCCGACGCACCCCCTGCCAAACCAAGGCCACCAATCATGGCAGCGATGCTCAGAGCCAGAACATTTTTCTTCATACAAAACTCCAGTTAAAAAAGTTGGTAAGCGCAACTACCACAATCGATTACGCGCCGAAATGGTAGCACAGCTTTGGCACAGCTTTGCGCTCGCACACTACGCCAAAACCCTATGTTGATGAAACGCAACAGTCCTTGGCAATGCGGCGCCCCCTCTCAGGGCTCCAGGTAGCGCCACCATGTGCCACCGTCTGGCAGCCACGTCTCATCGACATAAGTGCTGATCTTATCCATGTTCAGCATGGGCAGGGGCACTTTTGTGGTGAGTTTGACACGCGCGGTGCATTTTTCGGGCTCACATTGCACGCTCGCGACCTCGGCTGCGGTGATGCCGCCGGGGCTGCCGTATTGCAGCGTGTATTGCTCCAGCGTGCGCACGCTGCGGTACGCGGGGGAGAGCAGCGCGTAGGCTTGCGCGGGCTTGCCGGCAATGCGTGCCTGCCAGTACTGCGTGGCGCGCTCTTGCACGGCCTGCTCGGGTGTGGCGGGCGTGGTGGCGCAGCCGGCGAGCGCCAGCGCAAGGCAGGCGGCAAGCGCCGCCGCTATGCCAGATTTGCCTTTGCGGCCTGCGGCTGCGTCTGGTGGGCGGCGGCGCCGCCTGGTGTGGTGGTGAAGGTGCAGCATGGTCGTTTGTAGCTCCTTTGCTGTGGTGGGTGGAATGGGTGATAGATAAAAACTATTTTTGCACACCGGGGCGCCCGCCAGGGCTCCATCGATCACTCGATGGAGCACTCAATTGAGGATGGCGGGCGGCGGTGTGGGCGGGGGCTCGACGGGTTCGTAGCCTACGTCCTGGATGCGGGTTTTTTGCAGACCCTGCAGGCGCTCGCGCATTTCTTTGCCCACGTCGCGCAGCTCCTGGTCGGAGCGCACCACGCGCGGGGTGATGATGACGACGAGTTCGGTGCGGTCGGTGGTCTTGGAGTTGGTGCTGAACAGGTTGCCGACGACAGGGATGTCTTGCAGCACGGGGATGCCGCTTTTGGTGACGGTGGTGTTGTCGCGGATGAGGCCGCCGAGCACGAGCGATTCGCCCGAGCGCACGGCCACCTGGCTGCCGATCTGGCGCTGCAAAAAGGCGCGCTGGCCGGTGGCCGAATCGACCTGGCCGACGTCGGTGACGGTTTGATCGACCTGCAGGTTGACGATGTTGCCCGCGTTGATCGATGGGGTGACGACCAGGTTCACGCCGGTGTCTTTGTATTGGATGTTGGTGGTGCGCAAATTGCCGTCCGGGCTGAGGGTTGAACCCGATTGCACGGGCTGCTGGGTGCCGACGTTGATGGTGGCGGTGTGGTTGTCGAGCACCATGAGCGTGGGGCTGGAGAGGACTTTGATGAGCGATTTGTCGGCCAGCAGGTTGAGCACGGCGCGCACCTGGCCCAGCGAGTTGGTGAGGGTGTACGAAAAGCCCTTGTTTTGCCCGCCGAGCGTGCCGCCGGACTGGCTGCTGAGCACGCCTGTGTTTTTGCCGTGGTCGTTGGTGAAGGCCCATTCGAGGCCGTATTGCAGGTCGTTGGTGAGGGTGACTTCGACGATGTTGGCCTCGATCTGCACCTGCGCGGCGGGCACGTCCAGGCGCTTGAGGGTGGATTCGATTTTGGTGTATTCGTCGCGCGTGCCCCACACGAGCACGGCGTTGTTGACTTCGTCGGCCATGACGCGCACGTTGCCCAGTGTGGCGGCGGTGGGCGGGTTGCCGAGGGGGTCGCTGCCGGGTTGCTGCTGGCTGCGCGTGGTGAATGGGTTGGAGCCAAAGCCGCCGGTGCCCAGCCCGCTGGTGCCATACGCGCTGCCGCCGTAGCCCATGCTGCCGGCGCCGGCGCTACCGCCGTAGAAGTTGCTCGACGTGGTGACGGGTTTGAGGCCGGGGGCCACGCTGGGGGTGCGGTCGGCGCTTTGTTTGGCGTCGCCAAAGATGCCTTTGAGCACGTCGGCCAGGTGGCGCGCGCTGCCGTTTTGCACAGGGTAGACGAAGAGCTGCGGGCCGGAGCCGGTGTCGCTGGGGCGGTCGAACTTTTCGATCCAGCGGCGTGCCTCGTCGAGGTAGGCGGCGCGCGGCGTAACGACGAGGATGCTGTTGAGCCGCTCTATGGGCAGGATGCGCAGCGCGCCGAACAGGGGGTAGTTGCTTTCACCTGCCGCTGCGCCGGCCGCACCGGCACCAGCGCTGGCGCCGCCCGAGGCGGTGCCAGCGGCGGGGCGATTGCCGGCAGCGGCGCCGGCACCGGGGCTCATGAGCTGCAGGGCGGCCTCGACTTCCTTGACGCTGGCGTACTTGAGCGGGAACAGGCCGACCGACATGCCTTTGAGCAGGTCCACGTCGAAGGTGTTGACGAGGTCGAGCCAGCCTTCGGCCTGCGTGCGGGTGCCGGCCAGCACGAGCAGGTTGCGCACGTTGTCCACGCGCACGAGGGCGTCTGGCGTGAGCAGCGGGCGCAGGATGGTGGCCATTTCGCTCGCGCCTATGTATTGCAGCGGCACCACGACGACGCCGTAGCCGGGCGGCAGCGGGTCTTTGCCGCTTTGACGCACGGCAGGGGCAATGCCTTTGAGGGCGTCGGGGCGGCCTACGTGGTAGCTGCCGCGCGCATCGCGCACGAGCGCAAGGCCGCTGGCCTGCAGCGCGCTTTCGAGCAAAAAGGCGGCCTGGTCGGGCGTGATGGGCGCGCGCGTGGCCAGCGTGACGGTACCGCTGATGGGCGGATGCAGGGCGTAGTCCACCTTGAGGATGTCGCCCAGGATGGTGCGCACGACTTCGGCCACGGGGGCGTCTTCAAAGTTGAAGGTGATGTTGCCGCCTGACAAGGGCGCCGCGGCCTTGGGCGCGGCGATGACCTGGTCGTTGCCACGGATGATGCGCGGCTCGGGGGGGGCTTCTTTGGCGTCTTTGGCGTCTTTGGCGTCTTTGGCATTGCTGCCGTCCTGGGCGCCAGCGGTCTTGGGTTTGGAGGGCGCAGACACGACGGGCGCCGAGACCGGGGCTGAAGGTGCAGGGGCTGCAGGGGTGGCAGCGGCTGGTGGTGCTGCATGGGGTGCTATGGCAGGCGTAGCAGCAGAGGCCGCGGCAGGCGCAGGGCCGGTTGCCGGGGTGGAGGGGGGAGCAGCAGGCGCTGTGGGCGCTGGCTGCGTCGCTGGCGCGACGACGGCTGGTGCAGCGGCGGCAGCTTCTTGCGCCTGTGGGGCGGCGGCATCTGCAGCCGGCGCATTTTGCGCAGCGGCCCAGGGGCTGAACGCCAGGGCGAGCGAGGTCAGGAGGTAGCGGCGGGATGGAGTCATGGGTTTCCAGTCTGGCCTGGCGGGCTTAGCGAACGACGGTGCCGCCGAAGGTCGGGCGGAGGCGGGTAGAAGCAGGTTTGGCGTCAGGGGCCGGCTTGTCTCTTGCGGCGGGCGGGGTTGGCGAGGCGGGTGCAGGGGCTGGGGCCGATGCTGCGGGTGCGTCGGCAGGAGCGGGCGCAGGGGCAGGGGCGGGGGCGGGGCTGACCACGGATGGCGCCGGCGGTTGCGGCATGGGGGCGCCAGTGTTGGCATCGAGTTTGGAACGCTGCAGTTGGAGCTGGCGCTGGGCACCGTTTCGGCTGAAGCTGGCCACGCGCCCCTGGATGGATTGCAAAGTCCAGCCTTCGATGGATTCGTGCAGGCGCAGGCGACGGTTTTTGCCCGCGATCTGCAGGATGACGCCGCCGCTGCCTTCGCCGACGTAGATGCCGTAGAGCTTGGCGCTGCTGAGGTTGTCTTGCACTTCGACGGGGGGCGGGGGCGGCGGAGGGCGGCGCGTGACGGAAAAGACAGGCCGGTCGAGCATGGCGATGAATTGGCTGGTGTCGGTGTGGCCGATGGGTGGCAGTGGGGGCACCATGGCGGCAAAGTCGATTTTTTGCGCGGGCGGCGGTTGCCAGTGGGTGTTGCGCAAGCCGCCTTTGGGGTCGAGCCAGAGCCACGCCAGCGCTGCGGCGAGCGCGGCGTTGAGCAGGATCAGCAGCAGCAGGGTGTGGCGTTTCATGAGGCGCCCCGCAACACGCTGAGAGAGAAGTTGGTGCTCAGCCGCGGTGGCGCGGTGGGGGTGGCGCCGGCGTTGGTGAGCTGGATGTCGAGGTCGTTGACGACGATGATCGGCGTTTGGCTGGAGAGCACGGCGAGCGCGGTTTGCAGCGCCAGGATTTCGCCCTCGGCGCGCACCGACAGGGGAATGCGCTCGAAGCCTTTTTCAGTCTTGGGTGCGAGCACCTGGATGCTGAGGATCTGCAGGCCCGCCGCGGTGAAGATGTCGCGCACTTTTTGCTGGGCGGCGTTGCCGGCCTGGGTGGCGTCTTGTTCGGGCGCGAAGATGTATTGGCTGCGCAGGGCGCGCGCGCGTTCGAGCGCAGCGTCGAGATCGGCCTTGTGTTCTTCCAGACCTTTCAGGCGTGCGTAGCGTGGCTCCAGTTCGGCCAGGCGGTCTTGCGCCCAGTGGTGTTTGTGGACGATGTAGTAGCCGAGCAGCGCCAGCGGCAGCAACAGCAGCGCCGCCGTTGCGAGCAGGAGCAAGGTTTCCTGAAGTTTGGGGTTTTTCATGGGGCGCTGGCGGGCTTGGATGGCGATGGCGCGGGTTTTGGCACGACCACCGTGCCGCCGAATACGGGCCCTTTACGGGCAGGATTGGGCGCCGGCGCGGCAGCGGCTGGCTTGGCGGGCGCGGTGCCACTTGCCGCTGCAGGCGGCGGCGTGGTTGGCGACGCTGCCACTGGCGGGGTGGACGCTATAGGTGCGGTAGCTGCTGGCGCTTGTGGTACGGGCGCTGGAGCGGGAATTGACCCTGAACCCTGGGCGAAGGAGGGCATGTTTTTGGCCGCGCCGTAGAGTTTGGGGTCGAGCGTGAATTCGATGGTGAAGGATTCCTTGGGCGAGCCGGGCAGGCGCGTGGCCGGGGACGGCGCCTTGACGTCGCGCAGCCCTTCTTGCGTGCTCAGGGTCTGCATGAGCTGGGTGGCGTTGGAGGTGACGCCGCCTATGGTGACCTTGGCACCTTGCAGGCGAAAGGATTGCAGGTAGGTGTCGTCGGGCAGGACTTGGGTGAGCTTGTTGAGGATGTAGAGCGGTTCGATGCGTCCGGCGAGCAGTTCTGCCAGGCTTTTGAGCTGCTCGGCGGTTTGCACCAGGGCCTCGCGCTTGGCCATGAGGGGTTGGGTTTGTTGGTAAATCCCATCGTAGGCGTACACGGCCTCGATGGCGCGCAGGCGCAATTGCGCCGTGGGGGCGATGGCGATGGCACCGGCCAAGGCGGCCGCAAGCACTAGCAGGCCGTAGACGATGTTGCGCTGCCGCGCCGCGTAGGCTTTGCGGCGCTGCTCGCCGTAGCCCTGGATGACGATGGGTACGACCGGAGCGGGGCCTTGGCTGCGCACCCAGATTTCGGGCTGCGCATGGGGGGGCAGGCGGTTTGTTTGGGTTTCGAGGTATTTGGCGACCTGCTTGCGGGAGGTCAATGCGGCCTGGATGCGGCGTGCGCCCGAGGGTTCGGTGCGCAGGCTGTGGCCCCAGGCCAGATCGGCCTCGGGAAAGGGGCTGATGCTGCGCAGTTCGAGCTGCACGGCGTTGGCGGTATCGGCCTCGCCCATGGGCGGGATGGCGAGCGTGCGCTGCAAGACGATGTCTTGCGGCAGCTCTACGGCGATGAAAGGTGTTTTGCCCAGCCTGGATGTGGCGTCGGCATGGGGCTGGAGCTGTGCGCCGAGCCACAGGGATTCGTCGCCGTCGGCTTGCAGCAAACGCACAGGCACGGGCGGAGTGAGCCAGGCCAGGAAGGGCTTTTGCGGCAGTTGTCGCCAAGCCTGGCGCGTTGCCAGCCAGAGGGCGCGCAGGTCGACGCCGAAAAAACGGGCATCTGCAGAGAGGAGTGGCATGGTTCAGCGCTGGGTACTCTGGGTACTGGGCAAGGGGTCGTAGCTGAGTTCGGACTGGTAGGTGTACCAGGGAAGGCCCGTGCGGCCCCGGCCCGAGAGTTCCACATACCGGGTCACATACAAAAAGGCCCCCGTGGCAAGGGGCACCCTGGCACGCAGGCGCAAACGCCGCCCGCTCGTGTTGTTGTCGATGAAGGCCGCATCCAGGCCGGTGGTGTCTATGCCTTCCTGGCCTGCCAGGCGGGCGTCTGCAATGCGCGCCGCGACGTCTGCCCTGCCTGCGGCGAGCACGGCCAGCACTTCGGGCGGGGCTGCCATGGGGTTGACCTTGCCTGCGCCGCGCAGGTCAGCCGTCACGAGGGGCGCGAGTCTAGCATAGAGGGGGTAGCCGATTCCGGGCACGCGCAGCAGGTCTTCATTGGCTTCGAAACGCTCGGCAACGCCTTTTGCATCTTTGCGTTCGCGCGCCTGCACGGTGGCCTGCGCGAGCGCCTGCGCGGTGTTGGGGGGCAGGCCCGCGGCGATGGTGTAGAGCCGGGTCAAAAGGGCTTCGGGGGCGTTGTTGATGTCTATGAGCCCATTCAGGGGCATGACCTCGACGCGCACCGGCACGCTGCGGTACGTGGTATCGATGTAGCCGAGCCGGTTGGGCGTGGCCGGGCGCGCGGCGAGGTCTTGCAGCACGAGCTGGAGCGCAGCGTCGCCCTGGGCCTGGGCGACGACGCTGGCACGCGCTTGCGCGAGCACGCGGGCCTCCTGGCGCACGGAGCGTGTGAGCCCGGTCACGATGATGCTGAGCGCGGCAACGATCCACAGCACGGCAATGAGCACCATGCCGGATTGCACTGCAGAGGCGGGAGAGGGTTTTTTCGGGATTGCGCTCATGTCAGCCGCTCCCGCCAAAGACCGGGCCACTGCGCTGCGGATCGGTGGCGGGCAGGATGCGCAGGGCGATGATGATGGCCGGCCAGTCGCCCGCAGGGGTTTGCAGCGTGATGAGGATGTGCTCTGGAAGGCGTTTGGGGTTGTTCCACGCGGGGAGCCATTGAGGCGGGTCGGTGTTGGCGTCTTCGTATTGCACGGTAAAGGCGCTGACCTGCTCCAGCAGCGTGTGGGCCTGGGTCTGGCCCCAGTCCGGCACGGTGGCAGCATCCGTCCACGGCGCGAAGCGGATGACGAGCGCGGACGGCTGCCCTGGGCGCGGCTCTACCCCAAGGCGGAAGTGGTAGCGTCCGCCCGCACCGAATTGCGCAGGCATGACGCCTACCCAGCTGATGCCGTCCGGCGCGCCGGTAAAGAAGTAGGGGCTGGCGCCTTCGGGCACGGGAGCACTGGTCTTGCGCGCCGAGATGCGCCCCAGAACGGTGTGCAAAAAGCGGTTGACGGTGCGCATTTCGTCGGTGCGCTGCAGGCGCTCGTCCGCACGCTCTTCGAGTTGCCCGGTGGAGCGCAGGGCCGAGGCCATGGCGAGCATGATGAGCGAGAGCAGGGCCAGCACGACGAGCATTTCGACGAGCGTGAAGCCTGCGCGGCGCATCCAAGGGCGGCGGAGGGGGGCTTTCGGCGCGCTCATGGTTGTCGCCCTTCGGGTGGCGGTGGTTTGCGCTCGGGCCGCAGGGTGTAGAGGTCGATCTGGCGCGGCTGATCGGCGTCGCCCCAGTGGACGCTGAGGTGCACTTCGTGCAGGGGCGGGATGTCCGGTCCCTGTCCTTGTGCGGGTGTGGCGTAGGGTGTGCTGTTTGCCTGCCAGACGTAGCCGCCTGATTCGCCCGACTGGTTCCAGCCCTGCGGGGGTACCGAGTCATTGAGGGCGAGCAGGGATTCGGCCAGCAGCACGGCTTTTTGGTAGCGTTCGAGGTCGGCGACGTTGCGTGCGTCCTGGCCGCTGGCGCGGTACAGCATGCCCAGCGACAAGGCCATGATGGCAAAGGCGACGAGCAGTTCGAGCAGGGTGAACCCTTGCTGCGCGGGCTTCATGGCTGCAGGGGCTCTTGAACGATGCGGCCGGTGAGCCAGTCGACGCGCAGGCGCGTGCCGCCACCATGGGGGCGTTGGATGTCTATGCTGCCGCCGGTGCTGCCGCCGCTGGGCAAAAAGCGGATGGCGGCCTGCCCCGCGCTGCTGAGATCCGTTGCGGCCACCGTGGCGCTGATTTGCAGGGTGTCGGGGTAGGCGGTGCCGTTTGCGTCGTCGAGCCCGTAGAGGTGCTGGTTCAGATCGACGAAGAAGCGCGTCTCGCGCCCTTGTGTCTGGGCGTCGTATCGGGCGGTGCGCAGCAGGCTGAGCATGGTGCGCACGGTGTTGCGGTATTGCGATGCCTCTTGCATGCGCTCGTACATGACGGGCATGACGCCAATGAGCAGCGCCATGATGGCAAACACCACCAAGAGTTCGACCAGCGTAAAGCCGCGCTCACGCTGCATGGCGCCCGTGCGTCAGGGGGTGTTGTGAATGTCGGCGTTTTCACCCTCGCCACCGGGCGCGCCATCGGCGCCTAGAGACAGGATTTCCAGGCCGCCATTGGGCCCTGGATTGGCGTAGCGGTAGGGGTGCCCCCAGGGGTCGGTGGGCACGCCGCCTTTGAGGTAGGGGCCGTTCCAGCCGACGACGCCGGCGGGTTGCTTGGCGAGCGCGTCAAGCCCTTCTTCAGTGGTGGGGTAGCGGCCTACGTCGAGCTTGAAAAGCTCCAGGGCTTTGTCAAGGTCTGCGATTTGCACGCTTGCGGTTTTGGATTTGGCGCCGCCAAGCTGGTTGAGCACGCGCGGCCCGACCAGCCCGGCAAGCAAGGTGAGGATGGCCAGGACGACCAGTAGTTCGATCAGGGTGAAGCCGAGGGACTTTTTGCGGTTGATCCGAGCGCAATCGGGCGGGATTCTCTCCATGGAGATGCTTCCTTTAGCAAACAGAAAATTATACGGCGAGGTCATTGATGGACAGGATGCCCAGCAGGATGGAAACGATGATGGCGGCGATCAGCACCCCCAGCACGAGGATGAGCACAGGCTCCACCAGCGTGAGCAGGCGTTTGATCCCGGTTTCAACCTCGCGGTTCAGTATGTGTGCCAGTTCGAGCATCATGGGGCCGATGCGGCCGGTTTCCTCGCCGACGCGGATGAGGTTGATCGCAAGGGGCTCGAAAATGGCCGTGGCGCTGATGGCCTGGATGATTTTGCCGCCCTCTTTGACGATGGGAGCCACCTGTTCGAGCGCCTGTCGCACGACGACGTTGCCTACGGTTTCGGTGGCGATGTGCAGTGCGGTGAGCATGGGCACACCATTGCCCAGCAGGGTGCCCAGCGAGCGCGCAAAGAGCGTGAGCTGGTATTTGAGGGCCAGCGGCCCCATGAGCGGCAGGTGCAGCAGCCGCGACTGCCACCACAGGCGCCCGGCCGGCGAGCGCAGCCAGCGCAGCAAGGATGCGCCGCCCGCTGCAGCCACGATGGCCATGAGCCAGCCGTAGCGCTTGAAAGCGTGGCCCAGGCCCATCACGATCCGCGTGGGCATGGGCAGGGCGTCGCCCATGTCGGTGAACAGTTTTTCAAACTGGGGCACCACGAAGCCCAGCATGGCGACGAGGGAGAGTACGGCCACCCCGAGCAGGATGGCGGGGTAGATGGTGGCAGAGATGATGCTCTCGCGCAGGGCACGCTGGCGCTCCATGTGCTCCACCAGCCGGTCGAGGACGGCGGACATTTGCCCGCTGACTTCGCCGGAGCGCACCATGTTGATGTAGAAGTCGCCAAACAGCTCGCGGCGTTTGGCCAGTGCGCGGCTGAGCGGGGTGCCACCCTTGACGTCGTCGAGAATGGCCTGCATGAGTTCAGCGATGCTGGGCTTGTAGGCCATGTCCACGAGCACCCGCAGCGCGTTGTCGAGCGCCAGGCCGGCGCGCAGCATGATGGCCAGCTCCGAGGTGAGTGCCAGTACGTCTTGCGCTGTGACCGGGCCTTTGCGCGCTCTGGGCTTGGTGGCCCCAATGCCACTGGAGGTTGTAAGCGCTTCGGTTTTGCCTGCCGGGCCGGCCTGCGCCGCATCTTCGATGCGCAGGGGCGTGAGGCCCTGCTCGCGCAACTGCCGCAGGACTGCGGCGGTGTTGGCGGCGCTCAGCCGCCCCTCTTGCACTTGGCCGGATGCGGCGGCGGCGCGCCAGACGAATTCAGGCATCGGACTGGTCTTGTGTGACGCGCGCGACTTCGTCGAGGGTGGTGAGGCCTGCGGCCACTTTGCGCAGGCCATCTTCGTACAGGCTCAGCATGCCGCCACTGGTGGCGATGGTGTTGAGGGTGTTGGCGTCGCGGCCTTCGATGATGGCGCGGCGCAGCGGCTCATCGAGCACGAGGAGTTCGTGGATGCCTGTGCGCCCGAGGTAGCCCGTGTCGCGGCATTGCGCGCAGCCTACGGCCTGGTAGATGGGATGGCCGGGTGGCGAGAAGCGCGCCAGCCCGGTGCGTTCGCGTATTTCGGCTTCCGGGTCGTAAGCCTGTTTGCAATGCGGACACAGCGTGCGCACCAGGCGCTGGGCCAACACACCATTGACTGCGGAGGTGATGAGATAGGGCTCGACCCCCATGTCCTGCATGCGGATCACGGCGCCGGCAGCGGTATTGGTGTGCAGCGTGGAGAGCACCAGGTGGCCCGTCAAGGCGGACTGGACGGCGATCTGGGCCGTTTCGCCATCGCGCATTTCACCGATCATGATGATGTCGGGGTCCTGGCGCAGGATGGAGCGCAAGGCGTTGGCGAAGGTGAGGTTGATCTGGGGGTGTACCTGGATCTGGTTGATGCCTTCGAGCTGGTATTCGACGGGATCTTCCACGGTGATGATTTTTTGCTCGCTGGCGTCGATCTTGGCGAGCGCCGCGTACAAAGTGGTGGTTTTGCCCGAGCCAGTGGGTCCGGTAACGAGCAAGATACCGTGCGGGCGCGCCAGCAGGGTATTGAAGCGCGCCAGGGTGTCTTGTTCGAACCCCATCTTGTCGAGGTCGAGCCGCACGCTTGCACGGTCGAGCACGCGCATGACCACGCTTTCACCGTGCACGGTGGGCACGGTGGAGACGCGCAGATCGAGTTCGCGTCCTTTGACGCGCGTCTTGATGCGCCCGTCCTGGGGCAGGCGGCGCTCTGCAATGTCCAGATGCGCCAGGAGCTTGACGCGCGAGCTGACGGCGGCGCTCAGCCGCGGGGGCACGACCTCGTTCGGGTGGATCACGCCATCGACCCGGTAGCGCACATGCAGGCCATCGTCGAACGGCTCGAGGTGGATATCGGACGCGCGAAGGTCTATCACTCGGCCGATGATGGTGTTGACGAGGCGGATGACGGGCGCCTCGCTGGCGAGGTCCTTGAGGTGTTCGACAAAGTCACCGCCATCGAACAACTCTTCGAAACCATCGTCTTGCGATTCCTCGGCCACTTCCTCGACCGGCTCGGCCAGGGCTTTTTCGATGTCGAGTTCGCTGGCCAAATACGGGCGGATGGTGCAGCCGGTGGCGAGATGCAGGGCCTTGATGATGAATTCATCCTGCGGCACCGCCATGGCGACGTCGAGCTGATTGCCCTCCAGCCGCAAGGGATAGACGGCATTGGCATGGAGAAATTCCGGCAGAAGACCTTCGACCTCCGGCATGAGGTCGGGGAAGTCGGCTGCCGTTGCCACGGGTATGCCCATTTGGGCCGACAGGGCTTGGATGACGTCCTGCTCGGACACGAGGCCCAGGCGCACCAGCACGCGCCCCAGCATGCCGCCCATTTCTTGCTGCGCCGCCAGGGCGCGATCGAGGTCGCGCGCACTGAGCTTGCCGCTGCGCACGAGCAATTCCCCGAATCGAATGGGTGTTGGCGTATCGGTAGAAGCGAGTTCTGGCTCTGGCCAGGCGGTGGAAGTCGTCATTTGTTCGTCGCGAACCGGCTGGGGGGCGATGCCGGCAAAGTGCGAAGTGTAGGGGCAACGAGTCTGCGCGCCTGGGTTGCCGCAGAGTGTTTTCCGGGGGGGAGCGCCGAAGTCTGGATGCCATCAGTGTTGGCTGACGCGGCATGATCGATCTTGGCATGAACCGGACATTGCTATGAATATGGATGCGAAAAATTGGTTTCTAAATCGCCATGTGTCGCTTGTGCATCAAGCTCCGGTAACTTCTCTAAAAATAGCGAAATTCCAGATCCCTTGTTCGATGCAAATCCTCTGTCCGTATGGTAATTTGCGCGCTTTGCAGCAGACGCCATGCGGCGCGCGCTGCGCCGTGGCGGAGCATTTTTGTGTTGTTGACCCTGATCTTTCTGGCCGGCCTGTGGGCCGGTGTGCAAAACGCCCTCGCGGGCGGCGGCTCCTTCATCACCTTGCCGGCGCTCATGCTTGCGGGCATGTCGCCGCTCGCGGCCAACATCACTTCGACGGTGGCGCTGTTTCCGGGGCAGATCACCTCGGGGCTGGCGGGGCGGCGGCTCGTGACGGGGGCGGGGCGGCTGCCGTTCTGGGCGCTGTTCGTGATCAGCATCGCGGGCGGGGCGGCGGGTGGGCTGTTGCTGCTGCACACGCCTTCTTCGGTGTTCGCGCGCCTCGTGCCCTGGCTGGTGCTGTTTGCGACAGTCGTTTTTGCCTGGGGGAATTTCTTGCGCAAGCCCGGCGATCAGACCACGCACATCGGCCCGGAGGCCGCGGGCATTGCGCAGTTCTTCATCGCCATCTATGGCGGCTACTTTGGTGGCGGCATCGGCTTTTTGATGATCGCCGCGCTCACCATGGCGGGCCTGCCCACGCGCAACGCCGGCGCCACCAAGAACGCGCTGGCCGGCGTCATGAACGCCTCGGCCGTGGCGTTGTTCGTGACTTCGCCGGACTTGCATTGGCGCGAGGCGCTGGTGCTGAGCGCGGGCGCGATCGGCGGCGGGCTGATCGGCTCGTGGGCGCTGCAGCGCGTGAACGAGCGCGCGCTGCGCGTGGCCATCGTGTGCATCGGGCTGGCGCTCACGGTGGGGTTGTTTTTGAAGCCGGTGTGAGGCGCGAGCATGTAATTGGGGTCAGGGAATTGGGGGCAGATTACAATTATCTTTTTTATTTGATTAAAACGTCGCTCAAAAGCCAAGGAGGCCTCATGAAAAACGTGCAAGAACTCTGGATCATGTACAACCAGTGCGCCAATCTGCTGGCAGAGCAGTTGGGCGGAACGAGCGGCATTGTGGGCGAGTATGGCGAATATCTGGCCCTTAAAAATTATGGCGGCAAGCGTCTTCCGGCCTCGAACAAAAGCGCGGACATTGAAGGGCCGGACGGCAAACTATACCAGGTGAAATCTAGAAAATTGAACTTGAACGGCAGCCTTACAACGCAACTTGGAATCATCCGATCTTGGGATTTCGATGTGTTGGTGGCGATGCTGTTCGATGCAAAAGGACACTTGCTGAAGGCGCTGGAAATGCCCAAGGACGTCGCCCGGGCATTGGCAAAGCTCAACAAGCATCAAAACGGCGATGTGATCACCACGGATCAGACATTTTTCAATCACCCGCAAAGCAAAGATATCACGAGCGATATTGCAAAATTTACGCCTCTCGCAGAAGACATCCCTAGCAAGAAGCCAGATGTTATCCCCGCAGCTCCAAATCATCATGCCCCAATGATAAAAATGCAAAAAGCTGCTGCCCTAGAAATTGTCAATGTGAAATCGAGGAAAGGCATTCACTTCTCGAATGTCAACGAGGCCACTCCGGTCTGGTGGCTCGATATCCCGTCATGGGAAATTGAATCCGGGAAATTGGAATTCATCACCTTTGTGTTACATGCTCCTGATGAGCGCCAGCTGCACGTACTTGAAATCCCAACTGCGTTCCTTCGAGAAAACGTCAAAAGTTTATGCTTTTGGCCTAAGAAGACCGGAGATTTCTATAGCTTTGTGCTTTCCACTGATCCGAAGAATAAATTCACCAACATCAAGCCTATTGATTCCAGATTGGATTTTTCAAAATTTCTGAAAAAATCCGTCCCCACACCATAACCCCATGAATCCCAATTGCCCAATGAATGCCAAACGCCACGCATTCACCATCGTTGCAGCAGTGTCGCGGCTGCATGGTGCGGGCTACGGGCGCCTGCGCATTCTGTGCTATGTGAAGGACGGTATCAGCGCTTGGCGCCACAGGCTTTTTGCTTCTGACGGCTTCAACCCTGACGACGCGCCTGGCACGTTCTTGTATTCGCTACCGGGGCAGAGCATTGCCACCGGCAAGAACTCCAGGGTCGTTGCGACCAAGTTGCTCAAGGCATTCCCGGAACTGATGCAGGAAGCGCAAGGCCCTTCGGATAGTTATGCCGTCTGGCTTCGTAGCCTCTTGGTTCAGCACCCGGGCGCCGTCTTCGAGATGGAAGAGCCGGAACATGCGCTGGTCAATGGGTGGCGCGTGAAGTCGCCGTTTTTCGGTCAGCGCCCAGACGACACCTTTGCCGTCCATTTTTCCAAATTGCTGCTCGATCGCCAGAATTCTTCCTTTGGTGGCGGCCTGGATGCCGAAGGGGAAAGGGCAGTGACAAAGCGTGCGGCAGCCTATGACGCGGGCAAAGTGTCCTCCTGCCCCGCAGACGAGGTGTTTGCCTTGGCCAGGAGGATTGCCCAATGAGCAGCAGGCTGCAGTTCATCCCTGAAGCCCGCCGAGAATTTTTGTCGGCGGTGGCTTTGTACGAGGAGGCAAGGCCCGGCCTTGGGGCCAAGTTCGCTCATGCAGTGGAGCAGGCTGCGGGAAGAGTGCTCGCCTTCCCACGGTCCGGCGAGCCCTCGGTCGCGGATACGCGCCGCGTCCAGGTCGCGGGGTTTCCGTTCTCGCTATCGTATCGATCGCAGAGCGACGGCACGCTGCTCATCCTGGCTGTTGCGCGCCCCAGCAGATGGAATTACTGGGGCGGCATCACCCGCGCGGGTGAAGGGGCCTTGCGCGCATTTGAACTGCCCGAGATAAGGGCGATAACGCGGTGGCATCGCACGCGCGGGTGAAAGACAAGCGTCGTCTGAGTGCCGCGACGCAGCACAGTTGTGCACTTTCTCTCCAGTCATTGCGCGCGGCCGTGCTGGGGCAGCGCTCATGGCAGGAAGTTTGCATATTTGCTAACATTGGCGCATGCCCTACGAGATCGAGTACTTCCACGAGCGCGTGCTCCATGAGATCGAGTCGTGGCCCGTCGATGTCCTTGCTGACTATGCGCGCCTGGTCGAACTTCTCATTGAACACGGGCCAAGTCTCCGCCTCCCGCACTCGCGGCCTTCGGAGATGGCTTGTTCGAGCTTCGGCCGAAAGGCCGCTCGGGCATCGGTCGAGCGTTCTACTGCTTTCTCGTTGGCAAACGGGTCGTCGTGCTTCATGCCTTCAACAAGAAGTCACGGCAAACACCCGACCGAGAACTGAAACTGGCGCGCAAGCGCATGAAGGAGGTATGAAATGCCTGAATTGAAATTCAAGCCTGTCAGGCACAATCACAAGGAATTCCTTGCCAAGGCTGCAAAGCGCCAGGGTTTTGTCGAAGAGTACGACGCTCTTGCCGTTGAGTATCAAGTCGCAAATCAAATGCTCACGGCTCGCGCCCGTGCGGGTCTAACGCAAGATGCCGTCGCCGAGCGTATGGGTACGACCAAGAGCGCCATATCGCGCCTTGAGTCGGCCGGAAAGCATGCGCCCTCGCTCGCAACGCTAAAAAAATATGCGCAGGCTGTGGGGTGTGAGCTTCAAGTGCGCTTGGTCCCGCACAAGTCCGCCTGATGCCCAACCCATCGGTTAACTGGACCGTCGGCACGCTGCGTTTGCGGATTCCTTCCGCTCTCCGCCCTTCGGGCTCCGGCGGTCGCTTACCTTAACCCCGTGTTCATTGGGCGTTGCTTCGCACCTACGCGGGCACTGGCGGACGGCTGACGGTCATTCTGGCCGCTGCTTCGGCGTCCATGGTACCGTCATGGACTTCTTCGCAGCGGCCAAACTGCCTCGTCAGGCGCCACGCCATAGGTACGCAAAGCAGCTTCAATTTGCGACTGCTTTGTCGTTGTATCCGGATACAGCCGATAGCTGGGTGCGACTATCGGCTCCACCGTCTGGGCCTTCACCACGATGACGCTGTGTATCGGAAACCGCGGGCCCGCCTTTATCTGTAGGGATTGCGCCCATTCTGCATATGCCGGTTCGTTGCGAGGGATGTTGCGCGCGGTGCCCATCACCTTGAACCCCTTTTGCGCGAAGACATCGATGAAGCTCACGCACACGAGGGCATTCACGCTGATGTTGCGCACACTCGTGGGCGAAGCGATGTTTGCGATGACCAGGTGCAAGCCGTCAGAAATCGCGAAAATTTCCTTGGGCGAAACATTGGGTTGCCCAGAAGCATCCACCGTTGCGAGCCAGCACAGGACGCTGTGGCTTGCCGACTCGACGACTTCTGGCGTGAGCAGTGGGGCAGGCGATGTGATCATTTCCTATGCCCCCACCGCCGGCAGCCCCGACAGCGCCTGCGCGAGCTCGCGCTCGTCGTAGGCTTCGTCCTTGAGTTGGCCGGCGAAGTAGGCCTGGTAGGCCGCCATGTCGAAGTGGCCGTGGCCGCTGAGGTTGAAGAGGATGGTTTCGGCCTTGCCCTCGCGCTTGCAACGCAGCGCCTCTTCGATCGCGCCCTTGACGGCGTGGTTGGCTTCGGGGGCGGGCACGATGCCTTCGGCGCGCGCAAACTGCACGCCCGCGGCAAAGCAGTCCACCTGGGTGTAGGCCACGGCTTCCATCAGGCCCAGCTCCTTGACGTGGCTCACGAGCGGCGCCATGCCGTGGTAGCGCAGGCCGCCGGCGTGAAAGCCTGGCGGCGTGAAGGTGCTGCCCAGCGTGTGCATCTTGGTCAAGGGCGTGAGGCGCGCGGTGTCGCCGTAGTCGTAGGCGTATTTGCCGCGCGTGAGGCTGGGGCAGGCGGCGGGCTCGACGGCCACGATGCGCGGCTTGGGGCCGCCGCGCAGACCGTGGCCTATGAACGGGAAGGCAATGCCGGCAAAATTGCTGCCGCCGCCGGTGCAGGCCACGACCACGTCGGGCCAGGTGTCGGCCATTTGCATCTGTTCCATGGCTTCGAGGCCGATGATGGTCTGGTGCAGCAGCACGTGGTTGAGCACCGAGCCCAGTGCGTATTTGGTGTCGTCGCGCTGGGCGGCGATTTCCACGGCCTCGCTGATGGCGATGCCGAGGCTGCCCGGATGGTCGGGCCGCTCGGCCAGGATGCGGCGGCCGTATGCGGTTTCCGTGCTGGGTGAGGCGATGCAGCGCGCGCCGTAGGTTTCCATGACGGCGCGGCGGTAGGGTTTTTGGTCGTAGCTCACGCGCACCTGGAACACCTGCACGTCGAGCCCGAAGAGCTGCCCCGCAAACGCGAGCGAGGTGCCCCATTGGCCCGCGCCGGTTTCGGTGGTGAGGCGGCGCACGCCGGCCTGCGCGTTGTACCAGGCTTGCGGGATCGCGGTGTTGGGTTTGTGGCTGCCAGCGGGGCTCACGCCCTCGTATTTGTAGAAAATTTTGGCGGGCGTGCCTAGTGTAGTGTTCGACGCTATCTGCGACATAAAACCGCGTCTTTTCGGCCCGGGCCGCGTTGCAAATCCTCGCGATACCACCCGGTATCGCTGCGGTTTGCGCCTTGCCCAGACCAAAAATCCATCGGTTTTATTTGTCGCATCAAGCATCGAACACTACACTAGCGCTTTTTCGAGCCGGTGCGCGCGGTACAGCGGCGCGGGGCGCCACAGGCGAAACACCTCGCGCACGGGCTCGGGGATTTCGACCTCGCGCGCGGTGCTCACCTCCTGCTCGATCAGGCTCATGGGGAAGAGCGGCGCCAGGTCGTCGGGCGCGATGGGCTGCATGGTCACGGGGTGCAGCACCAGCGGCAGCGGCGCTGGCAGATCGGCCTGGATGTTGTACCAGAACTTGGGCATCTGGCTTTCCTGCAGCAGGTATTTGGTGTCGGAACTCATGCGCGTGTCTCCTGGAAGGTCAAGGTAGGAGCCCCGGATTTTGCCTGCGGGCGCCGCCCATCCGCCGAAAAAACTGACTTTGCCTTGTCATGCTGCGTGCGCAAAGTGCCGCCCCTGAGACCGGCTCTTCCTACCCCCATTCCCATGCAAATCGTGCTCGTGACCGACGCCTGGCATCCGCAAGTCAATGGCGTGGTGCATACCTGGACCTACATGGTGCGCGAGCTGAGCGCGCTCGGCCATCAGGTGCGGGTGATCGAACCCTCGGGGGCGCGCACGGTGCCGGCGCCGTCCGAGCCGGAGTTGCGCCTGGCGCTGAATGCGCGCGCCGTCGTGGCACGTGCCCTCGGCGAGTCGCCGCCCGACGCGCTGCACATCGCCACCGAGGGGCCGCTGGGCTGGGCCGCGCGCCGGCATGCGCTCGCGCGCGGCTGGCGCTTCACGACCTCGTACCACACGCGCTTTCCCGAGTATCTGGCCGAGCGCATGCGCATCCCCGCTGCGCTCACCTACGCGGTGCTGCGCTACTTCCACAAGCCCTCGCAGCGCATCCTGGTGCCTACGCAGGCCATGGCAGACGAGCTCGCCGCGGCGGGGTTTGCGCGCCTGCAGGTGTGGGCGCGCGGCGTCGATGACGAGCGCTTTCACCCCGGCCGGCGCGACGCTCTGCACTTCCCGCGCCCGATCTGGCTCAACGTGGGCCGCGTCGCCCCCGAAAAGAATCTGGCGGCTTTTCTGGAGCTGGACCTGCCGGGCACCAAGGTGGTGGCCGGCGACGGCCCGGCGCTGGGTCGGCTACGCGCGCGCTTTCCCGACGTGGTCTGGCTCGGCGGCATTGCGCACGAGGCGCTCGCGCCGTATTACGACGCGGCCGACGTGTTCGTGTTTCCGAGCCGCACCGACACCTTCGGCCTGGTGTTGCTCGAAGCCAACGCCTGCGGCACGCCGGTGGCAGCCTTTCCGGTTACGGGCCCGGTCAACGTCGTGCAGCCGGGCGTGACCGGCGTGCTGTCGGAGGACTTGCGCGCAGCCTGCCTGGCCGCCTTGCAGCTGGACCGCCGCAAGGTGCGCGCCGCCGTCGAATCCCACACCTGGCGCGGCATTGCCGAGCAGCTGCTCGACGTGTTGGTGCCCGCCGCGCCGGACGCCTTGCCGGCCGCTGCGCAGGGCAGGGCGGTGCGTGGCGTGGAGGGCAAGCCGCAGGTTTGAGATTTTTTGCTCTCTTTTTGATTGCAAAAATAGAGTGCTGAAAATGGCATCCAGTGCTTGCTTGGAAAGCGTAAATAGCTAACTTCATGATAGCAAAATGCCAGTAAACCGGCTTGCATGGCTGCAAGGGCATGTCATTGCAATGATTCAATAATCGTTGAATAATTGCGGCATGGAAAAGACCACTGCCATCACCGTGTTCGAATCGCTCGCCTCGGGCGTGCGCCTGGACGTGTTCCGCTTGCTCGTGCGCCAGGGCCCGGCGGGGCTCGTGGCGGGCGAGATCGCCGTCGCGCTCGAATTGCCCGCGACCAATCTGTCCTTCCACCTCAAGGCGCTCATGCAGGCCGGGCTGCTGACCGTCGCGCAGGAGGGGCGCTTTCAGCGCTACCGCGCCAACATTGCACTGATGCAGGAGCTGATCCATTACCTCACGGCCGAATGCTGCGCGGGCCAGCCCGCGCAGTGCGCAGAGCTGGACGCCGCCGCGGACTGCATCGACTGCGCGCAGGCGTCCGGCAGCTGAGAGGCTGAGAGTCTTTCGTCCACGGTCGAAAAACTCTCAGCCTCTGAGCCCATCTGCAGGCAGCAGGGCGAAGAAATACAAGCAAAATCGGGCTCAAGCGCTGATGGAACCTGCGCTGGCAGCTCTTTTTTTGGAAGTTCTCGGCGTGGCGCTCTTTTCCCCGTTCTGTTCCCTTTCCCCCCACCCAAGGAGTTTGCAATGAGCGACAAGGTCTATCACGTGCTGTTTCTCTGCACGGGCAATTCGGCGCGCAGCATCATGGCCGAGGCCATCCTGAACCACATGGGCCAGGGGCGCTTTCGTGCCTACAGCGCGGGCAGCCACCCTGCGGGCCAAGTCAACCCCTATGCGCTCGAGCTGCTCGAGCGCCAGCGCCTGCCGGTGCAGGGCCTGCGCAGCAAGAGCTGGGATGAGTTTGCGCAACCCGGCGCCCCGCAGCTGGACTTCGTCTTCACCGTGTGCGACAACGCCGCGGGCGAGGTCTGTCCGCTCTGGCCGGGCCAGCCCGTGTCGGCGCACTGGGGCATCCCCGACCCGGCGGCGGTGGAGGGCAGCGCAGAAGACAAGCGCCGCGCCTTCGCCGAGGCTTTTCGCCTGCTGCACCGGCGCATCGCGCTGTTTTTGAGCCTGCCGCTCGACAAGCTCGACGCGCTCTCGCTGCAGCGCGAGCTTGACCGCATCGGGCACACCGGCGCCGCGCCGCAGGCCGCAGCATGAGCCAGCCCTGCGCAACGAGCGCGGCCGCGCCGCCCGCCGCCATGGGCGTGTTCGAGCGCTACCTCACGCTCTGGGTGCTGGTGTGCATTGCCGTGGGCATCGCGCTCGGGCAGTGGCAGCCCGGCGCGTTCCAGGCGCTCGCGCGCCTCGAGGTGGCGCAGGTCAACCTGCCCGTGGGCCTGCTGATCTGGGTGATGATCGTGCCCATGCTCATGAAGGTGGACTTTGCCGCGCTGAGCGAGTTGCGCCAGCACCTGCGCGGCATAGGGGTGACGCTGTTCGTCAACTGGCTGGTCAAGCCCTTCAGCATGGCTTTTCTGGGCTGGCTGTTTTTGCGCCACCTGTTCGCGCCCATGCTGCCCGCAGAGCAGATCGACAGCTACATCGCCGGCCTGATCCTGCTTGCCGCGGCGCCGTGCACGGCCATGGTGTTCGTCTGGAGCCGGCTCAGCGGCGGCGACCCGCTGTTCACGCTCTCGCAGGTGGCGCTCAACGACGGCATCATGGTGCTGGCCTTTGCGCCGCTGGTGGCTTTGTTGCTGGGCGTGTCGGCCATCGCCGTGCCCTGGAGCACGCTGCTGGTGTCGGTGCTGCTCTATATCGTGCTGCCGCTCGCCATCGCGCAGGCCGCGCGCCGCGCGCTGCTGGCGCGTGGCCTGCTGGACGCGGCGCTGGCGCGCACAGGGCCTGGGTCCATGGCCGCGCTGCTGCTCACGCTGGTGCTGCTGTTCGCCTTTCAGGGCCAGGCCATTTTGCGCCAGCCGCTCGTGATCGCGCTGCTGGCCGTGCCCATTTTGATCCAGGTGTTCTTCAATTCCGCGCTGGCCTACCTGCTCAACCGCGCCGTGGGCGAGCGGCACAGCATCGCGTGTCCGTCGGCGCTGATCGGCGCATCCAACTTCTTCGAGCTCGCCGTGGCCACGGCCATCAGCCTGTTCGGCTTCGACTCGGGCGCGGCCTTGGCCACCGTGGTGGGCGTGCTGATCGAAGTGCCGGTGATGCTGCTCGTGGTGCGTGTGGTGAACCGCAGCCGCGGCTGGTACGAGGCCCGGGCCAGCGCGCCGCATGCTGGATGAACCCTTGACCGACTCGATGTTGCTTGGCTCCGCGCCCAGGACGTGGGCGCTGGATAAATGCAGCGGGCGCGTGGCAGGGCCGCGCCGGGCGCAACCCGGATGCACGGGCGGCGCCCTGCCGATGGCCGAAAATCGCGCCCATGACCGTCTCACCAAAACTGCGTTTGCTGAAACATTGGGCTGGCGCTGCGATCTTTGGCGTGGTGCCAGTGCTCGCGCTGGCGCAAAGTTCAACCCTGCCGCCTGCGCCGGCTGTGGCCGCAGCACCGGCAACCACGCTGGCCGTCGCAGCCGCGAGCGCGGCGCCCGCGCCGATTGCCGCCGCTGACATGGCGCCGCGCGTGCGCGCCTGCACGCTGTGCCACGGCAAGGAAGGGCGCGCGACGCCCGAGGGCTACTTTCCGCGCATCGCGGGCAAGCCGGCGGGGTATCTGGCGAACCAGCTGTTCAACTTTCGCGACGGGCGGCGCAATTACGCGCCCATGAGCCACCTGCTCGAAACGCTCAGCGACGCCTACCTGCACGAGATCGCGGCCTACTTTGCGGCGCTGGAGCTGCCCTATCCGCCGCCGCCCGCGCCGCAGGCCGCCCCCGCACAACTCGCGCAGGGGCAGCGCCTCGTGCAGCACGGCGACGCGGCGCGCCGCCTGCCCGCGTGCGTGCAGTGCCACGGCAGCGCCATGACGGGCGTGGCGCCGGCCATTCCCGGCCTGCTCGGGCTGCCGCGCGACTACCTCAACAGCCAGCTCGGCGCCTGGCAGACCGGCCAGCGCCATGCGCAGGCGCCCGACTGCATGGCCGAAGTGGCGCGCAAACTCGCGCCCGACGAGGTCAGCGCGATCTCCGCCTGGCTCGCCGCGCAGCCCGTGCCTGCGGGTGGCAAACCCGCGGCGCAACTGCCCGCGCCGCTGCCGCTGCGCTGTGGCGGCGTCGCGCTGCCCGTGGCTGAAGAACGGGGGCGCACATGAAGCGCGTGCTCTGGACGCTGGCCCTGGTGCTGCTGGTGCTCGCCGGCGCGGTGGGCGCATTGCTGCTGCGCGAGCTGCGCGGCGCTGGGGACGGGGCGGGCGACGGGCCGAGTGTGGCCCAGGCGGCGGACGCTGCGCCGATCGCGGCTTCTGCAGCCTCGGCACCCGCCCCAGTGGCTGCCACAGTGGCTGCCCCAGTTGGCGCAGCCGCGGCCGACTTGCGCGCACGCGGCGCCTACCTGGCGCGCGTGGGCAACTGCATGGGTTGCCACACCGCGCGCGGCGGCGCGCCCTACGCGGGCGGGCGGCCCATCGAAACACCCTTCGGCACGCTGTACGGCCCCAACCTCACGCCCGACGCGCAAACGGGCCTGGGCCGCTGGACGGCCCAGGACTTCTGGCGCGCGCTGCACTACGGCCGCGCGCGCGACGGGCGCCTGCTGTACCCGGCCTTCCCGTACCCCGACTACACCCACGTCACGCGCGCCGACGCCGACGCGATCTACGCCTATCTGCAAAGCCTGCCGCCCGTGGCGCAGCCCAACCGCGCGCATGCGCTGCGCTTTCCCTACGACACGCAGCTTGCGCTCGCGGCCTGGCGCGTGCTGTTTTTCACGCCCGGACGCGGCGACGGCGCAGCCGCAGACCCCGCGCGCGGCGCGCAATGGAACCGCGGCGCCTACCTCGTGAACGGCCTGGCGCACTGCGGCGCCTGCCACACGCCGCGCAACGCGCTGGGCGCGAGCCAGGCCAGCCGGGCGCTCGGCGGCGGCCTGATTCCGGGGCAGAACTGGTACGCGCCCGCGCTCGACGCGGCGAGCGAAACCGGCGTCGCGCACTGGCCGCTCGACGACGTGGTCGCGCTGCTGCGCACGGGCGTCACGCGCGCAGCGTCGGCCCCGCCTGTGGCATCGACTGCAGCGCAAGCCAGCGTGAGCGGCCCCATGGCCGAGGTGGTGTTTCACAGCACGCAGTACCTGAGCGACGCCGACGCGCACGCCATCGCCGCGTACCTGCAAGCGCTGCCCGAGCGCGCCGCGCCGCCCGCGCCGCCCGCGCCGCCCATTGCCGCGCCGCCGCGCAGGCTGATGCAGCGCGGCGCGGAGATTTACCACGACCACTGCGCACAGTGCCACGGCACGCAGGGGCAGGGCGAGCGCGGCGCCTTTCCCGCGCTGGCGGGCAACCGTGCCGTGTTGCTGGCCGAGCCGACCAACCTCGTGCGCATGATCCTGCAGGGCGGCTACGCGCCCGCCACCGCAGGCAACCCGCGCCCCTATGGCATGCCGCCCTACCACCAGCTGCTGGGCGACGAGGACGTGGCCGCGGTCGCGACCTTCGTGCGCAATGCCTGGGGCAACCATGCCGCGGCGCTCGATACCATAGACGTTTATCACGTGCGCGAGCGGCGCTGAGCTTCGGTATCCGCACTGCCTCGCAACGCTGCGTTTTGACGCCTGCGCGAGCCTTGTCCGCCCCCCTTTTTTGATGGGCTCTCATCTATCTGCCACTGCCATGTCCGCCACCGCCATCCCTGCCACCACCGACCCCGCGCGCGGCTGGTGGGCCATTTGCCTGTGCGCCGCCTGGTGCGGCACCTGCGGCAGCTACCGCAGCGTGTTCGATGCGCTCGCGGCTGCGCACCCGCAGGTGCGCTTCGAGTGGGTGGACATCGAGGACGAGGCCGATCTCGTCGATGAGCTGGACGTGGAGACCTTTCCCACGCTGCTGCTGGCCGACGGGCACACGGCGCGCTTTTTGGGCCCGCTGCTGCCGCAGGCCGGGGCGCTCGCGCAGCTGCTCGCGCGCCTGCCGCGCGAGCCTGGCGCCAGCGCCGGCCCCGAGGCGCAGGCCGTGTTCGAGCGCGTGCGCGCTGCGCGCGGGAAGTGAGATTGCTCTTGTGTCAATAGCATCTTGTGCTTGCCATACCTGAACAAAATACCATTTTTATCCTGAATTTTCATGACGACGAACACCTGGTTCAACCCCGATTCGCTGCGCGCGCTGTGCGCGTATGGCAGTTGGGATCGCGGCGCGGCGCTGTACCGTGGGCAGCGTGTGCTCAGCATGCGCATCGAAGCGCTTGCAGACCGCTGGCAGGTCAGCGGCGAGGTGCAGGGCACGCAGCGCGAGCCCTACGAAGTGGTCGTGCAGCTGGCCTTTCGGCACAAGGGCGTGCTGCAGTCCTGGCAGGGGCTTTGCACCTGCCCGGTGGGCGTGCAATGCAAGCACGCGGTCGCGCTCTCGCTCAAGGCCGCCTACCAGGGGCAGCGCTGGCTGGAGACGCACGGCATTGCGCCCGCCGAGATGGCCGCGGCGCCAGAGCCCAGCCCCGAGGAGCGCGAGCGCCAGCAGGCGCAGCGCGCCCAGCAGGAGCGCCTGCAGGCCGAGGCCAGGCTGCTCGACTGGCTGATAGCGCTCGACAGCGCGGATCTGCAGCCGTCCCAGCTTGGGCCGCGCGCTGCGCAGGGCGAGCGCCGCGCGCCGCGCATCGACCAATACCTGTACCTGCTTTCGGTGCAGGGCCGTGCCTCGCGCCGGCCGCTGCTGCGGCTCGAGGCCGTGCTGTCCACGCCCAAAGTCGCGGGCGGCTGGACCAAGCCGCGCAACATCCGCACCCCGCCCGGGCCCGGCAACCAGGCCTACGACCACGCGAGCGAGGCCGATCGCCAGATACTGCAGCTGCTCGCGAGCGTGCCGCAAGCGTCCTCGTATGGCTACTACCACCACTATGGCGGCAGCCTGCCGAGCGCCGTGCTCGAGGGCCGGCTGAGCGTGATGGCGCTGGAGCTGGCCGCGGGCACGGGGCGTCTGTTTGCCGCCAACGAGGCCCACGAGCCCGACATGCTGCTGCGCTGGGGGCCGCCGCGCGCGCTCGAATGGACGTGGCAGGAGGTGGCGCAAGACCCGGCGCGCGCACCCGGCAAGGCGGCCAAGCCCGCGGCAGCCGCCAAACCCGGTGCTCAGGCGGGTGCGCCTGCCCAGGCGCAAGCACCTAGCCTCTGGCAGCTCTGCGCCCGGCTCGCCGCGCCGATGCAAGAGGGGGCGGCGCAAGAGGTGCCGCCGCCCGAGCTGCCGCAGGCACCGAGCGCCGCCACAGCAGCACAAGCCGCAGCCGACATGGCCGCCGCATCCAGCGTACCTGTGTCCGCACCCGCCTTGCCCGCACCCGCCCTCCCGGCACCCGCCGCTGCGACGCCGAGCCCCTTCGCAACGCCCACCCCAGCCGCCAGCGCCGCCACCACCGGCACCGCCGCGCCGCGCGTCTGGCTGTGCCTCAACGAGCCACCGCTGTACCTCGACCTGGATCTGGGCCAGACCGGTGTGCTGCAGACCGACGGCTTCACGCCCGCGCAGCTCGAGCTGCTGCTGCACGCCCCGGCCCTGGACGAGCGCGCGCTGCGCCAGCAGCAGAACCACCTCGTGCAGCGCCTGGGCCGGCTGCCGCTGCCGCCGGTGCTGCCGGAAATAGAGCGCGTCGAAGGCGGCGCGCCGCAAGCCTGGCTCACGCTGGCGCCCACGCCGCCCGCCGAGCGCCCCATGCAGGGCCTGATCACCGCGCAACTGCAGTTCGACTACCAGGGCCACCGCGGCTGGTGGGGGCTGGACGGCGCGCCGGCGCTGCTCGATGCGCCTGCGGCCGATGGTGTGGGCGAAGGCGCGGGCCAAGGCGCGGACGGCCCGGTCACGGCAGATGCTGCAGATGCGGCCGCCGAGGCCAAGACCCGGCGCATCCTGCTCGTGCGCCAGCCCGAGGCCGAGCGCGCAGCCTTTGCGCGATTGCAGGCGCTGGGCTTGCTGGGCACGGACGCGGGGCGTTTTTACCTGCCCGGCCCGGCGCTGCAAAGCACCTGGCTCGAATGGTTCGAGCAGGACTTTGCGCCGCTGCGCGCCGAAGGCTTTGCACTCACGCTCGCGCCCGAGCTCGCAGGCTGGGTGCGCCATGCCGACGTGCTCGACGTGCGCATGCACCCTGAAGGCGGCGGTGCGGGTGCAGGCGGGGCCGAGGACGCGGGCCTGCACGAAGGCGACGACAGCACCTCGCCCTGGTTCACGCTCTCGCTGGGCATGGAAATCGACGGTCAGCGCCACAACATCCTGCCCTGGCTGCCCGACCTCATCGCCGCGGCGGCCGCGCACCCGCCCAACCCCGCCACGGGCGAGCCCACGCTGCCGCCCTACGTGTTTCTGTCCATGCCCGGCGGCGACGGCTTCGTGCGCCTGCCCACCGAGCCGCTCAAGCCCTGGATGGCCGCGCTGCTCGAACTCGTGGGCGAGCGCGGGCACGACTTTGCGGGCGACGGCCTGCGCCTGTCGCGCCTGGAGGCGCTGCGCGCGAGCGCTGCGCTCGGTGAGGGCGCGCAGTGGCAGGGCGCCGAGGCGCTGCGTGCGCTGCTGCAGCAGCTGCGCGGCCAGGCTGCCTTGCCCGAAGTGGCCGTGCCTGCGAGCGTGCAGGCCAGCCTGCGCCCCTACCAGCAGCAGGGCTTGAACTGGCTGCAGTTTTTGCGCGCGCACGGGCTCGCGGGCATCCTGGCCGACGACATGGGCCTGGGCAAAACCTTGCAGACCCTCGCGCACATCCAGGCGGAAAAAGACGCGGGCCGGCTCGACCGCCCCGCGCTCATCGTCGCCCCCGTGAGCCTGCTGGGCAACTGGCAGCGCGAGGCCGCGCGCTTTTGCCCGCAGCTGCGCAGCCTGGTGCTGCACGGCAAGGAGCGGCACGAGGTGGCGCAAACGCTCGCCGAATACGACCTGGTGATCGCGCCGTATTCGATCCTGCAGCGCGACCGCGAGCGCTGGCTGCAAAGCCCCTGGCATATCGTGGTGCTCGACGAGGCGCACCACATCAAAAACGCCAGCACGCACGCCGCGCAGGTGGTGTACGCGCTCGACACGCGCCACCGCCTGTGCCTCACCGGCACGCCCATGGAAAACCACCTGGGCGAAATCTGGAGCCTGTTCCACTTTCTGATGCCGGGCTTTCTGGGCAGCCAGAAGCGCTTCACCGAGCTGTACCGCACGCCCATCGAAAAGCACGGCGACGCCGAGCGCCTGGCGCAGCTGCGCGCGCGCATCACGCCCTTCATGCTGCGCCGCACCAAGGCACTGGTGGCGCACGAGCTGCCGCCCAAGGTCGAAACCGTGCTGCGCGTGCAACTCGCGGGCGCGCAGGCCAATCTGTACGAAACCATACGCCTGGGCATGGAAAAAACCGTGCGCGATGCGCTCGCGGCCAAGGGCCTGGCCAAGTCGCAGATCACCATCCTCGACGCGCTGCTCAAGCTGCGCCAGGTGTGCTGCGACCCGCGCCTGGTGCCGCTCGATGCCGCAAAAAAGGTCAAGACCTCGGCCAAGCTCGACCAGCTCATGGAGCTCTTGCCCGAAATGCTTGCCGAAGGGCGGCGCATTTTGCTGTTTTCGCAGTTCACGAGCATGCTCACCCTGATCGAGCAGGAGCTGCACAAGCACAAGCTGCAGTGGGCCAAGCTCACGGGGCAGACGCGCAAGCGCGACGAGGTCATAGAGCGCTTCACGAGCGGCGAAGTGCCGCTTTTTCTCATCAGCCTCAAGGCCGGCGGCGTGGGGCTGAACCTGCCGCAGGCCGACACCGTGATCCACTACGACCCGTGGTGGAACCCCGCCGTCGAAGCCCAGGCCACCGACCGCGCGCACCGCATCGGCCAGACGCAAAGCGTGTGGGTGCTCAAGCTCGTCGCGCAGGGCACCATCGAGGAACGCATCCTCGCGCTGCAGGAGCGCAAGGCCGAGCTCGCCAGCAGCATGTACAGCGGCGCCAGCGCGCGCAAGGAGCCGCTCTTTACCGAGGACGATCTGGCCGAGCTGCTGCGGCCGCTGGAGTAGGCGCCGGGCGCGTGGGACGGTGCGAGGGCGGCCATCGGGTCAACCCAGATTGCCCATTAGGCAGTGCTTCGCACCTACGCGGGCGCTGGCGGACGGCTGACGGTCATTGGGGTGCTGCAAAGAGCCCCGTCATTGCGAGCCCCGCAGGGGCGCGGCAATCCAGACCCACCCTTGGCGGCGTGCGCAGGCGCTGTTGCCAAGGCCCCATGGATTGCCGCGGGCCTTCGGCCCTCGCAATGACGGGAAACCATCGTCCCGCGTCCTCGTGGACAATCCGGGTATCAATGCGCATTTCCCGCATTTCTCACCGCCACACCTGCCTGAGCAGCTTCGTAAACCATAGTGTGCAGGGCCGCCGCCGCGCGCAGGGCGCACCATTACACTTACCGTGCCCAGCCTCCGCATCCACCTGCCTTCAACCGCACCCACCTGCACCCACCCCACGCCCATGCAAGGCCAGTTGTTCACCCAGGATTTTTTGCTGCGCGGCTGCGTCGAGACGCCCGCGTGGCAGGCGCTGGACGAAAGTGGCTGGCCGGACTTGCGCGCCGCGCTGCAGGGCATTTACGCGGGGCTGGACGCCGGCTCCACGCTCAACGAGGCGCAGACCGAGCAGGAGCTGATCCACAAGGTGCTGGTGGCGCTGGGCTGGGGCGACGGCTTTTTGCCGCAGGTCAACCTCTCGGGCAAGCGGCGCGAGGACGTGCCCGACAGCCTGCTGTTTGCCGACCCCGCGCACAAGGCCGCCGCGCTGGCCGAGGCGCGCGACGAGCGCCGCTACCGCCACGGCATCGCCGTGCTCGAAGCCAAGCGCTGGCTGCGCCCGCTCGACCGCGGCGACCTGCTGCTGGAGCCCGACGCGCCCTCGTCGCAAATGCTGCGCTACCTGAGCCGTGCCGACGTGGTCAGCGAGCGCGCGGTGCAGTGGGGCATCCTCACCAACGGCGCCGTGTGGCGCCTGTATTGGCAGAACGCGCGCTCGCGCTCGGAGGAGTTTTTCGAGGTCAACCTCGCCGCCGCTCTGGGCGTGCCCGGCGTGCCGCCGCACCCCGACGACCCCGCGCCCGAGCACGCGCTGCGGCTTTTCGTGCTGTTTTTCCAGCGCAGCGCCTTTTTGCCCCAGCCCTGGGACGACGCGCGCCGCAGCCTGCACGCCTACGCGCTCGACGAGGCGCGCCTGTACGAAGAAAAAGTCTCGCAAGACCTGGGCGCGCGCGTGTTCCACGACATCTTTGCGCAGCTCGCCGACGCGCTCACGCGCGCCGACCTGCATGCGCAGACGCGGCCCGTGGGCTATGGCCAGTTCGCGCGCCGGCAGTTCACGCCCGCCTACCTCGACGAAGTGCGCGAGGCCACGCTGGTGCTGCTGTACCGGCTGCTGTTTCTGTTCTACGCCGAAGACCGCCACCTGCTGCCCGTGCGCGATGCGCGCTACCACGACTACAGCGTGCGCCGCATCCGCGAAGAGGTGCGCGACCGCGTGGACGCGGGCGCGGCCTTCTCGGGCACCGTGTGCCAGATCTGGCTGCGCCTGCAGGGTGTGTTCGAGCTCATCGACCAGGGCGACGACCTCATCGGCATGCCCGCGTACAACGGCGGCCTGTTCCACCGCGCGCGTGCACCGCTGCTCGAGCGCACCAAGGTGCCCGACAAGGTCATGGCGCCCATCATCGACGCGCTCTCGCGCCGCACCGAAGAAGTGCTCAAGGGCTGGATCAACTACCGCGACCTGTCGGTGGCGCACCTGGGCGGCATCTACGAGCGCCTGCTCGAATACACCCTGGTGCACGAGGTGCAGGCGCGCGACAGCTACAAGGACAAGCCCGAACTCGACCGCCTCGTGGCGCTGCCCGCGAGCTTTGCGCGCAAGGTCTCGGGCAGCTACTACACGCACGACGAACTGGTGCACCTGGTGCTGCGCGAATCCGTGGGCCTTTTGGCCGCCGAGCGCATGCAGGCGCTCGAGGAGCAGTTGCAAAAGTGGAGCAAAAAAAGCGCCCTCAACCCCGCCGAATGGGAGCTGCTCGACCAGCTCGACCCGGCCAGCGCGCTGCTCGAATGCAAGATTTGTGACCCGGCCATGGGCAGCGGGCACTTTCTGGTGGCGCTCGTCGATGACCTGGCCGACCGCGTGCTCGAAGCCAGCGCCGCCGCAAGCCTGCGCATTGCCGCGCAGCCCTGGTCGGCGCACCTGGTGGAGCAGGGCCGCCCGTGGCAAAGCCCCGTGCTCGCGCGGCTGGCGCACATCCGCCGCGGCATCCGCACCAACGCCGGCGCGCACGGCTGGGCACTCGACGAGGCGCAGCTCGACGACCGGCACATCGTGCGCCGCATGATCCTCAAGAAGTGCATCTTCGGCGTGGACAAGAACCCCATGGCCGTGGAGCTGGCCAAGACCGCGCTGTGGCTGCACACCTTCACCGTGGGCGCGCCGCTGTCCTTCCTCGACCACCACCTGCAAACCGGCGACAGCCTGCACGGCGAGCGCTTCGACGCCGTCGAGCGCGGCCTGCAGCAGCTGGGCACGCTGTTCCAGCAGGGCGAGCTGCAGCGCCTCAAGCTCGCCGCGCAGGCGCTCGCGCAGGTGGCCGACCTGACCGACGCCGACATCGGCGAAGTGCACCAGTCGCAGCGCCTGGCCGAGGAGGCGCAGGCGCAGCTCGCGCCCATCCACGCCGTGCTCGACTTCTGGCGCGCGCTGCGCTGGCTCATCCCCGGCTGGCCGGTGGACAAACCCGCGCAGCTCGCGCGCCTGCTCAAAGACCAGCCCGAGCGCCTGGCCGCGCTGCGCCGCCTGCTCGCGCCGCAGGTCAACCTGCCCGCCACGCTGCTGCGCGGCGAAATCGAGGGCGCCGACCCTGCCGACCCCGACACCCAGGCCGCCAACGCGCTCATGCGCGAGGCGCGGGCGCTGGCCGCGCGCGAGACCTTCTTCCACTGGTGGACGAGCTTTCCCACCGTGTTCGGGCCGGGCGCGCGCGGCGGCTTCGACGTGGTGCTGGGCAACCCGCCGTGGGACCGCATCAAGCTGCAGGAGGTCGAATGGTTTGCCGAGCGCGACCGCGCCATCGCCGCGCAGCCGCGCGCCGCCGACCGCCGCCGCATGATTGACGCGCTCAAGCACGCGCCGCTGTCGCAGACCGCAAGCGGCGCGCATGCCCACACGGACTTGTGGCAGCAGTACCAGGAGGCCAGCGCCCGCGCCGAAACGCAGGCGCGCGTGCTGGGCAACGGCAAGCTCGGCAGCGGCGACTACCCGCTGCTGGGCGGCGGCGATCTGAACCTTTACAGCCTGTTCGTCGAGCGCGCGCAAACCCTGGCCGCGCCGGGCGGCATGGTGGCGCTGGTCACGCCCAGCGGCATCGCCGCCGACAAAGGCGCCGCGCCCTTTTTCAGCGGCCTGAGCAGCAGCGGGCGGCTGGGCGCGCTGTTCGACTTTGAAAACCGCAAAGTCTTTTTCCCCGACGTGCACGCGAGCTTCAAGTTCTGCGTGCTGCTGTTCGGCGGGCCGCAGCGGCGCTTTGCGCACACACGCTGCGCGTTTTATCTGCACAGCCTGCACGAGCTCGACACCGAGCCCGAGCGCACGCTGCAACTCAGCGCCGAAGACTTTGCGCGCGTCAACCCCAACACCGGCGCGGCCCCGATCTTCCGCCACCGGCGCGACGCCGACATCACCCTGCGCCTGTACGCCCAGCACCCCGTGCTGGTGCGCCACGCGCACGGCGCGCAGCCCGAGCAGCGCGCCTGGCCGGTGCGCTACATGCGCATGTTCGACATGACCAACGACTCCGGCAAGTTCCTCAAACCCGAGGAACTGCGCGCCGCCGGCTGGCAAATCGGGCCGCTGAACCGCTGGCGCAAGGGGGATGAATGGGCGCTGCCGCTGTACGAAGGCAAGATGGTGCAAATGTTCGACCACCGCGCGGCGGACGTGGTGGTGAATCTGGACAATTTGCACCGCGCGGCGCAGCAGCGGCCTATCGAACTGCACGAGAAAGTCGATCCTGAGCGTTTTCCGCATCCGCAATTCTTCGTGCGTGCAGAAGAAACCAAAGTCAATCCTTGGGATTGGGCGCTGGGTTACAAGGAAATTACCGCGCCCACCAATGTCCGCAGCATGATCGCCGCGATTCTGCCCGGCGTAGGTTTTGGCAATAAAGTGCCGTTGCTGATTCCGCAGGCACAAACCCCACAGTCAGCGGCGCGCGTTGCCAGCCTGCTGGCAGCCAATTTCAATGCGTTTGCCTTAGATTTCGTGTTGCGTCAGAAGCTGCAAGGGCAGACCATCAACCTGTTCATCCTCGAACAACTCCCCGTCATCGCCCCCGAGCGCTTCGACGCCCCGCTGCCGGCCGCGTTCGCCACCGCGATGCGCGCCGCGGGGCTCATGAACGGCCACCACGCGCAGCCCACGGTGGCCGACTTCGTCGTGCCGCAGGTGCTGGCCCTCAGCTACACCGCGCACGATCTGGCCCCGTTCGCGCGCGACCTCGGCTACGTGGACGCCGCCGGCCAGCCGCTCGCGCCCATCGCCTGGGACGATGCGCAGCGCCGCGCGCGCCTGACGGCGCTCGACGCGCTCTTTTTCCACCTCTACGGCCTGGGCGCCGACGACGCGGCCCACATCCTCGACGCCTTCCCCATCGTGCGCGAGCAGGACGAACGCGCCTGCGGCCACTACCGCACGCGGCAAGACATCCTGGCGCTTTTGCCGCTGCTGCAGGGGTGAAAATGGCCTTTTGCGCCTTGTCTGTAAGCGTAAGAAGCTATCGTTATGAGAGTTTTTTCTCGGTGCAGGAAAGCAGGCAAAGCAGGGTGTGTCGCATAGGAGCCATGCGGGCTGCGTGCTGCAGCTTTTGCAGGGTATGCTCTGTTTCCACTCTCCAGCACTCCCACGACCGAGCCTTGCCATGACCGACAAAGCAGCCGCTGCGACCAGCTTTTTCGCAGGCCCGCAGGATGGACTGTTGGAGCGCACCCTCCTGGAGGCCGCACCCGATGGCGTGTTGCTGGTCGATCGCGCTGGCCACATTCAGCTGGTGAACGCGGCGCTGGAAAAAATCGCGGGCCGCACGCGCGCGCAGTTGCTGGGCCGGCCGTTGGACGTGCTGCTGCCCGCCAGCGTGCGCCATTTGCATGCGAAGTGGCTGGCAAGATTTTTTGCCAGACCCTCGGCCCGCCCCGTGGGCTGGCTGCGCAATCTGCATGTTCCGCGCCCCGGGGGCTCCAAGCTGCCCGTCGAAGTCACCCTGGGGCATTGCGTACTGAATGGCCAGCCGTTTGCCCTGGCCTTCGTGCGCGACGCCTCGGGCATGCGGCACATGCAGGCGCAGGTGCATTTCATGGCAAGGCATGACGCGCTGACCGGCCTGGTCAACCGCTGGCAGTTCGAGCAGTCGTTGCAGCTGGCCATGGTCACAGCGCCTGAACGGCACATGGCCGTGGTGCTGGTGGACTTGAACGACTTCCAGCGCGTGAACGACGGCCATGGGCTCGAGGCGGGCGACCAGGTCTTGCTCGAGACGGCCTACAGAATGCGCAGCATCCTGAGTGTCGGGGGGATGCTGGGGCACTTCGGCGGCAATACATTTGCCATCTTTTTGCCGGACGTGCAGCACGACGCCGCGCTCGAGCGCACGCTGCAGGGCATCCAGGCGAGCCTGGCAGAGCCGTTTCAGGTGCAAGGCGACACCCTCATCGAAATCAGTGGTGCGCTGGGCGCAGCGCGCTTTCCGCAGGACGCCAGGGACGACGCCAGATCGCTGGTGCGTTGCGCGTTCATGGCGCTGGCCCATGCCAAAACGAACCAGGGCGGCAATTACGCCCTGTACCGGCCCGAGATGGGGCAACGCATCGAGGAGCGCGCCGCCTTGCAGGACAGGCTGCGGCTCGCGCTCAAGGAAAAGAGCCTGCAGCTGCACTACCAGCCGCAGATGGACTTGCGCAGCGGACGCATCACGTCGGTGGAGGCGCTGCTGCGCTGGGACGATGCGGTGCTGGGCAGCGTGGGGCCCGACCGCTTCGTCCCCGTCGCCGAAGCCTCGGGCCTGATTCTGACGCTGGGCGACTGGGTGCTCGAAACCGCCCTGGCGCAACAGGCGCAATGGGCCGCGCAAGGTGTGTCGCTGCAAATGGGCATCAACCTTTCGGCGCACCAGCTGCGCGAGTCCAACCTGGCGACGCGCTTGTCCGAACTCCTGAAGGCCAAAGGCCTCGGGCCTTCGGCCATAGAGCTCGAAATCACCGAGTCGCAGGCAATGACCGATCCGCAAAATGCCGTCGAGTTGCTGAGCCAGCTGGCAACGCAGGACATCGGCCTGGCGCTGGACGACTTCGGCACCGGGCATTCGTCTCTTGCGTACCTGCAGATGTTGCCCGTGCGCCGGCTCAAGATCGATCGCAGCTTTGTGCATCGCCTGCCGCACCAGACCAAGGATGTCCTGCTCGTGCAAAGCATCATTGCGCTTGCGCACGAGCTGGGCCTGGAGGTGGTGGCCGAGGGGGTGGAAACGCAGGAGCAGCTCGATTTTCTGCAAGCTGCAGGTTGCGACCATTACCAGGGCTGGCTGCTTGCCAAGGCCATGCCGCCTGAACAACTGCTTGCATGGATGCAAGACACTGGAGGGGCAGAATCACCCTCGTGCTCTGGCGCAGGCGCCTTTCTTTGAGGCAAGCCTGTGCGCCGCTTTCCTTTCTCAACTCGCTTTTCCACTGCAAGGAGCAAATGATGAAGACGCAAACCCGCACATTCCCGCTCGCGTCGGCGCTGGCCCTGGCGGCCGCGCTCGGCGTGGCCGCGCCTGCGGCGCTGGCGCAAAAGCCCCATGCGGCGTACCGGCACCACCAGGTCGAGGACAGTGCCCTGAACAGCGTCACCGTCAGCGGCACCGGTCTGGTGGTCGATGTCGATGCCGACGCGCGCCAGGTCGTGATCAAGCGGCCCAACGGCGGGTATTCGATCTACCAGGTCGGCCCCGAGGTGCAAAACCTTGAAAAAATCCAGCGCGGCGACATGGTGCACGTGCGCTACCACGTGAGCATCGCGCTGGAGCTGGCCAAGAGCGGCTCGGGCGTGCGCGAGCGCGTCGAGCGCGTGGGCGAGCGTCCCTTGGCCGAAGGCCAGCCCGGCGGCCTCGCACGCCAGAGCATCAACGTGGTCGCCAACGTCGAGGCCGTGGACCGCGCGCGCAGCGTCGTCACCTTGCACGACGCCAACGACCGCCTGTACGACGTGCATGTGCGCGACCCCAAGCGCCTGGACAGCGTCAAGGTCGGCGACCAGGTCAAGGCGCGCATCACGCGCTCGGTGGCCATCGTCGTCGAGCCTGGTGAGCTGCCCGGCAAATAAGCGCACACGAAATCGCGCGAATCCATCGATTTCATTGCGTGCGGCAATTTGCAGTGCAGCACACTAGTGTAGTGTTCGACGCTATCTGCGACATAAAACCGCGTCTTTTCGGCCCGGGCCGCGTTGCAAATCCTCGCGATACCACCCGGTATCGCTGCAGTTTGCGCCTTGCCCAGACCAAAAATCCATCGGTTTTATTTGTCGCATCAAGCATCAAACACTACACTAGCGCAGAGTCGCATTGAGCCAGGGCGTCGCCAAGCGCGGTTCAAGGAAACACGAAATTCGTGGTGCTGCTGCTGCCCGCCGTGAGCGCTGGCAGTGTCACCACCTTGTCCGCGTAGCCGCTCAGGCTGGCCCGCAGCGTGTAGTGCGCAGCCGCGCCGTTGTCGGGGCTGAAGACCAGCGCTGTGGGGGCCGGCGCATAGGCGGCGACCCAGGGCGCGGCCACGGGCAGCAGGAAGGAGTAGCCGCCCGTCACACCGTCCACGAGCTGCCCGGCGACTTCCACGGTGCCCCCTATCGTGAGAGGCTGCATGGCGCGCACCAGAGTGTCGGGAGGTGCCGTGACGGTGGCAGTTGCCGTGCCCGAAGGTGGTGGCAAGGCAATCGGGGCGATGGGTGTTACGGTCTGCGCCGTGACCGGAACGCCGGTGACTACCGCAGTAGTGCGTCCTGGCGCCGTCATGACGAGGGTGTAACTACCCGGCGCCACGGGTTGCAGCAGGAACTTGCCATTGGCATCGGGCGTGGTGGCCTTGACGATGGTGCCGTCGCTTTGCTGCAGCGAGACGCCGGCAACCCCGCCGCCCACGGCGGGATCGACATAACCCAGCACGCCCGAGATATAGCGCGGAATCACCGCTACCACGGGTTTGAGCAGGTACTGCCCCGAGGCGCCGGCCGAAACGATGGACTTGCAGGCGTCGAAGTCGAGCACGAAGTCGGCCATCTGGTTGGGGCCGATGTCGATGTTGATGTTGGCCTTGACCCCCGACTGCTGCCCGCTCGGCGTCTTGAGCGCGACCTCTTTGCCGTCCGTGGGCCAGACGGAGTTGGCCAGTGGCTGCGCCCCGCCGTTGGCGGCCAGCACCAGCCGCATCTGCGTGTATTTGCCCGTGGGCAAGGGCAGCTGGCCCAGTTCGTACAGCACGCCGTTGGTCAGGCCGAGCAGGTCCAGGCGCACGGCGGGGTTGAGCGTGAGCTCCGACCAGCCGGGGTCGGTCTCGCCGGCGCTGATGCTCTGGTGTACGCGGACTTTCTGGATCGTCACGTTGACGGCGTCGTAGCCGCACGCAGGGGCATCGGTCACCGCGAGGCGCAGGGTGCCCGTGCCGGCACTGCCCCCGTCACCCCCGCCGCCCCCGCAGGCGGCCAGCCCGGCGATGAGGATGCCGCCCACAGCGAGCTTCAGATTTCGGAGCAATTTCATGGTCATGGTGTCCCTCTTTGGTGGATGATTTGCCGCGGCCATTGAACCATCGGGCTGCCGCGGAGCATGCCCTGTGCTCTGCCATCGGGAGCACGGGGCAGCGCAGTTTAGGGGGATGGCGGCAACTCTGCGTGAGCGCATGTTACGCAGGCAACCAGGGGGTTTGCCGGGTGTTTTCTGTGCGTATGGCGAAACACTGGCGATCCAATAGGGACGACCTATCGGCAAGACCCCCCGGTTCATGCCGCTGTCATGAACGGCTTGCACCATCAAAAACGCAGCAGGCACGCTCCACGGCGTGCCTGCTGCGTTTCATTCATCCACCCCAGGCTAAAACCATGACACGCAAAAGCCCGAAACCCTTCCTGAAACTTGCCACCCCGCTGGCCTGTGCTGCCGCACTGGCCCTTACCGCATGCGGCGGTGGCGGCGGCGGCAACGACCCTTTCACCATGGCCGTGATCGGCGACGTGCCTTACGGCACCAGCCCGACGGACACCGCGCAATCCACCGCCTTGCCCGCCTATCTGAAGGCGCTGGACACCGACGCAGATGTGTCCATGGCCCTGCACGTGGGTGACATCCACTCGGGCAGCCAATACTGCACGCAGGATTACGACAAGTCCATCTTCACGGCGTTTTCTGCCCTCAAGCATCCGCTGGTGTACGCGCCGGGCGACAACGAGTGGACGGACTGCCACAAAGCCAAGGAAGGCGGCGGCAGCTACAACAGCGCGACGGGCGCCATCGACTACAAGCTCGACGCCAACGGCAACCCTATCGACTACGCCAGCGGTGACCCGCTCAAAAACCTGGACCTGGTGCGCTCGATCTTCTTCGCGCAGCCGGGCAAGACGCTGGGCGGCAGCATGAGCGTGCACACCCAGGCCGCCGAGTTCGACCCGCAGTACCCGACGGACAAAAACTACGTCGAAAACGTCTGGTTCGAAAACTCCGGCGTGCTGGTCTTCACGCTGAACATGCCGGGCGGCTCGAACAACGACACCGACCCTTGGTACGGCGCGCCCGCCATGAGCGATGCCCAAAAGCAGGAGGTGGCCAACCGCACGGCGGCAGACCTGCGCTGGATCGACACCGCCTTCAACCGTGCGGTCGCCAACCAGAACTACGCCGTGGTCATCCAGCTGCAGGCCGACATGTGGGACCTGGACGGCAAAACGGCGAGCCACATCGCCCAGTACCAGCAGTTCATCGACAAAATCGCCCAGCGTGCCAAGGACTACGGCAAGCCGGTGCTGTTGTTCAACGGCGACTCGCACATCTACCGCTCCGACAATCCGCTCGTCCAGGGCGCGCCCTGCATCGCCGAGCCCAGCTCGGGCGCTGCGGCCGTGGCCTGCAGCGATGACGCTTACGCCAACCAGCCCCACGGCTACAACGTGCCCAACTTCCACCGTATTACGGTGCACGGCAGCACCATGCCGCTGGAGTGGCTCAAGCTGAAGGTGGACCCCAACTACAGCACCAGCGCCCCCGCCACGGCCACGAGCTTTGGCCCGTTCTCGTGGCAGCGCATGCAGCCCAAGCTGTAGCCAGCCGGTAGCGCAGGTCTGCCGCCGATGCGCGGCAGGCTGCCAAAATTTTGGTTTTTAACGCAAAAAAGAGAGCGCCTTGTGCTTGATGGTGAAGCACAAGGCGCTTTTTTCGTCACTCATTTTTGCTTCAGAAAAAAGAGCGAATCAAAAGAGCAAATCGCCAGTGCAGCCGCACGCCCGCGCCGTGGCTCAATCCGTCAGCCCCGCCGCCTCGACCAGCCCCCGGGTGTACGGATGCTGCGGCGCCCGCAGCACTTGCAGCGCGGGGCCGGATTCGAGCACGGCGCCGTCTTTCATCACGAGCACCTCGTGCGCCATGGCGCGCACCACTTCCACGTCGTGCGTGATGAGCAGGTAGCTCAGGCCCTTTTCGCGCTGCAGGCGCTGCAGCAGGCTCAGCACCTGCTGCTGGATGGTGACGTCGAGCGCGCTCGTGGGCTCGTCGAGCACGAGGATGTGCGGCTGCACGATCAACGCGCGCGCAATCGCGATGCGCTGGCGCTGGCCACCCGAGAATTCGTGCGGGTAGCGCGCGAGCAGGCCGGGGTATTGCGCCGCCGTCAGGCCCACTTCGGCGAGCGCGGTCTGCACACGCTGGCGCCGCGCGGGCGCGTCGAGCTCGGGCGCGTGCACGCGCAGCCCTTCGCCGACGATCTCCTCCACCGTGAGGCGCGGCGAGAGCGACGAGAACGGGTCCTGGAACACCACCTGCACGCGCCGGCGCAGCGCCTGGTTGACGGGCAGGTTGCGCGTGGCCGGCTGCTGCCAGCGCTGGCCGGCAAGCTGCAAGTCGCCCGTGTGCGGCAGCAGCCCGAGGATGGCCTGCGCGAGCGTGGATTTGCCCGAGCCCGATTCGCCCACCACGCCCAGCGTGCGCCCCGGCAGCAGCTGCAGCGTGGCGCCGCGCACGGCCTCGAAGCGCCCCTGGCGAAACCAGCCGCGCCAGCCCGGCAGCGGCACGGGGTAGCTCACGCCCAGGTCTTGCGTCTGCAGCACCGGCGCCGTGCCGGGCGATGGGGAATCTTCCACCACCTGCCGCTGCGGGCGGCTTGCGAGCAGGCGGCGCGTGTAGGGGTGCTGCGGCGCGCGAAAGAGCTCGGCCACGGGGCCTTGCTCGACTAGCACGCCGTGCTCGAGCACGGCCACGCGGTCGGCAAAGCGGCGCACGAGGTTCAGGTCGTGCGTGATGAGCAGCACGGCCATGCCGGTCTGGCGCTGCAGGTCGGCGAGCAGGTCGAGGATTTGCCGGCGCAGTGTCACGTCGAGCGCCGTGGTGGGCTCGTCGGCGAGCAGCAGCGCGGGCTCGCTCGCGAGCGCCATGGCGATCATGGCGCGCTGGCGCTGGCCGCCGCTGAGCTGGTGCGGGTAGGCGCCGGCGCGCCGCGCGGGCTCGGGGATGCCCGTTTTTGCTAACAATTCGATAGCTTCTTGCGAAGACTGTGCGGGCGTGAGCGCCTTTTTGAGCTGTAAAACCTCGGCGATCTGCCGGCCCACGGTCATGAGCGGGTTGAGCGCCGTCATCGGCTCCTGGAACACCATGGCGACTTCGCCGCCGCGCACGGCGCACAGTTCGCGCTCGCTCAGCGCAAGCAGGTCGCGCCCGCGCAGCCTGGACTGGCCGCTGATGTGGGCCTCGCCCGCAAGGCGCAGCAGGCTCAGCGCCGTGAGCGTCTTGCCCGAGCCCGATTCGCCCACGAGCGCGAGCTTTTCGCCCGGCGCGATGGCAAAGCTCACGTGGCGCACCACCTCTTTGCTGCCAAAGCGCACGCACAAGTCCTGCACTTCGAGCAGGGGGGGGGCCGGCGTGGCCGGGGTGCTCAAGGCGCCGCTCATCGTTCGGCCTTGCGCGGGTCGAGCGCGTCGCGCAGCGCGTCGCCCATGAAGGTCAAGAGCAGCAGCGTGAGCACGAGCACGCCGAAGGTGAAGAGCGAGATCCACCACGCATCGATGTTGTTCTTGCCCTGGCTCAGCAGCTCGCCCAGGCTGGGCGTGCCCGGCGGCACGCCGAGGCCGAGGAAGTCGAGCGAGGTCAGCGACAGGATCGCCGCGCTCATGCGAAAGGGCAGAAAGGTCACCACGGGCGTGAGGCTGTTGGGCAGGATGTGGCGCCAGATGATGTGCCAGTTGCCCACGCCGAGCGCACGCGCGGCCTTCACGTAGTCAAGCTGGCGATTGCGCAAGAATTCGGCGCGCACGTAGTCCGACAGCCCCATCCAGCCGAACAGAGACAGCAGCACGAGCAGCAGCGCCACGCTGGGCGCAAACACGGCGCTGAAGATGATCAGCAGGTACAGCTCGGGCATGGAGCTCCAGATTTCGATGAAGCGCTGAAAGGCCAAGTCCACCCTGCCGCCGAAAAAGCCTTGCATGGCCCCCGTGAGCACGCCCAGCAGCACGCCCGTGAAGGTGAGCACGAGCGCGAACAGCACGTTCACGCGAAAGCCGTAGATCAGCTGCGCGAGCAGGTCGCGCCCGCGGTCGTCGGTGCCCAGCCAGTTGTCGCGCGTGGGCGGCGCGGGGTTGGGGTACTTGGCAAAGTAGTTGATGGTGTTCGCGCCGTAGGGGTTGAGCGTGTAGATCGCCCAGTTGCCACCTTGCGCGAGGCGCGCGCGGATGAAGGGGTCGAGGTAGTCGGTGGGGGTTTCGAAGTCGCCGCCGAAGACCTTTTCGGGGTAGTCGCGCAACATGGGAACGTAAAGCTGCCCTTCGTAGCGCACGAGCAGCGGCCGGTCGTTGCTGATGAGCTCGGCCGCCAGGCTCAGCAGCACCAGCGCGCAAAAGACGATCAGGCTGCCGTAGCCGAGCCGGTTGCGCTGAAAGCGCCGCCACGCGCGGTACGCGGGCGACCAGCCCGGCGTGGGGTCGATCGCGGGGGGGATGCCCGAATCGGCGGCGCCGGGGTCGGCCGCGGTGGGGGCGCTGCTTGCAAATTCAGCCATGGGTGCCCGGGGCCAACCGTGTCTTGTAGCTACCGGCGATGTCGCTGCGCCCGCTGCGCCTGCGCCCGATGAAGGTCGAAAAATGCGCGCGGCCGCTGCGCTGCGCGCGCACTTGCTCGTCATAGCGCAACACCTCGCTCACGCCCGGGCCCGTGGCCTCGGCAAGGAGGTTGAGCTGCTGCTTGGCTTCGCCTTCGAAACGTGCATTCACTGGCATGGTTGTGTTCCTGAGGGATCGTTGTCTTGGATTGTGTAACAGCGCGTCACCCGCGCGAATCCTGCCGAATCCTGCCGTCACTGCGCCCCATCGAATTTCACGCGCGGGTCCACCCACACGTAGCACAAGTCGCTCACGAGCTTGGTGAACAGCCCGATCAGCGTGAACAGATACAGCGTGCCCAGCACCACGGGGTAGTCGCGCCGGATCACGCTCTCATAGCTCAGCAGGCCCAGCCCGTCGAGTGAAAACAGCGTTTCGATGAGCAGCGAGCCGGTGAAAAACGCGCCGATGAAGGCCGCCGGAAAGCCCGTGACGATGGGAATCAAGGCGTTGCGAAACACGTGCCGCCACAGCACCTGGCGCTCGCTCAGGCCCTTGGCGCGCGCGGTGAGCACGTATTGTTTGCGGATTTCTTCGAGAAAGGCGTTTTTCGTGAGCATGGTCGTCACCGCAAAGCTGCCCAGCACCATGGCCGTGACGGGCAGCGCGATGTGCCAGAGGTAGTCGACGATGCGCGCGCCCCAAGAGAGCTCGTCCCAGTTCGGCGAGGTCAGCCCGCGCAGCGGAAACCACTGCAGCTGACCGCCAAAGATCACCAGCAGCGCCACGCCGAGCACGAAGCCGGGAATCGCATAGCCCACGAGCACGAGCAGCGTGGTCAGCAGGTCGAAGCGCGAGCCCGCACGCACCGCCTTGGCCACGCCCAGCGGCACGGCCACGAGGTAGCTGATGAAAAACGTCCACAGCCCCAGGCTGACCGAGACGGGCAGCTTTTCGACGATGAGCTGCCACACGTCCTTGTTCTGGAAAAAGCTGCGCCCCAGGTCGAAGCGCGCAAACTGCTGCAGCATCTGCCAAAAGCGCACGTGCGCGGGCTTGTCGAAGCCGTACAAAGCCTTGATCTGCGCGATGCGCTGCGGATCCACCCCTTGCGCGCCGCGGTAGCTGAGGCCCGCGCCCTCGCCGCCGTGCCCCAGCCCGGCCTTGGCCTCGGCCAGGTACTGCTCCACCGGCCCACCGGGCACGAACTGGATCACCACGAAGGTCAGCAGCAGCACGCCCAGCAGCGTGGGCAGCATCAAGAGCAGGCGTTTGAGGATGTAAGTGGTCATGAACAGGTTCTCAGAGCGCCTTTGCTACGGCATCTACGCGCGCAGCGTGGATCAATTCGCCTATTTTTTCGCCGCAGAGGCCCTTGCTCTGGGCGTGGGCAGCTATTTCACTGGTAGCAACCGAAAGCACCGCCGCGAGCGCCGCTCGCAGCCGCGCGGCCTGCGGGTAGGGCGCATCTTCGCAGCCCAGGCGGCCGCGCACGTCGCATTCGCAGGCGAGCAATATCTCTTCGAAGCGCTGGGGCTTGCGGATCGCGTCGCAGCGCTCGAGCAGGCGCACCAGCGCCGCCGCGCCCAGGTCGCCGCTGCGGTGGATGTTGCCGTGCTCGCGCGCCACGACTTCGGCGAGTTCACGGCAGTCGTTGGGCACACGCCAGCGCGCGCACAGGCCTTTGAGCAGCTGCACGCTGCGCTGCTCGTGGCCGATGTGGCGCGGCAGAATGTCGGGCGGCGTGCTGCCCTTGCCCAGGTCGTGCGTGAGGCAGGCAAAGCGCACCGTGAGCGGCGCTTGCAGGCGCGCGGCCATGTCCAGCACCAGCAGCAGGTGCACGCCGGTGTCCACCTCGGGGTGGTGCTGCGGCGGCTGCGGCACACCCCAGAGCCGGTCCACCTCTGGCAGCAGCACGCGCAGCGCGCCGCATTCGCGCAGCACCTCGAACATGCGCGAGGGCTTGTCCTCCATGAGCCCGCGCGCGAGCTCCTGCCACACGCGCTCTGGCACGAGGTGGTCGGCCTCGCCGTGCGCGACCATCTCGCGCATCAGCTGCATGGTCTCGGGCGCCACGCTGAAGTCGGTAAAGCGCGCCGCAAAGCGCGCCACGCGCAGGATGCGCACCGGGTCTTCGTGAAAGGCCTCGCTCACGTGGCGCAGCACGCGGCGTTGCAAGTCTTGTACCCCGCCATAAGGGTCAATAATGGCTCCAGCGCTTGCTGGATCAGCGCTTATAGCTATCGCATTGATAGTCAAGTCACGCCGCGCGAGGTCTTGCTCCAGCGTCACATCGGGCGAAGCCTGCACCACGAAGCCACGGTAGCCGCGCCCGCTCTTGCGCTCGGTGCGCGCCAGTGCGTATTCCTCGCGCGTCTGCGGGTGCAAAAACACCGGAAAGTCGCGCCCCACGGGCAGGTAGCCCAGCGCCGTCATCTGCTCGGGCGTTGCGCCCACCACCACCCAGTCGTGGTCGTTCACGGGCCGGCCCAGCAACTGATCGCGCACCGCGCCGCCCACCATGTAGATTTGCATGGGGCAAGTGTAGTGGCGGCGCGGCCGGGTGGCGCGGGTGGCACGGGTGGTGCGGGGCGCCGGGCGGCGCAGTTTTCAGCGCTGCAGCCGATAGGGCTCCTCGAACGCGCGGAAGTCCTGCTCGGCCAGCGCGCCGGCAATCCAGTCCTGCACGCCGGGCAGGGCACGCACGCGCTCGACGTAGGCGGCGATGTGCGGCGGCACGGGCAGGCCGTAGGTGATGAGGCGCATGCACACCGGCGCGAAATACGCGTCCGCGATGCTGAAGCGGCCCAGCAGCAGCGGGCCGCCCGACGCCTGCAGCAAGGCGCCCCAAAGCTCCACCAGACGCTGCACGTCAGCGCGCACGCCGGCCTGGTCGCGCCAGACGAGGGTGCCGATGTCGGGCAGGCGGGCTTCGATGTTCATCGGGCAGTGGCTGCGCAGCGCGGTAAAGCCGCTGTGCATCTCGGCGCAGGCGCTGCGGCCCTGCGCGCGGGCGGCGGGGTCTTGCGGCCAGAGTTGCTGGTCCGGGTACTGTTCGGCCAAGGTCTCGGCAATGGCCAGAGAGTCCCACACGACGAGCGGGCCATCGACCAGCACGGGCACCTTCCCCGTAGGACTGATGCCTTGCAGGCTGCGCTTGAATTGCGAGTCGGGTGCGAAGCTGTCAAAACGTACCTTCACCTCATCGAAGGCAATGCCCGCCTGGCGCATCAGCACCCAGGGGCGCATGGACCACGAGGAGTAGTTTTTGTTGCCGATGTAGAGCTTGGGCATGGTGGGTTCCTTGGTGGAGGGCGTTGCAAAAACAACGCCGATTCTGCATGGGGCGTTCAGCCGATGGCAGAGCGGCCTGCGCTTTCAACCCAGATTGTTCATTAGGACGCGGGAGGATGGCGAGGCGGCTGGCGAGGCGGTTTGGTCGCGGGTGAGAAGTCCATGGCTGATGCCATGGACGCCGAAGCCGCGGCCAAAATGACCGTCAGACGTCCGCCAGCACCCGCGTAGGTGCGTAGCACCGCCTAATGAACAATCTGGGTTCAAGTGCGCAAGAATCGGATGGATGCAAGGGGCTTGCATCCGCTATCGTGGCGCCGGCTTCATTCCCCACGGATGCCATGAATACTCCACGTGGCGCACGCCGTCGAGGGCCATGCGCAAGAAGTCAACCCGATTGGTTTTTTGATTCCATGCCGCGTGATCCGCGCAAACGGCGCGGCAGGCAACCGCCGCTGGGGCGCCGATCGCAAGCTGGCGATGCTGGCGATGCTGGCGATGCTGGCGTGGGCGGGCAAGAGGGGGAGCGATCTGCGTTGCAGACGCCGTAGCTGATGACGCAGCGAGGAGTGGCGTGCGTCAACTACAGCGTGCGCCCAAGCAACTCATAAAGATCATTGGCCGGAATGGGGCGGGAAAATAAAAAACCTTGACCATAATCGCAACCGATGCTTCGAAGCATATTGCATTGCTCTTCGGTTTCTATACCCTCTGCAATCACCTTGAGCCCGAGTTTGTGCGCCATCACTATCATGGCTTCGCAAAGAGAAAGTTCGCTGGAACCAGAGGATATATTTTGAACGAAGGCGCGATCTATTTTTAGGTAATCGATGTCGAATTTTTGAAGGTACGCCAGCGAAGAATATCCAGTACCAAAGTCGTCCAGCGCGACCTGCATTCCCATGTCCCTGAGCAAAAGCAGTTGATTCAATATTTCATCTCTGCTTTCCATCAACAGGCCTTCGGTGATCTCCACCGCTACGGTTTTCCCCGGGAGTTTCAGGCGGGCCAGATGCTCTGCCCAATGTTGCCAGCCCTCGCGATTGAGGCGAAACTGGACGGGTGAAACATTTACGCTGACCTGAAAATCAGCATCATGAACGGCCCGCAATTGCGCCGCCAACATGATGGCCTGCTGAAATACCCAATCACCGATCTTGATGATCAAGGCGCTTGCTTCGGCAACCGGTATGAATTCGGCAGGACTGACAAACCCCAGGGTCGGATGTTGCCAGCGGACCAGGGCTTCGGCTTTTTGGATTTTGCCGGATGAAAGGTGCACGATGGGTTGGTAATGCACCGCCAATTGCTGGTTTTCCAGTGCGGAGCGCAGATCGGTGTCCAGTCGCATGCGGCGGGTGGCGCTCTCCTGCAGGGTGTGGCTGTAATAGTGGAAAGTATTGCCCCCGAGGCGTTTGGCTGCATTCAAGGCCAGATTTGTGCACTTGCGCATGGAGGACTCGTCGCGCCCGTCTTGTGGGTACAGTGCGATGCCGATGCTGGCAGAAAGATGGGCCGTCCCGCCCCCCAGCTGGTAGGGCTGTGCAAGTTCTGCCAGCAAGACATGGGCGGTGGCGTCAAGTTCGTCACGGGCGAGCCTCTGCGCAAGCAAAACGACAAATTCATCGCCGTCCAGATGGCTTACGGCTTCGGCCGTCGGCACGCTGGCAACGATGCGCCGTGCCGCCTCGCGCAGCAAGTCGTCACCATTCGCGGCTCCAAGGGTGTCGTTCACGCTCCTGAAGCGGTCGAGGTTGATCAGCAGCACCGCCAGCGGGCCGGCATCTTTCTGCGTTACCTGGTCGAGGAAGAGGGCAGAGAGTCTGTGGCGATTGGGCAGCCCCGTCAGCGCTTGGAGATTGGCTTGCTTCCAAATGACCTCCTGGGTCTCCTTTTGTTTTGTGATGTCGCTGAACAGCCCGACCCAGCCCTGGATTGCACCTTGCTGGTCGAAGATGGTGTTGATACTGAGTATGGCGACGAAAGGCTCGCCGTTTTTGCGCAGATTCCGGATTTCTCCGCGCCAGCCGCCCGTTTGCCCGACGCTGGCCCATAGCTGGTTGTAAAAGTCGTCGCCATGCAGTCCGGAATGGAAGATGCGCGGGGTCTGGCTGATCACCTCGGCCGGAGAGTAGCCGGTGATTGCGGTGAAGGCCGGGTTGACGCGGATGACGCGCCTGGCAGCGTCGGTGACCAGCATGGCTTCGCTGCTGACCTCGAAGACCATCGCCGCGACCTTCAATTCGTCGCGCGCCTGCATCAGGTCGTGCAGGGTCTGCGAAAGCACCAGACCGGTCAGCATACCAGTCACGATGGTGGTTTGCAGGTTGATCAGGTGGCTGTTCTGAATATCGCTGCCAAACTGACCGACGCCGAGCGCCGCGCCCAGCAGCCCCTGGATGACCAACATAAAGACCAGCAGCAGGGCGCCGTGGCGACCATAACGTAGCGCGGCCCAAAAAATGAAGAACATCATCCAGTAGGGACGGGCGATGTGACCAAATGTCTGCGAGAACCAGCCGAGGAAAATGATTTGCCCCGCCAGAAAGGCCAGGCCGAAGAGCGCCAGTGTCTCCAGGGCACGTTTGCGCGTGGAGAACCACCCCCGCGGCAGGGTGCGCCAGATGAGCAGCAGCGGCGTCAACAGCAGGATGCCGAGCAGGTTGGTAAAAACAAAGCGAAAAATGCCGGTCATGAGCCGGTCGGGCGGGATGGCGCCGACCAGTTCTAGCAGGCTGACCGTGACGGGAGCTACCAGCGACAGGGCGATGCAGAGCGCCAGGCCGAGTCGTGCGTAATCGCGCAGGTGCGTCGGCGCGAAGGTGCGGGGCGTGTTCGTGCCGGCTTGCAAGCGACCGAGTATCCAGAGAGTGAGTAGCGGTAGCAGCGTGTTCCCGAAAGTGAACACCAGGCTTGACGCCAGAGGCACGCCGGACAGCAAATTGCCGACCAGGGCGCCGACGGCGATTGCTGGCCAGAAACGCGCACCGCACGCCAGCAAGGCCGCCAGCCCCAGACCGCTGGGCAGCCAGACGGCGGAAATGATCAGGTCGGCCGTGCCAAATCGGAGCAGGGCGATTGCCAGCAGGCCATACGCCAGACCGATGATGAGCATGCGCGGAACATCGGCCCCTTGATAAATCAAGGGCTGCAGCAGCGCACGATCAGGGGATTGCATCATGTTTCGTGAATTTTGTGGCTGTCGTGACTATGCCGTAAATTTTTGACACATGTTAAGTTTTTGCGCTGCGGACTGGGCGTGCCTGTGCGGCGGGTCTGGTTTCGTGGCTTTGCATTCAGTTTTCGTGCCGCCTACACCGGCCACACCACCCCATGGTCGTTGAGGATCGCGTCGAGTGGCTGGTCGTGCGGCTCGGGCTCGAAGTCGTCGATGAAGCCCGGCGCAAAGCCCAGCCCCACGGTGGTGGGGCGCGGCTGCAGCGCGGCCAGCGTGCGGTCGTAAAAGCCGCCGCCGTAGCCCAGGCGGTAGCCGCCCGGCCCGTAGCCCACGGTGGGCACGAGCAGCAGCGTGGGCACTATCAGTTCGGTGTCCTTGGGTTTGGGGATGCCGTAGGCGTCTTCTTCGAGGGGGCAGCCGGGGTACCAGGCGTGAAAGGTCAGTGTTTTGTGCGTCTTGTCGATCACGGGCAGGCCGATGCGCCGGCGCACGGGCTGGCTTTGCAGCTCGCCGTCTTCCTTCCAGCGGTGCAGCGCGGGCAGCGGGTCGAACTCGCCCTTGATGGGCCAGTACGCGCCGATCACGGTGTCGGGGCGGCCGAGCAGCCAGATGCGCAGCACCTGCTGCAAGGCACGCACGCGCTCCGCGCGGTCGGGCAGGTTCAGGCGCTGCGCTACCAGGGCGCGCCGCAGGGCTGTTTTGTCCATCGGATAATCCTTTGCCATGCAATGGTCGAAGATTTTGACATCGCTCGCCGCCGTGCTGGCCGTGAGCGCACCACTGGCGTTTGCGCAGCCACAGATGCCCAACCCCGGCGACGACGCCATCCTCGAGATGCAGCAGGCCTTTCGCAAAGGCGACAAGCAAAAACTGCAGCAGCTTTTGCCCGCGGTGCGCGGCCACGCGCTCGAACCCTGGGCCGCGTATTGGGCGCTGCGCGCACGCCTCGACGAAGCCAGCGCGCAGGAGGTGCAGGATTTTTTACAGCGCTACGCCGGCACCTACCAGGAAGACCGCCTGCGCAACGACTGGCTGCTGCTTTTGGGGCAGCGGCGCGAATGGGCGCAGTTTGCGGCACTTCTGCCCGGCTACCGCATGGGCGACGACCATGAGGTGCGCTGCTATGCGCTGCTGATCGACGAGGTCGAGGGCCGCGCCGACGCGCGCGCCGCCGACGAGCTGCGCCGCCACTGGTACGCGCTGCGCGAGGCCGACGACGGCTGCACGCAGGCCGCGAGCCGTTTTTACGCCGACGGCAAGATCAGCGCGCTCGACGTCTGGCGCAAGGCGCGCCTGGCCGTGGAAGCGAACAAGCCGCGTGCGGCGCGCAATGCCGTGGAAATCGTCGCGCCCGAAGCCCTGCCCGAGGCGCGCAGCATGTTCGAGTCACCGAGCAAATACCTGCTTTCATTTGCCACCACGCGCGGCAGGCTGCGCCAGGAGCTCGTGACGCTCGCGCTGATCCGCCTTGCCGCCAGCGACGTGGATAACGCCGCGCGCCTGCTCGACGCGAAGTGGGCCGGCCAGCTCTCGCCCGAGGAGCGCAACTGGGCTTGGGGCGCGATAGGCAAGCAGGCGGCGCTGCGCCTGGCGCCCGAGGCGCTCGACTACTTTGCCAACGTCACGCGCGAGCGTGACCTGAGCGACGACATGCTGGCCTGGAAGGCGCGCGCCGCTTTGCGCGCCGGCCAGTGGAAATCCGTGCGCCAGGCCATAGATGCGATGAGCGAGGACGCGCGCCGCGACAGTACCTGGGTGTATTGGAGGGCGCGCGCCCTGCTTGCGGGGCGCCACGTGAGCGACGCCGAGCGCACCCAGGCGCGCCAGCTGTTCGAGAGCATCGCCGGGCCGCAGGGCTTTTACGAGCAGCTCGCGCTCGAGGAGCTGGGCCAGCGCGTCAGCGTGCCGCCTGCGCCAGCGCCGCTCACTGCGGAAGAAAAAGCCGCCGCGCGCGCCAATGCGGCCTTGCAGCGCAGCCTGTACGCGATCGCGCTTGGCCTGCGCGGCGAAGGCGTGCGCGAGTGGAATTACGCGACCAATTTGCACACGAGCGGCGGCATGGGCGAGCGCGAACTGCTCGCGGCGGCCGACTTTGCCTGCGAGCGCCACGTGTGGGACCGCTGCATCAACACCAGCGAGCGCACGCGCAGCGTGATGGATTACCGCCAGCGCTTTCCCATGCCGCTGCAGTCGCTCGTGGTGGCGCGCAGCCAGGCCATAGGGCTCGATCCGGCCTACGTCTATGGCTTGATTCGGCAGGAGAGCCGTTTCGTCCTCGATGCGCGTTCGGGCGTGGGCGCTGCGGGCTTGATGCAGATCATGCCCGCGACGGCGCGCTGGACGGCGCGCAAGATCGGCCTGACCGGCTTCACGCCCGACCAACTGGCCGACCGCGACACCAACGTCACGCTGGGCACGGCCTACCTCAAGCTCGCGCTCGACGGTTTCGAGGGCTCCATGCCGCTTGCCGCCGCCGCCTACAACGCCGGCCCGGGCCGCCCGCGCAACTGGCGCAACGGCCCGCTGCTCGAAGGCGCCATCTGGGCCGAAAACGTGCCGTTTACCGAAACGCGCGACTACGTGAAAAAGGTGCTTGCGAACACCACCAATTACGCGGCAGTGCTCACGGGTCAGCCGCAGTCGCTCAAGGCCCGCCTCGGCCAGGTGGGGCCGCGCAGCGATGCGCAAGCCCCGGCAAATACCGACCTGCCTTGAGGCGCAGGGTGGGTACGGGCATAGCGCTCCTTGCGCGCCTGCACCGGGGTTCAGGCGTTGAGCAGCACCGTTCCTTCGCGCCGCGCCGCGCCCGAGCGCACGAGCTCGTCGGCCAGGCTCTCGAGCCAGGCGTGGCGGCTTTGGTCGGCGAAGTAGCTCTCGTGCAGCATGCAAAAGTACGGCGTGCCCTCGCCCCAGGCGCAGACGTAGGCTAGCGTGGTCTGCTGCCATTCGAGCAGCTTGTATTTGAGCAAGACCTTGGCCGCATAGAGCGCGTGCTTGCGCGGGTCTTTCATGAAGCCCTCGAGGCGTCGGCGCGCCACGTCGAGCGCGCGTGCCACGTCGCTGAACATGGGCCCGTGGCCCGGCAGCACCAGGCGCGGCTGCAGTGATTCGATCACGTCGAAGGTGGCGCCGACCTCGGCAAACGCGCTTTCGCCCTCCAGCTCGGGGAACACCACGCCAAAGCCGTTTGCCCAGAGTGCGTCGGCCGAAATCAAAAGGCGCTCCTGCGGCTCGAACAGCAGCACGGCGTGCGGATCATGGCCCGGCGCGGCATGCACCTGCCAGAGCCGGTCGCCGAGCGGGATTTCGCTGCCCGGCTGCAATACGCCGTCGATCAGAAAGCGCGGGCATTCCTGCCCTGTGGGCGTGTAGCTCAGCGCATACGGGTCCCAGTCGCGCACGTGGGCCGCGAGGCCGGGCGGGATCGCCGTCTGCGCCTCGGGCCAGGCGCTTTGCAGGGCCGCGTTGCCGCCGCAGTGGTCGCTGTGCAAATGCGTGTTGAGGATGCGCTCGAGTGGCCGCCCGGCCAGCGCGGCGCGCACCAGCTCCACCGTCTGCGCGCCGTGGCTGTGGTAGCCGGTATCGACGATGGCGGTGCCGTGGCGGCCCTGGAAAACGATGCTGTTGGCCGAAAGCCAGCCGCGCTCGAACAAGGCCATGTCTGGCGGGAGTGTGGGCGGTGCAGATGCCATGGTGGTGAAATTTCGAGTGCAGTAGAAGGGCGGTGCAGGGGCGGTGCAGGGGCGGTGCAGGGGCGGGGTGAAGGCACGAGCTCTGCGCAGGTTCGCTGAGCGAACGATTGTTTGGTATGGTTGTCCAATTTTGCCAATTTTCCGCCGAGTGCGTGCAGCCTGCTTTGGAGGCAAAGACGTGAACGGCAATGACCCAAAGGAGTGGGCATGAATGCACGCTGGCAGCGCGCGGTGGTTTTCGGTTCCTGGCTCGCGCTCATCGCCTGGCTGGCCTGGCAGTGGCCGCGCTCGCCTGCCCATGCGCTTGCGGGCTGGGCCCTGGCCTGGGGGGTGTACGGGCTCGTGCAGGCATTGCCTTTCGTTTTCATGTGGCGCGTGAACCGGCGCGAATCCGTGCCGCGCCCACGCTGGGCGCAACTGCTGCACGCCTGGGCGGCGGAAGCGCTGCATGCCTGCGTGGTGTTCGGCTGGCGCCAGCCCTTTTGCGAACATGCCGAACCCGACTGGCTGCCCGAACCGCCACCGCAGGGACAGGCCGCGCGCCGCGGCGTGGTGCTGTTGCATGGTTTTTTGTGCAACCGCGGCTTCTGGCTGCCCTGGATGCGCGTGCTGCGTGCACGTGGCCATGCCTATGCGGCGCTGACGCTGGAGCCCGCGTTCGGTTCCATCGACGACTACGCGCCGGCCATAGACGCTGCGGTGCGCCGCGTGGCGGCGGCCACGGGCATGCCGCCCGTCATCATCGGCCACAGCATGGGCGGCCTTGCGGCGCGCGCGTGGCTGCGGGCCTATGGCAGCGACGGAGGTGAGCAAGCGGACGCTGCAAACGCAGAAACGGCAGAGCGCCGTGTGCACCGCATCATCACACTGGGCGCGCCGCACGGTGGCACCTGGAGTGCCCGCTTCACACGCGCACACAACGGGGCACAGATGCGCATCGGCAGTGATTGGCTTGCGGCATTGCGGCAGCATGAGCCCGCACGCCGCGCTGCGCTTTTTACCTGCTGGTATTCCAACTGCGACAGCGTCGTGTTTCCGGCCGGCTCGGCCACGCTGTCCGGCGCCGACAACCGCCTGGTGCCGGGTGTGGCGCATTTGCAGATGGCCTTTCATGCGCCGCTGGTGCAAGCCTGCCTTGAGGAACTCGAGGAGCCTGCCACGTGACGACAGGACGCGCAGGGGGCGGCTAAGGGCTATTACTTACCCCCAAGAGGAAGGGCATCTTCTACAGTTGGTGCAATACCACAAATTTGTTGCAGCGCAGCAAACGCGGACGGATAATGCCGGGCATTAGGGTAAACCCTAGGATTGGAACCATGATAGCTACCAAAGACTCGCACCAAACCACGGCGGGCGCCGGTGAAAACGGCGCGCATGCAGCCCAAAGCGCAGCGCCTCGGCAGGGCGCTCATCGCCTGCCCGTGATGGTGCCCATTCGCGCGCTAGGCCCTTCGCACCGCGAGCGTATCCGCATGCACCTGCTGCAACTCGAAGCGCGTGACCGTTACCTGCGCTTCGGCTACGCCGCGACCGACGAGCAGATCGGGCGCTACGTCGATTCGATCAACTTCGACCGCGACGAAGTGTTCGGCATCTTCAACCGGCGCCTGGAACTCATCGCCATGGCGCACCTGGCGTTCAGCGAGCACCCCGAATACAAGCACTGCGCCGAGTTTGGCGTGTCCGTGCTCAAGCAGGCGCGCGGCAAGGGCCTGGGGGCGCGCCTGTTCGAGCGCGCCGTGATGCACGCGCGCAACGAAGGCGTGAACATGATGTTCATTCACGCCCTCACCGAGAACGTGCCCATGCTCAAGATCGCGCGCAAGGCCGGGGCCGTGGTGCGCTACGAAGGCTCGGAATCCGAAGCCTTTTTGCAGATGCCGCCGGGCAGCTTCGACACGCGCATGGCTGAGCTGGTGGAGCAGCAGTACGCCGAGCTCGACTACCAGTTCAAGCGGCAGGCCAAGCATTTTTGGGACTTGCTCGGCGGTTTGCAGGAAATCCGCCAGGGCGTGCGTGAGGCGCGCCACAAGTCGGCGCAGTAGGGCGGAGCGCTCCTCGTCTTGGTAGGGTGCGCCGCAACGGGGGCGGGATGTGGCGCAGCGTCACGCTGATCCGCTATCCTCGGGGGTCGTACCACTACCGCATGTCCTGCACGCCCAGACAGTGTCCGACCCACACCCTACGCGCCCGCCCGAGAAGGAAGACAAGCGCAGCTTCCTGCAAAAAGTCGTCGAGTTCATCCACCCCGGCCCGGACTCGACGCAGGAGCTCATCGAAGTCCTGGCCGAAGCCGAGGACAACGATCTCATCAAGGCTGACGCGCGCGTGATGCTAGAGCGCATCATCGGCCTGACCGACATGACGGCGGGGGACGCCATGGTGGCGGCGCCGCGCATGGACGTGATCGATATCGACATGCCCTACGACGCACTGCTCGACCTGGTCATCCAGACCGGGCATTCGCGTTTTCCGGTGTACCAGGGCGAGCGTGAAAACATCATCGGCACGCTGATGGCCAAGGACTTGCTCAAGCTGCAGCGCACCCCGGGCCTGAGCATTCGCGCGCTGCTGCGGCCGGCGGTGTTCGTGCCCGAAAGCAAGGCGCTCGACGACCTGCTGCGCGAGTTTCGCGGCAACCGCAACCACATGGCCGTGGTGATCGACGAGTTCGGCCGCGTCGCGGGCCTCATCACCATCGAGGACGTGCTCGAGCAGATCGTTGGCGAGATCGAGGACGAGTTCGACATCCCTGAAGAAGAGGGCGACATCTTCGCCCTGGCCGATGGCACCTACCGCGTGAGCGGCGACACGCCCGTGGAGCGCATTTGTGAGGTGTTCGACGTGCCACTGCAAGGCGATGAGGCCGAAGAGCAGTTTGACACCATTGGCGGACTGGTCGTGCACGAGATGGGCCACGTGCCCAAGCGCGGCGAGGAGTTGCAGCTCGCGGGCCTGCACTTCACGGTGCTGCACACCAAGGGGGGCGCGGTGCGCTGGTTCAAGGTCGCGCGCAGCGCCGGCCCTGTTGGCTGATGGGCGCGGTTTTGTCTTGGCGCGGTGCGCTGGCGCCGCTGTTCACCGCCGCCTTGGCCGGCGTCGCGCAGGCCGGGGCGCTTGCCTGGCCCGGCAGCGGCGCGCCGCAATGGTGGCTGCAGATCGTGTCGCTGGCGGTGTTTGCGCGCCTGTTGTGCCAGCCTGTCTCGTGGCGGCGCGCCGCGCTATTGGGCTGGGTTTTTGCGACGGCCTGGCTCGCGGCGACTTCCTGGTGGCTGTTCATCTCCATGCACACCTATGCCGGCCTGGCGGCGCCGCTGGCCGTGGCGGCCGTGCTGGGGCTGGCGCTGTTTCTCGGTGGCTACTACGCCGCGGTTTCAGGGCTCTTTCGCGCGTTTGCGCCCGTCCATCAAGCGTGGGAAGCTCTCTTTTTTGCTGCATGTTGGCTGCTTGCGGAGCTCGCGCGCGGCACCTGGTGGACGGGTTTTCCGTGGGGCGCGGGCGGCTACGCGCATGTCGAGGGGCCGCTGGCCGCGCTCGCGCGCTGGGTCGGTGTCTATGGCATTGGCGCGGTGGCGGCGGCGCTCGCAATGGGGTTGGCGCAGCTGCGCGTGCAGGACTTGCGCCGCACGCGCACCTGGCTGATCGTGGCCGTGCTGGCGCTGCTGCTGGTCGTGGCGCATGGGCAGCGCGCCTGTGCTTTGGACGAGCTGGACGGCGTGCCCGGCTGTGCCCGATCGGTGGCGGGTAAGAGGGATGGGGCAGAGGCGGCCGGGCGCGTGAGCCTGGCCTTGCTGCAAGGCAATATCCCCCAAGACGAAAAATTCCAACCTGGCACGGGCGTGCCGCTGGCGCTGCGCTGGTATGGCGATGCCTTGCGCAGCGCGCAGGCGTCGCTGGTGGTGGCGCCCGAAACGGCGATCCCGCTGCTGCCGCAGCAGCTCATCCCCGGCTACCTCGAGGGCATTGCGGCGCATTTCACGCAAGGCGCGCAGGCGGGCCTGCTCGGCATCCCGCTGGGCGATGTCGACATCGGCTACACCAATTCGGCGCTGGGTTTCGCGCCGGGGCAGGCCGCGCCGTACCGCTACGACAAGCACCACCTCGTGCCTTTTGGCGAGTTCATCCCGCCGTTTTTTCGCTGGTTCACCGAGATGATGAACATCCCGCTGGGCGACTTCAGCCGCGGCGCTGTGCGCCAGCCATCGTTCGCCTGGGCCGGGCAGCGCTTTGCGCCCAACATCTGCTATGAGGATTTGTTCGGCGAGGAGCTCGCCGCGCGCTTTGCCGACGCGGCGCAGGCGCCCACGGTGTTCGTCAACCTCAGCAACATCGCGTGGTTTGGCGACACGCTGGCCATAGACCAGCACTTGCAGATCAGCCGCATGCGCGCGCTCGAGTTCGAGCGCCCCATGGTGCGCGCGACGAACACCGGCGCCACGGCCATCATCGACTACCGCGGCGTGGTCACGCAGCAGCTGCCGCGCCTCACGCGCGGCGTGCTGTACGGCACCGTGCAGGGCCGCGGCATGAACGCCGCGCAGGGTGGCGACCAGCGCACGCCCTACGCGCGCTGGGCCGCGCGCTGGGGGCTGGCGCCGCTGTGGCTCGTGGCTGCGGGGGTGGTTTTCTTGACCTGGTTGCGGTGGTGGCGGCAGCAGCAGCGTGCCTTGACCGGATAATCGCGGTTTTTATGCGCAGCCTGCGCGCTGTATGTACCGTCGGGGCGTCACTTTTTTGCCCCATCTTGGAGCACGTTTGACCATGGCAGATTCTTTTTCCTACGAGCAACTCATCGCCTCGGCAGAAGGCAGGTTGTTCGGTCCCGACAGCGGCCGCCTGCCGCTGCCGCCCATGCTGATGTTCGACCGCATCACGCACATCGACGACGCTGGCGGTGCGCATGGGCTGGGAAAAATCCGTGCCGAGCTCGACGTGCGCCCCGACCTGTGGTTTTTTGCCTGCCACTTCCAGGGTGATCCGGTGATGCCGGGCTGCCTGGGGCTGGACGCCATGTGGCAGCTGATCGGGTTTTACCTGACCTGGCTGCGTCTGCCGGGCCGCGGGCGCGCGCTCGGTGCGGGCGAGGTCAAGTTCACCGGCGAGGTAGGCCCCGGGGCCAAGCTCGTGAGTTACGCCATCGACATCAAGCGCGTGATCAAGCGCAAACTGGTCATGGCCATAGGCGACGCGCGCATGTGCGTCGATGGCCAGGAAATCTACGTCGCCAACGACCTGCGCGTGGGGCTGTTTCAGAAAGACAAGGGGCTCGGCGGCACGGCGCAGGGCAGTCCGACCTAAGGAGGAATCGCATGAGCAGCAAGCAACGCGTAGTCATCACCGGCACCGGCATCGTTTCCTGCATAGGCAACGACAGCGCCAGCGTCACGGCGGCGCTGCGCGCGGGGCGTTCGGGCATCCGCGCCATGCCCGAATTTGCCGAAATGGGCCTGCGCAGCCAGGTCGCGGGCGTGCCGCAGATCGACCTTGACGCGCATATCGATCGCAAGCAGCGGCGCTTCATGGGTGACGCCGCAGCCTATGCACATATCGCGCTGGCGCAGGCGATCGCGCAGGCGGGCCTCACGCCGGCCGAGGTGTCGCACCCGCGCACAGGGCTCATCATGGGCTCGGGCGGTGGCTCTCCGGCGCACCAGGTCGAGGCCGCCGACATCCTGCGCAGCAAGGGCATACGGCGCGTGGGGCCCTACCAGGTCACGCGCTGCATGAGTTCCACCGTGTCGGCGTGCCTGTCCACGAACTTCGGCATCAAGGGCGTCAACTACTCCATCACCTCGGCCTGCAGCACTTCGGCGCATTGCATAGGCGTGGCCGCGCAGCAGATCGCCTTCGGCCTGCAGGATGTGATGTTCGCGGGCGGCGGGGAGGAGCTCAGCTGGGGCATGGGCATGCTGTTCGATGCCATGGGTGCCATGTCCAGCGCCTTCAACGCCACGCCGGAAAAGGCCTCGCGCCCCTACGACCTGCACCGCGACGGCTTCGTTCTTGCGGGCGGCGGCGGTGCCGTGGTGCTCGAAAGCCTCGCACACGCGCAGGCGCGCGGCGCCACCATCCTCGGCGAGGTGGTGGGCTTTGGCGCCACCTCGGACGGGGTGGACATGGTCGCTCCCTCGGGCGACGGCGCCGTGGCCTGCATGCGCCAGGCGATCGCGGGTCTGGCCGAGCCGATCGACTACATCAACACCCATGGCACCTCCACGCCCGTGGGCGACGTGCCCGAACTGCGCGCGATCCGCACCGTGTTCGGCGACGCGATCCCGCCGTTTTCCTCGACCAAGTCGCTCACGGGCCACTCGCTGGGCGCGACCGGCGTGCAGGAGGCCATTTACTGCCTCTTGATGCTGCAGCAGGGCTTTATCGCGGGTTCGATCAACGTCGAGACGCCCGACCCCGCGGCCGAGGGCATGCCACTCGTGCGCGCGACGCGCGACGCGCCGATCCGCACCGCCTTGTCCAACAGCTTCGGCTTCGGCGGCACCAACGCCTGCCTGGTGCTGCGCCGTTGGGATGGCGCTTGAGGGCGCGCGGGGGTTCGCGCGCCGCCATCTCTTTTTCCAATCACTGCCGCGCGGCACCCAGGTCGCGCGCTCCACGCCATGCTCACCTTTCAGCAAATCATCCTCACACTGCAGCAATACTGGGCTGCCCAGGGCTGCGCGCTCTTGCAGCCTTACGACATGGAAGTCGGCGCTGGTACTTCGCATACAGCTACTTTTTTAAGAGCAATCGGCCCTGAACCCTGGAAGGCCGCCTACGTGCAGCCCAGCCGTCGCCCCAAGGACGGCCGCTATGGTGAAAACCCCAACCGCCTGCAGCACTACTACCAGTACCAGGTCGTGCTCAAGCCCGCGCCGAGCAACATCCTCGAGCTTTATCTGGGCTCGCTCGAGGCGCTGGGGTTCGAGCTGAAGAAAAACGATATCCGCTTCGTCGAGGACGATTGGGAAAACCCCACGCTGGGGGCCTGGGGCCTGGGCTGGGAGGTGTGGCTCAACGGCATGGAGGTGACGCAGTTCACCTACTTCCAGCAGGTCGGCGGCCTGGACTGCCGCCCGATCACGGGCGAAATCACCTACGGTCTGGAGCGCCTGGCGATGTACCTGCAAGGCGTGGACAACGTGTACGACCTGCAGTGGACCGAGGGGCTGAGCTATGGCGACGTGTACCTGCAAAACGAAAAAGAGCAGTCCGCCTACAACTTCGAGCACAGCGACGCGGCCTTTTTGTTCACGGCCTTCGACGCGCACGAAAAGCAGGCCAAATACCTGATGGAGCAGCAGCTTGCGCTGCCCGCCTACGAGCAGGTGCTCAAGGCTGCGCACACCTTCAACCTGCTGGACGCGCGCGGCGCGATCAGCGTGACCGAGCGCGCGGCCTACATAGGCCGCATCCGCAACCTCGCGCGCGCCGTGGCGCAAAGCTACTACGACAGCCGCGAGCGCCTGGGCTTTCCGATGGCGCCGCGCGAATGGGTGGCACAGCTCGCGCCCAAGGCGGCCTGAGCGGTGCGCGATGAGGTGCGCGATGGGGCGTTCGGCCTCTACAATGTAGATACGAGTATCTACGTTTGCGCCGTGAAAGGAGCCGACCATGGGAGCGAATGACCTGCCCACCGAGGGCCTGGACTTGACCGTGAGCCGCTGGGGCAACAGCCTCGCGGTGCGCCTGCCCGCGGCGCTCGCGCGCGAGCTCGGCGTGCGCGAGGGCGACACGCTGCACCTGCAGCCGCCTGAAGCCACGCCGGGCGGTGCCTGGCAGTTGTCGGCACGGCGCCAGCGCTCCAAGCTCAGCAAAGAGGAGTGGATTGCGCGCGCGCGGGCGCACCTGGCCAGCATGCCTTTGACCGAGTCGGTGATCGAGGAAGTGCGCGCCAATGAGCGCTATTGACAGCGCCTTGAGCACCTGCCGACGCAAGCCCCTCAATCCTCCATGCCCCTCACGACCCTACACCACCCGCAGCGCCGCTGGGACGCCACTTACATCGACACCAGCGTATGGTGCGCCTACTGCTTTCATGAAAGCGAAGGCGCAGCCGTGATCGATTGGATGGCGCAGGCCGACATGTCGCACCTGGGCACGGCATGGTGGGCCGAGACCGAATTTGCCAGCGCCCTGAGCATCCAGGTGCGCAAAAAGGCGCTCACGGGCCCGCGCCTGCAACTGGCACGCGAGCGCTTCGTCGAAGCCATGGACATGGTGCACCGCCTGAACGTGATCGAAGCCGATTTCCTGCAAGCCGCCGATTGGGTGGCCGATGCAGCGAGCGGCCTGCGCGGCGGTGACGCGCTGCACCTTGCGGTGGCGCAGCGCCACGGCTGCAAGGCCGTGGCCACACTGGACGCCGCGATGCGGGCGAGCGCGCAGCGGCTCGGGTTTCGAATCGATTTTTTGTCATAGGAATGGAATGAACTCCAACGCCAATCTGCTGGTGGAATTGTTCGTCGAAGAACTGCCGCCCAAAGCGCTGAAGAAACTGGGCGAGTCTTTTGCCGGCGTGCTTGCCGAGCAACTGCGCGCGCAAGGGCTGGCCGCGGCCGACGCCAAGGTCACGGCCTACGCCTCGCCGCGCCGCCTGGGCGCGCATATCACCGACGTGGCCGCCAAGGCCGCCGACCAGGCCGTGCGCCAAAAGCTCATGCCCGTGGCCGTGGGGCTGGACGCGCAAGGCCAGCCCACGCCGGCGCTGCGCAAAAAGCTGCAGGCGTTGGGGGTAGATGTGGGCAGCGATGCGGCGCTCGCGGCGGTGCTTGCGCGCTTGCAGCGCGCACCCGACGGCAAGGCCGAGGCGCTGTTTCTCGACAGCGTGGCGCCGGGCGTGCCGCTCGCCGCGGGCTTGCAAAAAGCCCTGCACGAAGCCATCGCCAGGCTGCCCATCCCCAAGGTGATGAGCTACCAGCTCGAAGCCGGTTGCGCCGATTGTGAGTTGCCCGGCTGGAGCACGGTGCACTTCGTGCGTCCCGCGCATGGCCTGGTGGCGCTGCACGGCGCGCAGGTGGTGCCGGTGCATGCGCTAGGCCTGCGCGCGGGGTGCCACACGCACGGCCACCGCTTCGAGGCGCAGGCCGAGCCGATCGAGCTGCCGCACGCCGACGCCTACGCCGAGGCGCTGCGCACGCAAGGCGCGGTGGTCGCGCACTTCGGCGAACGCCGCGCGCTCATCGAGTCACAGCTCAATCAGGCTGCAGCCAAGGCGGGGCCATCGCTTTCAGCTATCAAAGATGATGCGCTGCTGGACGAGGTCACGGCCCTGGTCGAGCGCCCGAACGTGCTCGTGTGCCAGTTCGAGCCTGAATTCCTCGAGGTGCCGCAGGAATGCCTGATCCTGACCATGCAGGCGAACCAGAAATACTTTCCGCTGCTCGACGCGGCCGGCAAGCTCACGAACCGCTTTCTCGTGGTCAGCAACATCAGCCCGCAGGATGCGAGCGCTGTGACGGGCGGCAACGAGCGCGTGGTGCGCCCGCGTCTCGCGGACGCCAAGTTTTTCTTCGACCAAGACCGCAAAAAGTCGCTCGCGAGCCGCGTGCCGCAGCTGGCCAAGGTGGTCTATCACAACAAGCTCGGCACGCAGCTCGAGCGCGTGCAGCGCGTGCGCGCGATCGCGCAGGCCATTGCGGCTCAACTGGGTGACAAGGTACTGGTCGAGCAGGCCGACCAGGCCGCCGAGCTCGCCAAGGCCGACCTGCTCACCGACATGGTGGGCGAATTCCCCGAGCTGCAAGGCACCATGGGGCGCTATTACGCGCTGCACGACGGCCTGCCCACAGCCGTGGCCGACGCCATCGAAGACCATTACAAACCGCGTTTTGCCGGCGACAGCCTGCCGCGCGGCCCGGTGGGCGTGGTGGTGGCGCTGGCCGACAAGCTCGAGACGCTCGTGGGCATGTTCGGCATCGGCAACCTGCCCACGGGCGAGCGCGACCCGTTCGCGCTGCGCCGCCACGCGCTCGGCGTGATCCGCATGCTGATCGACAAGGCGCTGCCGCTGGAGCTCGACGCGCTGCTCGCCGCAGCCGTGCCCGCGTTCGGCAGCCTGATCGAAGACCCGCGTGTGCCGCTTTCCGACTTCATCTACGAGCGCCTTGCGGGCCAGCTGCGCGAGCAGGGCTTTTCGGCGCGCGAGGTGGAGGCCGTGCTCGCGCTGCGCCCGCAGCGCCTGGCCGACGTGCCAAAGCGCCTGCAGGCCGTGCGCGCGTTTGCCACGCTGCCCGAGGCCGAGGCCCTGGCCGCGGCGAACAAGCGCATCGCCAACATCCTCAAAAAAGCCGGCGACGCCGAGCAGGTGGTCGATGCGCACGTGAGTGCGCTGCTGTTGCAGGAAGAGGCCGAACAAAACCTCTACGCCGCCATGCAAAGCATAGTCCCCCAGGCCGACGCGCAGTTCGACGCGGGGGACTACACCGCCTCGCTGCAAACCCTGGCGGGGCTGCGTGCGCCGGTCGATGCGTTCTTCGACGACGTGATGGTCAATGCCGAGCAACTCGACCTGCGCCTGAACCGCCTGGGGCTGCTCAAGAAGCTGCACCTCGCGATGAACCGCGTGGCCGATCTGTCGCGCCTGGCCGTGTGACGCCGGCGCGTGCGCCAGTGCAGGAGCCCATCGCATGAAGCTCGCCATCCTCGACCGCGACGGCACGCTGAATCTGCCGGGGGACGGTTACATCACCTCGCCCGACGAGTGGATCGCCCAGCCGGGCGCGCTCGAAGCCGTCGCGCGCCTCAACCACGCGGGCTGGCACGTGGTGCTGGCCTGCAACCAGCCTGGTCTGGGGCGCGGCCTGTTCGACGTGAAGGTGCTCAACGCCATCCACGCCAAGATGTACCGCCAGCTCGCCGCCGTGGGCGGGCGCATAGACGCGGTGTTTTTCTGCCCGCACGCGCCGCAGGAAACCTGCCGCTGCCGCCTGCCCCAGCCGGAGCTGCTGGCGCAGATCTGCGAGCGCTACGGCGTGGACGCCGCGCAGGTGCTGGTCGTGGGCAGCAGCATGGCATTGCTGCAGGCGGGGGCAGCGCTGGGGGTACGTCGGCTCCACCTGGTGCAGCAGTTGGCGCAGCAGGTGGGCGCCGCCAGCGCGGCAGCACAAGGCATGGGGGCGCTGGCAAACCCGGTCGATGGGGCGCCGGAGCCCCTGCCCGAGGTGCAAAAGCATGCCAGCCTGGGCGCCTTGGTCGAGCATTTGCTGCAGGCCGAAACTGCGGCTGAGGCGGTGCCGCTGCCCGCGCACCCCGCGCAGGCATAACCTACGGCGATATTCTTTTTATAGCTAAAAGCGCTTGCCCTTCAAGGGCTATACTGCAAAAACACTCTTACGAAACCGACCGCATGGCTCTGCTGCGTTCTCTCCTGCATCTGCTCTGGATGGGTGTCACCGTGGTGCCCTACACGCTGGCGATTTTGCTGTGCCGCGTGCTGGGTGCGCCCAAGACGGTGCTCTACCCCATCGCCCGCGCCTGGCTGGCGCTGTCCATCCGCGCCGCGCACTGGTTCATGGGCATACGCCCGCGCATCCAGGGCATGGAAAATCTGCCCACGGACCAGCGCCAGGGTGTCGTGCTGCTGTGCAAGCACCAGTCGGCGTACGAAACCTTTCTGATGCCGGCCATCATGCCCCGCCAGCTGGCCTACGTGTTCAAGAAAGAGCTGCTGCGCATCCCCTTCTTCGGCTGGTCCATCGGCAGCCTCGACATGATCCACATCGACCGCAACGATGGCATGCGCGCCTTTCAAAAGCTCGTGCAGCAAGGCCAGCGCCTGCTCGACCAGGGCACGTGGATCATCATGTTCCCCGAGGGTACGCGCATACCGCGCGGCCAAAAGGGCGACTACAAAAGCGGCGGCACGCGCCTGGCCATACGCACGGGCGTGCCCGTGGTGCCGATCGCCGTCACCTCGGCGCGCGTGTGGCCGCCCAAGGCCTTCGTCAAGCGCCCCGGCGTGGTCGATGTCTCCATCGGCAGGCCCATCCCGAGCCAGGGCCGGCGGCCCGACGAATTGATGCAAGAGGTCGAACACTGGATAGAGGCCGAAATGCGCCGCCTCGATCCTGACGCCTACCCGCCTCAGTCCCCCGAGCAGGCCGAGGCGGCGGCTGCCCATCCATGATTCCTCGGTTGCTGCAAGGTTTGCTGGCCGACTGGGGCGTGGTAGCGCCACCGAATGGGGCGCAAGATTCAGGGCAAAAGAAGCTGCTGGCGCAGCCGCAGCAAGCGCAAGATGCTCCTGAATACAGAGCGGAAACAGTGGTTTTCCGCCACCCGGCGGCGCAGCGCCAGCTCGTGCTTGGCGGCGTGTTGGTGGCGTACGCGCTGCAACGTGTGCGCCGGCGCAGCATAGGCTTCGTGGTCGATGCGGAGGGGCTCACGGTGCGCGCGCCCGCGGGCGTGGCGCTGGCGGAGATCGAGCACGCGCTGCATGGCAAGGCCGGCTGGATCGTGCGCAAGCTGCACGAGGTGCGCGTGCTGCAGCAGCGCCGCGAGGCCGGGCGCATCGCTTGGGTCCATGGCGCGCAACTGCCCTACCTGGGCGCGCCGTTGTTGTTGCGGCTCGGAGTTTCGCAGGGCGCGCGCGTGCGGCTGGTCGAGTGTGGCGACGAGCGCGCGCTGCAGCTTGCGCTGCCGCACGAGGCCGCGGCGCAGCAGGCGCGCGCGCAGGTGCAAGCCTGGTTCCAGCGCCAGGCGCGCAGCCACTTCACGGCGCGGCTCGAGCATTTTGCGCCGCAGCTCGAGGTGCGCTGGCAGCGGCTCAGCCTGTCGAGCGCACGCACACGCTGGGGCAGCGCCAGCGCCGACGGCTCCATTCGGCTGAACTGGCGCCTGTTGCACTACACGCCGGCGCTGATCGACTACGTGGTGGTGCACGAACTCGCCCACCTGCGCGAGATGAACCACAGCCCGCGTTTTTGGCGCATCGTCGAAGGCGTGTTGCCCGATTACGCCATGCGCCGTCAGCAATTGCGCGCGCAGCCTGCGCCGCTGTGGGACTGATCCGCACTTCGCCACACTGCGCCCTGATCGCTCGAATGACGCCATGACCGCCTCCGCCACTCCGATTCCAGCGACAAATACGCAACCTGCTGACCCTGGCAGTGCGCCTGTGCCACCATCGCTCGCCCATCTCCCCGTGGCCTTGTTCACCACCGTGATGGGCGTGGCAGGGCTCGCGCTCGCCTGGGCCAAGGCCAGCGCCCTTGCGGGCGCGCCCGCGCTGCCGGGTCTGTGCCTGCGCGGGGTGGCGACGGCGCTGTATGTTTTTCTTTTCGTGCTGTATGCCCTCAAGGCGCTGCGCTACCCCGCGCAGGTGGCGGCCGAGCGCGCGCATCCGGTGCAGGTCAACTTCTTTCCGGCGATCTCCACCGGCATGGTGCTGCTGTCCATCGCCTGGCTGCCCACGCTGCCGGGCCTGGCGCATGTGCTGTGGAGCGTGGGCGCCGCGGCGCACCTGGTACTGACCTTGCTGGCCGTGGGCAGCTGGATTTTTCACCCGCACTACAGCATCCAGCACGCGAGCCCGGCCTGGTTCATCCCGGCCGTGGGCAACATCCTCATGCCCATCGTTGGCATGCAGTGGGCGCCGCCCGACATCAGCTGGTTCTTTTTCAGCATCGGGCTGGTGTTCTGGCTGGTGCTCATGACCATCGTGTTTTACCGCCTGTTCTTCCATGAACCACTGCCGCCGCCCATGCGGCCCACGCTGGCGATCTTGCTCGCGCCGCCCTCGGCGGGGTTTGTCGCCTACATGGCCCTGACAGGGCAGGTCGATGGTTTGGCGCGCGTGCTGTATTCGATGGCGCTGTTCGTCTTTTTGCTGCTCGCAAGCCATGTGCGGCAGTTCGCGCGCCTGCCTTTTTCCACGGCGGCGTGGGGCTACTCGTTTCCGCTCGCGGCTTTCACCATGGCCAGCTTAGAGATGGCGCATCGCAGCGCCTCTGCCTGGTACGCCGTGCTGGCATGGGCTTTGCTGGCACTGCTCAGCGTGGTCGTGTCATGGCTGGCCTGGCTGACGCTGCGCGCCGCAGTGCGCGGGCAGTTTGCCCGACCTCAATGAGCCTGCGCTGGGAACTGTTACAAACTCGCGGGGGACGTCAGTGTTTCCCGCAGCGCGAACTGCAACATAAATTGGTTAGAGTGGCTGCTGAGCCAGCAACTACACACTCAGGAGAATGGAAATGAGTCAGAAAGTCGCATACGTCACCGGCGGCATGGGGGGCATTGGCACCGCCATTTGCCAGCGTTTGCACAGCGAAGGTTTCAAGGTCATCGCGGGCTGCGGCCCCACGCGCGACCATGCCAAATGGCTGGCCGAGCAGCAGGCGCTGGGCTTTACCTTTCATGCGTCCGTGGGCAATGTGAGCAATTGGGATTCCACGGTAGAGGCTTTCGCCCAGACGAAGGCCGAACACGGCAGCATAGACGTGCTCGTGAACAACGCCGGCATCACGCGCGACCGCATGTTCCTCAAGATGACGCGCGAGGACTGGGACGCGGTGATCGAAACCAACCTCAACAGCCTGTTCAACGTGACCAAGCAGGTCGTGGGCGACATGGTGGAAAAAGGCTGGGGCCGCATCATCAACATCAGCAGCGTGAACGGTGAAAAGGGTCAGGCCGGGCAGACCAACTATTCGGCGGCCAAGGCCGGCATGCACGGCTTCACGATGGCGCTGGCGCAGGAGCTGGCCGCCAAGGGCGTGACGGTGAACACCGTGAGCCCGGGCTACATAGGCACCGACATGGTCAAGGCCATCCGCCCCGAGGTGCTCGAAAAAATCGTCGCCACAGTGCCGCTCAAGCGCCTGGGCGAGCCGAGCGAGATTGCCTCCATCGTCGCCTGGCTCGCGTCCGAAGATGGCAGCTATTCGACCGGGGCGGATTTTTCTGTCAACGGCGGCTTGCACATGGGCTGAGAGGCTGAGAGTATTTCGTCCATGGCCGCCTTGCACACCAAAACACCCTCGCTCGTCGTTGCAAATGCTCGCCATAGCCCGAGCTATGGCTGCGCTTTGCGCCTCGATCGGAGGCGTTTTGATGTGCCTTTCGGCCGCGGCCGAAAAACGCTCAGCCTCTGAGCTCGCGCCGCCGTCCTGCCCAACAAAAAACCCCGCGAAAGCGGGGTTTTTTGTGGCCGAGTGAGAGAAAAAGCTGCGAAAACCGGCAGCAGGCAGGCGGTGGCTCAGCAGCCGAACGCCGGCGCACGCTTGCGATCGCGCTCGTCTTCGGGCCAGAGGGTCAGAGGTGCGGTGGTTTGCATGTCAGAAAACTCCTGTGATGTCCTGAAAAACGCCGCAGGTTTGCGTTGCGTTGACAGGGGCAGGAATTTTTTTCGGCCCGCGCCTGGGCCGTGGTCTTCCACGCCCGGCAGGCCTTCAGCCTGTAGCAGCCGTTTCGGCCGCGGCGGCCAGCGCCTCCAGCGCCGCGCCGAGTTCGAGCCAGCGGTCTTCGAGCGCGGCGACTTCATCGCTGCATTCCTTGAGGCGGCGGCCGCAGCTTGCGATGTCGGAGGGCGCGAGCGGCTGCGTGAGGCGTTCCTCGAGCGCGCTTTTCTCGGAGGCGAGTGCGGCCAGGCGCGCATCGATCTGCGCGATCTCGCGCTGGATCGGGCGGGTCTTTTCGGCCAGCTGCTGGCGTGCCTGGGCGCTTTGCCGGCGCGCTTCGCGCTGCGAGAGGGCGGGCGGCACATTCTCAGGAACAAAACCGCCATTTGTGCTTGATGTGCCTGCGTGAGCAGCTACGTTTTCAGTAGATTTTGCCGCGCCGGCTGGTGCGGCCTGCGTGCGCGCCAGCTCGCGCAGGCGGCGGCTTTCTTCAAGCAGGTAGCGCTGGTAGTCGTCGAGGTCGCCGTCGAACGGGCCGACCGCGCCGCGGCCCACGAGCCAGAACTCGTCGCACACGGAGCGCAGCAGCGCGCGGTCGTGGCTCACCAGCATCACCGTGCCGTCGAAGCCGTTGAGCGCGACCGACAGCGCCTCGCGCGTGACCAGGTCGAGGTGGTTGGTCGGCTCGTCGAGCAGCAGCAGGTTGGGGCGCTGCCAGACGATCATGGCCAGCACCAGGCGGGCTTTTTCGCCGCCGCTCATGCTGCCCACGGCCTGCTGCACCATGTCGCCCGAGAAGTTGAAGCTGCCCAGGTAGTTGCGCAGGTCCTGCTCGCGGCTGGGTGCGGGGTTCGTCGGGCCCATTTCGCGCGCCAGGCGCACCATGTGTTCGAGCGGGTTCTCGCCGGGGCGCAGCAGGTCGAGCTCCTGCTGCGCAAAGTAGCCTATGCGCAGGCCTTTGCCCTCGGTGACGCGCCCGGCCAGCGGCGGCATCTGGCGTGCGATGGTTTTCACCAGCGTCGATTTGCCCTGACCGTTCGCGCCCAGAATGCCTATGCGCTGGCCCGCAAGCACCGAGCGGTTCACGTGCTGCAAGATGGTGGTCACCTGCCCGTCTGCGCTGCGGTAGCCGAAGGCCGCATCGCTGAGCGTGAGCATGGGGTTGGGCAGGTTCGGCGGCTCTTTGAATTCGAAGTTGAACTCGGCCTCGGCGAGCACCGGGGCGATTTTTTCCATGCGCTCGAGCGCCTTGACGCGGCTTTGCGCCTGCCGCGCCTTGGTGGCCTTGGCCTTGAAGCGATCGATGAACTTTTGCAGGTGCGCGATTTTGTCCTGCTGGCGCGCATACGCGGACTGCTGCAGCGCGAGCTGCTGCGCGCGCAGTTCCTCGAAGCGGCTGTAGTTGCCGCCGTAGCGCGTGAGCCGGGCCTGCTCCAGGTGCAGCGTGACGGTGGTCACGGCGTCGAGAAACTCGCGGTCGTGGCTGATCACGATCAGCGTGCCGGCGTAGCGCTGCAGCCAGGCTTCGAGCCAGACCAGCGCGTCCAGGTCCAGGTGGTTGGTGGGCTCGTCGAGCAGCAGCAGGTCGCTCGGGCACATCAGTGCGCGCGCCAGCTGCAGGCGCATGCGCCAGCCGCCCGAAAAGCTGCGCACGGGGCGTTCGAGCTCGGCCAGCTGAAAGCCGAGTCCGAGAATCAGCGTCTGTGCACGCGCCACGGCGTCGTGCGCGCCGGCGTCGGCCAGGTCGCTGTGCGCCTGCGCGATGGCCATGCCGTTGCCGGCCTGTTCGGCCTGCTGCAGCGTCTGGTGCAGCTCGGCCAGGCGCGTGTCGCCCTGCAGCACGAATGCGGTGGCCGGTTCGTCGGTTTCGGGCATTTCCTGCGCGACCTGGGCGAGGCGCCAGCCAGGCGGGAAGAAGCATTCGCCGCTGTCTTCGTGCAAGTCGCCGCTGAGCAGCGCAAACAGCGAGGACTTGCCCGCGCCGTTGCGCCCTACGAGGCCCACGCGCTCGCCGGGATGGATGGTGGCGCTCGCGTGGTCGAGCACGAGCTTGCTGCCGCGGCGCAGGCAGATGTCTTTGAGAGTGATCATGCGATGACAGGGGGCGCGAGCAGCGCGTCGCGCGTGAGCAGCAGCACCTGGTCTGCGCCGGCGCTGGTGTCCAACCAGATCGGCTGCAGCTGCGGGAAGGCGGCCTCGAAGTGCGCGCGTTCGTTGCCGATTTCGAGCACGAGTACGCCGTGGCGGCGCAGGTGCGCGGGGGCATCGGCGAGCAGGCGGCGGATGAAATCCATGCCGTCGGTGCCGCCCGCGAGCGCGAGCGCGGGCTCGGCACGGTATTCGGGCGGCAGCTGCGCCATGCTCGCGGCGTTGACGTAGGGCGGGTTGCACAGGATCAAGTCCCACGGGCCGGGCAGTTCGGCGAGCCCGTCCGAGCGCTGGAGCCGGATGCGCTCCTGCAGGCCGTGCTTGGCGACGTTGATGCGCGCGACTTCGAGCGCCTCGGGCGAAATGTCGGCGGCGGTTACGGCGACATCGGGCCAGACCAGCGCCGCGAGCACGGCGAGGCTGCCGTTGCCCGTGCACAAGTCGAGCACCTGGCGCGTGTCGGCACTGAGGAACACATCGAGGCTGCCATCGACCAGCAGCTCGGCAATGAAGCTGCGCGGCACGATCGCGCGCTCGTCGACGTAAAAAGGCACGCCCATGAGCCAGGCCTCGTGCGTGAGGTAGGCGGCGGGCTTGCGCGTGCGTATGCGTGCATCGAAAAGCGTAGCTACTTGCGCAAGCTCGGCGGGCGTAATGGGGCGATTTTCCATGCCATTTTCGGTGCCATCTTCAGCCCCATCGCCGGTGATGGGCGTGTCCAGCGGCAGGCCCAGGCGCCAGAGGATCAGCCAGGCGGCTTCGTCGCGTGCGTTGGTCGTGCCGTGGCCAAAGGCCACGCCCGCGGCCTCGAGCAGGCGCGTGCCGGCGTCGAGCAAGGCGCCCAAGGTTTCGCCCTGCAAGGCGGGCAGGGCAGCGGGGGTGGGGTGGTCGTGCCCGGTGGCGCTCATGCCTGGACTGCCAGGGCCTGCGCGGCGGCCTGGGCTTCGAGCGCTTCGAGCGTGCGGCGGTAGATGTTCTTGAGCGGCTCGATGTCCGCGAGGCACACATGCTCGTCGATCTTGTGAATCGAGGCGTTGGGCGGGCCGAGTTCGATCACCTGCGGGCAGATTTGCGCGATGAAGCGCCCGTCGCTCGTGCCGCCGGTGGTCGAGAGCTCGGTCTCGATACCGGTTTCGGCGCGTATGGCCTGCTGCACGGCGCGCACGAGTTCGCCCACGGGTGTGAGGAAGGGCTGGCCGCCGAGTGTCCAGCGCAGGTCGTATTCGAGCCCGTGGCGGTCGAGCACGGCGTGCACGCGCCGCTGCAGCGCTTCGGCCGTGGACTCGGTGGAAAAGCGGAAGTTGAAATCGACCTCCAGGCGGCCCGGGATGACGTTGGTCGCGCCGGTGCCCGCGTGGATGTTGCTGATCTGCCAGCTCGTGGGCGGGAAAAAGGCGTTGCCCTCGTCCCAGGTGGTGGCGGCGAGCTCGGCGAGGGCGGGCAGCGCCTGGTGGATGGGGTTGCGTGCGAGCTGCGGGTAGGCCACGTGGCCCTGGATGCCGCGCACCGTGAGCTTGCCGCTGAGCGTGCCGCGGCGGCCGTTCTTGATCATGTCGCCGCTGCGCTGCACCGAGGTGGGCTCGCCGACGATGCACCCGTCGAGGCGCTCGCCGCGTGCGCGCAGGCGCTCGACCACGACCTTGGTGCCATCGGCCGAAGGGCCTTCCTCGTCGCTCGTGAGCAAAAAGGCGATGGCCAGGTGCGGCGCGGGCGTGGCGGCGAGGAACTCTTCGACCGCGACGACGAAGGCGGCGATCGAGGTTTTCATGTCGCTCGCGCCGCGCCCGTAGAGCTTGCCGCCGCGCTGCGTGGGCAGGAAGGGATTGCTGCTCCAGTGCTCGAGCGGGCCTGTGGGCACGACGTCGGTATGGCCTGCAAAAACTATGGTTTTGGAAGCTGCTAGCGCAGAGCCATCAAGCGCTACAGGCCTTTTTGCCCATAAATTGCTGACGCGGAACTCGGGCGGGCCGCTGTCCATGCGTTCGCAGACGAAGTCCAGCGGCGCGAGGCGCTGCGCGAGCAATTCGAGGCAGCCCGCGTCTTCGGGCGTGACGGAGGGCCGGGCGATGAGCTGCTCGGCCAGTTGCAGGGTGCGGGACATAAAAAAGAAGAAGCGGGTGCTCAGTCGGGGTGCACGTCGAGCACGATTTCGGTGAACGATGGGGTGTCGTCGGGGGTTTCCTGCACTTCCTTCTGCGCCTTGGCGGATTTTTCCGCGAGCGCGAAATCGTTTTGCAGGCGCCACATGAGGTTGGTGGGCGAGTCGGCGTTGGCCAAGCCTTCGTCGCGCGCGATGCGCCCTTCCTGGATGAGCCGCGCCAGGTCTTCCTCGAAGGTTTGCGAACCCTCGGCCATGGACGACTCCATGGCTTCGCGTATGCCCGAGAAGTTTCCCTGCTCGACCAGTTCGGCCACGAGTTTGGTGTTGAGCATGACCTCGGCCGCGGGCAGGCGCGTGCCTTGCACGGTACGTACCAGGCGCTGCGAGACGATGGCACGCAGTGCCGAGGAGAGGTCGCCGAGCATGGTCGGGCGCACTTCGACGGGGTAGAAGCTCAGGATGCGGTTGAGCGCGTGGTAGCTGTTGTTGCCGTGCAGCGTGGCCAGGCACAGGTGGCCCGACTGCGCGTAGGCAATGGCGGCGGACATGGTTTCACGGTCGCGGATTTCGCCGATCAGGATCACGTCGGGCGCCTGGCGCAGCGCGTTTCTGAGCGCGATTTGCAGCGACTGCGTGTCCGTGCCTACCTCGCGCTGGTTGACGATGGATTTTTTATTCTTGAACTGGTATTCGATCGGGTCTTCCACCGTGAGGATGTGGCCCGAGAGCTCGCTGTTGCGCTTGTCGAGCATGGCCGCGAGCGTGGTGCTCTTGCCTGACCCCGTGGCGCCGACCACCAGCACGAGGCCACGCTTTTGCAAGACCAGATCGCCCAGCACCGGGGGCAGGTGCAGCGCTGCGAGTTCGGGAATTTGCTGCGTGATGAAGCGAATCACAACCGCGCAGGTACCGCGCTGGTGCATCGCGCTGATGCGAAAGCGCCCCACACCGACCAGTGGCACGCCCATGTTGAGCTCGCCGGTTTCGTCGAGCTCTTCCATGCGCTCGGGCGGCACGATCTCGGCCAGCAGGTCGCGTGGTGCGTTGGGCGGCAACATCTGGTTGTTGATCGGCACGCACTCGCCATGGATGCGGATCAGTGCCGGCGCGCCGGCCGAAAGGTACACGTCCGAGGCCTGCTTTTCGCTCATCAGACGCAAAATTCGCTCCATCATGCCCATGGGAGGCTCCTTTCGTGGTGGTTCGCGCAAATCGCAGTGGCTGCAGTGTCGGCTTCAGGCGCGCAGCAGGTCGTTGAGGCTGGTCTTGGCGCGCGTCTGCGCATCGACGCGCTTGACGATGATGGCCGCGTAGAGGCTGTATTTGCCGCCATCCTTGGGCAGGCTGCCGCTGATCACGACCGAGCCTGCGGGCACGCGGCCGTAGCTCACTTCGCCCGTGGCGCGGTCGTAGATCGGCGTGCTCTGGCCGATATAGACGCCCATGGAGATGACGGAGTTTTCTTCGACGACCACGCCCTCGACGATCTCCGAGCGCGCGCCGATGAAGCAGTTGTCCTCGATGATGGTCGGGTTCGCCTGCAGCGGCTCGAGCACGCCGCCCAGGCCCACGCCGCCCGAAAGGTGCACGTTCTTGCCGACCTGCGCGCACGAGCCCACGGTGGCCCAGGTATCGACCATGGTGCCCTCATCGACGTAGGCGCCGATGTTTACGTAAGACGGCATCAGGATCGCGCCCTTGGCGATGAAGCTGCCGCGCCGCGCCACGGCGGGCGGCACCACGCGCACGCCCAGGGCCTGCAGTTCGGCGGCCGAAGCGCCGGCGAATTTGGTGGGCACCTTGTCGTAGAAAGCCAGGTCGCCCGCGCGCATGAGGGCGTTGTCCTTGAGGCGGAAGGACAGCAGCACCGCCTTTTTGATCCACTGGTGCACCGTCCACTGGCCCACGGCCGTGCGCGTGGCCACGCGCAGGCGGCCCGCGTCGAGCTCGGCGATCACGTGCTCGACCGCCTCTTGCACCTCATTGTGGGCACTCGTCGGCGAGAGATTGGCGCGGTTTTCCCACGCGGCGTCTATGGTGGCTTGCAGTTGTTGGGTCATGAAAATCAGGCGGAAGGCTCAGGTGGAATGGGATTGGATGAATTGCACGATGCGCTGGGCGGCCTCCAGGCATTCGCTGGTCTCGGCCACGAGGGCCATGCGCACGCGCTGCGCGCCGGGGTTGCTGCCGGCCACTTCGCGCGCCAGGTAGCTGCCGGGCAGCACCGTCACATTGTATTGAGCCAGCAGTTCACGCGCGAAGGCCGTGTCGCTGAGCCCGAGCGCCGCGGGCACGCCGGCCCACAGGTAAAAGCCCGCGTCGGGCAGGCGCACGTCCATCACCTGCGCGAGCAGCGGCGTCACCTCGGCAAACTTTTGCCGGTACAGCGCGCGGTTTTCTGCCACGTGCTGTTCGTCGCGCCAGGCGGCGATGCTCGCGGCCTGCACGGCCGGCCCCATGGCGCCGCCGTGGTAGGTGCGGTAGAGCAAAAAGGCGCGGATCAGCTCGGCGTCGCCTGCGACGAAACCGCTGCGCAGGCCCGGCACGTTGCTGCGCTTGGACAGGCTCGTGAAGGCCATGAGGTTTTTGAAGCTGCTGCGCCCCAGGCGCGCCGCGGCCTGCAGGCCGCCCAGCGGTGGTTCGCCCTGGAAGTAAATTTCGCTATAGCACTCGTCCGAGGCGATCACGAAGCCGTGGCGCTCGCTCAGGGCAAAGAGCTTTTCCCATTCCGCGAGCGGCATCACGGCGCCCGTGGGGTTGCCAGGCGAGCATACATAGACGAGTTGCGTGCGCCGCCATACGCTCTCGGGCACGCTGTCCCAATCGACGGCAAAGTTGCGCTCGGGCAGGCTGGGCGCGTAATGCGGCGTCGCACCCGCGAGCAGGGCTGCGCCTTCGTAGATTTGGTAAAACGGATTCGGGCAGACCACGATGGGCGCGTCTTCGGGCGCGCCTTTGCTCTTGGAGGCGTTTATCACCGTCTGCGCAAACGCAAACAGCGCCTCGCGCGAGCCGTTCACGGGCAGCACCTGCGTGGCCGGGTCGAGCTGCAGGCCGTAGCGGCGCGCGAGCCAGTCGGTGAACGCAGCGCGCAGGCGCGGCTCGCCGGCCGTGGCGGGGTAGCTCGCCAGGCCGTCCGTGTGTGCGCACAAGGCGTCTTTGATGAACTGCGGGGTGGCGTGGCGCGGCTCGCCTATGCCCAGGCTGATCGGGCGGTGGTTGGGCGCGGGCGTGACATCCGCAAAGAGTTGCTTGAGCCGCTCGAACGGGTAGGGCTGCAGGCGCGAGAGCAGGGGATTCATGGGCGCGGATTATCGCGCGCTGCATGCAGCCTGCTCACGCCGCTCTCTCTGTTCTTTCGCCAGCCCTTCAGGCAGCCGTGTGCGTGAGGATCGCCTGCTCGGCTGCGGCCAGCGCCTGTGCGCGGGCCTCGTCGCCCATGGCCACGCCTTCGGCGCGCACGATGCGGACGTCGGTGATGCCAAAAAAAACCAGCACGGTCTGCAGGTAGCTCTCCTGGTGGTCCATGGCGCGGCCCATGTCGCTGGTCGAATACACGCCGCCACGGCTCGAGGCGATGAGCACCGTTTTGCCTTTGGCCAGCCCTTCGGGGCCGTTGGCTGTGTAGTGGAAGGTGTAGCCCGGCTGCGCGAGGCGGTCTATCCAGGCCTTGAGCTGGCTGGGGATGCCGAAGTTGTACATGGGTGCGCCGAGCACGATGACGTCAGCCGCGAGAAACTGGCGCAGCAGGCGCTCGGTCAGGGCGTTCTCGCGCTTTTGCGCTTCGCTCAGGCCCTCGCTCTGGCCCATGCGCAGCGACATCGCGTCCATGGTGAAGTCGCCCGGCGCTTGCGCCACCAGGTCCAGGTATTCGACCTCGGTGCCAGGGTGACTGGCCTTCCGGGCCGCGACGATTTTTGCGCTGAGCTGGCGCGAGACCGAGGCGGCGCCGGTGACGGCGGAATCTACGTGAAGCAATCGCATGGTGTTCTCCTGAAGTGAAAAAGCAAAAATGGCTTGTGGATATTGTGGGATTCGCTCTAGAAATCGACAAGACGGCAAAAATGCACGGTATCGTTCCATTTTTGGAATGATGGACGCGATCCATGCGACAACTGCCAGACCTCAACGACATGCGCTACTTTGCCGAGGTGGTGGAGCGCGGCAGCTTTGCCGCGGCCGCGCGGGCGCTCGGCATGCCCACGTCCAGCCTGTCCCGCCGTGTGGCCGCGCTCGAGGCGCAACTGGGCCTGCGCCTGCTGCAGCGCAGCACGCGGCGGCTCGCACTCACCGAGGTGGGCGCGGCCTACCTGCGCCATTGCCAGGACTTGCGCGCCGCGGCGCAGGCGGCGGCGGACACCGTGGCCCAGGTGCAGACCACGCCGCGCGGCACCGTGCGTGTGAGCTGCCCGGTGACGCTCGCGCAGACCATGCTGGGCGAGCTCATGCCCGATTTTCTGGCGCGCTACCCCGAGGTGCGCGTGGAAATGCAGGTCAGCAACCGCGTGGTCAACCTGATTGAAGAGGGCTTCGACGTGGCGCTGCGTGTGCGCCCCACGCTCGACGACAGCGGCAGCATGGTGGTCAAGCGGCTCGACGACGCGCGCCAGATCCTCCTCGCGAGCCCGGCGCTGCTCGCGCGCCAGGGCACGCCCGAGACGCTCGAAGCGCTCGCGCAGCTCGACAGCATCGCCATGTCGGCCGTCGATGGGCGCTGCACGCTGCGCTTGATAGGCCCGGGCGGGCGCGAACACAGCCTGCACTATGCGCCGCGCTATGTGGTCGATGACCTGCTCACGCTCAAGCTCGCCGCGCTCGCGGGTGTGGGCATGTGCTGGCTGCCCGACTATCTGTGCGCCGACGAAGTGCGTGCCGGCCGTCTCGTGCGCCTGCTGCCAGACTGGGCGCCGCCGCCGGGCATCGTGCACGCCGTCTTTCCCTCACGCCGCGGCTTGCTGCCCGCGGTGCGCTGTTTTCTGGACTTCCTCGGCGAGACTTTGCCAGGGCGCAGTCGGCCGGCATGAGCGGTGGCGCAAGGTCGAGCCGTGCGGGCCACACAAAAAAAGCCCGGCACGGGGCCGGGCTGTAAAGGATCCCTGAAACGGGGTTTCGAGAGGATCCAAGGAGACAACTGTTGGAGCCTGCTTGAAATCGGGGCGGTGTGCGCGGATTCAAGAGGCTGAGTATCTATCGTAGTCCAGGCTTTGCTCAACGCTTGCGCGGAGCAGCCGATTTGGCGGCGTCGGCGGCTGTCTCAGCCACGGCGCTGATGTTGGCTTGGGCCATGTCAGTGGCTTGCTTGACGGCTTTTTGCATGGACTCGAAAGCGTTCGTGGCGGCAGAGACGGCGCTCTTCATCACGGCCACGGCGGTTTCGGAGCCGGCGGGGGCGTTCTTGGCGGTGCTGTCGATCAGGTTGGTGAAGGCCTTTTGCGCGTCGGCAGTCTGGGCTTCCAGCGCCTTGGTGAATTCCGCGCTCGTGGCAGAGGCGATTTCGTACATCTGGCGGTTGTAGCCGGCGATTTTTTCGGCCAACGGCTGGAGCAGGCTGGCTTGCAGCGTCAACAGTTCCTGCGGGTCCTTGGCGCTCAGCAGCGACTGCAGCTGCGTGCTGGCATCCGTAAGAGCGGCGCGCGAAGTGGACAGGTTGAGTTCCACCATTTTTTCCACACCGTCGAAGGCCTTGTTGGCCAGACCGAAGAGGGTTTCCACGTTGGCTTTGTGGGTGGCCATGACTTGCTCAGGGGTCAGCGACATCTCATATCTCCTAAAAATCCGGTCTTCACGACCAGGGGTTACAGACATCTGCCCTGGTCTGACCTCGCGTCATGTTGCAGTGCAGCATGGGGCGAATTTTAGGGGCTCGGATCGGGATTGCAAGAAGTTTTTGTTGCAGTGCAGCAATTTTTTCCGAATTAGAGAGGTTTTTCAAAAAACCCATCCAATGGGCCGCGGGGGCCTTTTTGGCAGAATCTTCGCCCATGACCGAGCCCGCCACGCCTTCTTCTGCCGCACGGACGACGCCCGAGCCGCGCAGTGCCTACCATGTATTTCGCGCCATTGGCACGCGCTGGATGGACAACGACGTTTACGGGCACGTGAACAACGTCGTCTATTACAGCTGGTTCGATACCGCCGTGAACGCATACCTGATCGAGCAGGGAGTGCTCGACATCGAGCGCGGTACGACCATAGGCCTGGTGGTCGAGACGCAATGCAACTATTTTGCGCCGCTGGCCTTTCCACAGACCGTCGAGGCCGGGTTGCGCGTGGCGCGGCTGGGTGGATCGAGCGTGCGCTACGAGGTCGGCCTGTTTGCCCAAGGCGCGTTGCAGACGGCGGCGGCCGGGCATTTTGTGCACGTCTATGTGGACCGCACGACGCGCCGCCCCGTGCCCTTGCCTGGGCCTTTGCGTGCGGCGCTGCAGCCCTTGCTGCGCGTGTGATTGCTATATAAAAGTAGCATTCAGCGCTTGCTGCATAAGCGCAAAGGCATTTTTTAATATGAATTGATGCTGCCCCGATGGCAGCGCCGCCGACCGTGAACGAGGAGACAAGATGAACCAACGCCGTGGGTGGAGGTGGCCGGCCCGTGCCGTCTATGGCGCCGTTCTGGGAGGCGTTTTGGGCGTCGCGCCGGCCCTCGCATGGGCGGGCGAGCTCCAGGGGGCGAGCCTCTCGCCGCTGTGGGGCCTGCCGTTTGCGGGGATGCTGCTGTCGATCGCATTGCTGCCTTTGCTGGCACCACTGTTTTGGCACCACCACTATGGCAAGGTGGCGGCGGGCTGGGCGCTTGCGTTCCTGCTGCCCTGCGCGGCGGTGTTCGGCCCGAGGGCAGCGACGGCGGCTTTTGCGCATGCGCTGCTGGCCGAATATCTGCCGTTCGTGCTCCTGCTCACGGCCTTGTTTACGGTGGCGGGCGGGATTTATCTGCGTGGCAACCTGCACGGCAGCCCGGCGTTGAACACGGCGCTGCTTGGCACGGGCGCGCTGCTCGCGAGCTGCATGGGTACGACGGGCGCGTCCATGCTGCTGATCCGCCCCTTGATCCGCGCCAATGACAACCGGCGCCACGTCGCGCACGTGGTGGTGTTCTTCATCTTCATCGTCTCGAACGCGGGCGGTGCGCTCACGCCGCTTGGCGATCCGCCGCTGTTTCTGGGTTTTCTGCAGGGCGTGGATTTTTTCTGGACGCTGCGCCACATCTGGGACAAGGCGCTGTTTCTGGTCGGCGCGCTGCTGCTGATTTTTTATGCGCTCGACAGCTGGTTCTACCACCGCCGCGAGGAGCTGCAAGCCACGGACCCCACGCCCGACACGCATGCCTTGGCGCTGGAGGGCAAGGTCAACCTGGTGCTGCTTGCGGCCATCGTGGGGCTGGTGCTGCTTTCGGGCGTCTGGAAGTCGCCCGTGGTGTTCGAGCTCGCTGGCGTACCGCTCGGTCTGCCGGGCCTGGTGCGTGACGGGGGGCTGGTGCTGGTCACGCTGCTGTCGCTGCACACCACGCCCGCGCAGGTGCATGCGGACAACCAGTTCGGCTGGGCGCCCATGCAGGAGGTGGCCAAGCTGTTTGCGGGCATTTTCCTGACCATCGTGCCGGTGATTGCCATGCTCAAGGCGGGCACGCAGGGGCCGTTCGCGGCCATCGTAGGCGCCGTCACGCGCGCCGACGGCACGCCCGATCCGGCCATGTATTTCTGGGCCAGCGGGGCGCTGAGCTCGTTTCTCGACAACGCGCCGACCTACCTGGTGTTTTTCCACACCGCAGGCGGCGACGCGGCCACGCTCATGGGGCCGCTTGCGCCCACGCTCGCGGCGATTTCGGCCGGTGCGGTGTTCATGGGTGCCAATTCGTACATAGGCAACGCACCGAACCTGATGGTCAAGGCCATCGCCGAAGACCGTGGCGTGCGCATGCCGGGGTTTTTCGGCTACATGCTCTGGTCGGGCGGCGTCTTGCTGCCTTTGTTTTTGCTGATGACCTGGATCTGGTTCCTATGACTGCAATGCCAAAACCGCGCATCCTCGTGGCGCGCGCACTCTTTCCCGCAGTGCTCGAGCGCCTTGCGCAGCACTTCGAGGTCGAGGCGAACGTCCATGACGACATCTGGTCGCCCGCCGAATTCGCGGCGCACCTGCGCGACAAGGACGGCGTCCTCACCACGGGCAGCGAGCGCATCGACGCCGCGCTGCTCGCGGCCTGCCCGCGCCTGCGCATCGTCGCAAACATGGCCGTGGGCTACAACAACTTCGACCTCTCGGCCATGGATGCGGCGGGCGTGCAGGGCACGAACGCGCCCGGCGTGCTCACCGAGACCACGGCCGATTTCGGCTTTGCACTGTTGCTGGCGACAGCGCGGCGCGTGACCGAGGGCGAGCGCTACCTGCGCGCGGGACAGTGGCGGCGCTGGTCTTACGACCTGCTCGCGGGCGCCGAGGTGCACGGCAGCACGCTGGGCATCATCGGCATGGGGCGCATAGGCCAGGCCATTGCCCGGCGCGGCGCGCACGGCTTTGGCATGCGCGTGATTTACCACAACCGCTCGCATCTCGCGCCCGAGGTCGAGGCCGCATGCAAGGCGAATTACGTGGGCAAGGAGGAGCTTTTGCGCACGGCCGACCACGTGGTGCTGGTGCTGCCCTACTCGCCCGAGTCGCACCACACCATAGGCGCGCCCGAACTCGCGCTGATGAAGCCCACGGCGACGCTCGTGAACATCGCGCGCGGCGGCATCGTCGATGACGCGGCGCTCGCCGAGGCGCTGCGCACGCGGCGCATCGCTGCCGCAGGGCTGGACGTGTTCGAGGGCGAGCCGCAGGTGCACCCCGGCTTGCTCGAGGTGCCCAACGTGGTGCTGACGCCGCACATCGCCAGCGCCACGCTGCCCACGCGCCTGGCGATGGCGCAGCTCGCGGCGGACAATCTGATTGCGTTCTTTGCCGGGCGCGGGCCGCTCACGCCGGTGAACCAGCCGCGCCCGCGCAACGGTACCATTTTTTCAGTATGAAAAATGTCGCAAGCGCAGATGGAAACTGCGTAAGCAGCTACTCTTTCGGGAGCTCGTAAAAGTCGCGCACGAGTTCCCAGGCCTGCTGGGGATCGTCGCTGTAGTGAAAGAGCGCGAGGTCTTGGGCTGTCACCATGCCTTCTTCGACCAGCACGTCGAAGTCGATCAGGCGCTTCCAGTAGTCGCTGCCGAACAGGATGATGGGCAGGGGCTTGGCCTTTTTGGTTTGCACCAGGGTCAGCACTTCGAAGAGTTCGTCGAGCGTGCCAAAGCCGCCGGGGAAGGCGAGCAGGGCCTTGGCGCGCATCATGAAGTGCATTTTGCGCAGCGCGAAGTAGTGAAACTTGAAGCTCAGCGAGGGCGTGATGAATGGGTTTGGGTGCTGCTCGTGCGGCAGCGCAATGTTGAGCCCTACATTGAGCGCGCCGGTCTCGTGCGCGCCTCGGTTCGCGGCTTCCATGATGCCGGGGCCGCCGCCGGTGCAGATGTAGATGCGCTCAGACGGGCGCTGGCGCTCGCTGTATTGCGCCACGAGCGCGGCGAAGCGGCGCGCTGCGTCGTAGTAACGCGCGTTGTGCATGGCCCGCTGGGCGCGCGCGATGTGCGTCGCCTCACCGCCGGATTGCGCCTCGGCCAATTGCTGCGCCGCATCTTCAGGGCTGGGAAGGCGCGCGCTGCCGAAAACGACGATGGTGTTTTCTATGCCCTGCTCGCTTTGGCCGAGGTCGGGCTTGAGCAGCTCGAGCTGGAAGCGGATGCCGCGGGTCTCTCGGCGAAAGAGGAATTCGGGGTCGGCAAAAGCCAGACGGTTGGCGTCTGCGTGCAGCGGGTTGCCGTTGCGTGCCTGGGTATGCAATTCGGCCCAGGCATCGGCCAGGCGCCGTTCATTGAGTTGGGTGGTGGCGTCCATCGGAAGGGGGAAATCAGCGTCTTGTGGTTTTGACTTTGTGCGGCTGGGCGGCAGCGGCGGGCCTGCTGCTGCGTTTGGTGGTGGCAGCCTGTTTGCGCACGGGGCCGGAACTGCGCGTTGCACTGTGGCGAGCCGCGCTTTGCGCACGGGCGCCCGTCATGCGCACGGGCACGAACAGCACCACTTGCTGGCCGGCTCTGAAGGCGGCGTTCACCTTGGTGTCGTTCCACTGCGCCACCTGGGCGGCGCTCAGGCGGTAGCGCTGCGCCAGGCGCGCCACGGTGTCGCCCTTGCGTGCGCCCACGACGGTGCGGCGTGTAACGACCTCGGGGGCCAGCAGCAGCTGGCCGTTGTCGGCGATCTGTCCGGGCACGTCCTCGCGCCGCGTGGCGCTGCGTGGCACGAGCAGTGCCGCGCCCGCGCGGATGAGCATGCGCGGCGGGATGTTGTTGACGCTGCGCAGGTCGCTTTCGCTCATGCCCATGCGCTGGGCCGCCTCGGCCACGCTCATGGTCGCAGGCGCGGTCCAGACTGTCCAGCTTGCGTATTCGCCCTGGTCGTAGGCTTCGAGGTTGCGCTCGAACACGCGCGCGTTGTCCCAGGGCAGCAGGATGCGCGGCGTGCCGGCGGCGAAGATCGTGGGGCGGTGGAATGACGGATTGAGCGCGCGGAAGTCCTCCTCGCGGATGCCGGCGAGCTTGGCGACGAGCGCCACGTCGATGTCGTGCTTGATCTCCACGGTCTGGAAATAAGGGTGGTTTTCGATGGGCGCGAGCTCGGCGCGGAAGCTGTCGGGGCTGGCCACGATGTTTTTCACCGCGAGCAGCTTGGGCACGTACATGCGCGTTTCGGCGGGCAGGTTCAGGTCGGTGTATTTGATGCCCAGCCCCGCTTTCTGGTTGCGCGCGATGGCGCGGGCCACGTTGCCTTCGCCCCAGTTGTATGCGGCCAGCGCCAGGTGCCAGTCGCCGAACATGCCGTAGAGCTTTTGCAGGTAGTCGAGCGCGGCGCGCGTGGAGGCAAGCACGTCGCGCCGGTCGTCTCGGAAAGCGTTTTGCTTGAGGTCGAAGGTCGTGCCCGTGGCGGGCATGAACTGCCACATGCCGGCGGCCTTGGCGCGCGAGACGGCCTGCGGGTTGAAGGCGCTCTCCACGTAGGGCAGCAGCGCGAGTTCGGTGGGCATGCCGCGGCGTTCGAGCTCTTCGACGATGTAAAACAGGTACTTGCTCGAACGCAGCGTCATGCGCTGCAGGTAGTCGGGGCGGGCGCTGTACCACTGGATGCGGTCCTGCACCAGGTCGTCCTGCAGATCGGGCATGGCAAAGCCGCGGCGGATGCGATCCCACAGGTCGACGGGCGCCGTGAGTGAGGCCACGCCGCCACGTGCGGCCTCGGCGGAGGTGATGGGGCGCAGCGAGCCGCTCGGGAATTGCGCGGCGCTGCTGGACGCTGCAGTCGGGGTTGCGGCCGTGCCATCCCTGCCGGCTGCAGGATCGCCCGGGGTATTCGTCGTCGCACACCCTGCCAGCCACAGCAGGCTGGCGAGCAAGGCCCAGCGCAACCAGCTCATTGAAAGCCGTTTTTCCATGCGCGCAATGCGGCCAGCACGGCTACGGGGTCGGCAGGGTTCACGGCGGGGTCGTGGCGTTGCGCGGCGGCCGCCACGGCGGCTTCGCGGGTGCGCAAGAATGGGTTGATGGCGCGCTCGAGCGCGACGGTCGAGGGCAAGGTGGGCAGGCCCTGGGCGCGCAGGCCTTCACAGTGCTGCTGGTAGTCGCGCAGGGCCTGGTTGTCGGGCTCCACGGCGCGGGCGAATTTCAGGTTCGAGAGCGTGTATTCATGGGCGCAGCACACGCGCGTGGCGCCGGGCAGCGCTGCAAACTGGTCGAGCGAGGCGAGCATTTGCGCAGGCGTGCCCTCGAACAGCCGCCCGCAGCCGCCGGAAAACAAGGTGTCGCCGCAAAACAGCAGCGGCCCGCCCTCGACTTCGGGGGCGAAAAATGCAATATGCCCCGCCGTGTGGCCGGGTACGTCGAGCACCGCCAAGCGCAGGCCCAGCACCTCGACGGTGCCGCCTTGCTGTAGGCGCACGAGCGGCTCGGGGACGGTTTCGCGCGCGGGGCCATAGACCTGCGCCCCGGTGGCGTCGCGCAAGGCAGCCACACCGCCGACATGGTCGGGGTGGTGGTGCGTGACTAAAATCGCCCGCAATTGCAAGCCCAGGCGCTGCAGCGCATCGAAAACGGGCGTCGCGTCGCCCGGGTCCACGACCAGGGCATGGCCCGCAGCGTCGTGGAGCAGCCACAGATAGTTGTCGCTAAAAGCGGGTAGAGGAATCAGCTTCATGGTCCTGAGGATTATAAAAACCGCGGCGGTGCGAGTGCCCGGTGTGCGGCAAGGGGTTTTTCGGGCGGCACCCGCATGAATGCACCAGATTCCAGCGGCCTTGACTGGTTCGACAGCGCCGCCGGCCGCTACCTGCTGGCCTGGGAGCAGCAGCGCTTCGATGCTGCCGTGGCCGACGTGTTTGGCTACCACAGCTTGCAGCTGGGGCTGCCGCAGCTCGACGGGTTGCGCTGCAACCGCATGCCGCACCGCTGGCTGGCTCTGGGGCAGGAGGGCGTGGCTGCATTGGCTGCGCGGCCTCTGTCTGGCACGCCGCCGGCTTTGCTCGCCGATCCCACGGCCCTGCCTTTCTCGGCGCAAAGCCTGGACCTCGTGCTGCTGCCGCATACGCTGGAGCGCAGCGTGGACCCGCATGCGGCGCTGCGCGAGGTCGAGCGCGTGCTCGTGCCCGAGGGCCGCGTGATCATCAGCGGCCTGCACACGCTGAGCCTGTGGGGGCTGCGCCAGATGCGCTCGTGCTGGTGGGAGCGCATGGGCTGGGGCGGGCGCTTCGTGCCCGGCGTGGCGGAATTCATCGCCTACCGGCGCCTGCGCGACTGGCTGCGGCTGCTGAGTTTCGAGGTCGAATCGGCGCAATTCGGCTGCTACCGGCCGGCCGTGCGCGGCAGCCAGTGGCTCGAGCGCTTCGCCTGGATGGATGCACTTGGCGCGCGCGCCTGGCCCGTCTTGGGGGCCGTGTATTTCGTCGTGGCCGTGAAGCGGGTGCATGGCCTGCGCTTGCTCGAACCCACGTGGCGCGCCGCGCGCCAGCGGGCCGCGGCGTCCATGCCGGTGGCGCGGTTGCGCGGGGCGGACGCGGGGCCTGGTGGCGGCGAGGGAGCGCATGGGCCCCATGCCGCTCGTTTGGACAAGGAAAAGCATTGAACCACGTAGAGATTTATACCGATGGTGCCTGCAAGGGCAACCCGGGGCCGGGTGGCTGGGGCGTGTGGCTGCGTTCGGGCAGCCACGAAAAGGAGCTGTTCGGCGGAGAGCCCAATACCACCAACAACCGCATGGAACTGCGCGCCGTGATCGAGGCGCTGGCGGCGCTCAAGCGCCCGTGCGCCGTGACGCTGCACCTGGACAGCCAGTATGTGCGCAAGGGCATCACCGAATGGCTCGCCGGCTGGAAGGCCAAAGGCTGGCGCACCGCTGCAGGGCAGCCGGTGAAAAATGTGGACTTGTGGCAACAGCTCGACGCGCTCGTGCGCGAGCGCGGGCACCGCATCGAGTGGCGCTGGGTGCGCGGGCACTCGGGCCACCCGGGCAACGAGCGCGCCGATGCGCTCGCCAACCAGGGCGTGGCGCAGGTCCTGGAACGCCGCAGCGCCTGAAAGTGTCTTGGGACTATGGTGGGCGGTGGATGGCGCGGGGTTGCAGCATGCTCAGGCCCCCCAAGCCACCCCGGCGGCGGCGAGGACGGGTGTCGCCAGGCTGAGGAACACATTCCAGCGCATGGCAGGCAGCAGTGCGGCGGTGTCGTTGGCATGGCAGGCGGCATGGTGCATGGTTTTTGCCGCCAGGGGCAAAGTGAGCAGCCCCAGCAAGGCCGCAGGCGGCACATCGCGGGCCGCCACGGTGGCCAGCAAAGCACCGTAAGCCAGCAGATATTGCGCCGCCAGCACGGGCCAGGCCTGCTCCTTGCCCAGCACAATGGGCAGGGTGCGCCGGCCAGCGCGGCGGTCGGCCTCGACGTCGGGAAACTGGTTGAGCAGCAGCAAGGCGTTCGCCAGGCCGAAGGGCAGCAATGACGCAAGGCCCATGGTGGCGGCAGTCTGCGCCGTGAGGCCGCCGAGCAGCACGGCCGCTGTGCCCAGCGCCATCAAAGGGCCGAAACCCAGCCCCGGTGCGATCAGGCACAGCCAGGGGTGGCGCGTGATCCAGGGGGTGTAGGCGGCGGCCAGCACCAGCCCGGCCAGCCCCAGCGGCAGCAAAACGGGCAGGGCGGCGGCATGCCGCCAAAGAAAATACACCCCCGTGGCCGCGCTCAGTGCCAGAGCGGCCACGCCCATGCCCAGCGCCACGCTGGCCAGTGCAGGGCGCGCGGGTAGCACACCGCTGCCGCCGCTGAAGGGCGTGCGCTGCGTCTGTGCGTCCAGGCCCGAGCGGAAGTCTGCATATTCGTTGAGCGCATTCGTGCCCAGGTGCGCTGCCAGCGCGCCCAGGGTGGCGAGTGCCGCGTCGGCCCAGTTCAGCACCTGCCCATGCTGGTGCGCCAGCCAGCCGCTGCAGGCTACGGCCCAGGCCATGCAGGCGAAAGTGAGCAGTAAAAAAGGCGGGCGCGCTGGGCCCCACCAAGGAAGGTGGCTTGCGGCGCGCGCGGCTTGCGGCCCGGGCGGGCCTGGAGCGTGAAAAATGGGCATGCGTGCATTGTTCCATCCCCCCGTCTTGTGTCCGCTTGGCTTCTTTTTTGCTTTCGATAGCGCTTGCAAGAGCGGGCGCTGGCCGTTAGAATCCAAGGCTCACGACCGATCGGGCGGGTGCCATCCGCCCGTTTTTTTTGGTCGATCGCCAAGTCGGTCATTTGAGGCGGTACATCTCGAACGGTCGTTTTTGTGGAGCTCGAAGCCTCAGGGGCCCGCTTGCAAAGCAGGGTTTCAGGGGTTGTCGGGTTTTTTTGTTTTTCGGCACAGAGAACGGATTTTCGTGGCATTGCAGCAAGTCGTCGAACAAGTGGTGCGCGGGCTGGGTTACGACCTGGTGGAGGTCGAACGCTCCGCGGGGGGCTTGCTGCGCGTCACCATCGATATGCCCTGGCTGCCGCCGGATGCGGATGCGGATGCGGATGCGGATGCGGTGCAGCCGGCAGGGCACGCCGAAGCCGCCGGGCCGGTGGAGCGCTTCGTGACGGTGGAGGATTGCGAGAAGGTTACGCGCCAGTTGCAGTTCGCCCTCGAGGTCGAAGGGGTCGATTACAAGCGCCTCGAAGTGTCTTCGCCGGGCATAGACCGGCCGCTGCGCCACGAGCAGGATTTCATGCGCTTCACGGGGGCGGTGATAGACATCACCCTCAAGGCGCCCATAGGCGGTGCGGCTGCAGGGCAGGTGCACGCGCTGCGCAAGAAGTTTCGCGGCACGCTGGAGCGCGCGGCGTCGGGCGGCTGGCAAATTGTCTGGAGCGATGCGCCCGCGCCCAAGCCTGGGCAAAGGGTGAGCAAGAAGCGTGCGCCGGCACCCGTGCAGGTGCTGGGCTTCGCGCTCGACGAGTTGCGCGAGGCGCGGCTTGCGCCCATCGTGGACTTCAAGGGGCGCGCTGGCTGAGCGCTCGCAGGGTCCGCGCGGAGCGCGGGCACAAGGATTGGATTACAGGAGAGTTGTCGCATGAATCGCGAATTGTTGATGTTGATCGATGCCATTTCGCGCGAGAAAAACGTGGAGCGCGACGTGGTGCTGGCTGCCGTCGAGGCGGCGCTCGCGCAGGCCACGAAAAAGCTCTACAAGGGCGAGGTGGACATTCGCGTGGCGGTCGATCGTGACACCGGCGACTACGAGACTTTCCGCCGCTGGCTGGTCGTGCCCGACGAGGCCGGCTTGCAAAACCCCGACGCCGAAGAGCTGCTCATGGACGCGCGCGAGCGTGTGCCCGGCATCGAGGTGGGCGAATACATCGAAGAGTCCGTCGAATCGGTGCCGATCGGGCGCATAGGCGCGATGGCGGCCAAACAGGTGATCCTGCAGAAAATCCGCGATGCCGAGCGCGAGACGCTGCTCAGCGACTTCATGAGCCGCGGCGAAAAAATCTTCAGCGGCACCGTCAAGCGCCTGGACAAGGGCGACCTGATCATTGAAAGCGGCCGCGTGGAGGGGCGCCTCAAGCGCAGCGAGATGATCCCCAAGGAGAATCTGCGCATAGGCGACCGGGTGCGCGCGATCATTCTCGAAGTCGATCCGACGCTGCGCGGCGCGCCCATCATCCTCTCGCGCGCCGCACCCGAATTCATGATCGAGCTCTTTCGCCAGGAAGTGCCCGAAATCGAGCAGGGCCTGCTCGAAATCAAGAGCTGCGCGCGTGACGCCGGCAGCCGCGCGAAGATCGCCGTGCTGAGCCATGACAAGCGCATCGACCCGATAGGCACCTGCGTGGGCGTACGTGGCTCGCGCGTCACTGCGGTGACCAACGAACTCGCGGGCGAGCGCGTGGACATCGTGCTGTGGTCGGAAGACCCGGCGCAGTTCGTCATTGGCGCGCTCGCGCCGGCGAACGTGCAGTCCATCGTGGTCGATGAGGAAAAGCACGCGATGGACGTGGTGGTCGATGAGGAAAACCTCGCCATCGCGATTGGTCGCGGCGGCCAGAACGTGCGCCTGGCCTCCGAGCTCACGGGCTGGAAGATCAACATCATGGACGCTGCCGAATCGGCGCAAAAGCAGGCCGAAGAAACCGCCACGCTGCGCAAGCTGTTCATCGAAAAGCTCGACGTCGATGAGGAAATCGCCGACATCCTGGTGGCCGAGGGCTTTTCCAGTCTGGAAGAAGTGGCCTACGTGCCGCTGCAGGAAATGCTGGCGATCGAGTCCCTGGACGAAGACACGGTCAATGAGTTGCGCGCGCGTGCCAAGGACGCGCTGCTGACGATGGAGATCGCGCGCGAAGAAGGCGTGGAGGAGTCGTCGCAGGACTTGCGCGACCTCGACGGCCTCACGCCCGAGCTGATCGCCAAGCTGGCAGAGCACGGTGTGCACACGCGCGACGACCTGGGCGACCTGGCCGTCGATGAACTCACGGCCATCACCGGCCAGTCCGAGGATGAGGCCAAGGCCTTGATTATGAAAGCACGCGAACATTGGTTTGCGGGCCAGCAATGAGGGTCAGGGAGGCACGAAGCATTTATGTCCAGTAACACCGTTGCAGAGTTCGCGAACGAACTCAAAAAATCCCCAGCCATCCTGCTCGACCAGTTGCGTGCCGCAGGCGTGGCCAAGACCAGTGCATCCGACCAGCTCACCGAGGCGGACAAGCAAAAGCTGCTCGCCCACCTGCAGGCCAGCCACGGCACCGCCTCGGGTGACCGCAAAAAGATCACCCTGGTGAAAAAATCCACCACCGAGATCAAGCAGGCTGACGCGAGCGGCAAGGCGCGCACCATCCAGGTCGAAGTGCGCAAGAAGCGCACCTTCATCAAGCGCGAGGACATGGCCGAAGCGACGGCCGACATGGGCGCGCCGGCGCTGGTGGGCGAGCATGCCCACGCCGACACGGAGCCGGAATCGGCCGTGGCTTCAGCGCAGGAGCGCGAGTGGACGCGCCGCGAGGAAGAGGCGCGCCAGCAGGCGGAGCTGATCCGGCGCCAGGAGGAAGAGCTCGCGCAGCAGCGCCACGAGCGCGAAGCGCGCGAGCAGCGCGAGCGTGAAGAGCGTGAACGCCGTGAGCGCGAAGCCGATGAACGCGCCGCCGCCTACGCTGCCCAAGAGGCCGAAAAGAAAGCCAAGGCCACGGCGGCCCAGCAGGAGGCTGCGCGCACCCAGGCCGATGAGGCCGCGGCGCGTGCGGCGCAGCAGCAGGCCGAACGCGAAAAGGCCGAAGTCGAGTCCAAAGCGCGCGCCGCAGAAGAGGCCGCGCGTGCCGCCGACCTCGAGGCGCGCCGCCGCAAGGCCGAGGCCGAGGCGGCAGCCATCCGTTCCATGCTGGCCACACCTCGAAAAACCGTGATGGTGGCCAAGAAGGAAGAAAAGAAAGAAGAGCCCAAACCCGCGGCCAAGCCTGCGGGCGACGCCAAAAAAGGCACGTTGCACAAGCCGGCTGCGCAGGCTGGCGCTGGTGCCGGCGGTGGCGGTGCGCGCCCGGCAGCGCCCGCAGCGCCTGGCGGTAGCAAGGAAGTCAAGTCGGCCAAGCTGTCCTCGAGCTGGGCCGGCGATACGGCCAAGAAAAAAGAAATCAAGACGCGCGGCGATACGAGCGGTGGCGCGGGCCGCGGTGCCTGGCGTGCCGGACCCAGGGGCCGTCGCGGCAACGACAGGGACCATCGCGAGCAGCGTGAAGACGCGCATGCCGCACCGGCCGAGGCGCGCGTGCTTGAAGTGCACGTGCCCGAGACCATCACGGTGGCCGAGCTTGCGCACAAGATGTCGGTCAAGGCCTCGGAAGTGATCAAGGTGCTCATGAAGATGGGGCAGATGGTCACCATCAACCAGCCTCTGGACCAGGACACGGCCATGATCACGGTCGAGGAACTCGGCCACAAGGCCGTGGTGGCCGCGCTCGACGACCCCGAGGCATTCCCCGAAGAAGAAGCCGCGCACGCCAACGCGCCGCTGCTGCCGCGCCCACCCGTGGTGACCGTGATGGGCCACGTGGACCACGGCAAGACCTCGCTGCTCGACTACATCCGCCGCGCCAAGGTCGCTGCGGGCGAGGCCGGCGGCATCACGCAGCACATCGGCGCCTACCACGTGGAGACGCCGCGCGGCACCATCACCTTCCTCGACACGCCGGGCCACGAGGCGTTCACGGCGATGCGCGCACGCGGCGCGCAGGCGACCGACATCGTGATCCTGGTCGTGGCCGCCGACGACGGCGTGATGCCGCAGACCAAGGAGGCGGTCAAGCACGCCAAGGCCGCAGGAGTGCCCATCGTGGTTGCGGTGAACAAGATCGACAAGCCCGACGCCAATCCCGATCGCGTCAAGCAGGAGCTCATCGTCGAGGAGGTCGTGCCCGAGGAGTACGGCGGCGATTCGCCCTTCGTGGCGGTGTCGGCCAAGACCGGCCAGGGCATCGACGAGCTGCTCGAGCAGGTGCTGCTGCAGGCCGAGGTGCTCGAGCTCGAGGCGCCGGTCGAAGCGTCGGCCAAGGGCCTGGTGATCGAAGCCAAGCTCGACAAGGGCCGCGGCCCCGTGGCCACAGTGCTCGTGCAGTCGGGGACGCTCAAAGTGGGCGACGTGGTGCTCGCAGGCCAGACCTACGGCCGTGTGCGCGCCATGCTCGACGAAAACGGCCGCTCGACGAAGTCCGCCGGGCCGTCCATCCCCGTGGAAATCCAGGGCCTGACCGAGGTGCCGCAGGCTGGCGACGAGTTCATGGTGCTCAGCGACGAGCGCCGTGCGCGCGAGATCGCCACCTACCGCGCGGGCAAGTTCCGCAACACCAAGCTCGCCAAGCAGCAGGCCGCGAAGCTCGAAAACATGTTCGCCGAAATGACGGCGGGCGAGGTCAAGACCCTGCCCATCATCCTCAAGGCCGACGTGCAGGGCTCGCAGGAGGCGCTGGCGCAGTCGCTGCTCAAGCTCTCGACCGACGAGGTCAAGGTGCAGCTCGTGTATGCGGGCGTGGGCGGCATCAGCGAATCCGACATCAACCTCGCGATCGCGTCCAAGGCCGTGGTGATCGGCTTCAATGTGCGCGCCGACGCGAATGCCCGCAAGCTCGCCGAGGGCAACGACGTGGACATCCGCTACTACGACATCATCTACGACGCCGTGGATGACCTGAAGGCGGCCATGTCGGGCATGCTCGCGCCCGAGCAGAAGGAGGAAGTCACAGGCACGGCGGAGATCCGCACGGTGTTCGTGGCCTCCAAGATCGGCACGGTGGCGGGCTGCTACGTCACGCATGGCCTGGTGCGGCGCGACGCGCATTTCCGCCTGCTGCGCGACAACGTCGTCATCTACACGGGCGAGATCGAATCGCTCAAGCGCATGAAGGACGACGTGCGCGAGGTCAAGGAAGGCTTCGAGTGCGGTATCAAGCTCAAGAACTACAACGACATCAAAGAGGGTGACCAGCTCGAATTCTTTGAAATCAAGGAAATCGCCCGCACTTTGTGATGAAAATGGCTGCCAGTGCTTGTTCATCAAGCACTGGCAGCTATGGTTTTTGATTCAAGGTTTACCCGTTCCACCGCCCCATGCCACGCAAGAGTTCCGTCCCCAACCGCGGCTACCGCATCGCCGACCAGATCCAGCGCGACTTGTCGGAGCTGATCGCGCGCGAGCTCAAGGACCCGCGCGTGGGCATGGTGACGCTGCAAAGCGTCGAAATCTCGCCCGACTATGCGCACGCGAAAGTGTTTTTCAGCGTGCTCACGGGTGACCCGCTGGTGGCGCAAGAGGCGCTCAACCACGCCGCAGGGCATTTGCGCAATCACTTGTTCAAGCGCCTGCATATCCACACCGTGCCCACGCTGCACTTCGTCTATGACCGCACGACCGAGCGTGCGGCGGACATGAACGCCTTGATCGCCAAGGCGGTTTCTTCTCGCGCCAAAGACGAATAAATGGTAGCTGCGCCACGCACCAGGGTGCAGCGGCGCCCTGTGCATGGGGTGTTGCTGCTCGACAAACCGCTAGCCCTCTCGAGCAACCAGGCTTTGCAAAAGGCCAAATGGCTGCTGCGCGCCGAAAAGGCCGGGCACACGGGCACGCTGGACCCGCTTGCCACGGGCGTGCTGCCGCTGTGCTTTGGCGCCGCGACCAAGTTCAGCGCGCTACACCTGGACGCCGACAAAAGCTACGAAGCCACGCTGCTGCTCGGCGTGAGCACCACGACGGGTGACGCCGAAGGCGAGGTGAGCGCACGCTGCGCTGTGCCGCCGATCACGCCCGCGCAGCTCGAAGCCGTGCGCCAGCGCTTCGTGGGCCGCATACGCCAGGTGCCGCCCATGCACAGCGCGCTCAAGAAAGACGGCAAGGCGCTGTACGAATACGCACGCGCCGGCATTGAAGTCGAGCGCGCGCCGCGCGAGCTCACGATTCATGAACTGAACTTGGCCTTGACACAGACAGAGCAAGCACAAGCAGCTATCGAAATCAAAGTAAGGTGCAGCAAAGGCACCTACATCCGCACGCTGGGCGAGGACATAGGCCTTGCCTTGGGCTGCGGCGGGCACCTGACGCGGCTGCGGCGCACGGCCACGGGGCCGTTTGCCGTGGCGCAATGCCTCACGCTCGCGCAGCTCGAAGCCATGGACGAGGCACAGCGCCTGCGCGCCTTGCTGCCGCCCGAGGTGCTGCTGCCCGGACACGTGCCTGTCACGCTCGCGGATGAGCATGCCGGGCGCTTTTTGTGCGGCGCGCGCCTGCGCGGGCGCTGGCACGATGCGGCGCAGGTCGCCGTGTTTGCCGAGCGTCCGCGCGTGCTGCTGGGCAGTGCGCATGTCCAGGCGGGCGAGCTCGTGCCCGACCGCCTCCTGAGCCCCATCGAAGTCCAACAAATCCTGCAAAACCTGCCGCCAGCTGAGGCCGGCGGCCCATCGGAAACACCATGAGCCAACAAATTCGCAACATCGCCATCATCGCCCACGTGGACCACGGCAAGACGACCATGGTCGATCAGCTGCTGCGCCAGTCGGGCACCTTTGCCGCGCACGAAAAAGTGGTCGATACCGTGATGGACAACAACGCCATCGAGCGCGAGCGCGGCATCACCATCCTGGCCAAGAACTGCGCCGTGAGCTGGGGCGGCACGCACATCAACATCGTCGACACCCCGGGCCACGCGGACTTCGGCGGTGAGGTCGAGCGCGCGCTCTCCATGGTCGATGGCGTGCTGCTGCTGATCGACGCGCAAGAGGGCCCTATGCCGCAGACGCGCTTCGTCACCAAAAAGGCGCTCGCGCTGGGCTTGAAGCCCATCGTCGTGGTCAACAAGGTGGACAAGCCCGGCGCCAACCCCGACAAGGTCATCAACGCCGCGTTCGACCTGTTCGACAAACTCGGCGCGACCGACGAGCAGCTCGACTTTCCCGTGGTCTATGCCTCGGGCATCAACGGCTGGGCCTCGCTGCAAGAGGGCGCGCCCGGCGAGCAGTGGGGGCCGGACATGTCGGCACTGTTCGAGACCGTCCTCCAGCACGTGCCCGCGCACCAGGGCGACCCGAGCGCGCCGCTGCAGCTGCAGATTTCGGCACTCGACTACAACAGCTTCGTCGGCCGCATCGGCGTGGGCCGCATCAACGCGGGCACGCTGCGCCCGGGGCAGGACGTGCTCGTGATGGAAGGGGCCGAGGGCAATTCGTTCAAGGGCCGGGTGAACCAGGTGCTGACCTTCGAGGGGCTGGACCGCGTGCAGGTCACCGAGGCCGGGCCGGGCGACATCGTGCTCATCAACGGCATCGAGGACCTAGGCATAGGCGTCACCGTGACCGACCCGGCGAACCCGCGCCCGCTGCCCATGCTGCAGGTCGATGAGCCCACGCTGACCATGAACTTCTGCGTCAACACCAGCCCGCTCGCGGGGCGTGAGGGCAAGTTCGTCACGAGCCGCCAGATCTGGGACCGGCTGGAAAAAGAGCTGCAGAGCAACGTCGCGCTGCGTGTGAAGGAAACCGACGAGGACGGCGTGTTCGAAGTCTCTGGCCGCGGCGAGCTGCACCTGACCATCCTGCTCGAAAACATGCGCCGCGAGGGCTACGAGCTCGCCGTGGGCAAGCCGCGCGTGGTGTTCAAGGAGATCAACGGCGAGCGCTGCGAGCCCATCGAACTCGTGACTGCCGACATCGAAGAAGGCCACCAGGGCGGCGTGATGCAGGCGCTGGGCGAGCGCAAGGGCGAGCTCGTGAACATGGAGCCCGACGGGCGCGGCCGCGTGCGGCTCGAATACCGCATCCCGGCGCGCGGGCTGATCGGCTTTTCGAACGAGTTTTTGAACCTCACGCGCGGCTCGGGGCTGATCAGCAACATCTTCGACGGCTACGAGCCGTACAAGGGCGAGATCGGCGGGCGCAAGAACGGCGTGCTGATTTCGATGGACGACGGCGAAATCTTCACCTACGCGCTGGGCAAGCTCGACGACCGCGGGCGCATGTTCGTGAAGGCGGGCGACCCGGTGTATGAGGGCATGATCGTGGGCATCCATAGCCGCGACAACGACCTCGTGGTGAACGCCACGCGCACCAAGCAGTTGACCAACTTCCGCGTGAGCGGCAAGGAAGACGCGATCAAGATCACGCCGCCGATCGAGCTCTCGCTCGAGTACGCGGTGGAATTCATCGAGGACGACGAACTCGTCGAGATCACGCCCAAAAGCATCCGCCTGCGCAAGCGCTTTTTGAAGGAGCACGAGCGCAAGCGCGCAAGCCGCGAAAATGCCTGATGTGTGCCACGACGAGACGAAAGGAGCAAAGATGACGACGCAGCCTACCGAACAGAACGTCGAAGTCCAGAGTGAAGTGCGCGGCGGCGTGGGCCTGATCACGCTGAACCGCCCGCGTGCGCTCAATGCGCTGTCGCTGTCCATGGTGCGCGCGCTCATGCAGGTGCTGCGCGCATGGCAGCACGACGTGCGCGTGCAGGCCGTGGCGATCCGCGGCAGCAACAAGGACGGCCCGTTCGGCGCGTTCTGCGCGGGCGGCGACATCCGCTTTTTGCACGAAGCCGGCAGCAAAGGTGACCCGAAGATCGAGGACTTCTTCACCGAGGAGTACGTGCTCAACCACTTCACGCACAACTATCCCAAGCCCTACATCGCGTTCATGGACGGCATCGTCATGGGCGGCGGCATGGGCATCAGCCAGGGCGGCAGCCTGCGCATCGTGACCGAGCGCACCAAAATGGCCATGCCCGAGACGGGCATAGGCCTGTTCCCCGACGTGGGCGGCGGCTACTTCCTCTCGCGCTGCCCCGGCCACGTGGGCGAGTGGCTCGCGCTCACGGGCGAGACCATCAGCGCGGGCGACGCGATCGCCTTCGGCCTCGCCGACGGCTGCCTGCCCGCTGCACAGCAGGCCGAGGTGTGGGAGGCGATCGCGACGCAGGGCTTTGCCGACGGCGCCGCGATCGAGGCCTTCATCAAAACAAAATTCGTAGCTGCCAGCGCAGACCACGCAAGCCTCAGAGCCCAAATCGACCAATATTTTTCGCTGCCCACGGTGCGCGACATCGTGCAGGCACTCGAAGCCGCCGACAGCGACTGGGCGCGCGCCACCGCGGCCACGCTGCGCCGCCGCTCGCCGCTCATGCTGCACGTGGTGCTCGAGCAGATCCGCCGCGCGCGCCACCTGGGCCTGGCCGACGATTTGCGCATGGAGCGCGACATCGTGCGCCACTGCTTCTTCCTGCGCCCCGGTCAGAGCGAGACCATCGAGGGCATACGCGCGCTCGCCATCGACAAAGACCAGCAGCCGCGCTGGAACCCGCCGCGCATCGAAGACGTCACGCCCGAGATGTGGCAGCCCTTCTTCGAAAGCCCCTGGCCGGCGTGGGCGCACCCGCTCGCGGCGCTATCCTGACAGGAGCTGCTTGCGCTTGATGTGTATGGATTTCAGATGCAGAAGTGTCTGCGAGAAAGAGTAAGCAGGCGCTGGCAGCTTCTTTGTTGATAGCAGGCGGCTTTTTGAGCGACGGGGCTTGTGAGGCGCTCCAGCCCCTCAGCGCTGACGGCTCTTGAGCGCGCGCTCGACTTCGCGCTTGCCCTCGCGCTCCTTGATGGTGTCGCGCTTGTCGTGCTCGGCCTTGCCCTTGGCGAGTGCGATCTCGCACTTCACGCGGCCGTTCTTCCAGTGCAGGTTCAGCGGCACCAGCGTGTAGCCTTTTTGCTCGACCTTGCCGATCAGGCGCTTGATTTCGTCCTTGTGCAGCAGCAGCTTTTTGGTGCGCGCGGCGTCGGGACGCACGTGCGTGGAGGCGGTCCTGAGCGGGTTGATCTGACAGCCGATCAAAAACAGCTCGCCGCCTTTGATCAGCACGTAGCCGTCGGTGAGCTGCACCTTGCCCTCGCGCAGCGCCTTGACCTCCCAGCCGTGCAGCACCATGCCGGCTTCGTAGCGCTCTTCGAAAAAGTAGTTGTAGGCCGCTTTTTTGTTTTCGGCAATGCGGGATGGGAGTTCGGATTTTTTCGCCATGGGCTCGTAGATGCGGTGCGCGGCGGGGGAATAAAAGGCCTGCCTACAATCCCGTGCGCGTGCATCAGCATGGCGCGGGCCCGCGATTGTAAGAGTCCGCCCCGACCCCTTTTAGTGTCTGCATGAAAAACGTCCACAAGTCCGTCCTCATCTGGTATAGCCCGCAGGAAATGTTCGACCTCGTCACGCAGGTCGAGCACTACCCCGAATTTCTGCCCTGGTGCGACCACGCCGCCGTGCTCGAGCGCACGCCCACGGGCATGCTCGCCGAGGTGGGCATCGCGCTGGGCGGCATCCGCCACACCTTCGTCACGCGCAACACGCACGCGCCGGGGCGACATGTGCAGGTGCAGCTCGTCAAAGGGCCGTTCTCGAAGCTCGAGGGCGACTGGCAGTTCCACCCTGTGGGCGACGGCGCGCAGCGCGCGTGCCGCGTCGAGCTGCGGCTGCACTACGGCTTTTCCAGCAAGGCGCTCGCGGCGCTGGTGGGGCCGGTGTTCGACCGCATCGCCAGCAGCCTGGTCGATGCCTTCGTGCAGCGCGCCGAGAAAGTCTATGGCTGACGCGATCGATGCTCCTGCTCTTATCCCGGTGACCGTGGTGGTGTGCCTCGCACCGCGCAGGGTGCGCGAGCTGGAGCTGCAGCTGCCTGCGGGCGCCACGGTTGCCGATGCGCTGCGCGCGAGCGGTGTCGATGTCGCGCAGCCGACGGGCGCAGCGGCCGCCGACGACACCCCAGAGGGGTTTTGCTGCGGAATCTGGGGGCGCAAAGTGGTGCTCACGCAGCGCCTTGCGCCGTTCGATCGGGTAGAGGTTTATCGGCCGTTGCAAATCGACCCGAAACACGCACGGCGCGAGCGCTTCGAGCGTCAGGGCAAGCGCGGCAGCGGTTTGTTTGCCAAGCGCACGGCCAGGACGGCCGGGGACTGATTGTCAAGGGTATAAGCACGCGGCGCATGCCCGGCGCAGACCCGCAGCGAAGGCGCCGGCCTTTACTTCAGGGCGCGCACTCGGTCGCGATGATGCCTTCGAGGCGCTTGGTCTCGGCCGCGCGGCCGGCTTCGTCGAGGAACACGCGCTCGCCTTGCGCGTTCGTGGTCGCGATGAGGCGGCCGGAGTCGTAGGCCGCCTTGGCCTGGCGCGCGCGCGCGCAGTTGTCGGCCTTGATTTTGGCGATTTTTTCGGCTTCGGCCTTCTTTTTCGCGGCTTCTGCGGCCTCGGCCTGGGCCTTCTTCTCTTCGAGTTCTTTGTCTTTACCTGCCCCCGCGGTGCTGGCTGCCGCGGCAGGGGCAGAGGCGGCGTCGGCCGCGGGCACCGGGTGGTAGCTGCGTTGGCTGCCGGTGTTGCCGGGCTGCTTCAGGATGTTTTTGTCCGGAATGTCCACGGGCGGCGGCCGGTCGCTGAAGACCTTGCGGCCGTCCCTGTCTATCCATTGCCATTGGGCCGCAGCGCCGAGCGAAAAGGCGCAGGCCAGGGCGAGCAAAAGCAGTTTGGGCGTTTTCATGAGGGCCGAGTGTAGGGCAGATTCCGCGCCAGGGGTTCATGCAGAGTGCCATGGATACAATTCGTTTTTTGGAGCTTTCACATGCGCCTACTCGGAAAAGCGCTCACCTTCGACGACGTGTTGCTGGTGCCAGCCTACTCCCAGGTCCTGCCCAAGGACACATCCCTCGCGACCCAGCTTTCACGCAACATCCGGCTGAATCTGCCGCTCGTGTCCGCCGCCATGGACACCGTGACCGAAGCGCGTCTGGCGATTGCCATCGCGCAGGAGGGTGGCATGGGCATCGTGCACAAAAACCTCACGCCGCAAGAGCAGGCGGCGCAGGTGGCCAAGGTCAAGCGCTATGAATCGGGCGTGCTGCGCGACCCGGTGGTCATCACACCCGAGCACACCGTGCTGCAGGTGCTGCAGCTGTCGCAGGAACTCGGTGTGTCGGGCTTTCCGGTGTGCGACGGCGGCAAGGTGGTGGGCATCGTCACGGGACGTGATTTGCGCTTCGAGACGCGCTACGACGTGCGGGTGCGCGAGATCATGACGCCGCGCGAAAAGCTCATCACCGTGAATGAAAAAGACGGCACCACGCCCGAGCAGGCCAAGGCCCTGCTGCACCAGCACAAGCTCGAACGCCTGCTGGTGGTCAACGATGCCTTCGAGCTCAAGGGGCTGATCACGGTCAAGGACATCACCAAGCAGACGAGCTTTCCGAACGCCGCGCGCGACGAGTCCGGGCGCCTGCGCGTGGGCGCGGCCGTGGGCGTGGGCGAGGGCACCGAAGAGCGCGTCGAGGCGCTGGTGCGCGCAGGCGTCGATGCCGTCGTGGTCGATACCGCGCACGGCCACAGCAGGGGCGTGATCGAGCGCGTGCGCTGGGTCAAGCAGCACTACCCGCAGGTCGAGGTGATCGGCGGCAACATCGCCACCGGCGCCGCGGCCCTTGCGCTGGTCGAGGCCGGCGCGGACGCCGTCAAGGTGGGCATAGGCCCGGGCTCGATCTGTACCACGCGCATCGTGGCCGGTGTCGGCGTGCCGCAGATCATGGCCATAGACAGCGTGGCCACGGCGCTCAAGGGCACGGGCGTGCCGCTGATCGCCGACGGCGGCATTCGCTTCAGCGGTGACGTGGCCAAGGCCCTGGCCGCGGGCGCGGGCACGGTGATGATGGGCGGCGTGTTCGCCGGCACCGAGGAAGCGCCCGGCGAGGTCATCCTCTACCAGGGCCGCAGCTACAAGAGCTACCGCGGCATGGGCAGCCTGGGCGCGATGCAGCAAGGCAGCGCCGACCGCTATTTTCAAGAGAGCAGCACCGGCAATCCCAATGCGGACAAACTCGTTCCAGAAGGCATAGAAGGGCGGGTGCCGTACAAGGGTTCGGTGGTGTCCATCATCTTCCAGATGGCGGGCGGCGTGCGTGCGGCGATGGGCTACTGCGGCTGCGCGACCATCCAGGAAATGAACGAAAAAGCCGAATTCGTCGAGATCACCACGGCGGGCATACGCGAGAGCCACGTACACGACGTGCAGATCACCAAAGAGGCGCCCAACTACCGCGCCGACTGATAGCTTGCGTTCTTGCGGGCCCGAACCCTCCCTGCGCGGCGTTCGGGCTTTTGCATTTTTTCATCGCCCACCCGCCATGCAACACGACAAAATCCTCATCCTCGACTTCGGCTCCCAGGTTACGCAGCTCATCGCCCGGCGCGTGCGCGAGGCGCATGTGTATTGCGAGGTGCACCCTTGCGACGTGAGCGACGACTGGGTGCGCCAGTATGCAGCCGACGGCCACCTCAAAGGCATCATTCTCTCGGGCAGCCACGCCAGCGTCTATGAGGTCGATGACCGCGCGCCCGACGCCGTGTTCGCGCTCGGCGTGCCTGTGCTGGGCATCTGTTACGGCATGCAGACCATGGCGCAGCAGCTCGGCGGCAAGGTTGAGGGCGGCACCACGCGCGAGTTCGGCTACGCCGAGGTGCGCGCGCACGGCCACACCGCACTGCTCAACGGCATTGCCGACTTCACCACGCCCGAGGGCCACGGCATGCTCAAGGTGTGGATGAGCCACGGCGACAAGGTCACCGCGCTGCCGCCGGGCTTCAAGGTCATGGCCAGCACGCCGAGCTGCCCGATCGCCGGCATGGCCGACGAGGCGCGGCGCTTTTATGGCGTGCAGTTCCATCCCGAGGTCACGCACACGGTGCAGGGCCGCGCGCTGCTCGAGCGCTTCGTGCTCGAAATCTGCGGCGCCCAGCCCGACTGGATCATGCAGAACCACATCGAAGAAGCGGTGCAAAACATCCGCGCGCAGGTGGGTGACGAGGAGGTGATCCTGGGCCTGTCGGGCGGCGTCGATTCGAGCGTGGCCGCGGCGCTGATCCACCGCGCCATCGGCGAGCAGCTGACCTGCGTGTTCGTCGATCACGGCCTGCTGCGCCTGCACGAGGGCGACATGGTCATGGAGATGTTCGCCGGCAAGCTGCACGCCAAGGTGGTGCGCGTGGATGCGAGCGAACTGTTTTTGCGCGAGCTCGCGGGGGTCAGCGACCCCGAGCAAAAGCGCAAGATCATCGGCCGCCTGTTCGTCGATGTGTTCAAGGCCGAGGCCGAAAAGCTCAAGGCCGCGCGCCCGGGCAGCAAAGGCGCGCAGTGGCTCGCGCAGGGCACGATCTACCCCGACGTGATCGAATCGGGCGGTGCCAAGAGCAAAAAAGCCGTCACCATCAAAAGCCACCACAACGTCGGCGGCCTGCCCGAGCAGCTGGGCCTCAAGCTCCTGGAGCCGCTGCGCGACCTGTTCAAGGACGAGGTGCGCGAGCTCGGCGTGGCGCTGGGCCTGCCGCACGACATGGTGTACCGCCACCCCTTTCCCGGCCCGGGCCTGGGCGTGCGCATTCTGGGCGAGGTCAAGAAGGAATACGCCGAGCTGCTGCGCCGCGCCGACGCGATCTTCATCGAAGAACTGCGCTCGACCCTGGACCACAACAGCGGCAAGAGCTGGTACGACTTAACCAGCCAGGCGTTCACCGTGTTCCTGCCCGTCAAGAGCGTGGGCGTGATGGGCGACGGCCGCACCTACGACTACGTGGTGGCCCTGCGCGCCGTGCAGACCAGCGACTTCATGACCGCCGACTGGGCCGAACTGCCTTATGCGCTGCTCAAAAAAGTGAGCAGCCGCATCATCAACGAAGTGCGCGGCATCAACCGCGTGACCTACGACGTGAGCTCCAAACCGCCGGCGACGATAGAGTGGGAGTGATTCGGCGTCTGGCACCGGCTGGCATCAAGTAGCACTAGAACACAGCTAACCCCGCGTCAATGCGGGATTTTTTGTGATTTCATCCGGCACTGGCTGGCATTCTTTGGTATCGCCAAGCACCGGTTTTTCATGGCATGATGAATGGCATTGAGTGCTTCGATGCCATGAGATGCCATCAATACCATGCAGCCATCTTTCCGGTGCTCATGGTATTGATCTGACGTAGTGCAATGATTTCATTGTATTTTTACGCCAGATTGGGTTGATTCCAAATCATGGTATTTGAGTCGAATCAGGGCGAGAACCATGCTGACCGATACCAAGCTGCGCAACCTCAAGCCGAGGGACAAGCTCTACAAGGAAAACGACCGCGACGGCCTCTATGTGGCCGTCACGCTGTTGATTCCAGAAACAAAGTGAGCCGGCTTCCGAACCAAAATTGAGCCACTGAATTGACGGTCAAATGGCTGTCTGGATTGTGGATAAGTCTACATCTTCGGC
>NZ_JARGEL010000023.1 GCF_029211265.1 Extensimonas soli | reverse complement strand
AGTGGACGCGCTCCGGCATGGCACTTGGCCCGCGAGGCGGTGTGGTCCATCATCCGCCTCGCGGGCCAAGCGCCATGCCGGCGCGCGCCCCTCAGCTCAAACGTTACGGTGCTCCGTGGCGATGGATGAAATTCCTACGCAGTGGTGTCTGGTGGGCAGCATCACTGCTCCAAGTGGCGATCGAGACTCTCCGGCGGTGCTTCGTCTCATTGCTGAATGGTGTAACGAACCAGGGCACAAAAATTGGAGTTCAAGGGCCGAAGTCGGTGCTTATGTTCAAGTTCTTTGCAGCCCCTGGAATGACTCAGCACCCCTCTAACAATCCGGTCAACCTGACCTCCCTCACCCCGCCCGCTCCAGCATCGCATGCAGCAACACATTGCACCCCGCGGTGATGTGCTCGGGTGTGGCGGATTCGATTTCGTTGTGGCTGATGCCGTCTTTGCAGGGGATGAAAACCATGCCCGCGGGTGCGAGGCGGGCGAGGTACACGGCGTCGTGGCCGGCGCCGGAGACTGCGGGCATGTGCGAGTAGCCCAGTTGCTGCGCGGCGCGCGCGACGGCGGCGGTGCATTCGGGGTGGAAGGGTTGCGCGGGGTAGCTCGACACCAGGGTAATGTCTATGCCCAGGCCCGTCTCGGCCGCGAGGCGTGCGGCGGCGGCGCGGATGTCGGCGTCCATGCGCTCGCACTCGGCGTCGCTCGCGTTGCGCAGGTCTATGCTGAACTTGACCTGGCCGGGGATGACGTTGCGGCTGTTGGGGTGCACCTGCACCATGCCCACGGTGCCGCGGCCGTGCGGCGGGTGGCGTTGCGCGCAGGCCACCACTTCCTGCATCAGGCGCGTGGCCACTTGCAGTGCGTCGCGGCGCAGCGCCATGGGCGTGGGGCCGGCGTGCGCCTCCATGCCGGTGACGGTGCAGTCGTACCAGCGGATACCGAGCACGCCCGTGACCACGCCTATGGTCTTGCCGTGGTCTTCGAGCACGGGGCCTTGCTCGATGTGCGCCTCGAAGTAGGCGCCCACGGGGTGGTCGCCGGGGCGCTGCGGGCCGATGTAGCCTATGCGTTCGAGCTCGGCGCGCACGCTTTTGCCCTCGGTGTCGGTGGCGGCGTAGGCGTGCTCGAGCGTGAAGGCGCCCGCAAACACGCCCGAGCCCATCATCACCGGCACGAAGCGCGAGCCTTCTTCGTTGGTCCAGACGGCGACTTCGATCGGCGCCTCGGTTTCTATGCCGTGGTCGTTGAGCGTGCGCACCACTTCGAGGCCCGCGAGCACGCCGTAGTTGCCGTCGAACTTGCCGCCCGTGGGCTGGGTGTCGATGTGGCTGCCGGTCATGATGGGCGGCAGCGCCGGGTTGCGCCCCGCGCGGCGCATGAAGATGTTGCCGATCTGGTCTATGGTCACTTGCAGGCCGGCGTCGCGCGCCCAGCCGATGACGCGGTCGCGCGCTTGTTTGTCGAGCTCGGTGAGCGCGAGGCGGCACACGCCGCCCTTGGGCGTGGCGCCGATCTGCGCGAGCTCCATGAGCGAGGCCCACAGGCGCTCGCCGTTCACGCGCAGGTGGGCGATGCGGGGTTGGACTGCGGTATCCATGGCTTGGTTCCTTGACAGAATTTGACTCAAAAAACATAGCTTCCAGCGCTCATTCATCAAGCGCTAGAAGGTTATTTCATACCCAAATTTTTGCTATTGATTTCATACTTTCTGGCGCTGCACGGGCGTGGGCGCCAGCAGTTCGGCACGGCGCTGCAGGGCCTGGAAGTCGGGGCTGAAGGCGGGGCGTGGCACGTAGCGCCCGCGGCCGGGTTCGACGCGCAAGTCGCCCTGGGCATAGACGATCTCGCCCTGGCTGATGGTGTGGCTGGGGATGCCGCGCACGCTGCGGCCTTCGAAGATGTTGAAGTCGCCCTTGGAAAACTGCGTGCGCGCCGAGAGGGTTTTGTGGCCCTCAGGGTCCCAGAGCACGAGGTCGGCGTCCGCGCCCACGGCGATGCAGCCTTTGCGCGGGTAGATGTTGAACAGGCGCGCGGCGTTGGCCGAGGTGATGGCGACGAATTCGCTGGGCGTGAGGCGGCCGGTGTTCACGCCCGCGTCCCAGATCACGGCCATGCGCTCTTCGATGCCGCCCGTGCCGTTGGGGATGCGCGTGAAGTCCTCGCGGCCCTGCGCCTTTTGCGCTGCGCAAAAAGTGCAGTGGTCGGTGGCGGTGGTGTGCAGCTGGCCCGACTGCAGGCCGCGCCACAGCGCCTCCTGGTGGCCACGCGGGCGAAACGGCGGGCTCATGACGTGCGCGGCGGCGGTGGCGAAGTCGGGGTGGCGATAGACGCTGTCGTCGATCAGCAGGTGGCCCGCGAGCACTTCGCCGTACACGCGCTGGCCGCGGGCGCGCGCGCGGGCGATGGCTTCGGCGCTTTCGGCGCAGCTCACGTGCACGACGTAGATCGGCACGCCGAGCACGTCAGCGATCGCGATGGCGCGCTGCGCGGCCTCGGCCTCGACGGTGGGCGGGCGCGACAGCGGGTGCCCCTCGGGGCCCGTGATGCCGCGCTGCAACAGTTGCTGCTGCAGCAGGAAGACGAGCTCGCCGTTTTCGGCGTGCACGGTGGGCATGGCGCCGAGCTCGAGCGCGCGCGCAAAGCTGTGCACCAGGGTTTCGTCGTCGCACATGATGGCGTTTTTGTAGGCCATGAAGTGCTTGAAGCTGTTCACGCCCTCTTGCTGCACCAGCGTGCCCATGTCGGCGTGCACCTGCGCGCTCCACCACGTGACGGCGACGTGAAAGCCGTAGTCCGCCGCGGCCTTGGCGGCCCAGCCACGCCACTTGCGGTAGGCGTCGAGCAGGGGCTCTTGCGGGTCGGGGATGACGAAGTCGATGATGCTCGTCGTGCCCCCGGCCAGGCCCGCGGCCGTGCCCGTGAAGAAGTCGTCCATGGTCGTCGCGCCCATGAAGGGCAGCTGCATGTGCGTGTGCGGGTCTATGCCGCCTGGCAGCAGGTACTGGCCGCTCGCGTCGAGCACGGCGGCGCCCGCGGGCGCCTGTGCCGCCGCGCCCGCGCCCACGGCGGCGATGCGGCCTGCGACGCACAGCACGTCGGCGCGCTCGGCGCGGTCGGCGTTCACGACGGTGCCGCCGCGGATCAAAAGGGCTTGGGTCATGGGTTGTGTCTCCGTTACTTCTCCGTTACTTCTCCGTTACTTCATCGAGCCAGGGCAAACCGGGGCTTCATGCCCGCTGTGCCGGGCAAAACCGCCTTGACTCATGGCTTCTTCGCTGTCAGGTAGTAGTACGCCCCCGCGACGGCCAGGCTGAAAAACCAGCCGGCATCGAACAGCGTGAGCCAGATCGCCGGTATGCCGGCCTTGTCGATCACGCCCGACACCGCGAGGTAGCCCGGCAGGCAGGGCAGCACACCGAGCACGAAGGCCACGAGCGCCTGCGGGTTCCAACCATTGCGGTACTCGTAGGCGCCGCCGCGGCGGTACAGGTCATCGACTTGCAGCTGTCCCCGGCGCACGAGGTAGTAATCGGCCAGCAGAATGCCCGCAATCGCGCCCAGCAGGGTGCCATAGCCACCGAGCCAGGTGAAAAGGTAGTTCCCCGAGCTGGCCAGCAGCTTCCAGGGCATGAACAGCAGGCCGAGCAGCGCGGCGATGATGCCGCCCGTGCGGAAACTGATCTTGGCGGGCGCAATCTGGCTGAAGTCGTAGGACGGCGAGACCAGGTTCGCGGCCACGTTGGTGGTCAAGTTGGCCAGCAGGATCACCAACAGGCCCAAGCCCGCTGCGATGGGCCCCATTTTGGTGAGCAGGCCGTCGGGGAACAGTTCGGCCTTGCCGTAGAGGATGGCCGAGGCCGAAAACCCGATCACGCCCACCATGGAGAACAAGGCCATGGGAATGGGCAAGCCTATGGCCTGGCCCAGCACCTGGTCTTTTTGCGACTTGGCAAAGCGCGTGAAGTCCGGGATGTTGAGCGCCAGCGTGGCCCAGAAGCCCACGAGCCCGGTCAGCGCGCCCCAGGTGCGGGGGCCGCCCTCCACCACTTTGGCGGGCAGGTTGAACAGCTGCGCCGCCGGCACGCGCGCCAGCAGCACCGCGACGAGCACGACGGAAGCCACGATCATCAGCGGAGCGGCGACCACTTCGAGCCTGCGTATGGACTCCGGCCCGCGCCAGATGAACCAGATGTGCACCGCCCAGAAGGCCAGAAAGCACAGGAACTGCGAGCTGCTGATGGTCTGCCCAGGCGCTGGGCCGGCGAGGTTCATGCCTAGCACGTTCAAAAATCCGTGCAGCGCCAGCGCACCAAAGTAGCAGTTGATGGCAAACCAGCCGCAGGCCACGAGACCGCGCAGCACGGCGGGAAGATTGGCCCCCTTCACGCCGAACGAAGCCCGCGCGAGCACGGGAAACGGCACGCCGTAACGCGGCCCCACGCGCCCCAGCAGCACCATGGGCACGAGCACGATGCAATTCGCAAGAAACACCAGCCACACCGCCATCTGCCAGGTAAAGCCCTGGTCCAGCATGGAGCTGGCCATGGTGTACGTGGGCACGCACACCACCATGCCCACCCACAGCGCAGCGTAGTCCTTCCAGTCCCAATGGCGCTGCGCGGCCGTGGTGGGAAGCAAATCTTCGTTGGCAAGCGCATCGCCGGATGCGCCGCGCTCTTGCCCCGCCAGGGGGATGGCGCCGCTGCTGCTATCGTTCATAGGAGCACTCCTGTCATGGAAAAGTGAAAAAAGGATGCGAATGGCCGCAAAAGGCACGCTTGGGCACGCAATATCTGCACCACCAGTCCTCACGCGGCCACGCGCTGCGGATTGTTCGGATGCGTGGTCCAGTTGGCGTAGCGGCCGCTGACCACCTGGCCCGTGCGCGCATCGACCTCTCCCGGCGCGAGCGTGCGCAGCGTGATGCAGTCGGGCACGGGGCAGACGGTCACGCACAGGTTGCAGCCCACGCAATCGGCCTCATCGACCACGAAGCGGCGCGTGCCCTCTTCATCGCGCACGCGGATGGCCTGGTGCGAGGTGTCTTCACACGCGATGTGGCAGCGCCCGCAGCCTATGCACAGCGCAGGGTCGATCCGGGCCTTGTCGATGTGGTTGAGGTCGAGCTGGTTCCAGTCCTTCACGCTCGGCAGCGCGCGGCCGCGGAAGTCGTCGAGCGTGCGCCAGCCCTGCGCGTCCATGAAGTTGGCCAGGCCGTCGCACAGGTCTTGCACGATCTTGAAGCCATACACCATCGCGGCCGTGCAGACCTGCACCGTGCCGCAGCCCAGCGCAATGAACTCGGCCGCGTCGCGCCAGGTGCTCACACCGCCTATGCCGCTGAGGGGCAGGCCCGCGGTCTGCGCGTCGCGCGCGATCTCGGCCACCATGTTGAGCGCGATCGGCTTCACGGCCGGGCCGCAGTAGCCGCCGTGCGAGCCCCAGCCGCCGGTGTGGGGCGTGATCGCCATGCGCTCCAGATCGACGCCGATGATGGAGTTGACGGTGTTGATGAGCGACACCGCGTCGGCCCCGCCCGCCTTGGCCGCACGCGCGGGGTGACGCACGTCGGTGATGTTGGGCGTGAGCTTGACGATCACCGGCAGGCGGCTGTAGTGCTTGCACCAGGCCGTGACCATCTCGATGTATTCGGGCACCTGGCCCACGGCCGCGCCCATGCCGCGCTCGCTCATGCCGTGCGGGCAGCCGAAGTTGAGCTCCACGCCGTCCGCCCCCGTGTCCTCGACCATGGGCAGGATGCGCTTCCAGCTCGCTTCCTCGCACGGCACCATGAGCGAGACGACCATCGCGCGGTCGGGCCAGGCACGCTTGACGCGCGCGATTTCTTCGAGGTTGGTGCGCAGCGGCCGGTCACTGATGAGCTCGATGTTGTTGAAGCCGAGCACGCGCCGGTCGGGCCCATGCAACGCGCCGTAGCGCGGGCCGTTGACGTTGACCACGGGCGGGTCTTCGCCCAGGGTCTTCCAGACCACACCGCCCCAGCCGGCCTCGAAGGCGCGCGTGACGTTGACCTCTTTGTCCGTAGGCGGCGCCGAAGCCAGCCAGAACGGGTTGGGGCTGCGAATGCCCAGAAAATTGCTGCGGATGTCTGCCATGGGATTTGCTCCGGTCTGCAAAAGGGTTGCGTGCAGGTTGCGTTTGCGTCTGTGCGGTTGCCGTGGTTGCGTGGGTGGCGTGCGTGCCGTGGTTTGACGCGGGTTGCGGTAGCGCGTGCGGGGCTCAGCCGCACAGCGCCTGGTGCATAGCAAGCGCCGCGAGCTTGCCGTGTTGCACGGCCTCGACGGTGAGGTCGCGCCCGCCCGCGCGGCAGTCGCCGCCGGCCCACACGCGCGCCACGCTGGTGCGCCCCAGCGCGTCGGTGGCGATGCGTCCGCCCTGCAGCGCGATGGCCGCGCCCGCGGGCTCGGGCACGTAGCTCTGGCCAATGGCCTTGAGCACCATGTCGGCTTCGAGCGTGAAGGTCTCGCCCGACTCCACGAGGCGCCCGTCCTGCAGCGCCGTGACCGCGCAGCGCAGGCCGCGCACCTGCCCGTCGGCGCACAGCAGCTCTTTGGGCGCGGCCCAGTGGCGCAGCAGCACGCCCTGCGTCTGCGCCCACTGCTGCTCCGCGGCCGAAGCGGGCATGCTCTCTGGCCCGCGGCGATAGACGATGCTGACCTCTTCGGCGCCGAGCATGCGCGCCTGCACCGCCGCATCGACCGCCGTCATGCCACCACCGAGCACAAGCACGCGCCGCCCCACGGGCACGCTGGCCAGGTCCTGCGCCTGGCGGATTTCGGCGATGAAGTCCACCGCGTTGCGCAGGCCCTGCGCCTGCGGCTCGGCAATGCCCAGTGCATTCACGCCCGCCAGCCCCAGGCCCAGGAACACCGCGTCGTAAGCAGCGAGCAGCCCGTCGAGCGTGAAGTCGCGCCCGAGCTGCTGCCCGCAGCGCAATTCGATGCCGCCCACCGACAGCAGCCAACGCACCTCCTCCTGCACGAATTCGCTCCTGACCTTGTAGCGCGCAAGGCCGTATTCATTGAGGCCACCGGGCTTGGGCCGCGCCTCGAACAGCACCACCTCGTGGCCGCGCAGCGCGAGCCCGTGCGCGCACGCGAGCCCCGCAGGGCCGGCGCCGACCACGGCCACGCGCCGGCCCGTGGGTGCGGCGCGCTCGAACAGCGGCGCGCCCAAAGGATGGTCCGGCTGCTGCTGCGCCGTGAAGTACGCATCGGTGGCGTAGCGCTGCAGCCGGCCGATCTCCACGGGCTTTTCCTGCAAGGCGTTGCGCACGCAAGCCTGCTCGCACAGTACCTCGGTCGGGCACACGCGCGCGCAGGTGCCGCCCAGCGGATTCGCCGACAGGATCGCGCGCGCCGCGCCGCGCAGGTTGTCCTGCGCGATGCGCTGGATGAACGCCGGCACGTCGATCTCGGTCGGACAGGCGCGCGTGCAGGGCGCGTCGAAACAGTCGTAGCAACGCTCGGCCTCGATCAGCGCCTGCGCGCGCGTGAGGGGCGGGTGCGCATCGCAAAAACGCACGGCGTATTCGGCCGGCGCGAGCCGCGCGGCGCACAGACCGCTGGCACGGCTTGCAAGGGTTGGCATCAGAAGAACCTCCAACGGATGGGTGGCAAACGAAAGATTAGAGGGAGCACGCAAAAGCCGCGCACTTCAATTTACTTGACAGTAAAAATTTACCAACAGGTAAAACCATGAATGCAAACGCCATGCCAGCCTTCGGCCGCGCGCCTTGTCCCACAATGGTGCGATGCATGCACCTTCTTCGCCCCCACCAGCTGCCCAACCAGAAGACGCCGCAGCCATGCGCCGCCCGAGCGCCGCGCGCCGGCGCAAGGAAGAAGCCATCGTCACCGAGGCCGAGTGCCAGTTTGCGCAGTTCGGCTTCGAGGGCGCGACGCTCGAAGGCATCGCCGCCGCCTGCGGCATCAGCCGCCACAACCTGCTCTATTACTTTCCGAGCAAGGAGGCGCTGTACCAGCGCGTGCTCGACGCGGTGCTGGACCAGTGGCTCGCAGGCATGCAAGACCTCGCGCAAAGCGACGCCCCGCAGCAGGCGCTGCGCGACTACATCCGCGCCAAGCTGCGCTACTCGCGCGCGCGCCCGAACGGCGTCAAGGTGTTCGCCAAGGAGATCATCGCAGGCGCGCCGCGCTACACTGCTGCGATCCGCGCGCGCGTAGCGCCGCTGCTGCAAACTGAGGTGCAGCGCTTCGAGCGCTGGGCCGACGAAGGCCGCATCGCGCGCGTCGATTTCACACACCTGATGTTTGCGCTGTGGGCACTCACGCAGTCCTACGCCGAGCAGGAGGCGCAGTTCGCGCTATTGCTGGGCAGGCCAGCACTGACCGAAGCCGATTACGCCGCCGCCGAAGCGCTGATCTGCCGCCTCGTATTCGGCGCGCTGGGGCTGGCCGAATGACTCCTGATTTGAGAGCTGTAGGCGCTTGAATTACCTGCGCAAAGTGCCAGTTTGGCTCAGATTTTTGGCCGTCCCAAGGCCGCATCCGCCAGCGCTCGCCCCAAAAAATCTGCATCCATCCCCCTTGAAACCCGAACAAACGCCCGTATCATTGGCACTCGCTACGGGTGAGTGCTAACGCCCGTGGAGAGCAAACCGAGCGTCTGTCTTTGTGCCAGGCGCTTTGTCATGTATCCACCCACCATTTTTTGCAAACCAGGAGAGATGCAATGAAACTTCGCCCCCTGCACGATCGCGTGATCGTCAAGCGTATCGAGAGCGAAACCAAGACTGCCTCTGGCATCGTCATTCCCGACAACGCCGCCGAAAAGCCCGATCAAGGTGAAGTGCTGGCCGTAGGCCCTGGCAAGAAGAACGACAAGGGCGAGCTGAGCCCCATGAGCGTCAAGGTTGGCGACCGCGTCCTGTTCGGCAAGTATTCGGGCCAGACCGTGAAGGTCGATGGCGACGAATTGCTGGTCATGAAGGAAGACGATCTTTTCGCCGTGGTCGAAAAGTAAGCCCCGTCACCCGTTCGACAAACCCCTGATTTTTTGAATACGGAGAATCCAAATGGCTGCAAAAGACGTAGTTTTCGGTGCTGATGCACGTCACCGCATGGTCGAAGGCGTGAACATCCTCGCCAACGCCGTCAAGGTGACCTTGGGCCCCAAGGGCCGCAACGTGGTGCTCGAGCGCTCCTTCGGCGCCCCCACCGTGACCAAGGACGGTGTGTCCGTGGCCAAGGAAATCGAGCTCAAGGACAAGCTGCAGAACATGGGCGCGCAAATGGTCAAGGAAGTCGCTTCCAAGACCAGCGACAACGCCGGTGACGGCACCACCACCGCTACCGTGCTGGCCCAGGCCGTCGTGCGCGAAGGCATGAAGTACGTGGCCGCCGGCATGAACCCTATGGACTTGAAGCGCGGCATCGACAAGGCTGTCGAAGCCCTGATCGCCCAGCTGAAGAAGGCTTCCAAGCCCACCACCACGTCCAAGGAAATCGCCCAGGTTGGCTCGATCTCGGCCAACAGCGACAGCTCCATCGGCCAGATCATCGCTGATGCCATGGACAAGGTCGGCAAGGAAGGCGTGATCACCGTCGAAGACGGCAAGTCGCTGCAAAACGAGCTCGACGTCGTGGAAGGCATGCAGTTCGACCGCGGCTACCTGTCGCCCTACTTCATCAACAACCCCGAGAAGCAGGCCGCCATCCTCGAAAACCCCTTCGTGCTGCTGTTCGACAAGAAGATCAGCAACATCCGCGACCTGCTGCCCGTGCTCGAGCAAGTGGCCAAGGCCGGCCGCCCGCTGCTGATCATCGCCGAGGACGTCGAGGGCGAAGCCCTGGCCACGCTGGTGGTCAACACCATCCGCGGCATCCTCAAGGTCGTGGCCTGCAAGGCTCCGGGCTTTGGTGACCGCCGCAAGGCCATGCTCGAAGACATCGCCATCCTCACGGGCGGCAAGGTCATCGCCGAAGAAGTCGGCCTGGTGCTCGAAAAGACCACGCTGGCCGACCTGGGCCAGGCCAAGCGCATCGAAGTGGGCAAGGAAAACACCATCATCATCGACGGCGCCGGTGCCGCTGCCGACATCGAAGCGCGCGTCAAGCAGATCCGCGTGCAGATCGAGGAAGCCACCTCTGACTACGACCGCGAGAAGCTGCAAGAGCGCGTGGCCAAGCTCGCCGGCGGTGTGGCCGTGATCAAGGTCGGCGCTGCGACCGAAGTCGAAATGAAAGAGAAGAAGGCCCGCGTCGAAGACGCCCTGCACGCCACCCGTGCAGCCGTCGAAGAAGGCATCGTGGCCGGTGGTGGCGTGGCCCTGCTGCGCGCGCGCCAGACTGTGGGCGAGCTCAAGGGCGACAACCATGACCAGGACGCCGGCATCAAGCTGGTGCTCAAGGCCATCGAAGCGCCGCTGCGCGAAATCGTGGCCAACGCTGGTGGCGAGCCTTCGGTGGTGATCAACCGCGTGCTCGAAGGCCAGGGCAACTTCGGCTTCAACGCCGCCAACGACACCTATGGCGACATGATCGAAATGGGTATCCTGGACCCGACCAAGGTCACGCGCACCGCGCTGCAAAACGCCGCCTCCGTGGCCGGCCTGATGCTGACCACCGAGTGCATGGTTGCCGAAACGCCGAAGGACGACGCTCCTGCAGTCGGCGGCGGCATGCCCGACATGGGTGGCATGGGCGGCATGGGCATGTAATGCCTGGCTGAAGCTCCAGCAATCCTGCACAAAGGGCCGCGCAAGCGGCCTTTTGTGTTTTGGTTTTCCGTGTTTTCGTTCCCGTGTTTTTACGCCCCGAGTGCCAGCGCCAGCAGCGCGCTGGTCTGCTCGGTGATGGCCATGCGCGTGCTGCGCTCCAACCGACCCAGCCAGCGCTGCGGCAGGGCCTGGGCGCCGCACAGCGCGCCTGCAAGCATGCCGGCCAGCGCGCCGGTGGTGTCCGCGTCCTCACCCTCGTTGACCGTGCCCACCACGGCGGCCTCGAAGTCGGGCGTCGCCAAAAAATGGTGCAGCACGGTCTGCACGGTATCGACCACGTAGCCCGTCGCACGGCCGGGGTAGGGTTGGTAGCGAAACTTGGGAAAGTGCCCAACCAAATCGTCCGCGATCGCCCTGCACGCCGCCAGCGCCTGCGGCGGCGCTGGCGCGCGCAGCAGCGCGTGCAGCATCTGCCCGAAAGCCACCGTGGCCGCATCCGACAAAGGGTGGTGGTGGGTGATGTGCGCCTGTGCAATCGAGACCGGAGCCAGGCATTCTGGCCGCCCGAGCGTGGCCAGCGCCACCGGCAGGTTGCGCATCAGCGCACCGTTGCCGCCGTCGCCGGGCTGCGGCGGGCCTTGCAGGCTGCCGTCGGCCAGGTAGCGCATGATGCCGCGGCGGCAGGTGTTGCCGCAATCCACGGGCTTGCCGCGCCACCAGCGCACGAAAGCCTCGGCCATCAGCCCCGTGTCGAACGGCCGCCCCTGCTGCTGGCCTTGCAGCAGGGCATCGCCCAGCGCCAGGCTCATGGTCGTGTCGTCGGTGACCTGTCCGGGTTTGAGGCGCAGCCAGCCGCCGCCGATCATGTCGCGGTGCACGCCATACTGGTGCCGGATTTCGCGCGGCGTCATGAACTCGACGGTCGCGCCCAGCGCATCACCTATCGCCAGCCCAAGATAGGCCCCGAGCGCACGGTCGAAGAGCTGCGCGCGGCTGCATGCGGCCAAGGGGTTCGGTGACTGCAGGGGCGCGCTTTCAGGCATGGCGCGCCTCCACTTTGTAGAGCCCGCCCAGGGCCAGCACTTCGCCCTCGCCGTGAAGCAGCACCTTGTGCAGCAGGCCCGGGTAAAACAGCAGCTTGGCCAGCGGCACGCGCACATGCAGCAGCCAGTCGCCAAAGCATTCGGCCTGGTCGGCACGCTGGGCGAAGCTCACCAGATTGTTCAGCTGCACGGTAAGCAGGCGCTTGCCCGGGCCCAGCGTGCCGGCCACGATCTGCTCCTCGCAGCGCGTGATGCCGCGCCACAAGGGCACCTGCCGCACCGCGCCAAAGGGCTCAAAGCGCTGCAGCGCCCACTGACAGAATTCGTAGAGCAGGTCGAGCTGCTGAAAAATGCAGTTGTTGTGGAAGCGGCTCGAGGCCTTTTCTTCGAGGTATTTGATCCAGGCGGACGAAGGAAAGTGCTCGAGCCGCTCGCCATGAAAGCACGGCACCAGGCCGAAACGGCTCTCGACCCAGCCCTTGAGCACGGCCCCGGCCTGCCCGCTGCTGTCTATGCCCCAGCTTTGCAGGAGCTTGACGTAGCTGGCGCGCCAGCGCCGCGCCTCGGCTGGCGAGGCCGGGTCTTTGGCGGGCTCCAGGCCAAAGGCCAGGCTCAGGTAATGGACGAACATCTCGCTGGCTTCCTCTGGGCTGCCACTGGTTGCCAACAAGGCAAAGAGCCCCGCATGCGCCTGCCGCGTGCCGCCGATGTGCAAGGGCGTGGGATGGTCATTGAACGCCGTGCTGCCCAGCAGCTGCGCCGGCACGCCCACGAGATTGGTCGTGTACCAGGTGTGCGGATGCTCGGCATGGTCAGGGCGCAAAAGGCGCTCCCTCAGAGGCTGAGAGTTTTTCGGCCGCGGCCGAAAGGCGCATCAAAACGCCACCGATAGCGGTGCAAAGCGCAGCCATAGCTCGGGCGATGGCGAGCATTTGCAACGACGAGCGGGGGTGTTTGGGTGTGCAAGGCGGCCATGGACGAAAAATTCTCAGCCTCTCAGTGGCCCGCGCGGGAACTGTGCGGCTGCGCCACCACGCCAGGCTGCACCTCGCGCGGGCGCCCCGGATGCGCGCGCTCCTGCCCGCCCTCTTCGGTATTGCGGATGAAGTCGGCCACTTTGTAAAAAGCGGCTTCGAGGTCGCTGCGCAAGTCCGCGTCGGCACACACTTCGGCCAGCGCCGTGCGCATGCAAAGCATCCAGGCATCGCGCGCGGCGGCGTCGATGTCGAAGGGCTGATGGCGCCGCCGCAGCATGGGAGCACCGCGTGCAGGCGTGTAGAGCCTGGGCCCGCCCAGCCATTCGCTGAGGTACTGCACCAGCACTGCCTTGGTGGCGCGCAAGTCTGCAGCGTGCATGGCCCGTATCGTGGCCGCCTCGGGCAGGCGGTCCATGGCACGGTAAAACGCATCCACCAGGCGCACGACCTGCTCCTGACCGCCCAGACGGGCGTAGTGCGGGTTCTGCGGTGCAGCGGGGGAAGCAGGAACGGGAACGGTAGGGGCGTGCATGGGCCCTGCAGACGCAACTGCCGTACCAGCCACGCCAGGGCCACAGGGCGCCGTTTTGCGCGACAAAACCGCGCTTTGCGGACCAAAACCATGCAGGCATCGTCGCGCCCCAACGTATTTTGTCGGCTTGCGTACAAACGCGACGCGCCCTAGCTGCGCACAGGCACGGTGCACAGGGGGCTGCGCAATTTCCCCAATGTGGCACGCAAGACTGCATCCCGCAGCACGAAAGATGCGTTTTCTGCCTGGAAAACCAACTTTCTGCCCTCGTCAAGTCTGGCCCATTAATTGCTTGTATACAAGTTAGAACCTCAGAACATCCCCAAAAGCGGACGTTTGCAGGTTCTCCCATCCGCCATTTTTTGAACAGGAGCGACACGATGTCCGAAGAACTGCAATGGAAACGCCGAAATTGGCTCAAACAGACAGGAATGCTTGGCCTCGGCATGGCCGCTGGAGGCTGGACCCCTTGGGGTCAAGCAGCGAGCCCGCTCACCGTGGGTTTCATTTATGTAGGCGCGAAGGACGACTACGGCTACAACCAGGCCCATGCCGAAGCAGCCGCCGTGGTCAAGACTTGGCCCGGCATCAAGGTGGTGGAAGAAGAAAACGTCCCCGAGACCACCGCGGTGCAGAAAACCATGCAGGGCATGATCGTGCAAGACGGCGCCAAGCTGCTGTTCCCCACCTCCTTCGGCTACTTCGACCCGCATGTGCTGGCCATGGCCGCCAAGTTTCCGGACATCCGCTTCGCCCACTGCGGCGGCCTGTGGACCGAGGGCAAGCACCCAAAGAACGTGGGCAGCTTCTTCGGCTACATCGATGAGGCCCAGTACCTCAACGGCGTGATCGCGGGCCACATGAGCAAGAGCAAGAAGCTCGGCTTCGTGGCGGCCAAGCCCATCCCGCAGGTGCTGCGCAACATCAACGCCTTTACGCTGGGCGCGCAGTCCGTGCACCCGGACATCAGCTGCGCGGTGATCTTTACCGGCGACTGGTCCATGCCCGTGAAGGAGGCCGAGGCCACCAACAGCCTGGCCGACCAGGGCGTGGACGTGTTCACCATGCACGTGGACGGCCCCAAGGTGATCGTCGAGACCGCGGCCAAGCGCGGCAAGTTCGTCTGCGGCTACCACGCCTCACAGGCCAAGCTGGCACCCCAGGCCTACCTGACCGGCGCCGAATGGAACTGGGTCACGCCCTACAAGCAGATCGTCGAAGCTGCCAAGAACGGCCAGCCCCACCCGAACTTCGTGCGCGGCGGCCTGAAGGAAGGCTTCGTGAAGTCCTCGCCCTACGGTGGCATGGTGCCGGAGGCAGCCCGCAAGCAGGCCGAGAGCATCCGCGCCGCGATGATGAAGGGCACGTTCGACATCTTCAAGGGCGAACTCAAGGACAACACCGGCAAGGTCGTGATCCCCAAGGGCACGGTGCACAAGCAGACCGACGTGGCCCTGGAAGGCATGAACTACCTGGTGGCCGGCGTCATCGGCAAGGTCTGACGCCCCCGCCCCATCCCTGAAGACGCCACGGAGAACGCCATGCCTGCTGCTGCCCCCCGGCCCTGGCACGTCGCTGCCGAAAACCTGCTCCTGCCCGTGCTGGCCCTGGCCGGCGCGCTGCTGCTGTTCGGCGGCTTCGTCTGGCTGGGCGGCACCAGCCCGGTGGACACCTGGCAGCTGCTCTACGAGGGCGCCTTCGGCTCGGCTTTCTCCTGGCAGAACACCCTGCTGCGGGCCGCGCCACTGATGCTCACCGCCCTGGCCGTGGCCCTGCCGGCCCAGGCCGGGCTCATCGTCATCGGTGGTGAGGGCGCCCTGGCTCTGGGGGCGCTGGGCTGCGCCAGCCTGCCCTATGTGTTCACCCCACTGGCCAACGCCCTGGGCGTCGCGATGGTGCTGGCCGCGGGTGCCGCCGCCGGGGCCGCCTGGGTGGCGCTGGCTGGCGCACTGCGCCAGTACCGCGGGGTCAACGAGACCATCTCCAGCCTGCTGCTGAGCTACATCGCCATCGCGGCGTTCAAGCACCTGGTCGAAGGCCCGCTGCGCGACCCGGCCAGCCTCAACAAGCCCTCCACCCAGCCACTGGCCGACGCGCTGCGCATCGGCCCCATCATGGGCAAGGCGGCCTTCGACAGTTGGCTGGGCGATGTGCACTGGGGGCTGGTGATCGGCGCCGTGCTTTGCGTGCTCGCCGGCCTGTGGCTGAGCTTCACCACCCACGGCTTTGCCGTGCGGGTGGTGGGCGGCAACGCCAAGGCGGCCCGGCTGGTGGGCCTGCCCAGCCACCGGCTGATCCTGGTGGCCTGTGCCGCAGGCGGCGCCTGCGCCGGGCTGGCCGGGGCGGTGGAGGTGGCAGCCGTGCAGGGCGCGGCCAATGCCTCAGTGCTCTCGGGCCTGGGCTACACCGGCATCCTGGTGGCCTTCGTGGCCCGCCAGAACCCCTGGGCCATTCCGCCGGTGGCCGTGCTGTTCGGCGGCTTCGGCGCCGCGGGCAGCCTGCTGCAGCGCCGGCTGGACCTGCCCGACGCCTCGGTGCTGGTGCTGCAGGGCTTTGCCTTCGTGCTGATTCTGGCCGCCGAGGCGCTGCGCGGCCGCATCGCCGCCGGCCTGGCCGGGGCCCTGTCCCCCACCCTGCCCAAACCCCTGCCGGCCGCCCCGGCCCTGAAGGAGACCACGCCATGAACGCCGACGCCTGGACCACCCTGCTGCTGGCCGTGCTGGGCGGCGCCGTCCGCGTGGGCACGCCCTTTCTGTTCGTCAGCCTGGGCGAGTGCCTGACCGAAAAATCCGGCCGCATCAACCTGGGCCTGGAAGGCGTGCTGGTGCTCTCGGCCATGGCTGGCTTCGGCGGAGCCTACCTCAGCGGCAACGTCTGGCTGGGCGTGCTGACCGCGGGCGCCAGCGGAGCGCTGCTGGCCACGCTGCACGGCCTGCTGTGCTCGCTGCCCCGGGTGTCGGACATTGCCACGGGCATCGCACTGATGCTGCTGGGCACCGGCCTGGCCTTCTACTTCGGCAAGCCGCTGATCCAGCCGCAGGCGCCGCAGATTCCCTCGCTGGCGCTGGGTGCCTGGAGTGCCTCGCCGCAGGTGCAGACTGCCCTGTCCGTCAACGCGCTCTTTCCGCTGGGCGTGCTGCTGGCCGGGCTGATGGCCTGGGGCTTCACCCGCACCCGCTGGGGCCTGGTGGTGCGCATGGCGGGCGACTCCAGCGACGCGGCCCGCGCGCTGGGTTACTCGGTCAGCGCAGTGCGCGTCGCCGCCACCGCGGCCGGCGGCTTCATCGCTGGCCTGGGCGGGGCCTCGCTCTCGCTCTACTACCCCGGCAGCTGGAACGAAGGCCTGTCCAGCGGCCAGGGCCTGATCGCGGTGGCGCTGGTCATCTTTGCCCGCTGGAGCCCCTGGCGCTGCCTGGGCGCAGCGCTGCTGTTCGGCGGCGCAGGCGCCCTGGGCCCGGCCCTGCAATCGGTGGGAGTCACCAGCGGCTACTACCTGTTCAACGCCGTGCCCTACGCACTGACGCTGCTGATCCTGGTGCTCACCTGTTCGCCCCGGCGCTCGCTCAAGGGCGCGCCGGTCGAACTGGCCGTCTCGCGCTGATCCGCCATGTCCTTCCCGGAGCCCCTCATGCCCACCCTTGCCTCCACCCCCTACGCCTGGCCCTACAACGGCGACCTGCGGCCCGCCAATACCGCGCTGGTGATCATCGACATGCAGACCGACTTCTGCGGCGTGGGCGGCTATGTGGACACAATGGGCTACGACCTCTCGCTCACCCGCGCGCCGATCGAGCCGCTCAAGCGCCTGCTGGCCGAAGCCCGCCGCGTGGGCTTGCACGTCATCCACACCCGTGAAGGCCACCGACCGGACCTGTCCGACCTGCCGGCCAACAAGCGCTGGCGCTCGCAGCAGATCGGCGCGGGCATCGGCGACATGGGACCCTGCGGCCGCATCCTGGTGCGTGGCGAACCCGGCTGGGACATCATCCCCGAGCTCTATCCCATCGCCGGCGAACCGATCATCGACAAGCCGGGCAAGGGCAGCTTCTGCGCCACCGACCTGGAACTGATCCTGCGCGTGCGTGGCATCGAGAACCTGATCCTCACCGGCATCACCACCGATGTCTGCGTGCACACCACCATGCGCGAGGCCAACGACCGCGGCTTCGAATGCGTGATGCTGACCGACTGCACCGGTGCCACCGACCCCAGCAACCACGCCGCCGCCTTCCAGATGATCAAGATGCAGGGCGGCGTGTTCGGGGCGGTGGCCGATTCCAGCGCGCTGCTCGAACTGCTGCGCACCTTCTGAACAGGAGTAAAGCCACCATGACCTCGAACATCCAACGCCGCCACCTGCTCATCGGCGCCAGCGCCGCGAGCGCGCTCACCGCCATGGGGGCCAGGCCGGCGCATGCCGACGACAAGATCCTGATCGGCTACTGGCCCATCGCTTCCGGCCTGCCGCTGTACGTGGGTCTGGAGCGTGGCATCTTCAGGGAAGCTGGGCTGAACGTGGAGGGCGTGAAGTTCGCCAGCGCGCAGCAGGTGGCCGAGGCCATGATCTCCGGCCGCATCCACGGCTCGGCCAACGGCACCGCCTCGGCCGTGCTGGGGCTGGCCGAGATCACCAGTCCCAACCTGTTCAAAATTATCTGCTCCAACCCCTCGAACAGGTCGCTGGTGCTGGACGAGTTCGTGGTGCCCAAAGACAGCCCCGTGAGGTCGATCGCCGAGCTGGCGGGCAAGAAGATCGCCAGCGGTCCCGGCATCCAGAACGTCACGCTGGCCAAGATCATCCTGGAGAAAAACGGCATTGCGAACCCGACCGTCACCGAGCTGCCGGTGGGCCAGCACGTGCCGGCGCTGGCCTCCGGCCAGGTCGATGCGGTCTACACGCTGGAGCCCACCGGCACCGCCGGCAGGCTGAAGGGTCTGAGCCGGGTGCTGGAGACCGGCGTGATCTCCAAGTACGTGCTGGGCAATCCGGACGCACCCTGGTTCGGCGGCAGTGCCAGCGTCACGAATGCGTTTCTCAAAGACTCGCCGGAACTGGCCAGGCGTTACATCGCAGCCTATGGCAAGGCAGTGCAATGGGTGCGCTCGTCGCCAGAGGAGTCGCGCAAACACATGGATGGCTTCACCGCCATCGAGGAGGCACTGGTCAGAGAGGTGCCTTTGTCCGGCTTCACGATGTACAACGAATTCAGCGTCAGCGATCTGGGTTATTTCCAGAAATTTTTCGACGTATTCACCGAGCGCAAGATATTCAGCCGCAAGCTGGACGTGAAGTCACTGCTCTACACCGCTTGAGAGTACCGCATGAACGCGCTCGCCTTCTTCTACAACCGCCGGTGGCTGCCATTGGTGGGGCCGCTGCTGCTGTTGGCGCTGTGGCAGCTGATGATCTCGGCGCAGTGGGTCAAGCCGGTGCTGCTGCCGCCGCCCGGCGAAACGCTGCAACACCTGGCGCAGGCGTTCACTAGCGGAGCCATCCTGCCGGACGTATGGGCCACGCTGCTGCGCACGCTGTGCGCCTTTGCCGTTGCCATTGCCATCGGCCTGCCGCTGGGCGTGATGTTGGGCAGTGCCGAGAGTGCCTACCGCAGCGTGGAGTTCCTGATCGACTTTTTCCGCTCCACGCCCTGCTCGGCACTGATCCCGCTGTTCATGCTTATTTTCGGCATCACCGACCTGAACAAGATCGCCATCGCCAGCTTCGGCGCAATGCTGGTCGTGCTGTTCAACAGTGCCTACGGCGTGATGAACGCCAAGAAGACGCGGGTGATGGCGGCGCAAATCATGGGTGTGTCGCGCTGGCATGTGTTCAAGGACGTGATGCTGATGGAGAGCCTGCCGCAGACCTTCATCGGCCTGCGCAGCGCAGTCTCGATGGCGCTGGTCATCGTCATCGTGGCCGAGATGTTCATCGGCTCAGAGACCGGCCTGGGCCACCGCATCATCGACGCGCAGCAGGTCTTCAACGTCAAGGACATGTACACCTCCATCCTGGTGACCGGTGCGCTGGGCTACGGCCTGAATCTGGTCTTCCTGCTGATCGAAAAGAAGCTGATCCACTGGGGAGGCAAGGCATGACGAGCTCGCTACTGGTCTCCGCCACTCCCACCGAGGTGAAGCTGGCCACGACCGCCAGCAGCCTGCTTACGCTGCGTGCGGCGCCCAACACCCACGTGACGGTGCGCGGCCTGTGCAAGTCGTTCGCCGGCCAGGTCCTCTACAAGGACTTCAACCTCGATCTTCCGCGCCGTCAGATCGTCTCGATCTTCGGGCCGAACGGCTGCGGCAAGTCCACGCTGATGAACATGATCGCCGGGCTGGTGCCGCTGGACTCGGGCGAGATCCTGTTCGACGGCAAGAGCCTGAAGGACACGCGCATCGGCTACGTGTTCCAGAACTACCGCGATGCACTGTTTCCGTGGATCAGCGCCTGGGACAACATCGCCTACCCGCTGCGCCGCCAGGGCATGAAGCCCACCGAGGTGAAGCAGCGCGTGGACGAGCTGGTGGCGCTGTTCGAGATTCGTTTCGACCTGCAGCGCTACCCCTATGAGCTCTCCGGAGGACAGATGCAGACCGTCTGCATCATGCGGGCGCTGGCGCCCAAACCTGAGGTGATGTTTCTGGACGAGCCCTTCTCGGCGCTGGACTTCGAGATGACGCTGTTTATCCGCGCCAAGCTGCAGGAAGCACACATGGCCACCGGCGTGAGCATGGTCATCGTGTCGCATGACCTGGAGGACGCCGTGTTCCTGGCCGACCAGATTCTGCTGCTCACGCGCAGGCCGACGCGCATTGCCGAACTGGTGTCCTTTTCCATGTCGAGGCCACGCACGCCGGAAGCCGTGTCAGACCCCGAGTTCGTGCGCGTGAAGGCGCACACCCTCGAAGTCTTCCGCAGGGAGATGCAGGCATGAACGCCACCCAACTCGACACCTACCGCCTGACCAAGCGCTTCGGCAGTTTCACTGCCCTGGGCGATGTCTCGCTCAGCGTGCGCCCGGGCACCGTGCACGCCCTGCTGGGCGAGAACGGCGCGGGCAAGAGCACCCTCGTCAAATGCGTGGTGGGCTACTACCAGCCCGACGACGGCGCGGTGCTGGTGGGCGGACGCGAGCAGGCCATCCACTCGCCCACCGTGGCGCGCGACCTGGGAGTCGGCATGGTCTACCAGCACTTCACCGTGGTGCCGGGCATGACGGTGGCCGAGAACCTGCTGCTGGCCCGCGGCCACCTGCCGGCCGTGGTGCCCTGGAAGCGGGTGCGCGCCGAGCTGGACGCCTTCCTGAAAACCACCCCCTTCCGGCTGGACCTGGACGCCACGCCCATGGACCTGTCGGCCGGCGAGAAGCAGAAGCTGGAGATCCTCAAGCAGCTCTTCCTGAAGCCACGCCTGCTGATCCTGGACGAGCCCACCTCGGTGCTGACACCGCAGGAGGCCGACGAGGTGCTGGGCGCCCTGCACGAGCGCGCGCACGCGGGCGACTGCTCGGTGCTGATGATCACCCACAAGTTCCGCGAGGTCAGCGCCTATGCCGACGACGTGAGCGTGCTGCGCCGCGGCCGCCTAGTGCACAGCGGCCCCGTGGCCGACACCACGCCCGTGGCCCTGGCCGAGGCCATGGTGGGCAGCGAGGCCGGACCCGAAGATGCCCGCGAAGAGCAGGCCGCGCGCCCGGCCGCTGCACTGGCACCGCACACGCCGGGCGAGGTGCAGCTCGACGTCCGCGACCTCACCGTGCGGGGCGACCGGGGCGAACCCGCGGTGCGTGGCCTGAGCCTGGCGGTGCGCGCCGGCGAGATCGTCGGCGTGGCCGGGGTTTCGGGCAACGGCCAGCGCGAGCTGATGGAGGCCCTGGTGGGCCAGCGCGCCCGCGAGTCCGGCCAGGTGCAGGTGGCCGGTCAACCCTTTGCCGCCACCCGGGCCGAGAACCAGCGCCTGGGCGTACGCGCCCTGCCGGAGGAGCCGCTGCGCAACGCCTGCGTGGGCGAACTCAGTGTGGCCGCCAACATGGGCCTGCGCCAATTCGACCAGCCGCCTTTCGCCCATGCCGGCTGGCGCCTGGGCGCCCGCCTGCGCGCCCAGGCCCGCGCCTGGATCGCCGAGTACGGCGTCAAGACCCAGGGCGAGCGCGCACCGATCCGCAGCCTCTCTGGCGGCAACGTGCAGCGCACCGTGCTGGCCCGCGAGCTGGCCGGCGAACCCCGGCTGCTGCTGGTGTCCAACCCGGTGTTCGGCCTGGACTTCGCCGCGGTAGCCGACATCCACGCCCGCCTGCGCGCGGCCCGTGCCCGCGGCTGCGCGGTGCTGCTGGTCAGCGAGGACCTGGACGAACTACTGGCCCTGGCCGACCGCATCGTGGTGATGAGCGAAGGCCAGATCGTGCTGAACCTGCCCGCCGCCGCAGCCGACCGCCAGGCTCTGGGCGCCCACATGGGCGGTCAGATGGGCGGCGGGCACGCCGCGCGCACGACTCCTTCCGCCCGGGAGGCCGCATGAAACCTCCCCCGCGCACCCTGAATGCCCAGCCCTTCGCCTTTGCCTACGAGCTGCCCCACACCGCCCTGGTCATCATCGACATGCAACGCGACTTCGTCGAGCCCGGCGGCTTTGGCGCCAGCCTGGGCAATGACGTGACGAAGCTGCAATCGATCATCCCCACCTGCCAGGCGGTGCTTTCGGCCTGGCGCCAGGCCGGTGGGCTGGTTGTGCACACCCGCGAGGCGCATGCCCCCGACCTGTCGGACTGCCCGCCGGCCAAGCGCCAGCGCGGCAAACCAGGGCTGCGCATAGGCGACGAAGGGCCCATGGGCCGCATCCTGATCGCGGGCGAGCCGGGCAATCAAGTCATTCCCCAACTGGCCCCGCGGCTGGGTGAATTCGTCATCGACAAGCCTGGCAAGGGCGCTTTCTACGCCACCCCCCTGCATGCCCTGCTGCAAGGCTGCGGCATCACCCACCTGGTTTTCATGGGCGTGACCACCGAAGTCTGCGTACAGACATCCATGCGCGAGGCCAACGACCGTGGCTACGACTGCCTGCTGGTCGAAGACTGCACTGCAAGCTATTTCCCCGAATTCAAACAAGCCACCCTGGAGATGGTGCGCGCCCAGGGTGCCATCGTCGGCTGGACCAGTCCGGCCGCGCCGCTGATCGAAAGTCTTTACGCATGAATACCCCCGTGACCCTGGCCGACTGGCGTGGCGCCTACGCAGCCGGCGCCCAGCCCGCCACCTTGCTGGGCACACTGCAGGCCCGCCTTGCGCCCGACGATCCTGCCTGGATCAGCCGGCTGGACGCCGCCGGCCTGGCAACCGAACTGGCCCGCCTCGACACCCTGAACCCGGCGCACGCACCGCTCTGGGGCATCCCCTTCACGGTGAAGGACAACATCGATGCCGCAGGGTGGGCCACCACGGCCGCCTGCCCAGCCTTCGCCCATACGGCCGATGCCGATGCCACCGTAGTGGCCCGGCTGCGTGCGGCTGGTGCGGTGCTGGTGGGCAAGACCAACCTCGACCAGTTCGCCACCGGCCTGGTCGGCACCCGCTCGCCCTATGGCGAGGTACCCAACACCTTCGATCCGGCTTACGTGAGCGGCGGCTCCAGTTCGGGCTCGGCCTCGGTCGTCGCACGCGGCCTGGTGCCCTTCGCGCTGGGCACCGACACTGCCGGATCAGGCCGCGTGCCGGCCGGCTTCAACCACCTCGTCGGTCTCAAGCCCACCCCCCACCGCATCGGCATGCAGGGCGTGGTACCGGCTTGCCGTACGCTGGACGTGGTCAGCGTCTTCGCCCTGACCCTGAGCGATGCAGCAGAAGTCGCAGCGATCATCGACGGGCCGGACGCCGGCTCGCCCCTTCCCCCCCCGGTGCTGCAACCGGCCTGGCTGCCCGATCGGCCTCGCATCGGCATACCCGACGCCCCCATATTGGACGCAGCCCTGGGCTACCCCGCTGCATGGGAATCTGCGCTGACCCGCGCTCAAACCTTGGGCGCCGAACTGGTGCCGGTGGACTTCGCACCGCTGTTCGCCGTGGCCAGTCTGCTTTACGACGGGCCCTGGGTCGCCGAGCGCTACGCCGCCATCCGCGAAGTGATAGAGCGCCAGCCCGAGGCCTTGGACCCGGTGGTGCGCGAGGTCATCCTGCAAGCCCGCTGCTTCGATGCCGCCCAGGTCTTCGAAGGCCGCTACCAGCTCGAAACCCTGGCCCGCGCAGTGGCGCCGCTGTGGGAAGGGCTGGACGCCCTGCTGGTGCCCACCGCACCGACCCACCCCAGCCGGGCCGAGGTGGCAGCCGAACCCATCGCGCGCAACAGCGCACTGGGCCGCTACACCAACTTCGTCAACCTGTTGGGCTGGTCGGCTCTGGCCCTGCCCAGCAGCTTCACCACCGCCGGCCTGCCCTTCGGCATCACCCTCATCGGCCCGAGCGGCGCGGACGCCGCACTGACCCAGTGGGGTCAGCACTGGGAAGCCGCTCGTCTGGCCGAGCCTGGTGCCTTCCTCGGGGCACGACTGCGACCTGCCAGAGCTGAAGACGGTGTCTTACGACGCTGCCTGAACGCCGCCCCCACCCTGGAACTGGCAGTGGTCGGCGCCCATCTGCAGGGATTGCCACTGCACTATCAACTCACGGAACGGGGCTGCCGCCTGCGGGACCGTACCTGCACCGCACCGGCCTACCGCCTTCACGCCCTGCCCGGCACCACGCCACCCAAGCCCGGCCTGGCCAGGGTGGCCACGGGTGAAACTGGCCACGCCATCGAGGTGGAGGTCTACGAGATGCCGCTGGACCAGGTGGGCTCCTTTCTGGCACTGATTCCGCCGCCCCTGGGTTTGGGCTCGGTAGAACTGCAGGGTGGCCGCTGGGTCAAGGGCTTCATCTGCGAAGGCGCTGCCCTGGCTGGCGCGCCGGACATCAGCACCCACGGCGGCTGGTGTGCCTACCTGGCCAGCCTCAGCTGACCCTTTGCCAAAACGACCATGACCCTCAAAACCGAACAGATCGACCTGCCCGAAATACTGCGCGAGGTGGAAGCCGCCTTTCACGCTTACGAGCATGCGCTGATGCGCAACGACGTCGACACCCTCAACGCCTTTTTTTGGGACGACCCGCGCACCACCCGCTACGGCATCGCCGACCGCCAGTGGGGCCATGCCGAACTGGTGGCCCACCGCCAGGCCACGCCGGCGCCGAACTTCACCCGCCGCCTGGAGCATCTGCGCATCCATGCCTTCGGACCGGACCATGCAGTCGCGCAGGTGGAGTTTGTACGCAGCGACACCGCGCTGCGGGGCTTCCAGACCCAAGTCTGGATACGCCTGTCTGAAGGCTGGCGCATCGTCAGCGCCCATGTGAGCATGATTCCCTGGGAGGGTGCTTGAACCCAGATTGTCCATCAGGCGGCGCTGCGCGCCTACGCGGGCGCTGGCGGGCGGCTGACGGTCATTTGGGCCGCTGCTTCGTCGTTCGTGGCACCACCACGAACTCCTCAGCCGCGACCCAACTGCCTCGCCAGCCGCCGCGCCATCGTCCCGCGTCCTCATGAACACTCTGGGTTGAACCGTTACCCCATTTCGTATGATGACGCTCCGATGAAGCCGCGCCTGCCGTTTCCCCCAGCCTCCAGCCTCGCCCCGACAGCCAGCAGCAAGGCGCGCCCCACGCTGGCCGACCAAGCCTATGAGCGCATCAAGGGCCTGATCTTCGACTTCAGCCTGATGCCGGGCGACCGCTTCAGCGAGACCGAGCTGACCGAACAGGTGCAGGTCAGCCGCACCCCTTTGCGCCAGGCCCTGCAGCGCCTGCAGCGTGAGGGTTTTCTGCAGGTTTTTCCCAAGCTGGGCTGGCAGGTAGCGCCACTGGACTTCGACAAGTTCGACGAACTCTATGACCTGCGCATCCTGCTGGAATGCCACGCCGTGGGCCGCCTGTGCGAGAGCGTGGATCGCGCCCACCTGGACAGCCTGACGGCCCGGTGGGAAGTTCCGGCCAGCCAGCGCCTGGACACCCCCGCCGCAGTACGTGACCTGGACGAGGCCTTTCACCACACCCTGGTGGAAGGTAGCGGCAACCGCGAGATGGTACGCGTGCACGCCGAGATCACCGACCGCATCCGCATCATCCGCAGGCTGGACTTCACCAAAGCCACCAGAATAGAAGCCACCTACGAAGAGCATGCTGCAATTTTGCGGGCCATCGTCCGCCGGCGCGCCCCAGAAGCCCAGCGCCTCCTGCGTGCGCACATCGAGCAAAGCAAGCTCGAGGTCCGTCACATTACGCTGGACATGCTGTATCGGGCTCGACAAGTTTCCGCCTGAGACTCCCTGAGCCCCTCAGCGCTTGTTCCGAAACGCCAGCCAGGCGGCAAGGGCGCTGAAGGCGGCAATGACGCCCAGGAGCACCCAAAAGCCATGCGGATGGTCAGCCAGCGGGATGCCGCCGACGTTCATGCCAAACAGGCCGGCCAGGATGTTGATGGGCAGCGCCAGCACCGTCACCATGGTCAGCACGAACAGGCTGCGGTTGTTCTCCTCGTTCACGCCGGCGGCGACTTCTTCCTGCAGCAGCTTGATGCGCTCCTCCAGCGCCTGCATGTCGCGCAGCACCAACGAAAACTCCTCGGTGGCCCCGCGCAGGCCGTCCACGTCGGCACCCGCCATCCACCCTGGCGGGCGCTGCAGCAGGCGAAACAGCGCCGCCGGCTCCGGCGCCAGCAGGCGCTGCAGCCGCACCAGCAGACGGCGCAGGGCGCCCAGGCGGACGCGCTTGTGGTCCAGGCGCCCGGCCAGCAACTCGTCCTCGATGGCGTCGATGCGCGTCGTCACGCTGCGCACTATGCCCACCAGCACGTCGGCCTGCGTGCGCAGCAGGTGTTCGAGCAGGCCCGTGCTCGAAGGCGGCACCTCGCCCGCGCGCACCGCCGTGCGCAGCACGTCCACCGAGCGCAGCGGGCTGGTGCGCGCCGTGACGACCAGGCGCGGCCCCACGCTGATCCACAGCGTGGACACGTCGGACGATTCGAGGTCGAAGTCGAACTGCAGGTCGCTGAGCACGGCCACCAGCGCATCGCCGGAGCGCTCGATGCGGGTCGAGTGCACGCCGTCGTGCAGCGCCTCGAAAAACGCATCCGCAAGCTGCGCGTGCCGCACCAGCCAGCGCTCGGCCTGCACATTGCTCAAATTGAAATGCAGCCACAGATAGCTGCCACCCTGCGCCGCGGCTTCGCTGCCGGCCTCGGACTGGGCCACCTCGGCGAGCCAGGCCGCGGCCTCGGCCGAGCCCAGTGCACGTATCTGCTGCGCCGCGTCGGGGTCGAACAGGTAGCCGCAAATCAGGCCGACCTCATCGCCCCCGTAGGACGAGGTGGCAAGCGAGGGCACGGGCGGGCGCGGGGCGGCGGTGGGGCGGTTCATTTTTTTGCTGGTGATTTCAATCTGGCTTCAACCCAGATTGTTCATTAGGACGCGGGATGGTGGCGAGGCGGCTGGCGTGGCAGTTTGGTCGCGGGTGAGAAGTCCATGGCCGGTGCCATGGACGCCGAAGCCGCGGCCAAAATGACCGGCAGACGTCCGCCAACGCCCGCGTAGGTGCGAAGCACCGCCTAATGGACAATCTGGGTTCAAAGCGGCATGCAAAGTGTGCCACTGCCTGCCGCCTGTCTGATGTGGGTGCGCTTGTTTGGGCAAAGGCCATGCCCGGCATGCTCTGCGCATGTCGTTGCGTCTTTGTGATGCGTCGGCAGCACCGCGCACGCAGCATCTGACGTGAAAACGCCGCACGGACGGACGCCGCACAGACGCCGCATGGATGCCACAGCGCTCTTCAGAGAACGTTCAGCCGCGCCCCGCACCATGGCGGCATGCAAAACATCCGCCCTTTTCCACCGTGCGCCGGCTCCAGCGCCACCTGCTTGCTGACGACGCTGCTGTGCCTTGCTTCGTTCTGGTTCAGCGCTGCGGCCGTGGCCGCAGACACCACGGCCGCGGCGCAATCGCAGCGCTGGACGAGCGCCGCCAAGGCTCCGCCGGACGCGGCGCGCGGGCGCGAATTTTTCCGCAGCCGGCACGGCGGTGAGTGGTCTTGCGCCAGCTGCCACGGCGCCACACCCACGACGCAGGGGCGCCACGCCGGCACGGGCAAGCCCATCGCCGCGCTCGCTCCGGCCTTCAACCCCGAGCGCTTTACCGACAGCGCCAAGGCTGACAAATGGTTTCGCCGCAACTGCAAGGACGTGCTCGAGCGCGAATGCACGGCGCAGGAAAAAGCCGACGTGCTGGCCTGGCTGCTCTCGCTGCAGCCCTGACGCTGTCCCTGACCTTCACCCTGAACCAGCCCCAGAAAGGAAGCACCCCATGCGCCCCAGCATTGCCCTGTGCGCGGCACTGGCCCTGAGCCTTGCGGCCGGCCTCGCGCGCGCCGACTCGCACCGCCTGCAGCCTGCAACACGGCTGCCGGCCTACCAGCAGGAATGCGCCGCCTGCCACATGGCGTACCCGCCCGGCCTGCTGCCCGCCCGCTCCTGGCAGCGCATCATGAACGGGCTGGACAAGCACTACGGCAGCGATGCCTCGCTCGACGCGGCCAGCGTGCAGCAGATCAGCACCTGGCTGCAAGCCAACGCCGGCACATCGCGGCGCGGGCGCGAAGAGCCGCCGCAGGACCGCATCACCCGCTCCGCCTGGTTCGAGCGCGAGCACCGCGAAGTGCCCGCCGAAGTCTGGCGCCGCCCCGCCGTCGGCAGCCGCGCCCAATGCGCCGCATGCCACAGCCGCGCCGAAGCAGGTGACTTCGACGAGGACCGCATCCGCATTCCGCGCTGACACCCGCGCAACCTCCCCATCCTCCCCTGGAGCCCACCATGAACACCCATATCCCCGCATCCGCCGGTCCCGGCACTCCCGGCAGCGCGCCCGGCCCTGCCGCTCCCAGCCCATCACACAACCCCGCCCGCACCCCCGCCCGCAGCCCCACGCGCCGCGTGACCGACGCCACCACGCGCATGCTGCACTGGCTGATGGCGCTGAGCTTTACCGGCGCCTACCTCACGGCCGAAGGCGAGCATTGGCGGCTGGTGCACGTCACGCTGGGCTACACGCTCGGTGGTCTGCTGGTGGCGCGCGTGCTCTGGGGCCTGCTGGGCCCGCGCCACGCACGGCTGAGGTATCTGTGGAGCCGGCTGCAGGGGCTGCCCGCCTGGCTGCAGTCGCTGCGCACGGCCGCCCCGGCCTGGCGGCAGGGACAGCATCTGCTCATGGCACTGGCCGTGGCCTTGATCCTGGCGCTGATCCTGCCCCTCACGCTCAGCGGCTATGCCAGCTACGCCGAATGGGGCGGCGGCTGGGGAGGCGAATGGCTGGAGGAATTGCATGAATTCTTCGGCAACACCATGCTGGCCGTGGTGCTGGGCCACGTCGGCCTGATCGCCGGGCTGAGCCTGCTGCGCCGCAAAAACCAGGCCCTGCCCATGCTCACCGGCCGCGTGGCAGGCTCCGGGCCCGATCTGGCTCCGAAGAACCACGGCCTGCTCGCGGCCGCCGTGCTCGCCTGCGTGCTGGCCTTCTGGGGCTGGCAGTGGCACACGGCGCCGCAGCCAGCGCCGGGGGCTGCGGGCGCGGATTGGCACGGGCAACGACACGGCGATGACGACTGAACCCACCACCCTTCTGCACCGCCGCGCCTGCGATACTGCGGGCATCCTCCCACCCTGCCCTCCCTTTCCATGCGCATCCTGCTCGCAGAAGACGACGACATCCTCGGCTCCGGCCTGCGCGCGGGGCTGATGCAGCACGGTTTTCAGGTGGACTGGGTGCGTGACGGCATCGCAGCCGAGCGCGAGCTGGCCAGCGGCGCCTACCAGGCCGGGGTGCTCGACCTGGGCCTGCCGCGCCAGGACGGCATGGACGTGCTGCAGCATCTGCGCCGCCAGCGCATCACCACGCCGCTGCTGGTGCTCACCGCGCGCGACGCCATTGCCGCGCGCGTGGCCGGGCTGGACGCGGGAGCCGACGACTACCTCGTCAAACCCATAGACCTGCACGAGCTCGCGGCGCGCCTGCGCGCCCTGGTGCGCCGCGCCCACGGCCAGCCGCACAGCAGGCTGCGCAGCGGCAACGTGGAGCTCGACCCCGCGGCGCACCAGGTCTGGCTGGACGGGCAGCCCGTCGAGCTCTCGCAGCGCGAATACGACCTGCTGCACGCGCTGCTGCTCAACGCCGGCCGCGTGCTCAGCCGCGAGCAGCTGGAGCAGCACCTGTACCGCTGGGGGCATGAGGTGCAAAGCAACGCCGTCGAGGTGCACATCTCGCACCTGCGCCGCAAGCTGCGCCCCGACCTCATAGAAACCGTGCGCGGCGTGGGTTATCTGCTGCCGCGGGCCGACACATGACGGGCGCCGCCACACCGCTGTCGCTGCAGCGTCGCCTGCTCTACACCGTACTAACCCTGGTGGTGCTCGCATGGGCGGCAGGCGCCATCCTCACCTGGCGCGACGCCGAGCACGAAGTCGGTGAACTGCTGGACGCGCATTTGGCGCAGGCCGCGGCCCTGCTGCGCATGCAGCCGCTCGACGAGCTGGACGAAGACGGCATCCACCCGGCCCCCGAACTGCACCGCTACCAGCCGCGCGTGGTCTTCCAGGTCTGGCACGAAGGCCGGCTGCTCGCGCACTCGGCCAATGCGCCGCAGCAGCCCCTGTCCGGGCAGCACACGCCGGGCTTTTACGACAGCCACGCCGACGGCCAACGCTGGCGCGTGTTCGTCACCCCCGGCAAAGATGCCGACCTGCTGCTGCAGGTGGGCGAACTGCAGGCCGCGCGCGCGGAAATCGTGCTCGCCAGCCTGCGCAGCATGGCCCGGCCGCTGGCATTGACCCTGCCGCTGCTCGCGCTCGCAATCTGGTGGGCCGTGCGCGCCTCGCTGCGGCCGCTGCGCACGCTGGGGCAGGCGCTGCGCGCGCGCCAGCCGCAGTCGCTCGCACCGCTGCCCACGCAGGGCGTGCCGCCCGACGTGCTGCCGCTGGTCGAGGCGCTCAACGGCCTGTTCGAGCGCATCGCGCACCTGCTCGCCGCCGAGCAGCAATTCACCGCCGACGCCGCGCACGAATTGCGCACCCCGATCGCCGGTATCCGCATGCAGGCCCAGGTGGCGCAGGGAGCCCGCGACGCGGCCGAACGCGCCGCCGCGCTGGCCGCCACCGTGCAGGGCTGCGACCGCGCCACGCGGCTGGTCGAGCAATTGCTGCAACTGGCGCGGCTGGACGCCGAAGCGGCACCCGCGCACCCGCCAGCGCAGTCCGACCTGGCCGACGCCGTGCGCACCACCGCGGCCGACCTGCAGCCGCGCGCACAGGCACGCCAGCAGACGCTGCGCCTGGAGCTGCCGCCCACGCACGCCGCAACCGTTCTGCCAGAGGCATTGGCGCAGGTGCTGGTGCGCAACCTGCTCGACAACGCCCTGCGCTACAGCCCGCCGGGCGCGCAGGTCCGCGTGCGGGTGGAGCCCCCGCGCCCTACCGGGCGAGGTGCATCACCGGCGCACGAAGTTCTGCTTTGCGTCGAAGACAGCGGCCCCGGCCTCGACGCGGCCGAGAGGGCCCGCCTGGGCGAGCGATTTTTCCGTGCAAGCAGCGCCAGCCACAGCGGCTCCGGCAGCGGCCTGGGCTGGTCCATCGTGCAGCGCCTGGCGCGCCTGTATCGCCTGCAGGTGCAAGTGGACCGCAGCCCCGACCTCGGCGGCCTGCGCGTGCGCATCGGCGTGCCCGTGGGCAGCGCTGCCGGGCGCGGGGAGTGATTGGGGTCAGATTTGAATAATTGGCGCAGGTCCTGGGGCAGAGGATAGGTGCCGGGATGTGGGTGCGGCGGCGCACAGGTCATGGGCAATCTAGGAGCCTGTCGGACTTTGGGCGTCGATAGCGAGAATGCGCCCCGGCGAGACCAGTTTTTGCCGGATTCGCAGCCCCATAGTGGTGCTATGGGGCAAGAAGACGGTAAAAAATGGGCCGCTGCGGCGCATTCGCAGCCGACGATTCCAAAGTCCGACAGGCTCCTAGTGTAGTGTTCGACGCTATCTGCGACATAAAACCGCGTCTTTTCGGCCCGGGCCGCGTTGCAAATCCTCGCGATACCACCCGGTATCGCTGCGGTTTGCGCCTTGCCCAGACCAAAAATCCATCGGTTTTATTTGTCGCATCAAGCATCAAACACCACACTAGTGTGCAGCACTCTGGGTTCACCCTGACCCGCCGAAATTGCGCAGCAGGCGGATGTCGGTCTGCAACGACTGCGGCTGACCAAGCGCGATACGGGCGAAGTCCGGATGGCGGGGGTTGAGCAGGATGTTGCGCTCTGCAGGCACCACGGCGCTGGGCACGTCGAGTACTGCCGTTTGCGCACTTTGCAGCCAGCCCAGCCCTAGCGCCGACAAGGCATCTCGTGCGCCTATGGAGCGCCAATTTCCTGGTAATTGCTCGGCGTCGATGCGTTTTTGGGCAATATCTGCCGGCAGATGTGCTGGAATCAGCACATAGTGGGCGCGCAAAGGATCATCCTGCACCATCAATTCCAGCAAGGCCAGAGACTGCGATTCGGCCGTGTAAACCACCTCCCAGCCTTTCGGATTCCAGCGTCCTCCGTAGCGCCGCGCACCCTCACCACTGAAGGCCGTTTGGGCAAAGCGTGCTGTGGTGATGCGCCAAACGGTTCGCATCAGGCAAACACACCGTGCTCGATGCGTCCCAGGGTATCGAGTACGCTGTCGGCGCCGATGTCGGTGTCCAGCAACGATAGCGGTTTAACGCCACCGAGCGACGCATTCGGGCTTTGCAGCCAGTTCAGGGCGCTGTCGGCATTTTCGAACACTGTCTCCGCACGTTCCACCACGCGGGCAAAGCGCACGAGCTTGGCAGACTCCTCGGGGGAAAGCACGCCCTCGCGCTTGCGCCTGGCCAGAGTGCGCTCAGGAATGGCCAGGGCATGCGCCAACTCGGTCTGCGTGATGCGCGTCAGCCGCACGGCAGCATCGACAGAGGCCGAGGGCAGACCCTGACGCACCAGCGGTATCCAATCCATCACCCCCCGCGGCTTGGCGCGCAATATAGCCTCGCCACCGAGCAAAGCCACGGCCGAAACAAAAGTGGCATTCAGGCTGGAGCTTGCCATACGATCTTTCTGCAGTGATATTGCCATATGGCACCCATGATAGTTAAAAATGGCGATTCAGTCCAACCTGAAAAGAAAGTGCGCCGCCATGCAGGTGTCCTAGTGTAGTGTTCGATGCTTGATGCGACTAATAAAACCGATGGATTTTTGGTCTGGGCAAGGCGCAAACCGCAGCGATACCGGGTGGTATCGCGAGGATTTGCAACGCGGCCCGGGCCGAAAAGACGCGGTTTTATGTCGCAGATAGCGTCGAACACTACACTAGCATCCGCCCCACACCCCTCATCTCTCTGAAATAATTGGAATCTGACCCCAATTATTCTTTGACCCCAATTATTCCCGCACCCCCAGCCGCTCCTGCAGCCGCGGGCTGGTGGTCGTGTATTGCAGCGGCAGGGGCTGGCCGGCGCGGGCTTCGGCGGCGGCCCAGGCGGCCAGGGTGGCTTCGTGGAAGCCGCAGACCAGCAGCTTGCGCTTGCCGGGGTAGCTGTTGATGTCGCCCACGGCGTAGATGCCGGGCACGCTGGTGACCATGGTGGCCGGATCGACGCGCAGCTGCTTGCGCTCGAGCGCCAGGCCCCAGTCAACGATGGGCCCGAGGCGCGGCGAGATGCCCAGCAGCGCTTGCAACTGGTCTAGCGGCAGGCGTTCGGTGTGGCCCGCGGGGGTGAGGAGTTCGAGCGCGCACAGGCGTGCCTCGGCGACTTGGCTGTTCTGTTCAACGCTTTGCCCGTCGCCTCTTTCCACGCTTCGCAGCCCGCCTGAGGTCTGAAAGCCCGTGATCTGCCCCGCCACCACCTGCAGCAAGCCCGCGTCGCGCAACTGCTGCAGGCGCGCAAGTTGCTCGGGCGGCGCTTGAAACACGTCGCGGCGGTGCAGCAGGGTGACGCTGGCGGGCGCGCCGGCGCCATCGCCGCCGCCGGCAGATTGGCGCTGCTCGGCCAGGGCCACGGCCTGGGCCACGGCGCTTTCTTCGCCGCCGTGCACCACCACGCGCAGGCCCGCGCTGGCAGCGAGCGCGGGAATCGCGTTGGCGTAAAAAACCTGGTGCCCTTCGAAGCGTTCGAGGCCCGGCACCGGCAAACGCTTTGGCACGAAAGCGCCCAGCCCCGCGGCGATGAAGACCTGGCGCGCGTGCAGTTGCGCGCCGTCGCTGCAGCCCAGCACAAACTGCCCGTCGGGCAGCGGCTGCAAGGTCTGCACCAGGCTGCCGAACTGCCAGCGCGGCGCAAACGGTGCGGTCTGGCGCAGCAGCAGCGCGACGAGTTCGCGGCCCGTGCAGCGCGGCACACCGGGGAGGTCGTAAATGGGCTTGTCGGCGTACAGCTCGGCGCACTGGCCGCCGGCGTGCGCGAGTGCATCGACAACATGTGCGCGTATGCCTTGCAGGCCGAGCTGAAACACCTGAAACAGGCCAACCGGGCCCGCGCCTATGACCACGGCGTCGGCAGTGGGGTGCTCGGTGGGGGCGGACACGGCGGCGGCTTGGGCAACGGGAGAGACGCGGGGCAGCGGGTGCGCGGATCAGCGTCGAGGAGCGACGCGACGCGCGGCCTTATGCCCTGCGGCGCGTCAATTTCAGCGGATCAGGTGCTGGATTTTGCCCGGCTTGCCGTTCCACTCGTCGGCGTCGGGCAGCGCGGCCTTGCGCTTGGTGATGGTTTTCCAGCCGGCGGCGCGCGCGAGTTCGGCGTTGATCTTGATGAACGCGAGTTGGTCTGAGGGCACGTCTTCTTCGGCAAAGATGGCGTTGGCCGGGCATTCGGGGATGCAGACCGCGCAGTCTATGCACTCGTCGGGGTCGATGGTCAGGAAGTTCGGCCCTTCTTTGAAGCAATCGACGGGGCACACGTCCACGCAATCGGTGTATTTGCAGTTGATGCAGTTTTCGGTAACGACGTGGGTCATGACGGATGGTTGCCGGTGGGTGAAAGCCCGCGATTTTATGCGGGCGACTTATGCTGTTGAGCGCAGTAGGGGCTGATCTATGTCAGGGCGATGTCTGATACCAGCACAGCGGCGGCGGTGCGGTGGCTTGCGGTGTCGACGAGGATGAGCGAACCCAGCACGCGCGCCTGCACAAACGGCGCGGCGGGGATGGGCTCTTGCAGCAGCAGCTGCACCTGGCCGATCGCGTTGGGCTCGAGCTGCGTGGCCTCTTGCGCGGCCAGGGTGTGGATGTCGAGCCGGTGCAGGATGCGCTGCACCTTGGCCTTGACCCAGCGGTGGCCGTGCAGCGCCCAATAGACGCGGCCCGGCTGCAGCGGCTCGTCGTCCATCCAGGCGAGCGTGGCCGTGAAGTCGCGCCGCGCAGGCCAGACGGACGCAGCGGCGGGTGCTGCGGGGGTGTCGAAGTCGTCGTCCTGTGGCGCTTGCGGTGTGGCCGCAGCGGCGGGCTCGGCCATGATCCAGTCACCGCGCGAGACATCGACTTCGCGGTCCAGCACCACGCCGGCGCTGTGGCCCGCGGTCACGGCACCGGGCGTGCGCACGGTGTCCAGCACCTGCGCCACGCGCGCAATGCGGCCGCTGGGGAACACCTGCACCTCCAGGCCTTCATGCACCTGGCCCGCGGCCACGCGGCCCCAGAACACGCGCCGCCCGCGCGAAGTGTCGGCCGAGGCGGAGAATTTTTCCACCCACTGCACGGGCAGGGCCAGCGGCAGCACCGCGTCGGCAGGCGTGGTGGGCAACTGCTCGAGCACTTGCAGCAGGCTGGCGCCCTGGTAGCCGCACCAGCCGGCGTGCGCATGTTCAAAGTCCACCACGTTCCAGCCCTCGAGCGCCGAGATCGGCACGATGGCCGTGGGCGTGATGCCGCGCGCGCGCGCAAAGTCCTGCAAGGCGGTGCGGATATGCGCATACGCCAGCGCCGGGTCGTCCACGGCGTCGAGCTTGTTGATCGCAAACACGATGGAGGGCACGCGCAGCAGGTCGAGCAGCAGCGTGTGGCGGCGCGTTTGCGGCAGCAGCGCGAGCGCAGCGTTGCGCCAGTCGAGCTTGGTGGCATCGACGAGCACCACGGCGGCGTCGGCCTGCGAGGCGGCGGTGACCATGTTGCGCGTGTATTGCTCGTGCCCCGGCGCGTCGCCGATGATGAATTTGCGTGCCTCGGTGGCAAAGTAGCGCCAGGCCACGTCGATGGTAATGCCCTGCTCGCGCTCGGCCTGCAGGCCGTCGGTGAGCAGTGCCAGGTCGGCCGTGCCGCCGCGAGTGACGCCGGCCAGGTGGTCTTGCAGCACGGCGCGGCTGTCGAGCAGCAGGCGCCCGATCAGCGTGCTTTTGCCGTCATCGACCGAGCCGCAGGTGATGAAGCGCAGCGCCGCCGCGCGCGTGTCGGCGTCCGAAGATTTGGCATCATTTTGGCCACTAGTCAAGGTAAGACGTGCGCTGGCAGCTATTGATTCGGTAGTTTCCATGGTCGTTTGCTTGTTTGCATCAACGGTGCGTAAATGGGCCTGGGTGCTGGCGCATCCCCCCGTCAAAAATACCCATCGCGCTTGCGCTTTTCCATGCTCGCCTCGCTGGTCTGGTCGTCCATGCGCGTGGCGCCGCGTTCGCTGACTTCGGCGGCCAGGGTTTCGCGCACGATGTCGGCGGGCGTGGCGGCGCTGCTTTCCACCGGGCAGGTGCAGGTGATGTCGCCCACGGTGCGAAAGCGCACGCTGCGCGTTTGCACCTGCTCGCCCGGGCGCGGCGGCGTCAGCGGCGTGACGGGCACGAGCAGACCGCGGCGCTCGACCACCTCACGGCGGTGGGCGTAGTAGAGGCTGGGCAGCGCGATGTGCTCGCGCGCGATGTATTGCCACACGTCGAGCTCGGTCCAGTTGCTGATCGGAAACACGCGAAAGTGCTCGCCCGGCTGCAGCCGCGTGTTGAACAGCGTCCACAGCTCGGGCCGCTGCGCCTTGGGCTGCCATTGGCCGAAGCTGTCGCGGTGGCTGAAGATGCGCTCCTTGGCGCGCGCCTTTTCTTCGTCGCGCCGCGCACCGCCGAGCAGCGCGTCGAAGCGAAATTCCTCGATGGCTTCGAGCAGCGTGACCGACTGGTGCGCGTTGCGGCTCTCGCCCGGGTGCGCCAGGCGCACGGTGCCGCGTGCCATGCTGTCTTCGACGCTGCGCACGATCAGCTCGGCCTGCAGCTCGGCGGCACGCTGGTCGCGGAAATCGGTGACTTCAGGGAAGTTGTGCCCCGTGTCTATCATCAACAGCGGAAACGGGATGCGGCTTGCGCCAAAAGCTTTTTCGGCGCAGCGCAGCATCACGAGCGAATCCTTGCCGCCCGAAAACAACAGCGCCGGGCGCTCGAACGCGGCCGCGGCTTCGCGCAGGATGAAGATGGTTTCTTCTTCGAGCGCGTCGAGGTGCGCGTTGCTCAACTGGTGCGGCGCGGGCTGGGCCGCCGTTTGCAGCAATTGGGTGTCGGTGCGGGCATTCATGCTGTTGCTTCCCCTTGTTTCACGTGCAGGCCGCATTCCTTGGCCTGTTCATCCTCCCACCACCAGCGTCCCGCGCGAAAGTCCTCGCCCAGGGTGACGGCGCGCGTGCACGGGGCGCAACCTATGCTGGGGTAAAAACGGTCGTGCAGCGCGTTCGTGGGCACGTCGTGGGTGGCGATGTAGTGCCACACGTCGCCCCAGCTCCAGGCTGCGAGCGGGTTGAATTTGCGCAGGCCCTTGCTCGGCACTTCGGTCTCGTCGATCAGGGCAACGTCGGCACGCGCGCCCGACTGCTCGCGCCGCAGGCCGGTGATCCAGCCCTTTTGCCCCGCAAGCGCGCGCGCCAGCGGCTCGAGCTTGCGCACGGCGCAGCAGGCTTTGCGCAGCGCGATGCTGCGGTACATGGCCTCAGCTCCTTCGCGCTGCACGAAGGCGGCGACGGCCTCGGCGTCGGGGCGATAGACCGTGAGCGGCGCGTGCGGATGACTGGCCTGCTGCGCCTTGAGCTGCGCGAGCAATGCAAGCGTTTCGGCGTGCAGCGCACCCGTGTCGAGCACGAAAATGCCCACGGCCAGCGCGTGGCGGTTGATCAGGTCGGTGATCACCATGTCCTCGGCGCCCAGGCTGTTGGCCTGCACCACAGGGCCCTGCGCCGCGGCGCGCTGCAGCGTGCGCACGGCTTCGTCGAGCTTGGCGGCAAAGTCGGGCGAGGGGCGCGCGTAGAGTGCGATGGCGCTGCCCTCGGCTTGCGTTTCCTGCGTTCCCTGCGCGTGCATGGAGGCAAGCGGTGCCGACGCTATGGAAGAAAAAGCATTGTTCATACGGCCTCCGGCGTGCTGACGCGCGCAAAGCGCGGCGCGGGCGTGCGCGCGTCGCCCTGGTAAAACTCGGCAAAGCGGCGCAATTGGCGCTCGGCGGCGGCCCAGTCGGTGTCGTCTGGCAGCACGGCGCTGCTGAAGCCGCAGCGCGCCATTTGCAGCAACTGGTCGATCAGCACCTCGCCCGTGACGCACAAGTCGCCCGCGAAGTGGTAGCGCCGGCGCAGCAGCATGGCCTGGCTGAAGGCGCGACCGTCGGTGAACTTGGGAAAGTGCAATTCGATGCGCTCCACGCCTTCGAACGCACCCGCCGCGGCCAAATCGGCGAGCTCGGCGTCGTTCGCGATTTGCAAGGTTTTTGGGCCGTTTGCGCCCGTCTGGTGGGCGCTGGCAGCTATCAATTTGATCATTTTGGGGCTGGGGTCGGGTTCAAACCGGGGTTCATGCGGCGCTGGTTTCGGCGGCGTGTGCAGTGTGCGCGGCGCGGTGTTCGCCCAGGCGTGCGCCGTTCGCCGCGGTCTTGAAGGGCTCGTGGCCGACGCGGCGCAGCGTGGCGATGAAGGGCTCGGCCGCATGCAGGCGCAGCGCACGGTAGCTGTCCAAAATCGCCTCGACCACGCCCGGCACTTCGGCCGCGCTGAACGAGGGCCCGACCACCTTGCCCGGCGTCGCCGGCCCCGAGAGCGCCGAGCCGTCCGAGCCACCCAGCGTCACCTGGTACCACTCCTTGCCGTCTTTGTCGACGCCCAGAATGCCGATGTGCCCGCTGTGGTGGTGCCCGCAGCTGTTGATGCAGCCGCTGATGTGCAGGTCTATGGGCCCGAGGTCGCTGACCTCGTCGATGTCGGCAAACAGTTCGGCGAGCGCCGCGGCGATCGGGATCGCGCGCGCGTTCGCGAGCGAACAAAAATCCCCGCCGGGGCACGCGATCATGTCGGTGAGCAGCCCGATGTTGGGCTGCGCGAGGCCCAGCGCGCGCGCCTCTTCGTACAGCGCGGGCAAATCACTTTGGTGCACCCAGGGCAGCAGCAGGTTTTGCGCGTGCGTCACGCGCGCCTCGCCCGCGCTGAAGCGCTCGGCCAGGTCGGCGAGCGCCTGCAGCGAGTCCGCACCTGCGTCACCCGGCGCCCAGCCCGCGCGCTTGAACGACAGCGACACCGCGGCGAGCTGCGGCAGCCGGTGCGTGTGCACGTTTTGCTTGCGCCACCGCTGGTACGCAGCGCCGGCCGTGTCGGTGCTGCTGGGCAGATTGGCGGGCGCGAGCGGCGGCACGGCAAAGCCCGCCTGCACGCGCGCGAGCTCGGCATCGCTGATGGTGTGCGGCGCACCGTCGTGCGTGACGATGGCCTGGTATTCGGCCTCCACCGCGTCGATGAAGCGCTGCCCCTCGGCCTTGACCAGCATCTTGATGCGCGCCTTCCACTTGTTGTCGCGCCGCCCATACTGGTTATAGACGCGCACCACAGCCTCGGTGTAGTTGAGCAGCTCGCGCCAGGGCAAAAATTCGCGCACCACGGTACCGATGACCGGCGTGCGCCCCATGCCGCCGCCCACGCTCACGGCAAAGCCCACGCCACCCGAGTCGCTGCGCACCGCACGCAGGCCGATGTCGTACCAGCCCGTGGCGGCGCGGTCTTCGGCGGCGCCGCTGAAGGCGATCTTGAACTTGCGCGGCAAAAAGGCGAACTCGGGGTGCAGCGTGCTCCACTGGCGCAAAATTTCCGCAAATGGCCGCGTGTCCAGGATCTCGTCGGGCGCGATGCCCGCGAGCGCCTCGCAGGTGATGTTGCGAATGGCGTTGCCGCTGGTCTGTATGCCGTGCATCTGCACGCTCGCAAGCAAGTCCATCACGTCGGCCGCGCGCGCCAGGGGAATCCAGTTGAACTGCACGTTGGTGCGCGTGGTGAAGTGCGCGTAGCCCCACTTCAAGGGCGGCGCCGCGAGCGTGAGCCCCGGCTGCGAGGCCTGCAGCGCATCCTGCGTGGCCTGCGCCTGCGCGAACAGTTCGGCATCGGGCTGGTCGAACTCGCGGGCGATGCGCGCGAGCACGCGCAGCTGCGCGCTGCTGACCTCGCCATACGGCACGGCCACGCGCAGCATGGGCGCATGGCGCTGCACGTACCAGCCGTTTTGCAGGCGCAGCGGCAAAAACTGCTCATCGCTGAGCTGCCCGGTCTGCCAGCGCTGCAACTGGTCGCGAAACTGCGCGGCGCGCAGGCGAATGAATTCTTGGTCGAAAGCGGTGTATGGGTACATGAGACGTCTGCACGAAAGCACGGGCTGCGCGGGCACGCTGCGGCAGACTCGTGGGCCCATAGCCCACGACAAAGCCCGCCTACCTGCGCCGCACTTGGCATGTGCGGTGAATGTAGGCGGGCTTTTTATGAAAACAAACTACAGTTTTTTCTTGCGCTTATGTGGATAAGCTTATTTCTCCGCCCGGCACCACAATGGCAATCCCTTGTCTCCATCCTCCTGGAACCCGTTCATGCCCTTCACCGCGCTGCCACTGCCTCCTTGCGAACTTGGCGAGTCCCCTTTTTGGCACCCGCTGGAAAAGCGCCTTTACTGGTGCGACATCCATGGGTTTGCCGTGCATGCCTGGGAGCCGCAGACGGGGCGGCACTGGCGCTGGAACACGCCGTCCGAGCCCGGCTGTTGCGCGCCCATGCAGGGTGGGGGCGTGGCGTTGGGCTTGCGTGACGGCTTTTACGCGCTCGATGTGCAGACCGGCGCCCTCACCTGCATCGCCAGGCTGCCACCCGAGTCGCACGACCCGCAGCGGCTGCGCCTCAACGACGGGCGTTGCGACCGCGCGGGGCGGTTTTGGGCCGGCTCGGTGGTCAGCCCGCGCACGCAGCCCGACGCGGCGCTGTGGCGTCTGGACTGCCGCAGCGCGCCGTGCAGCCTGCAGCGCATGGCAGGCGACAACTACACCGCGAACGGCCTGGCCTTCAGCCCCGACGAGCGCTGGCTCTACTGGGCCAACACGCCCGCGCACCGCATAGACCGCTTTGCCTTCGACGCCGCAAGCGGCAGCCTGGGCGCGCGCACGCCCTGGGTGCAGTTTGCGCCGCCGCAAGACGGCGTGCCCTACGGCGGGCGGCCCGACGGCGCGAGTGTGGATGCGCAGGGCAACTACTGGGTCGCGATGTTTGAAGGCGCCTGCGTGCTGCAGCTCTCACCCACAGGCGCGGTGCTGCAGCGCCTGGCGACGCCCGTGCAGTGCCCCACCATGGTGTGCTTTGGCGACGAAGACCTGCGCACGCTGTACGTAACCTCGGCGCGGCGCGGGCGCCCGCCCGAAGAATGCACCGCCGCCGTGCCCGCGGGCGCGCTGCTGCGCCTGCGCGTGCAGGTGCCGGGGCTGCCGGTGAATTTCTTTCGCTCCACCGGTGCGGTGGCAGCGATGTGATGCGCCTGCGGCTTCACTCGCCCAGGTACGCGGCGCGCACACGCGGGTCGTCGAGCAGTGCCTGCCCCGGCCCGCTCATGGTGATCAGGCCAGAGTCCATGACGTAGCCGCGGTCGGCCAGGGCGAGCGCGCGGCTCGCGTTTTGTTCGACGAGCAAGATCGTCACGCCGAGCGCATACACGTCGCGCACCACTTCGAAAATCTTGTCCACCATGATGGGCGACAGGCCCATCGATGGCTCGTCGAGCAGCAGCAGTTTGGGCTGGCTCATGAGCGCGCGCGCCATGGCAAGCATCTGCTGCTCGCCGCCCGACATGGTGCCCGCGAGCTGGTCCTTGCGCTCGCGCAGGCGCGGGAAGATGCCGAACATGCGCTCGATGTCGGCCTTGATGCCGGCCTTGTCCTTGCGCGTGTAGGCGCCCATCTGCAGGTTTTCGACGATGGTCATGCGCGCGAACACGCCGCGCCCTTCGGGCACCATCACCAGGCCTTTGTGCACCAAGTCCCAGGCGCCCTTGCCGCGGATGCTCTCACCAAGATAGCGGATTTCGCCGTCGAAGGGCAGCGTGCCCGTGACGGCCTTCATGGTGGTGGTCTTGCCCGCGCCGTTGGAGCCGATCAGCGACACCAGCTCGCCCGCGCGCACTTCCAGGTCCACACCCTTGACGGCTTCGATGCCGCCGTAGGCCACCTTGAGCCCTTGCACCTGCAGCAGGATTTCGTTCGATGGTTCAGCCATGCTCAATGTCCTCCGGTGCCCAGATAGGCTGCTATCACTTTTTCGTTCTTTTGCACCGTGTCGGGCGTGCCTTCGGCGATCTGCTTGCCATAGTCGAGCACCGTGACGCGGTCGCACAGGCCCATCACCAGCTTCACGTCGTGCTCGATCAGCAAGATCGTGCGGTTGTCCTTGCGGATGCGATCTATGAGCGCGCGCAGCTGCACCTTTTCGGTTGCATTCATCCCCGCGGCGGGCTCGTCAAGCGCGATCAGCTGCGGATCGGTGGCAAGCGCACGCGCGATCTCCAGGCGCCGCTGGTCGCCGTAGCTCAGCGTGCGCGCCTTGAAGTCGGCAAGCTGCCCAATGCCCACGTAGTCGAGCAGTTCCTGCGCGCGCCGCGCGATCGCAGCCTCTTCGTCCTTGAAGCCCCTGGTGCGCAGCACTGCGCCGAGCAGCCCCGAGCGCGTGCGCACGTGGCGCCCGACCATGACGTTTTCGAGCGCGGTCATGTCGGCAAAAAGGCGGATGTTTTGAAAGGTGCGCGCGATGCCGGCCTTGGCGACCTCGTGCACCGCCGTGGGTTCGTAGGGCTTGCCGGCGAGCTCGAAGCTGCCACTGTCGGGCGTGTAAAGCCCGGTGATCACGTTGAAGAATGTGGTCTTGCCGGCGCCGTTGGGGCCGATCAGACCATACACCTGGCCGCGGCGGATGGTGATGCCTACGTCCATAAGCGCTTGCAGGCCGCCGAAGCGCTTGGACACGCCCGCGACTTTCAGCACCACGTCGTTCGATGTTGGTTCCGTCATAGGGGGAATTCTTTCGTTCGGTCGGGATGCTGAAATCAGGTTTTGTGCAACTGGCTCTTGCCATGCTCGGGCGCGGGCCACAGGCCGCGCGGGCGCAGCAGCATCACGATGATCATGGCCAGCGCGATGAGCAGCTGGCGCAAGATCGCCGAGTCCAGGCGCCCGTCGGTCATGCCTTGCAGCGGCCCCGCCACGTAGCGCAGCACTTCGGGCAGGGCCGCAAGCAGCACGGCGCCCAGCACCACGCCCGGAATGTGCCCTATGCCGCCGAGCACCACCATGGCGACGATCATCACCGACTCCATCAGGCTGAACGACTCGGGCGACACGAAGCCCTGAAAGCCCGCGAACATCACGCCCGCCACGCCGCCGAACGAGGCGCCCATGCCGAAGGCCAGCAGCTTCATGTTGCGCGTGTTGATGCCCATGGCCTTGGCGGCGATCTCGTCCTCGCGGATGGCCATCCAGGCGCGGCCTATGCGCGAATCCTGCAGGCGGTAGCTCACGAACACGCTGAACACCACGAGCACGAGGAACAGGTAGTAGTAGAGCGTGACCGAGGAAATATCGAAGCCGAACAGCTCCAGGCGCTTGCCCAGGTTCAGGCCAAAAAGCTGGATCGAATCGATCTGGCCCATGCCCTTGGGGCCGTTGGTCAGGTTGATGGGGTGATCGAGGTTGTTCAGGAAGATGCGGATGATCTCGCCAAAGCCCAGCGTCACGATGGCCAGGTAGTCACCGCGCAATTTCAGCGTGGGCGCACCCAGCAGCACGCCAAACAGCGCCGCGACCAGCGCCGCGAGCGGCACCGCGATCCAGATCGAAAAATGCAGGCCGTTGGGGAACAGCGCCGCGAAAGTGGCGAAGTTGTCGCTGAGCTGCGGCGAGGCGATGAAGCCGAACAGATAGGCGCCCACAGCATAAAAAGCCACGTAGCCCAGATCGAGCAGGCCGGCGTAGCCGACCACGATGTTCAGCCCCAGCGCGAGCATGACGTAGAGCAGCGCCAGGTCGGCAATGCGCACCCAGGCATTGCCGAAATACTGCAGCACGAAGGGCAGCACCAGCACGGCGATGGCGCCGATGATCCATTGCGCGGTTTTGTTGTTTTTCATGACATGCCTCTCAAGCGCGATCGGCCACGCGCTCGCCCAGCAGGCCCGAGGGGCGCAGCGTGAGGATGATGATGAGCACGATGAAGGCAAAGATGTCGGCGTAGTTGCTGCCCAGGATGCCGCCCGTGAGCGTGCCTATGTAGCCCGAGCCAATGGCCTCGATCAGGCCGAGCAGGATGCCGCCGACCACCGCACCGGCAAGGTTGCCTATGCCGCCGAACACCGCCGCCGTGAAGGCCTTGAGCCCCGGCAAAAAGCCCATGGTGTGCTGCGCCGTGCCGTAGTTGGAGGCGTACATGATGCCCGCAATGGCCGCGAGCACCGCGCCGATGATGAAGGTGGCCGAAATCACCATGTCGGGCTTCACGCCCATGAGCGCCGCCACGCGCGGATTTTCGGCCGTCGCGCGCATGGCGCGGCCCAGCTTGGTGTAGTTCACGAGATAGACCATGGCCGCAAGCGCCACCACCGTCACGCCCAGAATCAGTATTTGCATGGAGGTGATCACGGCGCCGCCGAATTCCACCGGTTGCGCGGGCAGCAGCATGGGATAAGGCTTGTAGTTGGGCTTCCAGAGGATCATGGCCAGCGTCTGCAGCAGGATGGACATGCCTATGGCCGTGATCAGCGGCGCCAGCCGCGGGCTGTTGCGAAGGGGGCGGTAGGCCACTTTTTCGATCACGAAATTGAGCGCCGCCGCCACAGTGCAGGCGATCAGCGTCGCAAGCAGCAGAATGAGCCAGCCGGGCGCGCCGGGCATGGCCTGCTGCATCCAGCCGATGCAGCTCCAACTGGTGAGCGCGCCCACCATGAGCACCTCGCCGTGGGCGAAGTTGATGAGCTGGATGATGCCGTACACCATGGTGTAGCCCAGGGCTATCAAGGCGTACATGCTGCCCAGAACCAGACCGTTGATGATCTGCTGCAGCAAGATGTCCATAAAGAGTCCTTCGTTGGTAACGTGGGGTGGTCGTGCACCAGGCGCGGGATAGGCGCCTGGGCCTGCAAAACGTAGCAAAAAACCCGCCAGGTACGATGCTGTGCGGGTTTCGGGTGGGTGCGATTGTAGTCAGCGCATCGGGGGCTGTTACAGCCGCATGACACGGGGTTTTCCCCGTGGCCGGCAGCCCCACACAGGGGCGCTCACCCTTCTTCGCCGGTCTGCGCAGTGCCTTGCGCCTGCGCGGCTGCATTGCGCGCAGCGGCATTTTGCGCCCGCAAATCGCGCAGCTTTTGCGCAATCTTGATCTCGAGGCCGCGCTCCACAGGGGCGTAGAAATGCGGTTCGGCCATGCCTTCGGGCAGGTAGCGCTCGCCCGCGGCGAAGGCGCCCTCCTCGTCGTGCGCGTAGCGGTAGTCCTTGCCGTAGTCGAGCTGCTTCATGAGCTTGGTGGGCGCGTTGCGCAAATGCAGCGGCACGGGGCGCGTGCCGTCTTTTTGCACCCAGGCGCGCGCCGCGTTGTAGGCGCGGTACACCGCGTTGGACTTGGGCGCCACGGCCAGATAGAGCACGCATTCGGCCAGCGCCAGCTCGCCCTCGGGGCTGCCCAGGCGCTCGTAAACCTCGGTGGCGTCGAGCGCGAGGCGCAGCGCGCGCGGATCGGCCAGGCCCACGTCCTCGCTCGCCATGCGCACCATGCGCCGTGCGATGTAGCGCGGATCGACGCCGCCGTCGAGCATGCGCACGAGCCAGTACAGCGCCGCGTCGGGGTCGGAGCCGCGCACCGCCTTGTGCAGCGCACTGATGGTGTCGTAGAACTGCTCGCCGCCCTTGTCGTAGCGGCGCAGCTGCTGACCCAGCACCTGCAAGAGCCAGGCGTCGGTGATCTGCGCGCGCTGCTCCTGCGCGGCTGCGATGGCGAGCGTTTCGACCGTGTTGAGCAGGCGGCGCGCATCGCCGTCGGCATAGGCGACGAGGCGCTCGATTGCTTCTTCTTCGATAGCTGGTAGCGCTTGCTGCGCCTGGGCCAAGGCCAGAATTTGCTTCAAATCGGCGGGCGTGAGCGGCTGCAGCACATAGACCGCGGCGCGCGACAGCAGCGCCGAGTTGACCTCGAACGAGGGGTTTTCCGTGGTCGCGCCGATGAAGGTGAAGAGTCCGCTTTCGACGTGCGGCAAAAAAGCGTCCTGCTGGCTTTTGTTGAAACGGTGCACTTCATCGACGAACACGATGGTGGCGCGCGGCAGCAGGCCCGCGCGCGCCGCTTCGGCCTGCTGCACGGCGTCGCGGATGTCCTTCACGCCACCGAGCACGGCGCTGATGCTGATGAACTGCGCGTCGAATGCCTCGGCCATGAGCCGCGCGATGGTGGTCTTGCCCACGCCCGGCGGCCCCCAGAAGATGCAGCTGTGCGGCCGCCCCGACTCGAACGCCAGGCGCAGCGGCATGCCCGGCCCGAGCACATGCTGCTGCCCGATCACGTCGGCGAGCCGGCGCGGACGCAGGCGCTCGGCCAGCGGCTGGTGCATGCGGGGGGCAGCGACAGGGCTGGCGGAAGGGTTGGCAGAAGGGTTGGAAGAAGGGGCGCTCATGGCCTCATCCAGGCGGGCAATGACACGGCTTTGCGCACCCTCACTGCTGCAGCACGTCCGCCCCCGCAGGCGGCTTGAAGGCGAAGGTGCCTGGCGGCAGCGCGGGCAGGCTCTGCACGTGGCTGAAGCGGATCAGCGAGCGCTGGCCGAAGCTGTCGAGAATGTCCAGCGCCGCGAGCTGTTCGCCCGCAAAACCCACGCGCACGCGCTGCAGCTGCCCGTCCTTGGTTTTGGGCGTGGCCTGCACCCATTCGAGGCCGTCCTGCGCGGGCGCGTCTTCGAGCGTGAACTGCGCGCGCAGCGCAGCCAGGTCGGCCGCGGACGCGAGCAAGGCCGCGGGCGTGCTGCCCAGCGCATCGGCCTGCTTGCGCTGCGTGACCTGGTTCAAGTCCACGTCATAGAGCCACAGCGTCTGCCCGTCGGCCACGATGGTTTGCGCGAATGGCTTTTGATAAACGAACTTGAAGCGCCCCGGGCGCTGGAAGGCGAAGCTGCCGCTCGAGGTCTTGCTGCGCGCGGCCTGCCCGTCTTTCGCGGGCATGGTCACGACCTGCGTGAATTCGGCCTGGCCGGCCTGCGTGTTCTGCAGAAAATTTTCCAGGCTTTTCAGGCCGCTAGCGCTTGCCAGTTGTGCACAAGCAGCTATCAAAACAGTAACTATCGATCTCTTCAACACATCACTCCTCGCGCCCGGCGGGCACAAGCACGTCGCGCTGGCCACTCGTGGTCAGGCTGCTCACCAGGCCGGCTTTTTCCATGTCCTCGAGCAAGCGCGCCGCGCGGTTGTAGCCTATGCGCAGCTTGCGCTGCACGTACGAGATGCTGGCCTTGCGGTCCTTGAGCACAATGGCCACGGCCTGGTCGTACATGGGGTCTTTTTCGCCGCTTTCACCCCCTTCGCCAAAGGCATCCACCTCGCCCTCGACGCTGCCGCCTTCGAGCACGCCGTCGATGTAGTCGGGCTCGCCCTGGCTCTTGAGGTAGCTGACCACGCGGTGCACCTCCTCGTCGCTCACGAAGGCGCCGTGCACGCGGATCGGCAGGCCCGTGCCGCTGGCCATGTAGAGCATGTCACCCATGCCCAGCAGCGCTTCGGCGCCCATCTGGTCGAGGATGGTGCGGCTGTCGATCTTGCTGCTCACCTGGAAGGCGATGCGCGTGGGGATGTTGGCCTTGATCAGTCCCGTGATCACATCGACGCTGGGGCGCTGCGTGGCCAGAATCAGGTGGATGCCCGCGGCGCGCGCCTTTTGCGCGAGGCGCGCGATCAGCTCCTCGATCTTTTTGCCCACCACCATCATCAAATCGGCGAGCTCGTCGATCACCACCACCAGGTAGGGCAGGCGCTGCAGCGGCTCGGGCTCCTCGGGCGTGAGGCTGAAGGGGTTGGCGATGGACTCGCCGCGCGCCTTGGCCTCGTCGATCTTGGCGTTGTAGCCCGCGAGGTTGCGCACGCCCAGCTTGCTCATGAGCTTGTAGCGCCGTTCCATCTCGCCCACGCACCAGTTGAGGCCGTGCGCGGCCTGCTTCATGTCGGTGACCACGGGCGCGAGCAGGTGCGGGATGCCCTCGTACACCGACATTTCGAGCATCTTCGGGTCGATCAGCAGCAGACGCACGTCGCGCGCCTCGGCCTTGTAGAGCAGCGACAGAATCATGGCGTTGAGCCCGACCGACTTGCCCGAGCCCGTGGTGCCCGCCACGAGCGCATGCGGCATCTTGGCCAGGTCGGCCACCACGGGCTTGCCCACGATGTCCTTGCCCAGGCCCATGGTGAGCAGCGACTTGGCCTCGTGATAGACCTGCGAGCCCAGAATTTCCGCGAGCCGGATCGACTGGCGCTTGGCATTGGGCAGCTCCAGCGCCATGTAGTTCTTGCCCGGAATGGTCTCGATCACGCGGACGGACACCAGGCTCAGCGAGCGCGCCAGGTCCTTGGCCAGGCCGACGATCTGCGCGCCCTTCACCCCCGTGGCCGGCTCGATCTCGTAGCGCGTGATCACGGGCCCGGGCATGGCCGCCACCACCTGCACCTCGACGCCAAAGTCGCGCAGCTTTTTCTCGATCAGGCGGCTGGTCATCTCCAGCGTCTCGGGCGCGACGGTTTCCTGGCGCTGCAGGGGCGCATCGAGCAGATCGACCTGCGGCAGCGGGCTGTCGGGCAACTCGTTGAACAAGGGCTTTTGCCGCTCTTTCACCACACGGGCGCTGGGCGGCGCCTGTTCCTGCTGGGGCTCGATGATCTGCACGGGCTGCGGATGCGCCACCTCGACTTCGCTGCGCTCTTCGCGCACCACCTCCTCGCGCTCGCGCGCGGCGCGTCGGCCCTCGGCCATGTCCTGCGCGGCCTCACGCGAGCTGCGGCGCGACTGCACCAGCGCGTCGATGCGCGCCCCCAATGCCTCGGCCACCGAGCCCCAGGAAAAATCCAGCACCAGCGCCGCACCGAGCACCATGCCCACGATGCCCAGCAGCGCCGAGCCCGTGGCGCCGAACCACTTTATCGCCAGCGGACCTGCCACGGCCCCGAGCACGCCGCCCGCGCTCCCCGGCAGCCAGTGCTCCAGCCGGTACAGGCGCGACCACTCGAGCGCCGTGCTCGCAGCCAGCAGCAGCACCAGCCCGCCCCAAAACAACGCACGCCGCTGCCACGCCGGAGCCTCGCCAGACGTCTGCGCGCCGCCGCGCATCCAGCGCGCCAGCGCCGCCATCCAGGCGCGCAGCGCAGCGAGCGCGCACCACCAGACGGAAAAACCCAGCAAAAAATAACTGCCATCGGCCAGCCACGCCCCCACGCGCCCGCCCCAATTCGCCACCACGCCATTGCTGCCAGAGCCCGAAGTGGACCAGGCGGCGTCCTGGTGCGCATAGCTCAACAGCGCCAGCAACCAGAACACCAGCAGCACAAAGCCCACGAAAAGGCCGAATTCGTAACCAAAGCGCGCAGCCCCCGAGCGCGGGGCCGGGCCGGAGCGGGATGAGGCATTCAAGGTGTTGAGCGAGTACGTCATAGGCAGGTAATCAGCAGGCAATGAGCTTACCCGATGCGCAGGCGCCGCCGACGCCATAAGGTAAGTTCCATAGTGGAGCTTGGCCGTATCCTCAATGAGAGACGCAATCTATAGAGAAAATTCAGGCGTTGGCGTGCGCCATCGATGGCTGCCGCGACGTGAAACCACGCTTGGCCGGCATCTTTGCCGATCAATGTGCCGCTGCACATCAGGCAACCTGGCCGACGTCAGCGAAGGCAACAGCCTGCTGCACGGGCAGGAAACGGATGTGTTTGCAGATTCGGGCTACCAGGGTGCCGACAAACGTGCCGATGCCAAGCCCTGCCACAAGCGGCACGTGGCCATGCGCCCGGGCAAACGCAAGAAACTGGACAAAGACAACAACCCGGTGGATGCGCTGATCGACAAGGTCGAGCGGATCAAGGCCAGCATCCGGGCCAAGGTGGAGCATCCGTTTCGCGTGATCAAGCGCCAGTTCGGCTTCACGAAGGTGCGCTACCGGGGGCTGAAGAAGAATACCATGCAGATCAAGATCACCAAAATTCCAGCATCAGGACGCCAATAATCTTTTTATTTTAGGATTTATGATCCGGCCGCATTGACCGTTTCCCATAGCAAACGCATAGAAAACGCTATCAATAAAATGCCCATCAGCCGTTCAAACCAGGGCCCAATGCGCAGGAACCGCTCACGAACAGGCGGGCTTGTAAATACAAAACTGACTAATACGAACCATGCTGCATTCACAAAGCACATCCAGCCGCCATAGAGAATCTGAATGCGCAGCGGTGTCGCCGCGCTCACCACTGTCGTGAATACGGCCAAGAAGAAGAGCGTTGCTTTGGGATTGGTTGCATTGGTCAGGAAACCCAGTGCAAACGATTGGCGAAAACTCATGGCGCCGTCCTTGTTGTCCGCATCCATGGGGATACCTGATGTATGGGCGCCGGCCTTCCAGATGAATACGAAACCAACGTAGAGCAGGTAGGCCCCACCCAGAATCTCTGCCAATCGCAGTAACCAAGGCGTGGCATGCATCAGTGCGCCAACGCCGAGCAATGTGTAAACCACATGTACCGAAATACCCGCGCCAATGCCAACCGCCGTGCCAATCCCGGCTCTTCGCCCATGGCGCACGCTTTGACGAATCGTTACAGCAAAATCCGGCCCTGGTGCCACGACTGCAAGAAAGTGAATTATGGCGAGTGCAAGGAACTCCCGCATGTAATCAGATGCCACGTCAACTCCAGAAAGAAAGCGGCATTGCAGGGCCACGGTATCCCACAAAGCACGACAGGCTCAAGCGAATGCCGTCCATGCCTGGTGTCACAGCATGCATGCGGCGAGAATTGAACAGGATCAGGTCTCCTACATTCGGACACACCTCCACCATAGGCTCCCCCAAAACCGCAGGGTCAATGCCATAGCTTTCACCGCGCATCTCATCAAATTCACCCGGAGACAACTCCTGACCCCAGATCTGTAGTTCTCCCCCCTTACTCGGCATGGAAAGATAAACATTTGCTGCCATTTGTGCCTGCAGGCTACGCGCCTGAAAACTATCTGGAGCATCCTTGAAAAAAATGTCGTGGTGCGCCAGAAAAGTCACGCCGGGCGTGACCACCCGAGACAGTCCAACGTACATCTTCCGGCCATACAAAGTTTCGAGGCCGGCGCCTGCCGGCCATACCTCATCCAGCATGCATCTCAACAGATCAATTGGCGAAGCGTAAGGGGCGCAACGTTTTCTTAATTCGTTGATATTTTCAAAGACGCTCTCAAAATAATTTGCCATCAAATCCTGTTGGTTCTCCGCTTCATAAAAAGCCATTCCTATTCGCCCGATGCTGGGAGCGTTCAGATATTTGTGGTATCCATGACCGAGAATTTTCCTGGCAAGGCTCGTAGCAGTTTCATAATCAATGAAATTGCGCACACAAATCGCAAAAACATCTTCGCGCACGATTTTTTCGATCGCGTCACAATCCAAACGATCCATCTCAATCAGCATATATTCCACCCGCCTTCTCCATCCATCTTTATAAATATCCGCCCACACAATGAAACTGATTTGAAATCATAGAATGTCATAGCAAACAATCAATTGACCTTTTTTCATCTTTGCCGATTGCACATGAAGCTCTTTCAACTCTGCCGAGCTCGCGACATGCGTTCCACCGCAACGATATGGCGACAAATCGCCAAAGCCCACTTCACGGATGTGGTTTCCGCTGCTGACTTTGCATGGGAGCTCCCGCACGATTAATTGATCGCACAGACGCTGAATGCTTTGCGCATCCATTTCCTGCGCGTTGCTACCAGGCTTGAAGACCACCCGAGCCTCTCCCGGCCAGTGATGCGCCTTGAAAGGCTGCCAACCAAATGACTCCAGGACATGACCAATTACGTGCCCCGCCGAATGCAGCCTTGAATGCAGTTGCCGTATTTCGACATTCACCCTGGCAATGGCGTTTCCAAGCGGAACCGCACAGTTAGCACAGTGAATGATGCCGTCATTATTCATTTCCACAGCCACGATTTCCGCAGCGCCAATCCAACCAATATCACTGGGCTGCCCCCCTCCTTTGGGATGGAATACCGTCTCGTTCAGCCACACTCCATAACCACCAGCAACCAGACTCTCACAACGGAAAACTTCAACCTCAGCTTCCGTGGCACGCGTTTCCCAATACAACTTTCTCGTCATGAAAATGATCTTTTTGTTCATGTTCCCCCATTGTATTGAGCGCAAGCCTTTGTGATAATGCATCGAAATTTCAAATATTTTTTGCTCCATGCGCACAAATCACATGATTGCCCTCATGGCTGAGATGGCCGTTTTCGTCAAGGTGGTCGAGACGGGAAGCTTTTCCGAGGCGGCACGTCAGTTGGGGGCTGCACCATCGGCCGTCAGCCGATCGGTGGCACGCTTGGAGAAGGCGCTCGGCACGCGGCTACTGCAGCGAACAACACGCAAACTGCGCCTGAGCGAAAGTGGGCATGAGGTTCATGCGCGCTGTGTGGACATGGTCAGTGCCGCCCAGGCCGTCATGGCAGTTTCCGGGCAGTTCGGCCCTGAGCCACAGGGTGTAGTGCGCGTCAGTGTTCCGAAGGCTGTGGGCCGTTTCATCATCCATCCGCACATCCCGGAATTCCTGGCTCACTACCCCAAAATTGACGTCCAGTTGCAACTGAACGACCGCTATGTGGACCTGATCGACGACCAGGTGGACTTGGCGATCCGTATCACCAATCGTCCATCACCGGGGTTGATGGGACGTAAACTCATCGAGATCCACCATATGCTGTGTGCGACACCCAGGTACCTGGAGCGCAACGGCACCCCAGTTCATCCGCAGGACCTGAAAACACACAATTGCATCTTCTTGGGCGAGGAGCCTGGTGATTCCCGCTGGAAGTTCCAGCGGGGTGGCAAGAGCGCGAGCGTCAACGTGCATGGTCGCTATGCAGTCAATCACACTGGCGCCAGGCTCGATGCGGTGCTGCACCATGTTGGCATCGGCAGCCTACCGTATTTCACCGCCAGGCATGCGCTGGAGCAGGGCCAGATGGTGCAGGTGCTGCCGGACTGGACATTCACAACCAACTACTGCGGCGAAGCCTGGGTGCTTTATCCACCAACCCGACATTTGGCGCCAAAGTTGAGCGCATTCATTAACTTCATAACCAAACGCCTGAGCCAGGAGCCCACCTTGGACAGACCTGCCAAAGTACAAGAATCGCCGCCTATACCACCATATGAGTCGCCAGAAGCCACCGGGTAACACCAACAAAATCATGATTCATCGCGAGGGCAAGATTCCTGCACCAGTCACTTCACCGCAAGTGCGCGCAGCCCACCTCACTTTCCTGGCTGAGTCAGCGCAACATTGATTCTGTAAATTCGTAGTCCAGCGGTTTTTACAATCGCCGCGATAGGCAAATCTTGCCCCCCACGGCGCGCCACGCGCCCTTTTTTTGGCCGATACTGGCGCGCATACCATCCACCCCATTCCACCGAACCACACACCATGTCCAGCACCTCACACGCACAAGTTCTGATCCTCGGCTCGGGCCCGGCGGGCTACACGGCGGCGATCTACGCCGCGCGCGCCAATCTGCGCCCCATGCTGATCACGGGCATCGCCCAGGGTGGCCAGCTCATGACCACGACCGAGGTGGACAACTGGCCCGCCGACGTGGATGGCGTGCAGGGGCCCGAGCTGATGCAGCGCTTTCAGGCGCACGCCGAGCGCTTTGGCACGCAGATCGTGTTCGACCACATTCACAAGGTCGACTTCAGCCGACGCCCGTTCACGCTCACGGGCGACAGCGGCACCTACACCTGCGACGCACTGGTCATCGCCACGGGCGCCTCGGCCAAGTACCTGGGCCTGCCCTCGGAGCAGGCCTTCATGGGCAAGGGCGTGTCGGGCTGCGCGACCTGCGACGGCTTCTTCTACCGTGACCAGGAGGTGTGCGTGGTCGGCGGCGGCAACACCGCCGTGGAAGAAGCGCTGTACCTCTCGAACATCGCGCGCAAGGTCACCGTGGTGCACCGGCGCGACAAATTCCGCGCCGAGCCCATCATGGTGGACAAGCTGATGGAAAAAGTCGCCGCGGGCAAGATCGAGCTCAAGCTCTTTCACACGCTCGATGAGGTGCTGGGCGACGCCAGCGGCGTGACGGGCATTCGCATCAAGAACGTGCAAAACGGCTCTACCTCCGACATCGCGCTGCAAGGCTGCTTCATCGCGATCGGCCACGCCCCCAACACGGGGATTTTCGAGGGCCAGCTCGCAATGGAAAACGGCTACATCCTCACGCAGGGCGGGCAAAAGGGCTTTGCCACGCAAACCAGCGTACCCGGCATTTTTGCCGCCGGCGACGTGCAGGACCACGTCTATCGCCAGGCCATCACGAGTGCCGGCACCGGCTGCATGGCGGCGCTCGACGCGCAGCGTTTTTTGGAGCAGCAGGGCTGAAAATTCTGACTTGGTGTTTTTTGCTGCTAGAATCGCGGTTTCCCGAAAAGACCCAGGCGCGTAGCTCAGCTGGTTAGAGCACCACCTTGACATGGTGGGGGTCGTTGGTTCGAGTCCAATCGCGCCTACCACATTCCGCAATCAAAAATCGCGTCGCCAGACGCGCGCGTGCACCAAGGCAACGCATGCTGCGTTGCCCGGTCGCACCCCAAAAAGCGCTGGCCATGCACCACTGCTCTTGAATCGAGCAGCACATCCCCAAGCTAGCAGCCATGAAAATCGCTCAAGAAATCCGTGCCGGCAATGTCATCATGCACGGCAAAGACCCCATGGTCGTGCTCAAGACCGAATACTCGCGCGGCGGCCGCAACTCGGCCACCGTGCGCATGAAGCTCAAGAGCCTGATCGCCAACTTCAACACTGAAGTCGTGTTCAAGGCCGACGACAAAATCGACAACATCGTCCTGGAAAAGAAAGAGTGCACCTACTCCTACTTTGCCGACCCGATGTACGTCTGGATGGACACCGACTTCAACCAGTACGAGGTCGAAGCCGAAAACATGGGCGACGCGCTCAGCTACCTCGAAGAAGGCATGCCCGCCGAAGTGGTGTTCTACGAAGGCAAGGCCATTTCGGTCGAACTGCCGACTTCGGTGGTGCGCGAAGTGACCTGGACCGAGCCCGCCGTCAAGGGCGACACTTCGGGCAAGGTGCTCAAGCCCGCAAAAATCGCCACAGGCTTCGACGTGCCAGTGCCGATCTTCGTCGAACAAGGCGACAGGATCGAAATCGACACGCGCACGGCCGAATACCGCAAGCGCGTTTGAACAAACGCCAATGACCAGAAAAAAGGCTTCCTTCGGGAAGCCTTTTTGTTGGGTGCGCAGCGAACATCATCAAAATGCGCGCCGCCGCACCTCCTCACACCGGCTGCGCCACGAGGTCGTGTCCCTGCGTGCCGACGATGCGCGCGCGCGTGAATTCGCCCACCTTGAGCGTCTTGCTGATTTTTTCCGGCGGCAGCAGGTGCACCACGCCGTCGATCTCGGGCGCGTCGGCCCAGCTGCGGCCCGTGCCGCCTTTTTTGCCTTGGTTGGGTGCCGTATCGACGAGCACCTGCAGGGTCGTGCCCACGCGGCGCTGCAGCTTGGCCACGGAAACCTGCTCGGCCACGGCCATGAAGCGCGCGCGGCGTTCCTCGCGCAGCTCGGGCGGCAGCATGCCCGGTAATTCGTTGGCCGCGGCGCCCGCGACATCGCTGTAGGCAAAGCAGCCCGCGCGGTCGATCTGCGCGGCGCGCACGAAATCGAGCAGGTGCGCAAACTCTTCTTCGGTCTCGCCCGGAAAGCCCGCGATGAAGGTGCTGCGGATCACGAGATCAGGGCACAGTTCGCGCCAGCGCGCGATGCGCTCGAGGTTTTTCTCGCCGCTCGCGGGCCGCTTCATGCGCTGCAGCACCGCAGGGTGGCTGTGCTGAAACGGCACGTCGAGGTAAGGCAGCACCAACCCTTCGGCCATGAGCGGAATCAGCGCATCGACGCTCGGGTACGGATACACGTAATGCAGTCGCACCCAGGCGCCGTGCGCCGCAGCCAGCTCGCCGAGCGCCTGCACGAGGTCGAGCGTGCGCATCTTGATCGGCTTGCCGTCCCAAAAGCCCGTGCGGTAGTGCACATCGACGCCGTAGGCCGAGGTGTCCTGGCTGATCACGAGCAGCTCCTTGACGCCGCCTTCGAACAGCGCGCGCGCCTCGTTCAGCACTTCGCCGATCGGGCGCGAGACCAGATCACCGCGCATCGAGGGAATGATGCAAAAGGTGCAGCGGTGGTTGCAGCCCTCGCTGATTTTGAGGTAGGCGTAGTGGCGCGGCGTGAGCTTGAGCCCCGCGACGCCGAAACCGCCGGGCACGAGGTCGGTGAACGGGTCGTGCGGCTTGGGCAAGTGCTGGTGCACGGCGTCCATGACCTCCTGCGTGGCGTGCGGGCCCGTGACGGCGAGCACGCGCGGGTGCATCTCGCGCACCAGGTTGCCGCCCGCGCTGTCCGTGCGCGCGCCCAGGCAACCGGTGACGATGACCTTGCCGTTTTCAGCGAGCGCCTCGCCAATGGTGTCCAGGCTTTCCTGCACGGCTTCGTCGATGAAGCCGCAGGTGTTGACGATCACGAGGTCTGCGCCCGCGAAGGTTTTGGAGGTTTCGTAACCCTCTGCGCTCAGCTGCGTGAGGATCAATTCGGAATCCGTGAGTGCCTTGGGGCACCCGAGGCTCACGAAGCCGATGCGCGGCGCTGGGGCACCAGTGGACGTCGCACCAAAAGATGGAAGGGAGGAAGACGGGGAAGCTGCATTCATCCCCGTATTGTCCCTGATGGGACTGTCGCTTCAGCGCTTGAGGCCAAACGCGCCGAGCATCTGCTCGGTCTGTTTTTGTATTTGCGCGAGCGCTTTTTGCGACTGCTCGACGTAGTTGCCCATCACGCCCGTGAGCATGGGCGACTGCAAACTCATGAACTGCGTCCACATCTCGGGCGTGAAGTTTTTCGCCTGCTCAGTGAGCTTGGCCTGCATTTCGGTGAAGGCCTGGATGTTCTTTTCGAGGTAGGCACCCATGAAGCCCTGCATCGCGTGGCCGTAAAAGCGGATGATGTTCGCGAGCACGGCTTCGGTGAGTATGGGCGCGCCGGCGGCTTCTTCTTCGAGGATGATCTGCAGCAGGATGCTGCGCGTGAGGTCTTCGCCCGTCTTGGCGTCGCGCACGACGAAGTCCTCATGCGCCATGACGAGCTGGCGCACCTGGTCGAGCGTGATGTAGGTCGAGGTGCACGTGTCGTACAAACGACGGTTGGGGTATTTTTTGATCACCCGCGCCGCCGGCTTGGCGGCGCGGGCGTCTTTGGCGTCAGGCACGAAGGTCCTCCTTGGATTCTCGCTTTGCAACCGATTTTAGGGAACCCATGCCGCCGCAGGAACGGAGGATTACCCTGACGTGCGCGGCCGCTGAAATACAGGTCAAATTGGCCATAAACCGAGTACCATCAAGCGCAAGAAGCTACTGAAATAGTAGCTCGCTTAAGCCGCGCCTATGCTCGGCACGAGGCGCATCACGGGCTCGCCCTGGCGCAGCGCTGCGGTGAATGCCAGCATGCGGTCTATGGGCACACGTGCACGCGGGATCAGCGCGGGATCGACGTGCACCGCGTTTGCGCCCGTCTCGAGCACCTGCGCAACGCCGGCCAGGCTGTTCATCGCCATCCAGGGGCAATGCGCACAGCTCTTGCAGGTGGCGCTGCGGCCGGCCGTGGGCGCTTCGTAAAACACCTTGCCGGGGTTGAGCGTGCGCAGCTTGTGCAGCATGCCGTTGTCGGTGGCGACGATGAATTCGCGCGCTTCGGATTCGCGCGCAGCGCGCAGGATGCCCGAGGTCGAGCCCACGAAGTCTGCGAGCGCGATGACCTCGGCCGGGCTTTCGGGGTGCACGAGCACCATGGCGCCGGGGTGCTCCTTCTTGAGCGCGGTGAGCTCGAAGGCCTTGAACTCGTCGTGCACGATGCAGGCGCCGTTCCAAAACACCATGTCGGCGCCGGTTTCGGCGCGGATGTAGTCGCCCAGGTGCCGGTCGGGCGCCCAGAGGATCTTGTGGCCCTGGTCCTTGAGCGCACGCACGATGTCGAGCGCGCAGCTCGAGGTGACGAGCCAGTCGGCGCGCGCCTTCACGGCGGCGCTGGTGTTGGCATAGACGACCACGGTGCGCTCGGGGTGCGCGTCGCAAAAGGCGTTGAATGCGTCGATCGGGCAGCCGAGGTCTAGCGAGCAGGTCGCGTCGAGGTCGGGCATGAGCACGGTTTTTTCGGGCGAGAGGATTTTGGCCGTCTCGCCCATGAAGCGCACGCCCGAGACCACCAGCGTCTGCGCCGGGTGGTCGCGCCCGAAGCGCGCCATTTCGAGCGAGTCGCTCACGATGCCGCCGGTCTCCTCGGCCAGGTCTTGCAAGTCGGGATGCACGTAGTAGTGCGACACCATGACGGCGTTGCGCTCCTGGAGCAGGCGGCGGATTTTGTCTTTGAGCGCAGCACGCTCGGCGGGGCCAGGCTCGGGCGGCACGCGCGCCCAGGCGTGCCGGGTCGAGCACGCCGGCCCGCCTTCGAGGCGATCGACGGGTTGCTCGTATTCAACCTCTTTGAGCGGAGCCGAAACGGGAATCACGGATGCGGTGGTCATGAGAGCTCCTGCAGGCGCATCGAATAGTCGATCGCCTCGATGTCCTTGGTCAAGGTGCCTATGGAGATGCGATCCACGCCGGTTTCGGCCAACTCGCGCAGGTTCGCGAGCGTGACGCCGCCCGAGATTTCGAGCACGGCGCGGCCCGCGTTGATGCGCACGGCCTCGCGCAGCGTGGGCAAGTCCATATTGTCGAGCAGCACCATGGTGGCGCCGACTTCCAACGCCTCGTGCAACTGCGCGAGCGTTTCGACCTCGATCTGGATGAACTTGGCGCGCGCCGCGAATTGCTGCGCTGTTTGTAGCACTGCGCGCACGCCACCTGCCGCAGCGATGTGGTTTTCCTTGATGAGCACGGCGTCGTACAAACCGATGCGGTGGTTGGTGCCGCCGCCCATGCGCACGGCGTACTTCTGCGCCAGGCGCAGCCCGGGCAAGGTCTTGCGCGTATCGACGATGCGCGCGCGCGTGCCCTGCACCGCCTCGACGTAGCGCGCGGTCTTGGTGGCCACGGCCGAGAGCAGCTGCAAAAAGTTGAGCGCCGTGCGCTCGGCGCTGAGCAGCGCGCGCGCCTGGCCCTGCAGCTCGAGCACGACCTGATCGGGCGCGCAGCGCTGGCCCTCGGCCACGTGCCAGGTGATCTGCACGCTGGGGTCGAGCGCACGCAACGCCGCCTCGACCCAGGGCGCGCCGCAGACCACCGCGGCCTCGCGCGCGAGGATGCGCGCATGCGCCCGGCGCTCGGCGGGAACCAGGGCCGCGGTCAGATCGCCCGACCCCAGGTCCTCGGCCAGCGCGCGCGCCACATCGGCCTGCGCGAGTGCCTGCATGGCGGCAGCGGAAGAAAAATCAATGTCGGAATAAATGTTGGAACCGGTCATGGGGGCAAGCATAGCCGCTTCGGCTTGGCATAGACTCTCGCCCAAATTTTCTCCCCCCACCTTTCGGAGCCGCCATGACCGCACCCGAACCCTCGCCCAACGCTTCCGGCGCCACGCCCTACGGCACCATTCCGCCCGCCTCGCCGCTGCCGCAGCGCCGCCCCGTGAGCCTGCCGCGCCTTGCGCAGATGCGCGCCGCGGGCGAAAAAATCACCATGCTCACGGCCTACGACGCCACCTTCGCGGCCGTGGCCGACGCTGCGGGCGTGGAATGCATCCTCGTGGGCGACTCGCTCGGCATGGTCTGCCAGGGGCTGCCGAGCACCGTGGGCGTGACGCTGGACACCATGGTCTATCACACCGAAAGCGTGGCGCGCGGGCTGCACCGCGTGCAGGGCACCTCGTGGCTGGTGGCCGACCTGCCCTACGGCACCTACGCCGAAAGCCGCGAACAGGCGCTGCGCAGCGCCTGCGCGCTGATGCAGGCGGGGGCGCACATGGTCAAAATCGAAGGTGGCGGCTGGATCACGCCGACGGTGGAATTCCTCGTGCAGCGCGGCATCCCCGTCTGCGGCCACCTGGGCCTGACGCCGCAAACCGTGCATGCGCTCGGCGGCTACCGCGTGCAGGGCAAGTCCGACAGCGCCGCGCGCACGCTGCGCCAGCACGCGCACGAGCTCGAACAAGCCGGCGCGGCCATGCTCGTGCTCGAAATGGTGCCCGCCGCACTCGCGGCTGACATCACCCAAGAGCTGCAGCACTGCCACACCATAGGCATAGGCGCGGGCAAGGGCACGGCCGGCCAGGTGCTGGTGCTGCACGACATGCTGGGCATGAACCTGGGCAAGATGCCCAAGTTCGTGCACAACTTCATGCAGGACGCGGGCAGCGTGCGCGGCGCGATCGAAGCCTACGTGCATGCCGTCAAGGAAGGGCGCTTTCCCGACGATGCCTTGCACGCGTGGTAAGGCGGCTTGCGTTTTCTCGCCTGCCCCACCCGATCCTGTCGCCACCTGCTCCTGCGTCCGCCCGCCGCCTACCGTCTTCTCTTTCACTTTTCGTATGCTGATCGCCCGCACCATCCCCGAACTGCGCCAAGCCCTGTCCGCCTACCGCCGCCCGGCCTTCGTGCCCACCATGGGCAATTTGCACGAAGGGCATCTTTCGCTCGTGCGCCAGGCCAAGCCGCTGGGCGACGTGACGGTGGTGAGCATCTTCGTGAACCGCCTGCAGTTTTTGCCGCACGAAGACTTCGACAGCTACCCGCGCACCTGGGAAGCCGACTGTGACAAGCTGCGCGCCACGGGCTGCGACATCGTCTTTGCGCCGCGCGAGAGCGACATGTACCCCGAGCCGCAGACCTTCAAGGTGCACCCCGACCCGCGCCTGGCCGACATCCTCGAAGGCCAGTTTCGCCCGGGCTTTTTCACGGGCGTGTGCACCGTGGTGATGAAGCTGTTCCTCGCGGTGTTCTTCGGCCAGCGCGCAGGGGTGGCCGTGTTCGGTCAGAAGGACTACCAGCAGCTCATGGTGATCCGCCAGATGGTGCGGCAGTTCGCGCTACCCATCGAAGTGCATGCAGGCCAGACCTGCCGGGCCGAGGATGGCCTCGCGCTGAGCTCGCGCAACAACTACCTGGGCCCTGCCGAGCGCACGGAGGCCAAGGCACTTGCTGCAGCACTGCACGAGCTCGCCGAACGCTGGTGCGCGGCCCGCGCGGCGGATGCGCTCGACGCCGCTGCGCTCGAACAACAGGCCATGGACGCGCTGCGCGTATGCGACTGGCAGCCCGACTACCTGACGGTGCGCCGCCGCTTGGACCTGCAAGCGGCCACGGCCGAGGACGCACCAGGCACGCTCGTCGCGCTCGGTGCCGCACGCCTGGGCGGCACGCGGCTGATCGACAACCTCGAGTTCTGACGCAACGGCGGCCGCGCAGTGGTGGCCCGCAGCTCGGCAGGACAAAAGCGCAGCGCACAAGCAGCATTCTCCCGAAAGGGCTAGAATTTTTTGCACTGCTTTTGCACAGGCGCGGTGGCAAGAAGCTTGTCGTCCGACAGGCGCACAGACCCGCACGCAGCACCCGATTGCCGCGCCTCGGTTCTCCACCCATGATCCCTTACGCTCCGCACGAATGGCGGCCCGAAGAGCGGCCGGCGATGCCCGGCTCGCCCTCCACGCCGGCGCATCCGCCGCATCTGCGACTGGCCTACGGCATCGTGGGCTGCCTGATCGCCGTCACGGCAGGCATGAGCAACGCGCTCGTCACGGCCTACCAACCCTACCTGCAAGGCGCGCTTGGCGCCTACACCACAGAAATTGCCTGGTTGCCCGCGGCCTACGTCATGACCAACGTGTCGATGAACCTGCTGCTGGTCAAGTTTCGCCAGGAATTCGGCCTGCGGCTTTTCACCGAGATATTTCTCGTGCTCTACGCCCTGGTGGCTTTCGGACACTTGTTCGTCAACGATCTGAGCTCGGCCCTGGCCGTGCGCGCCGCCCATGGCATGACGGGTGCAGCGCTCAGCTCGCTGGGCATGTACTACACCATGCAGGCCTTTCCTGGTGCGCATCGCATACGTGGCCTGGCACTGGCCTTGGGCATGTCCTCGCTAGCGCTGCCGCTGGCGCGCATTCTGCCGTTCGAGCTGCTGTCGTTTGCCGAATGGCGCGGCCTGTACCTGTTCGAGATGGGGCTGTCGCTGATCTGCCTGGGCTGCGTGCTGCTGCTCAAGCTGCCGCCCGGCGACCAGTACAAGGTGTATGAGAAGCTCGACTTTCTCACCTTCGTCCTGTTCGCGTCGGGCATGGCGCTGCTGTGCGGCGTGCTGTCTCTTGGGCGCACCCTGTGGTGGTTCGAGACGCCGTGGCTGGGCTGGGCGCTCGCGGGCGCCATCGTCTTGCTGACGGCGGCCTTGATCATCGAGCACTTGCGCCGCAACCCCTTGATCAATGTGGGCTGGTGGGGCAGCAGCAACATGATCCGGCTGGCCATGCTCGTGGTCATGGTGCGCTTCGGGCTCTCGGAGCAATCGACCACGGGCGCCGTGGGCCTGATGCAGGCCATGGGCCTGAGCCTGGAGCAGATGCACCCCATGTTCATGGCGATGCTGCTGGGCACGCTCGCGGGCGTCGTCACCAGCGCGCTCACGCTCCAGCGCGAGCACCTGAGCGCGCCCATCATCATCGCGCTGACCATGATCATGGTGGGCGCGCTGATGGACGCGCATGCCAGCAACCTCACCCGCCCCTATGAAATGGAAACCAGCCAGTTTTTGCTCGCGTTCGGCGGCGCACTGTTTCTGGCGCCGGCCATGCTGCAGGAGCTTGGCGCGGTGCGCACCGAACCGCGCAACCTGGTGAGCTTTTCCGTGCTGTTCAGCATCAGCCAGAACATGGGGGGGCTTTTCGGCTCGGCCCTGCTGGGCACCTTCCAGACCTGGCGCGAAAAATTCCACTCTAGCCACATCGTCGAGCACCTGAGCGCGCTGGAGCCGCAAGTCGCGGCCCGCCTGCAGCAAGGCGCGGCGGCTTACAAGCGCGTCATCACCGACCCCGCACTGGACAACGCCCAAGGTGCCAATGCGCTCGCCGCTGCCGCCACGCGCGAAGCCAACGTGCTGGCCTACAACGACGTGTTCATGCTCGTGGCGGCCATTGCCGCAGCCACGCTGGCATTTTTGCTTGCCCAGGCCCTCCACAAGCGCCTGACGCAGACATCGCAGTAGCGCCGTCGCCCGCCGGCAGACTGGGCGGGCTTGTCGCTTTCGCCATGCAAGTCCTCGCATTTGCGCACATGACAAAGATTGTCTGTGCAACAATCTTTGGTTTGCGCATTTTTATCGTTTGATTCTGTGGCCCCATGCTCCGGGAGGGATGTCGAGGAGGCATGGCCGCACCTGGCTTTCGCGTCTCCATGAAAAATCCTTTCGCCCCCCGCCAATGGCTGCCGCACGAACGGCCCATGATGCCCGGCTCGCCCTCGACGCCGCTGCATTCGCCCCCAAAACGCCTGGCCTACGCCGTCGTCGGCTTCATCATCACGCTCACGGGCGGCCTGAGCAATGCGCTCGTCACGGCCAACCAGCAGAATCTGCAAGGCGCCTTGGGCGTTTTCACGGCGGAAATCGCCTGGTTGCCCGCCGCCTACGTGATGACCAACGTGTCCATGAACCTGCTGCTCGTCAAATTCCGCCAGGAATTCGGCCTGCGCCTGTTCACCGAGGTTTTTCTCGTACTTTATGCCCTGATCACCTTCGGCCACCTGTTTGCCAACGATCTGGGCTCGGCCCTGGCCGTGCGTGCGGCCCACGGCATGACGGGTGCGGCGCTCAGTTCGCTGGGCATCTACTACACCTTGCAGGGTTTTCCGCCGGCCTGGCGCATGCGCGGCATGGCCTACGGCGTGAGCCTGACGGCGCTGGCGCTGCCGCTCGCGCGCATCCTGCCTGTGGAAATGCTGGAGTTTTCGGAGTGGCGCGGGCTGTATTTGTTCGAGCTCGGCTTGTCGCTGATCTCGCTGGGCTGTGTGCTGCTGCTCAAGCTGCCGCCCGGCGACCGCGTCAAAACCTTTGAAAAGGCCGACTTCATCACCTTCGTGCTGTTTGCCCCCGGCATGGCGCTGCTGTGCGCGGTGCTATCGCTGGGCCGCACACTGTGGTGGTTTGACACGCCCTGGATAGGCTGGGCCCTGGCGGGCGGCATTGCCCTCGTGGCCACGGCCATCTACTACGAGCACCACCGCGCCAACCCGCTCATCAACCTGCGCTGGTGGGTCAGCCCCGGCATGCTGCGCATGGGTTTGCTGATGGCCCTCGTGCGCTTCGTGCTCGCCGAGCAATCGACCACGGGCGCCGTCGGGCTGATGCAGGCCATGGGGCTGGGCGTGGAGCACATGCAGCCCATGTTTTATGCGATGTTCGCCGGCACGGTGGCAGGCATCGTGGTATGCACCCTGACGCTCAATCCACAACGCCTGATGCTGCCCGTGGTGCTGTCGCTGCTCATGATCATTGTGGGTGCCTGGATGGACTCCCAGGCAACCAACCTCACACGGCCCGCGCAAATGGTGCTGAGCCAGTTCCTGCTGGCCTTTGGCGGCACCTGGTTTCTGGCGCCCGTGATGTTTCTCGAGATCGGCAGCATCCTTGCCCAGCCGCGCAACCTGATCAGCTTCATCGTGCTGTTCGGCATCAGCCAGAACGTCGGCGGCCTGCTCGGCTCGGCCATGCTCGGCACCTTCCAGACCTGGCGCGAAAAATTCCATTCGAGCCACATCGTCGAGCACCTGAGCCTGCTGGAGCCGCAAGTCGTCGCACGCATCCACCAGGGCAGCAGCCTCTACAGCCACACCACCACCGATCCGGTGCTGAACAATGTGCAGGGCATGGCCAGCCTGGCCGCAGCGGCCACGCGCGAGGCCCACGTGCGCGCCTACAACGACCTCTTCCTGCTCGTCGCAGCCATTGCCGCACTCGTGCTGTTCTTCGTATTGGCGCAAGCGCTGTGGCTGCGCCTGAACAAGCCCAAGGCCGTGCCGGCTGCTGCTGCGGCCCGCTGATTCCCACATTTTTCCTGCTCGGCTCCAAAATCACTTGCACACAACAACCATGAGCAATTCGCCCTCCTCTCCCCCCACTGCAGCCACTGCGCCCACGGCAGCCGCTCCGGCCGCCCCTGCCGCACCACCACCGGCCGTCCCACCCAGCCCATCCACGCCGGTCACGCCTGCAGAAAACCGCAAGCGCCTGATCATGGCCTTTGTGTTTGCACTCATCGCCCTCGCGGGCGTGCTGGTGGTGCTCTACGCCTGGAGCCTGCCGCCCTTCACCACCCCCATCGAAAGCACTGAAAACGCCCAGGTGCGCGGCCAGGTCACCCTGATCAGCCCGCAGGTGAGCGGCTACGTGGTGGATGTGCCAGTGCAGGACTTTCAGACCGTGCACCATGGCGAGCTGCTCGTGAAGATCGACGACCGCATCTACCGCCAGCGCGTCGCGCAGGGTGAGGCGCAAGTCGCCACGGCCAAGGCGGCGCTTGCCAACGCCCAGCAGCAGCGCCGCAGCGCCGAGGCCGCCATCGCCCAAGCCAAGGCCGGGGTGCAAAGCGCGCATGCCCAGGCACTCAAGGCCGACGCCGACTGGCGCCGCATCAAGACCCTGGTGGCCGACGGATCGCTTTCGGAACGCGAGCGCGACCAGACCTTCGCCGCGCACGCCCAGGCCATGGCGGGCGTGACGCAGGCCGACGCCGCGCAGCGCATCGCGCAGGAAAATTTGCGCACCGTGGAAGTCAACCGCGCCGCACTCGAAGCGGCCGTCGCGAACGCACAGGCGGCGCTGCAGCTCGCACGCATAGACCTTGCCAACACCGAAATCCGCGCCCCGCGCGACGGCCGTCTGGGCCAGGTGACGGTGCGCGTGGGAGCCTATGTCACGGCGGGCACGCAGCTCACCGCGCTCGTGCCGCACACCTTGTGGGTCATCGCCAATATGAAGGAAACGCAGATGGCCAACGTCGCCGTGGGCCAGCCGGCGTGGTTCACCGTCGATGCGCTCAACCATACGCGCATCAACGGGCACGTCGAGCGCATCTCGCCCGCAGCGGGCTCGGAGTTCAGCGTATTGCCGCCCGACAACGCCACGGGCAATTTCGTGAAGATCGCGCAGCGCATTCCCGTGCGCATCGCCATAGCCCCCGACCAGCCGCTGGCCGAGCGCCTGCGCCCCGGCATGTCCGTGGTGGTGAGCATCGACACGGCAGCCCAGCCCCAAAAGCCGGCCGGCAGCGCAGCGCAACCCACAACGCAACCCACAACGCAACCCACAGCGCCATCCGCGACGCCGGTGGAGCAAAAGCCATGAGTCGCCCCGCCTGGACCGCAGCGGGGCAGCCTTTCGCATCGGCACAGCATCTTGCTTCGGGTCTGCTGTGCGCCCTGCTGCTCGCCGGTTGCACCCTGCCGCCGCAGCCGGCGCCGCCATCGACGCTGCACATGCCCGGCGGCTGGCGCGCGCCCAACACCACGGGCGCAGCAAGCCCTGCGGCGGCAGGCGCGGCCACGGCACAAGTGTCTGCGCAGTGGTGGCAAGCGTTTGGCGACCCGGTGCTCAACGACGTGGTGGCGCGCGCCTTGGCGCAAAACACCGACCTGCGCGTGGCGCGTGCGCGTGTGGCCGAATACCAGGCGCGGCTGGACATCGCGCGCTCGGCCCAGGCGCCCGCCGTGAGCGGCAGCGCCCAGCCCGTGCTGCGCAGCCGCGCGCGCACGCCCAGCGGCAGCTTTGCCGACACCACCGTGCACCAGGTCGGCATCCAGGCCAGCTACGAAGTCGATCTCTGGGGCCGGCTGCAAAGCCTGAGCGACGCCGCGCTCGCCGACCTGCAAGGCCAGCAGGACGCGCTGGACGCCGCCGCGCTGTCGGTGGCCGCGCTGGCCGCGAGCGGCTACCTGAACCTGCGCAGCCTCGATGCGCAGCTGCACATCGCCAAAGTGACCCTGGCCACACGCAAGGAGTCTCTCGACCGCGCCAAGCACCTGCTCGACATGGGCTACAACTCGCGCGCCGAATGGATCCAGTTCCAGTCGGACTACCTTGCCGCTGCCGCCGCCGTGCCCGCGCTCGAGCGCTCGGTTGCCTTGCAGGAAAACGCGCTGCACCTGCTGCTCGGCGAAAACCCCGGCGATGTGGCGCGCGGCGCCGAGCTGACCGCGCTGCACCTGCCCGCCGTCGACAGCGGTGTGCCGTCCGAACTGCTGCGCCGCCGCCCCGACATCGCCCAGGCCGAGCAGCGCGTGGTGTCCGCCGACGCCAACCTCGCCGCCGCGCGCGACCAGCTGCTGCCGTCGCTGCAGCTCACGGCTGCGGGCACCTTGCAGGGCCTCAGCTGGGACCAGCTGTTCAACGCGCCCTATCGGCTTTGGAGCATAGGCGGCAGCATCCTCACGCCCGTGTTGCAAGGCAACCGCCTGCGCGCCGGCACCGAAGTCGCCGCGGCGCAGCGCGACCAGGCGGTGTTCGCCTACGAACAATCAGTGCGCAACGCCTTGGCCGAAGTCGAAAACGCGCTCGCCTCCATCGACGCCCTGCAGCGCCAGCTGGTGCAGACCGAAGCGCGTGAACAGGCCTCGACCGAAGCCCTGCGCGTGGTGCGCAACCGCTACCGCAACGGCTATGCGAGCTACCTCGAAGAGCTCGACGCCCAGCGCACCAATTACGCAGCGCAGCAGGCCGTGGTGCAGACGCGCACCACGCTGCTCACGTCGTATGTGGACCTGTACCGCGCTCTGGGTGGCGGCTGGGGCGAGGCCAAGGTCGCACGCAAACCGCGCGAAGGCGCAATGTCGGAAACCCCGGTGCCTACAGCTGCCAAGACGGGCCCAGCCCTGAACTGATGCAGCCAAGGCGGCACCTTGGCTCGTGCACTTGCGGCCTGCGAACTTGAGTCCTCCGCCTTGGGCTGCTTTGGCCCGCACGCTCGCCGCCAGCCGGCGAGCTATTCAGCCAAAGCGCAATGCACCGGCGTGGCCCCGAGCAGGCGCACGCACACCTGCGGTTCGATGCCCACGAGGTAGCCGCGCCGCCCGCCGTTGAGCACGATGCGCGGCAAATCGAGAATGCTTTGCTCGACATACACCGGCATCTGCCGGCGCGTGCCAAACGGCGAAGTGCCGCCCACGAGGTAGCCGCTGTGGCGTTGCGCGACCTGTGGATCACAAGGCTCGACCGCCTTGGCGCCGATCTGGCGCGCGAGCTGCTTGGTGCTGACCGTGCGGTTGCCGTGCATGAGCACGACCAGCGGCCGCGCGTCCTGGTCCTGCATCACCAGCGTCTTGACCACCATGAACGGATCGAGCCCCAACACCTGCGCACTGTGCAGGGCCCCGCCGTGCGGGGCATAGTCGTACGCATGCTCGCTGAACGGCACCCCATGCGTGCGCAAGAACGCGGTGGCCGGCGTTTCCGAAATATGTGCGGCTTTCTTGGCCATGGGGCTATGCGCGGGCGGGAGACGCTCTCATATTCAAACTGGACTTACGCAAACAAGGATGCTGCAGAGTGTTTTGCCAGGGGGCGAGCGCCTTGCCTCACCCCGATTTGCGTAAGTCGTGTCAAAGTCAAAGCGCCGGATCGCGCAGTTCCCAGCGGATCGCGTCGATCTCCTGCAGCAGCTCGGGTGCCAGCGTGGTGCCCCAGGCGTCCAGGTCTTCGTCAAGCTGCGCACGCGAGGTCACGCCGATGATGGTGCTTGCCACCTGCCACTTGGTGTAGCAAAACGCCAGCGCCATGCGCGTGGGCGTGAGGCCATGCGCACGCGCCAGCGCGTTGTAGCGGCGCGCGGCCTGCAGCGCCTCGGGGCGCCCCCAGCGCTGCTTGCGCACCGACTCGTAGCTGGCAATGCGCGCACCCTGCGGCGCCTGCGGCCCCGTGGTGCCGCCGGCGTCGTACTTTCCCGTGAGCAAACCGAAGGCGAGCGGCGAATACGCAAGCAGCGACACGCCCAGGCGGTGGCAGGTTTCGTCGAGCCCGTTTTCCCAGGTGCGGTTGAGCAGGCAATACGGGTTCTGCACCGTGGCCACGCGCGGCAAGCCGTGCTCCTCGGCCAAGCGCACGAACTCGTGCACGCCGTAGGGCGTCTCGTTCGACAAGCCGATGTGGCGCACCTTGCCCGCGCGCACCAGGCCCGCGAGCGCTTCGAGCTGCACGCGGATCGGCGTCTGCGAAGTTTCCTTCGCCGGGTCGTAATACATGGTGCCGAACGCGGGCACGTGGCGCTCGGGCCAGTGAATCTGGTAGAGGTCGATCACGTCGGTGCGCAGGCGCCGCAGACTGCCCTCGCACGAGGCCACGATGTCCGCCGCCGTCAGCCCCTTGCCTTCCCGAATCCAGGGCATGCCGCGCGAAGGGCCGGCCACCTTGGTCGCAAGCACCACCTTCTGGCGCAAGCCCTGCTGTCGGGCGAACCAGCGCCCGATGATGGACTCGGTCGCGCCGTAGGTCTCGGCACGCGCGGGCACGGCGTACATCTCGGCCGTATCGATGAAGTTCACGCCGCGCTCGAGCGCCCGGTCGAGGATGACATGCGCATCGGCCTCATTCACCTGCTCGCCGAAAGTCATGGTGCCCAGGCAAATGGGGGTGACGCGCAGATCGCTTTGGCCGAGGGGGATGGTGTTCATGGGGAAAAATTCAGCAAACGAAAAGGACGCCAAGTGTAAGGAATGGCCCATGCCATGGGCGCCCCGCGCTGTTGCCTGTTTGACACCCGCCGGCGCATGAACTCGAAATAATCCCCCCATGTACCAAGTCGCCCGTCCCTCCCGCAGCGCCTTCGTGCGCATTCGTACCCTCGACTACCACGTGCGCCTCTGGGGCGACGGCGCCGATGCGCAAGCGCCGCCGCTGGTGCTGCTGCACGGCTGGATGGACGTGGCGGCTTCGTACCAGTTCGTGGTCGATGCGTTTGGGCCCGATTTTTTGCGCGCGCGCACCATCATCGCGCCCGACTGGCGCGGCTTTGGCCTGAGCAAGCCGCCTGCGCCGTGCGACCACTATCTGTTCGTCGATTACCTGGCCGACCTGGACTTTCTGCTCGAGCATTTTGCGGGGGATAGGCCCGTGGACCTGGTGGGGCACAGCATGGGTGGCAACGTGGCCATGCACTACGCGGGCGCGCGCCCGGCGCGCATTCGGCGCCTGATCGACCTCGAAGGCTTCGGCATGCCCGCGACCGACCCGCGCACGGCGCCGGCCCACTGTGCGCAGTGGATGGACGAGCTCAAGCTGCTGCACCAGGGCAAGATGGCGCTGCAAAGCTATGACGGGCCCGAGGGCGTGGCGCAGCGCCTGGCCAAGACCAACCCGCGCCTGGCCCCCGACAAGGCCGAGTGGCTCGCGCGCCACTGGGCGCAGCCGGGTGAAGACGGGCGCTGGCGCATTCTGGGCGACCCGGCGCACAAGGTGGTGGGCGCCTACCGCTCGCGCCTGGAGGAGGTGCTGGCGCTTTACGCCGCGATCAGCGCGCCCACTTTGGTGGTCGAGGCAAGCGACAACGGCTTGCGCAAGTGGTCGGGCGACACCTACACGCTGGAAGAATTCCACGCGCGCCTGCGCCATGTGCGCGACTGCCGCCGCATGGTGGTGCCGGACGCGGGCCACATGCTGCACCACGACCAGCCCGAGGCCGTGGCGCGGTTGATCGAGCAATTCGTTTTATAAGCGAAAAAGGCGATTAAAGCCCTACCAGTCTGCGTAAGAAGCTATTATTTTTATCATCATGGAGCGGTGTTTTCTTTGCCCGCTTCGGCAGCCACGGCAGTGAACACGCAAGCCGCCTGCAAACCCTGCACCGACGAATCCTGCGCCTGCGGCGCGCACCAGTCGCCGCCCAGCGCCTTGACCAGGAACACCGCCGTCTGCAGGCGCTGGCCTTGCACCTGGGCAAGCTGGCGCTCGGCGCCAAGCAGGGATTGCTGGGCCGTGATCACGTCGAGGAAGGTGCTGGCGCCGCCCTCGTAGCGGTAGGCGGCCATGGTGCGCACCTGGCGTGCCGCATCGACGGCGCTTTGCGCCTGGGTGCTCGCGCGCTCGAGCGCCGACAGGCCGGTGATGCCGTCTTCGACCTCTTGCATCGCCGCGAGCACCACGCGGCGGTAGCTCGCCACCGTGGCCTCGTAGCCGGCCTGCGCGAAATCGACGTTGGCGCGCGTGCGCCCGCCGTCGAACACGGTCTGTACGGCCGTCACGCCCAGCGACCACAGCATGCTGGGCGCGTCGAACAGCGCGGCGCTGCGCCGGCTGTCCACGCCAAATGCCGCGCCCAGCGTGACGCTGGGGAAGAACGCCGCCTTGGCGACGCCGATCTGCGCATTCGCCGCGGCCATGGCGCGCTCGGCCGCGGCGACGTCAGGGCGGCGCTCGAGCACGTCCGAAGGCAGGCCCAGCGGCACGGCGGGCGGGGCGATGGGCTGCACCGCCGGGGCGATGGAGAAATTGGGCGCGGGCTGGCCGATCAGCGCGGCAACGGCGTGCTCGTACTGCGCGCGCTGCTTTTGCAGCAAATCGACCTGGGTGAGCGTGCTCTCGAGCAGCGCGCGCTGCTGCGCCACGTCAATGCCGGGAACGGCGCCGAGGTCGTGGCGTGCGCTGACGAAGTCGAGCGCGCGGCGCTGCCAGTCGATCGAGCGCCGCACCACGTCGAGCTCGATGTCGGTCGCGCGCAGGTTGAAATAGTTGCTCGCGAGGTCGGCCGTGAGCAGCAGGCGCGTGTTGCGCAAGTCGGCCTCGGACTGCTGCGCCGCCGCCTGCGCGCCTTCGACGGCGCGCTGCACGCGGCCGAACAGGTCGGCCTCGTAGCTCGCGTTGAACTGCAGCAGGTAGTCGTTTTGTGTGGTCGCGTAGTTGGGGCTGTTGTAATTGGTCAAAGGCCGGTTGGCCGAGATGCGCTGGCGCGCGTCGCGTGCCGTCAGGCCCACCTGCGGATACAGCGCGGCCGAATTCACCCCCACGAGCGCGCGCGCCTGCGCGAGCCGCGCTGCGGCCAGCGCGAGCGTGGGGTTGCTCGCGAGCGCCTGGTCTTCGAGCGCGTCGAGCTCCGCGTCGCCAAAATGTTTCCACCACGGGCCTTTGTCGAGCGCGTCGCCGGGCTGCGCCTCGCGCCAGGGCGCCTCGACTTTCCAGCGCACGGGCACGGTGACGTCGGGTTTGCGGTAGTCGGGCCCCACGGCGCAGGCCGCGAGTGCGGCGCAGGTGCAAGCGAGCACGCCCAGGCGCAGGCTGCGCAGACGCCCCGAGCGCGTCCCGGGCAGCGTTTGCGCGCCCCTCATGCCGGCTCCTTTTGGCTCGGTTTGGCGCCTTGCGAGGCATCCGCCTTGGGTGGCGCGATGGTCACGGTGTCGCCCTCGGCGAGCGCGTCCGAGGGGTTGAGCACAAGCTGCTCGTTGCCTTGCAAGCCGCTCAGCACCTCGATGCTGCCGCCATAGTTGCGCCCCAGCGTGACGGGCTGCAGGTGCACCTTGCCGTGCGCATCGACGCTGGCTACGCGCGTGCCTTCGGCGCGAAACAACAACGCGTTTTCGGGCACGCTGAGCATTTTGCTCGGCGGCAGCGGCACTTCGACCTGCACGTAGGCGCCCGGCAGCAGACTGCCGTCAGGATTGGGCAAGGCGATTTCAACCTGCATCTGGCGCGTGGCCGTGTCGATCGCGCCCGCGGTGCGCGCGACCTTGCCCTCGAACTTTTTGCCCTGCAGCTCGGCCTGCGTGACGCTGACGGGCTGGCCCGGCTGGATGCGGTTGGCGTAGGACTGCGGCACGTTGACGTAGATGCGCAGCGGGTCGGTCTGCGCCATGGTGAAGAGCACGCGGCCGGCACCGGCGTCGATCAAGTCGCCCACATCGACATTGCGCCGCGTGACCACACCCGCAAATGGCGCCAGCACGCGCTTGAAGCCCTCGGTCTGGCGCAGGCGCTGCACGTTGGCCTCGGCGGCTGCGAGGTTGGCCGTGGCCGTGGCGACGGCGTTGCGACGCTCCTCGAGGTCTTGCTGCGCGACCACGTCTTTCTGGCGCAGGGCCTCCCAGCGCTGCGCGGTGCTGCGCGCAAGCGCGAGGCTCGCGGCGGCCTGCTCGCGCGCGGCGATGGCCTGTGCGAGCTGCTGGTCGATTTCAGGGGTCTCGATTTCGGCGAGCAGCTCGCCCTGCTTGACGCGGCTGCCGATGTCGTGCGTCCAGCGCTTGAGGTAGCCGCTCACGCGCGCGGCGATCGAGGCCTGCACGTAGCCTTGCAAGGTGCCCGGCAGCGTCAGCGTCTGGCCCTTTTGCGGCAAAGTGGGCGTGGTGGTCAGCACGTACTGCGTGGACTGCTCGGCCGCGACTTTTTCGAGCGCGCTGCCGTTGGCGTGGCGCTGGTACAGCGTGCGCGCCGCGCCGATCAGCAGCAGCACGGCGACGACCACCATGATCGAGCGCGTGCGCCGCACCATCTGCTGGCGCTGGAGCAAATCGTGGTGGCCTGTGCCATCGGTTTCGAGCGGGTGGATGGCCATTGCCGCGTGGCGTTGTTCGGTCATGTTTCAGCTTTCTTGTGCGGTGGTGGGCGGCGGCGCTGCGGGGCCCGTGCCGTGGTCTTGGCCATGCCCGGCGCGCTTGGCGCGCCAGCCGTGCACGGCGGCGAACACCGCGGGCACGAAAAACAGGGTGGACACGGTGGCCAGCAGCAGGCCGCCGATCACGGCGCGCCCGAGCGGCGCGTTCTGCTCGGCGCCTTCGCCCAGGCCCAGCGCCATGGGGATCATGCCGATGATCATGGCCAGCGCCGTCATGAGCACCGGCCGGATGCGCGTGGCGCCCGCTTCGAGGGCGGCCGACAGCGGCGGTATGCCCGCAAGCAGCCGGTCGCGCGCGAACGACACCAGCAAGATGCTGTTGGCCGTGGCCACGCCCATGGTCATGATGGCGCCCGTGAGCGCCGGCACGCTGAGCGTGGTGCCGGTAATGAACAGCATCCAGGCGATGCCCGCAAGCGCCGCGGGCAGCGCGGTGATGATGATCGCCGCGTCGAGCCAGGCCTGGAAGGTCACGACGATGAGCAGATACACGAGCACGATCGCCATTGCCAGCCCCACGCCCAGGCCGAGGAACGAGGACTGCATGGTCTGCACCTGACCGCGCGTTTGCACCTGGTTGCCGCGCGCAAGCTTGGGCCGCGCGGCATCGACGAGTTTTTGCACCTGCACGGCCACGCTGGCCAGGTCGGTGCCCTGCACACTCACGAACACGTCGATCACGGGCGCGATGTTGTAGTGCGACACCACCGCGGGCTGGCGCGCGGGCCGCACGTCGACGAGGTTGCCGAGCAGCTGCGGCGTGTTGCCGCCGGTGTTCACGGGCACGTTGAGCAGCGCGTCGAGCGAGCCGATCTGGTACTGCGGCGCCTGCACCGCGAGGTTATAGACCACGCCGTTTTTGGGGTTGAGCCAGAACGCGGGCGCGGTCTGCGAGCTGCCCGAGAGCGCGATCAGCACGTTCTGCCCCACGTTCGCCGCCGTGAAGCCCACTTGCTGCAAGCGCGAGCGGTCCATCTGCAGCCTGAGCGCGGGCGCATCCAGGCGCTGGTGCACGTGGGCATCGACCGCGCCGGGGATTTTGCGAATCTCCTTGACCAGGCCGGCCGCCAGCTGCGCATTGCCTGCCATGTCGTTGCCGCTGAACTGGATGTCTATCGCTGCGGGCAGGCCGAAATTCAAAATCTGCGTGACGATGTCCGCGGGCTGGAAAAAGAACTCCACGCCCGGAAAGCGCTTGGGCAGCTCGGCACGCAGCCGCGTGACGTATTCCTGCGTGGGCCGGTGGCCTTCCTTCAGCGCCATGAGCAGCTCGGCATCGATGGTGCCGATCACGCCCGAATTGCTGTACGAGAGGTTGATGCCGCTGTTGGGCACGCCGAGGTTGTCGAGGATGGTTTCGAGCTCGGCGGGCGGAATCATGCGGCGGATTTCGGCCTCGACCGCGTCGGCCAGGCGCGCGGTTTCTTCGATGCGCGTGCCCGTGGGCGCACGCATGTGCAGGCGGATCTGCCCCGCATCCACGGAAGGGAAAAAGTCGCGCCCCAAAAACGGAAACAGCGCGCACGAAAGCACGCAAAAGCCCAGAAACAGCACGATGAAGCGCCCGCGGTGCGCGAGCAGCGACGAGAGCACGAGCGCATACGCGCGGCGCACGTGCTCGAAGCGGCTGTCGAACGCGCGGTACACGCGCTGCAGCAGGCTCGCGTGCTGGCCTGCGCCGGCCGCCTCGTCACCGTGCGGCGCGTGACCGGCATGCCCCTGCATCATCAGCATGACGAGCGTGGGCACCAGCGTGCGCGAGAGCAGGTACGAAGCCAGCATGGCAAACACCACGGCCTCGGCCATGGGCGTGAACAGGTAGCGCGCCACGCCCGAGAGGAAAAACAGCGGCACGAACACGATGCAGATGCACAGCGTGGACACGAGCGCGGCCGAGCCGATCTCGCCTGCGCCGTCCATGATCGCGTCGTGCAGGGATTTGCCCAGGCCCACGTGGCGCTCGATGTTTTCGATGGTGACGATGGCCTGGTCCACCAAAATCCCCACCGAGAGCGCGAGCCCGCCCAGCGTCATGAGGTTGAGCGTCTCACCGAGCACGTAGAGCAGCAAAATCGACGCGAGGATGGACAGCGGAATCGTGAGCGCAATGATCAGCGTGCTGCGCCAGTTGCCCAGAAACACCAGCACCATGGCCGCGGTGAGCGCCACCGCGAGCAGCGCCTCGAACACCACGCCCTTGACGGCGGCCTTGACGAACACCGACTGGTCGAACAGCGGCGTCACCTTGATGTCGGTCGGCATGCTCTGCACGGCCAGGGGCAGCATGGCGCGCAGGTTGTTCACGATGTCTATGGTCGAGGCGCCACCGTTTTTGAGGATGGATAGCAGCACGCCGCGCACGCCGTCCTGGCGCACGATGTTGGTCTGCGGCGAGAAGCCGTCGCGCACCTGCGCCACGTCGCGCAAATACGTCGTGGCGCCGTTGATGGTGCGCACGGGCAGGTCGTTGAGCCCCTCGATCACGCTGGGCGAACTGTTCATCGCCACGTTGTATTCGGTTGCACCGATCTTGGCCGTGCCCGAGGGCAGGATCAGGTTCTGCGAATTCACGGCGTTGACCACGTCGCTGGGCGCCAGGCCGCGCGCCTGCAGCGCCGGGATGTCCAGATCGACCGAAATCAGCCGCGTCTTGCCGCCATAGGGAAAAGGAATCGCCGTGCCCGGAATCGTCACGAGCTGTGGGCGCAGCTGGTTCACGGTGGCGTCGAACAGGCGGTTCTCGGGCATCGTGGGGCTGGAGAGCGCAAGCTGGATGACCGGAATGCTCGAAGCCGAATACTTGATCACGAGCGGCGGCGTGATGCCCGGCGGCAACTGCTTGAGCAGCGTCTGCACGGCGGCCGTGGTCTGCGCGAGGCCGGCCTGGATGTTCGCCGTGGGCTGGAAAAACATCTTGATCACCGACACGCCCGAGAGCGAAGTCGAATCGATGTGCTCGATGTCGCTGACCAAGGTCGTGAGCGAGCGCTCGCTCTGGGCCGTGATGCGCTGGCCCATTTCGTCGGGGGCGAGGCCGGTGTAGTTCCAGATGATGCTGATCACCGGAATATTGATTTCCGGGAAGATGTCGGTCGCCATCTTCAGCAGCACGAAGGGGGTGGCCAGCACGATCAGCATCGCCATGACGATGAAGGTGTAGGGCCGGCGCAGGGCGATCGAAACCATGGGATGGCAGGAACGAGGGGAAAGGAAAAAAGACACGCTCCCTTTTGGGGGGAGCGCGGGGCCATGATAGGTGCAAACATTTGCAAGCGTGTGCGGGTTATCGCCTATCCGAGTGCGCATCCTGGGCATTGCACAATGCACGCAGCCCGGGGCTGCACACGCGCCCCATGATTTGCAGCAAAAACTGGCTTTTGTGCTTATTGGGTGACCGCCGTTAGCTATCATTTTTGATAGCTTCTCGCCATCCCGTATCCACCATCGCCACCAGCCCCGACCACACGCGCCAAAAAAGGAACGCCCGCATGTCCTCTTCCCGCCTGCCCGCACACATCGCGCGCCGTCTGCGCCTGCCCGTGATTGCCGCGCCCATGCTGCAGGTGTCGGGCATAGAGCTCGTCGTCGCGGCGTGCCGCAGCGGCGTGATCGGCGCCTTTCCGACGGTGAACGCGCGCAGCCCCGCAGAGCTCGACGCCTGGCTGGCTGAAATCCGCGCGCGCCTCGCCGCACACCCAGACGCCGCGCCGCCCTGCCCGAACCTGATCATGCGCTCGCCGCGGCTCGCCCAAGACCTCGCCTGCGTGCTGCGACATGGCGTGGAAGTCGTCATCACCAGCGTGGGCTCGCCCGCACCCGTGGTCGATGCGCTGCACGGCATCGGCTGCCTGGTACTGGCCGACGTGGCCACGCTCGCGCACGCGCGCAAAGCCATCGCGGCCGGCGCCGACGGGCTGGTGCTGCTCACGGCGGGCGCGGGCGGGCAGACCGGCTGGCTCAACCCCTTTGCCTTCGTGCGCGCACTGCGTGCCGAATACGACGGCCCGCTGGTGCTCGCCGGCGGCATCAGCGACGGCGTGGCGCTGCGCGCGGCGCAGGTGCTGGGCTGCGACCTGGCCTCGATGGGCACACGCTTCATCGCCACGCACGAGAGCATGGCCGACGAAGCCTACCGGCAGATGCTCGTCACTTCCACCCTGGACGAAGTGCTGCTCACGCGCGCCTTCAGCGGCCTGCCCACGAACATGCTGATCGACTCCATCGTGCGCATGGGGCTGGACCCGGCCCGGCTCGACGAAACCGTGACGCCCAGCACCGCAGACCAGATGTTCGGCGGCAGCGCCCACGGCAACCACAGCGCCGGCCCGCGCCGCTGGCGCGACATCTGGAGCGCCGGGCACAGCGTCTCGGGCGTGCACGCGGTGCAGTCGGTGCAGGAGCTGGTCGAGGAGCTTGCGCAAGAGTGGTCGCAGGCAGGCTAGCCGCGCGCGGCAAACGGCCGGCATGGCCACTCGCAGCCCCCATTTTGCGAGCACCAAGCGCAGGCCACGCTTGCATTAGTGGCTTTTTTCGCCTGCGTCTTTTACCGGAAGAAAACCCGCTTTTACTTGAACGATAATTGCGCCCCGTGCGTGGTTTATAAGGGTATTTACCAATACCGGTCTGCGTCAGCACATGGAAAGCGGATCTGCCATGAAACGCTACCAGCCACGAGCCCGCACGTCCGCGCCGCAATGTGCGGCTTTTTTATGGCTCGATCGCAATAGCAACAATGAAATACACCCGCTTCATCTCCCAGGGCGCCAAGCTTGCAGGAATACTTGCTGCTGGCACCCTGTCCGCACAGGCCCAGACAGCCCCTGGCGTCACTTTTTACGGCGTCATGGACGCTGGCATCGCCAGCTTTTCACGCAGCGCCAACGTGGACAGCCGCCTGACCAAAGTCAACAGCGATGCCAGCAACTCCTCGGTGTGGGGCCTGCGCGGTAGCGAAGACCTTGGGGCGGCATGGCAGCCCTCTTTGGCCTCGAGTCCATGGTCAGCCTGAAAACCGGCGACAGCTCGACCCCCAACAGCTCGGGCGCCACCGTGTCCGGCAATCCGGCCGTCTCGAACGTGACGTTTCGCCGCGCGGCCTATGTGGGTATGAAGAGCGAAAGCTATGGCAGCGTGATGTTGGGCCGCAACTACACCGCCACCGCCATGCCCCAACTGGTGAATGCCAACGGCCTGCCCAACAATGCCGTCAACACCGGCCTCGTGACGCTGACCGCCGCGCAGGGCATCAACAACGACTACTGGAACAGCAACATGGTGCGCTACGACAGCCCCGTGTTCAGCGGTTTCAACTTTGCGCTGCAGTACGTGTTTGGCGAAGACCCGCAAAACAACAGCGCCGGCTCCGGCTACGGTGGACTTCTGAGCTACACCAGCGGGCCATTCAAGGTCGTGGGCACCTACAACAAGGACAAGGGCGCGGCCAACGCCGCCAACAGCGCCAACCCACGCGCCGACGTGGGCAAAAGCATTGACTGGTGGATGGTTTCGGGCTCGTACGACGTGGGCCAATTCCGCCTGAGCGCCGCCTACGACCAAGTCAAGAACGACGATGGCCGCACCGCCACCCTCAAAGGGGGCGCCGCCAACAACGTCTGGATCGACTCCAAGATGTGGACCGTGGGCGGCAACTACGCCATCACGCCGCAATTCCGACTCGGCGCCCAGTACGGCGAGGTCAAGGAAACCTGGACCGACACCAAGAGCAAGCAAACGGTGCTGAGCGCGCACTACGCATTCTCCAAGCGCACCAATGCGTACTTCACCATGACCCACACGAGCAACGGGAATGCGCCGATTCTGCCGATCTATGGCAATCCGCAAACCAACGTCAGCGTGCCGAACCATTCGGTCAATGCGTTCGTGCTGGGAATGGTGCACCGGTTCTGACGCCCGCACCACATCTTGCCCGAGCGCGCAGCTTGGCAAGAAAAGCTGCGCGCTCGGCTACCGGCACACAGCCGGGCACGCCCGGCTCAGCGCCCACGACCGTGGAGGCAGAAGGTAGTTCCATCACGCAACTTGTTCCTTCACCGCCCCATAAGAGCGCAGTGCAACCCCTTTCTGAGCTACCAAACGTGTAGCGAAATGGAATTCGCGCTATAGTTCTTGCACTCGAGTCCATTCCGCCCGATACCTGCGAGGAGATGCATCCATGAGCGCCAAAGAAAAACCCGCCATCAGCCAGTTGTTTGACCTGCTCGAATCCCGCTACGCTTTGCGCGTACTCTGGGCCTTGCGTGATGGCCATCCGCAGACCTTCCGCCTTTTGCAGGACAGCGTGGGCGGCATCACCCCGAATACGCTCAACACCCGCATCAAAGACCTGCGCGAAGCCGGCTTGCTGGACCACGGCAGCGGCGGCTACTTCCTCACCGCTTCGGGCGCAGACCTGGTCAAGCGCCTGAGCGATGTGCAAGCCTTCGCCACGCGCTGGGTGGCGGCACGGGCGAAAAAATAAGGGCAGCGCCCTCGAGAAAGGCGCCAAGAGCCACTCCGCAGCCACCCCTCACGTGCCGCGCAGCGCCGAGCGGCAAGTGCCGCTACCTCAATCGAACAAGGCGCGCGCCAATGCAGCGTATTTGGCATCGCCCACGGCGTCACGAATTTTGGGTGCCAGGAGCCTGTCGGACTTTGGGCGTCGAAAGCGAGAAGGTGCCCCAGCGTGACCAGTTTTTGCCGGATTCGCCGCCCCATAGCGGGCCTATGGGGCAAGAAGACGGTAAAAAATGGGTCGCTGCGGCGCATTCGCAGCCGACGATTCCAAAGTCCGACAGGCTCCTAGCGCCGCCCCCCGTAAATCGGGGCTTTCCATGACCCGTGCACCATGCGACGGGAAGGACGGCCCCGGCTACCGTCCGGCAACCCGGTGCCACCCGCTCCCCCCCACGGCCACGACGAAGCCGACCGGCACGCCGAACACCCCTGCCGCCACCGGCTCTATCCCCCACCACAGGCCATCGGTAAACAGCCAGCGCGGCAACACGCCCCCTGCGCGCAGTGCGGGCATTTGCGCAAGCATGTAGTACGTCGTGACGCCAAACCCCGCGAGCATGCCGGCCACAGCCCCTTGCCGCGTCATGCCGCGCCAGAACAGGCCCAAGACCATGGTCGGCACGAAGGCCGACGCTGCGAGCGAAAACGAGGCAGACACCATGGGCAAAATTTCCGCGGGCTTGAACGAGGCCACCATGGCCGCCGCCAGTGCCACGGCCAGCAAGGTGAATTTGCTCAGGATCACGCGCTGCTCGGGCGAGGCCCGCGCCCCCTTGTCGCCATGAAAATACAAGTCGTGCACCAGCGCATTGCTGATGGTCAGCAGCAAGCCATCCGCCGTGGACAAGGCCGCCGCCAGACCGCCCGCGGCGACAAGCCCAGAGACCACATACGGCAAGCCACCGATTTCCGGCGTGGCGAGCATGATCAGGTCTGCGCCCAGATGGATCTCGCCGAACTGCACGATGCCGTCGCCGTTCATGTCCTCGACCGAGAGCAAGGCAGGATCGACATGCGCCCACTGCGCCATCCAGTGCGGCAAGGCGTCGAAGTGACTGCCCACGAGGTTTTGCATCACCTCGAACTTCACCAAAGCCGCGAGCGCGGGCGTGCTCAGGTACAGCAAGGCGATGAAAAACAGCGACCAGGCGACCGAGGTGCGCGCCGCCGCGACCGAAGGCACGGTGTAGTAACGCGTCAGCAGATGCGGCAAGCCGGCGGTGCCGACCATGAGGCAGAACATCAGCGCCAGAAAATTGCGGCGCGAAAGCGTGTATTCCTCTTGTTCCTGGGGCGTGCCCGCGGGATTGCCGGCAAAGGCCTGGCTGTGCGGCGGAAGGCCCCCTAGCAGCCTGTCGGACTTTGGAATCGTCGGCTGCGAATGCGCCGCAGCGGCCCATTTTTTACCGTCTTCTTGCCCCATAGTCCCGCTATGGGGCAGCGAATCCGGCAAAAACTGGCCTCGCTGGGGCCCATTCTCGCTATCGACGCCCAAAGTCCGACAGGCTGCTAGCGGATGCGCACGCTCGAAGCTCTCGCGCATCTCGCGCGTCCAGCGCTCGCGCGCCTGCGCCGCATCACGCGGCAGCGCCGCAAGCGCCTGGCTCGCATGCACGATCTGCTCCACATCGGCGTTCTGTGCACGCAGGGCCTGGATCTGCGCCCTGCCTTTTTCGCGCTCGCGCTGCAGCGCGCCCTCAACATCGCGCAGGCGTTCCTGCAAATCGAGCGCGCGCTGCAAATAGGCGCGCGCCACCTCGCGTTCAGCAGGTGAAGCGCGAAACTGCTCTTCGAGTTCGGCGATCTTGCCGATCTGCGCCCCATACACCAGCGGCGCCATGGGATTGCCCAATTGCTGGTACGACAGCCAGGAAACGGGTATCAAAAAAGCGAGCAATAGCACGACGTATTGCGCCACCTGCGTCCAGGTAATGGCCCGCATCCCACCGAGAAATGAACACAGCAGCACGCCGCCGAGCCCGAGCATGATGCCGATCTCGAACTGCACCCCCGTAAGACGCGAGGCGATCAGCCCCACGCCGTAAATCTGCGCGACCACGTAGGTGAACGAGCACAGCACCGCGGCCCATGCCGCCAGGATGCGCGGCCAGCGCCCACCGAAACGCAGCTGGAAAAAATCGGGCACGGTGTAGAGCTCCAGCGCACGCAACTGCGGCGCGATCAGTAGCGCCACGAGGCAAAACCCGCCCGTCCAGCCGAGCAGGTACGCAAGGCCCCCAGCCTGCCCCGGCGCGCCCGCAAACCCCTGCAAATACAAGGCGCCCGAGAGGCTGATGAACGAGGCCGCACTCATCCAGTCGGCCGCGGCCGCCATGCCGTTGAACATGGGCGGAATGCGGCGCCCGGCCACGTAATACTCTTCGGCGTCGGTGGTGCGTCCGCGCACGCCTATGGCGGCATAGACCATGATGCTGCCGAACAAAAAAACCGGCCCTATCCACTGGCGCGAAAACCCATGGTGCTCGGCCCATGCCATGAGCGCCAGAAAGCCCAGCACGCACAGCACATACCAAGCCAAGGCCCGGTGCAGACGCCAGCGAGCGTTTCTTCCGCGCTCAGCCATGGCGCGCGCCATCACCCGGGGCCTCGGATTCAGCGTCCGCCGCCGTCGCCCCCAGGTCCTGACGCTCGAAGCGGTTCATCGCCCAGGCATAGAAGACCACGATGGCGATGAACATCAATACGGCCCCTTGTGCCACGAGCCAGTAACCCAGCGGCCACGGCCCCGTCGTCCATGCCTGCAGCTGGCGCGCAAAGAAAGGCACGCCAAACGCCACTGCAGTCCACAGCAGCAGCAACGCGGCCTTGAGCCAAGGATGCCGCAGATCGTGCAGCTGCGCCGGCAACGGGTCTGCTGCATCGGAGCTCGCGTTCACCGGCATTGCGTCCAAGGCCCTTGCAACCGCGTTGCCTCACTTGTTCGCAACGCGGCGCCCCGCAGTGGCATCAGCCAGCCAGCTGTTGCCAGGTGGCGATCACGCTGTCCGGGTTGAGCGAGATCGATGCAATGCCCTGCTGCATCAGCCACTGCGCAAAATCCGGGTGATCGCTCGGGCCTTGACCGCAAATGCCTATGTATTTGCCCTGGGCACGGCAAGCCTGGATGGCCTGGTGGATCAGCGCCTGGACGGCGGGGTCGCGCTCGTCGAAGTCCTGCGCGAGCAACTCCAGCCCCGAATCGCGATCCAGCCCCAGCGTAAGCTGGGTCAAGTCGTTGGAGCCGATCGAAAACCCGTCGAAAAATTCCAGAAAGCGCTCGGCCAGAATGGCATTGCTAGGGATTTCGCACATCATGATGAGCTTGAGCTCGTCCTTGCCACGTTCGAGGCCGTGCCGCGCGAGCAGTTGCACCACGCGCTCGGCCTGTCCCAGGGTGCGCACAAAGGGCACCATGACCTGCACGTTCACGAGCCCCATCTCGGTGCGCACGCGCCGCAGCGCCTCGCACTCCATCGCAAACGCCTCGGCGAAATCCGCGCCAAGGTAGCGCGCCGCACCGCGAAAGCCCAGCATGGGGTTTTCTTCCTCGGGCTCGTAGCGGCTGCCGCCGATGAGCTTGCGGTACTCGTTGCTCTTGAAGTCGGACAGACGCACGATGACCGGCTTGGGCCAGAAGGCCGCAGCGATCGTGGCCACGCCCTCGGCCACCTTGTCCACGTAAAAGGCGCGCGGGCTCGCATGACCACGGGCCACCGACTCGACGGCCTTTTTCAGATCGCTGTCGATGTTGGGGTAATCAAGGATGGCCTTGGGGTGCACGCCGATGTTGTTGTTGATGATGAACTCCAGGCGCGCGAGCCCCACGCCCTCGTTGGGCAGTTGGGCAAAGTCGAAGGCGAGTTGCGGGTTGCCCACGTTCATCATGATCTTGGTGGCGATCGCGGGCATGCTGCCGCGCTGCACTTCGGTGACTTCGGTCTCGAGCAAGCCATCGTAGATGCGGCCCGTGTCGCCCTCGGAGCAACTCACGGTGACCAGCATGCCGTCCTTGAGCCGCTCGGTAGCGTCGCCGCAGCCCACCACGGCCGGAATGCCCAGCTCGCGCGCGATGATGGCCGCATGGCAGGTGCGCCCGCCGCGGTTCGTGACGATGGCGCTCGCGCGCTTCATCACCGGCTCCCAGTTCGGGTCCGTCATGTCGGTCACGAGGATGTCGCCGGGCTGCACCTTGTCCATCTCATGCAGGTTATGCACCACACGCACCGGGCCGGCGCCAATCTTTTGCCCGATCGCGCGCCCTTCCACCAGCACCGCGCCATGCCCCTTGAGCTTGTAGCGCAACTCCACCTGCCCCTTGGCCTGGCTCTTCACGGTCTCGGGGCGGGCCTGCAAAATGTAGAGCAAGCCATCCACGCCGTCCTTGCCCCATTCGATGTCCATGGGGCGCCCATAGTGCTCCTCGATCAATAGCGCATAGTGCGCCAATTGCAACACGTCGTCGTCGGTGAGCGAGTAGCGGTTACGCTGCTCGGCCGGCACTTCCACGGTCTTGATGAGCTTGCCCGACTGCGCCTTTTCCTCGGGCGTGCAAAACACCATCTGGATCAGCTTGCTGCCCAGATTGCGCCGGATCAGCGCCTTTTTGCCCGCGCGCAACATGGGCTTGTGCACATAAAACTCGTCCGGGTTGACGGCACCCTGCACCACCGTCTCGCCCAGACCATAGCTGCTCGTGATGAACACCACGTCCTCGAAACCGGATTCGGTGTCTATGGTGAACATCACCCCCGAAGCGCCAATGTCCGAGCGCACCATTTGCTGCACACCCGCCGAGAGGGCCACTTCAGAATGCACAAAGCCCTTGTGCACGCGGTAGCTGATGGCACGGTCGTTGTAGAGGCTGGCAAACACTTCCTTGATCTTGTGCTTGACTTCGGCCAGGCCAATCACATTGAGAAAGGTCTCCTGCTGCCCGGCAAACGAGGCATCCGGCAAGTCTTCCGCCGTGGCGGAGGAGCGCACCGCAAACGATGCGCCGGGATGATCGGCGCTCAGGCGCGCAAAGGCTTCATCGACGGCTTTTTCAAACGCCGCAGGAAAGGGCTGTGCCTCGACCATGGCGCGGATTTCGGCCCCGGTCTTTGCGAGCGCGCGCACGTCGTCCACGTCCAGCGCGTCCAGCAACGCATTGATGCGCTGGTCCAGGCCCGCATGGCGCAAAAATTCGCGGTAGGCGTGCGCCGTGGTGGCAAAGCCCGTGGGCACGCGCACCCCATGGGGCAATTGCGAAATCATCTCGCCAAGGCTGGCGTTCTTGCCGCCCACGAAGGCGACATCGGTCATCCTGAGATTTTCAAACGGTACGACCAGGGCCTCCGAGCTGAAACGTGCTGACATAGGAACACTCCAAAGTTGATAAACCGGACCGGGGCCCCGGGCAACGCCGGGGCCGCAGGCGCGCGCAGACATCCACCACCGCTTTGGTTCTTTTTGGGCTTGGATGGTGCATTGAATGTCTGGGCGAAATTCGGATCGTGACGTACGCACGCCAGCCCCTGAATGGAAACTTGCCACATCTCAGTCGGACTGGCGCACGTGACACAGATAATGGGCGCCATTGTAGGTCTGCAGCGCAGGCCAGCGCCCCCCAAGGAAACATCCATGCACTCTCGTACCGCCTTTTTCGTGTCCGATGGCACCGGCATCACCGCAGAAACCTTCGGCAAAGCCATCCTCGCCCAGTTCGAGCTCAAGCTGCGCTTCGTGCGCCTGCCTTTCATCGACACGGCGGACAAGGCGCACCAGGCAGTGCGGCAAATCAATCACACGGGCGAGCTGGAGGGCAAGCGCCCCATCGTTTTCACCACGCTCGTGAACATGGAGGTGCTCGGCGTCCTCCAGAACCATTGCAAAGGCATGCTGCTCGACATGTTCGGCACCTTCGTCAACCCGCTGGAACAAGAACTGGGCATCAAGTCACACCACCGCGTGGGCCGCTTCAGCAACGTGAGCCGCAGCCGCGAATACGCCCAGCGCATCGAAGCCATCAACTACAGCCTGGCGCACGACGACGGGCAGAGCAAACGCGACCTCGCGAACGCCGACGTCATCCTCGTGGGCGTCTCGCGCAGCGGCAAAACCCCGACCAGCCTGTACCTCGCCATGCAATACGGCATCAAGGCCGCGAACTATCCACTGATCCCTGAAGATTTCGAGCGCCGCCAGCTTCCCGAAGCGCTTTTGCCCTACCGGAAAAAAATCTTTGGCCTGAGCATCCAGCCCGAACGCCTCGCCGAAGTGCGCAACGAGCGCCGCCCCCAGTCCAAATACGCCAGCCTGGCAAACTGCCGCCACGAAGTCTCCGAGGCCGAAGCCATGATGCGCCGGGAGGGCATCCGCTGGCTCTCCACGACCACCAAGTCGATCGAGGAAATTGCCACCACCATCCTGCAGGAAATGCACCTCGAGCGTCCGACGTTCTGACCGTCTCTGCACCTTTTTTGAAGCACCCGTTTGCTATTATTTAATTAGCATTTCACGCTTTATCTGCCAGGATGGAACGGCAATTCGACCCAATATCCACGCTCCGCGCAGGAGGCGCGAAAAATCCCCACGGCATTGCCCCGACCATGGCAGGACCTACAATTGCGCCGTCTGCGGTGCTGTCGGGCCTTATATTTCCTTGAACCAATGCTCATTGAGCACGGGCTTGGTACATTGCCTGGCTAGCGTGATCGTCTCGCGTCAGATGAACCCAAAGTCAGGCTGCCCTCGCCCCCCTGAACCCCCGGTTCAGGATGCCGGTCCGGTGGCACTTGCAGACACCTTTTCAGCGCAGTTGGGATGGCACCGCAAAGCGCTCTCGCCTCCCCCTCCATGCACCTTCCTCCCTCCCTGATCCTCGAGCTGTGCGCCCTCGGCCTGGCCGCAGGGTTCCTCGCCGGCCTGCTGGGCATAGGCGGCGGCATGCTGCTCGTGCCCATGCTGACCTATCTTCTGGGACGCCAGCAGGTCAGCCCCGATCTGGCCGTCAAGATGGCCATCGCCACCTCCATGGCGACCATCGTGTTCACCTCGCTGTCCAGCGTGCGCGCGCACCACCGGCACGGCGCCGTGCGCTGGGACATCGTGCTGAGGCTCGCACCCGGCATCGTTTTGGGGGGCTTGCTCGCGAGTCTGGGAGCGTTCAGCCTGCTCAAGGGCACATGGCTGGCCATTCTTTTCAGCCTGTTCGTGGGTTTCTCCGCAGTGCGCATGTGGGCGGACAAAAAACCTTCGCCCACCCGACAAATGCCGCATGCGGCCGGGCAACTCGTGGCGGGGGGCGTGATCGGTTTCCTGTCCGGGCTGGTGGGCGCAGGCGGCGGCTTCGTGAGCGTGCCCTTCATGGTCTGGTGCAACGTCGCCATCCACAGCGCCGTGGCCACCAGCGCCGCACTGGGCTTTCCGATTGCCATCGTGAACGTCCTGGGCTACGTGCTCAGCGGCCTGTCCGTCGCTGGCCGTCCGGCCCTGTCATTCGGCTACATCTGGCTGCCTGCGCTCGTCTGCGTCGCAGCCTGCAGCGTGCTCACGGCCCCCTTGGGCGCGCGCGCAGCGCACCAACTGCCGGTGGCGCAACTCAAACGCATCTTCGCGAGCCTGCTCCTGGGGCTTGCGACCTACATGCTCTGGAAAGGGTTGGCCGCGGCCTGAAACCGCGACGAACGATGACGCAAGCTGCGCCAGGATGCCGGCAATTCAGCACAACGGATCGGCAAGCGCATCCTGCATCGCGGCGCCAGGGCGCGCAAGCTTTTGCCAGAACTCCGTGGCGGGTAAGGCCGGAGTGCACAAAAAACCCTGGAAATGACCGCAGTGCAAGCGCTGCAATGCGGCCCGCTGGGCGGTCGTTTCCACCCCTTCCGCCACCACTTCGATATGCAGGGCCTGCCCCATGCCCACGATGGCGCGGACGATCGCCAGGTCGCCCTCGTCGTCGGGCAGACCACGAATGAAAGACTGGTCGATCTTGAGTTTATGGATGGGCAGCTTTTTGAGGTAGGCGAGGTTGGAGTAGCCCGTGCCGAAATCGTCGATCGCCAGACTGACGCCCAAACCGGCCAGCTCCCGCAGGCGCTCTTCCATCTCCAGCGCATCCTGCAGCATGATGGACTCGGTCAACTCGATTTCCAGCAGCGCCGGCGGCAGCTGGTGCACGGCGAGCAGGCGTGTGACGCGCTCGACGAAATCGGGCTGGCGAAACTCCAGCGTAGAGACATTCACGGAAATGACGAGCGGATGGCCTGCATGCATCCATTTGGCAGCCTCGCGCACCGCCTGCTCCATGACCCAGGCCCCCAGCACGATGATGAAGCCAGATTCCTCGGCCAAAGGGATGAAAAGACCTGGCGACACCGTCCCGAGCTCCGGATCCGTCCAGCGCAGCAAGGCCTCGGCCCCCGTAATGCCACCGGTAGCCAGGCTCACCTGCGGCTGGTAATGCACGGCGAATCGCTGCGCCGCGAGCGCCTGGCGCATCGCGTGCTCCAGCTTCATGCGCGACAGCAAATGCGCGTTCATCTGTGGCTGGTAGAAGCTGTAATTGCCGCGCCCACGGTCTTTGACGCGGTACATCGCTGTATCGGCCTGCTTGATGAGCTCGTCCAGCGTGGCGCCGTCCTGTGGGTACAGCGCGATGCCCATGCTGCACATCACCGAAAAACCCATGCCGTCGAGCTCGCAGGGGCGCAGCATGCTTTCGAGGATGCGACGCACCACACCTTCTGCCACTGCCGCATCGGCTTCGTGCAGGTAAAGCAAGAACTCGTCCCCGCCCAGACGGCACAGCATATCCGTCTGGCGCAGACAGGATGCGATACGCTCGGCCACCAGTTGCAACACCCTGTCGCCAAAGGAATGGCCCAGGGAATCGTTCACGATCTTGAAGCGGTCCAGATCGAGGAAAACGATGGCGAAGCACGGCGCCTTTTCGGATGCTTCCTGGATCGCCACATCCACACGCTGCGCAAACTGTCGGTAGTTGGGCAACCCCGTCAGCGCATCGGTGTAAGCGAGCTCCTGAATGCGCTGCCGGTCGGCCTGCTGCTGCGTGATATCGCGATATGAATAGACCCAGCCGGAGAGCTCGCCGCGCTGCAGCTGCGGCACCACCAGCCGCTCGACAACGACGCCATGGCGCAAGTGCAAAATGTCGCAGGCTTGCGCCTCAGGCTGCTTGGCCAACTCGGCAAGCCGCCTTTTATAGGCCTTCTTGTCGGTAACCTGGGCCGCCATGTGCGCATATACCGCCTGGTCATCGCGCTCCACCAACAAGCGCTCGGGGATGTCCCAGATTTGTGCCATGCGCCGATTGAAAGCACGTATGCGTCCCTGCAGGTCGCACACCAAAATCCCTTCCGCGGCTGAATCCAGCGTAGCACGCAGTTCGGCCAGCAAGGCTTCCAATTCACGCTCGGTGTTCTCCTGCACGGTGCGATCGAGCATGCTAAGCACTAAATAGCCTCTGCCGTCGAGAGCTTGCAACGGCGCTACCCGGCGCGCCACGGCCACCCACGCGCCATCGCCACGCAGCACGTGGGTATAGGAGTCGATTCCCCGCGCAATTTCTTCCGTAGTGCCGCCCCAGAATGCCTGATCCTCCGGCGTGACGGCCAGACGCAGCACCGGCATCCCCCGCATTTCGTCACAGGACAACCCAAGCAGCCGCGCGGCCGCTTCGTTCGACTGCACAATGCACAGAGACTTTGCATCGACGAGCCAGACGGCCTCTTGCAGACTGTCGAGCCAGGATTTTTGCACCTGCAGGGTCATTGCATGGCCTCCTCTTGCCCTTCTACCGCCTCCAGCGCTACCACGCGCTCAAAAAAGTAGCAAATTTTTTTACGCGGTGACAGGTAGTCCAACGCTTCCCGCGGGAGTTGGCTCGGCTTAAGACTGCGACGTATGCCCAGCTCCGGCTCGGCCTCCAAGTCCAGAATCAGCGCCTCCTCTTTGGGGACTTGCGGGTCGTGCACGATCACCTTGGGGCGCAGAGGCCGGTTCGAATTGACGGACACGACGAGCGCATAACGGTCATTGGCCAGTTGCACCACCGACCCTGGGGGGTACACCCCCATCATGCGAATGAAGGCGGCCAGCACCATTTCGTCAAAGAATGCCTTGCGTCGCGCGAAAATCACGGCCAAGGCTTCGTGCGGGGTCAGGGCATCGGCCTCGCGCACCGGGTTGCAGAGCCTATCGTAGTGATTCACCAACGCGAGCATCTGGCTCACGCGCCCCAGATCACTGCCACAGAGCCGCTTGGGAAACCCGCTGCCATCGGCCATCTCGTGGTGCTGGGCCATCGCAATCACGGCCGCATCGGGAAGCCCCATGCTGCGGGCCAGAGCAACCGACGCACGCACATGCCCCTCATACTGCGCGCGCTCTGCCGGTGTCATCGTGGGCAGCGGATGCCGGTATTTGGGGGGCAGGGTGATCTTGCCCACATCGTGCAGCAAAGCGGCCATGCCCAGCTCCTGCAACTCCGTACTCTGCAGACCCAAGACCTTCCCGAGCAGCAAGCTTGCGACCATGACATTGACCGGATGGAGCGCTGCGCGCTCGCCAGCCCCCTCAGACAAAAGACGGATGGCCACCTCGTCTTTGGCAAGCAGGCTGGAGACACACTCTGCCACCAGCTTTTGGGTTTGCGCACAGGCCTGCGCAGGGAGCTCCAACACCGTGCGTTCGATCGCAAGATATTCACGGGTCGCTTGCGCAAAGCGCCGGTCACACTCCAACAGACGACGATTTTGTTCCGCCAGCAACGCCAGGCGCATCGCCTCGGACGAGGAAACATCCGTGCTTGCAGGCTGCGCGGCCACTGACTCGCCAGACTCCATAGCCGTGGGAGGCACTTCCTTTTTCTCCGATGTTGCCAATGCGCGCCGGACATCGGCATCACATTTGTCCAGGATGACGCGAACTCTCGTCAGCCCCAGGTCGCGCAAGGTGGCAATCTGCTGCGCAGACGCAATGCGAAAACTGTTCACAGGAAAAGGATGATTCATCCAGCCCACCTCCAACTGGATGAACATGCCAATGCAAAGCTGATCGATGTCGATGTAAATGGAAGAAGTCACTGCAAACAATGGGCCTACCGTTACGCCCTCTTGCACATTGTTCGCAAATTATGACCTCTGCGCGCACAGAAAGCAGCTTTGACTCTGAAAAATGTAGCGCAATGCAAAAAAAACGCGCGTATCCCCCTCACCGACCTCCACCGAAATCCAGGCCCTCAGGCACACCACAGCGAAGACTTGGCGATGACGTCCATCCACAATGCCCAGCCGGCCATGGCACAGAGCAAGAGCCCGGCAAGCCGCGTCCCCCAGTCGGCCCGTGCGGCATTGATGCGCGAGCGCAATTGCCCCCAGATCCAGGGGCCGGCCAGCAGCCAGACGCCGCTGCCAATGCCGAACAACGCCATGGCCCATGCGCCTTGCCACACCCCACCGCTCAAGGCCGCCACCAGCAGGGCGGAATACAACAAGCTGCAGGGCATCAGCGCCCATAAAACCCCCACCAAGCCTAGCCCCACGGGTGCTGCAGTCCATGATTGCATGCGGCGCCACACCGCACGCCCAGCGCTCTCCACCCAGGCAGGCTGGCGCGCTTGCAGCACCATCGCCAACCCCCATACCAGAATGGCCACGTGCATCAAAGTCCATACAGGCCGCAAGGCAGCCGTTTGCTGCGTCATCCAGGCCAAGCCATCCATGGCCCATGCGGCCAAGGCACCTGCCAGTGCGTATCCCGCCAAGCGCCCGAGGTGAAAAGCCGCGAGCCGCTGCACCCCGCCGAAACCGTTGGGCAGCCAGCGCACTCTTTCTTCGCCTTGCGCCGCTGCACCGCCTCCCATGGCGGCGACTGCCGAAGACCCGTTCACCAGCGCTGCACATGGCGCCGCACACATGACAAGACAATGCGGCCCCCCGACCACGCCCATGAACAACGCTGTTAATGAAAAAGTGAGCAGCATGCGCAGATTACGCGGCCCTCAAGGCCGATTTTTCAAATGATGCGCGAAAAACGCGCCCTGTTGCGGTCGGCTTGCAAATAGCGATCGAACACCATCGCAATGCCGCGCACGAAGAACCACCCCGTAGCCGTCACGCGGATGCCTTCGGGCCCCAGAGCAACCAGGTCTTGTTCGGCCAGCCCCTCCAACTGCTCCAACTCCGCTGCGAAGTATTTGCGAAAGTCGATCAGCCAAGCCTGTTCCACGGGTTCAAACACAAGCTCACCCTGGCACATCAGCGCCATGATGACCGCGCGGCGTACAAGGTCGTCGCGCGACAAAGCCAGGCCACGCACCACGGGCAGGCGACCGCGATCCAGAAAGTCGTAATACTCCTCCAAGGTCTTGGCGTTCTGGCTGTAGGTGGCACCAATCCGGCCGATACCCGAGACACCAAGACCGATCAGGTCACAATCGGGCTGCGTACTGTAGCCCTGAAAATTACGATGCAAGCGTCCTTGCCGCTTGGCAACGGCCAGCGCGTCCGTGGGCAAAGCAAAATGGTCCATGCCCACGTACACATAGCCCGCCCCCATCAAGGCGTCCAGCGAACGCGACAGCATCGACAGCTTGGCCTCGGCCCCGGGCAACTCCTCTGCGTGGATGCGCCGCTGCGGCTTGAACCGGTCCGGCAGATGCGCATAGGCATAGAGTGCAATGCGGTCGGGCCGCAACTGTCCGACGAGCGCCAAGGTGCTATCAAAGGACTCCGGTGTCTGCCGTGGCAAACCATAGATCAAGTCCACATTGACGGACTCGAATCCCAAGGTCCGCGCGGTCTCGACGAGCGCGAACACCTGCTCCGCCGGCTGGACGCGATGCACGGCCTTTTGCACCTTGGGATCAAAGTCCTGCACGCCGAAGCTCAACCGGTTGAAGCCGAGTTCTGCCAGCAGCGCCAAGCGCCCCGCATCCACCGTGCGCGGATCGACCTCTATGGAATATTCCCCCCCCGGAGCCAGGGCAAAATTGTGCCGAATCATCGCCATCAGTCTGCGCAAGCCCGCATCCGAGAGGAAGGTCGGCGTCCCTCCACCCAAGTGCAACTGGCTGACCGGCTGGCCCGCGCCAAGCTGCGCCACATGCAAGTCCATCTCTTTGCCCAGGTAGTCCAGGTAAGCCTCGGCACGTTCGTGATGCTTGGTGATGATCTTGTTGCAGGCGCAGTAGTAGCACAGCGACTCGCAAAATGGAATGTGCACGTAAATTGACAATGGCAGCGCCGTCGCACCGCCCAGGCGACGCTGGGCAAGCGCAAGCACATAATCCCTGTCACGAAAAGCCTCAACGAAGCGATCGGCGGTAGGATACGAGGTGTAGCGGGGCCCCGGCACATCGAAGCGGCGCAGAAGTTCGGGTGAGACAGCTGTCATAAATTTATCCTTGCGAACTCAGCAACTGTGCCTTACGCTTGCAAGCAACTCATTGACATGTGTCAAGCTATCGAACAGGTGGAGAAGCAGCCCCCTTACGAGCCACCACTGCCGTCTTACTCCTAAATTTATGACTCCTCAAACCATCAAAGTTGCCTGCTCCAACTGCAATTTGCGTGAGCTGTGCATGCCTGTGGGCCTGAACGACGAACAACTGCAGCGCATAGACGAGGCCGTCGCCGTGCGGCGCAAGGTCAAGCGCGGTGGCACCCTGTTTCGCAACGGTGAAGCGTTCACCTCTCTGTTCGCGATTCGCACCGGCTTTTTCAAGACCTGCCTCACTACGGAAGACGGCCGCGACCAAGTCACCGGCTTTCAGATGGCTGGGGAAATCATTGGACTGGACGGCATCGTCAACGACCACCACAGCTGCGATGCGGTGGCGCTGGAAGACGCAGAGGTTTGCGTCATGCCATTCGACCGTCTGGAAGAACTCTCCCGAGAATTCACGGCATTGCAGCACCATGTGCACAAGATCATGAGCCGGGAGATCGTGCGCGAACACGGCGTCATGCTGCTGCTGGGCAGCATGCGCGCCGAAGAGCGCCTCGCCGCCTTTTTGCTCAATTTGGTGCAGCGCCTGCATGCGCGCGGCTTCTCGCAGTCGGAGCTGATTCTCCGCATGACACGCGAAGAGATCGGCAGTTATCTCGGCCTGAAACTGGAAACCGTGAGCCGCACCTTCTCAAAATTCGTTGAAGAAGGCATTATCGAAGTCAAACAGCGCCATGTGCGCATACTTGATGTCGAAGCTCTGCGCAGTATCGTGAACAATCAACAAAACTGCCACTGACAATCCAGCCTACGCCCCAAAATCTGTGAATATGACCAGCATCCGCTGGCCATAAACAGATTCAGCACGTAGGCTTGCGACAGTCATCCGGCCTATCCGACGCAGGAACAGGGCAACGGTTCAACTCAAAAGGCGACATCACCAAGAGTGTAGTCAATGCACTCGAAGCCATGTTGACGATCCAAAAGACAAAAAAAGCAATGGTGTAAATTCCCTCACGCGACATTGCCAGAGGGTGACCAAACCACTGCAAATCTTGTGGATCGACCAAAGCAAATACCAAAATTTCTAAAACGCCCGCCATCAAAAAGGCGGGCCAGGCAATCCACATCCATCGTTGCGACCCCATATATCGTCTCCTTTCCATGCCTCGGTGCAAATTATTTCAATGCGGCTGATCTTTGAGAGGCGTAATGACATGGTTACGGGCTTTGAGAGCCGGTGCAAGGCTCTTCTCTGGTTGCGCCAGGGTTTTATTGATTTCAAGCCCATGTCGATAATAATCCTCGTCGATGACAGGATCCGGGGTGCGAATGGCAATCCACAGCGTCACAAACCCCGCGATGATCACGATAGCGGGGCCGGCGATCAAAAGCCACACATAGCCAATTTTCCACCAGGGTTGCATATCTGAAGGGTGGCGAGCAGTCGTTGGCATAAAAATCCTATAAATGTTGCTGCACGAGCCCCTCAGCGGGGCACGAGGAAAATAGACTTCTCTTCTATCCTGGCTTTGTCGTCCAGTGATTCGATGACGAAACTGATAGGATGCGAACCAGGGCTTGCCGCCCCATAGGGAATCTGCACCCGAACTGCTACCCAGCGCGCCTCTGCTGGCCCTACATCGTACTCCGCATCCGATGCCATTTCAATGCCATCCAGTCCTTTGACGGAAATATGGTAATGATGCGCACGTTCCGTGGCATTCATGATCTGCAAACGATAAACGTTTTCCAGCCTGCCGCCAGCCACTATGCGCGACAAGGCGGCCCGATCACGTACCACATCCACCTTCATGGGGCTGCGCATCGTCAGACTCACCAGCATGGCCACGCAAAGCAGCAGCAACAGAATGGTGTATATCAAAATACGCGGCCTCAATATCCTTCGCAGCATCTGCGCGCGCGTCCAATGGCTACGCAAACCGTTTTGCGTGACGTAGCTTATCAGGCCTTTAGGGTAATGCATTTTTTCCATGACGGAATCGCACGCATCGACACATAGGCCACAGCCTATGCATTCATACTGCAAACCATTGCGTATATCGATACCCGTCGGACACACTTGAACGCAAAGCGTGCAGTCTATGCAATCCCCTAAACCCTTGGCCTTGTGATCGACATTCTTGTTGCGGGGCCCGCGCGGCTCTCCACGCTCAGCGTCGTAGCTGACGATCAGAGTATCCTTATCGAACATGGCGCTTTGAAAGCGCGCATAAGGACACATGTATTTGCACACCTGCTCGCGCATGAAGCCGGCATTGCCATAGGTGGCAAAACCATAAAACAAAACCCAGAAAATCTGCCACCCGCCTTGCAAGGCCAGCAATTCGCCACCCAACTGACGAATCGGCACAAAATAACCGACGAAGGTAAACCCGGTCCACAGAGCAACGGCAATCCACAAAAATTGCTTGAGAAATTTTTTGCGAATTTTCTCGAAATTCCAAGGCCCGGCATCGAGACGCAAACGCGCCGTGCGATCGCCCTCTACCTTGTGCTCTATCCACATGAATATCTCGGTATACACCGTCTGCGGACAAGCGAAACCACACCACAAGCGCCCCGCCACTGCCGTGAACAAAAAGAGCGAAAGTGCAGAGATGATGAGTAGCCCCGTGAGATAAATGAAATCCTGGGGATAGAGCACCAGACCAAAAATATAAAAACGCCGCGCCCCCAAATCAAACAATACCAGCTGGCGCTCGCCCCATTGCAGCCAAGGCAATCCATAAAATGCCAATTGCGTCAGAAACACCATCGCCCAGCGCCAGCGCGCAAAAATCCCGCTGATCGATCGGGGGTAAATCTTTTTGCGGGCTTCGTAGAAAGAAACGAGCTCCTCGGATTCCGAAGAATCAGCGGGAGCAGCTGCGATTGGTATGACCTTGCGGGGCGGCTGGTCTGTGGAACTCATGATTCAGAGATATCCATTAAAAAAACAAATCACCAAAAAGTTTTGCCGGAAGGAAGACATCATTGAGCACAATGCGTCTTTCCATTCCGGCCATTCCTCACGTCGCGGCTTATTTCGCGGCGACCTTCGGGTTGTTGGAGAAGCCCCACACATAAGCGGCGAGAACGTGGATTTGATCCTCGGTGAGTTTGTCTTTCTGCGCCGGCATTTGATTTGTCTTGCCATTGTTGACCATGGCGAGGATCGCCTCCTCACCGTAACCATGCAGCCAAATATCGTCGGTCAGGTTGGGCGCCCCTATATCCTGGTTACCCTTCCCGTCCATGCCATGGCAGGCGGCGCAGGCTGCAAACTTGGGCTTCCCGAGTGCAGCACGCACAGAGTCATGCGGGCTGTTCGAGAGACTGAGCACGTATTGGGCGACGTTGCGCACGTCCTCGGCCGTGCCCACCGCTGCAGCCATGGGCGGCATGATGCCAATACGTCCGTTGGTAATGGTCTCCTGGATTTTGGCCGGTGTACCACCATGCAACCAGTCGTTGTCCGTCAGATTGGGGAAGCCCTTGCTGCCGCGCGCATCGGAGCCATGGCATTGTGCGCAGTTGTTCATGAACAGCCGATCGCCAATGGCCATTGCCTGCGGGTCCTTGGCGAGGTCCTCTACCTTCATCGCGCGAAATCGCGCATACAAAGGCTCAAGTTCAGCCTTGGCCTTGGCCATCTCAGCGTCATACTGCCCTTGCTCAGACCAACCCAGCTTGCCACCGAATTTCCCCAGGCCAGGATACGCCGCCAGATAGCCGATAGCAAAAATAAGGGTGATCACGAACAACCATACCCACCAACGTGGCAAAGGGTTGTTCATTTCAGCAAGATCTTCATCCCACACGTGGCCCGTGGTATTGTTGCTGTGGGCGACGACTTTTTTACGTGCGGTCGTCCACAGAAGCAAAAAGCACGCAACGATGCCAATGATGGTGATCCCCGCCACATAGTGTGACCAAAAATCGCTAATGAAATCGCTCATGGGATTTTCTCGATGTGATTTATTTCATTCCTGCTCGAAAGGCAGACGCGCCGCCTCATCGAATGCAGACCGATTGCGCCCCAAATAGACCCACACGCAAATTCCAATAAAGCAAACCATGGAAAGAACAGTGGTGATTATGCGGGCGGTCGTGATATCCATAGTCCCTCCTTATTTGATAGCCCGTCCAAGGCCCTGCAGATAGGCGATCAAGGCATCCTGTTCGGTCTTGCCCTTGACCTCTTCGGCAGCTCCATTGATTTGCGCATCGGTATAGGGAACTCCCACTGTACGAAGCGCTTTCATGTGTGGCGCCATACTGCTCGCATCAACCATATTTTTAGCAAGCCACGGATAGGCTGGCATATTCGACTCTGGCACTACATCACGCGGGTTGTTGAGGTGGATACGATGCCATTCATCACTGTATTTTCCACCGACACGCGCCAAATCCGGCCCGGTGCGCTTGCTTCCCCATTGGAAAGGATGGTCATACACAAATTCACCTGCCACCGAGTAATGTCCATAACGCAAAGTCTCAGCGCGGAACGGGCGGATCATCTGCGAATGACAGTTATAGCACCCCTCGCGCTGATAAATGTCGCGTCCTGCAAGCTGCAATGCGGTATAGGGCTCCACCCCTTTGACGGGCTCGGTGGTGGATTTTTGAAAAAACAGTGGCACGATCTCCACGAGACCACCGACAGAAATCACCAGCAAAATCAAAACAATCATCAAGAAATTGCTGGTTTCGATTTTTTCGTGCGAAAAGCCGGATGATGAATTGGCGTTGGACATATTAAATTCCCTCCGTGATTTCAAGCGTGTGCGGGATTGACGGCAGGAATCGCCACCTTAACGGAACGACCGGATCCAGCAGTCTTCCAGACATTCCAAAGCATCAGCAACATGCCGCACAGATACAACAGGCCACCCGAAAGGCGAATCACATAGAAGGGGAACGTAGCCTTCACGCTTTCGACGAAGGTGTAGGTAAGCGTCCCGTCGGGATTGATGGCGCGCCACATCAGGCCTTGCATCACGCCGGCAATCCACATCGAGGCGATATACAACACAATACCGATGGTGGACATCCAGAAATGGACTTCGATCGCCTTGACGGAATACATCTTTTCCTTGCCGAACAGGCGCGGAACCAAGTAATACAGCGTACCGATGGAAATCAAACCCACCCAGCCCAGCGCACCCGAGTGCACGTGGCCAATCGTCCAGTCCGTATAGTGGCTCAGGGCATTGACCGTCTTGATCGACATCATGGGCCCTTCGAACGTGGACATGCCATAGAACGACAGCGAAACGATCAAGAAGCGCAGGATGGGATCGTCACGCAGTTTGTGCCATGCCCCCGACAAGGTCATGATGCCGTTGATCATGCCGCCCCAGCTCGGTGCCAGCAGGATGAGCGAAAACACCATGCCGAGCGATTGCGTCCAGTCGGGCAATGCGGTGTAGTGCAAGTGGTGTGGGCCGGCCCACATGTAGGTGAAGATCAGCGCCCAGAAGTGGACGATGGACAGCCGATAGCTGTAAACAGGACGCCCTGCCTGCTTGGGAATGAAGTAATACATCATGCCCAAGAAACCCGCCGTGAGGAAAAAGCCCACGGCGTTGTGCCCATACCACCACTGCACCATGGCGTCTTGCACACCGGCGTAGGCCGAATAGCTCTTCATCCAGCCAGCGGGGACTTCCGCGCTGTTCACCACATGCAGCAGGGCCACGGCGATGATGAAAGCGCCGTAGAACCAGTTGGCCACATAGATGTGCTTGACCTTGCGCATGCCTATCGTGCCGAAAAACACGACGGCATAAGACACCCATACGAGCGTGATGAGAATATCGATGGGCCATTCAAGCTCGGCGTATTCCTTGCTGGTGGTGTACCCCAGCGGCAGGCTGATGGCCGCAGCCAGGATCACCAACTGCCAGCCCCAGAACGTGAACGAAGCCAAAGGCCCGGCGAACAGGCGCGTCTGGCAGGTGCGCTGCACAACGTAGTAGCTGGACGCGAAGAGTGCGCAGCCACCAAACGCAAAAATCACCGCGTTGGTATGGAGCGGACGCAATCGCCCATAGGTGAGCCACGGTATGCCCAAGTTGAGCTCAGGCCATGTCAACTGGGCCGCGATGATCACGCCCACCAACATGCCTACCACTCCCCAGACTGCCGCCATGATCGCGAACTGGCGCACTACCGTATCGTTGTAGTGCGCAACATCTTTCTTTACTGAAGAATCCATCTGACACCTCGTTTTTTGTTGCAATGAAAGTTTCAATCAGACAAGGCTAGGCATCGTTGATGCAAGTCAACCATCTTTGAGAATGCGTTCACCCTCCTGTTCGACGCTGTCGAACTGTCCGCTGTGGATCGCCCACCAGAGCCCCGCCAGTATGAGCAGTACCAGCACGACAGACAACGGGATCAGCAAGTAGAGAATGTCCATCAGAAAGGCTCCGGTAAGGGGCAAGCAGACGAAGAAGCGGCCCCTTTGTTGTCTGCTGGCAACGCCGTTGGCGCTTCGCCATGCCAACGCGCCAGCCTCGCCGCGTTGAGCACGACGAGCAGGGAGCTCGATGCCATGCCCAGGCCCGCAAGCCAAGGCGGCATCCAGCCCACGATAGCCAGTGGCACGGCCAGCGCGTTGTACGCTGCGGCCCACCACAAATTCTGCCGCACCACCTGCATAGTATGGCGCGCCAACGTTACGGCTTGCGGAATCAAGGACAGTCTGCCGCTCAGCACCACGAAATCGGCGCGCGACTGTGCCAGCGGTGCGGCCGAGCCGAAGGCAAAAGACACGTTGGCCCCCGCGAGCACAGGCCCGTCGTTGATGCCATCGCCCACCATGCCGACGCGGTGCCCCTGTTTCTGCAGCACCTGCAAAGCCAGGAGCTTGTCCTGCGGCGTGCATTCGCCCCGCGCCAGATCGATGCCGGCCTGCGCCGCCACTCTTTGCACCGCGGCCTGCCTGTCCCCCGACAACATCTGCACTGCCACGCCGAGCTGGCGCAAAAATGCCACTGCGGCAGGCACTTCAGGGCGCATGGCTTCCGTCAAGTCGAAATGGGCAAGCTCGCGCCCGCGTCCATCCATCCCATCTTCCGCCAGAAACACCTGCGAGGCAGCCGCATCCGCAGCCGATGCCTGCAAGGCCGCATCGGTGTGCAGTGCCGAACCAAGCCGCACTGAGCGGGCCGGGACGAGGCCGAGCGCATCTTCCACCGTCGCGCGCAACCCCAGGCCCGCCTCTTCGTGCAGATCACGCACGCGCCAACGCTCAACCAGGTCTGGGCGTGCGGCGGATGCAAGCGCTCGCGACACCGGGTGCAAGGAATGGCGCGCCAGCGCGGCAGCCAAAGCGAGCGCCTGCGCTGCATCCATGCCCACGTCTGGCGCAACATGCACGTTGCGCAACTGCATGCCTTCGCGCGTGAGGGTGCCGGTTTTGTCGAACACCAGCGTATCGATCTCTGCCAGGGCTTCGAGCGCTTGCAGGTTGCGCACCAAGATGCCTTGGCGCGCGAGCGTGCCTGCAGCCGTCAGCATGGCAACGGGCGTAGCAAGCGAAAGCGCGCACGGGCAAGTCACCACCAAAACCGCCACAGCCACCATGAGTGCGCGCTCAGGATCTTGGCCCCACCACCACAGCGCAGCCGCCGCCGCAGCGAGCAGCACGCCGACCAGGAAAGGCCGCGCAATGCGGTCTGCCAGTTGCGCAAGGCGGGGCTTTTGCAACGAGGCGCTCTCCATCAGCGCGACGATCTCGGCAAAGCGCGTCTGCTCGCCCGTGCGCTCGACCCGCACCTCGACCGGGGCAAGCAGGTTGTAGCTCCCTGCGATCACCTGGCTTCCTTGCGCGCGCACGACGGGAGTGGACTCGCCCGTGAGCAAGGATTCATCGGCCTGCGTGCTACCACGCACGATGGTTCCGTCCGCCGGAAAGGCCTCTCCGGGCAGTACGCGGATGGTGTCGCCCACAGCGAGCCGGCGCGTCGCGACGCGCGCAAATCTGCCATCGGGCCCTAGGCGCTCTACGCTGTCTGGCAGGCGGTTCATCACCGCCTCGAGCGCGCCGGCAGTGCGGTCGCGCAAGCGCAGCTCCAGCCACCGTCCGGTGAGCAAAAAGAACACGAACATGGTCAGTGAGTCGAAATAGACCTCATGACCAAATAGCCCACCAGGGTCAAAAGTACCTGCGGTACTCACTATGAAAGTGATGGCAATGCCAAGCGCCACGGGCAAGTCCATGCTCACGCGCCGCGCACGGATGTCGCGCCAGGCGCTCGCAAAGAAAGGACCGCAGGCGAACAGCATCACGGGCAAGGACAACACCCACGAGGCCCAGCGCAGCAGTTGCTCCATTTCAGCCGAAAGGTCGCCGGGCTGCGCCACGTAGGCGGGCCATGCGTACATCATGACCTGCATCATGCAGAAACCGGCGACAGCCCAGCGCCACAAAGCACGCCGGCTCTCCTGCAAGCGCCGCTCGCGCGTGAAGGCGTCGAGCGCGGGCAAGGCGGTGTAGCCGGCTTTTTGCACGGCCGCCAGCCACTGGGAGGGCAGCACGCGGCGCGCATCCCAGACGATGCGCGCGCGCTGGGTCGCGGCGCTGACATCGGCCTGCTCCACCCCCGGCACAGTGCGCAAGGCGTCCTCTATGGTCAAGGCGCAGGCGGCGCAGTGCATGCCGCCCAGCACCACGTAAGACTCCCAGCGCGTGGCGTCGGCTGGGGGTGCGGCTTGTTCACCCCTTGCCGCTCCAAAAGGCCTGCCAAATGCCGACCACTCCTGCGGATCGTCGAGCAAAACCCTGGCCCCCGCATCCTGCGGTCGCGCCTGTTCTCGGTGCCTGTCGGCATCCACGGGAAGACTGGTGGACATATCGTTAGCCTAAATGCATCCCATGGCAGGCACATTGACATGAATCAAGATAAAAATCAAGACACCGCCTAAGCTGGCGCTCTTGACGTCATTTTGAGGAGCGAGACGATGTACCAACGCATTCTGGCGGCCACGGACGGCTCGCCGCTGTCGGAAAAAGCCGTGGAGGAAGCCCTTTCCCTGGCGGCCCTCTCGAAAGCCACGCTCGTCGTGCTGAAGGTGGTGCCGCGTTACCCGGTCAGCTATTTCGAAGGCGGCCTGCCCGTCGATGCCGGCGACATCAAGCGCATCGAAAAGCAATGGGGCGACGCGGCCAAGGCCTTGCTTGACGACATCAAGGCCAAGGGAGATGCGCTCGGCGTGGCGGTCAAGCCTGTCGTGGTCAAGTCGGACCTGGTGGCGGAGGCCATCATTTCGGCGGCCAAAAAGCACAAGTGCGACATGATCGTCATGGCCTCGCACGGACGCAAGGGGATCAAGCGCCTGCTGCTGGGCAGCGAGACCCAGCACGTGCTCACGCATTCGCACATCCCGGTACTCGTGCTGCGCTGAATTCGAAGCGCATGCTCAGAGGCAAAACAAGCCGCCAAAGCGCATGCAGCAAGCGCAAGAAGCTACAGATAAAAAAGCATTTTGCGGCCACAGCGCATGCGCTCACGCGCCAAACGCATCTTGTGTAGTGTTTGATGCTTGATGCGACAAATAAAACCGATGGATTTTTGGTCTGGGCAAGGCGCAAACCGCAGCGATACCGGGTGGTATCGCGAGGATTTGCAACGCGGCCCAGGCCGAAAAGACGCGGTTTTATGTCGCAGATAGCGTCGAACACTACACTTGGTGCTCCGCGCGCAGCAGGTTTTTCTGCACCTTGCCCATGGTGTTGCGCGGCAGTTCTGGCGCGATGACGCAGCGCTTGGGAATTTTGTAGTTCGCGAGCTGCGTCTTGAGCTGCGCAAGGATCGCATCAGGATCGAGCCGGGCGCCAGCCTGCGCAACGACCACGGCCACGCCCACCTCGCCAAAGTCCGGGTGCGGCACGCCCACCACGGCGCTCTCGGCGACGCCGGGCATGTCGTTGATCGCCGCCTCGATCTCGGCCGGATAGACGTTGTAGCCGCCGCTGATGATCAAGTCTTTACTACGCCCCACGATGCTCACGTAGCCGCGTTCATCAATCTTGCCCACGTCGCCGGTCTTGAACCAGCCATCGGCGGTGAATTCCTCGGCGGTTTTCTCGGGCATGCGCCAGTAGCCTTTGAACACGTTCGGCCCGCGCACCTGGATGTTGCCGATTTCGCCCTCGGCGATGGGGGAGTTGGCATCATCGACCACGCGCAGCTCCACGCCCGGCAAGGGAAAGCCCACGGTGCCACCGCGGCGCTCGCTCTGCCCGCCGTAGCGCGCGTCGGCGCTGTGGGGGTTGGACGTGAGCATGATGGTCTCGCTCATGCCGTAACGCTCCAAAATCGTGTGGCCCGTGCGCTCCTGCCAGGCGCGGAAGGTCTCGACCAGCAAGGGCGCCGAGCCCGAGATGAACAGGCGCATGTGGCGCGCGGCCTCGTGGTTCAACGCCGGCTCGGCCAGCATGCGCACGTAGAGCGTGGGCACGCCCATGAACACCGTGGCGCGCGGCATGACGGCGATCACGGCTTTTGGGTCGAACTTGGGCAGCCAGATCATCTTGCTGCCGCCGAGCAACGCCGCATGGATCGCAACGAACAAGCCATGCACGTGAAAAATCGGCAGTGCGTGGATGAGCACGTCGTCGCTGCGCCAGCCCCAATAGTCTTTGAGCACCAGCGCGTTCGAGAGCAGGTTGCCGTGCGTGAGCATCGCGCCCTTGCTGCGCCCCGTGGTGCCACTGGTGTAGAGAATGGCGGCCAGATCGTCGGCCGTTTTGCGGGCCGGCACGTGCGCATCATCGTGTTGCGCAGCGCGCTCGAGCAAGCTGCCACTGCGATCATCACCGAGCGTGAACACATGCTGCGTGCCCGCGGCGTAGGCGAGTTGCGACACCCAATCGAAATTCCCGGGCGTGCACACGACCACGGCAGGCTCGGCATTGCCGATGAAGTAGCTGATCTCGGCGCGCTGGTAGGCGGTGTTGAGCGGCAAGAACACATAGCCCGCGCGCAGCGTGGCCAGGTACAGCAGCATGGCCTCGACCGATTTTTCGACCTGCACGGCGATGCGGCTGCCCTCCGGCAAGTCCAGCGATGCGAGCAAGTTGGCGATGCGCGCGCTGCCCTGGTCCAGATCGCGCCAGCTGTAGCCCAGTGCGCTGCCATCGGGCGCAGTGGCCTCGACGGCGGTCTGTGCCAAGTCCTGGGGGAAAGCCGCGCGCAAGGCGCTGAAGAGATTCTGTGGATTCAGGGGTGCTGTCATGAAAACTCCCGACCACGGCCCCAACAGGCCGTCAGACGCTGAAAGCCAACCCTACGCTGGCCTGCCCTCGCTTTTGCGATCGCGTGCAACGGGCAGGGGCCGATGTCGCACCCAAATCCATAGCGCAATGCCAGCAAGCACCATGGGAATGCAAAGCCACTGCCCCATGCTCAGGCCCAGCGAGAGCAGGCCCAGGAACGCATCGGGCTCGCGGAAATACTCGGCGATAAAGCGCAGCGCGCCATAGCCCACGAGGAACGCCGCCGCCACCTCGCCCTGGCGGCGTGGGCGGCGCGCATACAGCCACAGCAGCACGAACAGCAGCAATCCTTCGAGCAGGAATTGGTACACCTGCGACGGATGGCGCGGCAACATCGAGCCGCTTTGCGGAAACACCATCGCCCAGGGCAACTCGGGGCTCGCAAAGCGCCCCCAGAGTTCGCCATTGATGAAGTTGCCCACGCGCCCCGCGGCCAGGCCCGTGGGCACGCATGGCGCGACGAAGTCGGCCACCTGCAGCCAGGGGCGCTGGCGCGAACGCGCAAACCAGGTCATTGCGGCAATGGCACCAAGCAAGCCGCCATGAAAACTCATGCCGCCCTGCCAGACCGCAAAGATTTCGAGCGGATGCGCAAAGTAGTAGCCGGGCTTGTAAAACAGGCAGTAGCCCAGGCGCCCGCCGAGCACCACGCCCACCACGCCGAGAAACAGAATGTCCTCCACGTCCTTGCTCGTCCAGGCCCCAGGGCCGGTGATGGAGGCAAACGGCTCGTGGCGCAGCCGCAGGCGCCCGAGCAGCAGGAAAAGGCCGAAAGCGACCAGATAGGTCACGCCATACCAATGGATGGCCAGCGGCCCCACTTGCAGGGCAATCGGATCGATGTGGGGGTAGATCAGCATGCGTGTGCAGCGTCAAAAAAGCAAAATGCCAAGGCTCTGTATGCCAGATTAGCTCTCAATCCAATAGCGAAAGATCGCGCACCGCACCCTTGTCGGCGGACATGACCAGCTTGGCATAGGCCTTGAGCGCAGCCGACACCTGGCGCTTGCGCGGCTGCACGGGCTTCCAGCCTTTGGCGTCCTGCTCGGCGCGGCGCCGCGCAAGCTCCTCGTCGGACACCAGCACGTCGATGCGACGGTTCGGGATGTCGATGCGGATGCGGTCGCCGTTTTGCACCAAACCGATGGCGCCACCGGCAGCCGCCTCGGGCGAGACATGCCCAATCGACAGGCCCGAAGTGCCGCCAGAAAAGCGCCCATCGGTGAGCAGCGCGCACGCCTTGCCCAAGCCCCTGGACTTGATGTACGAAGTCGGGTAAAGCATCTCCTGCATGCCGGGGCCGCCCTTGGGGCCTTCGTAGCGCACGACGACCACGTCGCCGGCCTGCACCTGGCCTTCGAGAATGTGCGCCACGGCTTCGTCCTGTGACTCGGTGACGTGCGCCGGACCTTCGAACACCAGCAGCGCATCATCGACACCAGCCGTTTTGACCACGCAGCCGCCCTGTGCGATGTTGCCCACGAGCACGGCCAAGCCGCCCTCTTGCGAAAACGCATGGTTCACGGAACGGATGCAGCCTTCGGCGCGGTCGGCATCGAGGCTGGGCCAGCGCGTGTTCTGGCTGAACGCCTGCTGCGTGGGGATGCCTGCGGGGCCGGCCTTGAAAAAGTTCTGCACCTCGGCCGACGGGTTGCGCACGATGTCCCATTGCTCCAGGGCTTCGCCCAAGGTCTTGGCGTGGATGGTGGGCACGTCGGTGTGCAGCTTGCCCGCGCGCTCGAGCTCACCGAGGATGGCCATGATGCCGCCAGCGCGGTGCACGTCCTCGACGTGGTACTTGGGCGTGTTGGGCGCGACCTTGCACAGCTGCGGCACCACGCGCGAGAGGCGGTCTATGTCCTGCATGGTGAAAGGGATCTGCGCCTCCTGGGCGATGGCGAGCAGGTGCAGGATGGTGTTGGTCGAGCCGCCCATGGCAATGTCCAGCGCCATCGCGTTTTCGAACGCCTTGAAGCCCACGGCGCGCGGCAGCACCGAGGCGTCGCCTTGCTCGTAATAGCGCCGCGCGAGCTCCACGATCAGGCGGCCGCAGCGCTTGAACAGCTGCTCGCGGTCGGCGTGCGTAGCCACGAGCGTGCCGTTGCCGGGCAGCGCCAGGCCCAGCGCCTCGGTCAGGCAGTTCATGGAGTTGGCCGTGAACATGCCCGAGCACGAACCGCAGGTCGGGCAAGCAGAGCGCTCGACCTCCGCCACCTCGGCGTCCGACACCTTGCTGTCGGCGGCCATGACCATGGCGTCGATCAGGTCGATCTTGTGCACGCCCAGGCGCGTCTTGCCCGCCTCCATGGGGCCGCCCGAAACAAACACCACGGGAATGTTCAGGCGCATCGCGGCCATGAGCATGCCGGGCGTGATCTTGTCGCAGTTCGAGATGCACACCAGCGCATCGGCACAGTGCGCGTTCACCATGTATTCGACCGAATCGGCGATCAGGTCACGGCTGGGCAGCGAATACAGCATGCCGTCGTGGCCCATGGCGATGCCGTCATCGACGGCGATGGTGTTGAACTCCTTGGCCACGCCACCCGCAGCCTCGATCTCGCGCGCCACCAGCTGCCCCAGGTCCTTGAGGTGCACATGGCCCGGAACGAACTGGGTGAACGAATTGGCAATGGCGATGATGGGCTTGTCGAAGTCGCCGTCCTGCATGCCGGTGGCGCGCCACAGGGCACGCGCCCCCGCCATGTTGCGGCCGGACGTGGAGGTTTTGGAGCGGTATGCGGGCATGGAATCTCTTCGCGGGAGGGGTTGATAAAGCGTTCGGATTATCACCCAGCGCCCCCACACGGCAGCGCCGCATGCACCCTCGCAGTGCCGCATGCACCGGCAGCGCCTACTCCATCAGCGCGGCTTGCGCGGACGCAGTCCCAGGGACTCTTTTTGCCGCTCCAGGCGCTCCTGCTTGTGCTTTTCGATTTTTTCTGCAGCCTTGCGCTTGGTGTAGCCCGACGCATCGGCCCAGGTCCACCACAGCGCCGCCAAGCCGAAGGGCACCAGCGTCCACCACCAGGGCCAATCCGCCACGGGGCCGACCGCCAAGTATTTCAACAGCACCAAAATGATGCCCAGCAACAACAGATACATAAAACACCCCCTCCAGAATCTGCGATGACGGAACTGAACGGCCTTATCCGGGTCAACCCCGCTGGCTACAATCCCGTTCAGACTGTACCCCAGCAACCTCCCTCAAGGAAATCCCCATGAAGCGTACCCTGCTCGCCCTCGCCGTCACCGTTTCTGCCGCCGTGCCGGCCTTTGCCGCCGACGAACTGGCGCTGGCGCAATCGAAAAACTGCATGTCCTGCCACGCCGTGGACAAGAAAGTGGTGGGCCCGGCCTACAAGGACGTGGCCGCCAAATACGCCGGCCAGAAAGACGCCGTCGCCAAGCTCACCACCAAGGTCATGAAGGGTGGCTCGGGCGTCTGGGGCCCGGTGCCCATGCCGGCCAACACGCAAGTCAACGAAGCCGAAGCCAAGAAACTCGTCACCTGGGTTTTGTCGCTCAAGTGATTGGGATACTGCATGCATGAGGCCACGTAGGCTTTGTGCACAAAAAATCCCGCGCCGTCCTTACCGGATGACGCGGGATTTTTTTTATATGCCCGTCAGTTGCTCTGCGACAACTGCTCGAGGATCGCGGGGTTTTCGAGCGTGCTCGTGTCCTGCGTGATCGCCTCGCCGCGCGCGATGCTGCGCAGCAGGCGGCGCATGATTTTGCCGCTGCGCGTCTTGGGCAGGTTTTCGCCGAAGCGGATGTCCTTGGGCTTGGCGATGGGGCCGATTTCCTTGGCGACCCAATTGCGCAACTCGTTGGCAATCTGGTGCGCCTCTTCGCCCTTGGGCAGCGGGCGCTTGAGCACCACGAAGGCGCAGATCGCTTCGCCCGTCACGTCATCAGGCCGGCCCACGACGGCGGCCTCGGCCACGAGGTCGGTCTTGGCGACCAGTGCCGATTCGATCTCCATCGTGCCCATGCGGTGGCCCGAGACGTTGAGCACGTCGTCGATGCGGCCCGTGATGCGGAAATACCCGCGGTCGGCGCTGCGCACGGCGCCGTCGCCCGCGAGGTAGTAACCCTTGAGCTCTTCGGGGAAGTAGCTCTTCTTGAAACGCTCCGGGTCGCCCCAAATGGTGCGGATCATGCTGGGCCACGGGCGTTTGATGACCAAAATGCCGCCCACGCCGTTGGGGATGTCGTTCCCCACTTCATCGACGATAGCAGCCATGATGCCCGGCAGCGGCAGCGTGCAGCTGCCCGGCACGAGCGGCGTGGCACCTGGCAGCGGCGTAATGACATGGCCGCCGGTTTCCGTTTGCCAGAAGGTGTCCACGATGGGGCAGCGCTCGCCACCCACGTTTTTGTAGTACCACATCCAGGCTTCAGGGTTGATGGGCTCGCCCACGCTGCCCAAAATGCGCAGACTCGAAAGATCGAAGCGCGCCGGGTGCACGGCGGCGTCGGTATCGGCCGCCTTGATGAGCGAGCGGATCGCCGTCGGCGCGGTGTAGAAGATGCTGCACTTGTGGCGCTCGATCATCTGCCAGAAGCGCGCCGCGTTCGGGTAAGTGGGCACGCCCTCGAAAACGATCTGTGTCGCCCCCGCGGCGAGCGGCCCGTAGGCCACGTAGGTGTGGCCCGTGATCCAGCCTATGTCCGCCGTGCACCAGAAGACGTCCTCGGGGCGCAGGTCGAAAGTCCAATCCATCGTGGCCTTGGCCCACAGCAGGTAGCCGCCCGTGCTGTGCTGCACGCCCTTGGGCTTGCCCGTGGAGCCGCTGGTGTAGAGCACGAACAGCGGGTGCTCGGCCCCCACGCTGACGGGCGCGCAGTCACTGCCCTGCCCCGCCAGCACTTCAGCGAAAGTCTTGTCGCGCCCCGCCACCATGGCGCAGGGCGTGGCGGTGCGCTGATAGACGAGCACGTTGCGCACGCACTCGCAACCGCCCATGGCCAGAGCCTCGTCGATGATGGACTTGAGCGGCAGCTCCTTGCCGCCGCGCATTTGGTAGTTGGCCGTGATCACGGCCACGGCACCCGCGTCGATGATGCGCTCGTGCACTGCCTTGGCGCTGAAACCGCCGAACACCACGCTGTGCGTCGCGCCTATGCGCGCGCAGGCCTGCATCGCCACCACGCCTTCGATGCTCATGGGCATGTAGATCAGCACGCGGTCGCCCTTGTTCACGCCCAGCGCCTTGAGCGCGTTCGCAAACTGGCTGACGCGCGCGAGCAATTCCTTGTAGCTGACGCGCGTCACGCTGCCGTCGTCGGCTTCGAAGATCAGCGCCGTCTTGTTTTCGGTCGGCGTGCCCATGTGCTTGTCGAGGCAGTTGGCCGAGGCGTTGAGCTCGCCGTCGGCAAACCACTGGTAAAACGGCGCGTTGGTCGCATCGAGCGTGCGCGTGAAGGGCCGCGTCCACTGCAGATGCTCGCGTGCGAGCCGCGCCCAAAAGCCTTCGTAGTCCTTCTCGGCCTCGGCGCACAGCGCGTGATAAGCCTCCATGCCGGCGATGCGCGCCGTGCGCGCGAGCGATTCGGGCGGGGGAAAGACGCGGTTTTCGATCAGCGTGGACTCGATCGTCGAAGAAGAGGTGGTCATGGCTTTCGTCTCCTGTGAATAAAACGGCGCAAATTTTCACCGCGGCACTTACACCCGACTGACGGGGGAGGAATCTTAGCGCCGCAATCCCCATCCGTTTTGCGTGCCTTTGGCGCATTTCTACAATCGCGCCTCCGAATTCTTCGCATCCTCATCTTCTGACTTGCATCGCATGACGTCGCCCAACCCACCCAAGCACTCGCCCTTGCGCCCCTTGCCCGCGCTGATTTTTGCCAGCCGCTGGCTGCAGCTGCCGCTGTACCTCGGGCTGATTGCCGCGCAGGGGGTGTATGTGTGGCATTTTCTGGTGGAGCTTGCGCACCTGGTCGAAGCGGCGTTCGGCAGCCAGGCAGCGCTGCAGGCGCTCGTGACCAGCATAGGCTACAAACCCGAAGCGCAGATCACCACGCTCAACGAGACGGTGATCATGCTCGTGGTGCTCGCGCTCATCGACGTGGTGATGATCTCCAACCTGCTCATCATGGTCATCGTGGGTGGCTACGAAACCTTCGTGAGCCGGCTCGGGCTGGAAAACCACCCGGACCAGCCCGAATGGCTGGGCCACGTGAACGCCTCGGTGCTGAAGGTCAAGCTGGGGCTGTCCATCATCGGCATCAGCTCCATCCACCTGCTCAAGACCTTCATCAACGCCGCGAATTACGACGTCAAGGTGCTGATGTGGCAGACCATCATCCATGGCGTGTTTTTGCTCAGCGCACTGGCGATCGCCTATACGGACAAGCTGCTCGGTACGTCCGAAAGCGCGCACTGAAACCGCAAAATAAGAGTGTTTTTGGCACTTTGTGGTGAACCATCAAGCACTTGTAGCTCTCTTTTCAGGAGTTTTTCTTGCCGTTCTTGCCATGCACTTCGGCCAGGGTTTGCTTGACCAGCGTGTAGCCTTCCTCCTGGTTGCGGCGGATCGCCTCGGCAGAGAAGTCGTAGTCGCGTGAAGCCGGCTCGCCCGGCTGGCCGGCGCGCACGAAGCGCGTGACCTGCAGCGGCGCGCCCTCGCCCATGAGCTCGATGAACAAGGGGCGCTGCTTGATCTTGGCCTGCACGCCAGGATCGACCTGCGCCAGAATGCCCTCGACCAGGCGCCGGTATGCGCCCGCGGTTTCGCGCCAGCGCAGGTCGTTGCGCACGCGCTCCGCATAGGCGATCTCGTCGCGCCGCGCCATCACCTCGATCATGTTCTGCGGCAAGGGGCGCTGGCCGGAAAACAAGTCGACCACGAAGGCGCGCTTGCCTTCGGCGCCGCAACGCTCGACCACGAGATCGAGCGGCGAATTGCTCAGCAGGCCACCGTCCCAGTACGCCTGGCCGTCGATCTCGGTCCACGAAAAGCCCGGCGGCAGGCTGCCGCTGGCCAGGATGTGCTCGGGCGTCATGTCATCGACGTAGCTGTCGAACACTTCGAGCTTGCCGTTGGCCACGTTCACGGCGCCGACCAGCAGGCGCACCGGGCTGGTCTTGAGCGCCTTGAAGTCCACGTAGCGCGCCAGCAGTTCCTTCATCGGCGCGGTGTCGTAGTAGCTGGTCCAGTGCAGCGGCAGCGCCGCCGGGCCAGCCAGCAGGTCCGCCCAGGTCGGCAGCCAGCGCGGGCGGAAGAACTTGGGTACGCCCCACATCAATACCTGCAGGCTGGTCGCCACATTGTCGGCCGCGCTGCCCGGCGGAAATGGCGTATGCACCGCAAGCTCGGCCCAGAAGGCCTCGAGCGCCTGCGCCGCATGGCGCGGGTGCGCGGCGACGATGGCGCCATTGAGCGCGCCGATCGAAATGCCCGCGACGATGTCGGGATGAATGCGCTCTTCCTCGAGTGCCTTGACCACGCCGCATTCGAACGCACCCATCGCGCCGCCGCCCTGCAACGCAAGCACGGTCTGCGCGGGGATCTGGTCGAGCGCAAAGCCGGGATCGGCCAGGCGCTCCTTTATGGCGCGCAGCTGCACGCGGTAGCGGATCAGGTTTTCGGCGTGGCGCGTTTCTTCGGCGGGCCGGCCCATGGAAAACAGGGCGCGCAGCACGTTGCGCTGCAGGTAAAACACCGCGCACGAGCCGCTTTCGAGCGCGCCGCGCACGATGCGCTCGTCGGCGCCCTCGGGTGCACCCATGAGGCTGAAGCTCAGGTCGCCGATGTCGCAAAAAAAGCACGACACCGCGTCGTGGCGCACGCGCCGCCCCAGCATGTTGCGCGCCGCAAGGCGCCCTTGTTCGATGGCGTTGTCCCAGTGCTCGATGTGGCGCCGCTGCGCGAACACCGGGTCTTGAAAGCAGGTCACGTCACCCGCGGCATAGACCTGGGCCACATTGCTGCGCAGCAGCTCATCGACGAGCACGAGCCCGCCTTCGAGCGCGATGCCGCTGCCCGCAAGGTATTCGGTCGCAGGCATCACGCCCATGCAGACCACGAGCAAATCGCACGGCAGGCGCCGGCCCGAGACCGTTTCAACTTCCTGCACGCGCTCTTGCCCATGCACGGCGACGAGCGTATCGGACAGGAAAAACTCCGCGCCGCGGCTTTGCGCATGGCGCCGGAAAAAGTCCGAAGTCGAAGGCGCCTCGAGGTGCGGCAGGATCACTGCCTCCCGCTCGACCACGCTCACCTGCAGGCCCAGCGCCAGCAGCGTCATGGCGACTTCCATGCCCATGAAGCTGCCACCGAGCACCACGGCGCGGCGTGGCGCCGACACGCGGCTTTGCCCCTCTTGCAGGCCCGCGCTCCGGCGCAGCGCCTGCACGTCCGCCACGGTGCGCACCGTGTGCACGCCGGCCAGGTGCGCGCCCGGCACCTGCAGGGGCACGGGGCGCGAGCCGGTGGCGATCAAGAGCTGCCCCCAGCGCACGCTCTCGCCCGTATCGAGCCGCACCGTCTGCTGCGCCGCATCGACGGCAAGCGCGCGCGTGCCCAGTTGCAGTTCCACCGCCTGCTCGGCATAAAACGAAGGCGGATGCAGCAGACGCTGCTGCACCTCGCTCGTGCCCAGCAGCATTTCCTTGGACAAGGCGGGCCGGTAAAACGGCGCCACCGGCTCGGCTGAGACGATCAGGATGGAGCCGCTCGCGCCCTCCAGGCGCAATGTTTCCGCCGCGGCCGCGCTCGCTGCGCCGCCGCCGAGCAGCAAATGGTCGATTGCACGCAAAGCCACACTCCTTGGGTCTGCACAAAAGAGCGCCCCACCTTCGCCGCGCAGATGCGGGTGGCGAGGTGCCCGGCTGCCGCAGCTGCCGCGGCAAACGGAAAGTCAGGCTTTACTGCATGAACCAGCCGTGGCTCACCACCAGCGACTGCCCGGTGAGCGCGTTCGTCTCGAACGCAGCAAAGAACAGCGCCGCCTGCGCCACGTCCTGCGTGGTGGTGAACTCGCCATCGACCGTGTCCTTGAGCATGATCTTCTTGATCACGTCTTCTTCGGAAATGCCGAATTCCTTGGCCTGCTCGGGAATCTGCTTGTCCACGAGCGGCGTGCGCACGAAGCCGGGGCAGATTACGTTGGCGCGCACACCGTGCTTGGCGCCTTCCTTGGCCACCACCTTGGCGAGGCCGATCAGGCCGTGCTTGGCAGTCACGTAAGGCGCCTTGAGCATGGACGCTTCCTTGGAGTGCACCGACCCCATGTAGATGATGCTGCCGCCCGTGCCCTGGCGGTACATGTGGCGCAGCGCGGCGCGCGTGGTGAGGAAGGCGCCGTCGAGGTGGATCGCAAGCATCTGCTTCCACTTGGCAAGTTCGAGCTCATCGACCGCGGCGATGGTCTGGATGCCCGCGTTGCTCACCAGAATGTCGATCTTGCCGAAGGTTTGCACGGTTTGCTCCATGCCCGCATCGACGGCGGCCTCGTCGGTCACGTCCATGGCCACGCCCAGCGCCTTGCCCGCGCCACCAAGCTCCGCGGCCGCAGCCTGCGCGCCCTGCGCGTTCAGGTCGGCGATCACGACCTTGGCACCCTCGGCGACGAAGGTGCGCGCGATTTCCTTGCCTATGCCGCTCGCGGCACCCGTGACGAGGGCGACTTTGTCCTTGAGACGCATGCTGACACTCCTTGCGATTGGTGGTTGGAATGCCACCATCTTATGCCGCTTGCTGCACTGCAATATGCGCCCGCCTGAAAACCAGGCCGAGCACTTCGGTTTTTGCTCTGCACTCAGCCGAGTATCGGCGCCTCAACGCCGCACGTAAATCTGGTCGAAGCTCGCGCCGTCAGCAAAATGCGCCCGGCTCGCCTGTGCCCAGCCGCCAAAGGCCTCGTCGATGGTAAACAGCTTCAGCTGCGGGAACTGCCGCGCATACTTGGCCTGGGCCTTGGCCGAGACGGCGGGGCGATAAAAATGCTTGCCCGCAATGTCCTGCCCCTCCTCGCTGTAAAGGTATTGCAGGTATGCCTCGGCCACCTTGCGCGTGCCTTTCTTGTCCACGTTTTTGTCCACCACGCTCACCGCGGGCTCGGCCAGGATGCTGATGGACGGCACCACCACGTCGAATTTGCTGCCGAATTCTTTTTCGAGCAGATAGGCCTCGTTCTCCCAGGCAATCAACACGTCGCCCTGCGCGCGTTGCGCAAAGGTGATGGACGAGCCGCGCGCGCCCGTGTCGAGCACCGGCACCTGCGCGTAGAGCTTGCCGACGAATTCCCTGGCCTTGGCTTCGCTGCCCGTTTTGCGCCGCGCAAACTCCCAGGCCGCGAGATAGTTCCAGCGCGCACCGCCCGAAGTCTTGGGGTTGGGCGTGATCACGCTCACGCCGGGCCGCACCAGATCGTCCCAATCCTTGATGCCCTTGGGATTGCCCGCGCGCACCACAAGCACGATGGTCGAGGTGTAGGGCGAGGCGTTGTGCGGCAGGCGCTTTTGCCAGTCCTTGGGAATCAGCCCCGCCTGGGTGTGCAGCGCATCGGTGTCGCCCGCGAGCGCGAGCGTCACCACGTCGGCGGGCAAGCCGTCGATCACGGCGCGCGCCTGCTTGCCCGAACCACCGTGCGACTGCTGGATCACCACGTCCTGCCCGGTCTGCGCCTTCCAGTGTTGGGCAAAGGCCTGGTTGAATTCGACGTAAAACTCGCGCGTCGGGTCGTAGGACACGTTGAGCAAGGTGACGGGCTGTGCCCATGCCGGCCAGGCCGTCAGGGACAAGCTGCCCGCCACGGCGGCGGCCCAGGGAAACTTGATAAAGTCGCGGCGCAGAGTCATACAAGGCTTTCTACAGAATGGAACATGGAATGAAATACGGCGTGTCGCGTTGTTGCGCATCGCCCGTTTGAGCGCCATTCTCAAAGCCACATCACAAAACCGGAACGACTGATTTTTCAGTTTCTTATTCAAAATTCTTCTAAAACTGGAGCCCCCATGGCACGCACCGTTCATTGCATCAAGCTCGGCAAAGAGGCCGAAGGCCTCGACTTTCCGCCCTACCCCGGCGAACTCGGCAAGCGCCTCTGGGAAAACGTCAGCAAAGAAGCCTGGGCCGAGTGGCTCAAGCAGCAAACCATGCTGGTCAACGAAAACCGCCTGAACCTCGCCGATGCACGCGCGCGCCAATACCTTGCGCGCCAGATGGAAAAACACTTTTTCGGTGAAGGCGCCGACAAGGCCGCAGGCTACGTGCCGCCCAGCGCCTGACTCGGCACGCTGTCTCCACCGCCACCATCGTCCTCATCACCGCCCCAGCATCGCGGCGCCATGGCCGAGCCCTTGCAATGGCTGCCCGACGGCACGCCCTATAGCGCGCGCTTTGGCGACCGCTATCACAGCAGCGCGAACGGTGGAATCGACCAAGCCGAGGGCGTCTTTCTGCGCGGCTGCGGCCTGCCAGAGGCCTGGGCCGGGCAGGCGCAGTGGCGCATCCTTGAAACCGGCTTTGGCCTGGGGCTGAACTTTCTCGCCACCTGGGCCGCGTGGCGCGCCGATGTCCAGCGCCCGCGCCTGCTGCACTTCGTCTCGACCGAGGCGTGGCCGGTCAGCACCGAGGACTTGCTGCGCGCGCACGCCGCGCATCCGCAGCTCGCGCCGCTTGCGCAGCAGTTGCACGACCAATTCTGGGGCTTGCTGCCGGGCGTGCACCGGCTGAGCTTCGAGGGCGGGCGCGTGTTGCTCACGCTGTGCATAGGCGATGCACAAACCCTGCTGCGCCAGCAGGACGGCACGGCCGATGCCGTCTATCTGGACGGCTTCAGCCCCCAGTGCAACCCCGAGCTCTGGAGTCTGCACACCCTCAAGGCCGTGGCGCGCTGGTGCCGGCGCGGCACGCGGCTGGCCACCTGGAGTGTGGCACACAGCGTGCACGATGCGCTCGTGCAGTGCGGCTTTGTCGTGCAGCGCGTGCCCGGCGTGCCACCCAAACGCGAAAACCTGCACGCCATCTACGACCCGCACTGGGAGCCGCGCCGCAGCGTGCCAACGGCGCACGGCACCGCATCCACACCCGCGCCCATGCCCGAGTCCGTGACCGTGCCGGGCCGCTGCATCGTGATCGGCGGCGGGCTCGCGGGCGCGGCCACGGCGGCGAGCCTCGCGCGGCGTGGCTGGCAGGTCGAAGTGCTGGACCAGGCCGAAGCACCGGCCGCAGGCGCATCGGCCCTGCCCGCAGGCGTGTTTGCGCCGCATGTCTCGCCCGACGACAGCGTGCTCTCACGCCTGTCGCGCAGCGGCGTGCGCCTGGTGCTGGAACACGTGCAAATATTGCAAGATCAAGGACTGCTGCGCGCGGGCGTCGATTGGCAGTGCAGCGGCGTACTCGAACACCGCGTAGATGGCAGCCCCGGCCTGCCCCAGGACTGGGAGCAGGGCCCGGGCGCAGACTGGAGCCGCCGCGCCAGCGCCGAAACACTGCTGCAAGCGCAACTGCCCCGCAATACCGCCGCCTGCTGGCACCTGCGCGCCGGATGGATCAGGCCTGCGCGCCTGGTCGCGGCGCTGCTCGCGCAGCCCGGCATTGCCTGGCACGGCAATGCGCACGTCGATCGCTTGCAGCGCAGCAGCGATGGGGCGCACTGGCAGGCCTTGGACGCCCAGGGTCGCGTGCTGGCCGAAGCCGAGCGCGTGGTGATCGCCGCAGGCGCTGGCAGCCGCGCGCTGCTCGCGCAGCGCTGGGTGCTGCGCCCGCTGCGCGGCCAGATTTCGTGGGCCTGCTGGCCCGCTGGCCTAGCCCCCATGCTGCCCTACCCCGTGAACGGCCACGGCAACTGGGTGCCATCTTTCCCGCTCGGCGACGAGGCCGAGGGGCCGCGCGCCTGGGTGCTGGGCTCGACCTTCGAGCGTGGTGTGGACCAGCTGCCCCCCACCGCCGACGAACAACGCGCGGCCCACACAGCCAACTGGCACAAACTGCAAACCCTGCTGCCCGCCGCAGCGCAGCCATTGCACGCCAGCTTTGCGCCCTTCTTGGACGCTGCGCACGCAATCTCGGCATTCGCCCCGCCGCTGCAGAGCTGGGCCGCGGTGCGCTGCGTCGCCCCCGACCGGCTGCCCATCGTCGGCCCGGTGGATGCGCACACGCTGCCCGGCCTTTGGGCCTGCACCGCCATGGGCGCGCGCGGGCTCACGCTCGCCCTGCTGTGCGCCGAACTGCTGGCCGCACGCTGGCACGCCGAACCGCTGCCGCTCGATGCCAAGCTGGCGCGTGCGCTGGCGGCGGAAAGGCTGGGTTGAACCCAGATTGTCCATTAGGACGCGGGATGATGGCGAGGCGGCTGGCGAGGCAGTTTGGTCGCGGCTGAGGAGTGCATGGCCGGTGCCATGAACGACGAAGCGGCGGTCAAAATGACCGTCAGACGTCCGCCAGCGCCCGCGTAGGCGCGCAGCGCCGCCTAATGGACACACGACTTACGCAAATCGGGGTCAGGCAAGGCGCCCGCTCCAGGGCAAAACACTTTGCAGCATCCTTGTTTGCGTAAGTCCAGGGACAATCTGGGTTGAACCCAGATTTCCCATGAGGCGGTGGTGAAAAAGCCGCGCGCTATCTGCTGTCATGGAACGCGCGCTACATTGCTCCACTTGCCAATTCCTCAAGGAGCAGCCCCATGCATGCAGTCGTAGCGCGCGTCACGGCGCGCATTGCGGAGCGCAGCCGGGACAGCCGTGCGGCCTATCTGGCCGGACTGGACTCCATGCTCGCGCGCGCGGCGCCGCAGGAGCGCATGGGCTGCGCGAACCTCGCGCACGCCTACGCCGCGCTGCCGGGCGCGGAAAAAATCAAGCTCATGGCCGAGCGCGCGCCCAACCTTGCCATCGTCACGGCCTACAACGACATGCTCTCGGCGCACCAGCCCTACCACGCCTACCCCGCCCTGCTGCGCGACGAGGCGGCGCGCTGCGGCGCCACGGTGCAGGTCGCGGGCGGCGTGCCTGCGATGTGCGACGGCGTCACGCAGGGCACGCCGGGCATGGAGTTGAGCCTGTTTTCGCGCGACGTGATCGCCATGGGCACGGCCATCGCGCTTGCGCACGACGTGTTCGACGGCGCGCTGCTGCTCGGCGTGTGCGACAAGATCGTGCCGGGCCTGCTGATCGGCGCGCTGCACTACGGCCACTTGCCCTGCGTGTTCGTGCCCGCGGGGCCCATGCGCTCGGGCCTGTCGAACCGCGAAAAAGCCAAGGTGCGCGAGCTGCATGCGCAAGGGCTGGTGGGGCGCGCCGAGCTGCTGCAGGCCGAATCCGCGGCCTACCACAGCCCCGGCACCTGCACGTTTTATGGCACCGCCAACAGCAACCAGATGCTGCTCGAAGCGATGGGGCTGGTGCTGCCGGGCGCGGCCTTCGTGCACCCCGACGCGCCCGAGCGCGAACAGCTCACGCGCGCGGCGCTGCACACCGTGCTGGACATCGGCCGGCGCGGCGCGCGCTTCACGCCCATTGGGCGGCTCGTCGATGCGCGCTGCATCGTCAACGCCATGGTGGCGCTGCTGGCCACGGGCGGCTCGACCAACCATCTGATCCACTGGGTCGCGGTGGCGCGCAGCGCCGGCATCGTGATCGACTGGACGGATTTCGACGAGCTTTCATCCGCCGTGCCCCTGCTCGCGCGCGTCTATCCGAACGGCGAGGCCGACGTGAACCAGTTCCAGGCCGCGGGCGGGCCGCTGTGGGTGCTGCGCGAGCTGCTGGCTGCGGGGCTGATGCACGAGCTGCCCAGCGTGCACCCGGGCGGCCTGGCGGCGGGCGCGCGCATGGCGGCCACAGCGTCGGGCGACGAGACCGTGCTGCGCCCGGTGCGCCAGCCGTTCGCGCCCACGGGCGGCTTGCGCCTGCTGCAGGGCAAGCTCGGACGCGCGGTGATCAAGGTCTCGGCCGTGCCCGAAGATCGCCTCGTGGTGCAGGCGCCGGCGCGCGTGTTCGCCTCGCAGGAGGAACTGCTCGCCGCGTTCAGCGCCGGTGGCTTGCGTGAGGACATGGTGGCCGTGCTGCGCTTTCAGGGGCCGCGCGCCAACGGCATGCCCGAGCTGCACAAGCTCACGCCCGCACTTTCGGTGCTGCAAGAGCAGGGCCATCGCGTGGCGCTCGTGACCGACGGGCGCATGAGCGGCGCCTCGGGCAAGGTGCCCGCGGCCATCCACGTCACGCCCGAGGCGCTCGAAGGCGGGCCACTCGCGCGCGTGCGTGACGGCGACCTGCTGCGCATCGACGCCCGTGCGGGCACGCTGGACGCGCTCGTCGACGCCGCCGAATGGCAACGCCGCACGCCCGCGCCGCCCCCCGAGGCGCTGCCGCGCGGCTTCGGACGCGAGCTTTTCACCCACTTTCGCCGCAACGCGGCCAGCGCCGAACAAGGAGCATGCACATGGCTGTGAACCCGTCCCCCGCCACATCGTCCCCGCTGCACCTGCTGCACCCGATAGACCTGGCGTCTTACGGCCCGGTGATTCCGGTGCTGGTGATCGATCGCGTGGAGGATGCGCTGCCGCTCGCGCGGGCGCTGTACGCGGGCGGCGTGCAGGTGCTCGAAGTCACCTTGCGCACGCCCGTGGCCCTGGCTGCGATCGCGCAGATCGCGCGGCAGCTGCCCGAAGTGGTCGTGGGCGCGGGCACGGTGCTGAGCGCGGGCGATGCGCGCCGCGCGCGCGAGGCCGGCGCGCGCTTTGCCATAAGCCCCGGCTACAGCCGGGAGCTGGGCCAGGCCTGCCGGGCGCTCGGCTTGCCGCTGCTGCCGGGCGTGGCCACGGCGAGCGAAATCATGGCGGCATTTGCCGATGGTTTTCAGTTCTTCAAGCTGTTCCCTGCCGAGGTGCTGGGGGGGCTGGCCCTGCTCAAAGCCTGGGCCAGCCCTTTTAGACACGTGAGCTTTTGCCCCACGGGCGGCATCACCGAGGCCACGGCGCCGCAATACCTTGCGCTGCCCAACGTGCGCTGCGTCGGCGGCTCCTGGCTCGCGCCCGCGCAGTCGGTGCACGCGGGCGACTGGGCGCGCATCACGCAGCTCGCGCGCGAGGCGCAGGCGCTGCGTCCGCCGCGATGATGCTACTTACTCAATAGCGATTTACGCCCGCTCCATGCGGGCTCAATCGGACTTTTTCTTCTTGCGCAGCTGCAGCAGGCGCTGCTGCAAGGGCTCGTCGGGCACCAGCACGGCGGCTACGGCGCCGGCAAAAATCTGGCCAGCGTTGCCGTCGAGCGAGATCACCTCGCCCTCGCTCAAGGTCTTGGCGCCGAGTTGGATGCTGCGGCTTGCCGGGTCTATGTGCAAATCGCCGCAGCCCACGAGGCAGACCTTGCCGAGCTGGCGCGCAACCACGGCAGCGTGCGAGGTGCGCGCGCCGCGCTGCGTCAGCAGGCCGAGCGCGTGGCCCAGCGCGTCGATGTCGGCGGTTTCGGCATCTTGCCGCACCAATACCACGGGCACACCCGCAGCGGCCCGCGCCGCGGCGCGCTCGCCGTCGAGCGCGATTTCGCCGCTAACTACGCCGGGGCAGGCTGAGGTGGCGCGGGCCAGCGTTTGCGCGGCCTGCCCGCCTTCGCCCTGCGTCACCAACTGCAGCGTGCCCAGGCTTTCGACCGCGACGCTCTGGGTGCGTTCGAGCGCGGCGTCTTCGTCGATCACGCCCTCTTCGAGCAGGTCGAGCGCGATGCGCACGCTGGCCAGCGGGGTGCGTTTGCCCGCGCGCGTCTGCAGCCAGTGCAGCACGCCGTCCTGCACGGTGAATTCGAAGTCCTGCATGTCCTTGAATTCGTGCTCTAGCGCCTTTGCGCCCTCCTGCAGTTGGCGCCAGGCGTCGGGCGCGATCTCGGCCAGCGCCTCGTGGCCGTGCGCGTTGCGCCGACCCGAGACCACGTCTTCGCCCTGCGCGTTGACCAGAAAATCGACCCAGGGTGCAGGCTGGCCGCTCATGGGGTCGCGCGTGAAGCCCACGCCCGCGCCCGAATGGCCGCCGGAGTTGCCGAACACCATTTGCTGCACCGTCACGGCCGTGCCCATCTGGTCGTCGATGTGGTTGATCTTGCGGTAACTTACGGCTTTTTCGGCGTGCCAGGATGCGAACACCGCGCGGATCGCCGCGCCCAGCTGCGCCGTGGCCGACTGCGGAAAGGGCTCGCCGACCTGCTGCTGGTAGATGGCCTGAAAGCTGCGCGTCAAGCCGCGCAGCTCGTTGAAGTCGAGCAGGCGCTCGTCGCGCCCCTGCGCCACGCGCACGATTTCCTGCTCGAACAGCGCCGGATCGACGCCCGCCACCACCTCGGCATAGCTTGCCACCAAGCGCCGGTAGGCGTCCCAGACCATGCGCGGGTTGCCCGTCTGGCGCAAGAGCCCCGGCAGCGTGGCATCGCACAGGCCCACGTTGAGCAGCGTTTCCATCATGCCGGGCATGGACACGGGCGCACCCGAGCGCACCGAGACGATGAGCGGCCGGCGCGGATCGCCAAGCGCCAGGCCCGTGGCCTCTTCGAGCGCGGGAAGGCCTACCGAGAACGCGGGCAGCAGGCAGTCGTCCGGGGCCTGCGTGTAATGCGTGCCGATCACGAGCGCGGGCGGCACGCGCAGGCCGATCGCGGCCATGCGCAGCAGGTTCCAGGCCTTGGAGCCCATGCTCTCGCGCCCGGTCTTGGCCCGCGCATGGCGCCCATGGGGGGCATGGTGGCTGCCGTGGCTATCCTGATCGGCTTGAGCGATCAAGTAAAAATGCTTGGGCCAGTGCGCTGCAGTGGACTTCACGACGCTACCTCCGTCTTGGTGAGCACCATCTGGCGCAAGGCATAACCGGCAGCCAGCAGGCTGTCCGTGGCTTTTTCCATGGTGCCGGCGAGCTCGGTGGCAAGCTGCAGGCTGACCGGCGCGGCATGCAGCGCACCCACGATGGCCACCCGCGCCTCGCGCGCAAGCTGGTCGCACATGCGCTCGGCGCGCAGCATGCGCCAGAGGGTCTGCAGGAACTGCTCGCTGTCTATCGGGTCGCCCCGGTCGCTGACGTGGCGGGCGATTTCGACCGCCTTGACCTGGTCCTGGATCGCCGCGAGCGTGGTGTCTGCCAGATTCGTGAGCACTTCGTTGACGGCCGCGGGCAGGCCGCCGAGCGGTGCCACGAACAGCATCGAGTGCACGAACATGGCTTCTTCGAGGGCATCGGCAACGTCGTCGGACTTCTCGAGCAATTCGACCACGGGCTGCCAGCGCCCGTGGCGCTCGGCACGCTGGCGCGCGTCCATGAGCAGGTGGTCGGCCTGGCGCTCCCAATACTTGGCGCGTGCGGCCAGGTCGGTGCGCGCCGCGGCCTCGGCACCCGCGCCGCTCTCGATGGCCTCGCACAGTCCGAGCGCGATGGCATGGGTATAGGCGGCGTGCTCGGCCAGCAGGTCGAACTCGAAGCTGCGCTGGCGCAGCACGCGCGCGAGCAGCATGCGCGCCTCGTCGGCGATCAGCGCCATGGGCTGCTGCTGGCGCAGCATGGTGCTTGCAATGCGCAACAGCTCCAGCAGGTATTCGGCCGCTGCCGCCTCGCCCAGGATTTCGTCGAGCCGGTCGCCGATGCGGAAAGCGTCGCCATCGACGGCCTGCATGGCGTGAAAGACCAGCCGCTCGCCGCCTGCCTCGAGCCAGCCCACATGCCCCCATTCCTCCTGCGCGGCCTTGGCGAGCAACTGCTGCGCCTGCGCCTTGCTCACGAAATTCTGCAGGCGCTTGCGCGCCCGGTTCCAGTCGATCACGAACACGATGCGCGAGGCCACGCCTTCGAGCGCGTTCTCGAGCGCCTGCATGCTATCGGCCTGGAAGCGCGCCTCGCCCAACACGTATGGCTTGCCGGCGTTCAGGCCTTCGACGGTGCGCGGCTCGGACACTGTCCAGGTAAAGCCCAGCGCCTCGAGCATGCCGCGAAAGAAGTTGAAGCGCCCGGTGTGCAGGTCGGAATACGTCAGGCGCAACTCCATCCCCTCCACCGTCATCACGAGCACGTGGACATCGTTCGTGCCGATGTCGTTCTGGATCAGCAGCCGCGCGCCATCGCGCGTGACCGCCGTGTCCAGGCCCGGGTGCGAGAACTTGAGCGGCGCCGTGCGGTGCAGACCGCGCATGAACGCGCTGACCAGCGGGCGGTCTTGCTTGTCGATCTGCCACACGTGCGCGCCGTCGAGGTCTTCGGTGGCGATCTCGCTCGCCATCGCATTGAGCTGCTGGTGCAAGTCCATCACGAGCAGGTGCAGGCTGTCGCCAACCTTGCGGTCGCCATGGGTGAGTTGCGCGAGCGCGGCGCGCTCCAGCCCTTCATCGGTGTCGAGCTCGCGCAGGCGCTGCAGCCAAGAGTCGCGCCGCGCCGCGAGCTCGGGCGGGCTGGCGCGGCCACTGTCGCACACCGGGCGCGCCATGGTGGCAAGGTCTGCCGCCAGCGCCGCCAGCAGCTTGTCCTGGTGGCGCATGACCATGCGCCCGTCATCGAAATACGCGCTTTTCACGAGCTCCGGCAGCCAAGCAGCATCCTGCAGGCCCGCATGCGCAAGCTCGCGCCCCCAGTCGGGCACGGCGGTGTCGGGCGCTGCAGCGTGCTGGGCAGCCGACTGCAGCAAAGTGAGATAGAGCTTGAGCCGGTCATTGGCGGCCAGCGCCGCCTTGACCCAGGCCGGCAGCAGTAAAGACTGCTGCCCGAGCGATGCCACGGCTTGTTCCTTGCGCATGGGCGATTCCTGGCGAGGTGGATGAAAAGCCCTGAAGATGGCATCCCGGTGTGGCATGGGCATGACAAACCCGGAAATTGGGGGGCAAGAAATTGGGGGCAGGTTCCAACTTCCCCCCAGAATACTCCCGTTTTTATAGCTGCTTACGATCATCCCATAAAGGCAAAATGGCAAAATGGCATGAAATTGAAATCCGACGCCGATTCAGCCATTCACTGCCCCAGCAACTCGCGCACCTGCTGCAGCGCTGCGGGGTCTTCCATGGTGGTGAGATCACCGGGGTCGCGGCCTTCGGCCACGGCTTGCAGGGCGCGGCGCAGGAGTTTGCCGCTGCGCGTCTTGGGCAGCACGTTCACGAAGTGCACGCGCGCCGGGCGGGCCACGGCGCCGAGCTGGTGATCGACGAGCTTCATCACCTCGCCTTCGAGCTTGAGGCGCGCCTCAGGGCTGTCCAGCCCGGTGGTGTCGCGTGCCACGGCAAAGGCCATCGCGGCCTGGCCCTTGAGGCTGTCGGCGACGCCGACCACGGCCACTTCGGCGACGTTGGGGTGCGAGGCGATGCACTCCTCGATCTCGCGCGTACCCAGGCGGTGGCCCGCGACGTTGATCACGTCGTCGGTGCGGCCGAGGATGAAGTAGTAGCCGTCGGCATCGCGTATGCCCCAGTCGAAGGTGCTGTAGATCAGCCGGCCCGGCACGCTCTTCCAGTAGGTGTTGACGAAGCGCGCGTCGTCGCGCCAGACGGTCTGCATGCAGCCCGGCGGCAGCGGCCCCTCGATGGCAAGCACGCCCTTGTGGTTGGGCGTCGTGAGCTCCTCGCCCGTGGCGTCATCGACGAGCTTGACGCGGTAGCCGTACATGGCCTTGCCGGGGCTGCCAAAGCGCGGCGTCTGCGGCTCCACGCCGAGCGCGAGCGTGAGGATGGGCCAGCCGGTTTCGGTCTGCCAGTAGTTGTCGATGATGGGCACGCGCAGCGCATCGCTGATCCACTGCGCCGTGGATTCGTCGAGCGGCTCGCCCGCGAGCCACAGCGCCTTGAGGCTGTCAACGCGGTATTTTTGCAGCCACGACGGGTCCTGCTTTTTGAGCACGCGCACCGCCGTGGGCGCCGAGAACATGTGCGTGACGCGGTATTTTTCGACGATGCTCCACCACACGCCCGCGTGCGGCCGCGTGGGCAGGCCCTCGTACATGACGGTGGCCATGCCGACCAGCAGGGGGCCGTAGATGATGTAACTGTGCCCCACAACCCAGCCGATGTCGCTGGTGGCAAAAAAAGTCTGGCCCGCCTGCGCGTCGAAGATGTGCTTCATGCTCGCGGCCAGCGCCACGGCGTAGCCGCCAGTGTCGCGCTGCACGCCCTTGGGCTTGCCGGTGGTGCCGCTGGTGTAGAGCGTGTAGCTCGGGTGCGTGGCCTCGACCCAGACGCAGGGTACGCTGGTGTGCAGGTGCTGCGCACGCAAGGCTGCCCAGTCGTGGTCGCGCCCCGGCTGGCGCTCCATGGGCGCAAGGCCGCGATCGACGAGCAGCACGGCCGAAGGTTTGTGGCGCGCCTGCGCAATGGCCTCGTCGAGCAAGGGCTTGTAGGGCACGACCTTGCCACCGCGCGAGCCCGCGTCGGCGCTGACCACGACCACGGGTTCGGCATCCTCGATGCGCGCAGCGAGCGAACCCGCCGCAAAGCCGCCGAACACCACCGAGTGCAGCGCGCCGATGCGCGCGCAGGCGAGCATGGCAAACGCGGCCTCGGCGATCATGGGCATGTAGATCAGCACGCGGTCGCCTTTTTGCACGCCCAGCGCTTGCAGCGCCGCCGCCATGCGCTGCACTTCGGCGTGCAACTCAGCGTAGCTGTAGCTGCGCTCGCTGTCGGTTTCGGTCGAAATGGCGATCAGCGCGGTTTGCTGTGCACGGCTCGCGAGGTGCCTGTCCACCGCGTTGTGGCACAAATTGGTCGTGCCGCCCACGAACCAGCGCGCAAACGGCGGCTGGCTGTAGTCGCACACCTGCTGCGGCGGCGTCTGCCAGTCGATCAGTTGCGCCTGCTCGCGCCAGAAGGCGTCGGGCTCGTCGATCGAGCGGCGGTAAAACTCGGCATAGCTGGTCATAGGGGATTCCTTGTTTTTTGGCGAATTTGCAAATTATCGATCGGCCCGCGCCGCGTCCGCGAGCTTTTGCGCGCAGGTGTTGGCCTGCTGCGCATCGCGCGCTTCGACCATCACGCGCAGCAGGGGCTCGGTGCCGCTGGCACGGATCAGCACGCGGCCGCTGTCGCCCAGCTCCTGCTCCACTGCTCGCGTAGCCTCGGCGAGCAGGCGGTTTTGGCGCCAATCCTGCCCCGGCGCCAGGCGCACGTTGAGCAGCACCTGTGGAAAGAGCTGCACGCCCTCGAGCAACTGCGCCAGGCTGCGCTCACTGCGCACGCAGGCCTGCAAGACCTGCAGCGCGCTGACAAGGCCGTCGCCCGTGGTCTGGCGGTCCAGGATCAGCAAATGGCCTGAGCCTTCTCCACCGAGCACCCAATGGTGGCGCTCAAGCTCTTCGAGCACGTAGCGGTCGCCCACGGCGGCGCGCACCAGCTTGACGCCGCGCGCCTTGAGGGCGAGCTCCACAGCCATGTTGGTCATCAAGGTGCCGACCACGCCCGGCACGTATTCATCACGCCCCATGCGGTCGGCCACGAGCAGGTACAGCAGTTCGTCGCCGTTGTAGAGGCGCCCCTGGGCATCGACCATCTGCAGGCGGTCGGCGTCGCCGTCGAGCGCGATGCCGTAATCGGCCTGGTTGGCGCGCACGGCACGCACGAGCGCATCGGGGTGGGTCGCGCCGACCTCGTCATTGATGTTGATGCCGTCGGGCGCGCAGCCTATGGCCAGCACGTCCGCGCCAAGTTCATGAAACACCTTGGGTGCCACCTGGTAGGCCGCACCGTGGGCCGCATCGACGACGATCTTGAGCCCCTTGAGCGTCAAGTCCTGCGCGAAAGTGCTCTTGCAAAACTCGATGTAGCGCCCGGCCGCATCGTCGAGCCGGCGCGCCTTGCCAAGGCTGGCCGAATCGGCCCACTGCGGTGGCTCGTCGAGCGCGGCTTCGACGGCCTGCTCCCAGGCGTCGGGCAGCTTGCTGCCCTGTGCGCTGAAGAACTTGATGCCGTTGTCAGGGTACGGGTTGTGGCTCGCGCTGATGACCACGCCCAGGCTCGCACGCTGCGCGCGCGTGAGGTAGGCCACGCCCGGCGTGGGCAGCGGGCCGAGCAGCACCACATCGACGCCGGCGGAGTTGAAGCCCGATTCGAGTGCGCTCTCCAACATGTAGCCCGAGATGCGCGTGTCCTTGCCGATCAGCACCGTGGGGCGCTCTTCCGTCTGGCGCAGCACCCGGCCCACGGCGTGGCCCAGGCGCAGCACGAAGTCGGGCGTGATCGGCGGCCGCCCCACCGTGCCGCGGATGCCGTCGGTGCCGAAAAATTTGCGCGTCATGCGTGTGCCTCTTTCTTTGGGATGTCTTGGGAATGTCGCTCCGCCTGGCAGACCGCGCGCCAGACCGCGAGCGCGGCCACCGTGGCGCGCACGTCATGCACACGCACCACGTGCGCACCGCGCTCCACGGCCAGCAGCGCCGCGGCCACACTGGGCGCCAGGCGCTCTTGCACAGGCAAATCCGTCACGGCGCCGAGCGCTGACTTGCGCGACCAGCCCACGAGCAGGGGGTGGCCCACCGCAAGTAATTCGCGCTGGCGCGCGAGCAGCGCGAAATTCTGCTCCACCGTCTTGCCGAAACCCACGCCGGGATCCAACGCAATACGCGCTTTTTCTATGCCTAGCGCTTGCAGTGTCTGCGCTTGTAGCTGCAAAAAACGAAGCACCTGCGGAAGCACGTCACCTTGCATGGGCGCACGCTGCATGGTTTGTGGATCGCGGTGCATATGCATCAGGCACACGCCGCAGGCAGGGTGCGCAGCCACCACTTGCGCCGCGCCGGGCTGGCGCAGCGCCCAGATATCGTTGACGATGTCCGCACCCAGATCGAGCGCAGCCTGCATGACCTGCGGCTTGTAGGTATCGACGGATACCGGTACGCCCAGGCGCACTGCGGCGCGCACCACAGGCAGCACGCGCGCGAGTTCGTCCTCCAGCGGCAGCGGCGCGCTGCCGGGGCGCGAGGATTCACCGCCGATGTCGAGAATATCTGCGCCCTCTTTCAACAGTTGCTCACAATGCGCAAGCGCCGCCGCAGTCGTCGCGTGCTGCCCGCCGTCGGAGAAAGAGTCCGGTGTGACGTTCACGATGCCCATGACCTGCGGTCGCGACAGGTCGATACGAAAACGCGCCGTGTGCCAGAACATCTGCGGTATTTCCGAAGAAGAAATGCGGAAGTGGATGGAGAAAAATGCCCGAAAAAAACGGGGCCTTACGCCCCGTTTCTACACCACGCTGCGGGTCGACCAACGGCCTCGAATCACGCCGCCGACGGTTTCGGGTCTGCCGTCACCGCGGGCGTGCCGCCCGAGCCCCCGCCAGACGAAGGCGTGCGCGGCGTCCAGTCCTTGGGCGGACGCGGCTCCCTTCCGGCCATGATGTCATCGAGCTGTTCGATGTCTATGGTTTCCCATTCGAGCAGCGCCTTGGCCATGGCGTGCATCTTGTCGCTGTGCTCTTCGATCAAGCCACGCGCCAGTGTGTATTGCTCGTCGATGATGCGGCGCACCTCTCGATCGACCTTCTCCATGGTTTCTTCGCTCATGTTGGTGGTCTTGGTGACGGAGCGGCCCAAGAACACCTCACCCTCGTTTTCAGCATAGACCATGGGGCCGAGCGCGTCGCTCATGCCATAGCGCGTGACCATGTCGCGCGCTATGTGCGTGGCGCGCTCGAAGTCACTGGAGGCGCCCGTGGTCATCTGGTGCATGAACACCTCTTCGGCGATACGGCCGCCGAACAGCATGCTGATCTGGCTGAGCATGTATTCGCGGTCGTAGCTGTAGCGGTCTTTTTCGGGCAGGCTCATGGTCACGCCGAGCGCGCGGCCGCGCGGAATGATCGTGACCTTGTGCACCGGGTCGCACTTGGGAAGCAAACGGCCGATGAGCGCATGGCCCGCCTCGTGGTAGGCAGTGTTGCGGCGCTCTTCTTCGGGCATGACCATGCTCTTGCGCTCGGGGCCCATGAGGATTTTGTCCTTGGCACGCTCGAAGTCCTGCATCTCGACCACGCGCGCGTTGCGACGTGCAGCCATCAATGCGGCCTCGTTGCACAGGTTTGCCAGATCGGCGCCGCTCATGCCCGGCGTGCCACGCGCGATGATGCTCGCGCTCACGTCCTGGCCGACCGGAATCTTGCGCATGTGCACATTCAAAATCTGCTCGCGGCCGCGGATGTCTGGCAGCGTGACATAGACCTGCCGGTCGAAGCGCCCAGGGCGCAGCAACGCGGCATCCAAAATGTCAGGGCGGTTGGTCGCCGCGATCACGATCACGCCGAGGTTGGTCTCGAAGCCGTCCATCTCGACCAGCATCTGGTTGAGCGTCTGCTCACGCTCATCGTTGCCACCGCCCAGACCCGCGCCGCGCTGGCGCCCCACGGCGTCGATTTCGTCGATGAAGATGATGCAAGGTGCGTTCTTCTTGGCGTTTTCGAACATGTCGCGCACACGCGCCGCACCCACGCCGACGAACATCTCGACGAAGTCGGAGCCCGAAATGCTGAAGAAAGGCACCTTGGCCTCGCCCGCGATCGCCTTGGCAAGCAAGGTCTTGCCCGTACCCGGCGGCCCGACAAGCAGCAGACCGCGCGGAATGCGTCCACCGAGCTTCTGGAATTTCTGCGGATCCTTGAGGAAGTCCACGACCTCCTTGACCTCTTCCTTGGCCTCGTCGCAGCCCGCCACGTCAGTGAAGGTGACAGTGTTGGTGTTTTCGTCGAGCATGCGCGCCTTGCTCTTGCCAAAGCTGAAGGCGCCGCCCTTGCCGCCGCCCTGCATCTGGCGCATGAAATACACCCACACCCCAATCAGCAAAAGCATCGGCCCCCAACTCACGAGCAAGGTCATGAGCAGCGAGCCCTCTTCACGCGGTTTCACGTCGAACTTGACGTTGTTGTTGATGAGGTCGCCGACCAAGCCGCGGTCAAGATAGGTAGCCGTCGTGCGGATGCGTCGGTCATCGTTGGTGATGGCGATGATCTCGGTGCCGCTTTGCCCCTCTTGAATGGTCGCACTCTTGATGCGGTTGTTGCGCACTTCCGAGAGGAAGTCCGAATACCCCACGTAGCCCGCACTCGGGCTCACGCGCCCATCGAACTGTTTGAACACCGTGAACAGCACCATGGCGATGACCAGCCACACGGCGATTTTCGAAAACCATTGATTGTTCAAGCGAAACTCCCATTCCCCTTGGGGGAAAAACCATGAGCCCACGCATACGTGAGCCGTCTCCCATATGCGGGCATTTTAGGCGTTTCAAGCAAACGCGCCGATAAGCATTTCCCATAATGGCTATAGGACTTACGGCGATTCATGTGCTTCCTGTGGTGCTGATCAGGCCACACCTTGCCATGCTGCCGAGCAAAACGCGCTCAGACAGCCGCTTGTACCTGCTCCTTGAGCTTGCTGCTCGCGTGGAAAGTCACCACACGCCGCGCCTCGATCGGAATCAATTCGCCCGTGCGCGGATTGCGCCCCGGCCGCGACGCCTTGGTGCGCACCTGAAAAGTGCCGAACCCTGTCAGGCGCACGTCCTCGCCCTCGACCAGGCTGTGCACCAGCAGATCGAAAAAGGCCTCGACCATCTCCTTGGACTCGCGCTTGTTCAAGCCGATGTGGTCGAACAGCAACTCCGCCAACTGCGCCTTGGTCAAAGCCGGCGTTTCGAGGTCTGCTACGGCGAATTCGATCATCGTGTGCTCCCTTTCCTTATGCCATGTACGCACGGCTCAGGCCCGCAAGCGCGCGCCCGTGCGCCGGCCGAGTTCGGCCACGGCGGCCTGCATTGCGGCGTCGATCTCGGCCTCGGTCAGGGTCGCGTCCTCGCGCGCGAGCGTGATGCGCACGGCGAGGCTTTTTTCTTCCAGCCCCACACCCGAAGCGGCTGCCGTCGCGCCTTCACGCACCGGCTGCGCCTTGGGCCGGTAAACGTCGAACAACACCACCGAGCGCAGCAGACTCGGCGCGATGGCCGCTGCAATCGTGGCCTGCACCTCGGCAAAAGTCACCCGCTCCGCCACCACCAGGGCCAAATCACGCTCCACCGGCTGCTGGCGCGCCACGGGCTGTGCCTGCGGCAAGGGGCGCTGCAAAACGGCTGCGAGGTCGAGCTCGAACAGCTGCGGCGCCTGCGGCAGCTCCCAGGCCTGGCACCAGCGCGGGTGCAGCTCGCCAATGAAGCCGATCGCGCGCCCATCGAGGAGCACCCGCGCACACCGCCCCGGGTGCATAGCCGGATGCTCGGCGGGCTCAAAACTCGCCTCGAGCGGCGCGAGCAGCGCCTGCACGTCGCCTTTGGCGTCGAAGAAATCGACTTCGCGCGCCTTTTGCCCCCACTGCAGCATATCGACGAGGCCATAAGCCAGCCCCGCAACGCGCATGGGCTGGTGCACGCCCGCGACCGTGCGGTCGCTGTCGGGCACGCTGGCGTCGCGCAGAAACACACGCCCAAGCTCGAACACGCGCACCCGCTGCGCCTTGCGGTCCAGATTGAATCGCAAAACTTGTAGCAAGGAACCTAGCAAGGTAGAGCGCATGACGCTCATTTGGCTTGCAATCGGGTTGAGCAGGCGGATGGGCTGCGCGTTGCCTGCGAGCTCCTGCTCCCAGCGCTCCTCGACGAAGCTGAAGTTGATCGTTTCCTGGTAGCCCAGCGCAGCCAAAGCGCGGCGCACGGCAAACGGGCTGCGCTGCGTTTCGGGCGCCACGCGCGGCGTGATGGGCGCGAGCGGCGGCGTCGTAGGCAGCCGCTGGTAGCCGACCATGCGCGCGACTTCTTCGATCAAGTCTTCCTCGATCGCCAGATCGAAGCGGTACGACGGCGGCACAACCTCGAGGATGCCTGCATCCGCCGCGTCCGGGGTGTTTTTCGGCGTCACCTCCAACCCCAGCCGCGTGAGCGCCTCGGTGCACTGCGCCTGCGTCAGAGGCATGCCCAGGACTTTGCATGCACGCGCCACGCGCAGCGTGACGGGCTGCCGCACAGGCATGCGCACGCGCTGGTCGTCGATCGGCCCGCAGACGGTTTCGGGCGTGCCGCAGATGTCTAGCACCAGTTGCGTGATGCGCTCGATGTGCTCGACGGTGTGCTCGGGATCGACGCCGCGCTCGAAGCGGTGCCCCGCATCCGTCGCAAAGTTGTAGCGCCGTGAGCGCCCCGCGACGGCCTTGGGCCACCAGAAGGCGGCTTCGATGTAGATGTTGCGCGTGGCGTCCGACACCGCCGTGGCGTCGCCGCCCATGATGCCCGCGAGCGATTCCACGCCTTGCGCATCGGCGATCACGCCGACCTTTTCATCGACGCCGACCGTGTTGCCGTTGAGCAGCTTAAGCGGCTCGCCCGGCCGGCCCCAGCGCACCTCGAGGCCGCCGTGGATTTTGTCGAGGTCGAAAATGTGCGAAGGCCGTCCGAGCTCGAACATCACATAATTCGAAATATCGACCAGTGGCGACACACTGCGCTGCCCGCAGCGCGCGAGCCTATCGACCATCCACTGCGGCGTTTGCGCGCGCGTGTTCACGTTGCGCACGATGCGGCCCGAAAAGCGCCCGCACAAATCGGGTGCCAGCACCTGCACGGGCAGTCGATCGGCGCAACCCGCGGTCACGGCAGGGAAAGCAAGCGGCTGCAGCGGCGCGCCCGTCAAAGCGGATAGCTCGCGTGCCACGCCGTACACGCTCAGGCAATGCGCAAGATTCGGCGTGAGCTTGAGCGTGAACAGCGTATCGTCGAGGTTCAACCACACACGCACGTCCTGCCCCACGGGTGCCTCGGACGCGAGTTCGAGCAAGCCGCCATGATCTTCCGACAGCAGCAGCTCGCGCGCCGAACACAACATGCCCTGGCTCTCGACGCCGCGCAGCTTGCTCGCCTTGATGAGAAACGGCTTGCCGTCGGGCCCGGGCGGCAGCTCGGCCCCGACGAGCGCGCACGGCACTTTGATGCCCGGCCGCGCATTCGGCGCACCGCACACGATGTTCAGCAAAGCGCCCTGCCCCGCATCGACCTGGCACACGCGCAGTCGGTCGGCGTCGGGATGCTGCACCGCCTCTTTGATTTCGCCCACCACCACGCGCGAGAAAGGCGGCGCCGTCGGGCGCAGTTCCTCGACCTCTAGGCCGGCCATGGTCAATGTTTCGGCCAACTCGGCCGTGGAAAGTGGCGGGTTGCAAAAACTGCGCAACCAGGATTCAGGAAATTGCATGGTCAAACGATCAAAAGGTGAACACCCGCTGCGGTCCGCCGCGGCTTACTGAAACTGCGACAAAAAGCGGATGTCACCGTCGAAGAACAGGCGCAGGTCGTTCACGCCGTAGCGCAGCATGGTGAGCCGATCGGGCCCCATGCCAAAGGCAAAACCAATGAATTTTTCCGGGTCTAGCCCCATGTTGCGCACCACCGTGGGGTGCACCTGGCCCGAGCCCGCGACTTCGAGCCAACGCCCCGCGAGCGGCCCGCTCGGGAACTGGATGTCGATTTCGGCGCTGGGCTCGGTGAAAGGGAAAAAGCTCGGACGAAAGCGCAGCACCAGCTCGTCGTTTTCGAAAAAGGTGCGGCAAAAATCGGTGAAGACGACCTTCAGGTCCTTGAAGCTCACGTTTTCGCCGATCCACAAGCCCTCGCATTGGTGGAACATGGGCGAGTGCGTGGCATCGCTGTCCACGCGGTAGGTACGCCCTGGCGCGATCACGCGGATTTCGGGCATGGGGCCGGCAAACAGCTCTGCGCCCCCGCCAGCCGCACCTTGTGCGGCGCGGTGCTTCTTGACGTGCTGCACGGCATGGCGTATCTGCATGGGGCTGGTATGCGTGCGCAGCAGATGGGGCGCGTTGTCAGTGCCACCTTCGACGTAAAAGGTGTCGTGCATGGAGCGCGCCGGATGGTCCTGCGGCGTGTTCAATGCGGTGAAATTGAACCAGTCGGTTTCGATCTCGGGTCCGTCGGCCACGTCGAAGCCCATGGATCCGAAAATGGCCTGGATGCGCTCTAGCGTAAGTGACACCGGGTGCAGGCCCCCGGCGCCACGCTGGCGGCCCGGCAGGCTCACATCGAGCGCCTCGGCCTGTAACTGCGCTTGCAACTGGGCCTCGGCCAGGGCCTGGCGCCGCGCCTGCAGCGCTGCTTCTATGGCTTGCTTGGCCGCGTTGATGGCTGCGCCGCGCGTTTTTTTCTCTTCGACGGAAAGCTGCGCAAGCCCCTTCATGAGCTCGGTCACGCGCCCGGACTTGCCGAGGAACTGCGCCTTGGCATTTTCGAGCTCCGCCGGCGTGGGGCTTTGCGCGAACAGGCGCGCCGCGCTTTCGACCAGAGAATCCAAATCGTTCATATCGACTTCTCAAAAACGACAAGGGCTAGTGCCTTTGCAGCGCTAGCCCTTGCTCTGATTGTACGAACAGCTATCAAAAAATAACTGCTCGCAGCACTCGTACACGCAGCAAGCTCAGACAGCCAGCTTGGCTTTGACCTGCTCGACGATGCTGCCGAAAGCTGCCTTGTCGTGCACGGCGAGGTCGGCCAGCATTTTGCGGTCGATCTCGATGGAGGCCTTCTTCAGCCCGTTGGCAAACTGGCTGTAAGTCAGGCCCAGTTCACGGGCCGCGGCGTTGATACGCGCGATCCAGAGCTGACGGAACACGCGCTTTTTCGCGCGGCGGTCGCGGTAGGCGTATTGGCCCGCCTTCATCACCGCCTGCTTGGCGATGCGGAAAACGTTGCCGCGGCGACCGCGGAAGCCCTTGGCCAGGGCGAGAACTTTCTTGTGACGGGCGCGGGCGGTGACGCCACGTTTGACGCGAGGCATATGCGTTACTCCTTGTTCGTCTAGCGATTACAGGCCGGCAAAGGGCAGCATCTGCGCCATGTGACCAAGGTTGGTCTCATGCACATTCACGGCCCCACGCAGGTGGCGCTTGTTTTTGGTGGTCTTCTTGGTCAGGATGTGACGCTTGAAGGCTTGGCCGCGCTTGACGGTGCCACCGGGACGAACACGAAAACGCTTTTTCGCGCTGCTCTTGGTCTTCATTTTGGGCATTGCATGCTCCTCTTCGTTTGTGCTCGCGAGGCGTTTGCAAACACACTGCAAACTTGTTGGCCCCGAGCCACTTTTGGCGGCAGAGCCATCTGGCTCCGCCTATCGCGCCACGCCTCTCGGTAAAAGGGCGCGGCGCAAATTCTTCAAACCTTCTTCCTATCGCTACCGCCAGCGGCAGACACGGCATCTTCAAGCTGCAGCGGAAGTCGCAGCCCCCGCCTCTGCCGCCGATTTGGCCGCAGGCTTTTTCTTGCCGGGCGCGATCATCATGATCATCTGCCGCCCCTCGAGCTTGGGGAACTGCTCGACCACGATGGCGTCGCCCAGATCATCACGGATACGGTTGAGCAGCGCCAGACCGAGTTCCTGGTGCGTGATCTCGCGTCCGCGAAAACGCAGGGTGATCTTGCATTTGTCGCCCTCGGCCAGAAAGCGGCGGATGTTGCGCATCTTGATCTGGTAGTCGGCCTCGTCCGTGCCGGGGCGGAATTTGACTTCCTTGATCTCTATCACCGTCTGCTTGGCCTTGGCCTCGGCAGCGCGCTTTTGCTCCTGGTACTTGAACTTGCCGTAATCGACCAGACGGCACACCGGAGGGCTCGCCATGGACGCAATTTCGACCAGGTCCACATCCAGCTCGCCCGCCATGCGCAAGGCCTCTGCCAAACTCACGATGCCCAAGGGCTCGTTGTCGGGGCCACTCAGACGCACTTCAGGCGCCGCGATTTCCCGGTTCAGGCGGTGCTTGCGCTCTTCGCGCTGGCGACGGTCACGAAATTCGGTAGCGATGGTTTTCTTCCTCGAATCAAAAAATACAAAACAATAGCAAACGCCGCAGGGATGCCAAGCACTTCACCCGTTTTTTGGATCAGACTTTGGATGCAATGTCTTGGGCAATGTGCTGGGTGAAGGCTTCCAGAGGCATCACACCCAGGCCTTTGTTGCCCCGCGCACGTACTGCGACGGCTCCTGCCGCCTTCTCCTTGTCGCCTGCGACGAGGATATACGGCAGCTTCTGCAAAGAATGCTCGCGTATTTTATAGGTAATCTTTTCGTTGCGCAGATCGGCGACGACCCTAAGGTCTTGATTCGGCAATGCTTTTTGCAGCTTTGCGGCAATTTCGCGACAGTAATCGGCCTGTGCATCGGTAATGTTGAGCACGGCCACCTGCACCGGCGCGAGCCAGGTGGGCAAGGCGCCCGCGTGCTGCTCGATAAGAATGCCGATGAAGCGCTCGAGGCTGCCCACGATGGCACGGTGCAGCATCACCGGTCGATGGCGTGCGCCGTCTTCACCCACGTACTCGGCGTCGAGGCGCTCGGGCATGGAAAAATCGACCTGCATGGTGCCACACTGCCATTGGCGACCGATCGCATCCTTGAGCGTGTATTCAATCTTGGGCCCATAAAAGGCCCCGTCGCCTGGCGCGAGCTCGAATTCGCAGCCCGACGCGCGCAGGCTCTCCATGAGCGCGTGCTCAGCCTTGTCCCAGCTCGCATCTGAACCAATGCGCGCCTCGGGCCGCGTGGCCACCTTGTAAATGATGTGCTCAAAGCCGAAATCGCGGTACACCTTCTGCAGCAAGGTGGTATAGGCGATGCACTCCGGCAGGATCTGGTCCTCGGTGCAGAAAATGTGGCCGTCGTCCTGCGTGAAGCCACGCACGCGCATGATGCCATGCAGCCCGCCCGTGGGTTCGTTGCGGTGGCACTGACCGAATTCGCCATAGCGCAGCGGCAGGTCGCGGTAGCTCTTGATCCCCTGCTTGAAGATCAGGATATGCCCCGGACAGTTCATGGGCTTGAGCGCGTATTCGCGCTTTTCGCTCTCGGTGGTGAACATGTGGTCGCGGTACTTGTCCCAGTGACCGGTCTTTTCCCACAGCGTTTTGTCGAGCAACTGCGGCCCCTTGACCTCCTGGTAGCCGTTGTCGCGGTAGACCCGGCGCATGTATTGCTCGACTTCCTGCCACAGCGCCCAGCCCTTGGGATGCCAGAACACCACGCCTGGCGCGTGGTCGTCGATGTGAAACAGGTCGAGTTCGCGCCCCAGCCTGCGATGGTCGCGCTTTTCGGCCTCTTCGAGCATGGCGAGATACTGCTGCAGCTCCTCTTTCGAGGCCCAGGCCGTGCCGTAGATGCGCTGCAGCATCTCGTTGCGGTGGTCGCCGCGCCAGTACGCGCCCGCCACCTTCATGAGCTTGAAGTGCCTGAGCTTGCCCGTGCTCGGCACATGCGGGCCGCGGCACAGGTCTTCGAACTTGCCTTCGCGGTACAGACTCACGTCCTCATTGCTCGGGATGCTCGCGATGATCTCGGCCTTGTAGCGCTCGCCCATGTTCTTGAAATACGCCACGGCCTCGTCGCGCGGCAGCACACGGCGCACCACGGGCTCGTCCTTGGCGGCGAGCTCGGCCATTTTTTTCTCGATGGCAGCCAAGTCTTCGGGCGTGAACGGGCGCTTGTAGCTGAAGTCGTAGTAAAAACCGTTGTCGATCACGGGGCCTATGGTGACCTGCGCGTCGGGGAACAGCTCCTTGACCGCATAGGCCAGCAGGTGCGCCGTGGAGTGGCGGATCATCTCCAGCCCTTCGGCATCCTTGGCCGTGACGATGGACACCGCAGCGTCGTGGTCTATGGTGCAGCCCGTGTCCACGAGCCTGCCATCCACCTTGCCCCCCAATGCCGCCTTGGCCAGCCCTGCACCTATGGACTGCGCCACCTCGGCGACCGTCACCGGACCGGGAAATTCGCGCGTGGAGCCGTCAGGCAAGGTCACACGCACGGCCTGGCGGAGGGGCTGGATCGCTTCGGTCATTTACAGAATTCCTCGTTCGCAAAACAAGAACAGCGCGAGTATCCGCGCTGTTCGATTCCTCATTTTGGTAGCTGCCCACGCAGGAGGCACGCGGCGAAGCGCCCATTTCGACTTAGAGTCAGCAGGCGCGACGTGTCTTCACAGTGTCATTGCCTGAAGTGCCCTGGTCCATTCTCGTGCCAGCTGTTTCAGTGAAACCGATGAATTTTACCCCCCACGGGAAAAGCCGCCTCTTGCAAGGGTGCGATTCAAACTGATGTGCCCATCAAGCCGCATAAAGGTAAGTGGTAGCCCAGTAGCTGGCCCACTCGCTGTTTGCGCGGTTGACGCGAAGGGCAAGCAT
>NZ_JARGEL010000022.1 GCF_029211265.1 Extensimonas soli | reverse complement strand
CCGCGAGCGCCGCGCCCGCGCCCGCCGTGCGCCGCACACGCCGCCCCGCCGCCCCGCCGGCGGCCGCCAGCGCGCTCGGGCCCGACGCGCAGGCACGGTTCATCAATCTCAAGGCCTGGCGCGCCGAAGTCGCGCGCGCACACAACCTGCCCGCCTACGTGATCTTCCACGACGCCACACTCGCCGCCATCGCAGAGCAGCGCCCCACCACGCTCGAAGCGCTGCAAGGCATCAGCGGCATGGGCAGCAAAAAGCTGCAGGCCTACGGCGAGGAAGTGCTGCGCGTCTGCCAGGCGGGGTGAGGGAATGGGGGACTGACCCCGAAATGGGGGCAGATTCCAAGGATTGGCGGCGTTGTGAAGCAAAAGGCCGTGCGCCCGGCGGTGCGCGAAACGCGCTGCGCAGCGCCGCTATCCGCCGTGCGGCTGCCTGTCCGTGCTTGCGCTGCGTTGGACGAGCCCGTCGGGTCCGAAGGTAACGGTGAACACCATCTCCCGATTGGGCGGATCGACCCAATTCCAGTCCCAGTCGGTTTCCTGCTTGAGGGTAAAGGTCATGCGCTGAGCAGGCTTGCCCAGCAGGCGGCGCACCTGTTCCTCGGTCATGCCGGGCTGCACCTGGGCAAAGACGTGGGGCGCCAGCACCTGGCGCAGGGCACTCATCTTGCCGTCGGGGCCGATGGTGATCATGTAGTTCTTCGCGCCGGCGGGCTGGCGGTTGTATTCAAAGGTGCGCGAGCCGTCGGGGTCTTCCCATATCTTCTCGGGCACACCAAAACGGGCGCGCACGTCGGCTTCGGTGGACACACCTTCTTCGAGTTCGCGAATGTTCTTTTCGTCGCAGCCCGCCAACAGGCCGAGCGTCACCAGCACAGCCAGGCCAGAGATCCAGAACCAGGTTTTCATCATGCTCATCCTTGCAAAGATGGGGGCAGACCATTGTCAAATCATTGGAACCTGCCCCAATTTTCTGCAATTTTCCGGGGCTCGCAATGACGGCTGTCTTGCAAAAAGGCCGAGCGCAGCGATGGCCCGCATGGTATCCCCTGGCCCTTCTGTATGCGCCGAGGAGCGCAGCGCCCTGCGGGAAAAGGGCGCGCGATTGTTTGAGCGAAGCGCAGCGCAGCGAGTTTCGCGCGCCCCCGCTGGGCGTGAGCACCGCAGGTTTCCCTGACCGCCGTCAGGCGGGCAGGGACGCAGGCAGCAGGGTCGCCTTCTTTTGCCTTCTTTTCTTGGCGAGACAAGAAAAGAAGGTGCGCCGCCGGGCGCACATCCCGGCATCTGCCCTGAGCCCCTTCACCTGCGCCCAATAATTGGAATCTGACCCCAATTTCAGGATTTCAGCATGTTTTTGGCCATTAGAGCAGGTACAGCAAGCGCAAGAAGCTATCAAAACCATATAAAAACCACCACATGCAGCCCATGCTAAGCTGATCGCCATCACTGTTTTGCACGGAGAAAAACCCATGCCCGGCCTGTTGCCCGATGTCGATCCTGACGGTCTGCTCGAATTTTCGGTGGTCTATACCGACCGCGCGCTCAACCACATGTCCAAACGCTTCGTGGGCGCGATGCAGGAAATTCTCGCCACGCTCAAGGAGGTGTACCACGCGCAATCGGCCGTCATCGTGCCCGGCAGCGGCACCTTTGGCATGGAGGCCGTGGCGCGGCAGTTTGCGCAGCGGCAGAAGGTGCTGATCGTGCGCAACGGCTGGTTCAGCTACCGCTGGAGCCAGATTCTCGACATGGGCGGCTTTGCCGGCGAGGCCGTCGTCTGCAAGGCGCGCCAGCAGGGGGCGGGCGCGCAGGTGCCCTGGGCGCCGTGCCCGGCCGCGGAAGTGGCCGCCAGCATCCGCGCCGAGCGGCCTGCGGTGGTGTTTGCCCCGCACGTCGAAACCGCGAGCGGCATCGTGCTGCCGGATGACTACCTGCGCACCGTGGCCGAGGCCGCGCACGACGTGGGCGCGCTGTTCGTGCTCGACTGCGTGGCCTCGGGCGCGCTGTGGGTGGACATGCAGGCGCTGGGCGTCGACGTGCTGATCTCGGCGCCGCAAAAGGGCTGGAGCGGCCCGCCGTGCTGCGCTCTGGTGATGCTGGGCGCGCGTGCGCGTGCGGCCATCGAGGGCACGATGAGCAACAGCTTTGCCTGCGACCTCAAAAAATGGCTGCAGATTGCCGAGGGCTACGAAAAAGGCCAACATGCCTACCACGCCACCATGCCCACCGATGCGCTCGTGCGCCTGCGCGACGTGATGCGCGAGGCGCGCGCCTACGGCTTCGACAGGCTGCGTGCCGAGCAGATCGAACTGGGCGCCAGGGTGCGCGCGCTGCTCGAGTCGCGCGGCTTTGCGAGCGTTGCGGCCGAGGGTTACAAGGCGCCGGGCGTGGTCGTGAGCTACACCACCGACCCGGGCATCCAAAACGGCAAGAAGTTCGCCGAAGTCGGTCTGCAGACGGCCGCGGGCGTGCCGCTGCAGTGCGGCGAGGGGCCGGACTTCATGAGCTTTCGCATGGGCCTGTTCGGGCTCGACAAGTGGCAGCACATCGAGCGCACCGTGGGCCACCTGGCAGCGGCGCTTGAGCGCATCGCGGCCCCCGCGTGATGGGGCGCTGCGCGCGGACATTCAGGCGCTGGGCGATATGTTTTTGGTAGCGTTCACCAGGGGCTTTGCGAAGTGACAGACCAGGCCCACGCGCTGCAAAAAGCCAAGCGGCAGGCGGGCGCCTTGCTCGTGCTGATGGCGGCGCTGTTTGCCGCGAGCTACGCGCTGCCGCGCAGCCTGGGCGTGGATTGCCTGCGCGCCATGGCCGAGGCCGCGATCGTCGGTGGCCTGGCCGACTGGTTTGCCGTCTCGGCGCTGTTTCGCCGCATCCCGCTGCCGCTGTTGCAGCGCCACACCGACATCGTGGTGCGCAACAAGGAGCGCATAGGCGGCAACCTTGCGCGCTTCGTGCGCGACAAATTTCTCGATCCGCCCTCGCTCGTGGCGCTGATCCGCCGCAACCCGCCCACGGCGCTGCTTGCGCAGTGGCTTAACACGCCCGCGAACGCCGAGCTGCTCGGGCGCCAGCTCGCGCGGCTTGCGCTCGCGGGGCTCGAGATGGTCGAAGACGCACAGGTGCAGCGCTTCATGCGTGCCGCGGCGCGCACGCTGATCGGCCAGATCGACCTCACGCGCTCCATGGCCGCGGCGCTGCAGGCGCTCACGCACGAGGGCCGGCACCAGGCGCTGCTCGACGACCTGCTCGCGCGCCTCGCGCAGCTGTTGCGCTCCGAAGACACACGCGCCTTCATCGCCGCGAGCCTCGTGCAATGGCTCAAGCGCGAACATCCGCTCAAGGAAAAAGTGCTGCCCAGCGAATGGCTCAGCGACAAGGGCGCGAGTGCGATCGCGCACGCCGTGGAAAGCCTGCTCGCCGAAATCGCGCGCAACCCCGAACACCAGCTGCGCGACGCGCTCGACGAGGCGCTGCAGCGCCTGATCACGCGGCTGCAAAGCGACCCCGAGTGGGGGCGCAGGGGCGAAGAAATCCGCCGCTATCTGCAGACCGACCCCACGGTGGGCGCGTATGTCGAGTCGCTCTGGGCCGGGCTGCGCACACGCCTGCAGCGCGACTTGGCCGATGAGCATTCGGCGCTCGTGCGCCGCATCGTCGGCATGGGCCAGTGGCTCGGGCGCGCGCTTGCGGGCGACGCACTGCTGCGCGAGCGCCTCGACGCCCAGCTCGAACTCTGGGCCGTGCAATGGGCGCCCGAGGTGTCCGAATTCTTCGCGCAGCACATCGAAGGCACCGTGCAGCGCTGGGACGCGCGCGAGATGGCGCAATTGCTGGAGCTGCACCTCGGCCCCGACCTGCAGCACATCCGCATCAACGGCACGCTGGTGGGCGGGCTGATCGGCCTGCTGCTGTTCGCCCTGTCGCACGCGGGGGCGCTGTACGCGGCGGCGCGGGTGGCGTTTGTGGGGTGAGCGGGCGGTTGCGTGGATGTGCAGCTGGAGCGGATGGGGAGAAATTGGAATCAGACCTCACAATTTCCCGAAGTGTGCTAGTGATACCATTTGCAACATCATGATCCGCATGTTGCTTGGCGCCAATGTGTTGGTAGCTGGCCTAATGAGCGCTATGACAGTGCGGGTAATACGGTTGCTTTGGCCCACGTGAAGGAGTGCCCAATGAGCCAGCATATGCAAACCGGCAGCCACGCCACCAGCGGCGAATGCCTCCTTTCCGCTTGGGTGCCGAGGAATATGGCAGCCCCATCCTCATGGTGCAGGAGATTCGCGGCTACTCGGAGCCGACCCGCATCGCCAACGCGCCGGACTTCATCCTCGGTGTGCTCAATCTGCGCGGGGTGATCGTTCCCATCATTGACCTGCGCCTCAAGCTCAACCAGCCCGAGGCACCCTACAACGACCTGACCGTCTCCATCGTGCTCAACATCGGCCAGCAGGTCATTGGCGTCGTGGTCGATGCGGTGTCGGACGTGATTGCCTTGAAGGGCGAGCGGATCAAACCCGCCCCCGATTTCCAGAGCAGCGTGGACGCTGCCTACATCACGGGCATCGCCACCATTGAGCAGGGCGGGCAGCACCGCATGCTGATCCTGATGGACATTGCCAAGCTGCTCTCCAGCGCCGAGATGGGGTTGCTCGGCAGCGCCGCCTGACCCTTTCGAAAAACAAATCAAATCCACCTTTCAAAATAAAACGCCATGAACAACTTGAAGACTTCGATCCGTTTGACCCTGCGCCAAAGGTTTTTCTTTGGTTTTCTGACCGTGATCGCGGTGGTTCTGCTGGTGATGCTGGGCGGACGCTACCTTGGCAAGGCCGCGAAGTTTCACCGCCTTGAGCGGGACCACCTGGAGGTGGTCATGCAGATGGCCAACGCAATGCAAGGGGTTGCCTCCGGTGGCTCGGCTTCCGCGCTCGAAAAAGACTTCCTGCTCAAGTCCATTGAGCGTGGGCAATGGCTTGCCGCGCAGGTTGATGTCGAGTTGCTCAAGATTGAGCAGGGGCTGTTCCGCCTGATCGGTTTCGGTGATGTCATCGACTTGCCAACCAAAGATATCGACGATCTGGAGCACATGCGAAAGATCATCGAGGCCGAGCCCGGCCTCTCCGTGAGTCCGGCGCTGGTCGAGCGCTTGCGTCCCGATATGACAGCCGTGAAGCGCAACTCCGAGCTTTTCCCCAAGCTAGTCGCTGAGGCGGCAAGTTTCATCCAGACGGTTGTGTCCATCCTCAACGCTCTGGGGGGCTTGGTGCTGTTGGCCACCTTCTGGGGACTGCGCCAGGCGATTCTCGGGCCGCTGGAGGATGCGGTGGGTGTGGCGGGCCGCATTGCCCATGGCGATCTGTCGGGGCACATCGTGGTGCGCTCGGGTGATGAGATAGGCCGCTTGATGACCAGCCTTGAGGAGATGCAGGCCAGCCTGGTCAAGACCGTGGCCAGTGTGCGCCAAGGCTCCGAAAGCGTGGCCAACGCCAGCATCGAGATTGCCTCGGGCAACGCCGACCTGTCGGCCCGCACCGAGAGCCAGGCCAGCTCGCTGGAAGAAACCGCTGCCTCCATGGAAGAGCTCAGCTCCACCGTGCGCCAGAACGCCGACAACGCCAAACAGGCCAACCAGCTGGCACAAAGCGCCTCGCAAGTGGCCGTCAAAGGGGGCGAAGTCGTGGCCCAGGTTGTTGGCACCATGAAAGAGATCAGCGACAGCAGCCAGAAGATCGCCGACATCAACAGCGTCATCGAAGGCATTGCCTTCCAGACCAACATCCTGGCGCTGAACGCTGCGGTCGAAGCGGCCCGTGCCGGCGAACAGGGCCGCGGCTTTGCCGTGGTGGCCTCCGAGGTGAGGAACCTGGCCGGACGCAGTGCGGCCGCCGCCAAGGAGATCAAGGCCATGATCACCACCAGCGTCGAACGGGTCGAAGCCGGCTCACAGCTGGTGGATCAGGCTGGGCAGACCATGGAAGAAGTGGTCAGCGCCATCCGCCGGGTGACCGACATCATGGGCGAAATCAGCGCGGCCAGTGCCGAGCAGAGCGCCGGGGTGTCTCAAGTGGGCGAGGCCGTGACCAATATGGATCAGGTGACGCAACAGAACGCGTCGCTGGTCGAGGAAATGGCCGCTGCGGCCGACAGCCTCAGAGGCCAGGCACAGGAGCTGGTGCAGACGGTGGCGGTGTTCAAGCTCAGTGGCAGCGAATCCGGTATGCGGCCGGTGTCGGTTGCGGCTCCGCGGCCCGCCCCAGCGGCAGCAAAGCCAGCACCCCAGCGCAAGATGCCGGCCCCGCGAGCGGCTGCTGCGCCGAAGCAGATTGTGGCAACTTCGCCAGCACCCGCGGCGGCCCGCAAGGGCGACTCCGAAAGCGAGTGGGAATCCTTCTGAATGAGGGGAAAATCCGAATCCGTGCGATAACTCAAAGAGCGTTTCGGCAACGAGGCGCTTTTTTGGGAAAATTGGGTTCGGATTCCAATTTTTCCATTCCCTCCCCCGCACGTCGCCCCCGCCTCAAAACCGCTCCAGCTCCGGGTACGCAAGCTGCCCGCCGCGCACCGGCATCTTGCCGTACTCGGCGCAGCGGTGCAGCGTGGGGATGACCTTGCCGGGGTTGAGCAGCCCTGCGGGGTCGAAGGCGGCCTTGAGGGCGCGCATCTGCGCGTTTTCCTCGGCGGAAAACTGCACGCACATGGAGTTGAGCTTTTCCACGCCCACGCCGTGCTCGCCCGTCACGGTGCCACCCATGGCGACGCTGGTTTCGAGGATGTCGGCGCCGAATAGCTCGCAGCGCTGCAGCTGGTCGGGGTCGTTGGCGTCGAACAGGATCAGCGGGTGCAGGTTGCCGTCGCCGGCGTGGAACACGTTCACGCAGCGCAGCTGGTATTTGCGCTCCATCGCGGCGATGGCCTGCAGCATGTCGGCCAGGCGTTTGCGCGGGATGGTCGAGTCCATGCACATGTAGTCAGGGCTGATGCGGCCACTCGCAGGGAAGGCATTCTTGCGTCCGCTCCAAAAGCGCAGGCGCTCCTCTTCGGACTGGCTGACTGCGATTTTCGTAGCGCCTGCGGCAAGCAGCACCTGCGTCATGCGCTCGATTTCTTCTTGCACTTCGGCGGGCGTGCCGTCGCTTTCGCACAGCAGGATGGCGGCGGCGTCGAGGTCGTAGCCCGCGTGCACGAAGTCTTCGACGGCGGCGGTCATGGGCTTGTCCATCATCTCCAGCCCGGCCGGGATGATGCCGGCGGCAATGACTTCGGCCACGGCCTCGCCGGCGCGCCGCACGTCGTCGAAGCTCGCCATGATGCAGCGCGCAAGCTGCGGCTTGGGGATCAGGCGCACCGTGACTTCGGTGGTCACGGCAAGCATGCCTTCGCTGCCTATCACCGCGGCGAGCAGGTCGTAGCCGGACGCATCGAGCGCCTCGCTGCCGAACTCGACGGGCTCGCCCTCCACCGTGAAGCCGCGCACGCGCAGCACGTTGTGCACCGTGAGGCCGTATTTGAGGCAGTGCACGCCGCCCGAGTTCTCGGCCACGTTGCCGCCTATGGTGCAGGCGATCTGGCTGCTTGGGTCGGGCGCGTAATACAGGCCGTGCGGCGCGGCGGCTTCGCTGATGGCGAGGTTGCGCACGCCGCACTGCACGCGCGCGGTGCGCGCAAGCGGGTCGATGTGCAGGATGCGGTGGAAGCGCGCGAGCGAGAGCGTTACGCCCATGGCATGCGGCAGCGCCCCGCCCGAAAGCCCTGTGCCCGCGCCGCGCGCCACCACGGGCACCTGCAGCGCGTGGCAGGTCTGCAGCACGGCCTGCACCTGCGCTTCGGTTTCGGGCAGGCACACCACCAGCGGGCGCTGGCGATAGGCCGTGAGGCCGTCGCACTCGTAGGGCGTGGTGTCTTCGCTGTGCCACAGCAGCATGTGCGCGGGCAGCACGCGCTGCAGGGCGTGCACGACTTCGACCTGGCGCTGCTGGCGCTCGGCGGACAGGATGGAGGGGGGCGGGGTGGAGGGGGAGTGCATGGCGTGGCCGGGCGGAGTGGTCAGACTAGCAGCCTGTCGGACTTTGGGCGTCGATTGCGAGAATGCGCCCCAGCGAGGCCAGTTTTTGCCGGATTCGCCGCCCCATGGCGGGACCATGGGGCAAGAAGACGGTAAAAAATGGGCCGCTGCGGCGCATTCGCAGCCGACGATTCCAAAGTCCGACAGGCTGCTAGTGTAGTGTTTGATGCTTGATGCGACAAATAAAGCCGATGGATTTTTGGTCTGGGCAAGGCGCAAACCGCAGCGATACCGGGTGGTATCGCGAGGATTTGCAACGCGGCCCGGGCCGAAAAGACGCGGTTTGATGTCGCAGATAGTGTCGAACACTGCACTAGGGGCTCAGAAGCCAATTTTCGCCCCGGCGCCGAGCAGGGTGGCCATGCCCAGCACGGCAAAAACCGCGGCGGCGAGCGCGCGCACGAGCTTCATCGGGATTTTGGCCGCGAGCTTGTCGCCCACGAACACGGCGGGTACGTCGGCGATCAGCATGCCGAGGGTGGTGCCGGCCACGACCAGCAGTGGTGTGCCGTAGTGCGCCGCCATGGCCACGGTGGCGATCTGCGTTTTGTCCCCCATTTCGGCCAGGAAGAAGGTGACCAGCGTGGCGCCGAACACGCCCAGGCGCTGGGCCACGTGGGCGCCGTCTTCTTCCATCTCGTCGGGGATCAGCGTCCACACGGCCATGCCGACGAAGGACAGCCCGAGCACCCAGCGCAGAACTTCGGGGCGAACATGGGCGGTGATCCACGCGCCGAGCGCACCCGCCAGGCCATGGTTGACGATGGTGGCCAGCAGGATGCCGAGGATGATGGGGGCCGGCTTTTTGAACCGGGCTGCAAGCAGGAAGGCGAGCAGCTGCGTCTTGTCGCCGATTTCGGCAAGCGCGACGACGCCGGTCGAAACCAGCAGGGACTCGAGGAACATGGTGGGAGCCTTTGACGATCTTTGTCTTTGCGTGAAAGGCGCGGATCGTAAAGGTTCCGTGCGTCGTGCGCGCAAACGCGCTCGCGCACCTGCCCCCGCGGCAGGCTTCAGCCGTTCACATGCGAAACACTGCGTACTGCGTGTCCTTGGCGGGGGTGCGCCCGGCCATGGCGAGCAGCTCGGCGAGCACGGGGCGCGTCTGCACGGGGTCTATGACCATGTCGCACCACAGCTGGCGTGCCCAGTCCATGGCACCAGCATATTCGGCCGCGCCGCCAGCCGCGCCCGTGGGAGCGCCTATGGGAGCGCGTAGTGCGGCGCGTGCATTGGGCCACATCAGCAGTGCGTTGGGCTTGAGCGCGCGCCCGCACAGCGCGTAGTAGGCCGCGCCCCAGGCGTGGCCGGTGATCAGCGTGAACTTGGGCACGTCGGCATTGGCCACGGCGTTCATGAGCTTGGCGCCGTGCTTGCCCACGCCCTGGCGTTCAGACTCGTCACCCGACAGAAAGCCCGGTGAATCGACGAGGAACAGCAGCGGGATGTCGCGCTGGCCGCACAGTTCGATGAAGTGCGCCCCCTTGGCGCCGGCCTGCGCCGTGAGCGCGCCGTTGCCCGCGAGCACGCCAACTTCGATACCCTCGATGTGCGCAAAGCCGGTGACCAGCGTCTCGCCATGCAGCTGCTTGAACTCCTGAAAGCGGCTGCCATCGACGAGGCGCGCGATGATTTCGTGCGCGTGGTAAGGGTCGTCGGCGTGCGTGCGCGCCAGGCCGTAGAGCTCGGCCGGGTCGTGGCGCGGTGGTTCTGCTTCGGCGCGCGTCCAGCGCAGGCGCGGCGGCTCGCCCAGGTGCGCGACGATGTGGCGCGTGATCTCGAGCGCGTGGCGGTCGTCGTCGGCGATGTGGTCGGTCACACCGGAGAGGCGGCTGTGCATCTCGGCACCGCCCAGGGGTTCTATGCCTATCACCTCGCCGGTCGCGGCAAACACGAGCTGCGGGCTGCCGAGGAACATCGCGCCCTGCTTGCGGATGATGACCACCTCGTCGCACAGCGCGGGGATGTAGGCGCCGCCCGCGGTCGAGGGGCCGTGCACGATGGCGATCTGTGCGATGCCCTCGGACGACATCTTGACCTGGTTGTACATGATGGAGCCGGCCTGGCCCTCGTCGGGGAAGATGTTGGCCAGATCGGGCAGAAAGCCGCCGCCCGACTGCACCATGGTGATGCAGGGCAGGCGGTGCTGCCAGGCAAACAGCTGCGCGCGTGTGTGCTTTTTGGTGGTCATGCCAAACATGGTGCCGCCCTTGACGGTGGCGTCGTTGATGATCAGCATGCACGCGCGCCCGCAGACCCAGCCCACGCCGGTGATGATGGTTGCGCCCGGCGGCACGCCCTCGTACATGTCGGCGCCCGCGAGCTGGGCGAGCTCGATGAACGGCGTGCCGGGGTCGGTCAGCGCGGTGATGCGCTCGCGCGGCAGCATCTGCCCGCGATCCTGGTGCAGCTTGCGCGCCTTGGCGCTGCCGCCCTGCAAGGCCTCGGCGCTGCGCTCCTGCAGCTGCGCCAGGTGGCGCTGGTAGGCCGCGCACCGTTGCTGGAAGGCCGGATCGTCGGTGGCGACCTGGGACGCGATCGTGGGCAGTGCAGTCAAAGTCATGGCTTGGGCTTGGTGAACTAACAAATGTTTGTTATCTTACATACCTTCGGTTGTTTTTTGCAACGCAGTTTTTTCACCTACGCCCTTCAGCCATGAACCACCACCGCAGCGCCCCCCACGTCGCGCCTATTGCTGCCGGCGCCTTCCGGCCCGAGAGGAGTTTGTCATGAGCGTCATGAAATCCTCGCTCTCGACGGGTTCGCCCGAATTTCAGGCCAACCAGGCCGCTTACGAGGTGCGCATCGCCGACCTGCACGCGCGCCGCGCCGCGGCGCTGGCCGCGGGCCCGCTGCCCGCGCAGGAAAAGCTGCGCCAGGCCAAGCAGCTGCTCGCGCGCGAGCGCGTCGCGGCGCTGCTCGACGCGGGCTCGCCGTTTCTGGAGCTGTGCCAGCTCGGCGGCGAGGGGTTGTACCCTGGGCAGGCGCCCGGCGCGGCCATCGTCACGGGCGTGGGCGTGGTCGCGGGGCGGCCGTGCATGGTGATTGCCAACGACGCGAGCGTCGATGGCGGCAGCTACAACGCCATCACCTGCAAAAAGCACGTGCGCGCGCTGCGCTTTGCCTGGCAGCACCGCCTGCCCTGCATCACGCTCGCACAGCCCGCGCCGCCGGCTGAAAAGGAAGAACCCGGCGTGTTTCCCGACGACGGGCAGTTCGGCTCCATTTACTACTGCCAGCTGCGCATGTCGCGCGACGGCGTGCCGCAGATCGCGAGCGTGCACGGCCCGGCGGCCGACGTCCTGGCGTTTGCACCCGCGCTGTGCGACCAGGTGGTGATGGTGCGCAAGCAAGGCGCGCTGGCCTTCGGCCCCGAGCCTGCGCTGGCCGCCGGTGACGCCGAGCGCCAGACCACGCTCAGCGGCACCGCGGACAACCTGGCCGAAAACGACAACCACGCCATGGCCATGCTGCGCGACATCGTCGCCAACCTCGGCGACCTGCCGCGCCAGCGCCGCGACGTGGCGCCGCTGCGCGCGCCGCTGCACGATCCGCGCGAGATCCACGGCATCATCAGCGCCGACCCGCGCATTCCCACCGACAACCGCGAGATCGTGCTGCGCCTGATCGACGGCAGCGAGCTGCACGAGTTCAAGCCCGGCTACGGCGACACGCTGATCACCGGCTTTGCGCGCATCATGGGTTTCGAGATCGGCATCCTGTGCAACAACGGCGTGCTGTTTTCCGAAAGCGCGATGAAGGCCACGCAGTTCATCGAGCTGTGCTGCCAGCGCGGCATTCCGCTGCTGTTCATGGCCGACATCAACGGCTTCATGGTCGGGCGCGAGGCCGAGGAGGCCGGCATCGCCAAGCACGGAGCGAAGATGATCACTGCGATGACCAGCGCCAACGTGCCCAAATACACGCTGATCATCGGCGGCTCCTACGGCGCGGGCTACCTGGCGATGTGCGGGCGCCCGTTCAAGCCCAACGCGATGCTCATGTGGCCCAACGGCCGCGCCGCCATCATGGGCCCCGAGCAGGCCGCGACCACGCTCGCGATGGTCAAAGACGACCAGCACAAGCGCGACGGCACGAGCTGGACCGACGAGGAGCGCGAAGCCTACAAGGCCCCCGTGCGCAAGACCTTCGAAGACTTTGCCAACGCCTACAACTTCGCGCGCCACACCTGGTGCGACATGGTCATAGACCCCGTGGAGACGCGCACCGTGATGGGCATGCTGCTCGATCTGGCCGGCTGCGTGCCCGAAGTTCCCACGCGCTACGGCGTCTATCGCATGTGAGGGCCGTTTTCATGTTCAAGAAAATACTGATAGCCAACCGCGGCGAAATTGCCTGCCGCATCGCGCGCACCTGCCGGCGCCTGGGCGTGGAAGTGGCGGGCGTGCACTCGGTGGCCGACCGCGACGCGCTGCACGTGAAAGAGATCGGCGAGTCGATCGACATCGGCGGCGCGCCGGCGTCCGAGAGCTACCTGCGCATGGACGCGGTGATCGCCGCGGCCAAGGCCACGGGCGCGCAGGCCATCCATCCGGGCTTCGGCTTTCTGGCCGAGAACGCCGCGTTCGCGCGCGCCGTAGAGGCCGCGGGCCTGGTCTTCGTCGGCCCCACGGGCGAGGTCATAGACCGCCTGGGCGACAAGGCTGCGGCCAAGCAGGAGGCGCAGGCCGCAGGCGTGCCCACGGTGCCCGGCAGCCTCACGCCCAGCGAAGACCGCGCCGAAATCGCCGCGCTGGTGCGCCAGACCGGCCTGCCCGTGATGCTCAAGGCCGCGGCCGGCGGCGGCGGCAAGGGCATGCGCGCGATCGCGCAGCTCGCGGGGCTGGAGGACGAGATCGACGCCGCCATGCGCGAAGCCAAGAGCTCGTTCGGCAGCGCCGGCCTGATCGTCGAAAAGCTGGTCGAGCGCGGCCGCCACATCGAGGTGCAGATCGTGGGCGACGGCAAGGGCCACGTGATCCACCTGTTCGAGCGCGAATGCACGCTGCAGCGCCGTCACCAGAAGCTCATCGAAGAAGCGCCCGCGGCCCGGCTCGACCCCGAGCTGCGCGCGCGCATGACGGCCGACGCCGTGCGCCTGGGCCAGCGCCTGAAGTACCGCGGCGTGGGCACGGTGGAGTTCATCGTCGGCGGCGAGGACTATTACTTCCTCGAAGTCAACCCGCGCCTGCAGGTCGAGCACCCCGTGACCGAAGCAGTCACGGGCCTGGACATCGTCGAGCTCATGCTGCGCATCGCTGCGGGCGAGGGCCTGCCGCTGCGCCAGGAGGACGTGCCCCTGCACGGCCACGCGGTCGAGGCGCGCATCTGCGCCGAAGACGCGGCGGCGGGCTTTTTGCCCTCCACGGGGCGGCTCGTGCAGGTGCGCTTTCCGGGCGCGGGGGTGCGCGTGGAAACCGGCATCGAGGCGGGCATGGAAGTCACGCCCTACTACGACCCCATGCTCGCCAAGCTCATCACGCACGCCGACACGCGCGACGCCGCGCTCGACAGGTTGCGCCTGGCGCTCGACGACACAGCAATCTTCGGCGTGACGACGAACTGCGACTTCCTCAAGCGCCTGATCGACCTGCCCGAGACGCGCAGCGCGCGCTTTCACACGCGCCTGATCGACGAGCAGATCGCAAGCTGGGACTTGCGCGCCGCGCAGCAGACGCGCCAGACGCTCGCGCTCGCGGCTTACTACTGGCTTTACGCGCAGCGCCACAATGCCGCATCCAAACTCCAGCCATTGTGGCAAGGCTGGGGCTCCAGCGGCTGGAGCCTGGGCACGGGCGACGAAAGCCTCAGCGCCGCGCCCAGCCTGCACATGGCATACACGGGCGGCAGCGTGGCGATCCGCTTTGCGCCGCTGCAGGCCGACGGCAGCATGTGCATAGGCGTGGGCGACGACAGCCTGCGCGTGGCGTTGCAGCCCGTGGGCGGGGATGAATTTCTGGCCATCGTTGCGGCGCGGCGCGAGCGCGTGCGCCTGTACCAGGACGGCGACACGCTGTACCTGCACGACCGCCAGGGCGTTCATGCGTTCCAGGCCGTGCCCTACCTGTCGTACATCAGCGCGGCGGCGCAGGCCAGCGGCGAGCTCAAGGCGCCGATGATGGGCCTGATCCTCAAGGTGAACGCCGCCGTGGGCGACCATGTCGAAAAAGGCGCCGTGGTGGCGCTGCTCGAATCGATGAAGATGGAAATGCGCATCTGCGCCGAATGCGCAGGCACCGTGACGGCCATCCACTGCCAGAGCGGCCAGACGGTGGAGCGCAACGCCATCGTCGCGGTGATAGAGCCGGACGAGGAAGCCTGAGGCCGCTCACTTACGCCAGCAGGCCGGTGGAGCGGACGCCCCATCCGGCTTGCATGGCAGCCCGCACGCGGTGCATGGGTATATCAAAAAAATGAGCTGCTTACGCTCTATCCATGAGCGTAAAAAGGCATTTTGACCATCAAATTGGCGCGATCCGAAGGTGCCTGAGGCGGGCGCAGGACTCCGACACGAGGCTCAGCGAAACACCACCGTCTTGTGCCCGTTGAGCAGCACGCGGTGTTCGCTGTGCCACTTCACGGCGCGCGCGAGCACCAGGCTTTCGGTGTCGCGCCCGCGCGCGGCGAGGTCTTCCACGGTGTCGGTGTGGTCGGCGCGCGCCACGTCCTGCTCGATGATGGGGCCTTCGTCGAGCGTGGCCGTCACATAGTGCGCCGTCGCGCCGATGAGCTTGACGCCGCGCTCGTGCGCCTGGTGGTAGGGGCGCGCGCCCTTGAAGCTGGGCAAAAAGCTGTGGTGGATGTTGATCGCGCGGCCTTCGAGCTTGGTGCACAGGGCGTCGGAGAGCACCTGCATGTAGCGCGCGAGCACCACGAGCTCGGCGCCTTCGGATTCGATGATTTCGAGCTGGCGCGCCTCGGCCTGCGGCTTGGTCGCGGCCGTCACGGGGATGTGGTGAAAGGGCACGTCGTAGCTCGCGGCCAGCTGGTAAAAGTCGCGGTGGTTGCTGATGATGGCGCGGATGTCCAGGCGCAGCAGCCCGCTTTTGTGGCGAAACAGCAGGTCGTTGAGGCAGTGGCCCTCGCGGCTGACCATGAGCACGGTCTTCATGGGCGCGGCTGCGGCGTGCAGGCCCCAGCGCATCTGGTAGGGCTCGGCGAACGCAGTCCAGTCGGCTTGCAGTTGCGCGGGCTCGTGCGCGTCGCAGGCGAATTGCACGCGCATGAAAAACAGGCCCGTGGCGTGGTCGTTGAACTGCGCGGCTTCTTCGATGTTGCCGCCGTGCTCGAGCAAAAACCCTGAGACGGCATGCACCAAGCCCCTGCGGTCGGGGCACGAGAGGGTGAGAATATAGGTTGGGTTCGCGGAAGGGGTCATAAGCGCACGATTGTCGCAGCCCCGCGTGCGCGAACCTTTTGCTTTTGCAGACAGACAGTGGAAATGAAACCATCCCGCAGCACCGCCGCAAACGCAGACGAAGGCGCGTCCCGCCCGCCGCGCATGCTCGCGCCCTGGCGAGGGGCTTTGCTGTACCTCGTCTTGGGCGCGCTCTGGATTTATGTGGGTGACGCCTTGCTCGAGCGCTGGGCTGGCAACACCGCCGAGCTCACGCGCTGGCAGACCATCAAGGGCTGGCTGTACGTGCTGCTCACGGCGCTGCTGGCCGGCGTGCTGCTGCGGCGCGCACAACAGGCGCAGGCCGAAAGCGCCAGCAGCGCGGAGCGCCAGCGCCTGGCGCACACAGCGGTCGATCACACCGTCGAGGGCGTGGTCGTGACCGATGCACACAGCCGCATCCTCTCGGTCAACGCGGCGTTCACGCGCCTCATGGGCTACACCGAGGCAGAGGTGCTGGGCCAGATGCCGCGCCTGTTCAAGTCCGGGCGGCACGACCAGGCGTTCTACCAGGCCATGTGGGCGCAAATACTGGGCACGGGCCATTGGCAGGGCGAGATCTGGAACCGGCGCAAAAACGGTGAAATCTTCCCCGAGCACATGTCGTTGAGCGCGGTGCGCAACGCCGCGGGCGAAGTCACGCACTATGTGTGCGTGTTCAGCGACATTTCTGCCGAAAAGGCGCAGCACGAGCGCATGGAGTTCCTCGCAAACCACGACCCGCTCACGGGCCTGGCCAATCGCCTGTGGCTGGTGCAGCAGCTCGAAGCTGCCGTGCAGCTGGCGCGCACGAGTGGCGAGCGCCTGGCCGTGCTGCAGGTCAACCTCGACCGCTTCAAGGACGTGAACGACAGCTACGGCCACACCGTGGGTGACCGGGTGCTGCGCCACATCGCGCAGCAGCTGCAGTCGGTGCTGCGCCCGGACGACCTGCTGGGGCGCATGGCGGGCGACGAGTTCGCCGTGGTGGCGCGCCATCTGCGCCACCCCGACGAGGCCGCCACCGTGGCGCGCCAGTTGATCGCGGCTGTGGCCGTGCCCTGGCGCTCGCCCGAGGGTTTCGAGGTCGAGTGTGGCGCCAGCGTGGGCATTTGCCTGTTCCCGGGGCATGCGGACACGGCCACGGCGCTGCTGCAGGGTGCGCACGCCGCCGTCTATGGCGCCAAGGCGCAGGGGCGCGGCGCCTGGTGTTTTTACGCCGAGGAAATGACGCAGGCCGCGCGCGAGCGCCTCACGCTCGAGTCGCGCCTGCGCCAGGCGCTGCAGCAAGGGCAGCTCGTGCTGCACTACCAGCCGCAGATCGACATCGCCACGGGCCGCATCGTGAGCGCGGAAGCCCTGGTGCGCTGGCTCGACCCCGACGAGGGCCTGATTGCACCTGCGCGCTTCATCCCGCTGGCCGAAGTTTCTGGCCTGATCGTGCCGCTGGGCGCCTGGGTGCTGGCCGAGGCCTGCCGCCAGGGGCAGGCCTGGCGCGCCGCGGGCTTGCCCGAGATCACGCTCGCGGTGAACGTCTCGCCGCGCCAGCTGCGCCAAAGCGACCTGCCCGCCGCGGTGGCGCAGGCGCTGGCGCAAAGCGGCTTTGCCGCAGCGCAGCTGGAGCTCGAGATCACCGAAAGCGCGCTCGCCGAAAACCATGAACACGCGCTGCGCATCCTGCACCAGCTGCGCGCGCTCGGTGTGCAGCTGGCGATCGACGACTTCGGCACCGGCTACTCGTCACTCGTGCAGCTCAAGCGCTACCCGATCCAGGTGCTCAAGATCGACCAGGGCTTCGTGCGCGACATCCCCCACAACAAGGACGACATGGCCATCAGCGCTGCCATCATCGCGATGGGCCACAGCATGGGCCTGCGCGTGCTCGCCGAAGGGGTGGAAACCGTGGAGCAACTCGAATTCCTGCGCGCGCAGGGCTGCGACAGCTACCAGGGCTATCGGCGCAGCCGCCCCGTGCCCGCAGCCGAGTTCGAGGCCTTGCTGCGCGCCGAAGCGGGGTGCTGAGCCTGAATTCGGCAGTGGGGCGAGCCCACAGCATTTTCTTTCACGCCGCCGTCATCGTGGTGCGCAAGGATTGGGTGCATTACCAACCCAAGCTTTGCGCGCCATGACCAACAAGCCATCCCTTCCCGCGTTGTCCCCGTTTCGCCGCCGTGCCCCGCGCATGCTGGCGCTCGCGCTGCTGTGCAGCGCCGCCCTCGGCCTGAGCGCCTGCGGTGGTGATGGCGGCAGCCCCAGCTACAAGCCGCTGTCGCTCAACATCGCGCACATCAACGACCACCATTCGCAGCTCGATCCGTTTGCCGCGACGCAGCTGCAGCTCGACGGCGTGGCCACGCAGGTCGAGCTCGGCGGGTTTGCGCGCCAGACGGCGTTCTTCAAGTCGCTCGCGGGCACACCCAACCTGCTCAAGCTGCACGCGGGCGACGCGCTCACCGGCACGCTCTACTACACCTTCTTCAAGGGCCAGGCCGACGCGCAGCTGATGAACAGCATCTGCTTCGACGCCTTCATCCCCGGCAACCACGAGTTCGACGACGGCGACGCCGAGCTCAAGCAATTCCTCGACTATCTGTGGGACCCGGCCAACCGGCCCACCGGCAGCAGCTGCAAGACGCCCGCGCTGTCGGCCAACATCGTGCCGCAGGCCGGCACCGCGCTCGCGCCCAGCGCTGGCACGCCCTATCTGCAGCCCTACCTGATTCGCAACATCGACGGCGTGGACGTGGGCATCATCGGCCTGACCACCAAGGACAAGACGACGAATTCCTCGCGCCCGCTGCCGACCACGCAGTTCCTCGACGAAGCCAGCGCAGCGCAGCAGACCATAGACACGCTGCGCAACAAGGGCGTGCGCCACATCGTGCTGATGACGCACCTGGGCTACGACAACGACAAGGCGCTCGCGGCCAAGCTCACCGACGTGGACGTGATCATCGGCGGCGATTCGCACACGCTGCTGGGCGACTTCCAGTCGCTGGGCCAGAGCAGCGCCGGCGCCTACCCCACGGTGGCCAAGAACAAATCGGGCGAGACCGTGTGCATAGGCCAGGCCTGGGAATACGCCAAGGCGAGCGGACTCATGCACGTCGAATTCAACGCGCAAGGCAGCGTGGACAAGTGCAGCGGGCAGGCCTCGTTGCTGATCGGCGACAGCTTCAAGCGCCAGGACAGCACGGGCGCCTGGCAGCCGCTGGCTGACGCCGACCGCCAGGCGCTGATCGCCAAGCTCGCCGCCAACCCGGCCGTGAAGGTGCTCACCCCCGACGCGCAGGCCGCGCAGACGCTCGCCACCTTCAGCAGCCAGGTCAGCGCCGAAAAGGCCAAGGCCATAGGCAGCGCCAGTGAGGCCCTGTGCCTGGTGCGCGTGCCCGGCGAAGCGACCAACCGCAGCGCCGGCGTGGCCGGTTGCGAAAGCGCCAACACGCTCGCGCGCGGCAGCGACGCCGCGCAGGTGGTGGCCGACGCCTTCCTGGCTGCGAGCAAGCGCGCCGACTTCGCCATGCAAAACGCAGGCGGCGTGCGCATCGCCATCCCGGCGGGGCCGCTGAACATGAACACCGCCTTCACACTGCTGCCCTTTACCAACGTGCTCGTGGAGCTCGAGCTGACCGGCGCCGATGTGGTCGCCGCGCTCGAAGACGGCGTGGCCAACCATCTCGACAACAAGCAGTCCGACGGTTCGCACCCCTATGCCTCGGGCTTGCGCTGGGACCTGGACATGAGCCAGCCCAAGGGCCAGCGCTTTGCCAACGTGCAGGTGCGCAACAAAACCACGGGCGCCTGGGCGCCCATAGACCCGGCCAAGACCTACGTGCTCGTGACCAACGACTACGAAGCCTCGGGCAAGGACGGCTACACCACGCTGGGCAAAGCCTATGCCGCGGGCCGCTACGTCAACACCTACCTGCTCTACACGCAGAGCTTCGTCGATTACGTGCTCGCCAAAGGCACGCTGAGCCGCCCGCAGCGCGGCGACTATGCGCACCAGAAGGTGGTCACCAAGGCCGGGGTGACGCTGCCTTGATGCGCTGGGCGGGGGTGCGCGTGGCTTCTGTCGCTGCGCGCGCCAGGCTTGATTTGCTGGTCTTTTCCCGTCCCCGGAGGCTCCATCACGGGGCCGGAAACCCATCCCCCAGCGCCGCCCCCTCGCGCCGCGGGTCGGCGCTGCCTTCGAGCACGGGGCGGCCACGGTAGCGCGTGCGCATGATGGTTGCGATGCCGCTGCTTTGTGCCCTGAGGTCGATCTGGTGGCCGCGCGCGCGCAGGCCGCGCACGAGCGCATCGGCATCGCCGGGCAGGCCGCCCGCAGGGGCAGTGGTGTGGACGTTCGGGTGCTCGCCGCCGACGTAGGTCACGGGGCTGTTGGCGGCACCGAAGTCGATCAGGGCCGTGGCCTGCTGCGCCGAAAGGCCCCAGTCGAGCGCGCCCACCAGCGTTTTGCTCACGTACTGGATGATGGCCGCGCCGCCGGGCGAGCCCGTGGCGAGCATGAAGTCGCCCATGGAGCCGTCGGGCTTTTGGTGGAACACGAGCGTGGGCGCCATGGAGCTGCGCGGGCGCTTGCCGCCTTGCACGCGGTTGGCGATCGGGCCGTGCGCGTCGCGCGGCAGCACGGAAAAGTCGGTGAGTTCGTTGTTCAGCAAAAAACCGTGCGTCATGCGAAACGAGCCCATGCTGCTTTCAATGCTGCTCGTCATGCTGACCACGTTGCCGCGCGCATCGACCACGGTGATCTGCGTCGTGCCTTTGCCTTCGGCGCTGCTCGAGCCCATTTTTGGCTCCTGGGCAAACTCGCCGGGCTGCGCCGTGCCCATGCTGCGCTCGGCGGCGATCAGGCCGGCGCGCTCGCGCAGGTAGTTTTTATCGAGCAGCGCCGCCGCCGAGCCGCCAGGCAGCGGCACGAAGTCGGGGTCGGCGATGTAGCGGTTGCGGTCGGCGTAGGCCAGGCGCTCGGCCTCGGTGACCCAGTGCACGGCCTGCGCCTGCGGTTGGCCGCCGAGCGCGTCGAGCGCGGTGGGGGGCAGGCTTGGCAGGTCGAAGTTTTCCAACATGCCCAGCGTCGCGGCCACGGTGATGCCGCCCGACGAGGGCGCGCCCATGCCGCAGACCCAGTAGGCGCGGTAGCTCGTGCAGACGGGCGTGCGGCGCAGCGCACGGTAGTGCGCCAGGTCATCGACACTGGTCAGGCCCGGCGTGATCGGCACGGCCGGCTGGCCGCCGCGCGTGAGGTGGATTTTTTGCGCGATGCCCGCTGCGATGGAGCCGCTGTAGAAAGCGTCCACGCCATCGTGCGCGAGCGTCTGCAGCGTGGCCGCGTAGGCCGGGTTGCGCAGCAGGCTGCCGCGCGGTTTGGGGCTGCCATCGGGCTGCAGAAAATACGCGGCCGCTTCGGGGTCGGTGTGCAGCAGCACCTGGGCGCCGGCAATCGCGTCGGCCAGGCGCCCGCCGATGGCAAAGCCGTGCGCGGCGAGGTGAATTGCAGGCTGCAGCAGCTGCGGCCAGGGCAGGCGCCCGTGGTCTTGGTGGGCGAGTTCGAGCATGCGCAGCACGCCGGGCGTGCCCACCGAGCGCCCGCTCTGGCGCAGCGCGTTGAATGAGGATGGCCCCTCGGGCGCGCCGTTGACGGGCGCGGGCGGGCTTTGATCGCTCTCGTTTGCATAGCGCAGGTAGTCCTCGGTGGCTGCGGCGGGTGCGGTTTCGCGCCCGTCGTAGGAGGTGACGGTTTTGCGCCGCGCGTCGTAGTGCAGCAAAAAAGCCCCGCCGCCCAGGCCCGAGGACTGCGGCTCGACCAGGCCCAGCACCATTTGCGCGGCCACGGCCGCATCCACGGCCGAGCCGCCGCGCTGCAAGACCGCGCAGCCGGCCTGCGCCGCGAGCGGATGCGCCGCCACGACCATGAAGCGGCGCGCGCGCACGAGCGGCTTGGCGCGGTAGCCCGAGGCGGGCTCGGGCACGCCGGGCGCTGCGTTGGGCAAGGCGCGGGGCTGGCCAGTGCGTGTGCCGGTATTTGCAGCCTCGTCGGTAGCGCTGTACGCGCTGCAGGGTGCGGGGGTGCCTGGTTTGGTGAGATCGCGCGCCTGCGCTGTACCTGTCGCAAGGCACGCCAGGGCGAGCCAGAAGGCAGGCTTGCGCAGGAGGACGAGTGTGGTGACAGACATGGCGCGGCGCGTGGTGGATGGTGCGTGCGGCGCGCGGTGTACGGCGGCTGCGCTCAGAGGTAGATGATGAACGCCACCAGGGCGATGATCAGCCCGTACTTGATGAGGTAATACAACGGCTTGCTGAAGCTCTTGAGCCGGCGCCGGTATTGCCCCGCGTACCAGAAGATGCGGAAGATCTTGTTGATGACGCCGGTTTTGTCGCCGGTGTCGTTGGGCGAGGCCGCGGCGCTCAGCAGCGTGCGGCCCAGCCAGCGGTTCACGGCCTGGGCCCAGCGGTACTTCATGGGGCGCTCGAGGTCGCAAAACAGGATCAGGCGGTTGCGCTCGGTGCCGTTGATGGCCCAGTGCAAAAAGGTTTCGTCGAACACGAAGCCCTCGCCGTCGTGCCAGGCGTGCGGCTCGCCGTTGACCTCGATGAAGCAGCGCTCGTCGTTGGGCGTGGCCAGGCCCAGGTGGTAGCGCAGCGAGCCGCCGAACGGGTCGCGGTGGATGTTGAGCTTGCCGCCCGGCGGCAGCTCGGCAAACATCGCGGCCTTGACGCCGGGAATGTCGCGCAGCAGCGCCACGGTCTTGGGGCACAGGGCCGCGGCCGAGGGCGGGCTGATTTCATACCACTTGAGGTAAAAGCGCTTCCAGCCGTTTTTGAAAAACGAGTTGAAGCCTGCGTCGTCGTTCTTGTCGGTGCCGCGGATGCGCCCCTGTTCGCGCAGCGCGAGCGCCTCGTCGCGGATCATTTCCCAGTGGTCGGCAATGGTCTGCAGGCCCGGAAACTGGCTCGTGGGCAGGTAGGCGTCGCGCGTGGGCACGGCCGAAAAGGCGTAGAGAAAGACGTTCATCGGTGCGACGAACGAGGAATGGTCGAACAGCTGGCGCATGAACGGCAGCCGCGTGCGCCCGCGAAAATGCACGTACAGCACGCAGGCCAGCAAAAGCCCCACGATGGCCCACTTGACGATGCTTGCTCCATTCAGGTCCATATCCCACTCCATTGACCCACTCCATTCATTGACGTCACTGCCGCGCATGCCCGGCGGTTGCACTCCGCAAACGCGCATTGTGCCGGCAAGTGCATGACCTGTTCATGCGCGCAGACATGGTGTTTGATTCAGGACAAGCGGCGGGATGCACACCACCGGGCCGGGTGATTCAGGCAGAGGCGTCGCAGGTCAGCAAGTCGTAGGCGGCGCGCACGCGCTGCAGGTCGCGCCCCAGGCTGCGGCTTTGGGGCAGCAGGCGCAGCCAGTGCAGGCGCGGCAGGTCGGTTGCCAGCGCGGCTTGCATCGCGGGGCTGCTGTGCGCGAGCCAGTCGGCCCACAGCGCATGGCCGGCGGCGAGGGCGCCGCTTTCGACCAGGTAAATGGCGCAGGAGTGCGCATAGTGCAGCGCGTCGCGCGCCTGGCACAGGGGCAGCGGCAGCACGGCGCTCGGGTCTTCCTCGAAGTCGAGGAAACCGACCACGCCGTCGCTGCAGCGCACCATGTTGCGTGCAAAGGCCTGGCTCAGGCAGGCGCCCGCGGCGTGCACCTTGGCGAGCGCCTGCAGGCCCTGCTGCCAGATCGTGAGGATGGTCTGCGCATCACCTAGCAGCCTGTCGGACTTTGGAATCGTCGGCGGCGGCGCATGTTCGCTATCGACGCCCAAAGTCCGACAGGCTGCTAGCGCGGCGTCCATCTCGTCGATCAGCGTGCCGCGCGTGGCGAGGTTTTGCATCAGAAAGCCCTCGGGCTCGGCGGCCAGCACCTGCGGCACGCGCAGGCCCAGCGCGTGCAGCGCGCGCAGGCGGCGCACTTCGGTGGCGATGGCCTGCTGGCCGCCCAGGTTCGGCACGGGTTGCAGCGCCGCCAGGCGCAGCGTGCGCGCCGCCAGGCCGAGCACGCGGTAGCGCCACATGCTGTGCGGCGCGCCGGCTTTTTTCAGCCACACGCGCTCGCCGTCGAGTTCATGCGGCACGACGTTGCCCGTCTGCCGCGGCAGCTGCGCGCGCAAGAAGGCGGCATAGGTCTCGGGTGGGTGGGCGGGGGCAGCAAAAACCGTAGCGGCAGTGGTAGCAGACAAGGGCGTCATGCGGCAAAAAGCATGCAAAAGAGCCGAGCGTAGCGCATGCGCTTGCCCGCGCGAAGCAGCGGTGACACCAAAGCTACCGCTGCGGCGTCGGCTGAAAGCTGTGCGCGGCAGCCATGGGCCAATACAGGCGGTAGGGGTTGGGCAGCGCGTCGAGCGCACCGGGCGCGGTGTCGAGCAGTGCGCCGGGCAGCAGCGGCGTGAGCAGGCGCGCCAGCGGGCGCACCTCGGTGGCGCTGGTGCGGCGCACGATGTGTTCGGCGGTGATTTCGCTGGGGTGCGACAGGCCCGCGGCCTGCAGCAGCTCCTTGAAGGCGTGCAGCGTGCTGCGGTGCAGCTGCGCCACGCGCTGGGCCTTGTCGGGCACGACCAGCGCGCGCTGGCGCCGCGCGTCCTGCGTGGCCACGCCCGTGGGGCAGCGGCCGGTGTGGCAGCTTTGCGCCTGCACGCAGCCCAGCGCCATCATGAAGCCGCGCGCCGAATTGCACCAGTCGGCGCCCAAAGCGATCATGCGCGCAAGGTCGAACGCCGACACCACTTTGCCCGCGCAGCCTATGCGCACGCGCTCGCGCAGGTTCAGGCCCACGAGGGTGTTGTGCACCAGTTGCAGGCCCTCTTGCAGCGGCGCGCCCACGTGGTCGCTGAACTCGACCGGCGCCGCGCCCGTGCCGCCCTCGGCGCCATCGACGGTGATGAAGTCGGGCGTGATGCCCGTCTCGAGCATGGCCTTGGCGATGGCGAACCACTCCCACGGGTGGCCTATGCACAGCTTGAAGCCCGTGGGCTTGCCGCCCGAGAGCGTGCGCAACTGTGCGATGAACTGCAGCAGCTCCACGGGCGTGGCAAACGCGCTGTGGCTGGGCGGCGAGATGCAGTCCTGCCAGGCGGGCACGCCGCGCGCCTCGGCGATCTCGGGCGTGACCTTGGGGCCCAGCAGCATGCCGCCCTGGCCGGGTTTGGCGCCCTGGCTGAGCTTGAGCTCGATCATCTTGACCTGCGGCGCGTGCGCCTGCTCGGCAAAGCGCTCGGGGTTGAAGCTGCCGTCGGCGTTGCGGCAGCCGAAGTAGCCCGAGGCGATCTCCCACACCAGGTCGCCGCCGTGCACGCGGTGGTGGCGCGAGATCGAGCCTTCGCCCGTGTCGTGCGCAAAGCCGCCGATCTTTGCGCCCTGGTTGAGCGCCAGAATCGCGTTGGCTGACAGCGCGCCAAAGCTCATCGCCGAGATGTTGAACACGCTCATCGCATACGGCTGCGTGCAGGGGCTGACCGAGGGCGAGGGCTGCTGCGGCGTGCCGCCGACCCAGACGCGGAAGTCTTGCGAAGCGATGCGCGTGGGCGCGAGCGAGTGGTTGATCCACTCGTAGCCGCTGTCGCTCACGTCGAGCAGGGTGCCAAACGGGCGGTTGTCGGGCTCGCCCTTGGCGCGCTGATACACCAGCGAGCGCTGCGCGCGCGAAAACGGCTCGGCCTCACGGTCGCCTTCGATGAAATACTGGCGGATTTCGGGGCGGATGTCTTCGAGCAGGTAGCGCAAATGCCCGATCACGGGGTAGTTGCGCAGGATGGCGTGGTGCGGCTGGATCAGGTCATAAAGGCCAATCAGCACCAGCAGCGCACACAGCGCGAGCGCCATGCCCGTGGGCCAGCCCAGCGCGAGCCCGGCCTGCAGGCGCTGCGCGGCCAGCACGCCGGCCCACAGCAGGCCGAGCGCGCACAGCAGCAGTGCGGTGTAGCGGATCGGGAACAGCGTGGGCAGGCGTTTTGGCATGGGGCTGGCTGAAAGAGTGGCGGGCTCCCGGCCATCATAAAAGCCCCTGAAGACCGATGCTCCCGCCAGCGCAGATGCCCTTGGATGGAGCGCAGTGAAAGACCGTGGATGCTTTCATAATGATAGCTTCTCATGCTTTCTGAACGGGGACTAAAGCCCGATTTCATCAAAAAAGGCCGCACGGGGCGGCCTTGGGAGGTGATGGCGCGCTCGCGCGTCAGAAGTCCACGGTCAGGCCCGCGTAGACCGAGCGCCCCATGCCGGGCACGCCGGTGCCCCAGAGCGTGGAGCCGGCTTTTTCCCGGTTCATGGACATGGTCGTGCCCTGGCCCAGGTAGGCGCCGCCGAGCGGCTGGTAGTAGAGCTTGTCGAACAGGTTTTCGATGCCGAAATCCACGCGCACGTTTTTCCAGCGGTAGCTCGAGCGCAGGTGGAAGAGCGCATAGCCCGGCGTTTGCAGCTCGTTGCGCACGTCCGACACCTGCGACTTGCGTTTGACCATCTGCAGCTCGAGGCCGCTGCTCCAGTTGTCGTACTGGTGTGTGAGCGTCAGCTTGGCGTTGAGCGGCATGATGTTGTAGAGATGGTCGCCCGTGTCGCGGTTCTTGCCGTTGGTGTAGTTGAGCAGGCCGAGCAGCCCGAAGCGGCCGAAGTCGGTCTTGGCCAGCGGCATCTTGCCCGAGAGGTCCAGGCCATACAGGCGCGCGCTCTGGTTGGCGTAGCGCAAAACGACGAACTGGTTGCGCAGGGGCATCGTTGTGGGGGCGTTGCCCATGGCGCTCCACTGCACCGCGTCGATGAAGTTGTTCACGCGCGAGTAGTAGGGCGTGGCCTTGAACTCCCACTCGCGGTCGGCGGCGTGCAGGTCGAACGTGGCCGAGAAGGTGTGCGCCATTTCATGCTGCAGGTTCGGGTTGCCGAAATAGCCGTTGCCGTCGCCGACGAAGTTGTTCATCGCCGCAGCCATGCCCATGCTCGACCAGGAATAGCGCTCGTAGAGGTTGGGCGAGCGCGTCTTGAAGGCGTAGCCGAACTCTACGCTGCGCGTGGTGTCGGGCGTGTAGCGCGCGATGGCGGCGAGGTTCCAGTTGTCGTCGCTGCGGCTGCGGTCGCTCGTGTTGAAGGCAGTGGTGCTGTACATCATGTTGTAGCCCTGCACATTGCCAGCGTCCGTTTTCACGTGCTCGTAGCGTGCGCCGACCAGGGCCATCCACTGCGCGTCGATCTGGCGCTCCCATTCGCCGAACAGGCCGATGCGGTCGCGCTTGCCGTCGTTGATGTTCCAGAAGGTGTTGGGCCACATGCCGCCGCCCGATGGGGGCCACCAGTCGTCGAGGCGGTAGTTTTGCAGCTCGCCGCCTACGCGCAGCAGGTCGCGCGGGCCCATGTCTATGCTGGCCTTGAGCGACGCACCGGTGTTTTTGCTTTGCGTGTACATGGGCATGCCCGCCGCGCAGGTCGAGCCGATGGGGGAGCAGGGGTAGCCCGTGAAGGGCACGGCGCCGTTGGAGGCGCTGCCGTACCAGTAGCGCTTGTCGTCGCCAAAGTCCATGTAATGGTCGACCTTCTCATGGTAGGCGCGTGCCTCGAGCGCGCCCCAGTCGAACTGGCCCAGGTAGCGCAGGTTGATGCGGTGCTGGGTGTTGTCGAGCATGTCCATGCGCTGGGTCGGGTACAGCTGGTAGGGCATGTCCTGAAAGCCGAGCTTGGCCTCGACGAGCTGGCCGCTGCCGCGCCAGGCCACGCCGAGCTCGTGGTTGCGCGTCTCGTAGGCCGTGGAGCCGACCTCGTCGCGCGCCAGTGTATGGCCGGGGCGGCCCGTGGCGTCGTAGTTCTTGAAGTTGCCGCCGGCCTTGTAGTTGTCGGACTGCGCGATCGAGCCCGCGTAGGTGAGGTTGAAGGTCTCGGTGGCGTAGCTGGCACGCAGGTTGGCGCCCACGGCGTCGCCGTTGCTGCGGTAGTAGGTGCCGACCTGGCCCGTGGTGAGGCGGCCCGTGCCGGGCGCAGCGAACACCGGCGGCAGTGGCTCGACCACGATGGCGCCGCCGATCGCGTCGCCACCCACGCTCACGGGCGCGATGCCGGCATAGACCTGCACGCTGCCCACGTTGCTTGGGTCTATGTACGACAGCGGCGGGTTCATGTGGTTGGGGCAGGCGGCCATCAGGTCCATGCCTTCGAGCTTGATGCGCAGCCGGTCGTCGGCCAGGCCGTGGATCACGGGCAGGCTGGAGACGCCGCCGGCGCCGTACAGGCTCACGCCCGGCACGTCGCGCAGCAGGCTCGCGGTGTCGCTGGTGGACGCGCGCAGCGCAGGCAGGTCTTCGGGCGCTGCGGGTGTGGCGACGGCGCTGGTCGCCTTGGGCGCCGTCACGGTGACCTGCGGCAGGCGCGGCGCTGTGCTTTCTGGCGCGTTTTGCGCCTCCTGCGCGGCGACGACCTGGCAGACCGCCGCGGCGATCAGGCCGAGCGCCAGACGCTCGGCTTTGGGGGGACGGGTTTTCATCGAAATCTCCTGAATACGAATGATTTTTTCCGGCGCAAACACAGTGCCGGCAAGCAAACGGGCAGGGCCATGCGCGCGTGGCGCATGCCTGCGGTGGCTCGGGGGGGTCAGGAGAAAACGGGAGGTGCGCGTGTGCGGTGCGCGCGCCGCGGCTCGTGCGCGCGGGGCGCTTGCGCGGCAGGGCCCCGCGGCGGGGCCTGTGCCTGCGCGGCGGCGATAACGAGGGGCGCGGCCGCCGGAGGCAGCACGGGCGTGTGGCCGTGCAGCACGCACAGCGGGCAATGTGGCGGCGACAGCAGCGCGCCGGGCGCGTGCGGTGCGGCCGGTTCGGGCGCACCCGCATGCATGGTGCCCATGGCGCTGCACACCTGCTCGTCCCAGGGCAGCGCGTCGGCCGCGGCCCGGGATTGCGCCCAGGCCGACAGCAGCGGCGCGCCCAGGTTCCACAGCAGCGCGCACAAGGCCAGCCAGGCGCCGAAGCGCTTGAGCCGAGTGTTGCGCAATGCCGTCATGGTGGGGGTGCCGATCTGCGGTTTGTGTTCAGTCCAAGGCCGCGAGTCGCCCGGCCAGCCAGCCGAGCGCGTGCTGCGCCGTGGCGGCGCGTATCTGTGCGCGTGTGGTCAGGCCGTCCGCGGCGAAGTGCCGTACCTCGCTGTGCAGCAGCGGCGGCTGCCCGGTCGTGGCGCCGGGCAAGCACCAGCCGAACCACACCGTGCCCACGGGCTTGTCGGCGCTGCCGCCGCTCGGGCCCGCGACGCCGGTGACGGCGAGGCTCAGCTGCGCGTGTGCGTGCATGAGCGCGCCGCGGGCCATGGCGCGCACCACGGGCTCGCTCACGGCGCCGTGGCGCGCGATCAGCGCCGCGTCCACGCCCAGCAGCTCGGTCTTGGCGGCGTTCGAATAGCTCACGAAGCCGCGCTCGAACCATTGACTCGAACCCGCGAGCTCGGTGCAGGCCGCGGCGATCAGCCCGCCCGTGCAGCTTTCGGCCGTGGCGAGCATCCAGCCGCGCCGCAGCAGCTGCGCAGAAATAATGGTCAAAACAGGCTCTAGCGCAGATAAATCAAGCGCTGGCAGCTCTTGTTTTGTGAGTTCCGAGGCGCTCATGCGAAGAACCTCCAGAGCGCGATCACGAACAGCGTGCAAAACGCCGCGACGAAGTCGTCCCACAAAATGCCGAAGCCGCCGCGCCAGCCCAATCCCTTGCACACGCGGTCGGCCCAGCCCACGGGGCCGGGCTTGGCGGCGTCGAAAAAGCGAAACAGCACGAAGGCCCAGAACTGCCCCCAGCCGCCCATCGGCATGGCCAGCCACAGCACGAGCCAGAACGCCACGATCTCGTCCCAGACCACGGCGGGCGGATCGGCCACGTCCAGGTGCCGCGCAGTCAGTGTGCAGGCCCACCAGCCGAGCACGGCGCTCGCGGCGATCAGCAGGCCGATCTGCATGGTGCCCAGCCACTGCTGCAGCACCAGGTAGCTGAGCCAGGCCCAGAACGTGCCCACCGTGCCCGGCGCAACGCGGCTCAGCCCCGCGCCTGCGCCCAGCGCAAGGAAATGCGCCGGATGCAGCAGCAAAAAGCCCACACCGGGCCGAGACGGGCGGCGCGGGGGCGGGGTGCTCGATGGATTGCTCGCGGAAAGGGTAGGCATGTCGCCACGTGGGGGCTTGGTGGGTCTGCTTTGGAGGCCGGGGCGAGCAAACCATTGGTTGACCGCAGGCACCGAACCCAAAGGGTTGCAAATTCTAACGAGCCCGCTTTGGCGCTGGTTCGGCGCTGGTTCGGTGGCGCGGCCCCGTTGCGGCTGCCGCGGGCAAGGCAGATGCTTCACGCCCGGCGTGCGTGCAGCGGGCGCAGCGCGATCCCATGCAAAAATCCGCCGACCTTCACGGCCGAGACCATGCCATGCTCAGCGATCCCCTCGATGCCTTCCAGCAAGCCCAGGCCTTGCTCGAGCGCCTGCAGCGCCAGCCGCAGGCCTTTGGCCAGGCTGCTAGCGTGGAGCGCCTGCAGACGCATATCTCGTGGCTGCTGCTCGTGGGCGAGCATGTGTACAAGTTCAAAAAGCCGCTGAAGCTCGAATTCCTCGACTTCAGCACCGCGGCGCTGCGGCGCGCGGCCTGCGAGGAAGAGCTGCGCATCAACCGGCGCACGGCGCCGCAGCTTTATCTGGACGTGGTGGCGGTGGTCGAGGGCGATGCCCAATCCGAAGTGCAGGGGCTAGGAGCCTGTCGGACTTTGGGCGTCGAAAGCGAGAATGCGCCCCGGCGAGGCCAGTTTTTGCCGGATTCGCCGCCCCATAGCGGGACTATGGGGCAAGAAGACGGTAAAAAATGGGCCGCTGCGGCGCATTCGCAGCCGACGATTCCAAAGTCCGACAGGCTGCTGGGCGGCTTGCGCGTGCTGCCCGCGGCCGAGGCCGATGTGCTCGGCCTGCAGGCGCTGGCGCACGCCGTGCACATGCGGCGGTTTGCGCAGGACGAGCTGCTCGCGGCGATGCTCGCACAAGGGCGCCTGCTGCCGGCGCATATCGACGCGCTGGCGCGGCACGTGGCGCAGTTCCACGCGGCCGCGGCGGTGGCGGCGCCGGATGCAGGCTGGGGCAGCGCGGCCGCGGTGCGCGCGCCCGTCACCGAGTGCGTGCAGGCCGTGCAGAGCGTGACTGCGGCGGCGCTGCCTGCGCTCGCGCCCACGGTGCAGGCGCTTGCGCAGTGGTGCGCGGCGCAGGGCGAGGCGCTCGCGCCGGTGTTCGCGGCGCGCCTGCAGCAAGGCTGGGTGCGCGAATGCCATGGCGACCTGCATCTGGGCAATCTGGTGCTGCTCGAAGGTGTGCCGGTGCTGTTCGATGCCATCGAGTTCAACCCCGCGCTGCGCTGGATCGACGTGATGGCGGACGTGGCCTTTCTGGTCATGGACTTGCACGCGCATGGCCGCGCCGACCTGGGCGGGCGCTTTCTCAACGCCTGGCTCGAGCGCACGGGCGACTACGCGGGGCTCGCGCTGCTGCGCTACTACTGCGTCTATCGCGCCTTGGTGCGCGCGCGCGTCGCGGGGGTGCGGCTCGCGCAACTGCACGCCGAGGCGGGCGCGCGTGCGGGCGAAGCACAGTCGTTGGCGCAGGTCCAGGCAGGGGCTGAAATACAGGCCGAAGCACAGGCCGCAGCACTGGAAACGGCGAGCGAAGTGCAGCGCTACGTGCAGCTTGCGGCCCGCTTGAGCGCGCCAGGGCCCAGTGGGCTGGCACTTGCGCATGGCTTTTCCGGCGCGGGCAAGACCACGCAGTCGCAGGCGCTGCTTGCGCGCGGCGTGGTGCGCGTGCGCGCCGACGTGGAGCGCAAGCGCCTGTTCGGCCTTGCGCCCGAGGACGCGAGCGCGGCCGTGCCCGGCGGCATCTACACGCCCGAGGCCACCGAGCGCACCTATGCGCGCCTGGCCGAACTCGCGCGCGCGGTGCTGCAGGCGGGCTACCCGGTGCTCGTCGATGCCACGCTGCTCGCCGGCGCCCAGCGTGCGCGCTTCATCGCGCTCGCGGCGCAGCTGCGCGTGCCCTGGTGCATCCTGGCCTTCGAGGCGCCGCCCGAGGTGCTGCGCGCGCGCATCACCCAGCGCCAGCAGGCGGGCGGCGATGCGTCCGAAGCCACGCTCGCGGTGCTGGAGCGGCAGCTGGCCTCGGCGCAGCCGCTGTCGGCGCAGGAAGAGGCGCATACGCTGCACCTGGACACGACGCAACCGATCGATTGGGATGCCGTGTTGGCGCAGCTCTTGGAGGCCGGGCCGGGCGCTGCTACCAGTGAAACGGCTGCGGCAGCAGGTACAGCAGCACCGCGGTCATGACCAGGTAGCGCAGCAGCTTGCCCACGGCCATGTACGCCACGCAGGGCCAGAACGGCAGCCGCATCCAGCCGGCCACGGCGCACAGCGGGTCGCCGACGATGGGTAGCCGAGAGCCTATCTCGGTAGGGAACATACCCCGCGCCATGGCCTTGCGCGATGCCTGGCTAGGCGCAGGGGGCGACGTGGAGCGGCGCTCCACGAGCCACCTGTAACACCGCCAGGGGCGCGCAAGGCCATGGCCCTTCGGGTTGCGGTCAGGGGCGGCGTCTGCGGCGTTGCAGCGCTTGTTCAGGCATGCAGCATGAACGGCGCGCTGCGCCTTGCATCCATCCGCCCCTGACCGCAACGCGGGGCATGTTCCCTACCGAGATAGGCTCTAGCACACAGGCGCGCGGGCCAAAGCGCCGCAGCCATGCGAGCGCGCGCAGCTCGGTCGCACTGCCGCGCACCTTGTCCACCGCTTTGTGCGTGCCCAGGCCCAACCACCAGTTCAGCGCGCCGCCCAGCGTGTTGCCCGCCGTGGCCACGAGGATGGTGGGCCAGAACAGCGCAGGGTTGAGCTTGATGAGCCCGAACACCGCAGGCTCCGAGCCCATGGGCAGCAAGGTCGCGGACACGAACGAGACGACGAAAACCGTGCCCAGGCCGTATTGCGGCAGCGCGAGCAGTTCGAGCAGGTGTTGCAGCCAGGCTTGCATGGTGGCGCGAGTGTAGTGTTTGATGCTTGATGCGACAAATAAAACCGATGGATTTTTGGTCTGGGCAAGGCGCAAACCGCAGCGATACCGGGTGGTATCGCGAGGATTTGCAACGCGGCCCGGGCCGAAAAGACGCGGCTTTATGTCGCAGATAGCGTCGAACACTACACTAGTGTAGGGGCAGGTGCGAAGGCTGCACTGGCGCACCGTGCGCGGATGCCGGGCGTGTCTACGGGAAAACGAGCATGGCGCAGCGGATTCGCGAGGCACGGCAGCTGCCGCAAAATGCCTAAAATTTGAGCAGCTACAATCGCGCCTCTTTTTTTGCTGCGTCACTGCGACTGCCATTGCGCGCTGCCATGCACATCGGCCCCTACCACCTGCCCAACCGCTTGTTCGTCGCCCCCATGGCGGGGGTGACGGATAGACCTTTTCGCCAGCTGTGCCGCCACTTCGGCGCGGGCTACGCGGTCAGCGAGATGGTGACTTCGCGGCGCGATCTGTGGGACAGCCTCAAGACCTCGCGGCGCGCCGACCATACGGGCGAACCGGGGCCGATCGCGGTGCAGATCGCGGGCACCGACGCGGCCATGATGGCCGACGCGGCGCGCTACAACATCGAGCGCGGCGCGCAGATCATCGACATCAACATGGGCTGCCCGGCCAAGAAGGTGTGCAACAAGTGGGCCGGCAGCGCGCTCATGCGCGACGAGCCGCTTGCGCTCGCGATCATCGAGGCCGTGGTCGCTGCCTGCGCGCCGCATAGCGTGCCCGTGACGCTCAAGATGCGCACCGGCTGGTCGGCCGCGCAGCGCAACGCCGTGGCGCTCGCGCGCGCAGCCGAAAGCGCCGGCGTGCAGATGCTCACCGTGCACGGCCGCACGCGCGAGCAGGGCTACAGCGGCGCGGCCGAATACGACACCATCGCCGCGGTGAAGGCCGCCGTGCGCGTCCCCGTGGTCGCCAACGGCGACATAGACTCGCCCGCCAAAGCGCGCGCCGTGCTCGCCCACACCGGCGCCGACGCGCTCATGATAGGCCGCGCGGCGCAGGGCCGGCCCTGGATTTTTCGCGAGATCGGCCACTACCTGACCACGGGCGAGCCGCTCGCGCCGCCGCTCGTGGCCGAGCTGCGCACGCTGCTGCTCGCGCACCTGCAAGACCATTACCAGCTCTACGGCGAGCACACCGGCGTGCGCAGCGCGCGCAAGCACATCGTCTGGTACACGCGCACCCTGCCCGGCGGCGCAGCTTTGCGCCAGGTCATCCACAGCGCGCAGGACTGCGCCACGCAGTGGCAGGCCGTGGCAGACTATCTGGACGCATTGGCCGCGCGCATGGACCGGCTGCCGGCGGTCTGGGGCGACGCCGGACAAGATCACACAGACACATCCATACCCGAGGGACTGGCGGCATGAGCAAACCATCGATTGCCGATTGCGTGCGGGAAAACCTGCAAAACTACTTGCGCGACCTGGACGGCGAGACGCCCCACGGCATGTACGACATGCTGATGCGCGTGGTCGAAAAACCGCTGCTCGAAGTGGTCATGGAGCACACCGGCCACAACCAGTCGCGCGCCGCCGAGTGGCTGGGGCTCAACCGCAACACGCTGCGCAAAAAACTCATGGAGCACCAGTTGCTCCAATGACTATCGTATTAAGAGCTGCTTGCGCTTGATGCGCCTGCGCTATAGGCCGATTTCAATCTCAAACTGCACCTGCCCATGAACGCCCTGATCTCCGTTTCCGACAAAACCGGCATCGTCGAATTCGCCCGCGCGCTGCACGCGCTGGGCGTGCGCCTGCTGTCCACCGGCGGTACCGCCAAGCTGCTCGCCGAGCAAGGCCTGCCCGTGACCGAGGTGGCCGAAGTCACGCAATTCCCCGAAATGCTCGACGGCCGCGTCAAGACCCTGCACCCCAAAGTGCACGGCGGCCTGCTCGCGCGCCGCGACCTGCCGGCGCACATGGCCGCTTTGAAGGAACACGGCATAGACACCATAGACCTGCTCGTGGTCAACCTCTACCCGTTTGAAGCCACGGTGGCCAAGGCCGGCTGCACGCTGGCTGACGCGATCGAAAACATCGACATCGGCGGCCCCGCCATGGTGCGCAGCGCCGCCAAGAACTGGCAGGACGTGGGCGTGGTCACCGCGGCCGACCAGTACGCGGGCGTGCTCGCCGAGCTGCAGGCGCAGGGCAGGCTCTCGGACCAGCTGCGCTTTGCCCTTGCGGTGGCGGCGTTCAACCGCATCAGCCAGTACGACGGCGCGATCAGCGACTACCTTTCGAGCGTGCAGTTCGAGCCCGAAAAGCTGTGCGAAACCTACGTGCCCGCACGCAAGCTGTTCCCCGACCAGGCGAACAGCCAGTTCGTCAAAATCCAGGACCTGCGCTACGGCGAAAACGCGCACCAGCAGGCCGCCTGGTACCGCGACCTGTACCCCGCGCCCGGCGCCATCGTCACGGGCAGGCAGCTGCAGGGCAAGGAGCTGAGCTACAACAACATCGCCGACGCCGACGCCGCCTGGGAATGCGTCAAGAGCTTCGCGCAGCCCGCGTGCGTGATCGTCAAGCACGCCAACCCCTGCGGCGTGGCCGTGGGCCAGGATGCGCACGAGGCCTACGCCAAAGCCTTCCAGACCGACCCGACGAGCGCCTTCGGCGGCATCATCGCCTTCAACCGCACGGTGGACAAGGCCGCGGCCGAGGCCGTGGTCAAGCAGTTCGTCGAGGTGCTGATGGCGCCCGACTTCACGCCCGAGGCGCTCGAAATCTTCCGCCCCAAGGTCAACGTGCGCCTGATGCAGATCGCCCTGCCGCCGGGCGGCAGCACCCCGTGGGAGCAGGGCCGCAACGCCATCGACTCCAAGCGCGTGGGCTCGGGCATCCTGCTGCAGACCGCCGACAGCCACGAGCTGCAGCTCGCCGACCTCAAGGTCGTCACGCAAAAGCAGCCCACGCCCGCGCAGCTGCAAGACCTGCTGTTCGCCTGGAACGTGGCCAAGTACGTCAAGAGCAACGCCATCGTCTTTTGCAAGGATGGCATGACCATGGGCGTGGGCGCGGGGCAGATGAGCCGGCTCGACTCGGCGCGCATCGCCAGCATCAAGGCCCAGGCCGCGAGCCTGAGTTTGCAGGGCACGGCGGTCGCGAGCGATGCGTTCTTCCCGTTCCGCGACGGGCTCGACGTGGTCGTCGATGCGGGCGCGAGCTGCGTGATCCAGCCCGGCGGCTCCATGCGCGACCAGGAAGTGATAGATGCCGCGAACGAGCGAGGTGTCGCGATGGTGTTCACGGGCGTGCGGCATTTCCGGCATTGAGACGCTGCGCTGTGCCGGTGCAGGACGGCGCAAGAGGGCGCAGGATCGCGCAGGATGGCGCAGGATGGCGCATCGTGGCGCCGATGGATTCAGAGCGTTTTTGGCGCTTTGCCGGTGTCCATCAAGCCCTGGCAGCTATCATTAGCGAAGCGGTGCGCGCACTGCCTCGGCCGCCGTGCCGGTGCGCGGCCCGGCCGCGTCCGCCGCCAGGGCTCAGACAGGGACCAGCCGGCCGCGCCCCGCCGCGCCGGGCAGCACCTTGAGCGACTTGTCCGTGCTGGCGTGGTAGTTGTGGCTCGTGATGGTGTCAACGAACACCCAATCGCCGCGGCATTCGCTGGGGGTGGCGGTGAGCAGCAGGTAGCCGCGGCGTGAGGTGTCGGCGTATTTCAGCGTGGGGATGAGCTGCTGGAAGGCGCCGGCGAGCATCGCGGGGTTCTCCTTGGGCAAGATTTCCTCGAAGCCCGGCGCGCTCACGGAAGAGGTGGCGAACTCCACGCCCACGGGGTTGCCTTGCAGGTCTTGCAGCTCGTTGGCCCAGGCGTTGTGCGTGTCGCCGGCCAGCACCACCAGGTTTTTTTGCAGTGCGCGGGCCATGCCCAGCACGGTTTCGCGCGCTGCGGCGTAGCCGTCCCAGGCGTCGAGGTTGTACGGAATCGCTGGCTGCGCCAGGATGGCCTGCTCCTGTGGCGTGAGCGCGGCAGGGGTTTGCTGGGCCTTGGCGACCAGCGCCGCATAGGTGGACACGCTGACCCCGCTGCCCGGCGCCAGCACGTCCATGAGGATGGGCGCGGGCACGTTCATGCGGCCCATGAGCACCTGCTGGCCCAGCACCTGCCAGGTTGCGGCCGAAGCGCCCAGCTGCTGCTGCAGCCATTGCGTTTGCTGCGTGCCGAGCAATTGGCGCGTCGGATTGCTGAGTGCCGCGGTAAAGGCCGCGGCGTCGAGGCCCTGGGGCGTCATGAACTGGGTGTAGTCGAGCTGTTTGTCGCGCCCAATGTGGCGCGTGTCGAGCATGTGCAGCGCCAGCAGGTCGCCGAACGCGAAGCTGCGGTAAATCAGCGCGGGCTGGGCGTTGCGCGTGGGCAGCCACTCGTGGTAGGCCTGCTGGGCCACGGCCTTGCGTGTGGCGTAGTCGCCTTCGGTCGCGCTCTGGTGGTTTTCGGCGCCGCCGGTCCAGCTGTCGTTGGCGACCTCGTGGTCGTCCCAGATGGCGATCATGGGCAAAGCGGCGTGCAGCGCCTGCAAGTCCGGGTCGCTGCGGTACTGCGCGTAGCGCTGGCGGTAGTCGGCCAGGGTGAGGATTTCGCCTGCAGGCTGCACCAGCCGCCCGAGCTGCGCAGCCTGCGCCGAGGCATAGCCGTCGCGGCCGTATTCATAGAGGTAGTCGCCCAGGTGCACGGCGACGTCCACGTCGCTGCGGCGCGCGGCGTCGGCATAGACGTTGAAGTAGCCCGCGGGGTAGTTGGAACAGGAAAACACCGCGAGTTTGACCTGCGCGACGCTGCCCGTGGGCAGGGTGCGTGTGCGTCCCGTGGGCGATGTGGCATCGTAGGCGCGGAAACGGTAGTAGTAGCCGGTGGCGGCCTTGAGCCCGGCGGCATCGACCTTGACGGTGAAGTCCCGACCCGCAGCGGCCGTGGCCTGGCCTTGCGCCACGAGCGTGGTGAAGGCGGCATCGCTGGCCACTTCCCACTGCACCGGAATGTCGCGCGTGTCGCCCGCGGGCGGCGTGACGCGCGTCCACAGGATCACGCGGTCGCTCAGCGGGTCACCGCTGGCCACGCCGTGCAGAAACTGCACGGGCGGTGCGCCATCGCCGCCACCGCAGGCGGTCAGTGGCAAGGTGCCGAGCGCGACCCCGCCCCAGGCCACTTGGCGCACAAAGCTGCGGCGTCCGGGGTCGGCGGGGCGCTGGTCCGCACTGGCAGCGGAGGTTGCAGGGACGGAGGTGTCGGCTGGCAGATTCATGGTGCGGCAGTGATTGAAAGAACAAAGCCGCGAGTCTGGTCACGGGTTGTGACGCGGGCGTGAATCGTGTCGGGGCGGCCGCAAAAGCCCCATGCAGTCCGTTCCGCGTTTTGCGAGAAAAGCGCCGAAGCCGACGAAATGTAGGGGCGTTTTTGGCACTTTGCCCGCATCCATCAAGCGCCATCAGCTATCACTAGTGTAGTGTTCGACGCTATCTGCGACATAAAACCGCGTCTTTTCGGCCCGGGCCGCGTTGCAAATCCTCGCGATACCACTCGGTATCGCTGCGGTTTGCGCCTTGCCCAGACCAAAAATCCATCGGTTTTATTTGTTGCATCAAGCATCAAACACTACACTAGCGAAGTGATGCGAACACCGCCTCGGCCGCCGCGAGGGTCTGTGCGATGTCATCCTCGCTGTGCGCCGCGCTCACGAAGCCGGCCTCATATAGCGCCGGAGCGATATACACGCCACGATCGAGCAGGCCGTGGAACAGCCGGTTGAAGCGTGCGCCGTCGCTGTGCATGACTTGCTGATAGTTTTGCGGCAATTCGGGCAGCAGGAAAAAGCCGAACATGCCGCCTTCGCAGTCGGCGGCAAAGGGCACGCCGTGGCGGGCGGCGGCGGCCGCTAGACCCTCGACCAGGCTGCGGGTGCGCTGCGCGAGCGCGGCGTAAAAACCAGGCTTGGCGATTTCGCGCAGCGTGGCGAGGCCGCAGGCCGTGGCCACGGGGTTGCCGCTGAGCGTGCCGGCCTGGTACACGGGGCCCAGCGGCGCGAGCTGCTCCATGACCGCGCGCTTGCCGCCAAAGGCCGCGAGCGGCATGCCGCCGCCTATGACCTTGCCCAGCACCGTGAGGTCGGGCGCGAAGCCGGGGATGGCCTGTGCATACAGGCTTTGCGCGCCGCCGAGCGCGACGCGAAAGCCGGTCATCACCTCGTCGAGGATGAGCAGCGCGCCGTACTGCGTGCACAGCTCGCGGCAGCGGCGCATGAAGGGGATGCTCGCGCGCACGAAGTTCATGTTGCCCGCGATGGGCTCCAAAATCACGCAGGCCAGCTCTGCGCCATGTTCGGCAAACGCCTGCTCGAGCTGCGCCACGTCGTTGTAGGGCAGCACCAGCGTGTGCTGCACCACCTCGGGCGGCACGCCGGCGCTCGTGGGGTTGCCGAAGGTGGCCAGGCCCGAGCCCGCCTTGACCAGCAGCGCGTCGGCGTGGCCGTGGTAGCAGCCTTCGAACTTGAGGATCTTGCTGCGCCCGGTGGCGCCGCGCGCCAGGCGCAGCGCGCTCATGCCCGCCTCGGTGCCGGAGCTGACCAGGCGCAGCATTTCCATAGAGGGCAGGTGCGCGAGGATGGCTTCGGCGAGCTCGATCTCGCGCTCGGTTGGCGCGCCGAAGCTGAAGCCGTCGCGCGCGGCCTTTTGCACGGCCTCGAGCACCGCAGGGTGGCCATGGCCCAGGATCATCGGGCCCCAGGAGCCTATGTAGTCGATGTAGCGCTGGCCGTTGGCGTCCCAAAAGTAGGGCCCTTGTGCGCGCTCGACGAAGCGCGGTGTGCCGCCCACGGCGCGAAACGCGCGCACCGGCGAATTGACGCCGCCGGGGATCACGCGCTGGGCGCGGGCGAACAGGCTGGCGTTGCGGTCGGCGCCAGCGCCAGGGGTGGAATCAGTGTTTGGTGTCATGGGGTGGGATGACGAAGCCCTCGAAACTCGTGGCTTCTTCCATAAGCGTGTCGATGCTGTCGCCTTCGTCGTCCTCGTCGTCCTCGTCGGACTGCGCCCAGAACATGCGGTCTGGCAGCACATGGCCCATGCCGGGGCGAAAGCCTGAGGCCAGGCAGCGGTCGAGGTAGGAAAGCGCCTCGCTCGTGGCCTCGCCGAGGTCGAAGCCATTGGCTATCAATGCCGCGAGTGCCGCCGAGAGCGTGTCGCCCGCGCCGGTGAAGGTGGCGTCGAACAGCTCGAACTTGCCGCTGCCGAGGATTTTTTCGGGCGATGCCAGCACGTTTTCGACGAACTGCTCGGGCAGGGGAATGCCCGTGACCAAGGTATAGGGCACGCCCTGCTCGCCGGCCGCGCGTGCGAGGTCGCGCGCCGTGGGGCTGCGCTCGCCGTCCCAGTCGGGCAGCAGCCAGCGCCAGAGCGTGCCGTGGTTGCCCACCAGCACCGAGGTCTGCGGCAGCAGCAGTTCGCGGAAGGCGTCGAGGTAGGGCTCGATCGCACTCTCGCGCAGCCACGACAGGTCGGGCATGTAGGCAATCACCGGCACGCCGTCGTAATCGGCGGTGATTTCGGCAATCGTGCCTATGTTTTCGGGGCTGCCCACGAAACCTACCTTGATGGCCTGCACGCTCAGGTCTTCGAGCACGGCGCGCGCCTGCTCGCCCACGGCCTCATCGTCGAGCGCACTGTGGTCGAAGATTTCGGCGGTGTCGCGCACATAGACGCCCGTGGTGACCGGCAGGGGGTGTGCCCCTACGCTTGCGCTGGCGGTAATGTCCGCCGCCAGGCCGCCGGCGCCGCAGGGGTCGCTGGCATTGAAAACCAGAATGCAGGCGGGAAGCTCTGAGCCTGCAGCTTGCGGGTCACCGGGCATGTCAGGTGCAAAGGGAGAAGGCGATGGGGTCATGGACACCGTTTTTTGTGTGGCAAGGGTGCAACTGTAATGCAGGCGCGGCGCGGCGGTGGAGGGGGCCGGGTGCACATCGCCTGTTGTTTTTTGGTTCCCGTCGCGTGCCAGATTCCATGCAAAGTGGTCTGGTGGATACGAGCGCACCGATACAATGCCCTCTCATTGTAGGAGCGCGTCAAGGAGCCTCCAGTGCGGCAAAAGGCGGTCGCCGGCCTCTGGAAAGACAACTGCCATGTCGGCTGCCAGTGCAGCGTTTCGTGGTTGCTGCATGCGCGCACCGATCGTCATTACATTTACCGAAGCAGGCATTAATCTGTGAGCGCCCCCAGGTCTTGGATGTGTTTGGTGTGCGGCTGGGTTTACGACGAAGCCAAAGGCTCGCCCGAACACGGCATTCCCCCCAACACCCCTTGGGAGCAGGTTCCGATGAACTGGACATGCCCCGAATGCGGGGCGCGCAAGGAAGACTTCGAAATGGTGCAGATATAAACAAAACAGGGACAGGGTGGACCGGCTTGTTCATGCGCATTTTTCCTTCAACCTTCAGGAGTGGCAGCAATTGACTACCAATGACCCATCCTTCAAGGTGCTCGTGGTGGACGACAGCAACACCATCCGCCGCAGTGCCGAGATTTTTCTCAAGCAGGGCGGCCACGAGGTTTTGCTGGCAGAAGACGGTTTCGACGCCTTGTCCAAGGTCAACGACTACCATCCCGATATGATTTTTTGCGACATCCTGATGCCGCGGCTCGATGGCTATCAGACGGTCGCTATCATTCGGCGCAACATCCGGTTTGCGGATACGCCGGTGGTCATGCTTTCCTCGAAAGACGGTGTGTTCGACAAGGCGCGCGGACGCATGGTGGGATGCCAGGAATACCTGACCAAGCCATTTACCAAAGACCAATTGCTGCAGGCCGTGCAACGGTTTGCCCATTCCTCCCAAGGAGCGACCTGATGTCCATCAAAAAGGTATTGGTGGTTGACGATTCGAAGACCGAACTGATGTTTTTGAGCGATCTGCTGCACAAAAAAGGGTTCCAGGTGCGTACGGCCGAAAACGGGGAAGAGGCTTTTCGCTGCCTGGCCCTGGAAAAGCCCGACCTGATTCTCATGGACGTGGTCATGCCGGGACAAAACGGGTTTCAACTCACGCGCACCATTTCGCGTGACCCTCTGTATGCCGATGTGCCCATCATCATGTGCACGAGCAAAAACCAGGAAACAGACCGTGTCTGGGGCATGCGCCAGGGCGCACGCGACTACATCACCAAACCGGTCGATCCTGCGGAGTTGCAGGCCAAGATCGACGCCCTGGGCTGAGCTCCATGAGCAAGCGTGAAGCGCTGCGAGAATTTCAGGCGCGCATCGTCAGCCGACTCCAGACCGCCAGGGCGCAGGGCGCACTGGTGGCCTCCTGGCTGGCCGTCGAGTCTGCCGGGCAGTCCTATCTGGTGCCGCTTGGCCATGCCGGGGAAATCTTCCCCGGGACTTCGGTGCAGCCTGTGCCGCATACCCTTGGCTGGTTTCTCGGTGTGGCCAACCTGCGCGGGAGTCTGGTCGGGGTCGTCGATCTGGCTGCACTGCTGCATGCCACGCCCAGGCGCGATGAACAGGCCTTGTCCGAAATCAGCCTGCTGACGTTCAACCCGGCGCTGGAAGTGAACGCGGCCCTGCTGGTGGATAGACTGCTCGGGCTGCGCAGCGCGCAAGACTTCGTTGCCTCGGAGCCGCCGGCGGAGGATGGGCCATCGTATTTCGGGGCCACTTATCTGGATGCGCACGGTGTGCGCTGGGGGGAGCTGAATCTGCAGCTGCTGTCCCAGGATCCTACATTTTTGAGCATCAATGCTTGATTCTTCCTGTCCTCACGGCTTGCGTAAGCCAGGTCCGACCAGGCTCCTATACGCCACCTTGGCGTACCCGCGTGTGCGATAGTCCTATTTCTTGTAAGGTTGACCATGTCCATCGTTGATCAATTGGGGAAGTTGTTCCAACGCCAGCCGGCGTCAGCCGCGCCCGTCCAGGGAGAAGAGGGGGCAGGTGAACGGCCGCCGGAGGGTGCGACCGTGCTCGACTCCTACCAGGCGGATCCCATGCACAGCGTGCAAGGTGATCCGGGGGGGCGGCCGCAGGAGCAGGAGCCTGAACCTATTGAGGGGCAGGAGGAGCTGATCTCTTTGCCACTGCTTGGGCAGGCTACTGCGGCCCAGCACCAGAGGCGCCTGCTGGCGTTATTGGCGGGCGGTGTGGTGTTGCTGGTATTGATTGCCGGCTGGGTGCTGCAGCGTGCAGACCGTGCCGCGCAGCAGATCGAAGCGACGGGCCAGGCCCTGACGCAATCGCAGCGTCTCGCCAAGTCGGTGACGCAGGCATTGGTGGGCAGCCCGCAGGCATTTGCCGAGGTGGCGGAGAGTGCGGGGATTTTGGCCCGCAATGTGCGCGCGCTCAGCCATGGGGATAGCGCCCTGGACGATGTGAAGGCGCTGGGAGACGCCTTCAAGCCCGAGCTCGATGCCATCAGCCCGCTGGCCGAACGTACCGAGCGCAATGCCAAGGTGGTGCTGGGGCAGCAAAAAACATTGCCCCAGGTGGCCGAGGCCCTGCGCGCGATCAACCGGCAATCGGCCGAGCTGCTCGAAAATGCCGAAACCATCGCTTCGCTCAAGGTGCAACAAGGCGCGCCCGCGCCCGAGGTGGCCGCAGCCGGTCAGCTGGTGATGTTGACCCAGCGCATCGGCAAGTCTGCGAGCGAGTTCCTGACGCTGGAGGGGGTCAGTCCCGAAGCGGTGTTCCTGCTCGGCAAGGACTTGAATGCCTTCAAGGAAATTGCGCAGGGCCTGCTCGATGGCAATGCCGAACTGCGCGTCGGCCCGGCACGCGATGCGCAAACGCGCGAGCAGCTTCAAAGCCTTCTCAAACGCTATGAGGAAACGCGCACGCAGGCCGGCGCCATTTTGGGTAATTTGCAGGGCTTGATGACCGCCAGGCAAGCGCAAAATGCTATCGTTTCTGATAGCGAGCCGCTGCGTCGTAGCCTGGAAGGCTTGCAGACCAAGCTCTCGGCCCAGGCAGGTCTTGGCGTGGGGCAGCTGTTTCTTTTGGTATTGGTGACCCTGTTCGTGCTGCTGTGCGGCGTCGGCTTTGCGCGTGTGCAACTGCTCGAGAGCCGTCGGCGCGAAGCTGCGGCCGAAAGCATGCAGCAGGAAGCCAGGCACCAGGAGCAGGAAGCCAAGCGCATCAACGATGCCAACCAGGCGGCCATCTTGCGCTTGATGAACGAATTGCAGTCCGTTGCCGAAGGTGACCTGACGCAGGAAGCCACGGTGACCGAAGACATCACGGGCGCCATCGCCGACTCGGTGAACTACACGGTGGAAGAGCTGCGCCAGCTCGTGGGCAACGTGCAGAACACGGCCACGCGCGTGGCGCAGACCACGGCGCAGGTGGACAGCACTTCCACGGAGCTGCTTGCCGCCTCGACCGAGCAGCTGCGCGAAATTCGCGAAACGGGCCGCTCGATTCTGGACATGGCCGGGCGTATCAACGAAGTCTCCACGCAGGCGCAGGAATCGGCCGACGTGGCGCGCCAATCGCTGCAGGCGGCGGAATCCGGTCTGCAGGCCGTACAAAACACCATTGGCGGCATGAACGCCATCCGCGACCAGATCCAGGAAACCTCCAAGCGCATCAAGCGCCTGGGCGAGTCCTCGCAGGAAATCGGGGAAATCACCGAGCTGATCTCCGACATTACCGAGCAGACGAACGTGCTCGCGCTCAATGCGGCCATCCAGGCGGCATCCGCGGGCGAGGCCGGGCGCGGTTTTTCCGTGGTGGCCGAAGAGGTGCAGCGTTTGGCCGAGCGTTCGGCGGACGCCACACGCCAGATCGCGGCGCTGGTGAAGGCCATCCAGACCGATACGCAGGACGCCGTGGCGGCCATGGAGCGCTCCACGCAGGGCGTGGTGGAGGGCGCGCGCCTGTCCGACAGCGCGGGTACCGCGCTGGCCGAGATCGACCGCGTGACGCGCCGCCTGGCCGAGCTGATCGAGCAGATATCCTCCTCGACCTCCCACGAGGCTGTGCTCGCGAACGAGGCGGCAGACAACATTCAGCACATTTTTGCGGTGACCGAGCAAGCAGGCGAGGGCACGCGCGCCACTGCGCAGCAGGTGCGCGAGCTCGCGCAGGTTGCCGAAGAATTGCGCCAGTCGGTGGCGCGGTTCAAGATCGCCTGATTCGCCTGATGCCGTCTTTGTCGTACCAACCAGCAGGGCTCATCGCGGCCGGAGACGAATCCATGCCCTCTCTCGATGTCAATCACGCGCCCGCGGCAAGCCAGCAAGAACGCGACCTCGGGCCCCTGGCCTGGGTGTTGGAAGAATTGCGCAAGTCCCTGGACACTGCCGTCAAGGCGATGCGCCGCTTCGTGCACGAAGCCGAACAAGCCCGGGATTCCGACCTTGCGGCGCTGGATGCAGGTGCCTTGCGCATGGCGCGACAGCAGTTGCACCAGGCCAGCGGCGCCCTCGAAATGGTGGGCATGGCGCCCCCTGTGCAGCTGTTGCGCGCGATGGAGGCGGCGGTCCATAAATTCGTGCAGCAGCCGCCGTTGTGCACCAGGGAAGCCATATCCACCATCGAGCGTGCAGGCTTTGCCCTGCTCGAGTACCTCGAATATGTGCTGGCGGGCAAGCAGGCGTCTCCCGTCGCCTTGTTCCCGCAATACCGTGAAGTGCAGACGCTGGCGGGTGCCGAGCGCGTCCATCCTGCGGACCTGTGGCCCACCGAGCGGCGTATCCGTGAACCTGAATTTCCTCTGTCAGTGGCGCCCCTGGCTTATGGGAGTGCGGCGCGTGCCCGCCTCGATGCCGCCGTGTTGCAGATCGTCAAGTCCGGTGATGCCGGCGCCGCGCACAGCATGCAGGACCTCTGCCTGGGTTTTGCCGCAGCCCAGACCGATACCCGCGTGCGCACCTTCTGGAAGGTCTGTGCGGGCTTCTTCGAGGCCTTGGCCGGCGGCCTGCTGCCCGCGGATATTTATGTCAAACGCGTGGCCTCGCGCGTGCTCATGCAGTACGCCACGCTCGCCAAAGGCGAGGATGGCGTCACCGATCGCCTGCTGCAGGACCTGCTTTTCTTCTGCGCGCAAGCCAGGCCTGCAAATGCGGACGCCTTCCCCGTGCTCAACGCAGTGCGGCAAACATTTGGCTTGCACCGGTTCGAGCCGGTGCGTTACGAGGCGGCGCGTTTCGGCCGCTTCGACCCGAGCCTGCTTGCGCAGGCGCGCAAGCGCATCGCGACAGCTGCAGAAATCTGGTCCGCACTGGCCGGCGGCGATCGTGCCAAGCTCAAGCCGGCTGCGGATCAGTTCAGTCTGGTCTGCGATTCCCTGCGCAAGCTGCTGCCCGGCAGCGAGGGCCTCGCACAGGCTCTGGCGCAGGCGCTCGATGCCACGGTGCGCACCGGGGAGTCGCCGGCTGCCCCTTTGGCCATGGAGGTGGCCACGGCCGTGCTGTATCTGCAAGCGGCTTTCGAGGAACTGGATGCCGAAGACGCCCAGATGGAGGTGCATTTCGGACGCCTCGCCGAGCGCCTGCGCGCCGTGCTGGCCGGCGCCGCGCCCGAGCCGCTGGAGCCCTGGATAGAAGACCTGTACCGGCGCGTCAGCGACAAGCAAACCATGGGCAGCGTGGTCAACGAACTGCGCGTCTCGCTGGCCGAGGTGGAAAAAGCGCTGGACCAGTTTTTTCGTGCACCTGAGGACACCAGCGTGCTGGTTCCTGTGCCCGGGCAAATGGCGCAAATGCGTGGCGTGCTCTCGGTGTTGGGGCTGGAGCAGGCGGTGCAGGCCATGGCGCGCATGCGCGAGGTGGTGGAGCGTTTGTTGGTTCAGGCCATCCCCGAGGAGGGTCTGGGCCAAAATTTCGAAAAACTGGGCAACAGTCTCGGCACCCTGGGTTTTCTGATCGACATGCTGAGCTACCAGCGCAATCTGGCGCGCAAGCTCTTCATTTACGACGAAGTGCAGGATGAGTTGCGCATGCTGACGGGCAAAACACGGGTGCGGGCCACGGACGATGCCCCCCTGGCGCAGGCCGCACGGCAGGCACGTGCAGGGACTGAGTTGCCGCCCGTGGTGCCCCGCTTCCCGGAGCAGGCGCCCGCCCAAGAGCCCACCGATTTTGCGCCCCTGCTGGAAATGCCGGGTGATCTCGGTGGGGTGCAAGAATCGGTGCAGGAGGCCGCGCCAGCTTCAGTGCAAGCCGAGTCGGCCAAAGAGGCGATAGCGGAACAAGCTGTGACGCGGACCTCGCCCGCCGCACCCGGAGCCGGGATTTTGGGGCAACCCACGCCATCGGTGCCTGACGCGGAAGACGAAGAATTGCGCGAGGTGTTCCTGGAAGAGGCGCGCGAGGTCGTGGCGCAGGGGCTCGCAGCCATCGCCGCATTGCACGAGGAGCCCGGCAACTTGAGCGAGCAGACCACGTTGCGGCGCGCTTTCCACACCCTCAAGGGCAGTTCGCGCATGGTGGGACTGAATGAGTTCGGCGAGGCGGCCTGGTCTATGGAGCAGGTGCTCAATGCCTGGCTCGCCGAGCAAAAGCCGATGCCTGCTGCCTTGCTGGGGTTGGCAGGGGATGCCTTGCGCGCCTTTGGGCAATGGGCGGACGACATTGCCACGGGGGGGGCAGCGCACTGGCAGGCGCAGGCATTCCGTGCTTCGGCCGATGCCATGCGTCTACACGGCAACTTGGTGCCCCTGGAGTTGGTGCTTGCTGGAGCCGCAGCGGCGGATGTTGCCGAAGTGGCAGAACCTGCGCTCGCCGAAGTGCCGACCTTGCAGCAGGCGCCCCAGGAAGAGCCCGGCGAGCCCGAGGTGCCGCAAGCGCCTGCGGAGCAGGCTGTGGAGGCGGTCGCGCCGCAGGCGCCCGTTGCGGAGATTCCCTTTGCTGCCGAGGGTGCTGCCATGTTGGGGGCGGTGGCTGCCGAGGAAGCGCACGGCGCGCAGGAATGGCCGGCGCTGGAGTTGCCGCAAGGCTTACCCGATGCTTCGCCGCAGGAGCCCGTGGCGGAAATTCCGTTTGCTGCCGATGTGGAAGAGGTCGATTTTTCCGCGTTTGCCGCCGCGCAGGAACAAGTATCTGCCGCCCCGGAAGCACCGATCGCCGAGCCTTCGCCGGAGGCCGCGGCACCGGTACCGGCACCCGAGCCAACGCTGGAATTTGTTCCGCTGCCAGAAATCGTTCTGCCCGCTGCCGCGCAAGCGGGAGCCACAGAACTGCCGGGCGCGGAACCGCTCAGCATGGAGCCGCTGCCCGCTGCGGCCGAGGCAGTCCAGACCATCGAGCCACGCCAGGAGGACGGTGCACAGAAGGAGCTGGTGGAATTTCTGGCCGACCTGTCCGTGGACATGCTCGCAGACCTGTCAACGGAAACGGCGTCGGTCGCTCCGTCCGTGCCGCAAGAATCCTCCTTCGGCATGGAGGCACCTCAAGAGGTGCCTCAAGATGCGCCTGTGGAAAGCGCGGTGCAGGTGCAGGACGACCAGGATGCGGTCAAGGTCATTGGCGACCTGCGCATTGGTGCCGCGCTGTACAACGTCTATCTCAATGAGGCGGACGAGTGGTCGCAGGAGCTCGAAGATCGTCTGCAGACCTGGTCGCGCGAGCTGCAGACGCCCGTGCCCGATATGGCGGTAGCCAGGGCGCACGCGCTGGCCGGCGCCTCTGCCACGGTGGGCTTCCTGACCTTGTCGGAGCTGGCCCGTACGCTCGAACATGCATTGCAGCATGTGCAACTGCAGACGGGCGGCACACCAGAGCAGGCGCGGGTATTTCTGGCCGCGGCGCAGGACATTCGCCGCCTGCTGCACCAATTCGCAGCCGGTTTCCTGAAGGAGCCGGGCGTGCAGGTACTGGAAGACCTGCACGGCATCCTGGCGCAGGAAGTGCCCAGTGCGTCCATGCAGCTGCAAGAAAACTTGGCAGAGGAGTTCATCGAGACGACGCCCCCCCCCAGCGAAATGGGGCCCGAAAGCGCGCCAGTGCCCGCAACACTGCAGACGTTCGCGCCCGCCGCCGCCGCCGCAGATCTGGAGGCGCCCCCTGCTGGCGTTGTGACGAGCGCGCAGGCGACTACGAAGGATGAGGGGGATGCGAGCGACGCCATCGATCCCGACCTGTTCCCGATCTTCGAAGAAGAGGCGCAAGAGCTCTTGCCGCGGCTCGGTACGGCACTGCGTCAGTGGGCCGCGCATCCCAGCGATCTGGAAGCGCGCAATGCCGCACTGAGGGTCTTGCACACCTTCAAGGGCAGCGCCCGCCTTGCCGGGGCCATGCGCCTGGGGGCAAGGGCGCACAGGCTCGAGTCCCTGATCGAACAACTGGATGCCCACCACCTCAAGGCCGAGCAAATCGAGCCCTTGCTCGGCCGCTTCGATGCGCTGAGCGCGCATTTCGATGCTTTGTGCGCGCGGGGCGAGCAGGAAGCGAATGCGCCGCTGGCTGCTGACGCAACGACCACAGCTGGCGCGCAGAGTGCGGAAATATTGGCGCTGGAGCAAGCAGTGTCCGCTGCCGAGGCTCCGCCAGTGCTGGCGGCACCGTCTTTGCCGGGGCCGGCGCCCTTGGTCATCGGGCGTGCGCAGATCACCCAGTCGGTGCGTGTGCGTGCGCAGCTGCTCGACCGCTTGGTCAACCAGGCCGGCGAGGTCGTGATCAGCCGTGCGCGCCTGGACGCGCAGGTGGCGCAGCTGCGCAGCTCGCTCGCGGACCTGACGGGCAATCTGGAACGCTTGCGTCAGCAGCTGCGCGACATCGAGGTGCAGGCCGAATCACAAATGCAGTCCAAGCTGGCGCTGTCCAAGGATTCGGCCAGCGGTTTCGACCCGCTGGAGTTCGACCGCTTCACGCGCGTGCAGGAGCTTACGCGCATGATGGCCGAGTCGGTCAACGACATTGCCACAGTGCAGCGCAATCTGCAGCGCGCCGTCGAAGGGGCAGAAGACGAACTCAGCGCGCAGGCGCGCCAGGCGCGGGAGCTGCAGCGTGACTTGCTGCGCACGCGCATGGTGGAGTTCGATGCGATTGCCGAGCGTCTTTACGCCGTCGTTCGCCAGGCAGGCAAGGAACTGGGCAAGCAGGTCAAACTCGAGTTGCGGGGCGGATCGTTCGAGCTGGACCGCGGCGTGCTCGAGCGCATGGCGCCGGCGTTCGAACACTTGCTGCGCAATGCCGTGGCCCACGGCATAGAGCCCGCGGAGCAACGCCTGGCCCAGGGCAAACCCGCTGCGGGCACCATCACCATCGATGTGCGCCACGAGGGCAATGACGTGGCCATCGAGTTCCGCGACGACGGCGCTGGCCTCGACCTGCCGCGCATCCGCGCCAAGGCCATTGCGCAGGGCTTGCTTGCGCCCGATGCCGAGCTGGGCGTCAGCGATGCCGCGAACCTGATCTTCCAGTCCGGTTTTTCCACGGCCGCGGAAGTGACGGGGATCGCCGGCCGGGGGGTGGGCATGGACGTGGTGCGCTCCGAGGTCAATGCGCTCGGTGGACGCATCGAAACCTCTACCGAGGCGGGCCAGGGGACGGCTTTCCGGCTGGTGCTGCCGCTGACCACCGCGGTGACGCAGGTGGTCATGCTGCGCGCTGGCGAGTTGACGGTGGGCATGCCCGCCAATCTTGTCGAAATCGTGCGGCGCGCCACCGCTGCGGACCTGGAGCAGGCCTATCGCAGCGGGTTTTACGAAGAAGGCGGGGAGCGTTTGCCGTTTTTCTGGGCGGGGGCGCTGCTGCAGTCTTCGGTGCGCAGCAAGGAACCCGTGGGCAAGAACCGCCCGGTGGTCATCGTGCGCAGTGCGGCGCAGCGCATCGCGCTGCACGTGGACGAAGTGCTGGGCAACCAGGAAGTCGTGGTCAAGCAACTGGGGCCACAGCTGTCGCGCCTGCCGGGACTTGCCGGCATGTCGCTGCTCGCTTCGGGTGCCGTGGTGCTCATCTACAACCCCGTGGCGCTGGCCACCGTCTATGGCGAGCGCGTGCGCGCTGCGGGTGCGGGGCTGCCGGCCGTGCTCGAGGCCACGCTGGCGCCGACGGCTGGCGTACCGATGGCGCCGGCCGTGGCGCTGGGGCCGAGCCAGGTGCCCCTGGTGCTCGTGGTCGATGACTCCATCACCGTGCGCCGCGTCACCCAGCGCCTGCTGCAGCGTGAAGGCTACCGCGTGGCACTGGCGACGGACGGGCTGCAGGCGCTCGAGCGGCTGCAGCAGGAGCGCCCAGCGGTGGTGTTGTCCGACATCGAAATGCCGCGCATGGATGGCTTCGACCTGCTGCGCAACATCCGTGCAGACCAGGCGTTGCATGGCTTGCCGGTCATCATGATCACTTCGCGCATTGCGCACAAACACCGCGAGCACGCGCTCGAGCTGGGCGCCAACCACTACCTCGGCAAACCCTATTCCGATGAGGAGCTGCTGGGGCTGGTCGCGCATTACGCGCGGCTCGAGGCCGCAGTTCAGGCATAGCGACGGGATATTCCCACTCCGCGACAAAGGGCGCTCATGGAATCCGCAAACAAGCCAGCAACCTTCCCGGGCGACAGCCGCCTGCTTTCTTACCTGGCGCTGATGGCGCGCGAGCGTGCCTCCGACCTGTTTTTGCTCGACGGCGCGCCGCCCACGCTCAAGCGCCAGGGGGACTTCACACCCATCACGCAGGCCCCGCTGGGCGCCGAGGACATCCGCGCGATGGCCTACTCGATCATGCGCAAGGCGCAGATCGACGAATTCGAGGCCACCATGGAGTGCGACCTTTCGTTCCAGATGGGGGCGTCGGGGCGCTTTCGGGTCAACGTGCACCAGCAGCGCGGCAAGGTGGGCATGGTGGTGCGTCATGTCACGGCGCAGATCCTCTCGCTCGAAGAGCTGGGTTTGCCCGCGGTGTACAAGCAGCTGGCGTTCCTGCAAGCGGGCCTGGTGCTCGCCGTAGGTGCGGCCGGCTCCGGGAAAACCACCTCGCTGGCGGCCATGCTCAACTACCGCAATGAGAACGCCACAGGCCACATCCTGACCGTGGAAGACCCGATCGAATACCTGCACGGGCACAAAAAATCGCTGGTCACCCAGCGCGAAATCGGTCTGGACACGCGCTCGTACGACGATGCCCTGCGCCACGCCATGCGCGAGGCGCCGAACGTGATCATGATCGGCGAAATCCGCGACCGCAGCACTATGCAGCATGCACTGCACTACGCGGAATCCGGGCACCTGTGCGTTTCCACCATGCACGCCAGCAACGCCCGCCAGGCCGTGCAGCGGATTCTGAATTTCTTCCCCGAAGATGCGCACAGACAGGTGCTGATGGACTTGTCGCTGAACTTGCGCGCGGTGGTGGCGCAGCGGCTCGTGAGAAGCGTGCAAGGTCAGCTCGTGCCCGCAACCGAAGTCATGCTGTGGTCGCCCTATGTGTCCGAGCTGCTCCAGAAAGGCCAGATCGACGAACTCAAGACGGCGATCGAGCGCAGCGGCGAACCCGGCATGTGCACCTTCGACCATTCCTTGTACGAGCTCCAGCAGCGTGGCGTCATCACGGCCGAAGAGGCCCTGGCCCATGCCGACAACCGCACCGACATGTCGCTGCGCCTGCGGCTTGCGGCCGGCGCCCCGCCACTGGGCGAAGGCCTGCAGATCAGCCCGCAGAGCAGGTCCAGCCTCGGCTGAGGAGCGGGCCGGTTTTTGCTCGCCGCTGCTGCGCGGCGCTGGATATGGGGGCGCGGGCCGGGGCGCCGTGGGATGGTTCGTCGCGTGGGCATGGGCGGCCCACCTTGCGGCTGCAGTCTTGGCTTGCCCGTAGAATTGCCCGCATGTCTGCCGAGTCCGCGCCCATGAACCTGACGCACCATTTCCTGATCGCCATGCCCGGCGTGCGCGATTCTCTGTTCGCGCGCAGCGTGGTGTATGTGTGCGAGCACAACGAGCGCGGCACGCTGGGGCTCATCGTCAACAAGCTGAGCGACATCACGCTGGGCCAGCTGTTCGACAAGCTCGACCTGCCGCTGCAGCGCGCCGACCTGGCCACGCAGCCGGTGCTGCAAGGCGGGCCGGTGCAGACGGATCGCGGCTTCGTGCTGCATGAAGTGGTGCAGGCGTCCGCGGTCCAGGGGGGGCAAGAGCAGGAGCCGGACGAAACCCTCTATGCCTCGACCTTGCGTATCCCCGGTGGCATGGAGATGACCACGTCCAAGGACGTGCTCGAGGCGCTTTCGACTGGCGGCGGCCCGCAGCGCCTGCTCATCACACTCGGTTATTCCGCCTGGGGTGAGGGCCAGCTCGAATCCGAGCTGCGCGAAAACGCCTGGCTCACCGTGGGGGCCGACCTGGCGGTGCTGTTCGACACACCCGTGCCCGAACGCTACGGCCGCGCCCTGGCCCTGCTCGGGCTGCAGTCCTGGATGCTCACCGCCGAGGCGGGGCATGCCTGATGAAGAGCGACGAGATGGCTGGCCTGCCCGCGCAAGCACCCGTGCCGGCGCAGTTGCAGACCTTCCTGGCCTTCGACTACGGCCTGCGGCGCACCGGCGTGGCCGTGGGCACGCGGCTGTTGCGCAGCGCGAGTCCGCAAACCAGCATCCACGCCGCGGGCGACGCGCGCTTTGCCGAGGTGGCGCGGCGCATCCGTGAGTGGCAGCCCGACGCCCTGGTGGTCGGCGTGCCTTTTCATCCCGACGGCGCGAGCCATGAAAACACCGTGCGTGCGCGCAAGTTCGCGCGCCAGCTGCATGGGCGCTTTGGTCTGCCGGTGTACGAGGTCGATGAGCGCTACAGCACCACCGAGGCGCGGGCCGAGGCGCGCACGCCGGATGCCGACGCCGGCGCCGCCTGCATCATCCTGGAGCAATTTTTGAGGAGCCTGCCATGAGTTCCCCCCCGCCTGCCGCCGCAGGCCACCTCGTGCTCGACGCCGAGGCCCTCTACCGCGAACTGCTGCACGGGGTGCGCGCACTCATGGCGCCGGCGACGCGGCTCGCGGGCATCGCCTCGGGCGGCGCCTGGCTGGCCGAGCGCCTGCAAAAAGACCTGGGCCTGCCCGGCGCGCCCGGCGTGCTGTCTTCGGCGCTGCACCGCGACGATTTCGCCCAGCGCGGCCTGAGCGCGAGTGCGCAGACCACGCTGCCGTTCGACGTCGAAGGGGCCGACATTCTGCTGCTCGACGACGTGCTCTACACCGGGCGCACCTTGCGCGCCGTGCTCAACGAACTGTTCGACTACGGCCGTCCCGCGCGCGTGCGCCTGGCCGTGCTCGTCGATCGCGGCGGGCGCGAGCTGCCCGTGCAGGCCGACTTCGCTGCCGCGCGCGTGGCGCTGCCACCCACGCAGTCGCTCGCCCTTGCGCGCGACGCGCAGGGCCATTTCCACTTTCAGATCAAGGGGGCTTGAGCGTGCTGCACCGGCGCAATCCCCAGCTCAACGCGCACGGCGAGCTGATCCACCTGCTTTCCACCGAGGGCCTGCCGCGCGACATCCTGCTGCAGATCCTGGACACGGCCGACAACTTCGTGAGCGTGAATGACCGCGAGGTCAAAAAAGTGCCGCTGCTGCGCGGCAAGAGCGTGTTCAACCTGTTTTTCGAAAACAGCACGCGCACGCGCACCACGTTCGAGATCGCGGCCAAGCGGCTGTCGGCGGACGTGATCAACCTCGACATCGCGCGCAGCTCGGCGAGCAAGGGCGAATCGCTGCTCGACACCATCGCCAACCTGAGCGCCATGGCGGCCGACCTGTTCGTGGTGCGCCACAGCGAGTCGGGCGCGCCCTACCTGATCGCGCAGCACGTGGCGCCGCACGTGCACGTGATCAACGCGGGCGACGGGCGGCATGCGCACCCCACGCAGGGGCTGCTCGACATGTACACCATACGCCACTACAAAAAAGACTTCAGCAATCTCACGGTGGCCATCGTCGGCGACGTGCTGCACTCGCGCGTGGCGCGCTCGGACATCCACGCGCTGACCACGCTGGGCGCGGCCGAGGTGCGCGTGGTCGGCCCGCGCACGCTGGTGCCCGCCGACATGGCGCCCATGGGGGTGCGCGTGTGCCACACGCTGCAAGAGGGCATCCAGGACGCCGACGTGGTCATCATGCTGCGCCTGCAAAACGAGCGCATGAGCGGCGCGCTGCTGCCCTCGCGCCAGGAATACTTCAAGCATTTCGGTCTCAGCCCCGAAAAGCTGCGCTGGGCCAAATCCGACGCGATCGTCATGCACCCCGGCCCGATCAACCGCGGCGTCGAGATCGACTCCGCCGTGGTCGACGGCCGCCAGAGCGTGATCCTGCCGCAGGTCACCTTCGGCATCGCGGTGCGCATGGCGGTGATGTCCATCGTTGCGGGCAATGAAGCCTGAGGCGATGCGAAAAATCATTTTTTGATAGCTGCTAGTGCTTGATACATCTGCGCTAAAGGCCATTTTCATACAAAAACCATGAACCTACTGATCCAGCACGGCCGCGTGATCGACCCGGCCAGCGGCTTCGACCAGCACTGCGACGTAGCGCTGGCCGCGGGGCGCGTCGTCGCGCTCGGGCCGGCGCCGGCGGACTTCGTGCCGCGGCGCGTGCTCGATGCGCGCGACTGCATCGTGCTGCCCGGCCTGGTGGACCTGGCGGCGCGCCTGCGCGAGCCTGGGCATGAGCACGAAGGCATGCTCGAGTCCGAAATGGCCGCCGCGGTGGCGGGCGGCGTGACCAGCCTGGTGTGCCTGCCCGACACCGAGCCCGTGCTCGACGAGCCCGGCCTGGTCGAAATGCTCAAGTCGCGCGCCGAAAAGTTGCACCTCGCGCGCGTGTTTCCGCTGGGCGCGCTGACGCGCGGCCTGGCCGGCGAGGTGCTGACCGAAATGGCCGAACTCACCGAGGCCGGCTGCGTCGGCTTCGGTCAGGCCGAGGTGCCGCTGCCCAACACGCAGGTGCTGCAGCGCGCGCTGCAATACGCGGCCACCTTCGGCTACACCGTGTGGCTGCGTCCGCAGGATGCGCACCTGGGGCGCGGCGTGGCCGCCAGCGGTCCGCTGGCCACGCGCCTGGGCCTCGCGGGCGTGCCCGTGGCGGCCGAAACCATCGCCCTGCACACCATTTTCGAGCTGCAGCGCAGCACGGGCGCGCGCGTGCACCTGTGCCGCCTCTCGAGCGCTGCAGGCGTCGAGCTGGTGCGCCGCGCCAAGGCCGAGGGCCTGCCGCTGAGCTGCGACGTGAGCATCAACTCGCTGCACCTCACCGACACCGACATGGGCTACTTCGACAGCCGCGCGCGGCTCGCGCCGCCGCTGCGCCAGGCGCGCGACCGCGACGCGCTCCGTGCGGGCCTGGCCGACGGCACCATAGACGCCCTCGTGTCCGACCACACCCCGGTCGATGAGGACGCCAAGGCCCAGCCCTTTGCCGAGGCAGAGCCTGGCGCGACGGGGCTGGAGCTACTCCTGAGCCTAGCGCTCAAGTGGTCGCAAGACCAGGGCGTGCCGCTGGCGCGCGCGCTCGCCGTGGTCAGCAGCGCGCCGGCAGGTGTGCTCGGCAATGCGCCGGATCAAACAGGCCTGGGACGCATCGTCGAGGGCGGCGTGGCCGACCTGTGCATCTTGGACCCGCAGGCACACTGGAGCGTGCGCGCCGACGCGCTGCGCAGCCAGGGCAAGCACACGCCGTTTCTGGGCTACGAACTGCCCGGCCAGGTGCGCTGGACCTTGGTGGCCGGCGCAGTGGCGTTCGAGCGCGCCTGAGAGGCTGAGAGTTTTCGTCCATGGCCGCCTTGCACACCAAAACACCCCCGCTTGTCGTTGCAAATGCTCGCCATAGCCCGAGCTATGGCTGCGCTTTGCGCCTCGATCGGTGGCGTTTTGATGCGCCTTTCGGCCGCGGCCGAAAAACTCTCAGCCTCTGAGTGGCGGTTGGGTGCTGCCCGGGGGCGCCGTTTCATGAAGCAAGTCATCGCCTGCGGGCGGATGTTGCGGCTGTTTTGGCATATTTGCGTGGGCATGGCGATCGTGCTGCTGCGCTTTCCACGCTGGTCGCCCGAGCAGCGGCAAATGCGCGTGCAGGTCTGGGCGCAGGCCTTGTTGCGCATCCTTGGCGTGTCTTTGCGCATCGTGGGCAACCCGCCAGCGCAGGGGCCCGTGCTGCTGGTGGCCAACCACATTTCGTGGCTCGACATTCCGGTGCTGCACGCCACGCGCCACTGCCGCTTCGTCTCCAAGTCCGACGTGCAATCCTGGCCCTTGCTCGGCACCCTGGCCTCGGCTGCGGGCACGCTGTACCTGGAGCGCAGCTCGCGCCGCGACGCCCGGCGCATGGTGCATCAGCTGCAGCAGGCGCTGCAGCGCCACGAGGTGCTGGCCTTGTTTCCCGAGGGCACCACGGGCGACGGGCGCACGCTGCGGCCCTTTTATCCCAACCTTTTGCAGGCTGCCATCGACTGCGACGCCCCCGTGCAGCCTCTGGGATTGCGCTTTGCCGACAAGGCCAGCGGCTGCATCAGCTTTGCACCGAGCTACACCGGCGACGAAACCCTGCTGGCTTCGCTTTGGCGCACGCTGTGCGCGCCGCCCATCGAAGCCGTGGTGCACTTCGGCACCCCGGAGCACGCGCAAGGCCGCGACCGGCGCGCCTGGAGCCGCGACTTGCAGCAGGCCGTGGACCGCCTGCGCCAAGGCTGAGCCTGCACTCTGGGCCCACACCGGCCGCGATGCCGCGATGGGTGCGATTCAAACTGATGTGTCCCAATAGAGGGTAAGCCAGCAACGCCAGGAGGGCAACGTGATGAAACCAGACGAGATCAGCGACGAAGAGATAGTGCGAGG
>NZ_JARGEL010000021.1 GCF_029211265.1 Extensimonas soli | reverse complement strand
CAACGAATGCCCCAAGCCTTTCATTTGGACCAAGAGCGCCAAGGACATCCTGCAGAAGGTCATCCGGGCAAACTCGCGGTTAAGTTCTAAACAGAATGAAACACTGCACTAGGTCCTGCTTGAGATCCTGGTAGTCACGCTCGATGCGCCAGCGCATCTTGGTCTCCAAGACCATGCGCTGCAGCGGCATATCCAGGGGCAATGTGCTCAGCCAGTATTTCATCGGCTCCTAGTGCCCCTCGGGCCATTCGATCAGCAGCCACTCCTCTGGGCGTTGCGCCGATGCTCATGGTGGGCCGCACGCACGCGCACACGGGCAAAGCGCGAGCACAGCGTGAAGTTCGTGCCCTCTCGCCATTCGATGGTGTGCCATTCGGTGGCGTGTCCCTGGGCGGGCTCCAACCCCAATGCCACCTCCTTGAGCGACCGGGGCCGCTCGTGGCGGGCATCGCCCAGCCGCAACCGGCTAGTGTAGTGTTTTATGCTTGATGCGACAAATAAAACCGATGGATTTTTGGTCTGGGCAAGGCGCAAACCGCAGCGATACCAAGTGGTATCGCGAGGATTTGCAACGCGGCCCGGGCCGAAAAGACGCGGTTATATGTCGCAGATAGCGTCGAACACTACACTAGGGGCTTTGCCGCGGCCGCTGTAGGCCTGGGGCGGCAGCAGCGCATGTCCCGGCGGCCAGACTGTCACTGCAGCCGTCACGCCCACCACGTAGGGCAGGCCCAGCGCGAGCAAGCCTTCGCGAAACGCCGTCTCTGTGCCGTAGCCTGCGTCGGCCAGCACGCAGTGCCGCGCAGCGCCTTGCGCCATCAGGTTTGTGAACTGTGCGAGTGCGATCTGGCCTTTGGTGGCGAACTGCACAGCGTCAGGGATGCCTGCCGCTTCGCGCCGCAGCGGGTCTTGGGCCCACTCTTTGGGTAGGTACAGCTGCCAGGCCACCGGCAGACTGCCTGTCTGGCAGGCGAGGCTGACGCTGACGGCGACTTGGCAGTTGTCTTGCTTGCCCAGCTGGCCGCAAAGAAGTAAGACTGATTGGCAGTCTGGGTTCAAGCATCAAAAATGGCTTTTGCTTAGAAGCGACAAGCGCAAGAAGCTATAAAAATAAAAGCGCCGGAGCAAAGCCACTGCCCTGCTCCGGCGCCCTCTGGCCTTAGCTGCGCGAAGTTCAGAGCACTTCGAACACACCCGCCGCGCCCATGCCGCCGCCTATGCACATGGTGATGCACACACGCTTGGCGCCGCGGCGCTTGCCTTCGATGAGCGCATGGCCGGTCAGGCGCTGGCCGCTCATGCCGTAGGGGTGGCCGACCGCGATGGCGCCGCCGTTGACGTTGAGGCGCTCGTTCGGAATGCCGAGCTTGTCGCGGCAGTAGAGCACCTGCACGGCAAAGGCTTCGTTGAGCTCCCACAGGTCGATGTCAGCGACCTTGAGGCCCAGCTGCTTGAGCACCTTGGGCACGGCGAACACCGGGCCTATGCCCATCTCGTCGGGCTCGCAACCCGCCACGGCAAATCCGAGGAAGCGGCCGAGCGGCTGCAGGCCCTTTTTGCTCGCGTAGTCCTCGCTCACGACCACGCAGGCGCCCGCGCCGTCGGAAAACTGGCTCGCATTGCCCGCCGCAACCACGCCGCCCGGCAGCGCGGGTTTGATGGTGCTGATGGCCTCTTTGGTCGTGCCTTCGCGCGTGCCTTCGTCGCGGCTCACGGTGACTTCGCGCGTGATGATGCCGCGCACCTTGTCCACCACGCCCGCGGTCACGGTGATGGGTGCGATTTCGGCATCGAACCTGCCTGCGGCCTGCGCGGCGCAGGCTTTTTGCTGGCTCGCGGCGCCGTACTCGTCCATGACGTCGCGGCCGATGCCGTAGCGCTTGGCCACCTGCTCGGCCGTTTGCAGCATGCTCCAGTAAATCTCTGGCTTTTGCTTGGCCAGCGCAGGGTCCGCGATCATGTGCAGGTTCATTTCCTGCTGCACGCAGGAAATGCTCTCCACGCCACCCGCGACGAAGACCTGCGCCTCGCCCGCGATGATGCGCTGCGCGGCCAGCGCGATGGTCTGCAGGCCCGAGGAACAAAAGCGGTTCACGGTCATGCCCGAGACCGACACCGGCAGGCCCGCACGCAGCGCGCACTGGCGCGCGATGTTGTTGCCCGTCGCGCCCTCGGGGTTGGCGCAGCCCATGAGCACGTCCTCGACCTCGGCCGGGTCAATGCCCGCACGCGCAACGGCGTGCTGCACCACGTGGCCGCCCAGCGTGGCGCCGTGCGTCATGTTGAAGGAACCCTTCCAGCTCTTGGCGAGCGGGGTGCGGGCGGTGGATACGATGAGTGCGGAAGTCATGAGGAATCCTTTGCGTCGAAACGGGCTTTTCAGTTGAACGTCTTGCCTTCGTCGGCCAGGCGCGCGAGCAAGGGCGCGGGCTGCCAGAAAGCAGCGTCGTCATTCGGGTTCTGGCGGAAACGCCGCATCGCCTGCACGAGGTTGCACAAACCCACTTCATCGGCGTAGAGCATGGGGCCGCCGCGGTGCAGCGGAAAGCCGTAGCCTGTGAGATAGACCAGGTCGATGTCGCTCGCGCGGCTTGCAATGCCGTCTTCGAGGATGTGCGCGCCTTCATTGACGAGCGCGAACACCAGACGCTGGACGATTTCTTCGTCGGAAATCTTGCGCGGCGCAATGCCCAGGCTCTTGCGGTGCTCTTCGAGCATCTTTTCGACCACCGGGCTGGGGATGGCGTCGCGCTTGCCCGGTTGGTAGTCGTACCAGCCGGCGCCGGTCTTCTGGCCGAAGCGCCCCAGCTCGCACAGCAGGTCCGCCGTCTTGCTGTATTTCATGCCCGGTTTTTCGACGTAGCGGCGCTTGCGGATCGCCCAGCTGATGTCGTTGCCCGCAAGGTCGTTCATGCGAAACGGCCCCATGGCAAAGCCGAATTTTTCGATGGCCCTGTCCACCTGCGCGGGCGTGCAGCCCTCGTCGAGCAAAAAGCCCGCCTGGCGCCCGTATTGCTCGACCATGCGGTTGCCAATGAAGCCGTCGCACACGCCGGCGACCACCGCGGTCTTCTTGATCTTCTTGGCCACGGCCATGACAGTGGCAAGCACGTCCTTGGCGGTCTTTTCACCGCGCACGACTTCGAGCAGCTTCATGACGTTCGCAGGGCTGAAAAAGTGCATGCCCAGCACATCCTGCGGGCGCTTCGTCACCGCGGCGATCTTGTTGACGTCGAGCGTGGAGGTGTTGCTGGCCAGAATGGCACCGGGCTTCATGACGGCGTCGAGCTGCTTGAACACAACCTCCTTGACGCCCATTTCTTCGAACACGGCCTCGATCACGAGGTCGGCCTGGGCGATGTCGGCGTAGGCGAGCGTGGTGCTCAGAAGCCCCATGCGCTGCTCGTATTTGTCCTGCGTGAGCTTGCCCTTCTTGACCTGGGCCTCGTAATTTTTGCGGATCGTGGCGACGCCGCGGTCGAGCGCCTCCTGCTTCATCTCGAGCAGCTTCACGGGAATGCCCGCGTTGAGGAAGTTCATCGTGATGCCGCCGCCCATGGTGCCGGCACCGATCACGGCCACCATGGCGATGGTGCGCTTGGGTGTGTCGGCGGGCACGTCCGGGATCTTGGACGCGGCGCGCTCGGCCAGGAACAGGTGGCGCAGCGCGCGCGACTCGGGCGTGAGCATGAGCTGTGCGAACAGCTCACCCTCGCGCCGCAGGCCGTCGTCGAACTTGCCTTTCGTGGCCGCTTCGACGGCATCCACGCACTTGAGCGGCGCGGGAAGGTTCTTGGCCATGCCGCGCACCATGTTGCGCGCAAAGCCAAAGTAGCCGTCGCCCTGCGGGTGCTTGCACGGCAGGCTGCGCACGAGCGGCAGCGGTGCGCCCCCTTGGTGCTTGGCCGCGACTTCGCGCGCGAAGGCCATGGCCTCGGTCAGCAGCGCCTCTGGCGAAGTGGCGAGCTTGTCGAACAGTTTCTGGCCGGGCAGCGCGGCGAGCATCTCGCTCTTCACGGCCTCGCCACTCACGATCATGTTGAGTGCCATCTCCACGCCTAGCACGCGCGGCAGGCGCTGCGTGCCGCCCGCACCCGGCAGCAGGCCGAGCTTGACCTCGGGCAGCGCCACGCTGCAACCCGGCGCCACCACGCGGTAGTGGCAGCCCAGCGCCAGTTCGAGCCCGCCCCCCATGCACACCGAATGGACAGCCGCCACGACAGGCTTGCGCACCTGTTCGAGGATGGCGACCACCGAAGGCAGGTGCGGCTGCTGCATGGCCTGCGGCGCACCGAATTCCTTGATGTCGGCGCCCCCCGAAAAGGCCGCGCCCGCGCCGGTGAGCACGATGACCTGCACTGCGGCATCGTCTTCAGCGCGGTTGAGGCCATCGACGATGGCCTTGCGGGTCGATATGCCCAGCCCGTTGACGGGCGGGTTGTTCAGCGTGATCACGGCAACGTCGCCGTGGACTTGGTATTCAGCGGTCATGCTGCGCTTCCTTCGTGAGTAAAAAAGAACGGTCGTGCGTTTTTATTGTAGGGACTTCGTGTGACCCTGTGCTGGCCATGTCAGCAAAGCACTGTCGCGGCAGGGACAAAGCCGACGCCTGCACCCCCGCGGGCCGCAGGATGGCAGCGTCACACTTCCAGCCATGGATTTCAGGGTTACGGCGGCATACGCGGTACCACTGGGGCAATATTTGCGACAGATGGCGATCCATACGACAATGCCCCATCGAAACCAACCAGCGAGGCTCCCATGTCTGAACGCATCAATGCTCGTCTGTCCCTGCCTTTGGCTGAGTTCGTGGGTCGCATGGTCGGCGAAACCGGCCTGTACGAAACCCCCAGCGAATACGTCCGCGACCTGATCCGCCGCGACATGGAGCGGCGCGAAAGCCAGTTCGTGCAAGACGCCATCCTCACCGGCTACCGCGACCTGGCCGCAGGCCGCGTGTTCGAATCGAACGGCGACTTCAAGACCGACATGGCGCTGCTCGATCAGAAGGAGGCCGGCGGTTGGCAATGACGGAGCCTGCTGCTCGCTTCTTCCTGACGCGCCGGGCTGCCCTCGACCTGCGTTCGATCCATGCACGCTCGCGTCGCGCATGGGGCGACGATGTCGCTGATCGATACGTTGCCGATCTATATACGGCGATGAAGAACGCAGCAGCAAACCCGGAAGCGGGCCGCTTGCGCCAGTATCGTTCGGCACCTTTCCTGATGGTTCCAGCTCAGCGCCATTTCGTCATCTACGACATCATCCCGCAAGGCATTGCAGTGCTGACCCTACAGCACCAAGTGCGCGACATCGAGACCCTGATCGCAGAGCTGACACCTGCGGGCCTCGCCGAAGTCGCAAGCTTGAAGCGCAAGTCCTGACAGGCTGCAGCTGGTTGTGCTGCTTTGGCCTCGCACACCCGCTGCAGTACCACTCGTCGAGAAAGACGGAAGCACACAGGCGTCCGTCCGCCACCACTGTTCAACCGTTCCCCCTAGCAGCCTGTCGGACTTTGGACGTCGAAAGCGAGAATGTGCCCCAGCGAGGCCAGTTTTTGCCGGATTCGCCGCCCCATAGCGGGACTATGGGGCAAGAAGACGGTAAAAAATGGGCCGCTGCGGCGCATTCGCAGCCGACGATTCCAAAGTCCGACAGGCTGCTAGTGTAGTGTTCGACGCTATCTGCGACATAAAACCGCGTCTTTTCGGCCCGGGCCGCGTTGCAAATCCTCGCGATACCACCCGGTATCGCTGCGGTTTGCGCCTTGCCCAGACCAAAAATCCATCGGTTTTATTTGTCGCATCAAGTATCAAACACTACACTAGACCGCACCAGGCAGCTTGTAATCCCTGAGCTGCTCGCGCAGCTTGGTCTTGAGCATCTTGCCCGTCGCGCCCAGCGGGATCGCATCGACGAACACCACGTCGTCGGGGATCTGCCATTTCGCGATCTTGCCTTCATAAAAGGCCAGCAACTCCTCGCGCGTGACTTCGGCGCCAGGGCGCTTGACCACGACCACGATGGGGCGCTCGTCCCACTTGGGGTGCGGCATGCCCACGCAGGCCGCCATGGCGACGGAGGGATGCGCCATGGCGATGTTTTCGATGTCGATCGAGCTGATCCACTCGCCGCCCGACTTGATCAAGTCCTTGCTGCGGTCGGTGATCTGCATGAAGCCGTCGGGGTCTATGGTGGCCACGTCACCCGTGGGGAACCAGCCGTGCCCTTCGGCGTCAAGCACCAGCGGTGATTTTTCGCCCTTGAAGTAGCTGTCAACGATCCAGGGGCCGCGGATGAGCAGGTCGCCGTAGGTCTTGCCGTCCCAGGGCTGATCCTGGCCTGCGCTGTCGATGATGCGCAAGTCCACGCCGAAAATCGGGCGGCCCTGCTTTTGCAGCAGCTTCATCTGCTCTGCGCGCGACAGACCCAGGTGCTTGCTTTTCAGCGTGGAGAGCGTGCCGAGCGGGCTCGTTTCGGTCATGCCCCAGGCGTGCAGCACCGTCACGCCGAATTCGTCACGGTAGGCGTCGATCAGGGCCGGCGGACAGGCCGAGCCACCGATCACCGTGCGCCGCAGGCTGCTGAACTTGAGGCTGCCGGCGCGCACATGATTGAGCAGCATTTGCCAGATGGTGGGCACGCCCGCGGCGAAGGTCACGCCCTCGGCCTCCATCAGTTCGTACAGCGACTTGCCGTCTAGCGCGGGCCCGGGCAAAACGAGCTTGCAGCCCGTGAGCGGCGCCGAATACGGCAGCCCCCAGGCGTTCACGTGGAACATGGGCACCACGGGCATGGTGGTGTCTCGTGCGGACAGCCCCATCACGTCGGGCAGCGCCGCGCCGTAGGCATGCAGCACGTTCGAGCGGTGGCTGTAGAGCACGCCCTTGGGGTGCCCCGTGGTGCCGCTGGTGTAGCACAGGCCCGAGGCGGTGTTTTCGTCGAACTCGGGCCAGGTGTAGGTGCTGCTCGCGCCGCCGATCCAGGACTCGTAGCTCACGAGGCCGGGGATGCCGGTGTCGGCCGGCAGCTTGTCGGCGTCGCACAGGGCGACCCATTTCTTCACCGTTGGGCACTGCGCGTGCACGGCCTGCACCAGCGGCAAAAAGGTAGTGTCAAAGCACAACACCTGGTCTTCGGCATGGTTCACGATCCAGGCCACCTGCTCGGGGTGCAGGCGCGGGTTGATGGTGTGCAGCACGCGGCCCGAGCCGCTCACGCCGAAATACATCTCCATGTGGCGGTAGCCATTCCAGGCCAGGCTGGCCACGCGGTCGCCAAACTGCAAACCCTCGCGCTCGAGCGTGTTCGCGAGCTGCCGCGCACGCGCCGCAAGCTCGCGGTAGGTGTAGCGGTGGATGTCGCCCTCGACCCGGCGCGACACGACCTCGGTGTCGCCATGGTAGCGCTCGGCGAACTGGATCAACGAAGAAATCAGCAACGGTTGTTTTTGCATGAGCCCCAGCATCTGGATTCCTCTTTGGTTGGGCGGTTGGTGAAAAAACGAAGGCGCGGATGTTAGCGCGTGCGGCAGCGGGACGAGGGCGATATGAAAGCTCTTAACCGTGAGACGCACGCAGCGATTCGATAGGATGCTGCATGATCTGTAGCGTGGCGTGCTGGATGCCGAAGCGGCTGCGCAGGTCTGCGGCGGCCTGGTGCAGTGCAGCATCGCCGAGCGGCCCGCCGGGCGCGATCAAATGCGCCGAGAGCGCGATCTGCGTGGTGCCCATGGCCCAGATGTGCAGGTCGTCCACGCGCTCCACGCCGGGCAGCTGCTCGAGGTAAGCGCGCACGGCGAGTGGGTCCACGCGCTCGGGTACGCCGTCGAACAGCAGGCGCGTGGATTCGCGCAGCAGCCCCCAGCTGCCGAGCACGATCACGACGGCCACCGTGAGGCTCATCACCGGGTCCAACCAGCCCCAGCCGCGCCACAGGTACAGCGCGCCCGCAATCACCACGCCCAGCGACACCAGCGCGTCGGCCGCCATGTGCAAAAAGGCGCCGCGCACGTTCAGGTCGCCGTGCTGGCCGCGCAAAAACAGCAGCGCCGTGGCACTGTTGACCACGATGCCCGCAGCGGCCACGCCCACCACCGTCCAGCCCTGCACGGCCTGCGGCTGCGCGAGGCGCTGCACGGCCTCCCAGGCCAGCCAGCCCATGGCCGCAAACAGCAGCACCGCGTTGGCAAAAGCCGCGAGGATGGAGGCGCGCTGCCAGCCATAGGTGTGGCGTGCGTCGGGTTTGAGGCGCAGTGCCCAGGCACCTGCCCAGGCGAGCGCCAAACCTGCCACGTCGCTCAGGTTGTGCGCCGCGTCGGCAAGCAAGGCGAGCGAGCCGGCCCACCAGCCGCTTGCCGCTTCGAGCACGACGAAGCCAAGGTTGAGCGCGATGCCGAGCGCGAACGCGTGGCCGAAGTCCTGCGGGGCCTGGCCGTGGTGGTGCTCGGGGTGAAAGTGTGCATGGTGCCCGTGGTGCGCATGCGGGCCGCAGGCAGGGGGACTGGCGTCGGCGGGTTCGTGATCGGTATGGCAGGCATGCCCTTGCTCGGCCCCGCCCTGCCCTACAGCCGGTGTTGGTGCGGGCGGCGCCGCGTCCGGTGCCGGCCCATGCGCTTCGGGCACCCCGCCCTGGCCCTGCCCCTTGGCCTGGCTCATTTGCGCAGCAGCACCTTGAGCACGTTTTGCAGGCGGCGCGCCTGCGCGGCGTCGTAGGGCGCAGCGAGCAGCTTGGCCATGTCCTGCGCCCATGTCTGCGCCGGCGCGGGATCGTGGCGGCGCGTGAGCAGTTGCAGCTGCAGCAGCCGGCGCGCGCTCAACTGCTCTGCGGGCGTGGGCACTTCGGCGGCGATCTCCAGGCGCAGCAGCGTTTGCTCAGCGTCTGCCGCAGACGCCGTGGGCGCCGCAGACAGGGCCTGCACCCAGGCATTGCGCTGCGCCGCGCTTACGCGCGCGCCCAGCTCCTGCGCAGCGGGCACGAGCGCAGGGTCGCGCTTTTCCCAGGCTGTGAGCAGGTGCGTGAGCACTTCGCCGTGCGCCTGCGCCGCGAGCTTTTTGAGCGCCAGCTGGGCGCGCTCCAGGGCTTCGCGCTGCGCGCGGAAGGCCGCGTCGCCCAGGCGCGGGGCGCGCTCTGCGCGTTCTTCGCGCCCTTCATACCCAGCTCGTCCCTCGTACCCGCCTCGCCCTGCGCGCTCGCCCGCTCGGCCGGCATCACGCCCGAACGCAGCGCGCCCGCCTTCGTGGCGCACATCGCGTCGGCCTGCGGGCCGCGCGCCGTGCGGGTGGGTGGCGGGCAGATTCTTCTGCACGCCGGGGCGGTCGTCGCCGCGCACGGCGATCACGGGGCGCGGTGCGGGCTTTGCGGGCGTCGTTGCGGGAGCCGCGTGTTGGGGCTCGGTGCCTTCGGCCGCGGCTTCAGCAGCTGCGGCGGGCGTCGCTTCTGCGACCGATTTCGCTTCGCCTTCAGGAGCTGCTTGTGCAGATTCAGCGGGCGCCAAGGGCTGATTTGGTTCGGATTCTGCAGCGCCCGGTGTGGGCTGCGCTGCTGCAGCGGGCGCGGCGGGGGCAGCGCCAGGTTCGGGCGCGGCGGGCGCGTGCAACGCGGCGTCGAGCGCGGCCATGGCGGCGCGGATTTGCTGCGCATCGGCGCTCGCGCTTGCCGCTTCGAGGGCGCGCGCGGCGTCGATCACGGCGCGGTCGCGCGCAGAGAGCGCGGCCTCAGCCTTGCTGCGCTCGGCCGACTTGCGCTGAAAGGCCTCGTCGAGCGGCTGGCGAAACGACTCCCAGAGCTTTTGCTCGAGCTTGCGCTCGAGCGGCACTGCCTGCGCCTCAGCCTGCCAGCGCTGCTGCAAGGCCTTTACGGCGTCTATGCGCAAGCTCGGCGCGGCGGCCAGGGCCTGCGCCTCTTCGATCAGCGCGTGGCGGCGGGCGAGGCTTTCTTTTTGTGCGGCTTCGAGCGGTGCGCTGGCTTCGGCCAGGGCCTGCTTCCACAGCGGTTGCAACTCGGCAAAAACCTTTTCGGCCAGGTGCCCGGCGTCGCGCCAGCGTTCGGCAAACTGGTGCAGCGCGCGCTGCAGCCCCTTCCAGTCGCCCGCGGCTGCAAGGGCTTGCGCCTGCGTCTGCGCCCAGGTTTTGAGCTCCTCGATCAGCGCCTCGCGCTGGGCGCGGTGCTGCGCGGCTTCGGCGCGCACTTTGTCTAGCCATTCCTCGACGACTTTGTGCGCGGCATTGCAGGCCTCGTCGAAGCGCTTCCACAGCGCATGGTTGGGCGCGCCGCCCTGGTCGGCCTGCTTCCATTGCTCGCGCAGCTGGCGCAAGGTTTCCTGCATCTTGCGCCCGCCGAGCGCCTGGCCCTCGGGGCGCTGCAGCAGAGCCTCGGCCTTGGCGACGAGTTCTTCGCGCAGCTGGTCGGCGCTCCAGCGCTGCCAGCCTTCGAGCTCACCCGCGGCCACCAGCGCCTGGTGCACCTGCTGCTCCAGGGCCGCGCCGATGTGTTTGCCGTGCTCCTTGAGCGTGGCACGCAGCGCGGCGGCGGCGGCGGAGGTGGCCTTGCCCTGGCCTTCGGCGGTGGCCTGTTCGAGCGCAGCGAGGGCGCTGCGCACGGCCTGCTCGGCTTTTTCGCGCAATTCGGGCGCGATCTGCGCAGTCTGGGGCTTGGCGGCGCGCTCGGGCCGCGCGGCGGCCTCGCTCGGCAGGCCGCGTGCGGCGCGCAGTTCTTCGGCCCACACGGGCACGGGCGGCAGCGGCGCCTGCGCATCTTCGGCTGCGGCCACGGCCTGCGCGAGCGCAGCCTGGAAGGCATCCCACACCGCGAGCAGCTGCGTGCGCGAGGTTTCGAGCAGCGGCGGAAAGCGCGCTTCCACGCTCGCCCAGCTCGCGTCGCCCGTGAGCTCCTCGGCCTGCGCCTGCCAGCGTGCGACGTCGGCGCGCAGCTGCTCGAGCGCGGCCTGCGCATCGCGCCAGGGCTTGGTCGAGAGCACTTCGATGCGCTGCGCGAGCAGCACCGCGGCCTCGCGCTGCACCTGCACGCGGTGCTGCAGGTCTTCGATCACCTTGACGCGCTCGGCCAGCTGCGCCTTGAGCGTGGCAAGCGGCTCGCGCGACAGCGGCGCGCCCGCCTTGGCAGCGTCGCGCTGCCAGGCCAGGGCGTCGGCGATGTTGAGCTTGGGTGCGGCCAGCAGCGCCTGGGCTTTTTCGGCCCATTCGGCGGCAATGGCCTCCTGCGCCTTGGCACGGCGGATTTCATCGAGCCGCTCGCGCACCGCACGCGCCGCCCCTTTGTCGCGCGCGCTGAGCTCTTTGAACACTTCCTGCAGCTGCTCGGGCGTGGGCTGGGTGGCCAGCCACTCGCGGATGCGCGCAGCGCGTTCGCCGGATGTGGCGGCCGAGAAGGCTCCGCCGGTCAGTGCATCGAGCGGATGCGGCTCATGGGTCTTGGCCGGGGCCGGGGTCACTTCGGGTGCGTCGGACATTTTGCTGCGGGAAAAAAGAGAAAACATGAATCCAATCGATCGGGAAAACACCGAAGGCCCAGCGCAGCCGGCAAATGCCGGCAAGGGCGATAAATCGCCGACAGCCCTTCGGGTCTGGCAAAGGCGCTATTTTGACCGGCTTCGCGCCTTCGCCCCACAGATTTATACGTTGATGGCCGTGGCCGAGCCGGCCTGCTTGCGCAGTTCGAACTTCTGGATCTTGCCCGTGCTGGTCTTGGGCAACTCGCCAAACACCACGGCGCGCGGCACTTTGAAGCCTGCGAGATGTGCGCGGCAATGGGCGATGATGTCCTGCGCCGTGACCTGCGCGCCGGGCTTGAGCTCGATGAAGGCACAGGGCGTCTCGCCCCATTTCGGGTCGGGTCTGGCGACCACGGCGGCGGCGAGCACGGCAGGGTGGCGGTAGAGCACGTCTTCGACTTCGATCGAGGAAATGTTCTCGCCGCCCGAGATGATGATGTCCTTGCTGCGGTCCTTGATCTTGATGTAGCCGTCCGGGTATTGCACGCCGAGGTCACCACTATGGAACCAGCCGCCGCGGAAAGCCTCTGCCGTGGCCTCGGGGTTCTTGAGGTAGCCCTTCATCGCGATGTTGCCGCGGAACATGATCTCGCCCATGGTTTCGCCGTCCTGCGGCACGGGCTGCATGGTTTCGGGGTCGAGCACGCGCACGTCGCGCTCGAGGTGGTAGCGCACGCCCTGGCGCGCATTCAGGCGCGCGCGCTCGCCGATGTCGAGCTGGCTCCAGGCATCTTGCTTGGCGCACACGGTGGCCGGGCCATAGACCTCGGTCAGGCCATACACATGCGTGAGGTCGAAGCCCAGGGTTTCCATGCCTTCGATCATCGAGGCCGGCGGCGCGGCGCCTGCCACCATAGCCTTGATGCCTTGGGGCACGCCCTCTTTGAGCGCGGCCGGCGCATTCACGAGCAGGCTGTGCACGATGGGTGCGCCGCAGTAGTGCGTCACGCCGTGCTGGCGCATGGCGTCGAAAATGGCCTGCGCCTCGACGCGGCGCAGGCACACGTTCACGCCTGCGCGCGCCGCCACCGTCCACGGGAAACACCAGCCGTTGCAGTGGAACATGGGCAGCGTCCACAGATACACCGCGTGCTTGGGCATGTCCCATTCGAGCACGTTGGAGACGGCGTTGAGCGCCGCGCCGCGGTGGTGATAGACCACGCCCTTGGGGTTGCCCGTGGTGCCGCTGGTGTAGTTGAGGGCGATCGCGTCCCACTCGTCGGCGGGCAGCTCCCAGGCGAACTGCGGGTCGCCCTCGGCGAGCAAGTCCTCGTAGCTCAGGCTGCCCAGGCGCTGCGCCGCGGGGCCATAGACGGCGTCTTCCACGTCGATCAGCAGCAGCGGCTGCGGGTTCTGGCGCAGGGCCAGGGCCTTGGCCATGACGGGGGCGAATTCCGGGTCGACGATGACCGCGCGCGCCTCGCCGTGGTCGAGCATGAAGGCGATGGCTTCAGGGTCGAGCCGGGTGTTGAGCGCATTGAGCACCGCGCCGGCCATGGGCACGCCGAAGTGCGCCTCGACCATGGGCGGCGTGTTGGGCAGCATCACGGCCACGGTGTCGTTCTTGCCTATGCCGCGCTGACGCAGGGCGCTGGCCAGGCGCCGGCAGCGCGCGTAGGTGTCGCGCCAGTTCTGGCGCAGGTCGCCGTGCACGATGGCCAGGCGCTCGGGGTACACCTCGGCCGTGCGCTCGATGAAGGACAGGGGCGAAAGCGGTGCGTGGTTGGCTGGGTTGCGTTCGAGGTGCTGGTCGAAGATGCTGCTCATGAAGGGCTCCTTGCGTTTTTCGGACAAACACCCGATTACATCAAAAGCGGCGGACGCGGGGCTGATCCATGTAAAGAGCCGGCGAGACAGTGCCGGGGCGGTGCTCGCGTCCTCGCGTCCTCGCGTGGGCGCCACCATCGAACCTTGGGCGACAATCGCGCCGTGTCCATCCCCCAGTCTTTCATCGAAGAACTGCTCGCGCGCGTCGATGTGGTCGACGTCGTGGGCCGCTACGTGCCGCTCAAGAAAAGCGGCGCCAATTTCATGGGTCTGTGCCCGTTTCACGCGGAAAAATCGCCCTCGTTCAGCGTGAGCCCGTCCAAGCAGTTCTTCCACTGCTTCGGCTGCGGCAAGAGCGGCGACGCGATCGGCTTTTTGATGGAGCACGCGGGGCTGGACTTTGTCGAGGCCGTGCACGAGCTGGCGCAGCAAGTCGGCCTGCAGGTGCCCGAGGAACACGCCTCGGCGCAGGACAAGGCACGCGCCGCGGCCCAGCGGCAACAGCGCGCCACCCTGACCGAAGTGCTCGCGCGTGTCGCCGCCGCCTATGGCGACGAGCTGCGCAAGTCGCCACGCGCCATCGCCTACCTCAAAAAGCGCGGCGTTTCGGGCGTCGTGGCCAAGCGCTACGGCCTGGGGTACGCGCCCGAAGGCTGGCACAAGCTCGCGGGCGTCTTTGCCCATTACGACGACCCGCTGCTCGAAGAGGCGGGCCTGGTCATCGTGCAGCCCGAAGACCACAAGCGCTACGACCGCTTTCGCGACCGCGTGATGTTCCCGATCCGCAACGTCAAGGGCGAGTGCATAGGCTTTGGCGGGCGCGTGCTCGGCGACGAAAAGCCCAAATACCTCAACTCGCCCGAAACGCCGGTGTTTCACAAGGGGCGCGAGCTGTACGGCCTGTTCGAGGCGCGCAGCGCGATCCGCGAGCATGGCTACGCGCTCGTGACCGAGGGCTACATGGACGTGGTGGCGCTCGCGCAGCTCGGCTTTCCGAACGCGGTGGCCACGCTGGGCACCGCCTGCACGCCCGAGCATGTGCAAAAGCTGCTGCGCTTTACCGACGCCGTGGTGTTCAGCTTCGACGGCGATGCCGCGGGCCGGCGTGCCGCGCGCAAGGCGCTCGACGCCGCCCTGCCCCACGCGCAGGACACGCGCAGCTTCAAGTTTTTGTTCCTGCCGCCCGAGCACGACCCCGACAGCTTCATCCGCGCCTGGGGCCGCGATGCGTTTGCGCGCCACATCGGCGACGCGGTGCCGCTGAGCCGTTTTTTGCTCGACGCCGCAAGCGAAGGCTGCGACCTGGGCACGCCCGAAGGCCGCGCGCAGATGACGCACCACGCCCGGCCTCTGTGGAGCGCTTTGCCCGAAGGGCTGCTCAAACGCCAGCTGCTCGGCGAAATCGCGGGCCTCGCGCAAATCGACACTGCAGAGCTCAGTGAATTTTGGGCCCAGGCCCAGCCCCCTGCGCCCGGCGCGGGCGCCCAGCCGCCAGGCGCGGCACAGCGCGGCGGGCCGCGCACCAGCCGCAGCGGCGGCCTGCACCCCGCTCAGCGCGGCGGGGGCGCGGGTACTGCCCCCAGCCCTTACGCCGCGACGGCGTGGCGCGCCCGCCTGCCGCGCTCCGCACCCACGAGCCGCGCCGACCACGCCGTGCGGCTGCTGCTGTCGCACATGGCCTTCCTCGAAGAGCTTGCGCCCGAAGACCATGCCGCCCTCTGCGCCCTGCCGCCGCCGCACGGCCCCTTGTTCGTCTGGCTCGAAGAGCAGCTGCACGAGCACGGTGCGCAGACCTGGGCGCTGCTGCGCGAGCGCCTGCGCGGCCACGCCTGCGCACCGCTGGCCGAAAAGCTCATGACCGGCTCGCACGCCCAGACCGAAGGCGACCTGCACGAGCTGCGTGCCGAACTGCGCGACCTGCTCAACCGCGTGCTGATCGAACAGATCAAGGCCGAAGAGAGCGCCCTCATCGCCACGGCCAGCCAGGACCCGGCAGCGCTGCAGCGCTACCGCGAGCTGCAGGCCCGGCGCAAGGCGCTCGAGACGGCGCACAGCTTGCGCATCCCTTCGTGAAAAGTGCCGCGGCTGCCAGCCTGACAGGATGCCAGCGCCTAAAATGCCCGTTTGCCTTGTTGCTGGCACCCTGACCGTCGCTTTTTATGAACCCGTTTGCCAAAGAAACCCTGCCGATCAGCCTCGAAGAAGAAATGCGGCGCAGCTACCTCGACTACGCGATGAGCGTGATCGTGGGGCGCGCCCTGCCGGATGCGCGCGACGGCCTCAAGCCCGTGCACCGGCGCGTGCTCTTCGCCATGCACGAGCTCAGCAACGACTGGAACCGGCCTTACAAAAAATCGGCGCGCATCGTCGGCGACGTGATCGGTAAATACCACCCGCACGGCGACTCTGCGGTGTACGACACCATCGTGCGCATGGCGCAGGACTTTTCACTGCGCCACATGCTCGTCGATGGCCAGGGCAACTTCGGCTCGGTCGATGGCGACAACGCGGCCGCGATGCGTTACACCGAAATCCGCCTGGCAAAAATCGCACACGAAATGCTCGCCGACATCGACAAGGAAACGGTGGATTTCGGCCCCAACTACGACGGCAGCGAAAAAGAACCGCTGGTGCTGCCGAGCAAGCTGCCCAATCTGCTCGTCAACGGCTCGGCCGGCATTGCCGTGGGCATGGCAACCAACATCCCGCCGCACAACCTGAATGAAGTGGTCGATGCCTGTCTGCACCTGCTGCAGCACCCCGAGGCCACGATCGACGAGCTGATGGAGATCATCCCCGCGCCGGACTTCCCCACCGCGGGCATCATCTACGGCATCAACGGCGTCAAAGAGGGCTACCGCACCGGGCGCGGCAGAGTGGTGATGCGCGCCAAGTGCCACTTCGAGGACATAGACCGCGGCCAGCGCCAGGCCATCGTGGTCGATGAGCTGCCCTACCAGGTCAACAAAAAGACGCTGCAAGAGCGCATGGCCGAGCTCGTGCACGAGAAAAAGCTCGAGGGCATCAGCCACATCCAGGACGAATCCGACAAATCCGGCATGCGCCTGGTGATCGAGCTCAAGCGCGGCGAAGTGCCCGAGGTGGTGCTCAACAACCTCTACAAGCAGACGCAGCTGCAGGACACCTTCGGCATCAACATGGTGGCGCTGGTCGACGGCCAGCCGCGGTTGTGCAACCTCAAGGACCTGGTGCAGGTCTTTTTGCAGCACCGCCGCGAAGTGGTCACGCGCCGCACGGTGTTCGAGCTGCGCAAGGCGCGCGAGCGCGGCCACGTGCTCGAAGGGCTGGCCGTGGCGCTCGCAAACATCGACGAGTTCATCCGCATCATCCGCGAGTCGCCCACGCCGCCCGTGGCCAAGAGCGAACTCATGGCGCGCAGCTGGGACAGCCAGCTCGTGCGCCAGATGCTCACGCGCGCCCGCGAAGACGGCAGCGTGGTGAACGCCGACGACTACCGCCCCGAAGGGCTGGAGCGCGCCTTCGGCATGCAGGCCGACGGCCTGTACCGCCTGTCGGAGACGCAGGCGCAGGAAATCCTGCAAATGCGCCTGCAGCGCCTCACGGGCCTCGAGCAAGACAAGATCGTGGCCGAATACAAGGAAGTGATGGCGGCGATCGAAGACCTGCTCGACATCCTCGCCCGGCCCGAGCGCGTCTCGGCCATCATGGCCGAAGAACTCACGGCGCTCAAGCAGGAGTTCGGCCAGACCAAGCTCGGCGCGCGCCGCAGCGTGATCGAATACAGCGCGCAAGACCTCTCGACCGAAGACCTGATCACGCCCACCGACATGGTGGTCACGCTGAGCCATGCGGGCTACATCAAGGCGCAGCCGCTGTCGGAATACCGCGCACAAAAACGCGGCGGGCGCGGCAAGCTGGCCACGGCGACCAAAGAGGACGACTGGATAGACCAGCTCTTCATCGCCAACACGCACGACTACATCCTGTGCTTTTCCAACCGCGGGCGGCTGTATTGGCTCAAGGTGTGGGAAGCGCCCACAGGCTCGCGCGGCTCGCGCGGGCGGCCCATCGTGAACATGTTTCCGCTCGCCGAGGGCGAGAAAATCACCGTCGTGTTGCCGCTCACGGGCGAGGCGCGCAGCTTCCCCGAAGACCGCTATGTGTTCATGGCCACGAGCATGGGGACCGTGAAGAAAACCGCGCTGCCTGAATTCAGCAACCCGCGCAAGGCCGGCATCATCGCCGTTGATCTGGACGAGGGCGACTATCTGATCGGCGCGGCGCTCACCGACGGCAAGCACGACGTGATGCTGTTTTCCGACGGCGGCAAGGCCGTGCGCTTCGACGAAAACGACGTGCGCCCCATGGGCCGCAACGCGCGCGGCGTGCGCGGCATGCAGCTCGAGGAAGGCCAGCGCGTGATCGCCATGCTCGTGGCCGAGGACGAAACGCAAAGCGTGCTCACCGCCACCGAAAACGGCTACGGCAAGCGCACGCCGATCACCGAATACACGCGCCACGGCCGCGGCACCAAGGGCATGATCGCGATCCAGCAAAGCGAGCGCAACGGCAAGGTCGTGGCCGCGACGCTGGTGCACCCCGACGACGAGATCATGCTCATCACCGACACCGGCGTGCTCGTGCGCACGCGCGTCGCCGAAATCCGCGAACTCGGCCGCGCCACGCAGGGCGTGACGCTGATCGCGCTCGACGAAGGCGCCCAGCTCATAGGCCTGCAGCGCATCGTCGAAAACGACGCACAGGCCGGTGGCGGCGATGCCGCAGACGCCGACGATGCAGACGTGGGCGAGGATTCCGTTTGAGGCCTATGCTATTGAATGATGAGCTGCTTGCGCTTGATACATCTGCGCTAATGCCCTGTTTTTCTTATAAACCATGAAGCGCCCTTACAACTTTTCCGCCGGCCCCGCAACCATGCCCGTCGAGGTGCTCGAGCAGGCCGCGGCCGAGATGCTCGATTGGCACGGCTGCGGCATGGGCGTGATGGAGATGAGCCACCGCGGCAAGGAGTTCATCTCTATCTACGAGCAGGCCGAGGCCGATCTGCGCGCCCTGCTCGCCGTGCCCGCGCACTTTCGCATCCTGTTCATGCAGGGCGGCGGACTCGGGCAGAACGCCATCGTGCCGCTGAACCTCTCGCGCGCCGGCGTGGTGGACTTCGTCGTCACGGGCAGCTGGAGCCAGAAGTCCGAGCGCGAGGCGCACAAGTACGCGAGCGAAGTGAACATCGTCGCCTCGGGCGCAGACAGCGGCTTCACCACCGTGCCGCCACCCGCGAGCTGGGAGCTGAGCCGCGGCGCGAGCTACGTGCACCTGTGCAGCAACGAGACCATCCACGGCGTGGAGTTTCACACCTTGCCCGATTTGCGCCAGCTCGGCAGCGAGGCGCCGCTGGTGATCGACTTTTCCTCGCACGTGGCCTCGCGCAGCGTCGATTGGTCGCGCGTCGGGCTCGCCTTTGCGGGCGCGCAGAAAAACCTCGGCCCCGCGGGCTTGACCATCGTGGTGGTGCGCGAAGACCTGCTGGGCCATGCGCTGCCCGTGTGCCCGAGCGCCTTCGACTTGCGCAACGTGGCCGAGCACCAGTCGATGTTCAACACCCCGCCGACCTGGGGCATTTACGTCGCGGGGCTGGTGTTCCAGTGGATTTCGCGCCAGCGCGAAGGCGCGCTCAGTGGCGTGGCTGCGCTCGAGCAGCGCAACATCGCCAAGGCCGCGCTGCTCTACGACGCCATCGACCGCTCGCAGCTGTACTACAACAAAGTCGCGCCGCACTGCCGCTCGCGCATGAACATCCCCTTCTTCCTGCGCGAAGAAAGCCGCAACGAGGCCTTTTTGGCCGGCGCGCGCGCCCACGGTCTGCTGCAGCTCAAAGGCCACAAATCGGTGGGCGGCATGCGCGCGAGCCTCTACAACGCCATGCCACTCGAAGGCGTGCAGGCGCTGGTGGGCTACATGCAAGAATTCGAACGCACACAAGCCTGAACGCCTGAACCTGAAGCCCGCGCAGAGAGCGCCTGAGCCTGCCGGCACGCCCTTTTCCATTCCATGACCGAACCCCAAGCTTCCCCTGAACTCGCGCCGCTGCGCGCGCAGATCGACGCCATAGACCAGGAACTGCTCTCCTTGCTGAACCGCCGCGCGCTCGTGGCCGAGCAGGTCGGTGAAGTCAAAAAACGCGAAGGCACGCCGTTTTTCCGCCCCGACCGCGTGGCGCAGGTCATCGAGAAGATGCAAAACGCCAACCCCGGTCCGCTCAAAGGGCCGCACGTGGCGGCTATCTGGCGCGAGATCATGTCCGCCTGCCTCGCGCTCGAAGCGCCGCAGCGCGTGGCCGTGCTCGGCCCCGAAGGCACCTTCTGCGAACAGGCCGCGATCGAATTCTTCGGCGGCGCGGCCGACCTGATGTATTGCGCCACCTTCGACGAAGTGTTCCACGCCACGGCCGCGGGCAGCGCGCAATTCGGCGTCGTGGGTGTGGAAAACTCCACCGAAGGCGTGGTCGCGCGCTCGCTCGACCTGTTCTTGCACTCGCCCACGCACATCGTCGGCGAGGTCAGCCTGCTGGTGCGGCACAACCTCATGCGCACGCTCAATTCGCTCGACGGCATCGAAGCCGTGCTCGCGCACCCGCAGGCGCTCGCGCAGTGCCACGCCTGGCTCGCCAAGCACCTGCCGCACGCCGAACGCCGCCCTGTGGCAAGCAACGCCGAGGGCGCGCGCCTGGCCAGCACCAACCCGGCCTGGGCCGCGCTCTCGAGCGAGCGCGCGGCTGCGCAGTTTGGCCTGCACATCGTCGCGCACGCGATCCAGGACGACGCCTACAACCGCACGCGCTTTGCCGTGATCTGCCTGCCGCACACGCTCGCAACCCCGGTGCCTTCGGGCAAGGACTGCACCAGCCTGGTCGTCTCGGTGCCCAACCGTCCGGGCGCAGTGCACGACCTGCTCGTGCCGCTCAAGACGCACGGTGTCTCGATGACGCGCTTCGAATCGCGCCCCGCGCGCACAGGGCATTGGGAGTATTACTTCTACATCGACCTCGACGGCCATCCGTCGCAGCCGCATGTGGCGCGCGCACTCGAAGAACTGCGCGGGCTCTGCGCGTTCTACAAGATGCTCGGCGCTTACCCCGTGGCCGCGTGAGGAGCAGCGATGTTTGAGCAACTAGGCCTGATCGGCTGCGGCCTCATGGGCGGATCGTTAGCGCTGGCCCTCAAGCAGGCGGGCCTCGTGCGGCGCGTGGTCGGCTACAGCAAATCACCCTCGACCACCGAGCGCGCGCGCGAGCTCGGCGTGATCGACGTCGCGGCGCCCTCGGCGCTGCTCGCCGCTGCCGGCGCCGACCTGGTGCTGCTGGCCGTGCCCGTGGCCGCGACCGAAGCCACCCTCAAGTCCATCAAGCACCTGGTCACACGCGACATGCTGGTCATGGACGTGGGCTCGACCAAGAACGACGTGGTGCAGGCCGCGCGCACTGCGCTGGGCAGCCAGATCGGCTCCTTTGTGCCCGCACACCCGGTCACGGGGCGCGAGGTCGCCGGCGTGGAGTTTGCCGACGCGCAGCTCTACCGCGGCTGCCAGGTCGTGCTCACGCCCACCGAGCGCACCCTGGGCGCACAACTGCGCAAAGCAGAGCAGCTTTGGCAGGCGCTGGGCTGCAAAGTCCGGCAAATGTCGCCCGAGACGCACGACCAGGCCTTCGCCGCCGTGAGCCACCTGCCGCATTTGCTCGCGTTTGCGTTCATGCAAAGCATTTGCGGACAGGCCGAGGGCGACACCTTTCTTGCGCTCGCAGGGCCGGGGTTTCGCGACTTCACGCGCATCGCTGCGGGCGAGCCGAAGATGTGGCGCGACATTCTGCTCGCCAATCGAGAGCATGTGCTGGAGCAGTCGCAGCATTTTCAACAGGCGCTGCACACCTTCGAGCAGGCCATGCGCACAGGCGACGCGCAGGCCCTCGAAGACATGCTCACGCTCGCGAGCGGCGCGCGCGCGCACTGGCGCATGGGCGCCGACCGCACGCTGGGCACCACCACCCCTTTGCTTTGACACTCAGGTTTGACACCGCGCCGATGTACGCCACCGCCTTCCTCGATCTGCCGCCGCTCGCCACCGCAGGCGGCACCGTGCAACTGCCGGGCTCCAAGAGCATCTCCAACCGCGTGCTGCTGCTTGCCGCACTGAGCGAGGGCACGACCACCATTGACGACCTGCTCGACTCGGACGACACGCGCGTCATGCTGGCTTCGCTGCGCGACATCGGCTGCACGGTCGAGCCGGGTGAGCAGGCGCACAGCGTGCGCATCACCGGGCTGGGCGCACGTGCGCCGCGTTCGCCGGCGCGGCTTTTTCTGGGCAACGCGGGCACGGCCATGCGCCCGCTCACGGCGGCGCTGGCGCTGCTCGGCGGCCAATTCGAGCTCTACGGCGTGGCGCGCATGCACGAGCGCCCCATCGGCGACCTGGTCGATGCGCTGCGCCAGCTCGGCTGCCGCATCACCTGTCTCGGCAACGAGGGCTACCCGCCGCTGCGCATCGAGCACGCGGATGGCCTGCCCGCGCTCGCGCTGCAGGCGCCGATCCGCGTGCGCGGCGATGTCTCCAGCCAGTTCCTCACGGCCCTGCTCATGGCGCTGCCGCTCGTTGCCACGCAGCAGGACGTGCACGTCGAGGTGCTGGGCGAGCTGATTTCCAAACCCTACATTGCGATCACGCTGCAGCTGCTCGCGCGCTTCGGCATCGAGGTGGCGCATGAAAACTGGCAGCGCTTCACCATCCCCGCCGGCAACCGCTACCGCTCGCCGGGCAAGATCCACGTCGAGGCCGACGCCTCGTCTGCCAGCTATTTCATAGCACTTGGCGCAATCGCAGCAAGCGCTGAGGGGCAAAACGGCATCAAAATCCTGGGGCTGGGCCTGAATTCGATCCAAGGTGACATCCGTTTTGTCGAGGCCGCGCGCGCCATGGGTGCGCAGGTCACGGGCGGGCCCAACTGGCTGCAGGTGCAGCGCGGCCGCTGGCCCTTGCAGGCGCTGGACCTGGACTGCAACCACATCCCTGACGCGGCCATGACGCTCGCCGTGATGGCGCTCTACGCCGAGGGCACGACCACCTTGCGCAACATCGCGAGCTGGCGCGTCAAAGAAACCGACCGCCTCGCGGCGATGGCCACCGAGCTGCGCAAGCTCGGCGCGCAGGTCGAAGAAGGCGCCGACTTCCTGCGCATCACCCCGCCCGCCCGCGCGGCCGACTGGCGTGCCGCAAGCATCCACACCTACGACGACCACCGCGTGGCCATGTGCTTTGCCCTCGCGGCCTTCAACCCGGCGCGCCTGCCCGTGCGCATCGAAGACCCCAAGTGCGTGGCCAAGACCTTTCCTGATTATTTCGAGGCGCTGTTCTCCGTCGTGCAGACCGCGCCCCAGCACATCCCCGTACTCTGCATCGACGGCCCCACGGCCTCGGGCAAGGGCACGGTGGCGGCGCTGCTCGCGCAGCGCCTGGGCTACCACTTTCTCGACTCGGGCGCGATGTACCGCATTGCGGCACTCGCGGCGCTGCGCGCCGGCCTCACCATCGCCGAGGTGCACGAAGCGCGCATCGCCGAGCTTGCGCGCCAGTTGCCCGTGCGCTTCGAAGGCGCCCGCGTGCTGCTGGGCGCCGACGACGTGAGCGACGCCATCCGCACCGAAGACGCCGGCATGAATGCCTCGCGCGTCTCGGCCCTGCCCGCGGTGCGCCAGGCGCTGGTGGCGCTGCAACACGGCTTCAGACGCCTGCCGGGCCTCGTGGCAGACGGGCGCGACATGGGCACCGTGATCTTCCCCGACGCGCCGCTCAAGGTCTTTTTGACCGCAAGCGCTCAGCAACGCGCCGAAAGGCGCTATAACCAATTGATTTCTAAAGGCTTTTGTGCTAACATCGCCGACCTTCGCGCCGACCTCGAGGCGCGCGACGCACGCGACAGCACGCGCAGCGTTGCGCCCATGCAGCCGGCGCAGGATGCCCTGCTGCTGGACAACTCCCACTTGACGATAGAGCAAACCGTCGAACAGGTGTTGGCCTGGTGGCAGGAGCGTCAGCCCTTCGCGCCCCGCGCGCCGGGCTGATTTCGTACCACGCCGCCGCGCCAGCTGCGGTGTGGGCCCATTGTTTCTCAACCCGCGGCCATGCCGCACAACGACCGCAAGCAGCCCTAAAAACGGCAGCAATGGTGCTGACGGAAACCTGTTTGCGGCAAGGAAACCCATGTCTGAATCTTTTGCCGCCCTGTTCGAAGAATCCCTGCAGCGTACCGAAATGCGACCGGGCGAAGTCATCCCCGCCGAAGTCGTGCGCGTGGAACACAACTTCGTGGTCGTCAACGCCGGCCTGAAGTCCGAAGCCTACATTCCCATTGAAGAGTTCAAGAACGATCAGGGCGAAATCGATGTCGAACCCGGGCAATTCGTGCCCGTGGCCATCAGCTCCATCGAAAACGGCTACGGCGACACCATCCTCTCGCGCGACACCGCCAAGCGCCTGGCCTCGTGGATGAGCCTCGAAAAAGCCCTGGAATCTGGCGAATTCGTCTCCGGCACCACCTCCGGCAAGGTCAAGGGCGGCCTCACCGTCATGGTCAACGGCATCCGCGCCTTCCTGCCCGGCTCGCTGATCGACACGCGCCCCGTCAAAGACCTCACTCCGTACGAAAACAAGACCATGGAGTTCAAGGTCATCAAGCTCGACCGCAAGCGCAACAACGTGGTGCTGAGCCGCCGCGCCGTGGTCGAAGCCTCCATGGGCGAAGAGCGCGCCAAGCTGATGGAAACGCTCAAGGAAGGCGCCATCGTGCACGGCGTGGTCAAGAACATCACCGAATACGGCGCCTTCGTCGATCTGGGCGGCATCGACGGCCTGCTGCACATCACCGACATGGCGTGGCGCCGCGTGCGCCACCCGAGCGAAGTGGTGCAGCCGGGTCAGGAAATCACCGCCAAGGTGCTCAAGTTCGACACCGAGAAAAACCGCGTCAGCCTGGGCCTCAAGCAAATGGGCGACGACCCGTGGATGGGTGTATCGCGCCGCTACCCGGCCGGCACGCGCCTGTTCGGCAAGGTCACCAACATCGCCGACTACGGCGCCTTCGTCGAGCTCGAACCCGGCATCGAAGGCCTGGTGCACGTCTCTGAAATGGACTGGACCAACAAGAACATCGCACCGTCCAAGATCGTCTCCCTGGGCGACGAGGTGGAAGTCATGGTGCTCGAGATCGACGAGGACAAGCGCCGCATCAGCCTGGGCATGAAGCAGTGCCGTGCCAACCCCTGGCAGGAATTCGCGCAGAACACCAAGCGCGGCGACCGCGTCAAGGGCCCGATCAAGTCCATTACCGACTTCGGCGTGTTCGTCGGCCTGGCCGCGGGCATCGACGGCCTGGTGCACCTGTCCGACCTGTCCTGGAACGAGCCCGGCGAAGCCGCCGTGCGCAACTACAAGAAGGGCCAGGAAGTCGAAGCCGTCGTGCTGGCCGTCGATGTGGAGCGCGAGCGCATCAGCCTGGGCATCAAGCAGCTCGACCAGGACCCGTTCACCACCTTCGTGACCGTCAACGACAAGGGCCAGACCGTGTCCGGCAAGGTCAAGTCGGTCGACGCCAAGGGCGCCGAAATCGATCTGGGGCAGGACATCGTCGGCTACCTGCGTGCTTCCGAAATCTCGCGCGACCGCGTCGATGACGCACGCAACGTGCTCAAGGAAGGCGACGAAGTCACGGCCATCATCACCAACATCGACCGCAAGACCCGCAACATCCAGCTGTCGATCCGGCAAAAAGACGCGGCCGACCAGCAGGAAGCCATGCACAGCCTGTCGCAGCAATCGGCACGCGAAAGCGCCGGCACGACCAGCCTGGGCGCCCTGCTGCGCGCCAAGCTCGATACCGCCGAGAAGTAAGCCGTAGGTGGCATGCGGGCGATTTCGCCTGCATGCCCTTTTTCACCGAACGGGCGCCGAGTGCGCCCGTTCGTTTCTTTTCCATCCTCACCCACAAAGCCCCGCCATGACCCGATCAGACCTCGTCGAAGCCCTGGCCGAGCGCTTCGAACAATTGACGCAGCGTGACGCCGAACAGGCCGTGAAGACCATTCTCGACGCCCTCGGTGAAGCGATGGTGCGTGGGCAGCGCGTCGAAATCCGCGGCTTTGGCAGCTTTTTTGTGAACCACCTGCCGGCGCGCACGGGGCGCAACCCGCGCAGCGGCGCTGCCGTGGCCATTCCCGAGCGCCGCGTGCCGCGCTTCAAGTCCGGTAAGGCCTTGCGCGAGGCCGTGGACCAGCGACCGGCTGCCGCGCAGCACGGCGAGGCGGCGCCAATAAGCTCCTAAAAAAGTAGCCCGTCGCGCTGACGTGATGCGATGGGGCGCCGCACATTCCCTGCATTCACGTGCTGCGTGACTGCACACCGCCTTCTACAATCGCTGCTCCATCGGAGAGGCCCATGAAATACGTTCTGTGGCTGCTCAAGGCAGCCATATTTTTCACCTTGTTCGCGTTCGCGCTGAACAACCAGCAAGATGCCACTGTGCATTTCTTCTTCGGCATGGAGTGGCGCGCTCCGCTGGTGCTGGTGGTGCTGGCGGCGTTCGCCCTGGGGCTTCTGGCTGGCATGCTCGTGATGGTGCCGCGCTGGTGGAAGCACCGCAACGCGGCACGCCGTGCCGAAAAGCAGAGGGTGGAGAGCCAACCCGCCCCCGAAGCTGCTACCGCTGCCGCACCAAGCGTCCCGGCCGTTCCCTCTTCTGCGGCAGAAATGCCACCTTTCCATGGAATTTGACCTCAGCTGGCTGCTGCTGGGTCTGCCGCTGGCCTTCATGCTGGGCTGGGTGGCCTCGCGCATAGACCTGCGGCAGTTGCGCACCGAAAACCGCAGTGCCCCCAAGGCGTACTTCAAAGGGCTCAACTTTCTGCTCAACGAGCAGCAGGACCAGGCCATCGATGCCTTCATCGAAGCCGTACAGAACGACCCCGACACTTCCGAACTGCACTTTGCCCTGGGCAACCTGTTTCGCCGCCGCGGCGAGTACGACCGCGCTGTGCGCGTGCACGAGCACCTCATCGCGCGCGGCGATCTGAGCCAAGGCGACCGCGAACGCGCGCAGTACGCGCTGGCGCTGGACTTCCTCAAGGCCGGGCTGCTCGACCGCGCCGAAGCCGCCCTGCTGCCGCTCGAGGGCACGCCCTTCGAGGAGCAGGCACGCCTGGCCCTGCTCGCGCTCTACGAACGCTCACGCGACTGGCCGCAGGCCGCCACGATCGCGCACAAGCTGCATGCAGCCGGGCACGGCGACTTCAGCGCGCGGCTTGCGCATTACCTGTGCGAACAGGCACAGACGCGCCACGCCGCGGGTGACACCGCGGCCGCGCTGGCGCTGCTCGAGCAGGCCGTGGCCACCGCGCCCGATGCACCGCGCCCGCGCCTGGAGCTCGCCCGCCTGCAACAAGCGCAAGGACGCAGCGCCGCGGCGCTCACCAGCTTGCAAACCCTCGCCGAACGCGCGCCGGCCGCGCTGCCCTTGGCAGCCTCCTTGCTGGCCGAGGCGGCGCAAGCCGCGGGCCAGGCGCCGCAGGCGCTCGCCCTGCTGCACACCCACTATGTCGCAGCGCCTGCGCTGGACCTGCTGCAGACCATCGTCACGCTCGAGGCGGCGCAATCCGGCAACCCACAGGCGACGCAGCAGTGGTGGATCAAACACCTCGACAAGGAGCTGTCCCTCGTCGCCGCAGCGCAATGGCTGGCCAAGGAAAAGTTCGAGCACGAGGAATTTCACCCGCAGGTGCAGCGCGCGCTCGACCACGCAACCAAGCCGCTGCTGCGCTACCGCTGCGCCGCCTGCGGCTTCGAAGCGCGCCAGCATTTCTGGCACTGCCCGGGCTGCCAGTCCTGGGACAGCTACCCGCCGCGGCGCGTCGAGGAACTGTGAATCCTGCCAACGAAGTGACGCGAGGAAAGCACCCATCATGTTGCAGCGCATCCTGTCCACGTGCATTCTGTTGTATGCCCTGCTGAGCCTTGGCGCGACTGCGGCATTTGCCGCCGACGCGGGCCCTGTGGAGCTCAACCGTGCCAGCGTGGCCGAACTCGACGGCCTCAAGGGCATAGGCCCGGCATTGTCGCGGCGCATCCTCGAGGCGCGCGACCAGGCGCCATTTCAAGACTGGAGCGACTTTCTCAGCCGCGTTTCCGGCGTGGGTCCGCGCTCGGCAGCACGGCTCTCGGCGGAGGGCCTGACGGTCAATGGCCAGCCTTTCGATGCCGCGCAAGGAAAGCCCACGCGCAGCAAAAAGCGGGCGACCGAAGAGCCGCCGGCTCAGTGAGCAAAATCAGCTTTGCGGCCGGATGTGCTGCGTGGCCTCGTCCTCCACGCGCTGCCAGATTTCCACGGCGATCGGGTTGTTGCTCTCTTCGAGGATGTGGCCGACGAGGCCGATGGCGCGCGCAAACACGCCGATGCCGCGCACGATTTTCCACGGCAGGCCCAGCTCGCAGCAGATCGCACCGATGGCACCCGTTGCGTTCACGGGCAGCGATTTGCCCGCGGCACGCTCGGCTTCGGCGCAGATCAATTGCTCGAGGCGGATGTAGTCACCCGAAAAGCCGTTGTCCTTGGCGATCTGGAACAGGCGCGGCGCGCGCGGATCGACGGGTTTGTGCAGCGGGTGGCCCAGGCCCGGAATGATCTGCCCGCGCGCCCGGTAGGCGGCCACGGTGTCGACGGCGATGCGTTCGAGGTCTGCGCCCTGGGTGCCGGGCGGCAGCGCTTCATAAAGCATCTTGGCCGTGCCTTCGGTGCTGCCCACGAACACGCTGCCCAGGCCGCACAGGCCGGCGGCCACGGCGGCCTGCAGGGCTTCGGGCGCACCGGCATAGGTCAGGCGCGCCGCCAATGCGCTCGGCGTGATGCCGTGCTCGACCAGCGTGACCGCGACGGCGTTGAACACGTTGGACTCCTGCGGCGTGGGCATGCGGCCGAGGATCTGCAAAAAGGCCATGTCGCCCAGGTGAATGCGCCCCAGCAATTCGTCGGGCAGGCTTTTGCCACGCACTTCGATACGGTCGGGCGTGCTCCAGGCGATATCGGAGCGGATGGGTTTGCTTTTGCGGGCCATGGGGAAACTCCTGGTTCGGGCTATGTGAATGAAAAATCCCGTGGGGAATATGGTCTTCGGACTGGCGTGGGCCGGCTTTCAGCCAAGCAATCCAGCATCGCGCAGCACGCCGCGGGCGCGCTGGTAAACGGGCAAGTCCACCATCTGGCCATCCACGGCCACGGCCGCGCCGCCGGCCGCATCGAAAGCCGCACACACGCGCTGCGCCCAGGCGACGCGTTCGGCGCTCGGGGCGAACACGGCGCGCACGGTGGCGATCTGCTGCGGGTGGATGCACAGCTTGGCGCCAAAACCCTGACGGCGCGAGCGCTCGGCGTCTTTTTGCAGGCGCGGCAGGTCGTGGATCGCGGTGCTCACGCCATCTATGGGCGCGACCAGGCCGGCCAGCCGCGAAGCGAGCACGAGCTGCGCGCGAAACGGCAGCAGTTCGATTTCTTCGCCCTCGGGCGCGCAGTCTATGCCCAGATCGAGCGCCAGATCGACGCTGCCGAAAGCCAGCCGCACCACGCCGGGCACGCGCGCGACCTGCGCCGTCTCGTGCACGCCGCGTGCCGACTCGATGATGGGGATGACGTCCTTGAACGTGGTTTCGACCACCGCGCAGACCTCGTCTATGCCCTCGGCCTTGGGCAGCATGATGCTGTCCACGCCAGGGTGGCGACACAGTTCGAGGTCGTCCTCGAACCAGGGCGTGCCCGCGGCGTTGATGCGCACGAGCAAAACCGCCCCGGAGCCAGCGCCTTGCGCGGGCGCCGGGGCTGCGGCTTGGTCGAGCACCTGGGCCAGCGCCTCGCGGGCGCGCGGCTTGGCTTCGGGGGCGACGGCGTCTTCAAGGTCGACGATCACCACATCGGCACCGCTCGCACGCGCCTTGGCGATGCGCTCGGGCCGGTCTGCGGGCACGAACAGGTAGGTGCGCGGCAGCGCCGGCGGCAATGCGGGGGCGGCGCTGCTCATGCTGCGGGGGTCAGCCAGCGGCCGATGTGCGGTGCGTCTGCAATGGCCCAGATGCGCGCGATCAGCGCCTGCATCTCCTGCACGCTCGCGGCTTTGCCGTAAGCGGCCAGGCGCTGGGCCTTGTCTTCGAGTTCGGGGCGCGTGAGCGTGTTGCCCGGGTCGCCCTTGGGTTCATCGACGCGCGCGCTCAGCGTGCGGCCGTCGCGCGTTTGGACCAGCACCTTGCCGATCCAGCGCTGCGGGTAGGCGCCGTCGACCTCGGGGTCGAGCTCCATGCGTACACGGTCGCGGAACGCAGCCACGCGCGGCGCCAGAAAGTGCTGCTCGAACTCGTTGAGGCCGGCATAGCCGTATTCGGCCACCAGCCCGAGCACGGTGCCCATGGAAAACTTGCCCTGGTGCACCGTGCTGGGTACCGTGACGCGGCCGAGCACGTCGATCGCGCCCTGGTGCACGAGCGTGGTCACGCTCGCGATGTCGTCGGCCTGCAGGCCGTGCGTTTGCATCAGACTGAGCAAGGCGTCGGCACTCGGGTGCGTGTGGCGGCACGAGGCGTGGAACTTGAACGAGGTTTCTGCCGTGGCCCAGCGCGTGCCCAGCCGGTCGGTGAGGCGCGCGGGATCGGCGTCGCTCGACGTGCCGGCGGCCATGCCTTGCGGGCCTTCGAGGATTTGCCGTGCGCCCGTCAGGCCCGCGCGTGCCAGGTAGGCCGAAGCGAGGCCGCACGAGGCTGCATGCGCCGTGTGCAACTGCTTGGAATCGGCCGCGTCGCGCAAAAACTCCCACAGGCCCGCGGCCTGCGTGCCCGCGCTGCCGAAGGCGTGCAGCATGGTCGCGGCGTCGAGCCCGAGCAGGCGCCCGGCAGCGGCGGCCGCGGCGAGCGTGCCCGCCGTGGCCGTGGTGTGGAAGATGCGGTAGTGCGAGCGCCCGAGGAATTCGCCCACGCGGATGCCGACTTCGTAGCCCGCCACCACGGCGGTGAGGAATGCGCGCCCGCTCGCGCCCAGCTCCTGCGCCACGGCGAGCGCCGCCGGAAACACCACGGCCGCGGGGTGGAACACCGAGCCGTTGTGCACGTCGTCCTGCTCGGCGTAGTGCGAGGCCGCGGCGTTGACCATGGCGGCGAAATGCGGCGAGGTCATGCGGCGCGAGATCAGCACCTCGGCGCTGCCATCGGCGGGCCCCATGGCGCGGGCATAGCTTTCGATGGCCTCGACGGGACGCGCGCCCTTGCCCGCGAGGGCCGAGGCGAACCAGTCGAGGAACAGGTCTTCGGTGCGGCGCAGCACCGCAGCGGGAATGGCGTCGAACTGCAGGCCCGCGGCGAAGGCGGCCAGCGTGGCGCTCGGGGTGGCGTTTTCAGTCATGGAATCTGTCGTTCTACACAATGGCTTGCGCTCTTAGATGGCCTTGGCGGCGCGCAGACGCGCGACATCGGCATCGGCAAAGCCGAGTTCGCCAAGGATGGCCGCGGTGTGCGCGCCCAGCGCCGGCACCGGCCCCATGGGCGGCGGCTCGCTGCCCTGCAGGTGGTGCGGCGGATAGAGCGCGGGCAGCGGACCGGCGGGCGAATCGATCTGTGTCCAGCGCCCGCGCGCAGCGAGCTGCGGGTGCTGCCAGAGGTCGGCGATTTCGTTGAGCTGGCCGTTGGCGATCTGCGCGGCGTCGAGGCGCTCGACGAGCTGCGCCGCCGTGAGCGTGGCGCAGACCTGCTCTATCACCACGCGCAGCTGCTCGCGCTCGGCCAGGCGCTTGGCGTTGCCGAGGTAGGGCTGCACCAGGTTGGGGCGCAGCAGGACTTTTTCACAGAAGGTAGTCCACTCGCGGTCATGCTGCACGGCGAGCACGACCTGCTTGCCGTCGCCGCAGGTAAAAGGGCCATAAGGGTAGATGGAGGCGTGCGCGGCGCCGGCACGCACCGGCGGCGGCTGGCCGTCTATGGTGTAGTACAGCGGATAACCCATCCACTCGGCCATGGCTTCGAGCATGGAGATTTCGATCTGCCGCCCCTGGCCCGTGCGCCCGCGCTCGAGCAGGGCCGCGAGGATGCTGCTGTAGGCGTACATGCCGGCGGCGATGTCGGCAATCGACAGGCCCGCCTTGCTCGGGTGTTCGGGCGTGCCGGTGATGGAGACGAAGCCCGATTCGCTTTGGATCAGCAGGTCGTAGGCCTTTTTTTCGGTGTAGGGGCCGCCGTCGCCATAGCCCGAAATGCCGCACACGACGATGCGCGGGTTCACCGCGGCAAGCCGGGCGTGATCGAGCCCCATGCGCGCAGCCGCGCCCGGCGCGAGGTTTTGCACCAGCACGTCGGCACGCTCCAGCAGCTTTTGCAGGATGGCGCGGCCCTCGGGGTGCTTGAGGTCCAGCGTCAGGCTCTCTTTGGAGCGGTTGCACCAGACGAAGTGCGAGGCCAGGCCGTGCGTGCGGCTGTCGTAGGCGCGCGCAAAGTCGCCCTCGCCGGGGCGTTCGACCTTGATCACGCGCGCGCCGAGGTCGGCGAGCTGGCGTGTGCAAAACGGTGCGGCAATTGCGTGCTCGAGCGTGACGACGAGCATTCCTTCCAAAGGACGCATGAGGACTCCCCTCAGAAAGAACGCGGCAGCCCGAGCACGTGTTCGGCCACGTAGCTCAGCACCAGGTTGGTGGAGATCGGCGCGACCTGGTACAGGCGCGTTTCGCGGAACTTGCGCTCCACGTCGTATTCGCAGGCAAAGCCGAAGCCGCCGTGCGTCTGGATCGCGGTGTTCGCAGCCTCCCAAGAGGCCTTGGCGGCAAGGTATTTGGCCATGTTGGCTTCGGCGCCGCAGGACTGGTGCGCGTCGAACAGCTCGCAGGCACGCCAGCGCATGAGGTCGGCGGCTTCGGTTTCGATGTGCGCCTCGGCAATCGGGAATTGCACGCCCTGGTTCTGGCCTATGGGGCGATCGAACACGCGGCGCTCGCGCGCATAGCGGGCGCTGCGCTCGACGAACCAGCGCGCGTCGCCTATGCACTCGGCGGCGATCAGCGTGCGCTCGGCGTTCAGGCCGTCGAGGATGTATTTGAAGCCCTGCCCTTCCTGGCCGATGAGGTTTTCTTCGGGGATTTCGAGGTTGTCGAAAAAGAGCTCGTTGGTCTCGTGGTTGACCATGTTGCGGATCGGCTTCACGGTGAGGCCCTTGCCGATCGCCTCGTGCAAATCGACGATGAAGATCGACATGCCCTCGGACTTGCGCTTGACGTCCTTGAGCGGCGTGGTGCGCGCAAGCAGAATCATCAGGTCAGAGTGCTGAATGCGCGAGATCCACACCTTCTGGCCATTGACCACGTAGCGGTCGCCCTGCTTGGTCGCCGTGGTCTTGATTTTGGTGGTGTCGGTGCCGGTGGTCGGCTCGGTCACGCCCATGGATTGCAGGCGCAGCGCGCCGCTTGCGATCTTGGGCAGGTAGCGGCGCTTTTGCTCGGGCGAGCCGTGGCGCAGCAAGGTGCCCATGTTGTACATCTGGCCGTGGCAGGCGCCAGCGTTGCCGCCGCAGCGGTTGACTTCCTCCATGACCACCGAGGCCTCTGCCAGCCCGAGCCCCGCGCCGCCGTATTCCTGTGGAATCATCACGGCAAGCCAGCCGGCCTGCGTGAGCGCATCGACGAATTCCTCGGGGTAGCCGCGGGCCTCGTCGATTTTGCGAAAGTATTCGTCAGGAAAGCGCTTGAAAAGATCGCGCAGCGCGGCGCGCAACTCGGGGTAGCGTTCGGTGGTGGTCATCTTGGGGAAGCAAAAATAGACGAAGGACGGGGAGTGTGTGATGGGGGCCAGAAGTTTGCTAGATTTTGAACAAAAAAACCTTCCAGCGCCCGCCCATCAAGCGCAAGCAGCTATCTAAAAAATAGCTACTGAGATCAACGGAACTTGCTGAAGTCGGGCTTGCGTTTTTCGAGGAAGGCGCTCGCGCCTTCTTGCTGCTCGCCGGTGCTGAAGTAGTTCGGGGCGACTTCCTTGATCAGCTCGTTCATGTCGCGCTTCAGGATGGGCTCCATGTGGTGGTAGAACGAGCGCTTGACGATTTTGAGGCAGGTGGGCGAAAGCGAGAGGTATTCCTCGCAGACCTTCTGCACTTCTTCGTCGAGCTTGGCCATGGGTACCACGGCGTTCGCCAGACCCCAATCGTAAGCCTGCTGCGCGGTGTAGCGGCGGCACAGCATCCACAGCTCGCGCGCGCGTTTGTGGCCGAGCACATTGGCCGCGTGCGACACGATGTAGCCGCCGGCAGGCGAGCCCACGCGCGGTCCGTTCTGGCCGAAGATGGCGTGCTCGGCCGCAATCGTGTAATCGCAGAAATAGGCAATGTGGTGCCCGGCGCCGATCGCATAGCCATTGACACGCGCAATCACGGGCTTGGGGCACTCGGCGATCTGACGGTTGAAATTGAAGTCCAGGTCCTGCAGGCCGCTTTTGCCACCCGTGCCCTTTTCCCAGTTCACGTCACCGCCCACGCAGAATGCACGCTCGCCAGTGCCTGTGAGCACGATCACGCCCACCTTGGGATCGGCCGCGGCCTGGGCCAGCAGGCTTTCCATTTCCTTGATGTTGTCTCCCGTGAACGCATTGAGCGTCTTGGGGCGGTTGATGGTGATCGTGGCGACGTAATTTTTGACGTCGTACATGATTTCTTTGTCGCTCATGGTGCTTCCTTGATAGTGAGGTTGGCTAGGGTAAAAAAGGAGAAAAAAATTCCGGCGGATCGCGCACGGCGCGCATCACTGCGTCTGCGCGGCGCGCCGGCGCGCGAATTCGAAGAACCAGTCAAGGCTCGCGGAATTGGCGAGCGCGTCGCGGTTCACGACTTTTTCGAGCGGGTGCCCAAGCAGCAGCTTTTTGATCGGCAGTTCGAGCTTTTTGCCCGTGAGCGTGCGCGGCACCTCGGGAACGACAAACACCTCGTCGGGCACATGGCGCGGCGAAACGGAGGTGCGGATGGCATTTTTGATGCGGTCGATCAGTCCCTGGTCCAGCGTGGCTCCCGGGCGCAGCACGACGAACATCGGCATGTAGCTCTCGCGCCCCAGGTATTCGAGGTCCACGACCAGGCTGTCGAGCACTTCGGGCAGCGCCTCGACCACGCTGTAGATGTCGCTCGTGCCCATGCGCACGCCGTGGCGGTTGATGGTGGTGTCGCTGCGGCCGTAAATGATGGCGCCGCCGCGCGGCGTGATGCGGATCCAGTCGCCATGGCGCCACACGCCAGGGAACATGTCGAAATAGCTGTCGAGGTAGCGCTTGTGGCCAGGGTCGTTCCAGAAATACAGCGGCATCGAAGGCATGGGCGCGGTGCAGACCAGCTCGCCCACCTCGTCGAGCACGGGCTGGCCCTGCTCGTTGAAAGCCTCCACGCGCGCCCCCAGGCAGCGACCCTGCATCTCGCCGATATACACGGGCAGTGTAGGCACGCCACCGACGAAGGCGCCGGCAAAGTCGGTGCCACCCGAGATCGGGTTGATCCAGACTTCGCGCCCCAAACGATCGGCAAGCCAGTGGTAGCTTTCGGGTGCGAGCGGCGAGCCGGTCGAGCCCACGCCACGCAAGGAGCGTAGATCGGCGATGTTTTGCGGCTCCACACCCTGCTTTTGGCAGGCGGCAAAAAACGCCGCGCTCGCGCCGAGAAAGTGCAGGCCCACGTCGCCGGCAAAGCGCCACAGGGTCCCATAGTCGGGCCAGGCGGGGTTGCCGTCGTACACGCAGGCCGTTGCACCCACGAGCAAGCCGCCGATCTGGCAGTTCCACATGACCCAGCCTGTGGTCGAAAACCAGTGGAAGTTGTCCTCGGGCCCGAGGTCGTTGTGCAGGCGCATGAGCTTGACCTGTTCGAGCACGATGCCGCCGTGGCCGTGCACGATGGGTTTGGGCAGGCCCGTGGTGCCCGAGGAATAGACGATCCACAGCGGATGCTCGAAGGGCAGCGAGGCGATCTGCAACTCGGCCGGCTTGGCCAGGGTTTCGCTCCAAAGTACGGCGTTGCGCAAGCCGTCAGGGCGCGCGTTCGCGTCCAGGTAAGGCAGGAAGATGCAGCGCTGCACGCTCGGCAGGCCCTCGAGCAGCATGGCCACGGTGTCGCTGCGCTCGTACCTGCGCCCACCCCATTGGTAGCCATCGACGGCAATCAACACTTTGGGCTCGATCTGGCGGAAGCGGTCGAGCACCGTGGGCGCGCCCATGTCGGGCGAGCACACCGACCAGATCGCACCGACCGACACCACGGCCAGAAAGGCCACCATGGTCTGCGGAATGTTGGGCAGGTAGGCGGCCACGCGGTCGCCGGGCTGTACGCCCGCTTCACGCAGCCACTGCGCAAGCGCCGCGACTTGCTCTTGCAGCGTGCGCCAGGACATTTCGGAGCGCTCGCCCGCCTCGTTGCGAAACACGATCGCCGGCCGCGCATCGGTGGCGTGGCGGAATACCTGGCGCGCGTAATTGGTGCGCGCGCCGACGAACCACTGCGCGCCGGGCATCTTGCGCTCGGTCAGCACCTGACCGTTCCAGTTCTCGAGCGGCAGATCGAAATACTCGACGATCGCGCTCCAGAAGCCCTCAAGGTCATCGACCGACCACTGCCACAGAGCGGCGTAGTCGGCAAAGCGCAAGCCTTTTTCGCGCTCCAGCCATTGCTGAAAGCGCGTGAGCTCGGCCTTGGCCACGCGCTCAGGCGAGGGTGTCCACAGAATCTCTGGCGTTTCGCTGCTCATCGTGTCATTGCTCCGTTTTTTGTGTCGCACTCCGCAGCCGCACCACGCCGGCCGCGGCCAGGCGCTCGATCTCGGGTTGTGCATAACCCAATTCGCTGAGCACGGCCACGGTGTGCTGGCCCAACGCGGGCGGCGGCGCCATGGTGCCCAGTTTGCGCATGCCCGCTGTGGGCTGCGCCGGGAAAGGGATCAGGGGGTAACCCGGCATTAGCGGATGCTGCACAAAACGCCCTGCGAGCACCGGGTCGGCCATGGCTTGCGTGACGGTATTCACCGGGCCGCAGGGAATGTCGGCAGCGTCGAAGGCGGCCACCCACTCGTGCGCCGGGCGGGTGCGGAAGATCGCTTCGAGTTCGGCGAGCATCTCTTTGCGGTGGCGGATGCGCTCGGTATTGTTGTGATAGCGCTCGTCGCTGAGCCACTCGGGCTTTTCGAGCACTGCGCAGAAACGCTGGAAGGCTCCTTGGTTGACCACCGAGACGCTGAACCAGGCGCCGTCGGCTGCGCAAAAATGCCGGCTCGGCACGGCGATCGGCAGGTTCACCGAGCGTACGGGCTCACGCTGCGTCACGGCGAGCTCGCCGAACTTGTTGGCCATGATGTTGAGCATGGTGTCGGCCAGCGAGAGCTCCACGCGCTGGCCTTCACCAGTCTTTTGCCAGTGCATCACGGCCGTGAGCACGCCAAGCGCGCCGCACATGCCCGAGACCACGTCGATCACGGGCAAGCCTATGCGTATGGGCGGATCACCCTCCTCCCCGCTCGCGTAAAAGGCGCCGGCCATGCCCTGCACCACGCTGTCCACGGAGGGGCGCAGCCGATAGTCGGTCTGCTCGCCAAAGGCGCTCACCATGTAGTAGATGATGCCTGGATGGATGGCGCGCACGTCCTCATAGGTCAGCCCCTGCTTTTCAGCGAAGTCGGGGCGGAAGTTGTGCACCAGCACGTGCGCCTGGCGGATCAGGCGGTGCAACACCTCGCGCCCCTCGGGCTTGCGCAGGTCGAGCGCGATGGATTCCTTGCCGCGGTTGCAGTTGACGAAGGTGACGCTGTCCTCGCCATAAAAAGGCGGGCCGAAATGCCGCCCCTCTTCGCCGGCCAATGCCTCGACCTTGATGACGCGCGCGCCGAGGTCCGCCAGCACCATCGCAGCGTAGGGGCCGGCGATCAGGCGCGAAAGATCCAGGACGGTGATGCCGTGCAAAACACCTTGCATGTGCTGGCCCGCCTTATTTTTTGTTGCGATCGAAAAAGGCGGCGATGCCCGCACGGTGTTCGGGCGTATCTTCGAGCACGGCCATGTGCGACGACACCATGTCGAGGTGCGTGGCCAGCGCCATGGTCTGGCTCTGGTAGACGGCGCGACGGAAAAAGCGCACGGCCTGCTGCGACTTGGAGGCGATGGTGCGCGCAAGCTCGTAAGTGGCGGGCAGCAGCTGCACATCGGGCACGGCGCGGTTCACCATGCCGATGCGCTCGGCCTCTTCGGCGCCCACCACGCGCCCGGTCCAGAACAGCTCGAGCGCGCGCGCCGTGCCTATGAGGCGCGGCAAAAACCACGCGCCGGCGTCGCCCGCCATGAGGCCGATGTTGATGTAGCTCTCGGCCAGCGTGGCCGAGCTCGCCATGATGCGGATGTCGCACATCAGTGCCATGTCGCAGCCTGCGCCACGCGCCGCGCCGTTGATCGCGGCGATCACAGGCTTTTCCATGCGCTCGAGCGTCAGCGCGATGCGGTGCACATGGCGGTAGAGAAAATCCTTGCGCGCCATGCTGTCCATGCCGCTGAACTTGGCCATCTCGGCAAAATCACCACCCGCGCAAAATGCGCGCCCTGCGCCCGTGACGACAATGACCTTGACGCGCTCGTCGGCCTCCGCCGACTCGAGTGCCGCACGCCAGGCATCGACCATGTCCATGTCGAAGGCGTTGAGCTGGTCGGGTCGGTTGAGTGTGAGCGTGCCTATGCCGTCGGCATCGGTGCTGAACAGAATCGGGGCTTGGGCGGACATGATGGGCTTTCGGTGGCGCGTGCAGAGTGAAAAACGAAACGACCAAGACACCCGGCTGGCATGCACTGCATGGAATGTGCCTTTGCGCAGACCGGGAGCCGCTATGTTAGCAGAACAGTTGTTAGTTAGGCTCCCGCCTTCCTTCGCCAAAAAGCGAAGGAAGGATGAGGCAAACCACTGGCTGAGAGGCTGAGAGTTTTCGGCAGCGGCCGAAAAACTCTCAGCTGCTCAGCTTTCCGATGCGTATAGGTGCCGGTATTGGTCGCGCAGCGGGTGCTTTTGCACCTTGCCGGTCGATGTCATGGGCAGCGCATCGACGATGCGGATCGCCTTGGGCACCTCGAATGCGCCCAGGTGCTCCTTGCAGTGCGCGATCAGCGTGGCTTCATCGATCTGCGCGCCGGGCTTGAGCGTGACAAAAGCCGTCACGGCCTCGATCCAGCGCTGGTGCGGCAGGCCCACGGCAGCGGCATTGGCCACGGCGGGGTGGCGCAGCAGCACGGCCTCGACCTTGACCGAGGGCACGTTTTCGCCGCCGGTCTTGATCATGTCCTTTTTGCGGTCGCGGAACATCATCTGCCCGTCGATCCACATACCCAGGTCGCCCGTGTGGTGCCAGCCGAAGGCGCGCGCCTCGGCCGTGGCTTCGGGGTTTTTGTAGTAGCCCTCCATGACGTTCGGGCCGCGGTGCACGATCTCGCCGACCTCGTTGGGGCCGAGGATGGTGCCTTGGTCGTCCATCACGGCGGTGTCGTTGATCAGCGCGCTCACACCCCAATAGGAGCCGAAGCGCCGCAGCTGCTCTTCGGGGCGGAATGACAAGGTCAGCGGATACATCTCGGTCTGGCCCGTGCCGAGCGCGTAGTTCGGGCAGATTTCTGCTATCAAGCGCCGCAGCAGCGTCTCGGGCATGGGCGCCATCGCATAGACGCACATGCGCAGACTGGAAAGATCCCGCCCCGGCCGCGAGGGATGGTCGAGGATCGCCTGGTGCATCAGCGGCAGACCGACCAAAAAAGTCACGCGCTCATTCTCTATCGCATCGAGCACGGCACCGGGATCGAAGGCGCGCATCACGATCACTGTGCCCCCCGCAGCCAGCACGCCGCACATCAGCGTGTGCTGCGCGCAGTGGAACAGCGGCAGCACGGCGATGTTCACGGCATCGCGCCACAGGCCGAATTCGATCGCGTTGTTCATCGCCGCCATGACGACCGACAGATGGCTTTGCATCACCCCTTTGGGGCGACCCGTGGTGCCGCTCGTGTACATGATCTGCGCGACATCGCGGTCGTGAATCTCCACTTCTGTTTCGATAGCTGATTGCGCAGCAATGGTGGGCGCAAAGGCCGAAAATGATCCTGAACCTTCGCCTTCCAGTATCCAGCCGCGGCCGGGCTGCGCCTCGAGCGCGGCACGCACTTCAGGGCGCGCGAACAGGGCCGCATCGACGAGCGCGAAGCGCGCCTCGGAGTGCTCGATGACGTAGTTCACATCGTCCAGGCCCAGGCCGGTGTTGATCGGCACCCAGATCAGACCCGCGCGGTGGATGCCGAACATGGCCACGAGGAATTCGAGCGAGTTGTTGCACAGTGTGGCCACACGATCGCCGCGCGTGAGACCCGCGGCCAGCAACGCGTTGGCACAGCGCGTGACCTGTTCGTTGAACTCGCCGTAGCTCATACGCTGCTTGCCGAGCACGAACATGGTTTTGTGCGGATCGCGTGCCGCCGAGCGGCGCAGAAAATCGCCTATCGCCACGCGCGCAATCGCGCCCGGCGGCAGCACGCCTTGCGTGACGGGCGTGCAAGGGGAGGTGGAAGCGGCCATGGTTTTGTCTCCTTGGTATAGATTGAGGTTGGGGATGACTGCTTCCTGCTTACTCTTGCTCCCACTTCCAGTCTTTGTACATCTCGCGCAGCTTGGTCTTGAGGAATTTGCCCGTCGAAGTGCGCGGGATTTCTTTGACGAATTCGAAGGCGTCCGGCAACTGCCATTTGGCATAGGTCTTGGCCAGGTGTTCGCGCAGTTCGTCCGCCGACGCGCTATGGCCGGGGCGCAGCACCACCACGGCGAGCGGGCGCTCGGCCCAGCGGGGATGCGGCACGGCGATCACGGCGGCCTCGAGCACGGCGGGGTGCCCCATGAGGTTGTTTTCGAGATCGACCGAACTGATCCACTCGCCACCGGACTTGATCAGGTCTTTGGTGCGGTCGGTGAGTTGCAAAAAGCCCTCGGGGTCTATGGTGCCCACGTCGCCGGTGCGCAGCCAGCCGTCGGTGGTGAAGTTGGCTTCGCTCACGGGCATTTCGTGGTAGCTGCCCGTGATCCAGGGGCCGCGCACCTGGATTTCGCCGACCGACTTGCCGTCCCACGGCACCTCGCCCTCGTCGCCGACGAGGCGGATGTCCACGAGCGGCGCCGCCATGCCCTGCTTGATGCGGTAAGCGTATTGCTGGTCCTTGGGCAGCGCCTGCATCCACGGTTTGAGCGCCGAAACGGTGCCCAGCGGCGAGGTTTCGGTCATGCCCCAGGCCGTGCCGACCACCAGGCCAAACTCATCAAACCCGCGGAACAAGGTTTCGGGCGCCGCCGAGCCGCCCACGAGCATGCGCATGCCCGGCACCAGGTCGTATTTGCCGGGGTTGGTGCGCAAGGTCTGCAGCAGGGAGAGCCAGATCGTGGGCACACCGCCCGTCACCGTGACGCGCTCGCGCTGGTACAGGTCGAGCAGCGATTCCGAATCGAGATGCGGCCCCGGGAACACCTGTTTCGCGCCCATGAACGTGGCAATGAAGGGCAGGCCCCAGGCGTTGGCGTGGAACATGGGCACCACTGGCACCACCACATCGCCGCCCGAGATGCTGATCCCTCCCGGCAAGGCCGCGACGAGGGAGTGCAACACCGTGGAGCGGTGCGAATACACGACGCCCTTGGGGTTGCCCGTGGTGCCCGAGGTGTAGCACATGCCGCAGGGAGCGTTTTCATCGAGTTCGACGTAATGGAAGTCACCCGTAGCCGCGCCGATGAACTTTTCATAGTCTTCGTAGGGCGCGGGTACGGGCTGGCCCGTAAGCGGCACGACGATGATGCGCTCGAAATTCACGTCCTTGGCAAACTGGGCGAGCAGCGGCAGCAGCACGTCATCGACGAGCAGAAAACGATCCTTCGCGTGGTTCACGATGAAGGCGATGTCGTGCGGGAACAGGCGCAGGTTCAGGTTGTGCATCACCGCACCCGCGGCCGGAATGCCGAAGTAGCACTCGAGGTGCGCATAGTGGTTCCACATCAGCGTGGCCACGCGATCGCCAGGCTGGATGCCCGCCTTGACCAGCACCTCGGCGAGCGCCTTGGCGCGACGGTGGAAGTCTGCGTAAGTGTGGCGATGCAGCGACTTGTCCGGCAGGCGCGAAACGATCTCTGTTTTGCCATGGTAGGTGCCCGCGCGCTCCAGAAAATGGTTGAGCGAAATGGGCACTTGCATCATCGTCGAGGGGATGCTGGACTTTTGCATTTTGTCTCCTTTGTCTATGGATCAATAAGGCCGCAGTAGCGGCGGGGGGCAGCAAGGATTGGTAGAACGCCGGCAGGAAAGCAGGCAATTTTTGTTTGCGCGCTACGCCGCAGCAGCTTGCTCCAAACCAAGCCTCATCTTCGGAAAAAGCATAACAAACATACGTTCGGCCAGCGCGTGAATTCCCAGCCTTCCGCCGGGCCTATACCACTGCGCCGACCAGTTGAGCGCACCCAGCAAAGTCTGGCGCACCAGCGCGACGTCCGGGTCCACGAGGCCGAGTTGCGCAGCCTCGTTCAGGGATTCGGTCCACAAAGCCTCATACGCGTCGCGCAAGGCCAGGATGCGCTGTTGCGCTTCAGGGGAGAGGCTGCGCCATTCATAAAGCAGCACCGTCATGGCGTCGAGCCGCGGCCCGAGCAGCGCGGCCAGATGCTGTTGCACCATGGCGAGCAGGCGCTCCGGCAGGCGTTTTTCCGTCGCCTGCGCCTGGCGCACGGCCTGCGTGATGTCGCGCAAGCCTTCTTCCATGATCATCACGAGCAGGTCTTCTTTGGACGCGAAGTGATAAAACAAAGAGCCCGAAGTCATGCCCAGTTCCTGGGCAATTTCACGCACCGACGTGCGTTCGAAGCCCTGCCGTCGGAACAGGCTCGCGGCCGCGGCAAGAATCTCCTCTTTGCGCGATGGCACAGCTTGCTGAGTGTCTGCAGCGGTCTTTTTCATGGTGTAAACTTTAGCATAACTAACAAGCGTTTGATTGATCTTGTTTTGACCGTTTCCCTGTCCAACGACCCTTCAACCCTCAACTGGACTGCCATGCTCGCTCGCACCATTTTTCAGGAAGAACATGGACTTTTCCGCGACCAGGTTCGCCGCTTTCTCGAGGAAGAAGTCATCCCCCACCATGCCGCCTGGGAAGAACAAGGCATCGTGCCGCGCGAAGTCTGGCGCGAGGCCGGAGCCGCAGGCTTGCTATGCCCGGCGATCCCCGAGCAGTACGGTGGTGGCGGTGGCACGCGCTTGCACAGCACCGTGCTGATCGAGGAGGTCGCGCGCGCTGGCGCCAGCGGCCTGGGCTTTGGCCTGCATTCCGACATCGTCGCGCCCTACATCCTGGCTTATGGCACCGAAGAACAGAAAAAAACCTGGCTGCCCAAAATGGCCGCAGGCGAAGCCATAGGCGCCATCGCCATGACCGAACCCGGCGCCGGCAGCGACCTGCAGAGTGTGCGCACACAGGCGCTGCGCGAAGGTGACGAACTCGTCATCAACGGCCAGAAAACCTTCATCACCAACGGCCAGAACGCCGACGTGGTGATCGTGGTCACCAAGACCGACCCCAACAAGGGCGCCAAGGGCACGACGCTGGTGCTCGTCGAGACGAACCGCCCCGGCTTTCAGCGCGGACGCAACCTCGAAAAAATCGGCATGAAGGCGCAGGACACGTCGGAGCTGTTTTTCGATAACGTGCGTGTGCCCGTGAGCAACATCCTCGGCGGCGAAGGCAAGGGCTTTTTCCTGCTCATGCAGGAGCTTGCCTGGGAGCGCATGCAGATCGCGATTGCCGCAGTCGCGGGCGCCGAGGCCGCGCTCGACTGGACGCTTGCCTACACCAAAGAGCGCAAGGTGTTCGGCCAGCCCGTGATCGACTTCCAGCACAACCGCTTCAAGCTCGCCGAGATCAAGACCGAGGTGCAGGTGGCGCGCGTGTTCGTCGATAAATTGCTCGAATTGCTGCTGCAAGGCCAGCTCGACGCCGCCACCGCGGCCATGGCCAAATACTGGACCACCGACCTGCACTGCAAGATCGTCGATCAATGCCTGCAGATGTTTGGCGGCTTCGGCTACATGTGGGAATACCCCATTGCCCGCGCCTTTGCCGATACGCGCGTCACGCGCATCTACGGCGGCACGAACGAAATCATGAAAGAAATCATCGGCCGCACGCTTTGATGCGACCCCCGAAATCCACTCTCGAGGAAAGCCTCACCATGACCGAAGCCTTCATCTACGACGCCGTGCGCACGCCGCGCGGCAAGGGCCGCAGCTCCGGCGCCCTGCACGGCACGACGCCGATCCAGCTCGCGATCACGGCGCTGCAGGCGCTGCGCGACCGCAACCAGCTCGACACCGCCCTGGTCGATGACGTGATTCTTGGCTGCGTCGAACCCGCGGCCGAACAGGGCGCGAACATCGCGCGCGTGGCCGCGATCACGGCGGGCTACGACCAGAGCGTGGCCGGCGTGCAGGTGAACCGTTTTTGCGCTTCCGGGCTCGAAGCCTGCAACATGGCTGCGGCCAAAGTCATGTCCGGCCAGTCACCGCTGGCCATTGGCGGCGGCGTCGAAAGCATGAGCCGCGTACCCATGGGCACGAGCGGCGGCGCCTGGGCCGTCGATCCGGCCGTCGCCATCCCGACCTACTTCGTGCCGCAAGGAATTTCGGCCGACCTCATCGCAAGCCTGTATGGCTACAGCCGCGAGGATCTCGACCGCTACGCCGTCGAGAGCCAGCGCCGCGCCGCGCAGGCCTGGGCAGAAAAGCGCTTTGCCAAGTCCATCGTGCCCGTCAAGGACGTCAACGGCTGCACCGTGCTCGACCACGACGAGCACATGCGCCCGGAAACCACGCTCGAGTCGCTCGCCAAACTCGAGCCTTCATTCAAGGTGCAGGGCGAGCAATATGGCTTCGACGGCGTCGCCATCCAGCGCTACCCCACGCTGGAGCGCATCACCCACGTGCACCACGCGGGCAATTCGTCCGGCATCGTCGATGGCGCCTCGGCCGTGCTGATCGGCAACGCCGAGGTCGGTCAGCGCATGGGCCTCAAGCCGCGTGCACGCATCCGCGCCTTCGCCTCTGTCGGCAGCGAGCCCACCATCATGTTGACGGGGCCATCGTATTCGGCCGAAAAAGCGCTCAAGCTCGCGGGCATGAAGGCCTCGGACATCGACCTGTACGAGCTCAACGAGGCCTTTGCCGCGGTGGTGCTGCGCTTCATGGACGTGATGGACGTGCCGCACGACAAGATGAACGTCAATGGCGGCGCCATCGCCATGGGGCACCCGCTGGGCGCGACGGGCGGAATGATCCTGGGCACCGTGCTCGACGAGCTCGAGCGCCGCAACCTTGCTACCGGCCTGGTCACGCTGTGCGTGGGCGCCGGCATGGGCACCGCCACCATCATCGAGCGCGTCTGACCCGGCTGCACTCCGGAGCACGCAGGTTTCACTCCATTTCACCAGGATTTTCACCATGACGATCGACTACAAGGTGGATGCCGACGGCATCGCCACCATCACCTGGGCCATGCAGGACGTGCCGATGAACGTCCTCAACGAACAATCCATCCCCGCGTTCAGCGACGCCGTGCGCAAGGCCGTGGCAGACGCTGCCGTCAAGGGCGTGATCATCGCCTCGGCCAAGCCCGACTTCATCGCCGGTGCCGACCTGAACATGATGCTCGCGATCACCGACGTGCAAGGCCTGATGGACTTCGTCGCGCGCCTGCACACTTTGCTGCGCGGCATCGAAAAAAGCGGCAAGCCCTTCGTCGCTGCGCTCAACGGCACCACGCTGGGCGGCGGCTACGAAGTTGCGCTGGCATGTCACCGCCGCATTGCGGCCGACAACCCCAAGGCCCAGATCGGCCTGCCCGAAGTCTCCATCGGCCTGCTGCCGGGTGGCGGCGGCACGCAGCGCCTGCCGCGCCTGATCGGCTTGCGCAGTGCCCTGCCCTTGCTGCTCGAAGGCAAAAAGCTGGCTCCCCAAAAGGCCCTCGAAGCCGGACTCGTCGATGAGGTCGTACCCGCCGAGCAATTGCTCGCGCGCGCCAAAGAGTGGCTGCTCACCGAAGGCCCGAAGAACGCCGTGCAGCCCTGGGATCGCAAAGGCTTCAAGCTGCCCGGTGGCGCGGTGCAAAGCCCCGTGGGCTACGAGATCTTCACGGTCGGCAACGCCATGCTGCACGCCAAAACATTTGGCAACTACCCGGCGCCCGAAGCCATCCTGAGCAGCGTCTACAACGGTTGCCAGGTGGACATAGACACGGGCTGCAAGGTCGAAGGGCGCGAGTTCGTCAAGCTCGCGACGGGCAAGGTGTCGAAGAACATGATCCGCTCGCTGTTCTTCGGCATCGGCGACGCGAACAAGCTCGCCTCGCGCCCCAAGGGGGTACCCAAGGCCAGCTACCGCAAGGTCGGCGTCCTGGGCGCGGGCATGATGGGCGCGGGCATTGCCTATGTGTGTGCCGAAGCGGGCATGCAGGTGGTGCTGCTCGACACCAGCCTCGACGCTGCGAACAAAGGCAAAGGCTATAGCGAAGCGCTGTGGAACAAGCGCGTGGCCGCCAAGCGCATGGGCGAGGCCGAGCGCGACGCCAAGCTTGCGCTGATCCAGCCCACGACCGATTTCGCTGCGCTCGCCGGTTGCGACATCGTAATCGAGGCCGTGTTCGAAGACCGCGCCATCAAGGCCGAGGTCACGCGCAAGGCCGAAGCCCAGCTCGCGCCGACGGCCATCTTTGCGTCCAACACCAGCACGCTGCCCATCACGGGCCTGGCCGAAGCCTCAGCGCGCCCGGCGAACTTCATCGGTCTGCACTTCTTCTCGCCTGTGGACAAGATGCCGCTGGTCGAGATCATCCGCGGCAAGGCGACGAGCGATGAGTGCCTCGCACGCGCCATGGACTTCGTCAAGGCGATCCGCAAGACGCCCATCGTCGTCAACGACAGCCGCGGCTTCTACACCAGCCGCGTGTTCTCGACCTACGTCGGCGAGGGCTTGGCGCTGCTGGCCGAGGGCGTGGCGCCGGCCCTGATCGAAAACGCCGGCCGCATGTGCGGCATGCCCGTGGGGCCGCTCGCACTGGCCGACGAAGTGTCGCTCGAACTCATGGCACGCATCCGCAAACAAACCGCGGCCGACCTCGGCCCAGCCTACCAGCGCAGCGCCATCGACGAGGTCTGCGAGCGCATGGTGGACAAACTCGGGCGCCTGGGCAAAAAAACCGGCCAGGGCTTTTACGACTACCCGCAAGGCGCGCCCAAACACCTGTGGACTGGCCTCGCGCAGGAGTTCCCACAAGCCGCAACGCAGCCCAGCGTGGCGGACGTCAAGCAACGCCTGATGTTCATCCAGTCGGTCGAAACCGCGCGCTGCCTCGAAGAAAAGGTGCTGCTCGCGCCCATCGACGCCGATGTGGGCGCCATTTTGGGCTGGGGCTTTCCGCCCTACCTCGGCGGCCCGATTGGCCAGATCCACACCGTGGGCGTGGCCGAGTTCGTCCAGACCTGCGATGCGCTGGCGCAGCGCGTCGGCCCGCGTTTCGCCCCGCCCCAGTTGCTGCGCGACATGGCCCAGCGCGGTGCCGCCTTCTACACCCGTTGAGCGAGGGAAAGCCCCCATGCCCGTCATCCAAAGCCAAGTCGATCCGCAATCGCAGAGCTTTCAGCGCGAGCGCGAGCAGATGCTCGCGCTGATCCACCACTTCCGCGACTATGAAGACCGCGTGCGCAACACCTCCAACAGCCAGGAGGCCAAGTTTCGCGCGCGCAAGCAGCTACTGCCGCGCGAGCGCATCGCGCTGCTGCTCGATCGCGGCTCCGAATGGCTGGAGTTTTCCACGCTCGCGGGCCTGCGCATGCACGACGACGATGGCGACAAGAACGTGCTCGGTGGCGGCATCATCACCGGCATCGGCCGGGTGTCGGGCGTGCGCTGCGTGGTGATCGCGTCCGACAGTGCCATCAAGGGCGGCACCATCACACCCATGGGCATGCGCAAGGGCTTGCGTGCAGAAGCCATCGCGATGGAAAACAAGCTGCCCGTCATCCGTCTCGTCGAATCGGGCGGCGCCAACCTCATGCACGTGGGCGAGGTCTTCATCGAGGGCGGGCGCGGCTTTGCCAACCAGGCACGCCTGTCGGCCGCAGGCATTCCGCAGATCTGCGTGATGCACGGGCACTCGACGGCCGGCGGCGCCTACCTGCCCGGCATGTCCGACTACGTGATCATGGTGCGCGGACGCGCCAAGGCCTTTTTGGCCGGCCCGCCACTGCTCAAGGCCGCGACGGGCGAAATCGCCACCGACGAGGAACTGGGCGGGGCCGAAATGCACTGCACTACCTCGGGCGTGGCCGAATACCTGGCCGAGGACGACGCCGACGGCATCCGCATTGCGCGCGACATCATGGCGCGCCTGCCCTGGAACGACAAGCTGCCACTGCGCGCCCCTAAAAGCTGGAAAGAGCCGCGCTACGCCATCGACGAAATCGTGGGCACGGTGCCCGTCGATTTTCGCCACCCCTACGACGTGCGCGAGGTGCTCGCGCGCATCATCGACGATTCCGACTTCCTCGAGTTCAAGGCCTTGTACGGCAGCGCCACGGTGTGTGGCATGGGCTCGATCGAAGGGCAGCCCTGCGGCTTCCTCGGCAACAACGGCCCCATCGATCCGCAAGGCGCGACCAAAGCCGCGCAATTCATCCAGCTGTGCTGCCAATCGGGCACGCCGCTCGTCTTTTTGCAGAACACCACGGGCTTTCTCGTGGGCAAGGACGTCGAACAGGCAGGCATCATCAAGCACGGCGCGAAGATGATCCAGGCCGTCACCAACGCCACTGTGCCGCGCATCACGCTGATGATCGGCGCCTCCTTCGGCGCCGGCAACTATGGCATGTGCGGTCGCGCCTACGACCCGCGCTTCGTCTTTGCCTGGCCCAATGCGCGCGTGGCCGTGATGGGAGGCGAGCAAGCCGCAACCGTGATGCGCATCGTCACCGAAGAAAAATTTGCCCGCATGGGCAAGACGCCACCCGCCGATGCCATGCAGGCCATGCGCGAGGAAATCCTGCAGCGCTTCGACATGGAGTCGCACGCCTTCTTTGCCACGGCGCGCCTGTGGGACGACGGCATCATCGACCCGCGCGACACGCGCCGCGTGCTGGCCATGGCCCTGGCCGTGTGCCGCGAGGCCGAAGCCCGTCAACTGAACCCCAACACCTTCGGTGTGGCCCGGATGTGAGAAAGCCCATGCGTTTTAGCAAAATCCTGATCGCCAACCGTGGCGAAATCGCCTGCCGCGTGATCCGCACGGCCCAAGCCCTTGGCTACCGCACCGTGGCCGTCTATAGCGAGGCCGACGCCCAGGCCCTGCACGTCGCCCTGGCCGACGAAGCCGTGTGCATAGGCCCGCCGCCCGTGCGCGAGAGCTACCTGAACATACAGGCGCTGCTGCGCGCCGCGGCCAGCACGGGCGCCGACGCCGTGCACCCGGGCTATGGCTTTTTGTCCGAAAACGAAGCCTTTGCGCAAGCCTGCCAGGACGCCGGGCTGGTCTTCATCGGGCCGGACCCCGAAGCCATCCTGCACATGGGTAACAAGGCCGGCGCCAAGCGCCTGATGCTCGCTGCGAGCGTGCCCTGCGTGCCCGGCTACCAGGGTGCCGACCAGTCCGACGCCACGCTGATCGCGCAGGCACGTGAAATCGGTTTCCCCATCATGGTCAAGGCCGCAGCGGGCGGCGGCGGGCGAGGCATGCGCCTCGTCGCCAGGCCCGAAGACCTGCCCAACGCGCTCACGAGCGCACGCTCCGAAGCCCAAAACGCTTTTGGCAGCGACGAGCTGATCCTCGAGCGCGCCGTGATCGAGCCGCGCCACGTCGAAATCCAGGTGTTCGGCGACCGGCACGGCAACATCATCCACCTCGGTGAGCGCGATTGTTCGATCCAGCGCCGCCACCAGAAAGTGTTCGAAGAAGCGCCCTCGCCCGCCGTCTCGCCCGAGCTGCGTGCGCGCATGGGCGCCGCCGCCGTGGCCGCAGCGCGCGCCGTGAACTACGTGGGTGCGGGCACGGTGGAGTTTTTGCTCGACCGCGACGGCAATTTTTACTTCCTCGAAATGAACACGCGCCTGCAAGTGGAGCACCCGGTGACCGAGTGCGTCACGGGGCTGGACCTCGTCGCCTGGCAGATCGCCGTGGCACGCGGCGAGGCACTGCCGCTGACGCAGGAACAGGTGCAGCTCGCGGGCCACGCGATCGAAGTGCGCCTGTACGCCGAAGACCCCTACGCCGACTTTTTGCCGCAAAGCGGCGACGTGCTCGTGTGGCAGCCGCCCAGCGGGCCCGGCGTGCGCGTGGACCATGGCCTGATCGAAGGCCAGGCCGTGAGCCCGCACTACGACCCGATGATCGCCAAGATCATCACCTACGGCGCCACGCGCGAAGATGCGCGCCGGCGCCTGATCGGCGCGCTGCAACACACGCAGCTGCTGGGGATCGCGAACAACCGCTCGTTTCTCGAAGCTGTGGCCGAGCATCCGGTGTTTGCCGCGGGCAATGCCACCACGGCCTTCATCGCACAGAACTTCGACGCTGCGCAATGGGTACGCCCGCAGCCCGACTCGCTCGCACTCGCACTCGCGGCCGTGCTCTGGTTCGAGGCCAAAACGCCTGCAGGCGCGCGCCCCTGGCGCACCACGGGGCCGGCGCGCTGGCCCATAACGCTGGGCGAAAACGAGCGCCGCCACCTCATTTTCGTCACTGCACTGGACAAGCACGACTACCGCATCGAGGTGGGCGCGCAAGTGCACCAGATCCGCGTGCTCGAGCGCAGCGGTGCCCGGCTCAGTCTGCTCGCCGACGGCGTGCGCCAGCACGCCCTCGCGGCGTTCCACGACGGCTCCTTGTATCTGGAATTCAAGACGCTCAGCGCCTGCTTCGAAGACCTGACCTATGCGCCGCCCGCGGGCGCCGAAGGCAGCGCCGAGGCGCGCATCGTCGCGCCCATGAATGGCAAGGTGCTGAGCGTTTTCGTGCAACCCGGCGACCGCGTCGAAAAAGGCCAGCGCGTGGCCGTGCTCGAAGCCATGAAGATGGAGCACCAGCTGCTCGCGCGCCGCGACGGCGTGGTCGATCAGGTGCTCGTGCGCCCAGGCGACCAGGTGCCGGCGAAAGCCGTGCTCGTGTCGCTGGTCGAAGAAGAAGGCGCTTGATCGGTCAGCCACGCTTTCACCACCCTCACCATCCAAGCCAAGATCCAAGGAGACGCCCATGTCCAGCACCGCCCAGGGGGCTTCCAGCCCTTTTTACACGGCCGAGCACGCTGCCTTTCGCGACGTGATGCGCCGCTTCGTCGCAAAAGAAATCACGCCTTTCGTCGATGAATGGGACGACGCCGGCAGCTTTCCGCGCGAGCTCTACCGCAAGGCCGCCGAAGTCGGTCTGCTGGGCCTGGGCTTTCCCGAAGCCTACGGCGGCAACGATGGCGACCTGTTCATGACCATCATCGCCTCGCAGGAGCTCGCGCGCTGCGGCGCGGGTGGTGTGCTCGCGAGCCTGCTGTCGCACACCATAGGCTGCCCACCCATCGTCAACGTGGGCAGCGAAGCGCTCAAACAGCGCGTGCTGCCACCCGTGTTGCGCGGCGAAAAAATCAGCGCGTTGGGCATCACCGAGCCCTCGGGCGGCTCGGACGTGGCCAACCTCAAGACCACGGCGCGGCGCGAGGGCGACCACTACATCGTCAACGGCTCCAAGACCTTCATCACTTCGGGCATACGCGCCGACTTCTACACCGTGGCCGTGCGCACCGGCGGCCCCGGGCCCGGCGGCGTATCGCTGCTGTTGATCGAAAAAGGCACGCCCGGCTTCACGCAGACGCCGCTGCGCAAAATGGGCTGGCTGTGCTCCGACACCGCAACGCTGTATTTCGACAACTGCCGCGTGCCCGTGGAAAACCTCGTCGGCCAGGAGAACCAGGGCTTCAAGGCCATCATGAAGAACTTCAACCGCGAGCGCATCTTCCTCGCCGCGGGCGCCAATGGTTTTGCGCGCGTGTGCCTCGACGAGGCGCTCGCCTGGGCCAAGCAGCGCGAGATGTTCGGCGGCAAGCTCATCGACATGCAGGTCACGCGCCACAAGCTCGCCGACATGGCCATGCGCATCGAGGCCACGCAGGCCATGCTCGAGCTGCTGGCCTGGCGCGTCGAGCAGGGCGAGCAGCCCGTGGGCGAAATCTGCCTGCTCAAGAACCAGGCCACGCAGACCATGGCTTTTTGCGCCAACGAGGCCGTGCAGATCCACGGCGGCGCGGGCTTCATCCGCGGCGTCACTGTCGAGCGCATCTACCGCGAGGTCAAGGTCAACGCGATCGGCGGCGGCGCCGAGGAAGTCATGCGCGACCTGGCCTCGCGCCAGCTCGGGTTTTATGCATGAAATCAGCCTCTAGAGCTCGTCTATCCTGCGTTGGCAGCTATATCTAAGGTAGTAACCCGTGGTTCCCGAGACACCCTCCGCCCCGGCCACTGCTGCCGCAGCTGGCGCAACCAAGCAAGACTTGCACCGCGCCCTGCGCGAGGCATTGCAGACGGCGCCGCCCACAGGCAGCTCTGACGGCGCCGGCGGCTTTCCGCGCGCCTGGTGGGCGCATCTGGGCCGCTGCGGCATGCTGGGGCTGGGGTTTTCGCTGGACGGGCGCCCAAGTGCAGCCGACGCGGTGCAGGTCAGCGCGCTCGCGGGGCAGATCACGCACGCCACCGGCAGCCTGGGGCTGGGCATGGCCTGGATGATGCAGCAGATGCTCGGGCGCTACGTGCTCGGCCCGCTCGTGCAGCAGGGTGCCGCGGGCGCATTGGACGCATCACACGCATTGCTCACCAAGCTGCTAGCGTCAATGGCGGCGGGCGAATGCCTGCTCGCTCTGGCCATCTCCGAGCCCGGCGTGGGTGCGCAGCCCAAGCACCTGCGCACGCGCGCCGTGCAGCCATCGGGCGCAGCGGGTGACGGCGACTGGGTGCTCGACGGGCACAAAGCCTTCGTCAGCAACGGCCCTGCGGCCGACGCGATCATCGTGCTTGCCGTGAGTGCCGTGCACGAGGGCCGCAAGCGCTTCGACGCCTTTTTGCTCGACGCCCAGACCCCCGGCCTCACGCGCGAGGCGAACGCGCGCGTGCAAGGGCTGGCACCGCCGGGAGCCTGTCGGACTTTGGGCGTCGAAAGCGAGAAGGCGCCCCAGCGAGCCCAGTTTTTGCCGGATTCGCCGCCCCATAGTGGTGCTATGGGGCAAGAAGACGGTAAAAAATGGGCCGCTGCGGCGCATTCGCAGCCGACGATTCCAAAGTCCGACAGGCTCCTAGGACATTGCGACCTGCGGCTTGAATCTTGCCGCGTGCCCGCAAGCCGGCGCATCGGCCCGCCCGGACGGGCGTTCGAAACCATCGCGCGGCCCGTGCGCGCCGTCGAAGATGCGCTGCTGCTCGGCCCGCTGCTCGGCGCCATGCAGTGCGAGCTCGAAGCGCTCGCGCATGCCCTCGGCACGTCGGCCGTGGCTGCGGGCACTGCCGACACAGCTGCCAGCGACGCCGTGCGCGAACTCGGTGCGCTGCAGCTCGAATGGCAAGCGCTGCACGCCGTGCGCGACGCCGTCGCCCGCCAGCTCGAAGTGCACGGCTGCGACGACGCCCTGGCCTTTGCCACCGTAGGCGCGCGCCGCCTGCTCGAACGCTGGCAGACAGCGTATGAAAACGCCTGGGAAGCGGCGTCACAAGCCTTGGCCATCGCAGCGCTACCCTCTCTCACCCGTGATCTGCGTCTGGTGCTGGGCATCGCGCGCGGCGTCGCGCACTCTCGTCAACTCCAAACGGGGCAACAATTGCTCCAGTCACTCCACCCATGAAAACAGAGCATTCCGACCATTTTGCTTCCATAGACCGCGTCGCCCAGAGCTTCGCTGCCGTCGATTACATTGCGAGCCCCGCGATCGCCACCTCGGTCTATCTGGGCTTTCATCTCGAAAAGCCCATCCTCATCGAAGGCCCCGCCGGCGTGGGCAAGACCGAGCTCGCCAAGAGCATGGCCGAGATCCTAGCCGTGCCCCTGATCCGCATGCAGTGCTACGAAGGTCTGGACGAATCCAAGGCGCTGTACGAATGGAAATACGGCAAACAGCTGCTCTACATCCAGCTGCTCAAGGACAAGCTCGGCGAGATGATGCAGGGCGCCCAGGGCCTGGCCGAGTCCATGGACCGGCTGCATGCGCACGATGACCTGTTTTTCAGCGAGCACTTCCTGGAGCCGCGCCCGCTGTACCAGGCGCTGCACCAAGAGAAAGGCTGCGTGCTGCTGATCGACGAAATCGACAAGTCCGACCCCGAATTCGAGGCCTTTTTGCTCGAAGTGCTGTCGGATTTCCAGGTTTCGGTGCCCGAACTCGGCACGATCAAGGCCAAGGTCAAACCCATCGTGTTCCTGACCAGCAACAACACGCGCGAAATGAGCGACGCGCTCAAGCGCCGCTGCCTGCACCTGCACATCACCTTCCCCGAGCCGGCGCTGGAGCGCCGCATCCTCGAGCGGCGCGTGCCGGGCCTGTCCGACACGCTCAACCGCGAACTGGTCGCCTTCATCCAGGCGGTGCGCCAGCTCGACCTCAAAAAACTCCCCTCGGTCAGTGAAACCATAGACTGGGCCAAGACGCTGCTGCTGCTCAACGCCGAGCACCTGAGCCTGGACCTGGTGCGCGACACGCTCAACGTGTTCCTCAAGTTCGAGCAGGACATCGCCACGGCGAACGAGCAGATGGGGAATCTGTTGCAACAAGCCCGCAAGGACGCAGAGGTGTCCCATGCAAGCCACGCTTGAAGACTTTTTCAAGGCGTTGCGCGGCAGCGACCTCGAAGTGCACCTGAACGCGCAGGTCGATGCGGCGCGCGCCGTCGAGCTCGTCGGCTGGAGCGACCGCACGCTGCTGAAAAACGCGCTCGGCACCACGCTCGCCAAGACCACGGCAGACCGCGTACTGTTCGACGAGGCCTTCGACCGCTTCTTTCGCTTCGATGCGTTCCAAAAACCTGCAGCAGCAAAGGCCGGCACCTCGGGCGCGAGCCCCGGCGCCGCGCCAAATGCCGACCAGACCGCGACTGATCAGCCCAAAGACGAGCAGCCCCAAATGGGCTCGGGCGGCCCCGGTGGCTGCCAGGGCAGCGGCGGGCAGGCGCTGTCGCAGCTGCTGCTGTCGGGCGATTCGGCGGCGCTCGCCAAACGCATGCAGGAAGCCGCGCGCGAAGTCGGCCTGACCGACATCTGGTTCTTCACGCAAAAGGGCTACTACACGCAAAAAATCCAGCAGGCCATGGGGCTGGAGCTGCTCGACCGCGAAATCGCCGACGCCAAGCGCCAGACCATGGCGCCCGAGCGCGCCAAAGAGCTCGAGCTCGCGCGCAAGCGCCTGTTCAACGAGGTGCGCAACTTCGTCGAGCGCAAGCTCGCGCTCTACGGCACCGCGCCCACGCGCCAGCTGCACGACGATTTTCTGCAGACGCAAAAGCTCTCGAACATCGAAAAACGCGACTTCGAGCGCATGCACATCATCGTGCGCAAAATGGCCAAGCGCCTGGCCGAACGCCACGCACGGCGCAAAAAGCAGCGCGTGCGCGGCCAGCTCGACTTCCGCAAGACGCTGCGCAAGAACGCGGCCTACGGCGGCATCCTGTTCGAGACCTTCTGGCGCACCAAGGTGGTCGACAGACCGCGCGTGATCGCCATCTGCGACGTGAGCGGCTCGGTGCGCCAGTACGCGCGCTTTTTGCTGCTGTTTTTATACAGTCTGGACGAGCAACTGAGCGGCGTGCGCAGCTATGCGTTCACCAACCATCTGGTCGATGTCAGCGACACCTTCACGCAGCTGCCGGTCGAACAGGCCGTGGACAAGGTCATCCAGGCCGTAGGCGGCGCGGGCAGCGACTACGGCCAGACCCTGCTCGACATCGAAGAGCAGCTGCTCGACCAGATCGACCGCCGCACGACCATCCTGTTCCTCGGCGACGCGCGCAACAACCGCGGCGAGGCGCACACCGAAGTCATGCGCCTGCTCTACGAGCGCGCGCGCCGCGTGATCTGGCTCAACCCCGAGCCCACCTCGTTCTGGGGCCTGGGCGATTCGGAGATGAAGCGCTACGCGGCCTATTGCCACATCGCGCGCGAGTGCAACTCGCTCGTGCAGCTCGAAAGCGTGCTCGACGCGCTGCTGCGCACGTACTCAGCCAGCGCCTGAGCCCCCACGCCATATTGCTTTCACCAAAGGAGAATCTCTTGAGTACCCCCGCCTCTGCGCAAGACCGCATCACCGCCTGGAAACAAAAGTGGAACGAGAGCCCGTTCCTCAAAGCCCAGGGTCTCGAAGTCGAAGAAACCGGCGTGGGCCGCGTCACCGTGCGCCTGCCCCAGGTGCAGCCGTCCCAGCTCGGCGGCGGCGGCACCGACAACGAGCTCAACAGCGGTGTGCTCAATGGCGGCGTCGTCTCCTACATGTTCGACGGCGCGCTCGGCTGGGCCATCATGTCGGCGCTCATGGACCTGCCCGAAGCCAAGGAAATCAACCCCTCCGACCTGCGCCAGTTCACCATCAACCTCGACATCACCTTCCTCGACGCCGCCATGGGCTCGCGCTTCGAGGCGCATGGCCGCATCGTGCGCGTGAGCAAGTCCACCGCCTTTGCCGAGGGCGACTTCGTCGATGCCAACGGCAAGGTCTGCGCCACCGCCAAAGGCATCTGGCGCATCTTCTGGCCACGCAACAAGATTGCCGCGGCCAGCTGATGCTTGACGGCTGATGGCCACCAGCCCACCACCTCACCCAACCCACCGGAGACAAGCATGACCAAGACCACCCTGCGCATAGGCAGTGCCTCGGGCTTCTGGGGCGACACCGAGTTTTCCGCAGCCCAGCTCATCGAGCACGGCAACATCGACGTGCTGGTATTCGACTACCTTGCCGAAATCACCATGTCGCTGCTCAGCCGCGTCAAGGCCAAAGACCCGGCGCAGGGCTACGCGCCCGACTTCATCAGCACCATGCGCCCGCTGATGAAAGAGATCAAGGCACGCGGCATCAAGGTGGTCGCGAATGCCGGCGGCGTCAACCCTTCCGCCTGCCGCGCGGCGCTGGTCGCGGCGGCGCAGGCCGAAGGCGTGGACTTGAAAATCGCCGCCGTGCTCGGTGATGACCTCATGCCGCAGGTCGAGGCGCTGCGCGCCGCGCAGACCAAAGAGATGTTTGCCGGCACGCCCTTCCCGCAAAAGGTCATGAGCGCAAACGCCTACCTCGGCGCCTTCCCGATCGCTGCGGCGCTCTCCGCGGGCGCCGACATCGTGGTCACGGGCCGCTGCGTCGATAGCGCCGTCACGCTCGGGCCGCTGATCCACGCCTTCGGCTGGAGCGCCACCGACTACGACCGCCTCGCGCAAGGCAGCCTCGCAGGCCACCTGATCGAGTGCGGCACGCAGACCACGGGCGGCAACTACACCGATTGGGAGTCCGTGCCCGGCTGGGACGACATGGGCTTTCCGATCGCCGAGTGCCGCGCCGACGGCAGCTTCATCATCACCAAACCCGAAGGCACGGGCGGGCTCGTGTGCCCGTCCACGGTGGGCGAGCAAATGCTCTACGAAATCGGCGACCCGCGCGCCTACATCCTGCCCGACGTGGTGTGCGACTTCACGGGCGTCACGCTCACGCAGCTCGGCCCCGACCAGGTCGAAGTCAAGGGCGCGCGCGGCCGCGCCCCCACCGACCAGGCCAAGGTCAGCGTCACCTACGCCGACGGCTTTCGCGCCATGAGCCTGTTCATGATCGGCGGCATAGACGCGGGCCCCAAGGCGCACCGCGTGGGCGCCGCCATGCTCGCGCGCCTGCGCCGCTATTTCGCACAGCGCGGCTGGCCCGACTTCTCCGAAACCAGCGTCGAAGCCATAGGCGCCGAAGACACCTACGGCCCGCACGCGCGCTCGAGCTCGCGCGAAGTCATGCTCAAGGTGGGCGTGCGCCACCCCATGAAGGACGCGCTGGAGCTGTTTTCGCGCGAAGTCGCGCCGCTCGCGCTGATGTCGGCCCCGGCGATCACGGGCTTCACCGGCGGGCGCCCCAAGGTGCAACCCGTCGTGCGCCTGTTCTCGTGCCTGGTGCCCAAGGCGCAGATCGTGACCAGCATAGACATGGGCGAGCAGACCGTGCCCGCACCGCAATGGAGCGGCCAGCCCTTCAACCCCGCGAGCCTGCCCGCCGTCACGGGCCCGTTGCCCGCCGCCAGTGCCTTTGCGCGCGGCGTGCGCACCGTGCCGCTGGTCAGGCTCGCCTGGGGGCGTAGCGGCGACAAGGGCGACGCGGCCAACATCGGGATCATCGCGCGCCGCCCCGAATTTCTGCCCTTCATCCGCGCCGCGCTGACCGAGCAGGCCGTGGCCGGCTATTTTGCACACCTCGTCAAAGGCAAGGTCGAACGCTTCGACCTGCCGGGTACGCACGCGCTGAACTTCCTCCTGCAAGAGGCCCTTGGCGGCGGCGGCATCGCCTCGATCCGCATGGACCCGCAAGCCAAAGCCTACGCGCAGATGCTGCTCGACTTCCCCGTACCCATCCCCGCTGAGATGGCCATCTGATGGCCACGCCCTTCCCTTCCATCCCCACCCCACAAACCCAAGGAGATAGACCATGAACGCCACCACCACCCGCGGCACTGCCATGGAGGCCCTGCAAGCGCGCATCCGCGACATCCAAGAAGCCACGCGCGGCGTGACGGCGCAATACGACCGCGCCTACATCCTGCAGTGCATCAAGGAAGACCGCTTCCCCGACGAACTCTGGGCCAAGCTCGGTGAATTCGGCCTGCTGGGCCTCTCTATCCCCGAGGAATACGGCGGCTCGGGCGGGGGCGTGCTCGAAATCACCGCGCTCAACGAAGCCCTGGCCCTCGCCGGCGTACCCACGCTGTTCCTCGTCGTCACGGGGCTGGGCCGCGTGCCCATCGTGCGCAACGGCACGCCCGAGCAGATCAAGAAATACGTCACCCCGACCTGCACCGGCGAAAAGAAGATGTGCTTCGCCATCACCGAGCCCAACGCCGGCACCAACAGCTTCGCGATGACCACGCTCGCCACGCCGAATGGCAAGGGCGGCTGGACGCTCAATGGCCAAAAGGTGTTCATCTCCGGCGCACGTGACGCCGACTACATGCTCGTCGTGGCGCGCACCACCCGCGCGGCCGAGGTCAAGAACCGCACCGAAGGCATGTCGCTGTTCGTGCTCGACATGAAGACGCCTGGCATCAAGCTGCAGCAGCTCAACATCCAGGTGGAAACGGCCGAGCGCCAGTACATGGTGTTCTTCGACAACGTCGAACTGCCCTCCGACGCGCTGATCGGCGAGGCTGGCAAGGGCGCCAAGGCAATGTTCGAAGGCTTGAATTCTGAACGCCTGCTCGCCGCCGGCGCCGCGCTGGGCCTGGGCGACTATGCGCTTGCCAAGGCCGTGGCCTACTCCAAGGACCGCAAGCCCTTCGGCAAGCCGATAGGCTCGTACCAGGCGCTGCAACACCGCATGGCTATGGCCAAGGCGCAGATCGAGGCCGCACGCCTCATGACCTACTCGGCCGCAGAGCGCTTCGACGCCGGCGAAGACGCCGGCGCGCACGCCAACATGGCCAAGCTGCTGGGCTCCGAAGCCGCCGTCGCCGCCGTCGAAGCTGCGCTGCAAACGCACGGCGGCTACGGGTTCGACCGCGACTACGACGTGGTCACGCTCTGGCCCATGCTGCGCCTGCTCAAGATCGCGCCGATCAACAACGAAATGCTGCTCAACTACATCGGCGAGCACGTGCTGGGCTTGCCCAAGTCGTATTGATCGATGGGCGCTGGGCTGGTTCGCGCTGGCCCATGCGCCAATCTTTGCAGGCAATAGCCCGTTCGCCCCTGGCTAGCCGCATCCCTCATCAAAAAATCGTAACAAACGCACAGCACGATGGACACGGTCAGTTATCCGTTCCACCACCATGCTCTGAAACCCGTAGGACTTTGGCGTCGTTGGCGACAAGTCCCACGGACACGCAGGCATGGCTTCCACCGATTGATCCATCATGCTATTCAATAACCGCCCTCTCCTCGCCGTCGCGCTCGCGCTCGGCATGCACACCCTTGCGGCCCCCGCCGCTGACTTGATTGCCATCGGCCAATTGCCAGGAACCTTGTCGGATGCTTCCGGCCGCAGTGCCTTACTCGAAAACGGCGTGCGCGGCGACCTGCTTGGCGGCATCGGGTCGGGCCTCGCCTGGGCCGGCGGCAACACCTTTCTGGCACTGCCAGACCGCGGCCCGAATGCCGTCAGCTGGAATGCCGGCGTGGACAACACGACAAGCTATGTGCCGCGCTTTCACACCTTGCATCTAGACTTGATTCCCGCCCCGGACGCAAGCACCGGTCTGCCGTACACACTCAAACCTACGCTGATCGGTACCACCCTGCTGTTCAGCCATGTGCCATTGCAGTATGGCGGTGTAGTGGCTGGCTACGGCGCGGTGCCCGCAGAGAACACCGTGGCTCGCCACTATTTCTCTGGTCGCTCCGACAACTTCGATCCGGCCAGCTCTTCGGCCGATATGCGCGACGCACGCCTTGACCCGGAGGGCATCCGCGTCTCGCGCAATGGGCGCCGCGCGTATATATCGGACGAATATGGCCCCTATTTGTACGTGTTCGACCGCGCCACCGGCGCCCGCGTACGTGCGATCCGGTTACCCGAACGCTTGGCCGTCGCGCACAAAGCCCCGACCGGAGACGCGGAAATCAAGGGCAATACAAGCGGCCGTGTCGCAAACAAAGGGATGGAAGGGCTCGCGATCTCTCCCGATGGAAAGACCTTGTTCGGATTTATCCAAAGTCCGTTGATCGAGGACGGCGGCGATGGTGGACGCTCCAACCGCATCATCAAGGTCGACCTCGAAACCGGTGCCGTGCAGCAATTCGCCTATGACAACTATCTAACCGACAAGGCCAAGGCTTACAACAGCAGCGAGCTGCTCGCCCTCAATAGCCATGAACTCCTGGTCCTCGAACGCGACGGCAAGGGCCTGGGCGACGACAGCAAGGCCAGCGTCAAGCGGATTTACAAAATCGACCTCGCCAATGCGCAAGACGTGTCGAACCTTACCGGCGAAGCCGCGTTGCTGCCGCTGGCACCGAGCAAAACCTTGTTTCTCGATATCGTCGCCAAACTGACTGCTGCGGGCATCCCCGTGGATCAAATTCCGGCCAAACTCGAAGGCATGGCCTTTGGCGACGATGTGGTGGTTGGCGGCGTGCTCAAGCATACGTTGTACGTAGCCAATGACAATGACTTTCTGGCTATGTCGCCAGCAGGAAAGAGCAATCCGAACCAGTGGTTCGTATTCACCTTTACCGACGCCGATCTGGGTGGCTCGAAGTTCGAGAACCAACGTTTCGAAGACAGTCGCAGTTCACACCACAATGGCGACCAACGCCACAACAACCCCCAAGAGGATTGAGCCGTCGTGACGAAGGGCTGTTTCAGCCTGTGTGGAGCTCCCTCATGACCGCGTCACACCCAAGTCACAAATGCCACCCATGATGGCCGCGCATGACGTGTATAGATTTGGTGTATTTCGACGCAGGCGGTGGCCATCGCGCTTCGGCGAACGCGCTTGAAGCAGTGATTCGCGAACAAGGCAGACCGTGGCAGGTGCGGCTCGTGAACCTGTTCGAAGTGCTCGACCCGCAGGGGAGCTTTCGCAGGTTCACGGGCATGCGCCCTGAAGACCTCTACAACCGGCGCCTGGAGCGCGGCTGGACGCTCAGCTTTCGCCAGGAACTCAAGCTGCTGCAGGCCGTCATCCGTCTGGCGCATCCGCGGCTCGTGCGCAGTCTGCAGCAGCACTGGCTGCGCACCGAGCCCGACATGGTCGTTTCGGTGGTGCCCAACTTCAACCGCGCGCTCTACGCCAGCCTGACCTCGGCGCTGCCCGGCGTGCCCTACGCCACCATCCTCACCGACCTGGCCGACTACCCGCCGCATTTCTGGATCGAGCGCGGGCAGGCGCAGCACTTCATCTGCGGCACACCGAAAGCCGTCGCACAAGCGTACGCCCAGGGCTACGGCCCAGAGCAAGTGCATGCGACTTCAGGGATGATCCTGCGGCCGGATTTTTACCGTCCGCTGAACATAGATCGTGTCAGCGAACGTCGCAAGCACGGGCTGGACCCCGACCTGCCCACGGGTCTGGTGCTTTTCGGCGGCAGCGGCTCGGCGGCCATGCTGGGCATCGCCGAGCGGCTCAAGGACACGCAGCTGATTCTGGTGTGCGGGCACAACGAGGCGCTGGCCAACAAGCTGCGCGCCTTGCCCGCGGCCGCGCCGCGGCTGGTGCTGGGTTTTACGCGCGAAATCCCGTACTACATGGAACTGGCCGATTTTTTCATCGGCAAACCGGGGCCGGGCAGCCTCAGCGAAGCGGTGCAGAAAAACCTGCCCGTGATCGTGGAGCGCAACGCCTGGACCATGCCGCAGGAGCGTTACAACACCGTCTGGGTGCAAGAGCAGCAGATCGGCATCGTGCTGCGCAGCTTCCGCTCCATCCGCCGCGCTGTGGCCGAGATGGTGCCGCAGCTCGACGCCTACCGTGCGCGCGTGCGTCCGCTGGAAAACCGTGCGGTGTTCGAAATCCCTGACATCCTTGCCGGCATCCTGGCGCAGGCGCAAGGGCCAGAGCAGGATGGAGCCAGCGCCGCAGCCAAAAAAATCCTATTTTGATAGCTGCAAGCGCTGGATCTATCTGCGCTAGAGGCCGTTTTAGCTTACAAAAAGGCTAGCGGCGGATCAGGTGGTCGAACGCGCTCAGCGCGGCCTTGGCGCCCTCGCCTGCGGCGATGATGATCTGCTTGTAAGGCACGGTAGTGCAGTCTCCCGCGGCGAACACGCCGGGCAGGCTGGTGTGGTTTTTCGCATCGACCACGATTTCGCCGAACCGCGACAGCTCCAGCGTACCCTTGAGCCAGTCGGTGTTGGGCAGCAGGCCGATTTGCACGAAGATGCCTTCGAGCGCGAGCGATTTTTGCGCGCCGCTGACCCGATCCTGGTATTGCAGCCCTGTGACCTTGTGGCCATCGCCCGTGACTTCGGTGGTTTGCGCGTTCACGATGATTTCCACGTTGGGCAGGCTGCGCAGCTTGCGCTGCAGCACCGCGTCGGCCTTGAGCTCGGACGCAAATTCGAGCAGCGTGACCTGCGCGACCACACCCGCGAGGTCGATCGCGGCCTCCACGCCCGAGTTGCCGCCGCCGATCACGGCCACGCGCTTGGCCTTGAACAGCGGGCCGTCGCAGTGCGGGCAGTAGGTGACGCCCTTGGTGCGGTACTGCTCCTCGCCCGGCACGTTCATGTTGCGCCAGCGTGCGCCCGTGGCCAGGATCACGGCCTTGGCGCGCAGGCTCGCGCCGTTTTCCATGCGCACTTCAATCAGGCCGCCCGGCGTGCTCGCCGGCACCAGCGCCTGGGCGCGCTGCAGGTTCATGATGTCCACCTCGTACTCGCGCACGTGGTGCTCAAGCGCGGCGGCAAACTGCGGGCCTTCGGTCTTGGGGATGGAGATGTAGTTTTCGATGTCCAGCGTATCGAGCACCTGGCCGCCGAAGCGCTCGGCCGCGACGCCCGTGCGTATGCCCTTGCGCGCCGCGTACACGGCGGCCGCAGCGCCCGCGGGCCCGCCGCCGACGATGAGCACGTCGAACGGCTCCTTGGCGTTGAGCTTGGCCGCCTCGCGCGCGGCCGCGCCCTGGTCGAGCTTGGCGACGATTTCGGCAAGCTCCATGCGCCCCTGGCCGAACAGCTTGCCGTTCAAAAACACCGTGGGCACGCCCATGATCTCGCGCGCCTCGATTTCATTTTGGAACAGCGCGCCGTCGATGGCCGTGTGGCGGATGCGTGGGTTGAGCACGCTCATGAGGTTGAGCGCCTGCACCACGTCGGGGCAGTTGTGGCAGGTGACGGAGTAGTAGGTCTCAAACTCGTAGTCGCCCTCGAGCTGGCGGATCTGCTCGAGCAAGTCTGCGTCGGCCTTCGGAGGGTAGCCGCCCGTGTGCAGCAGCGCCAGCACGAGCGAAGTGAATTCATGCCCCAGCGGCACGCCGGCAAAGCGCGGGCCCGTGCTGGCGCCGGGCTGGGTGATAAGGAATGAGGGCTTGCGCACCGGCAGGTCGTTTTTCTCGACCACGGTGATCTTGTCGGACAGCGCGCGGATGTCTTGCAGCAGCTCGCGCAGCTCTTGCGACGCGGGCCGCTCGTCGAGCGTGGCCACGAGCTCCACGGGGCGTGTGATGCGCTCCAGATAAGCCTTGAGTTGCGTCTTGAGGTTGTCGTCGAGCATGAGGGACTCCTGGGGTGTCTTTGAAATGAAAAAAACCGGGCACCCAGCAACGTGCCAGGAACCCGGTGTGCGTCGGGCTGATCAGGGCTTGCGTGCTATCGGTTCACTCGCTGAAGCAGCCTGCGCCAAGATCAGATCTTGCCGACCAGGTCGAGCGAAGGCTTGAGCGTGGCCGCGCCTTCGGTCCACTTGGCGGGGCAGACTTCACCGGGATGCGACGCCACGTACTGCGCAGCCTTGACCTTGCGCAGCAGCTCTTCGGCGTTGCGGCCAATGCCTTCGGCGGTGATTTCCATCGCCTGGATCACGCCTTGCGGATCGACGATGAAGGTGCCGCGGTCTGCGAGGCCCTGACCGGGACGCAGCACGTCGAAATTGCTGCTGATTTCCCAGGTCGGGTCGCCCACCATGGTGTATTGAATTTTGCGGATGGTGTCCGAAGCGTCGTGCCAGGCCTTGTGCACGAAGTGCGTGTCGGTGGACACGGAATAGATCTCGACGCCCATTTTCTGGAACTCGGCGTAGTGGTCGGCCATGTCACCCAGCTCGGTCGGGCACACGAAGGTGAAGTCCGCCGGGTAAAAGAAGAACACCGACCACTTGCCTTTGACATCGGCATCAGAGATTTCGATGAACTTGCCACCTTTGTAGGCCATGGCTTTGAAAGGCTTGATTTGCGTGTTGAGTACGGACATTGCTGTTTCCTTGGGTTGAGTTGCTGAACACGGATACAAGTCTAGGCGCAAACCCGTCAGCAAGCCAATTGATTGCTTGCATGCAATCGATTGGGCTTTCCTATGCCGAGTCTGCGACCAAACGTGCGCATGCTACGCCAGACAGCGACCACGCATGTGACAGCCGCGGCAGCAGCGGCGCGGCTGCCATATAAGGATAGAGAGGCCGGAATCAATCGGTTTCGAGCACCAGAAAGTCCTGGCTGATGCGCGCGCCGAGCTCGTTCACGCGGTCGAGGAACTGCGTCAGAAAGGCGTGCAGGCCCGTGGCCAGGATTTCGTCGATGCGCCCGTAGCGCAGGTCGGACAGCAGACGCCCGGCGCGGCGCTGGGTTTCGGCCGACTGCGCGTTGGCGACCACGGCCAGGTTGTCCACCACCTCGCGCATGCTTGCGTGCAATGAACGCGGCATGTCGCGGCGCAAGATGAGCAGGTCGGCCACGCGCCCCGGCGTGATCACGTCGCGGTACACCTTGCGGTACACCTCGAAGGCCGAGACGCTGCGCAGCACGGCGCTCCAGTGGTAGAAGTCGCTTTCGAGGTTGCGCTCGCTCGCGCGCCCGAAAAAATCTTTGGATGCGGCGTGAAACTTCACGTCGAGCAGGCGCGCCGTGTTGTCGCTGCGCTCCAGAAAGGTGCCCAGGCGCAGAAAGTGAAAAGCCTCGTCCTGCAGCATGGTGCCCAGCGTGACGCCGCGCGAGAGGTGCGAGCGGTACTTGACCCACTCGAAGAACTGCCCGGGGTCGCGCTCGAGTTCGCCGTCTTCGAGGTGGCGCCGCAGCTCCAGCCAGGTCTGATTTTGCGTCTCCCAGATTTCGGTGGTGAGCGCGCCGCGCACCGCGCGTGCGTTTTCGCGCGCAGCGCGCAGGCACGAGAAGATCGACGAAGGGTTGTCGCCATCGCGCACCATGAATTCCAGCACCCGGGCGGGCGTGATTTCACCGTGCTTTTTCGTGTACGCCGGCATCAGCTCGCTGATCGACAGCAACCCCTGCCAGCCCGCCTGCGCCTCGGCAGCGGACTGCGGCAGCAGCGAAGTTTCGTAGCTCACGCTGAGCATGCGGGCGGTGTTCTCTGCCCGCTCTGTATAGCGGGACATCCAGAAAAGGTGATCGGCAGTGCGGCTCAGCATAGGGCCTCCTGTGCGAGGGCGGGCAGAGAACCCCGCACGCGCTGCGCGCGCCGGCGGTATTCTGGTGCAAGCCCGCCAGCGGCGGTCTTGTCTGCCCGCTCCGTGCAGCGGGACAGCCTGAAAAGATGGTCTGCAGTACGGCTCAGCATGGTGCGCCCTCCCCTTCTTCTCCGAGCACCCAGGTGTCCTTGGTGCCACCGCCTTGCGATGAATTGACGACGAGCGAGCCCTCCTTGAGCGCGACGCGCGTGAGGCCGCCGGCCACCATCTGTACCTCGCGGCCGCTGAGCACGAAAGGGCGCAGGTCGATGTGGCGTGGGGCGATGCCGCTGTCAACGTAGGTCGGGCAGCTCGAGAGGCTCAGCGTGGGCTGGGCGATGTAGCGCGCCGGGTCGGCTTCGAGCGCGCGGCGGAAGTCCTCGATCTCGGCCTTGGTGGCGGTGGGGCCGATCAGCATGCCGTAGCCGCCCGCGCCGTGCACCTCTTTCACCACGAGCTCGGGCAGGTGCGCGAGCACGTAGCGCAGGTCTTCGGGGTTGCGGCAGATCCAGGTTGGCACGTTGTTCAAAATGGGCTCTTCCCCGAGGTAAAAGCGCACCATTTCGGGCACGTAAGGGTACACCGACTTGTCGTCGGCAACACCCGTGCCCACGGCATTGCAGATGCTCACGTGGCCAGCCTGGTAGGCTTCCATGAGGCCCGCGCAGCCGAGGATGGAGTCACTACGGAACACGCGCGAGTCGAGAAAATCGTCATCGACGCGCCGGTAGATCACGTGCACGCGCTGCAGGCCGCGCGTGGTGCGCATGTAAACGAAACTATCCTTGACCACCAGGTCTTGTCCCTCGACCAGCTCGACCCCCATCTGCTGCGCCAGGAAGGCGTGCTCGAAGTAGGCGCTGTTGTGCATGCCCGGCGTCAGCACCACGACGGTGGGCTCGGCCGAGGTCGTAGGCGCGCACGCACGCAGGGTTTCGAGCAGCAAATCGGGGTAGTGCGCCACCGGGGCGACCGCGTGCGCGTTGAACAGGCCTGGAAACAGCCGCATCATCATCTTGCGGTTTTCGAGCATGTAGGACACGCCCGAAGGCACGCGCAGGTTGTCTTCGAGCACGTAATACTCGCCCTCGCCCTGCGCATTGGCCGCACGCACGATGTCTATGCCGGCGATGTGCGCGTACACGTCGCGCGGCACCTGCACGCCGATCATCTCGCGCCGGAACTGCACGTTGTTCAGCACCAGGTCGGCGGGCACCACGCCGGCACGCAGGATTTCCTGCGCGTGATAGACGTCGTGGATGAAGCGGTTGAGCGCCGTCACGCGCTGCACCAGGCCGCGCTGCATGCGCGCCCACTCCTGCGCCGGGATGACGCGCGGAATCAGGTCAAAAGGGATCAGGCGCTCGTTGCCCGCGCCGTCTTCGTCCTTGGCACCATAGACCGCAAAGGTGATGCCCACGCGGCGAAAGATCACCTCGGCCTCGGCACGGCGCGCCTGCATGAGCTCCGTGGGCTGGCGCACCAGCCACTGGGCATAGCGCCGGTAATGGGCGCGCACCTCGCTGCCCTCGTAGGGCAGGGATGCGTACATCTCGTCGAAAGGTTGCATGCAAAAAGCCTCCTGTATCCCTGCCAAAGCAATTAGCGCGCCATGACGGCTGCAGAACCGCCAGTGCCATCGGTCGCGCCATCGTGCGTCCTACTCGGCAGCGGCACGTGCGCCCAGTAGCGCGGCCGCTGCCCGCGCTCGCAGCGCACCTCATCGGGTGCAGCCGACGTCCATATGGCAGCGCCGCAGCGCGTCGATTCGACCACGCGGATGTGACGCTCGCCGTAGCGCGCGAGCACTTCAGGTGCCGGGTGTCCGTAGCGGTTGCGATAGCCAGCCTGCACCATCACGGTGCGCGGATGGGCGGCATCGAGAAACTCCGCGCCCGAAGAACTTTTGCTACCGTGGTGCGCGGCCAGCAGCCAGTCGGCAGCCAGCGGCGCGCCGCGCGCGAGCAACGCCTGTTCCTGCACAAGCTCTATGTCACCCACGAGCAAGGCCGCAGCAGATGCGCCACTTGCGCCAGGTGCGCCGTCACCTCCCGCGGCGGCGCTGATGCGCAGCACGCAACTGGTGCCGTTGCTGTGTTTGGCGCGCTCCTGGGCTACCGCCTCCTGCGCCTGCGGATGCAGCACCTCGAACGCCACGCCGTCCCACACCCAGCGCTGGCCCGCGAGGCAGGGCGTGGCGGGGCGCTGGGCAAGCAAGGCGGACTCCTCCATGATCGAGCCCACGAGCTGCGCCTGCGGCTGCTGTACGAGCACGGCGGCCGCACCGCCGATGTGGTCGGCATCGCGGTGGCTCAGCATGAGCATGTCCAGCCGTTCGCCGAGCGCGCGCAGCAGCGGCACGAGCACGCGCTGGCCCGCGTCGCTCGCCACGCCCGCGCGGCCGTAGCGCGGCCCGGCGTCGTAGAGCAGGCTGTGCGTGGCCGTGCGCACCAGCACCGCGCTGCCCTGCCCTACGTCGGCCGCGAGCAATTCGAACTGCCCCGGCGCGGGCCGCGCAGGCTGCCAGCACAGCACCGGCAGCAGCAAGGGCAAAGCCAGCGCACGCACGGCCCAAGGCCAGCGCGTGGCGAGCAAAGCGCCCGCGCCCACCGCGGCCACGCCCGCCCACAGCGGCGCCTGCGGCAAAAACCAGACGGCCTGCGGCCAGGCCGCCAACCACTGCAGCAACGCCAGCAAAGGCTGCAGCGTCCAGGCCGCGAGCTGCCACAGCGGCGCACAGAACACCCCGGCAAGCGCGAGCGGCGTCACGAGCAGCGTGACCCACGGAATCGCCAGCAGGTTCGCAAGCAACCCCACGAGCGCAATCTGTCCGAACAGCACCAGCGACAGCGGCGTGAGCGCGAGCGTGACCACCCATTGCTCGCGCAACAAAGCATAAAAATGGCCTCTCACGCCCTTCGCACCTGCGTCAGCAGCTCCTACATCCGAAGCAAACAGCACCCCCACGGCAATGAAGCTGAGCCAGAAGCCCGCCTGCAGCAAAGCCCAGGGATCGACCAGCACCACCGCTGCGCACGCAAGCAGCCACACCTGCGGCCAGGGCCAGCGCAGGCCCGCCAGGCGCAGTAGCGCGAGTGTGGCGAGCATGGTCACGGTGCGCTGCGCGGGCACGCCCCAGCCGCTGAACAGCGCATACGCCGCCGCGAGCAGCACGCCCGCGACGAGCGCCGCAGACTGCGCCGGCACCGCCAGGCACAGCCGCGCCGAGCGCCCCCAGGCCCAGCGCACGAGGCGCGCCGCAAGCCACGCAAACATGGTGATGTGCAGGCCCGAGATGCTCATGAGGTGCGCCACACCCGTGGCGCGGAAAATATCCCAGTCGGCGCGCTCTATGGCGCGCTGGTCGCCCGTCACGAGCGCGGCGAGCACGCCCGCAGTGCGCGCGGCCAGCGGACTCTCCTGCGCAGCACCTGCGTCCGCGGGCAGCAGGCGCGCAAAAATTGCGTCGCGCACGGCCTGCCGCGCCTGCTCGACGGGGTATTGCCAGGTGCGCGCGAGCCGTTGCGGCGGCACATCGCGCCGCCCCGTGCGCACGTAGCCCGTGGCCTGCACGCCCTGCTCCCAAAACCAGAGTTCGGAGTCGAAGCCGTAAGGGTTGCGCGCGCCGTGCGGGGCCTTGAGGCGCACCGTCATGGTCCAGCGCTCGCCCGCGGCGATCGATGGCGTGGCGCGCGCGCTCAGGTCGGCGTCTTCCCCCTGGCTGCCTTCGGGCGACTCGAACAGGCTCGCGCCCCACCAGCTCAGCTCGAGCAAGGGCGGCAGCGCGACGGCCCTGCCCGCGAGTTCGGCAGACTCGACCGCAAAGCGCAAACGCAGCCCCACGTCACTGACCTGCGGCATGGCCGCGACCACGCCCGTGACGCGCAGGTCGCGCCCTTCGAGCGCGGGCGACAAGGCATCGTCCTGGTAGGCCGCGGCGCGCAAACCCACGCCGGCAAACGCCGCAAGCGCGCCCAGCACCAGCGCAAGCCACCACGCGCCGCGCCGCAACCAGCGCAGCGCGCGCGCCGAGCGCGCACGCCAGGAGCGGCGCACGAGCCACGCGCCCAGCACGCCACACGCCAGCGCCAAAAGCAGCAGCCCCGCATACGCGCGCCGCTCCCACAATGCCGACTGCTGCAGTTGCAACGCACTGCCCGCGAGCACGCCAAGCAGCAGCGCCGGCAGGCGCCAGAAGGCGCGCTCGGAATCTTCCGCGAGGAACGAATCTACGGCAGGGGCCGGCATGCGCGCATCCTACCCGGGCACCCAAAGCGGGATGGCTCGCCCGCGCCACGACAGTGCCGGCGCTGTGCAACACTTACGCCCCGCACATCCATACCCCCATCTGGACTTACGCAAACTAGGAGCCTGTCGGACTTTGGAATCGTCGGCTGCGAATGCGCCGCAGCGGCCCATTTTTTACCGTCTTCTTGCCCCATAGCACCACTATGGGGCTGCGAATCCGGCAAAAACTGGCCTCGCTGGGGCACCTTCTCGCTATCGACGCCCAAAGTCCGACAGGCTCCTAGGATGCTGCGAGCTGTTTTGCCATGGGGCGAGCGCCTTGCCTCACCCCGATTTGCGTAAGTCGTGCCCAGCTCACATTCACGAACGAGGACCCCCGATGAACGTGTACGAACCACTGCAAAAACTCGGCATCACCCTGCCCCCCGTCGCCGTGCCCGCGGCCGCCTACGTGCCCTATGTGCAAAGCGGCAAGCTGGTGTTTTTGAGCGGCCACATCGCGCGCAAGGACGGCAAAGTCTGGGTCGGCCAGCTTGGGCGCAACCTAGGCACCGAAGAGGGCAAGGCCGCGGCGCGCGCCGTGGCCATAGACCTGCTGGGCACGCTGCAGGCGGCGGCCGGCGGCGACCTGAACCGCGTGCAGCGCATCGTCAAGGTGATGAGCCTGGTCAACTCCAGCCCCGACTTCACCGAGCAGCACCTCGTGACCAACGGCGCGAGCGAATTGCTGGCCGAAGTGTTTGGCGACAAGGGGGCGCACGCACGCAGCGCCTTCGGCGTCGCGCAAATTCCCATGGGCGCGTGCGTGGAGATCGAACTGATCGCCGAACTCGCCTGAGAGGCTGAGCCCGCAGAGCCCTGCAGGCCGCAAGGGGCCTGCTAGCAGCCGCTACGCTTTTTGCTTGACGTAGCGCCCCGGCGCGGGCTCCAAGGGCTTGAACTTGCCCTTGCCATATGTCTTGGGCGCGGCAACCTGCTTGCCCGCGTGGCCTGCGAGCCACTGAGCCCAGTCGGGCCACCAGCTGCCCGGATGCTCGGTGGCGCCCGCGAGCCACTCTTCGAGCGTGGGCGGGAATTGCGCGTCCTCCCGCAGCCAGTGGCTGCGCTTTTGCTTGGCCGGCGGGTTGATCACGCCCGCGATGTGGCCCGATGCGCCCATGACGAAGCGCTTGGGCCCGGGCAGCACCTGCGTGCTGGCATAGGCCGCGTGGATGGGCACGATGTGGTCCTCGCGCGAGCCGTAGATGTAAACAGGCAATTGCAGTTGGTTCAGGTCGATCTTCTCGCCGCATACGGTGAGCTTGTTCGGCTGGACGAGATTGTTTTCGAGGTAGAAGTTGCGCAAGTACCAGGCGTAGAACGGCCCCGGCAGGTTGGTGCTGTCGCTGTTCCAATACAGCAGGTCGAAGGGCGGCGGGGTTTCGCCCTTGAGGTAGTTGCCCACGACGTAGTTCCACACCAGGTCGTTGGGGCGCAGAAAGCTGAAGGTCGAGGCCAGCTCCATGCCCGGCAGGATGCCGCCCTGCCCGAACTGCAGCTCGCGCATGCGCACAAAGGCTTCGTCGATGAACACGTCGAGGATGCCCGTGTCGCTGAAGTCCAGCAGCGTGGTCAAAAAAGTGGCGCTGACCACGGGCTCGTCGCCGCGCGCCGCGAGCACCGCGAGTGCGTTGCTGAGGATGGTGCCGCCCACGCAAAAGCCCAGCGCATTGATCTGCGCCGCGCCCGTGATGTTGCGCACGACCTCGATCGCGGCCATGGCGCCGTCTTCGACGTAGTTGTCCCAGGTCTTGTGCGCCAGGCTCGCATCCGGGTTGCGCCAGCTCAGCATGAAGGTACGGTGCCCTTGGTCAACGGCGTAGCGCACCAGCGAATTGTCGGGCTGCAGGTCGAGGATGTAGAACTTGTTGATGCACGGCGGCACGAGCAACAACGGACGCTCGTAGACCTTGGCCGTGCTCGGCTTGTATTCGATGAGCTGGAACAGCTCGTTTTCGAACACCACGGCGCCTTCGGTCGTCCCCACGTTGCGGCCGACCTCGAACTGGCTCTCGTCGGTCATGGACACGTGCCCCTGGCCGATGTCGTGCAGCAGGTTTTGCAAGCCTTTGGCGATGCTCTCGCCCTTGCTTGCCAGGGCTTTTTTCTGCGCCTCGGCGTTGAAGGCGAGAAAGTTGCTGGGCGCCATCGCGGCCAGCCATTGGTCTATGGCAAAGCGGATGCGCGCGCGCGTTTTCGCGTCAGCCTCTACCGCTTCGGCCAAACCCATGAACGTGCGTGCGTTGAGCAGATACACCGCCGCGGTGTAGGCCGCCATCGGGTTCTCGGCCCAGCCCGCACCGCTGAAGCGCTTGTCTTGCAGGCTCGGGATGCTGCCCTGCAGGCTCTGCGTCCAGAGCGCGCGCGCCTCGTCGAGGTACTGCTGCTGCAGCGCCTGCAGCTTTTCGGGTGCAAAGCGCAATGGCGCCGCACCGGATGCCCCCGCAGGCGGCTTCAGTTGCTCGAAAGCCTGCAGTGCCTGCGTCCAGGCCTGGCCCAGAAATGCTGGCTGCGACAGGGCCCCGGTGGCCCAGAAAGACGAGGGGGAATTCATCAGAGAGCTTCCTTGGTTTTCGTTGGAGAGAAAAACTTGCTGAAACCTTGCTAAGCATTCTGCCTGCGGCCCATGACCGGCACACGCACTCATCGTGCCACGCCCGCATCCTCGCGCCAGATGCACGCGGCAAAGCGGCCGCTGCCGCCTGCAACGCGCTGGTCGCGGCGGTAGGAAAAAAAGCGCGCGGACTGCGTTACCGTGCACCAGGCGGGGCTGCCGTCGTTGCCATAGACCTGCGTGATGCCCAGCGCGCGCAGCCGATGGCGCGCCAGGCCCGCGAGGTCGGCCAGAAAATGCCCCGGCCCGGCGGGCGCAAAAAAACGCTCTGCCGCCGCATCGGCCACGCAAAAAGCCGCGCGCACTTCGGCGCCGACCTCGAAAGCCTGCGGCCCTATGCACGGCCCGAGCCAGGCGAGCGTACTCGCGGCCACGCTTTCCGGTGCTTCACTTTGGATAGCTGCTTGCGCTTGCTGTGATTGGGTTAAAGCACAAAAACGTTCGAAAATCCGCTCCAGCACCCCGACCCCGCCCTGCCCTGCGAGCCCGCGCCAGCCCGCATGCGCCGCCGCGACCACCGTGCCCGAGCGGTGCGCCAGCAGCACCGGCAGGCAGTCCGCGACCATGATGGTGCAGGCGAGCGCGGACTGCGTGCTGACGCAGGCGTCAGCCTCGGCGCCGTCGGGCGTGGCGGCATCGAGCTGCAGCACGCCCGTGCCGTGCACCTGGCGCAAAAACACGGCGCGCGTGCCCGGCGTGATGCTTTGCAGCGCAGCCTGCAGGCGCGCGCGGTTGGCCTGCACCGCGGCGGGGCGGTCGCCCACGTGGTCGCCGAGGTTCAGGCTGTCGTAGGGCGCCGCGCTCACGCCACCCGTGCGCGTGGTGCACAGCGCGTGCACGCCGGGTGGCGCCGGCCAATCGGGAATGAGCCAGTCCGCGGGCGGCGCGGCGCTGGATGAGACGGACGCTGCAGCGGGCGAAGCAAAAGGCGTGGACGTGGGCGTGGACATTGCCATGGCCGGCAGCATAACCGCGCACCGCCAGCCTGCACCAGCAACTGCGCAGGCAGCTTCGCCATGGCACACTGCAGCTTGTGTCGCCGTCGCCCGCGCCGCACACACAACACCCAAAATCTCCACCCCGCTGCCTGCCGAGTTTTTGCATGACGCACTACGTTTTCCCTCCCCCCGCCATCGCCAGCGTGCCCGTCGTAGGCCGCGCCGAGCGCTTTCCCGTGCACCGCATCTATTGCGTGGGCCGCAACTACGCCGAGCACGCCAAGGAAATGGGCTTCACAGGGCGCGAGCCACCGTTTTTCTTCCTCAAACCCGCCGACGCCGTGCTGGCTGTGCCGGCGGACGAAACCGGCGCGCTGCCCTACCCCAGCCTCACGGCCAACCTGCACCACGAGGTCGAGCTCGTCGTCGCCTTGGGTCGTGGCGGCAGCAACATCCGCGCGGCCGATGCACTGCAGCATGTGTTCGGCTACGCCGTGGGCCTGGACATGACGCGGCGCGACCAGCAAAACGAGATGAAAAAACAGGGCCGCCCCTGGTCCATAGGCAAGGCCTTCGAGCACAGCGCACCGATCGCGCCTATCACCCCCGCCGAGCAGGTGAGCGATCTCGCGCAGGCCGCGATCTGGCTGCAGGTCAACGGCGCACAGCGCCAGCGCAGCCAGATCAGCCAAATGATCTGGAACATCGCCGAAACCATAGAACACCTCTCGGCCGCCTGGACGCTGCAGCCCGGCGACCTGATCTACACCGGCACACCCGAAGGCGTGGGCGCGGTGCTGCGCGGCGACGTGATCGAATGCGCCGTCGATGGCCTCACGCCCTTGCGCGTGCATGTCGTCTGATTGAATGCTATTCCTTCAATAGCTACAAGCGCACACCAGACAAGCACAAGACGCATTTTTCATCCAAAATTCCTGCATGACCTTCCGCAGCCCCATCAAGTATTGCCGTGCCTGCGGCGCCGCCGTGGCCTATCGCCTGCCGGACGACGGCGACACGCGCGAACGCGCCGTGTGCACCGTCTGCGGCACCATCCACTACGAAAACCCGCTCAACGTCGTGGGCACTGTGCCCGTGCTTGCCGACGGCCGCGTGCTGCTGTGCAAGCGCAACATCGAGCCGCGCTGGGGCAAGTGGACGCTGCCCGCAGGCTTCATGGAGCTCGACGAAACCACCGCCGAAGGGGCCGCGCGCGAAACCGAGGAAGAGGCCGGTGCACACATCGCCATGGGGCCGCTGTTCAGCCTGCTCAGCGTGCCGCGCGTGGGCCAGGTGCACTTGTTTTACCTCGCCACGCTGCTCAGCGAGCAGTTCAACCCCGGCCACGAAACCCTGGAGGCGCGCCTGTTCAGCGAAGACGAGGTGCCCTGGGACGAAATCGCCTTTCGCACCGTGAATGAGACGCTGCGCTGCTACTTTGCCGACCGCAAGCGCGGCAGCTTTGAGCTGCACTGCATAGACATCGAGTAGCGCGCGCCGCGTCGTATCCGCTCCAGCGCACGCTTTGCTTTTTGCGCGGGCACGCCCGCAGGCTGGCAAGCCTCTTGCATGGGTCGTTTCAATAAGTAACGACGCCTGCCTCGCAGCAGGCCAACCCAGCGCAGAAAGGAAAGCAGACCCATGACCCACGGCAACAGCGACGGTGCGGACGACCCCAGCGGCAGCAGCCTCAACACCGACACCTTCATCCCCTTCATGCGCGACGTGGTGCGCTGCGAGGGCGCGCTGCGCGAGCTCAATCTGATGTGGCGGCTCATCGAGGCTTCCGCCAAGATGAACTGTCCCGAGGAAGCGCACAGCATCCTGCCCATGATGGCGGCCACGCGCGCGGGCTTTCAGCGCCTCGAGGGCGACCTGGTGCATTCGCTGGTGCAGGAGTCCCTCGGCGAAGTCATGGCCGAGATCGGCACGCATGCGCACCACGTGATCGACATCGTGGTGCGCAACCTCTACGAGCGCACGGCCGACGTGGGCTTTCTGGCCACCGACCAGGACTTGTGCCGCTTCGTCGCGGGCACCACCACCGACCCCGGCCCCGTGCTGCAGCGCCTGCGCGAGTACCGCAACAAATACACGGTCTATGACGAAATCATGCTGCTCGACCGCGAGGGCGCCGTGCTCGCGCAGATCGACGAAGACGCACCCGTCGAAGGCAGCCACGACCCGCTGATCGCGCAGACGCTCGCCGCCACGGGCCACGTCGAGACCTTTCGCGCCACGCCCTTGCGCCCCGGCAAGGAACATGCGCTGATCTACTCGCAGCGCATGCTCGATCCGCGCACCGGCCAGCCGGCCGGCGTGCTGTGCCTGAGCTTTGCCTTTCACAGCGAAATGGAGGGCATCTTCCATGCGCGCCAGGGCAAAAACCAGCGCAACATCGCGCTGCTGCTCGACGCCGACAACCGCGTGATCGCGAGCAGCGACGCGCTGTGGATTCCCGTGGGCGCGCAGGTGCCCGTGAACCTCGGCGGTGCGCCGCAGTTGCTGGTGCACGGCGGGCGCACCTATCTGGTGCGCACGGTGGCGTCGCAAGGCTACCAGGGCTACCCCGGCCCGCCGGGCTGGAAGGGGCAGGTCATGGTGCCCGTGGAGCTGGCGTTTTCGGCCAAGCTGCAGCGCACCATAGACGCGCTCGACCCGGCGATCGCGCAGGGGCTGCTCGCACACGCCAAGACCTTCTGCCCGCCGCTGTATGAAATCGTCACCGCGGCCGACACCATACGCCGCGTGGTCTGGAACGGCCAGGTCATGACCGCGGGCAAGCAAGGGGCGGCGCAAAAGCTCAAGGCCGTGCTCGAGCAGATCGGCGAGACCGGCGCGCGCACCAACGAGGTGTTCACGCAGTCGATCCGCGACCTCTACGACACCGTGCTGAGCTCGCGCATGCGCGACAGCATGTTCCTCACGCAGCTGCTCGTCGATCTGCTCGACCGCAACCTCTACGAGCGCGCCAACGACTGTCGCTGGTGGGCGCTCACACCCGAGCTGCGCGCCCTGCTCGCCGACGCCGCGCAGGGCCGCCTGCAGGTAGAAGACGTAACCACGGCCTGCCGCATCCTCGAGCACATCAACAGCCTCTACACGGTCTATACGCGCCTCGTGGTCTATGACCGCACGGGCCGTATCGTCGCCGCGAGCCGCCCCACGTGCAAGGACGGCAGCTCGGTGCTCGGCACGCGCATAGACCCGGCCACGCTCGCCGCGGTGCTCACGCTGCCCGACACGCAGTCCTACCACGTCTCGCCCTGGCAGGCCTCGGCGCTCGACGAGGGGCGCCTGACCTACGTCTATCACGCCGCGATCCGCGCGCCCGGCACTGCCGGCGAAGTCGTGGGCGGCATAGGCATCGTGTTCAACTCCAGCGTGGAGTTCGACGCCATGCTGCGCGGCGCCACGGCAAGCAAACCGAACACGCACACCGTGTTCGTGCACCGCTCGGGCCAAGTGATTGCGAGCACCGACCCCGCGCGCCCGCCCGGTCACACCATGGCGCTGCCGCCGGACCTGCTCGCGCTGCCCAACGGCCACAGCACCTCGCGCGCCATGGTGCACGACGGGCATTACTGCATCGTCGGCTGCTCGGCCTCGCACGGCTACCGCGAGTTCAAGGTCAGCGACGGCTACCGCGACGACGTGCTCGCGCTCTCGTTCGAGTCGCTGGGCGCGGTGCAGACCGGGGCCCTGGACGCCGTGCAGCGCCGCCGCGCCGTGCTCGCCGCCGACGTGGGCCAGACCGAGGTGCAGGAGATGGCGACCTTCTTCATCGACGCCGCACTGTTCGCCTTCAAGGCCGAGGAAGTGCTCGAAGCCCTGCCCGCGAACGCCATCGCGGCCGTCTCTGCCGGGCGCATGCCCTACTGCCTGGGCACGCTCGCGCGCAAGGCGCACGGCAGCGTCACCGGCTACGTCTGGGTGTTCGACCTGGGCCAGTTGCTGCGCGGCACGCCATCCGAGATCACGCCCGACAGCCAGGTCATCGTGCTGCAGCACGAAGGCCGGCGCATCGGCCTGCTGGTCAACGAACTGCACGGCGTCACGGCCTTTGCGCGCACGCGCATCTTCGACGCACCGAACGTGCTGGGCAACCAGGCGCAGCTCGTCACCGCACTGGTCCAGCCCGACCCGGCCCCGGGCGAGCCGCCGCTGCTGGTGCAGTGCCTGGACGCGGGTCGGCTCATGCAGGCGCTGCGCAGCAGCACGCTGTCCGCGGTGCAGGACATAGCGGCTGCACCACTGCCTGCACTCGGAAGTGCAGCGCCTGATGTGCAAGCTGCAGCCACACTGCGCGCGGCTTGAGGTTCAAACCACCACGTCCGCCGCCGATTGCTCGCGCCGCCAGTCGAAAGGGTCCTGCTGCAGCACCATGTCTATGTCCAGGCCCACGATCGCCCCCACGTCGCCCGGAAAGCTGTCCGCCATTTGCTTTTCGTCCAGCTTCGCCAGGTGCGCGCGCATGCGCCAGGAGGCAAGGTGGACGATGGCCGCGAGCGGCTCGCAGGCGTTTTCCGCCAGCGGATCGCTCTGGTAGCGCAGCGCTTCGACCACCCGGGCGGGCAAGTGCCAGCGCTCGGCCAGGCGCGTGCTCACCTCCTCGTAGCCGTAACCCAGGATTTGCTGCTCGACCAGGCTGCGTCGCGCATCGAGTGGCGGCACCAGGGCATCGATGGCGGCCATTTCTGCGGGAATGCACAGATGCAAAAGCAGCTCGCCCAGCCCGTGCAGCAGGCCCACGGTGTAGGCGGCGACCGGGTCTTGCAGCAGCACGCCCGCCAGCGCACGCGCCAGGCGCGCCGTCTGCTGGCTGTAGTGCGCGAACTGCGCCAGGCTGACGCCGTGCATGGCCTGCGCTGCGGTGCCCAGCGGGGCTGCGGCCACGAGCGTGCGCAGCTGCTGCGTACTCGCCAGCGCCAGAGCCTCAGGGATGCCGGCCACCTGCCGCGCCATCTGGAATGCCGGGCCATTGGCCAGCGCCAGCACACGCGCGGCCAGCACCGGGTCTTGCCCGAAGTGCTGGTTCAGCCGGCGCAGTTGCGGTGGTGCGTGCGCGAGCTCGGCCAGCAGCAGCGCCACGCTGCGCGGCAACGCGGGCAGCTTGCCGCTGTGGGCCAGCAGTGCCTCGAGCTCGGGCAAGGCGTCGTCAGACATGGTGGTGTGGCAGCGGAGCCCGCTCGCGCCCCGGCTCAACGCCCCTTGCCCTGCTGCAGCTTGGCAAAGGCTGCGGCCATGGCCGAGGGCGCTGCCGGTTCGGCATTGCGCGGCGTGTAGCGGCCGGGGCTGCCGGAATGTGGGCCGTTCTGGCCGTTCTGACTGTTTTTGCCATGCGCGGCACCTGACGCATGCGACTCGGCACCACGCCGCGCGCCCGGCTGCGCCGGTGCTGCGTCCAGCTTCATCGTCAGGCTGATGCGCTTGCGCGGCACATCGACTTCGAGCACGCGCACCTTCACGATGTCGCCGGTCTTGACCACCTCGCGCGCGTCGTGCACGAACTTGTGCGCAAGCTGGCTTACGTGCACCAGTCCGTCCTGGTGCACGCCCAGATCGACGAAGGCGCCGAACTGCGCCACGTTGCTGACCGTGCCTTCGAGCACCATGCCTTCGCGCAGGTCGGTGATGTCCTGCACGCCTTCGTGCAGGCGCGCCACCTTGAAGTCCGGACGCGGGTCGCGGCCGGGTTTTTCGAGCTCGCCGAGGATGTCGCGCACCGTGATGACGCCAAAGCGCTCGTTCGCGAACAGCTCGGGGCGCAGGCTTTGCAGCAGCTCGGCGCGCCCCATCAACTCCGCCACGGGTATGCCGACACGCGCGATGATCTGCTCGACCACGGCGTAGGTTTCGGGGTGCACGCCGGTCATGTCGAGCGGGTTGTCGCCGCCGCGAATGCGCAGGAAGCCCGCGCTTTGCTCGAAGGTTTTGGGGCCCAGGCCCGCGACTTCGAGCAGCTGCCGGCGGCTGCGGAACGCACCCTGCGCCTCGCGCCAGTGCACCACGGCGCGCGCCACGCCGGGCGAGAGCCCCGAGACGCGCGCGAGCAGCGGCACGCTCGCCGTGTTCAAGTCCACGCCCACGGCGTTCACGCAGTCCTCGACCACCGCGTCCAGCGTGCGCGCAAGCGCGCTCTGGTTCACGTCGTGCTGGTACTGGCCCACGCCTATGCTCTTGGGGTCTATCTTCACGAGTTCGGCGAGCGGGTCTTGCAGGCGCCGCGCGATGCTCACGGCGCCGCGCAGGCTCACGTCCACGTCGGGCATTTCCTGCGCGGCGTACTCGCTGGCCGAATAGACCGATGCACCGGCCTCGCTCACAACTATTTTTTGTATAGCTGCCTGTCCAGTTCCTTCCTTGGCTTTGGCTTGTTTTTGCACCAAAGCGATGAGCTCGGCCGCGAGCTTGTCGGTTTCGCGGCTCGCGGTGCCGTTGCCGATCGCGATGAGCTGCACGCCGTGGCGCTCGCACAGCTGCGCGAGCGTGAACAGCGCCCCATCCCAGTCGCGCCGCGGCTCGTGCGGGTACACCGTGGCGGTGGCGACGAGCTTGCCCGTGGCATCGACCACGGCGACTTTGACGCCCGTGCGTATGCCCGGATCGAGCCCCATGACCACGCGGGGGCCCGCGGGCGCGGCGAGCAGCAGGTCGCGCAGGTTGTCGGCAAACACCTTGATCGCTACCTGCTCGGCCTCTTCACGCAAGCGCGTGAACAGGTCGCGCTCCAGCGCCAGGCTGAGCTTGACGCGCCAGGTCCAGGCCACGCACTTGCGCAGCAGGTCGTCCGCGGCGCGGCCGCTGTGGCTCCAGCCCAGGTGCAGCGCAATGCGCCCTTCGGCCAGGCTGGCCTGGCCGGGCACGGGCTCTGCGGGTTGCAGCAGCTTCACGTCCAGAACCTCGAGCGCGCGCCCGCGGAACACGGCCAACGCGCGGTGCGAGGGCACGCGGCGGATCGGCTCGGCATAGTCGAAATAGTCGCGGAACTTGGCGATTTCGGGGTCGTTTTCGTTCTTGCCCTCGATCTTGCGGCTCGCGAGCACGCCCTCGTCCCAGAGCCAGGCGCGCAAGGCCTGCACGAGCGCCGCGTCTTCGGCCCAGCGTTCGCTCAGGATGTCGCGCACGCCGTCGAGCACCGCCGCCACGGTGGAAAAATCCGGCCCCGGTTTGCCATCCTCGAGCACCTCGGGCGCGCGCAAAAAGGCCTGCGCGGCCTCGGCCGGGTCGCGCGTGGGGTCGGCCCAGAGCAGGTCTGCCAGCGGCTCGAGCCCGCATTCGCGCGCGATCTGCCCCTTGGTGCGGCGCTTTTGCTTGAACGGCAGGTACAGGTCTTCGAGCTCCTGCTTGGTCGGCGCAGCGGCGATCGCGGCGCGCAGCGCGTCGGTCAGCTTGCCCTGCGCGTCTATGCTCTTGAGTACGGCCGCGCGCCGCTCGGCCAGCTCGCGCAGGTACGCCAGGCGCGCTTCGAGTTCGCGCAGCTGCACGTCGTCGAGCCCGTTCGTGGCCTCTTTGCGGTAGCGCGCGATGAAGGGCACCGTGGCCCCGCCGTCGAGCAAAGCGACGGCGGCGCGCACCTGCGCCTCGGAAATGCGGATTTCTGCGGCAAGCTGCCGGACGATGGATTCCATGGTTCTATAGCGAAAACAGGCACGGGAAAGCCTGCGAGTGTGCCATACGCCGGCAGCACGAGAGCGCTCAAAATGCTCTTAAAAGCATATCTTCAGGCGCTTGTATCTTCTTGGCTAAAGCGGTTTTTTGCGCACCATTTGCTCATGCGGCGCGCACGCGCAGCGTGCTCGTCACGCCCGCGAGCGCCGCAAAGCCCGCGGCCACCCACAGTGCCGCGATGGGCGCACGCGCGAGCTGCGCGGGCCACAGCGAAAACAAGGCCGCGAGCACCACCGCGCCCAGCGTCTGCCCCGTGAGCCGCGCCGTGCCCAGCATGCCGCTGGCCGCGCCGCTGCGCTGCAAGGGCGCCGAGGTCACGATGGTGTGGTTGTTGGGCGACTGGAACAGCGCAAAACCCGCGCCGCACAGCGCCAGGCGCCAGACCATGTCGACATTCGTCGGCTGCGCCGGCAGCAGCGCAAGCAACAGCAGCCCGCAGGCAAACACCGCCATGCCAATGCCGCCCAGCAACCCACCCGGGTAGCGCCCGATCAGCCGCCCGGCCAGCGGCGCCACCGCCACGATGGCCAAGGGCCAGGCAGAGATCAGCAAACCCGCCTGCAAATGCGTGCGCCCGAAGGTGTCGAGCAGCAGAAAAGGCAGCGCCACATACGCCAGCGTCTGCGCGCAGAACGCCCCTACGGACGAAGCCATGGAAAGCGCAAACACCCGGATGCGCAGCAAGTCGATCGGAAACAGGGGCGCCGCAAGGTGGCGCTGGCGCCGCACATAGAACCAGCCCACCAGCACCCCCGCGCCCAGCAGCGCCCAGCCCAGCCCGGCATCCGTGCCTGCCGTCTGCTCTCTGCGCACCCCCAGTTGATCGACGCCGATGAACACCAGGCTGAACATCAACACGTTGAGCAGCACGTCGAGCCAGCCCAGGCGCTCTGCACCCGTGTGTGGGTGGGCATTGAACGGCAGTGCGCGCCGCCCCAGCCACAGCACGAAGGCCCCGAGCGGCAGGTTGAGCGCAAACAGCCAGGGCCACGAGGCCACCGACAAGATCGCCGCCGCCACCGCCGGCCCGGCCACGGAAGACACCGCCACCACCATCGAATTGATGGCCATGCCCCGCCCCAGCAGCGCGCGCGGGTAAATCAGCCGGACCAGCGCCGAATTGACGCTCATGATGCCGGCAGCCCCCAGACCCTGCACCGCGCGCGCCAGGATCAGCGCCCAGAGCGAATGCGCGAGCATCGCACCCAGTGAGGCCAACGTGAACAAGATCACCCCGCCCAGGTACACGCGCCGGTAGCCCAGCCGCTCGCCCAGCGCCGCGAGTGGCAGCAGCATCACCAGCGTCGCCATCTGGTAGGCGTTGAGCACCCAGATCGCTTGCGCCGCGTCAGCCTGCAATTGCTGCGCGATGCCGGGCAGCGCCAGATTGACGATGCTCGCGTCGAGCACCGCCGCGGCGATGCCACAGACCACCACCAGCATGGCAAGGCTGCTCGCGCGCTCGGGATCGGGCGCGCCGGGTGTTGCAGACAGGCTCTTGGGCAGGCTCTCGGGCGGCAAGGAGTGGTCAGCCTTTGCAGGAGCGGACATTGCGGCAGCAGGCGCTGCGGCCGGGTTGGCTTGCATGACGGTATGGAGAGAAGAAAAACGCATAGCCGTCGATTGTCGCCAGCTCCTGCCAACGGCGTGCGGCGCTGCGCGAGAAACCCGGCGGCCCCGCTGTGCGGCTTGCGCACCTTGACATGCGCTGCGCGCCGCTGCCCCTGACAAGCCGCGAACATTGACCCTGTCTATTGGCCCTTTCTATTGGCCCTGCCGATGCGCAACAGCGCAAAATCCACGCTGTTGCATAGACCCCCCCTGTTGTGGGCACTGCACCTACCCAGCTCCTACGCGCCATGCTTCGCATCACACCCTCCGTCCCCTACCCGCTGCATGACACCACCGCCACGCGCCGCATCGAGCAAGCCGCTGCCGCCGCGCTGCCGCCGCACACCCTGATGCAGCGCGCAGGCCTGGCCGTGGCGCGGCTCGCGCTGGCGCTCGCGCCGCACGCGCGCACCGTGTGGATCGCCTGCGGCCCCGGCAACAACGGCGGCGACGGATTCGAAGCCGCGATGCACCTGCGCCAATGGGGGCTCGCACCCGTGGTCACCTGGCTTGGCGACGAGGCCCATGCCCCCGCCGACGCGCGCGCCTCGCTCGCACGCGCCCGCGCCGCCGGCGTGTGCTTTGCCGACGCGCCGCCTGCGCTGCAGACGCAAGACCTCTGCATAGACGCGCTGCTCGGCATCGGCGTCACGCGCGCCCCTGAAGGGCGCATGGCCGCATGGCTCGCGCACATGGCGGCAAGCCCCGCACGCTGCCTGGCCGTCGATCTGCCCACGGGCCTGAACGCCGACACGGGCCGCTGGCTGCGCCCGGATGCTATTTTTTCAGAAGCTGCTAGCGCTTGCTACACGGGCACAAATGCCCATTTTGATACTGAAAACCGCCGCCACACGCTGAGCCTGCTCACGCTCAAACCCGGCCTGTTCACCTGCGAAGGCCGCGACGCCTGCGGCACGCTGTGGTTCGACGATCTGGGCGTGGCACCAGAAACCGACATGCCTGCAAGCGCCTGGCTCAGCGGCCCGCCCGCGCCCGCACCGCGTGCGCACGCAAGCCACAAGGGCAGCTTTGGCGACGTGGCCGTGGTCGGCGGCGAAGGGCTCGCGCGGCGCGGCCTGGGCATGACGGGGGCCGCGCTGCTGGCCGCCTCTGCCGCGCTGCACGGCGGCGCCGGGCGCGTGCTGCTCGCGCTGCTCGACGACGCGGGCCTGGCCGTCGATGTGCAGCAGCCCGAGCTCATGCTGCGCCGCTTCGAGGCGCTGGAACTCGACCAGCTCAGCGTGGTGTGCGGCTGCGGTGGTGGCGAGGCCGTGCGCGCCGTGCTGCCCGCGGTGCTCGAACGCGCCGCGCGGCTCGTGCTCGACGCCGACGCGCTCAACACCATTGCCACGGCACCGCCGCTGCACGCACTGCTGGCCGCACGCGCTGGCCGCGGCCAGCCCACCGTGCTCACGCCGCATCCGCTCGAAGCCGCGCGCCTGCTGGATACCGATGCGGCAAGTGTCCAGGCCGACCGCCTGCGCGCAGCCTGCGCGCTGGCCGAGCGCTTTCAGTGCGTGGCCGTGCTCAAAGGCTCGGGCACCGTCGTCGCCGCGCCCGGCGCCGCGCCCAGCATCAACCCGACGGGCAACGCACGCCTGGCCACCGCCGGCACGGGCGACGTGCTCGCGGGCCTGATCGGTGCGCGCCTTGCCGCCGGACACACGGCCTTGCAAGCGGCGTGCGCCGCCGTGTACCAGCACGGCCAGGCCGCCGACCAATGGCCCGCGGGACGCACGCTCACGGCGGGGGCTTTGGCGCGAAGTTTGTGTGTTTGAGACGTGCCGCCGAAGGCGCCAAAGGGGCGCGTCAACGTCGCGGAGGGCGTTTCCCGGCAGCGTCTTTGCCTGCCTTCTTCATCCCCTTGCGACTGGTGCGCGCTGCGGGGCGTTCGAGCCCGGCCGCTTCAGGCTTTTTCTCGCGTTTGCGCGGCGTCCGCGGGTTTGACTTGGGCGCTGCATCGGGCACGACGTCGGGCACCGGGGCAGACACTTCGCGCGCCGCGGCTTTGTCGGTGTTTTTCTCACCCTTGTCCTTGGCGCTGCGCGCCGGACGATCCTCGCCCTCGCGCACGAGCCGGAAGTCGATGCGGCGGCCGTCCAGATCGACGCGGCTGACCTGCACGCGCAGCCGCGTGCCTATGCCATAGCGAATGCCTGTGCGCTCGCCGCGCAGTTCCTGGCGCGCTTCGTCGAAGCGGAAATACTCGCCGCCGAGCTCGGTGATGTGCACCAGCCCTTCGACATACAAGGCGTCGAGCGTGACGAAGATGCCAAAACCCGTGACCGCACTGACCACGCCGCTGAATTCCTCGCCCAGGTGCTCACGCATGTATTTGCACTTGAGCCAGGCTTCCACGTCACGGCTCGCCTCGTCAGCACGACGCTCGTTGGCGCTGCAATGCAGGCCCGCAGCCTCCCAGGCGAGCAGCTCCGGGTCCACGCGCACCGGCGCCTCGGCCTGCTCGCGTGCGCCAGAGGCCGCACGCCCCGCGAGGCGTTTGGCGAGCTTGAACTGGGCCTCGCCAGGCGTGGGCAAGGCAGGCAGACGGTATTTTTTGCCCGCCAGGATGGCCTTGATGACGCGGTGCACGAGCAAATCGGGATAGCGTCGTATGGGGCTCGTGAAATGCGTGTAGGCCTCGAACGCCAGGCCGAAATGGCCGCTGTTGTAGGGCGTGTAGATCGCTTGCTGCATGGAGCGCAGCAGCATGGTGTGGATCTGCTGCGCATCGGGTCGGGCTTTGGTGGCCTCGGCGATGGCCTGGAATTCCGCAGGGCGCGGGTTCTCGCTGACCGCCATGCCCACGGCCATGGCCTTGAGGTAGTTGCGCAAGACTTCGAGCTTTTCGGGCGTGGGGCCTTCGTGCACGCGGAACAGGCTGGCGTGGCCGCCCTGGGCGATGAAGTCGGCACTGCACTCGTTGGCCGCGAGCATGGCCTCTTCGATCAGGCGGTGCGCCTCGTTGCGCGTGCGCGGCACGATTTTTTCGATGCGACCGTTTTCGTCGCAGACGATCTGCGTCTCGGTGGTTTCGAAGTCCACCGCACCGCGCGCCTGCCGCGCTTGCAGCAGCGCTCGATAGACGTCGTGCAGGTGCAGCAAGTCCTGCACGCGTTCGGCGTATTTCGCGGCCTCGGGCCCGCGCGTGTTGGCCAAGATCGCGGCCACCTCGGTGTAGGTGAAGCGCGCGTGGCTGCGCATCACCGCGGGGTAGAACTGGTAGGCGTGCACCTCGCCCCTGGCGGTGACGAGCATGTCGCAAACCATGCACAGCCGCTCGACCTGCGGGTTGAGCGAGCACAGCCCGTTGCTGAGCTTTTCCGGCAGCATGGGGATCACGCGGCGCGGGAAATACACGCTCGTGGCGCGCTCGTAGGCGTCGGTGTCTATCGCGCTGCCGGTCTTCACGTAGTGGCTCACGTCGGCGATCGCCACGAGCAGGCGCCAACCCTTGCCGCGCCCCACGCGCGCAGGCTCGGCGTAAACGGCGTCGTCGAAGTCGCGCGCATCCTCGCCATCGATGGTGACGAGCGGCACATCGGTCAGGTCTACGCGCGCGCGCTTGTCCTGCGCGCGCACCTTGTCGGGCAAGGCCTTGGTTTCAGCCAGACATTCAGCCGAAAACACATGCGGCACGCCGTACTTGCGCACGGCGATTTCGATTTCCATGCCCGGGTCATCGACCTCACCGAGCACTTCACTCACGCGCCCCACGGGCTGGCCAAACAGGGCCGGCGGCTCGGTCAACTGCACCACCACCACCTGCCCTGGCTTCGCGCTGCCCGTCGCGCCCTTGGGAATCAAGATGTCCTGCCCGTAGCGCTTGTCCTCGGGCGCGACGAGCCACACACCGCTTTCCTGCAGCAGGCGGCCGATGATGGGCTGCGGCGGACGCTCGATGATTTCGACCACATGCCCCTCCGGGCGGCCGCGCCGGTCGTGGCGCGCAATGCGCACGCGCACCCTGTCTTTGTGCAGCACGGCGCGCATTTCATTCGGCGGCAGATAGATGTCAGGCTCGCCATCGTCGCGGATGACAAAGCCATGCCCGTCGCGATGCCCCTGCACCGTGCCCACGATCTCGTCGGAAAGGCGACTTTGTATGGCGCCTGAGCTCGAAGCTCTGGCTGAAGCGGTTTTTTTAGTGTACAATTTCATTCTTTCCTGAAATGCCCAGGTGGCGGAATTGGTAGACGCACTAGTTTCAGGTACTAGCGAGTAACATCGTGGAGGTTCGAGTCCTCTCCTGGGCACCAATTAAAGACCCGTCAGTGGTCCACACACAAGCCTGCAATATCGAACGATTGCAGGCTTTTTTGTTGCCTGCCGCATTGCCAGCGTTTGGTGCATACATGGTGTGGTGCCCCGGAATTTCTGATGCGCCATGTGCGCAAAAATAGCGCAAGCGGCGCGTGGCAAACCAAAAAGGGCTTGCAGCGCACGCCACAAGCCCTTTCAAACAGTGGTCGGAGCGGCGGGATTCGAACTCGCGACCCTCTGCTCCCAAAGCAGATGCGCTACCAGGCTGCGCTACGCTCCGACAAACCGCCATTCTACCGCGAAAAAAAGGCCTTCCGCGCCGAATAAGCGCCGGTAATGCAGCCTTTTGCTCAACGGCCCGAGCCTGATGCTCCCGCAGGTGCCGGGCCACGGCCGGGCAGATGACGGAAGGTGATGCGGCCCTTGGTCAGGTCGTAAGGCGACATTTCGAGCGAAACCCGGTCGCCCGCCAGAATGCGGATATGGTGCTTGCGCATCTTGCCCCCGGTATAGGCAATCAACTGGTGACCGTTGTCGAGCGTCACACGAAAGCGCGAATCCGGCAGCACTTCGGTAACGACGCCCTGCATTTCGATCAATTCTTCTTTGGCCATGGTTTGATTTGTGAGAGATATTTTCGTTCGCTGCGCCAGCGGATCGTGGCATCCACTATTTCAGGTGCGACACTGTAGAAGTGGACGGAGACGACTTGCCACAAGACCTGGGACGTCTTGCACCCAAAGGACATGCCGCTTTGCAGCCCCCTGCACCTCTTTCGGATGAATCGAAAAGGCCACGAGGCAGTGCTTTCGGCGGACGAGCGTCGTACGCTGTGCAAAAGCCAAGCATTGTACCGCGATGTGCCTGTTTGCATTGTATTTTCGGCATGCCGCATCCATCATGAACACTTACAATGCGCGCTTCTTTTTCAAAAGGCGCCTTCTTGCACGACCGTCTGTTCGTCGCCCTGCAATATCTTTTGCCCAAGCAGGCCCTCACGGTGCTGGCCGGTCGCTTTGCCAGTGCCCGATGGGGGGCATTGACGCACTTTGCCATCCGCAGCTTCATCAAGCGCTACCGGGTGGACATGGCCGAGGCGGCCATCCCTGATATTGCAAGCTACGCAAGCTTCAATGATTTTTTCACACGCGCCTTGCGTGCCGATGCGCGCCCCATGGCCAAAGCGGACTGGATCTGTCCGGTCGATGGCGCGATTAGCCAGTTCGGCACGATCGAGGCGGGGCAGATTTTCCAGGCCAAAGGCCATGCGTACAGCGCCACGGCCTTGCTCGGCAGCGACACCGCGCTCGCGGCGCAGTTCGCGCAGGGCCACTTTGCCACGCTGTACCTGAGCCCGCGCGACTACCACCGCATCCACATGCCCTGCGCCGGCGAACTCCGCCACATGGCGCATGTGCCGGGCGAGCTGTTTTCGGTCAACCCGGCCACCGCACGTGGCATTCCCGGGCTTTTTGCGCGCAACGAGCGCGTGGTCTGCGTGTTCGACTCCAGCCACGGCCCCTTCGTGCTTGTGCTTGTGGGCGCAACCATCGTCGGCAGCATGGCTACGGTGTGGCACGGGCAGGTGAATCCGCCGCGCCCCGGCGTGGTGCGCCGCTGGGACTACGGCGCGGGCGAGGTACGGCTGGAGCAAGGGCAAGAGATGGGGCGTTTTCAGCTCGGCTCGACCGTGGTGGTGTTGCTGCCGCGCAAGCCGGGCCAGGTCTTGCAATTCCACTCCCAGTGGCAAGCCGGCCAGGGCGTACGGCTCGGCGAGGCCATGGCTTCGTATTCAGCCGGCTGACCCCACCCCCGTCCGCTGCACGCCGGGTTGCGCCTATCGCTCAGGCAAGCACGGGTACACCCGTCTTGGCGCGCAGCGTGTCCATGGTCACGCCCGGCGCGAGTTCGATGAGCTTGAGCCCCTGCGGCGTGACATCAAGCACTGCCAGGTCGGTGATGATGCGATCGACCACACCCACGCCCGTGAGCGGCAGCGTGCACTGCGGCAGAATTTTCAGGTCTTCGCCGCCATCCTTGCGGCGCGCCACGTGCTCCATGAGCACAATCACGCGCGGCACGCCGGCCACCAGGTCCATGGCCCCGCCCATGCCCTTGACCATCTTGCCGGGGATCATCCAGTTGGCCAGGTCGCCCTTTTCGCTGACCTGCATGGCGCCCAGGATCGACAGATTGATCTTGCCGCCGCGGATCATCGCAAAAGACTGGTCACTGCCGAAGATCGATGAGCCCTTGATCGTCGTCACGGTCTGCTTGCCCGCGTTGATCAGGTCCGGGTCGACCTCGTCTGCATACGGGAAGGGCCCTAAGCCGAGCATGCCGTTTTCGCTCTGCAGCCACACTTCGACGTGGTTGGGCACATGGTTGGCCACCAGCGTGGGAATGCCAATACCGAGGTTGACATAAAAGCCGTCTTGCAATTCCTGCGCTGCGCGCGCAGCCATTTGGTCATGGTTCCAGGGCATGACGATCTCCTTTATTTGCGGTTGCGCGTGGTGAGTTTTTCGATGCGTTTTTCGGGCGTGGGGTTGTGCACGATGCGATGCACGTAAATGCCCGGCAAGTGGATGTCATCCGGGGCCAGCTCGCCCGTGGATACCACGCGCTCGACTTCGACGATGCAGAGTTTCCCGGCCATGGCTGCCGCCGGGTTGAAATTGCGCGCCGTGAGGTGAAAGCGCAGATTGCCCGCACGATCCGCAATGTCGGCCTTGACCAGCGCCACGTCGGGAACGAGCGCGCGCTCCATGACGTAAGTCTCGCCGTCAAACTCGCGCAGCTCCTTGCCCTCGGCCACGAGCGTGCCCACGCCGGTCTTGGTGAAAAACGCCGGGATGCCTGCCCCGCCGGCACGCAGCTTTTCTGCCAGCGTGCCCTGCGGCGTGAATTCGAGTTCGAGCTCACCGGAAAGATACTGGCGCTCGAACTCCTTGTTTTCGCCCACGTAGGACGAGATCATTTTCTTGATCTGGCGCGTCTCGAGCAGTTTGCCCAGGCCGAAGCCATCGACACCGGCGTTGTTCGAAATCACCGTAAGATTCTTCACGCCCGAGTCGCGCAGCGCGTCGATCAAGGCCTCGGGAATGCCGCACAAACCAAAGCCGCCCACAGCGAGCGTCTGGCCATCGGCCACCACGCCACGCAAGGCATCGGCAGCGGAAGGAAATACTTTGTTCACCATTACCTCCTTACATAAGGGAATTCGAAGATACTACGTATTTTCATAAGTAGTATTCCGTAGAGAAAACTCCTATGAGCGACCCAAGCCCCGATTATCGATTGGCCTTCGAGATGGCGCCCGTGGGTCTTGTGCTTTCGCGCAACCGCACCATGGTGGACTGCAACCGCCTGGTGTGCGACATGTTTGGCGCCTCGCGCGAGGTCTTGATCGGCCAGTCTTTTCAGGTGCTCTACCCCAGCGCTGATGAGTATGAGCGCCAAGGTGCGCGCATGGCGCCCATTTTGAACGCCAGGGGCCATTACGCCGACGACCGCATCATGAAGCGTGCCAGCGGTGAATTGTTCTGGTGCCACGTGGCCGGCCGCGCGCTCAACCGCGCCGCACCACACGAATCAGGCATCTGGAGCTTCGAAGACCTGAGCGCGCAGCGCCCCGTGCACGCCCAACTCACGGGCCGCGAGCGCGAAGTGGCGGCACGCCTGCTCGAGGGCCTCACGTCCAAGGAGATCGGCAAGGCGCTTGGCATCAGCCACCGCACTGTAGAAATTTACCGCGCCCGCCTCATGCGCAAATACGGCGCGTCCACGGCCGCTGATCTTGTGCACAAATTGTTGGCGGGAGCTTGAGGCATGCGCTAGCAGCCTGTCGGACTTTGGACGTCGAAAGCGAGAATGTGCCCCAGCGAGGCCAGTTTTTGCCGGATTCGCCGCCCCATAGCGGGACTATGGGGCAAGAAGACGGTAAAAAATGGGCCGCTGCGGCACATTCGCAGCCGACGATTCCAAAGTCCGACAGGCTGCTAGTGCAGTGTTTGATACTTGATGCGACAAATAAAACCGATGGATTTTTGGTCTGGGCAAGGCGCAAACCGCAGCGATACCGGGTGGTATCGCGAGGATTTGCAACGCGGCCCGGGCCGAAAAGACGCGGTTTTATGTCGCAGATAGCGTCGAAAACTGCACTAGCCATCCAGGCGCAGCATCTATTTTCTGGCGCGCAAACGTATCGGCATAGGGGGCCTCCTGAAATGGAGGCCCCCTATGCCGATCTTCAGGGCGCTCAGAACTTCAAGCCGTACGCGACCCCGGCGATGTTCTCGCGCAGGTTGACGTTGGCATTGCCGCCCCCAAAACCCGCCGGCGGCATGCCACCGGGGATCGAGTTGCTGCCGCGCACCGTCTTGCCGAACGCGTGCGCATAGTAGCCACTGAGCTCACCGCCGCCCGGCAGCGCCCACGTCGTGCCCAGCGTCAGGTGGGCCTGGGGCACACCGGGCGCGAGCACGTTGAAGAAGGTTTCCCCTGCCGGCACGGGCTGGTTGTTGAAGCTGACGCCACCGCGCACTGTCAGGTCAGAGCGCACGCGATAGGCAGCGCCAAGTTTGAATACCGTGACGTCGTGCCAGCCGAACCCTGGCCCGTTCGATACACCGAGCGGTTGCCCCGCGAACAGGCTGGCGGCCGAATTGCCAATCGATCTCACCTGGCTGTAACGGATGTGCTGCACATCCGCGGCCACCGTCAGATTCTGCGTGGCCGCATAAGCCAGTCCCACACCATAGTTCTCGGGGATATCGAAGCCGCCATGGTCGGCGAACAGGCCTTTGTACTTGTCGAAGCGGCCGTGGATTTTGGATGCCCAGGTGGCGCCCAGCGTAAGTTCCGGCGTGAGCTTGCCGGTCCAGCCTAGCCGGACACCGACGCCGTTACTGGAGTCCGTCCCCTGGTCGCTGACATTGCCGGGCGCGGCCGAGAAGCCCCCGAACAACCCGATGCCCTTGGCCGAGAACCGCTGGTGCGCCAAGACCACCGATACCCCCACCGCATGCTGCTCGTTCAGCTTGTACGCCACCGAGGGCGCGATGAAAAGTTGCTCCAGATTGATGCCGGCGCTGCCTTTCGCGCCAAAACGTGCGTACGGATTGCTGCCATAGCCTGTGTTCATGCCGCCGTTACCGTAGACCGCGATACCGACCGCGGTTGTCTGGCTCACCCGACGCGCATAGCCCAACTCTGGAAGCAGAAAGGTCTTCCTGTCGCTGCCGCTGTAGCTGGCATCTGCACCGAAGGCGTTGCCCACGATTTCAGAGCCACGGCGTGGCGCGAACACGCTGAGGCCGAGGTCTAGCCGGTCGCCCACCTCGCCCGTGCCGGCAGGGTTCGTGGCAGCGGCCAGAGCATCTTGCGGCAGCGCGATGCCCACACCGGCCATACCGAGCGATTTGGCGCCATAGCCGTGGGCAAAATAGCCATTGGTCGCGCCAGCCAGCGCCGGGCTCAGCAGCGCAACCGCCAGGCACAGGGGACGAAGAGAAAAAGAAATTTGCAGTGCCATGATGGAGAATAAAAAAGTGACAAAAGTCAAGAAACGTTGTCACCGAGATTCTCTTATGCAAATTCATGTCTACGCGAGGCAAAACATAGAATACATTTTCATATACTCATGCAAGGCATCACCATCAGCGCGCGCAGTGACGCGCGACTTTCGTCGCAAAACTGTTGGTGCCGATTCAAAATTGAGCCACCGAGCCGATTGAATTTTGAGCCAGGGCTATTTTTTATCCCTGACGTTTGCATAGATTCCCAACGCTACCCATTGTTCATGGCCCGGGCAGTTCTGCGGGTCCTGATCGAAGACGGCGCGCAGGCTGTCGTAGCGCGCCGTGTCGGCCAGAGGCGCCTGGCTCACTTGCAACGTGGTCTCCACCGTCTGCGGTATCGGCTGACATCTGTCGCTTGCACCTGTCAAACTTTTGATGGAGTTTTGCAGGGTGTCCTTTGCGCTGATAGCGAAATAATCCCAGATTGTTCATTAGGACGCGGGATGATGGCGAGGCGGCTGGCGAGGCAGTTTGGTCGCGGGTGAGAAGTCCATGGCCGGTGCCATGGACGCCGAAGCTGCGGCCAAAATGACCGTCAGCCGTCCGCCAGCGCCCACGTAGGCGCGCAGCGCCGCCTAATGGACAATTTGGGATAATTGCACTCCCTGTACATTCGCTGGCACCCTGTCCTTTTTCTTGCCAAGGAGCCTTCGCCATGAATTTCCGTTTTACCTTGCTCGCCAGCTGCGTTCTTGCGCTGGCTGCTTGCGCGTCCACTTCCCCCGGCCCCAGTGCCTCGGCCTCGCTCGCGCCCACGCGCGGCAATGCGGCAGCGGGGACAGTGCAATTCGTCCAGCAGGGCGATGTGGTCCGTGTTTCGGGCGAGGTGCATGGCCTCAAGCCGAATGCCGAACATGGTTTTCATATCCATGAAAAAGGCGACTGCTCCAGCGGCGACGGCTTGAGCGCTGGGGGGCATTTCAACCCGGGCGGCAAGCCCCATGGGCATGGCGGCATGGATGAGGGTGCACACCATACTGGCGACTTGCCCAATCTCAAGGCGGATGCGCAAGGCGTGGCGCGGTTCAGTTTCGAATCACACACGCTGCGCATAGGCAGCACCGAAAACGACATCGTCGGCCGGGGTCTGATCGTGCACCGCGATCCCGACGACTATGTCTCCCAGCCCGTGGGCAATGCGGGCCCGCGGCTGGCCTGCGGCGTCATTCAGCGCCAGTAAGCCGGCAGGCAGGCACGGTATTCCCGGTGCCGGCAAAGTCGTCCTGACACACCCGATCGCGGCCGGCGGCTTTGGCCCGGTACAGGGCTGCGTCGGCGCGGGCGAGGAGTTGCGCTGCGCTCTCGCCCCGATCGAACTGCGCCACGCCAAAACTGGCCGTCAGATGCAGTTCCCGCCCGGCCACATGCACCGGCGCTGACTGGGTCAAGAGCCGCAGGCGTTGGGCCAGCTGCACGGCAGCTTCCAGGCTGCAATCAGGCAGCACGATGATGAACTCCTCGCCGCCATAGCGCGCAACCCAATCGATCGGGGTGCGCAAATTTGCCAGGTAGCGCTGCGCCATCTCGCGCAGCACCACGTCTCCCGTGGCGTGGCCGAATCCGTCGTTGATGCGCTTGAAGTAATCCAGGTCGGCAAACATGACGCTCAGATCGCGCCCGTAGCGCAGGCTGCGCTGCAGCTCTATGGGCAGGCGCTCGTCCATCGCGCGGCGGTTCAGGCAGCCGGTGAGCGTGTCGGTACGGGAAAGCTCCTGCACCTCCGTCACAAGCTCTTCGAGCTGCTGCGTGCGCTCGAACACAAGCTGGTCCAGGTGCTCAATATGGGTGCGCAACGCCTCCTGCAGGCGCGCAAAGCCTTGCACCAACAAGTCGATCTCGTCCTGGTGCCCGCGCGCGGGCCGCACATACGTCAGCGGGAGCGAAAGATTGTGGGGTTTGAGTTCAGCGGCAAAGCGCGCGATCTGCTGCAGGGGTCGCTGCAGATCGCGCCGCAGCACCCCCGCTGCAGTCAAGCAGATCAGCAAGGTGATGAGCAGATAGCCGCCCACCACCGCAGCGGTCTGGGTCCATATTTGCGTGTGGAAATAGCTCGTATTGGCCCAGATTTCGAGCGTACCGAGAGAGTTTCCGCCACTATGCCTGGGCGAAGGAATCTGCAGCACCACGGCAGGGGCGATGTTGTCGTAGCCACCCTTGCCAGCCTCGAAAACCGGGCCCGTCGCGGCACGCAGGCGCACGTGCCCGACCTCAGGCAGACTCACCAGCCATTGCATCTGGCGCTGCACGGCGCTCGTTTCGATGTCCCACAGGGCCGTGGACAGCAGGCTCACGCCGTTTTCCGCGATCACGTGCACGGCACGCGCGAACTCTTTTTGTCCCCGCTGGTATTCGAAAACCGCCTGCAGGCCGCCGAGCAGCAGCATGCAAAGCAGTGCCAACGCCACGATGCGCCGGATCAGCAGCGAGGCGATGGAGCGAAACGGTGCGGGCGCGGGGTCGGACGCTGGGACAGAACGAGGCATGGGTATCTTGCGGCAATCCACCCGCCGCTACTGCAGCAAGGGCAACAGGCTGAAGTCGTAATGCTGGCGCTGCGGATTCAGTGCCTTGCTATAACGCCTGTAGTCCAGTGGGTGCGCGGGGTCGAGCAGACGCTGCGCCAAACGCTGCGCAAGGCGTGCATCGAACAGCACGAACATGGGCTGTTGCTGCTCCAGGCCCTCTGCCTCGAAGTCCACACCGTGCGCGTAGTCGAACAGCATCACCAACGCCCAGGCACCCGCCATGAAGTGCCCGCCCGCAAGCGCCGAAAGCGCGCCGCTGCGCAGGCTCGCAAAAGCCTCCTCGGAGGTGTTGATGCCGCTGAACCAGGCATCTTTGCCCGGTTCACCGCCGCGCGCCCGCCAGGCATCCATGGCACCAAACGCCATCAAATCGTTGCCGGCCCACACCAAACGCGCTGCCGGATAGCGTTGGAAGAGCCAGGCTGCCTGTTCGGCGGCCTTGTCGCGTCGCCAGTCGCCAAACACCTGCTGCACCAGGACGACATCCTTGGCTTCGGCCACGGCGCGCTCCATACCTGCGTTGCGCGCTATGGATGAAGGAGTCGAACGGTCTCCGGCAATGGCCAGCAACTGCAGCTTGCCATCGGCTGCGCGCACCGCTCCCGCGGCCTTGGCGCGGGCAATGAGCGCGCGCGCCGTGAGGTAGCCGGCCTCTTCGGCCTGCGGCTCCAGGCTGCCGAGCCAAAGACGGTGGCGGGTGCGGGGTGCGCCCGTTTCTTCGCGGCTGCGGCCATGCACCGCGCTGAAGGCCATGAAGCTGCGGATGCCCGAGCCTTCGAGGATGCGCAGGATTTCGGGCCCGGTGCCGTAATCGTTGGTAAAAATCACGTAATCAGGCCTGATGGGTGAGGCAGACAAACCGGGCCGGGCAGGCGAGTCTGCAGGTGCACGCGCCGCGAGCTGCCGCGCCAGGGTCAGGGCCTGCACGTGGTCGCGGTGGGCGTATTGCACTTCCAGCGTCACGCCCAGGCTGCGCGCCGCCTGCGCCATGGCCGCCGATGCACTCGCCCAATACGCTTCATCGGGCTTGCCCGGGTTGATGAAGGCCACCGACATGGCCCAGGCCGGGCCGAGCCAGCAAAGGCCCAACCCCAGCACAAACCAGCGCAAACAGCGCTTTGGCATCTTGACGGCCCGAGCAGATGCTGGATCAAAGCCGCTCGGCCACCCAAGCCTGCACCGAGGCGAGGGCTGCGGGCAGGGCCGCGGCGTCGGTGCCGCCGGCCATGGCGAGGTCGGGCTTGCCGCCGCCCTTGCCGCCGACCTGCTGCGCGACGAAGTTCACGAGCTCGCCGGCCTTGATGCGCGCGGTTTCGGCCTTGGTCACGCCGGCGGCCAGTTGCACCTTGTCGCCATCGACGGCGGCAAGCACGATCACGGCGGACTTGAGCTTGTCCTTGAGCTTGTCCAGGGTGTCGCGCAGCGTTTTTGCGTCGGCGCCTGCCAGGCGCGCGGCGAGCAGCTTGACGCCCTTGACCTCCACGGCCTGCGCAAGCAACTCGTCGCCCTGCGCCGAAGCCAGCCGGCCTTTGAGCGCCGCCAGCTCTTTTTCGAGCGCGCGCTGCTGCTCCAGCGTTTGCGCGATGCGCGTGGGCAGCTCGGGCGCGGGCGCACGCAAGGCCGCAGCGGCCTCGTGCAGCGTGGCTTCAAGCTGCTGCAAGTAGGCCAATGCGCCCATGCCGGTTACGGCTTCGACGCGGCGCACGCCGGCAGCCACGCCGCTTTCATTGACGACCTTGAGCTGACCTATGTCGCCCGTGGCCTTGACATGGGTGCCGCCGCACAGCTCGCGGCTGCTGCCGATGTCGAGCACGCGCACGCTGTCGCCGTATTTTTCGCCGAACAGCATCATGGCGCCGGTTTTCTGCGCGCTTTCGATGTCCATCACGCGCGCCTGGGTGGGCGTGTTGGCAAGGATTTCGGCGTTCACGCGGCGCTCGATCTCGCGGATTTGCGCGGCGGTGAGCGGCGCGTCGTGCGCAAAGTCGAAGCGCGTGCGCTCGGCGTTCACGAGGCTGCCTTTTTGCTGCACGTGGCTGCCCAGCACTTCGCGCAGCGCTTTGTGCAGCAGGTGCGTGGCCGAGTGGTTGCGCATGGTGGCCGCACGCAACTCCAGATCGACGCTGGCCGTGACGTGGTCGCCCACGTTGAGCGTGCCCGCGACGAGCGTGCCGTGGTGGCCGTGCACGTCAGCCTTGATTTTTTGCGTGTCCTGCACCTCGAAACGTGCCGAGCCGCTGGTGATCGTCCCCTGGTCGCCCACCTGCCCGCCGCTTTCGGCGTAAAAAGGCGTGCTGTCGAGCACGAGCACGCCGCTTTGCCCGGCCTTGAGCACAGCCACGGGCGTGCCCTCGACGTAGATCGCGATGATCTTGGCCGGCGCCTCTAGCGCTTCGTAGCCGACGAAGGTGCTCGCCGGGCCGTTGTATTCGAGTGCACGCTCCATCTTGAACTTGCCGGCCGCGCGCGCCTGGGTTTTCTGCTTTTCCATGGCGGCATGAAAGCCCGCCTCATCGACCTGCACGCCACGCTCGCGGCATACGTCCTGCGTCAGGTCGAGCGGAAAACCGTAGGTGTCGTGCAGTTTGAACGCCAGCTCGCCGGGCAGCAGCTTGCTGCCATCGGCCAGCGCCGCGTCGAGGATCTCCATGCCGTGGGCCAGGGTCTCGAAAAAGCGCTCTTCCTCGGTCTGCAGCACGTCCATGATGCGCTGCTGACTCGCCGCCAGATGCGGATACGCCGCGCCCATCTGCGCCACCAGGTCCGGCACCAGCTTGTGGAAGAACGGCGCCTTGCGGCCCAGTTTGTAGCCGTGGCGGATCGCGCGGCGCACGATGCGCCGCTGCACGTAGCCGCGCCCCTCGTTGCTCGGAATCACGCCGTCGGCCACCAGGAAGGCCGTGGCGCGGATGTGGTCGGCGATCACTTTGAGCGAAGGGTTGTGCAGATCGCCCATGCCCGTCTCGCGCGCGGCGGCCTGGATCAGGTGTTGGAACAGGTCGATCTCGTAATTGCTGTGCACGCCTTGCAAAATGGCCGCGATGCGCTCCAGCCCCATGCCGGTATCGACGCAAGGTGCAGGCAGCGGCTTGACCGAGCCGTCTTCGGCCATGTCGAACTGCATGAACACGTTGTTCCAGATTTCGATGTAGCGGTCGCCGTCGGCGTCAGGGCTGCCGGGCGGGCCGCCAGGGATTCCAGGGCCGTGGTCGTAAAAGATTTCCGAGCAAGGGCCGCAGGGGCCGGTGTCGGCCATCATCCAGAAGTTGTCCGACTGGTATCTGCCGCCCTTGTTGTCGCCTATGCGCACCACGCGCTCGGGCGGCAGACCGATCTCCTTGGTCCAGATGTCGTAGGCCTCGTCGTCGTCGACATACACCGTGGCCCAAAGGCGCTCGGACGGCAGAGCCAACACTTCGGTGAGCAGCTCCCAGGCCCACTTCAGCGCCTCGCGTTTGAAGTAGTCGCCAAAGCTCCAGTTGCCCAGCATCTCGAAGAAGGTGTGGTGGCGCGCGGTGTAGCCCACGTTTTCGAGGTCGTTGTGCTTGCCGCCGGCGCGCAGGCAGGCCTGTACCGAGGCCGCACGCACATAGGGGCGCTTGTCGTTGCCGAGGAACACATCCTTGAACTGCACCATGCCCGAGTTGGTGAACATCAGCGTCGGGTCGTTGGCGGGCACGAGCGGGCTGCTGGGCACGATGGTGTGGCCGCGCGCGGCAAAAAAGTCCAGGAAGGTCTTGCGGATGTCCGCGACGGAAAACGGGGGTGTGCGCATGGAGGAGGGTTTTTTCTTGGGGTGCAAAAAGCCAGCGGGCGGGGGAAAAAGGCCCAAAGCTGAGCATTTTGGCGCAACTTCAGCCCGCCACATGGGCTTGCAAAATGTAACCTTTCATTATAGATAGCGCCTTTTTGCGCAGGTTTGGGTTTTGGGTGTTTGGGCGCGCGGGCTTGACATCCGCGTTTGTCGCATGCGCTGCAGCGCGACAGGCTTGCGCTTGCTATCCTGCGCGGTCTCTTTTCCCTGTTTGCTGCCACTGGAGCTTTGCCCATGACCGCCTCTCCCCTCGCCTCTCTCCAAGACCCCAGCCTGCTCAAGACCGACGCGCTCATCGCTGGCCGCTGGGTGGCCGGCAGTGCGCGCTTTGCCGTGCACGACCCAGCCACGGGCCGCCATCTCGCAGACGTGGCCAAGCTCGGCCCGGCGGACGCCGAAGCCGCGATCGCTGCCGCCAACGCCGCCTGGCCCGCCTGGCGCAAGCTCACGGCCAAGGAGCGCAGCATTTTGCTGCGCAAGTGGTATGACCTGCTCATGGCCAACGCCGACGATCTGGGCCGCATCATGACGGCCGAGCAGGGCAAGCCGCTGTCCGAGGCCAAGGGCGAAGTGGCCTACGGCGCGAGCTTCGTCGAGTGGTTTGCCGAGGAGGCCAAGCGCATCAACGGCGAGACGCTGCCGCAGTTCGACAACAACCGCCGTCTGCTGGTGTTGCGCCAGCCCGTGGGCGTGTGCGCCGCGATCACGCCGTGGAATTTTCCGCTCGCCATGATCACGCGCAAGGTGGCGCCGGCGCTCGCCGCGGGCTGCCCCGTGGTCATCAAGCCGGCCGAGCTCACGCCGCTCACGGCGCTCGCCGCGGCCGAACTCGCGGTGCGCGCGGGCATTCCGGCCGGCGTGCTCAACGTCGTCACGAGCGACGGCCCTGGCAGCGTGGAGATCGGCAAGGTGCTGTGCGCAAGCGACGTGGTGCGGCACCTGAGCTTCACGGGCTCGACCGAGGTCGGCCGCATCCTGATGGCGCAGTGCGCGCCCACGGTGAAAAAGCTCTCGCTCGAGCTTGGCGGCAACGCGCCCTTCATCGTCTTCGACGACGCCGACATCGACAGCGCCGTCGAAGGCGCTTTTGCGAGCAAATACCGCAACGCCGGCCAGACTTGCGTGTGCTCCAACCGCATCTACGTGCAAGAAGGCGTGTACGAGGAATTCGTGCAGAAGTTTGCCGCCAAGGTGCGCACGGCCAAGGTGGGCAACGGTTTTGAAGAAGGCGTGAACCAGGGTCCGCTGATCGAGGAGGCTGCCATCGAGAAGGTCGAGCGCCACGTGCAGGACGCCGTCGCCAAGGGTGGCCGCGTGCTCACAGGCGGGCGGCGCCTGAATGGCCTGTTCTTCGAGCCCACCGTGGTCGCCGACGCCTCGCCCGAGATGCTGTGCGCGCGTGAAGAGACGTTTGGGCCGTTCGCGCCCGTGTTCAAGTTCCGCACCGAGCAGGAAGCCGTTGCCGCCGCCAACGCCACCGAATACGGCCTCGCGAGCTACTTCTACAGCCGTGACGTGGGGCGCATCTTCCGCGTTGCCGAGGCGCTCGAGTACGGCATGGTCGGCATCAACGTGGGCATCCTCGCGACCGAGCACGTGCCGTTCGGCGGCGTCAAGCAATCGGGCCTGGGCCGCGAAGGCTCGCACCACGGCATCGACGAGTACGTGGAGCTCAAGTATCTGTGCGTGGGCGACATCCTGAAATGAGCCGCCTGGTAGCTTGTTGGGTAGCCCTTTTGCTTTCACAATGATAGCTTCTAGCGCTTGATACATAAGCGCTAGAGGCCATTTTCATCAAAAAACAAGGCGCACCGCACGCGCCCCGGAGACAACCCCATGCCCGCTTCGAATCCCCTCTTGCGCCGTCGCGCGGCGGCTGCGCTGCTGGCTTCGCTCGCCTTGCAGGCGACGTTGCAAGCGCAAACGGCGCACACCATTGCCGCATCCTCTGGCAACCAACCCATCAAACTGCTCGTCGGCTATGCCGCAGGCGGGCCGGTGGATGCGGCGGCGCGCCTGTTTGCGCCGTATTTCGCGCGGGCGCTGGGCCAGGCGGTGCTGGTGGACAACAAGCCTGGCGCGGGCGGCGTGCTCGCGGGCGATGCGGTCGCCAAGTCCGCGCAGAGCGGTCTCACGATCTTTTTTGCGGGCAGCCCGACGATGACCATCAGCCCGCACATCCTCGGCGCCCTGCCCTTCGATCCGGCCAAAGACCTGGTCGCCATCGCCCCCATCCTGAGCTACGCCAACGTGCTCGTGCTGAACAAAGACCTGCCGTTTCGCACGGTGGCCGAGCTCGTGGCCTATGCCAGGGCGCATCCGGGGCAGCTGTCCTACGGCTCGGCGGGCATAGGCAGCTCGAACCACCTGAGCGGCGAGCTTTTTGCCGCACGCACGGGCACACAGCTCACCCACGTGCCCTACAAAGGCAACGCGCCGGCGATGACGGACGTGATCGGCGGGCAGATCAGCATGATGTTCGACATCATCGGCAGCGCGCGCAACTACATCGCCTCGGGCCGCGTGCGCCCACTCGCCGTGACCTCGCGTGAGCGCAATGCATCCTTGCCGCAAGTGCCCAGCATGCAGGAAGCCGGCATACCGGACTACGACGTGGGCGGCTGGATCGGGCTGTACGGCCCGGCCAAAATGCCGGCCGAACTCGTCGCACGCTATAACGAAGCCGCACGCCGCGCCCTCGCGCAGGACGAACTCAGGCGCAAGCTGGTCGAGCAGGGCTACGACGTCTGGAGCGGCAGCGCGCAGGCGCTGGCCGAGCGCGCGGCGCGCGACTTCAAGCTCTGGGGCAGCGTCGCCAAAGGCATACATATTCAACCGTAAGCATCCATGAGCCATTGGGACTATTTGCCCTGCACCTGCCCCTGCGCGCGCTTTTCCCACTGATACACTCCAAAGATTCTGCTGGCCACACCCTTCGCAACGTGCCATCCTGCGCGACTCCCTCTCCCATCGACGTGCGCGACTTGCGCCTGGACACTGCCCATGCCTTGGCAGTGCAGGCCGGCGCCGATGATGCCGCGCTGCGCTCCCTGCCCCCGGTGCAGTACGTACAAAGCCTGATCGACGGCTTGTGCGAGCTTTCGCTTCAAGACCCATTGACCGGCCTCGCCAACCGCCGCCATTTCGAGACGGTGTTGGCGCAAGAAATGGACCGCGTGTCGCGCTCCGGCGAATCGGCCCTGCTGCTGATGATGGACATAGACCACTTCAAGCGCATCAACGACCTCCACGGCCATGTGGTGGGCGACAAGGTGCTGCAATCCGTGGCGCAAGTCTTGAGAGCCTGCGTGCGCCCCATGGACACCCTGGCGCGCTACGGCGGTGAAGAATTCGTCGTGGTGCTGCCCACCTGCCAGACGGCATTCGGTGCCATGGTGGCCGAGCGCATACGCCGCATGGTGGCCGAGACACCCATCCGCGTGTCGCCGACGCAAGTGCTGCAAGTCACCCTCAGCGTGGGCGGCGCCTTCGCCATGCCCTGGATACGCTCCACGCCCCAACTCTGGATAGAGCGTGCCGACCAGCAGCTCTACCTCGCGAAGTCCGGTGGGCGCAATGGCGTGCGCATAGAAGCGCCACCCGACAGCACCGTAAGCGCCGAGGAAAAAAGCCTGTTGTTCGGCGGCTCCTTTCCGTCTTCCGTCTGGGGGAGCCTCCCCGCCTCGGATGCAGCCAGCAGCGCCTGAAGAAAGCATGAGATGAACGACGCGCTGTCCCCCCAAACCACAGAGACCACAGAGGCCCTTGCTACGCCCGCTGCTGCACCCGCAACCGGGGTGCGCGGCGCGGGCGCCCACATCGTTGCCGTCACCAGCGGCAAAGGCGGTGTGGGCAAGACCTTCGTTTCGGCCAACCTGGCCGCCGCGCTCACGCGCCGCGGTCTGCGCGTGCTCGTGCTCGACGCCGACCTGGGCCTGGCCAACCTCGACGTGGTGCTGAACCTGCACCCCAAGATTACGCTGCACGAGGTTTTCACCGGCAGGGCCACGCTCGACGAGGCCATCGTGCAAGCGCCCGGCGGCTTTTCCGCGCTGCTCGCTGGTTCGGGCATGGTCGAGTATTCGCGCCTCACGCCGGAAGTGCGCAACCAGTTCATCCAGGTCATCGAGACGATCCGCCCGCGCTACGACGTGATCCTGCTCGACACCGGCGCGGGCATTTCCGACGTGGTGCTGTTTTCCGTGTCGCTGGCGCACGAGGTTTTGCTCGTCGCCACGCCCGAGCCGACCTCGCTCACCGACGCCTACGCTGCGATCAAGGTGTTGTGCACACAGCAAAAACGCCAGCACGTGCGCCTGGTCATCAACCAGACTGCGCGCCCCGGTGACGGCCGCGCCATCACGAGCCAGCTGCAGCAGGTGCTCGAGCGCTTCGTCAAGACCGATTCGGGCCGCCCGGTGCGCCTGATCCACATGGGCGACATCCCGGCCGACCCTTCGGTGCGTGAGGCCATCATGCGCCGCCAATTGCTGCTGCAACTGCTGCCCGGCTGTCCGGCCGCGCTGGCCATGCTGCAGCTCGCCGGCAAAATCGAAGCCACGCTGCCTGGCGCTGCAGCGCCACAGTGAGGCCGCTTTGATGCCGCTGGGCACCGCCAGGGCGGTGCATCTGCAATACCTCGCCGCTCAAGCGCCGAGCCGCGCCGCCAGTTGCGCGACGCGCTGACCCAGGATGCGGCCGTTTTCGAGGTCACCCGCAAACATCTCGGCCGCCGAGGCATCGGCGGGCGCCTGCGCCGCCGCGCCGCTGAAAGTGCCTATCCAGTTCGCATCGTTGCGCGCGGCCGCCTTGGTGTTGGAAGGCAAATGCCCGAGCCCCACCCACAAACCGCCGTGCTGCATCGCGAGGTGAAAGAAATAGTCGAGCGTGACCTGCTTGTCGCCGTTGACGCTGGCACTGCAGGTAAAGCCCGCGAACAGCTTGTCCTTCCAGGACTGGCTGAACCAAGGCTTGGACGACGCATCGGCAAACTTCTTGAACTGCCAGCTCGGCCCGCCCATATAGGTAGGCGCGCCGAAAATGATGGCCTGCGCGGCCTGCAGCGCCTCCCAGCCGCCTTCGGGCAGATTGCCGTCGGCATCGATGGCGATCGATTGCGCGCCGGCCCCTTCGGCCACGGCTTGCGCGAGCCGTTGCGTGTGTCCATAACCCGAGTGGTAAACGACGATGGTGTGTGGCATGCAAAACTCTCCCAAAAAAGGATGACAGGGATTTCATGATAGTGCCCCTACCCGACGCACCTGCCCCCGCCCATACCCCACCGCCGTCACCCGGCTATCGCGGCCGTTTCGCGCCCTCACCCACGGGGCCGCTGCACGCGGGCTCGCTCGTGGCCGCGCTCGCGAGCTGGCTGGATGCACGCGCCTGGCACGGTGGCGGTGGCGGGCGCTGGCTCGTGCGCATCGAAGACGTCGATACGCCGCGCTGCATGCCGGGCGCGGTAGAGCACATCCTGCAGCAACTCGCCACCTGCGACCTGCTGCCCGACGAGCCGCCCGTGTGGCAATCGCAGCGCGGCGCGCTGTACCAGGCGGCGCTCGACCAGCTCATCGCACAAGAACAGGCCTACCCCTGCGCCTGCTCGCGCAAAGACATCGCTGCCGCCCTGCGCGCCCAGGGCCACGCACCCGCCCGCCACGCCGCCCTTCCCTACCCCGGAACGTGCCGCACCGGCCTGCATGGGCGGCCCGCGCGGACTTGGCGTTTTCGTGCCGACAATTTCAAGCCAAATCAGGCGCTAGTCAAAGCGCAGCAAGCGCAAGGCGCTCTCTTTTCGATTGCAGGCAGCACGGTGCATTGGCAGGATCGCCGCTTGGGCGCGCAAGTGCAGGACGTGGCCCAGGCGGTCGGCGACTTCGTGCTGCGCCGCGCCGATGGACTGTGGGCCTACCAGCTTGCCGTGGTCGTCGACGACGCGGCGCAAGGCATCACGCACGTGGTGCGTGGCGCCGACCTGGCGGACAACACGCCGCGGCAAATCCTGCTGCAAAACGCCTTGGGCCTGCCCACGCCCCGCTATCTGCACACGCCGCTGGTCTGCGCGGCGAACGGCGAAAAGCTCTCCAAGCAAAACGGCGCCGCGCCGCTCGACCTACGCGACCCTTTGCGCGCGCTCGGCGAGGCTGCGCATGTGCTAGGCTTGCCGGCCCCGCCAAGGCTGCCCCACGGCTCCATTCCCGAGGCATTGGCTTGGTGGGTGCAGGCTTGGTTACACAAAACTACAATGCAAACCCGTGAGCACGCCGTCCTCTCTACCCTTGTCTGAAAATCCGCCGCCTGCTGCCGCACGCCCCACGGGCAGTGCCCCGGCAGACGTGCCGCACCCCAAGGCCATCAAAAGCTTCGTGCGCCGCGCGGGCCGCACCACAACGGGCCAGGCCAAAGCCTTGGCAGAATGGGGGCAGCGCTTTATCGTGCCCTACACGCCTGCGCAGCTGGACGCCGAGGCCGTGTTCAACCGCAAGGCGCCGCTGGTGCTCGAAATCGGCTTCGGCATGGGCGAGGCCACGGCGCACATCGCCCGCCTGCGCCCCGAGGACGACTTCCTGTGCTGCGAGGTGCACGAGCCCGGCGTGGGCGCGCTGCTCAAGCGCATCGGCGAGCAAGGTTTGACCAACATCCGCATCGTGCAGCACGACGCGGTCGAGGTGCTGGAGCACATGCTCGCACCTGCGTCGCTTGCCGGCGTACACATCTTCTTTCCCGACCCCTGGCACAAAAAGCGCCACCACAAGCGCCGCCTGATCCAGCCGCCCCTCGTCGCCAAACTCGCGCAACGCCTCGCGCCCGGCGGCTACCTGCACTGCGCGACCGACTGGCAGCCCTACGCCGAGCAGATGCTGGAAGTGCTCAGCACCGAGCCCTTGCTGCAAAACACCGCGCAAGGCTATGCCGCCAAACCCGCCTACCGCCCCTTGACCAAGTTCGAAAACCGCGGTCTGCGGCTCGGGCACGGCGTGTGGGACCTGGTCTTCGTGCGCCGCCATTGAGAGATTCTTTCCATCATGAAGCCGATTCTGCAAAACCTTGCCGACATGACCACGCACCGCGACCACGTGCGGCTGGAAGTCTCGGTGCTTTCCACCCTGCAGAAGCTCAGCAGCGTCAACGATGTGCGCGCGCTGGAAATTTTCAACGACGCCGGCGTGCCCAGCCTGCGCCCGCGCACCTGGCTGGCAAACGGCAAATTCGTCTCGACCCGCAGCCAAGCCAGCACCGACCCGCGGCGCGAGCCGCTGGCGCACTACCCCGCGCTCAACGACTGCATTGCGAACCACTGCGACAGCGCCATGGCCTCGCTGCGCCGCGGCTCGTACACGCTCTGGCTGCCGGTATGGATGCAGGACAAGGTTGCCACCTGCCTCGAGATTACGCGCTCGCGCCCCTTTTCCGCGCACAGCCTCGACGTCGTCAAAGGCATCTTTCAGGTCTACAAAAATTACCAAAGCCTGCTCGAATACAGCGAGCGCGACGCCCTCACGGGCCTGCTCAATCGCAAGACTTTCGACGAGCAGTTTTCCCAGCTCAACGCGCCGCAGCTGCCGGGCGACTCCGGCCTGACACCCCTGTGTTCTACATTGCCCGACGAGGACGAATCCGAACCCTTGCAGCAATGGCTGGCACTCGTAGACATCGACAACTTCAAGCAGATCAACGACCGTTTCGGCCACCTGTTCGGCGACGAGGTGCTGATCCTCATAGCCAACCTGCTGCGCAAGTCCTTTCGCAGCGAAGACCAGATTTTCCGCTTCGGTGGCGAGGAGTTCGTCGTGCTGCTGCGCTCGGCCACACTCCCCACGGCGCGCAAGGTGCTTGAGCGCTTTCGCGGCGCGGTGCAGGATCACACCTTCCCGCAGGTGGGCCACATCACCGTGAGCATAGGCTTCGTCGGCGCAGACAAAGGCGCGCCCGTCGAGGTGCTGGGCCTGGCCGACCAGGCGCTTTATTACGCCAAGGAACACGGGCGCAACCAGGTTCACTACTACGATGATCTCGTCGCACAGGGGCTGCTGCAAGCCAAGGTCGCGCACGACGACGTCGAATTGTTCTGATAGCCTTTCAAAGACCCCGGGCCTTTTGTCTCGACCGTCCCAACATGAAGCAGGGACATGGCGGCTGCGCCACAATCTGCGCCATGTCTGCCATCCAAGCCTTCGCCCACGCTGACGCAGCAGCCGACCCGCTCGCGCTGCGCGCACCTGGTTTTGCCGCGCTCGGCCCGGGCTTTTATGCCGCACAGGCGCCCACACCGCTGCCCGCGCCCTACTGGGTAGCCTCCAGCGCCCAAGTCGCGCGCCTGCTGGGGCTGGACGCCGAAACCTGGCGCGACGACACCACGCTGCAGATGTTGAGCGGCAACCGGGCTCCTACGGAAATGCCCACGCTCGCCACGGCATACAGCGGACACCAGTTCGGCGTCTGGGCCGGCCAGCTCGGCGACGGGCGCGCGCTGCTGCTCGGCGAAAGCGCACAAGGGCTCGAAGTGCAGCTCAAGGGCGCGGGGCGCACGCCGTACTCGCGCATGGGCGACGGCCGCGCCGTGCTGCGCTCGAGCATCCGCGAATTCTTGTGCAGCGAAGCCATGCACGGCCTGGGCATTCCGACCACACGGGCGCTGTGCCTCACGGGCTCGCCCGCACCCGTGCGCCGCGAGACGGTGGAAACCGCCGCCGTGCTCACGCGCGTGGCGCCGAGCTTCGTGCGCTTCGGGCACTTCGAGCACTTCTGTGCCCAAGGACTGCAGCAAGCGCGTTACGAACCCTTGCGCGCCCTCGCCGACCACGTGATCGCGCGCCATTACCCGGAGTGCCGCGCGCCCGCGCACACATCCGCACAGACTTACGCGGCGTTGCTGCGCGCCGTGAGCGAGCGCACGGCGGCGCTGCTTGCGCACTGGCAGGCCGTGGGCTTTTGCCATGGCGTGATGAATACCGACAACATGAGCATCCTGGGCCTGACGCTGGACTACGGCCCGTTCCAGTTTCTCGACCACTTCGACCCCGGCCACGTCTGCAACCACAGCGACACCGCAGGCCGCTATGCCTTTCACCGCCAGCCCGCCATCGCCCATTGGAATTTAGGCTGCCTCGCACAGGCCCTGCTGCCATTGCTTGCAGACGAGGGCCAAGCCGTCGCGGCGCTGCAGAACTTTCAGCCCACGTTCACGCGCGAATTCCTGCGTCGCATGGAAGACAAGCTGGGGCTGAGCGCAGATGCGGGTGCGGGTGCGCCTGACGGCAATCCGGATCTGGCTGCGCTCGTCGGCCAGTTGCTGCAGCTGCTCGCGGCCCAGCGCGTCGATTACCCGATTTTCTGGCGGCGTCTGTCGCACGCTGTCGCCAGCGGCGACTTCGCACCCGTAGGCGCCTTGTTTGCCGAGCGCAGCGGCTGGGAGCGCTGGCTGCTCTCATACCAAGAGCTGCTAGCGCAGGTAGATCAAGCACAAGCAGCCGATTTGATGCTCAATACCAACCCCAAGTTCGTGCTGCGCAACCACCTGGCGGAGCAGGTCATCCGCGCCGCCCAGCAAGGCGACTTCACCCCTTTGCACACCCTGCAGACGCTGCTCGAAAATCCCTTCGCCGAGCACCCAGGCCACGAAGCCTGGGCCGACTTCCCGCCCGACTGGGCCGCATCCATCACCATCAGTTGTTCCTCATGAGCTTCCCGATCCAGAAAACCGAGGCCGAGTGGCGCGCGCTGCTCGCGCAAAAAGGCGCCGAGCCGCTCGCCTTCGAAGTCACGCGCCATGCGGCCACCGAGCGCCCGTTCACAGGCAAGTACGAGGCGCATTGGGCCGATGGCAGCTACCACTGCATCTGCTGCGGGACCAAGTTGTTCGATTCCGCCACCAAATTCGACGCCGGCTGCGGCTGGCCGAGCTTTTGGCAAGCCGTGCCCGGCGCCATCGTCGAGCGCACCGACCGCAGCCACGGCATGGTACGCGCCGAGACCTTGTGTGCACAATGCGGTGCTCATTTGGGGCATGTATTCGAAGACGGCCCTGCGCCAACCGGTCTGCGCTACTGCATGAACTCGGCCGCGCTCGACTTCGACGCCGATAATGCCTCCCGGAAGGAATCCGACAATAACTGAGCGAAACTTGCACGGCCAAACGCTGTGGACACCATGAAACTTTTGATCGACTTCTTTCCTATCTTCCTGTTTTTCGGCGCTTTCAAGCTCTGGGGCATTTTCACGGCCACGGCCGTCGCCATCGCTGCGACCGTGCTGCAAATCGCCTACCTGCGCTGGCGCCACGGCAAAATCGAGCCCATGCAATGGGTCAACCTGGGCATCATCGTGCTGTTCGGCGGCGCGACGCTGCTCGCACACAACGAGGCCTTCATCAAGTGGAAACCCACTGCGCTCTACTGGTTCATGGGTGGTGCGCTGCTGCTCGGCCAGATTCTTTTTCGCAAAAACCTGCTGCAGTGGCTGCTGGGCAGTCAGCTCGAGTTGCCCACCCCGGTCTGGCGCACCATGAACTGGGCCTGGGCCGCATTTTTCGGCTGCATGGGGGCATTGAACCTCTGGGTCGCCTACCACTTCGACACCAGCATCTGGGTCAACTTCAAGCTCTTTGGTGGGCTGGGGCTGATGTTTTTGTTTGCACTCGGCCAGGCTTTCTATCTGAGCCGTTTTGTCAAAGAACCCACGGGCACCGATAGCCCCAAGGCATGAGCCCACGATGCAAACCATAGTCCCCACGGCACAAGCCTTGGCCGAGTGCCTACGCAGCAAACTTGATCCGACCCACCTCGAAGTGATCGACGAGAGCGCCGCGCACGCGGGCCATGCCGGCGCAAATGCCAGCGGCACAGGTACGCACTTTCGCGTGCGCATTGCGGCGCCCGTGTTCGCCGGGAAAAGCCGCGTGACGCAGCACCGGCTTGTGTATGATGCTCTGCAGAATTTCATGACACAGGGTCTGCACGCCCTGGCCATAGAGATTCTTTGATCTTTCGCTTTTTTGGACGCTTTTGGCGTTTTTTTGCTGGCATATTGCCAGCGTTCCCATCATTATTTGGACCTCCCATGAAGAAAAATCTCCTGTCTGGCCTCGTGGCCGCTGTCGTGCTCAGCACCGCGGCGCTGCCTGTTACTGCGCAAAACATCGCCATCGTCAATGGCAAGCCCGTGCCCAAGGAGCGCGTGGAGGTATTCAAGCAACAATTCGAGCGCGCAGGCCGCCCCATCACCCCCGAGCTCGAAAACCAGATCAAAGAAGAAGTCATCGCGCGCGAGATCTTCATGCAGGAAGCGCAAAAACGCGGCCTCGACGCCTCACAGGACTTCAAGACGCAAATGGACTTGGCGCGCCAATCCATCTTGATTCGTGAATTGTTTGCTGATTACCAGAAGAAGAATCCGGTAACCGACGCCGAAATCAAGGCCGAATACGACAAATTTGTGGCAGCGAACACCGGCAAGGAATACAAGGCCAGCCACATCCTCGTGGAAAAGGAAACGGACGCCAAGGCCATCATCGCCGCGATCAAAAAAGGGGCCAAGTTCGAAGACATCGCCAAAAAGCAGTCCAAAGACCCCGGCTCGGCCGCTCGCGGTGGCAGTCTGGACTGGGCCAATCCGTCGAGCTATGTGGGTGAATTCACCGAAGCACTGGTCAAGCTGAACAAGGGCAAGATGACCGAAACCCCAGTGAAGACGCAGTTTGGCTGGCATGTGATCCGCCTCGACGACGTGCGCGAAGCCCAGTTGCCCAAGCTCGAAGACATCAAGCCCCAAATTGCACAGCAGCTACAGCAACAAAAACTGGGCAAATTCCAAGAGGAATTGCGCACCAAAGCCAAGGTCGAATAAAAATCTCATACCCAGGGGACGAGCTCCACTTCGTCCCCTGAGCCAAAAAGCCCGATAGCTTTTTAGAGGCATAAAAAAAGCCCCTTTTCAGGGGCTTTTTTCGAGGCTATCGAAAAACGCTCACTGAGCGGCGCGGGTACCCACGACTTCGATTTCCACGCGACGGTTCTTGGCGCGGCCTTCCTTGGTGCGGTTGTCGGCGATAGGCTGCTTCTCACCCTTGCCTTCGGTGTAGATGCGGCTCTTGTCAACACCCTTGGAAACCAGATAAGCCTTCACAGCCTCGGCACGACGCACCGAGAGCTTTTGGTTGTAGGCGTCCGGACCCGTCCAGTCGGTATGTCCAACGGCGATGACCACCTCGAGGTTGATGTCCTTGATCTTGGAAACCAGATCGTCGAGCTTGGCCTTGCCTGCGGGCTTCAGAACGGCCTTGTCGAAGTCAAAGAACGCATCAGCTGCGTACGTGACCTTGGAAGCAGCCACCGGAGCAGGCGTGGGAGCGGGTGCCGGGGTGGCGGCAGGCGCTGCGGCAGGCGCTGCTGCCACAGCCTCCTTGGGCTTCAGAGCACCATCGCACCGCGCGTCTGCCGTGGCAGGCGTCCAGTTGGCATCACGCCAGCACAACTCGTTCGTGCCGTTCTTCCACACCAACTCGCCCGTGCCGTTCTTCCAGTTGTCCGAGGATTGAGCGCTCACGGCGGTCGCCAACGCTGCAGAGGCAAACAATATTGCTACTTTGTTCAGTTTCTTCATGATTCTCCTCTTTAGGGAAAAAACCGCAGCCATGCTGCGAGATATAGGAAATAGGAACTATGGGACGTCCTTGATGAGCACCACCAAAACGCTGCGTTCATTGTGCCATACGTCACCACCCTGGTGCTGTCATGAAAGCCCTGGCAACAGGCACAAAAGCAGCTTCGGCCCGATATGTTGCGCTATCGCTACAACAAGGAACGATGGGTGCATGGCAATGATGAGCATTTTCTTCCTCCCCTGTTTCTTCAGGCGTCCCGCGAAGCGCAGGGAAACAAAGGCATCATCTTCGGAGGTCCCGCACGAACCAAATCTCAGAAATCGAGCTTGAAAAATCCGCGTCAGCTATAATGTATGGTTACGTCGGCAAGAGCGACAGCAGCACCTCCGAGCCAGGCCAGCGCGCACCATCCTGTCATCCCACGCAAGGATACAAAGCGCGACATGCTCAGCACAGCCACTGGCGGCCCACTTATCGCAAGGACTGCACACCAAATGTTCGCCCTGACATCTTGCCCTCACCCGTGGCCTGGAGCCCTGCCGCTGTAGCAGCGTGCTCCGCTTTGAAAGCGTTTGTCGCAAGTGCGGCGCGGCGGTATTTTTTGCCGACTTCGCTGGGATTCATTGTGCTGGCTGCATCGAAAGCGCGCGTTGCTGCGCACACGGGTGGTGACTTCCGCAAAAAAGCAGCGATTGCTGCGCCGAGCTTGTTGGGGTGTGTGCTTTGTTGGGACTCGTGCAAGTCAACCTGAATTGCCTGCGGCGCATCGGTTTCGATGCGGCAGGCTTTCGCGACCTCTGATGATCTCCTTGTTTGTGCCGCACGCGCCTTCACCTTTGACTCCATCCTGATTGTTTTTCGACTCCGAGGTCTTTTTCATGCCCGCCACAAAGTCCACGAAGCCAGCCATGCCTGCCACCGCCACTTTGCCTGCCAAGAAAAAAGGGAGGCTCGCAACGGAGGCCATGACTGAGCTCACCGCGTCCTCTGCTGCCATAACAGACTTGAACCCAACGCCCAAAAAGACGACGCGCGCCAAAGTGGCCAAAACAGCCACAGAGGGCGTGCCGCCCGATGATCAGGTGCAACCCAGGCCCGCAAAAAGCTCAGCCAAGGCACCCAGCCGTGCGGCCAAAACAAGCAAGGCGGCTGACGCGGCCGAAGCCAAGGCGCCGGCCAAACGTGGCCGCAAGCCCAAGGCCGCGGCCGAAGCCCCTGCGCTGGACGATGCCGACCTCGGCGAAGGAGACTTGGACCTCACGCTCGAACTTGACGCTGAAGTCGAGGCAGAAGCCACCATCGAGGTGCAGGCTGAGGCTGAGGCCGCACCGGTCGAAAAAGCCAAACCACTGCGCATGAAGCTCAGCAAGGCCAAGGAACGTGCCTTGATGAAGGAGTTTGGCCTCGACGAAACGGTGCTGTCAGAGGAAGACCTGGCCAAGCGCCGCGCGCGCCTCAAGACGCTGATCAAGCTGGGCAAGACGCGCGGCTATCTCACGCACGTCGAAATCTCCGACCACCTGCCCGACAAGCTCGTCGATGCCGAGACGCTCGAGGCCGTGATCGCCACGCTCAACGACTTGGGCGTGGCCGTGTACGAGCAGACTCCCGATGCCGAGGCGCTGATCATCACCGACAACGCCCCCACGGGCGCGAGCGAAGAAGAAGCCGAGGAGGCCGCCGAAGCCGCGCTCTCTACGGTGGACAGTGAATTTGGCCGCACCACCGACCCGGTGCGCATGTACATGCGCGAAATGGGCACGGTGGAACTGCTCACGCGCGAGGGCGAAATCGAAATCGCCAAGCGCATCGAGGGCGGCCTCATGGCCATGATGGAAGCGATCAGCGCTTCGCCCGCGACGATCGCCGAAATCCTCAACATGGCGGAGGAAATCCGCGCGGGCAAGGTCAGCATCTCCACCGTGGTCGATGGCTTTTCCAACCCCAACGAAGCCGACGACTACGTGGCCGAGGAGGACTTCGACGAATTCGACGAAGCCGACGACGATGACGGCAAAGGCGGCTCCAAGGCCCTGACCAAGAAGCTCGAAGAGCTCAAGCGCCAGGCGCTGGAGCGCTTCGACAAGCTGCGTGCGCTGTTCGAGCAGATGCATGCCATCTATGAAAAAGAAGGTTATGGCACGCCCGCCTACCTGGAAGTGCAACGCGCGCTTTCGGCCGAGCTCATGACCATTCGCTTCACGGCCAAGACCATCGAAAAGCTGTGCGACATGGTGCGCGAGCAGGTCGACGGTATCCGCAAGAAGGAGCGCGAACTGCGCCGCATCATCGTGGACAAGTGCGGCATGCCGCAGGATGTGTTCATCAAGGAGTTCCCGCCCAACCTGCTGAACCTGCAGTGGGTGGAAAAGCAGGCTGCCGCAGGCAAACCCTGGAGCGCCGTGTTCGCGCGCAACATTCCGCCGGTGCAGGATTTGCAGCAAAAGCTTATCGATCTGCAGCAGCGCGTCGTGGTGCCGCTGACCGAGCTCAAAGACATCCACAAGCGCATGAACGAGGGCGAGAGGGCCAGCCGCGACGCGAAGAAGGAGATGATCGAGGCCAACCTACGTCTCGTGATTTCGATCGCCAAGAAATACACCAACCGCGGCCTGCAGTTCCTGGATCTGATCCAGGAAGGCAACATCGGCCTCATGAAGGCGGTCGACAAGTTCGAATACCGGCGCGGCTACAAGTTCTCGACCTATGCGACCTGGTGGATCCGCCAGGCGATCACGCGCTCGATCGCCGACCAGGCGCGCACCATCCGCATCCCGGTGCACATGATCGAGACCATCAACAAGATGAATCGGCTCTCGCGCCAACACCTGCAGGAGTTCGGTTTCGAGCCCGACGCCTCGCTGCTGGCCGAGAAGATGGAAATGCCCGAGGACAAGATCCGCAAGATCATGAAAATCGCCAAGGAGCCGATTTCCATGGAAACGCCGATCGGCGACGACGAGGACAGCCACCTGGGCGACTTCATCGAGGACAGCAGCAACACCGCACCTGTCGATGCCGCGATGCAGGCCGGCTTGCGCGACGTGGTCAAGGACATCCTCGACAGCCTCACACCGCGCGAAGCCAAGGTGCTGCGCATGCGTTTTGGCATCGAAATGTCCACCGACCACACGCTCGAGGAAGTCGGCAAGCAGTTCGACGTGACGCGCGAGCGCATCCGCCAGATCGAGGCCAAGGCGCTGCGCAAGCTCAAGCACCCGAGCCGCTCGGAAAAACTGCGCAGCTTCATGGACTCGCTGTAAGAGCGAAAAGTTTCGTAGCGTGCGCAGCGCGCCACGGAGGGCAGAGGGAAACGGGCGCGGCTGCTAACAGCCTGTCGGACTTTAGGCGTCGATAGCGAGAATGGGCCCCAGCGAGGTCAGTTTTTGCCGGATTCGCCGCCCCATAGTGGGACTATGGGGCAAGAAGACGGTAAAAAAATGGGCCGCTGCGGTGCATTCGCAGCCGACGATTCCAAAGTCCGGCAGGCTGCTAGAATCCTTGGCGTCAGGAGAGCGCATCCGCCGCCTTGCGCATGCAAGCCGCAGATGCCGCCGAAGGCGCAGGAACCCTCCGAACGCTCAGGCAAAAGGACTGGCAAGCGCCCGCAGCGATGCGGGCGTTTCCTTGCTGGAGAGAGATTGCCCGCCCGCAGGCGGCGGCCATCCACCGAAGGAGCAAACCGCTCGACGCCGCGCCCCCAGCCGGCGCAGGCGGTGAATCTCTCAGGTAAAGCGGACAGCAGGCAAACGCCGTGGCCCCTCTTTGCGAGGCCGGCCACGGTTCACTTTGCTTCTGGAGAATTTCCGTGCCCGCTACCCCTGCCCCCACCGAAACCGCCGCCTTGCGCACCACACCGCTGCACGCCCTGCACCTCGAGCTCGGCGCACGCATGGTGCCTTTTGCGGGCTACTCCATGCCCGTGCAGTATCCGGCTGGACTGCTCGCCGAACACAAACACACGCGCAGCGCCGTGGGGCTGTTCGACGTCTCGCACATGGGCCAGCTGCGCCTCGTGGGCGCCGATGCGGCCGCAGCCTTCGAGAGCCTGATGCCTGTCGATGTCATCGACCTGCCCGTGGGCCGGCAGCGCTACGGGCTACTGCTCAACGAGGCCGGCGGCATCATCGACGACCTGATGTTCGTGCGCCGCGAAAGTGACATCTTCGTCATCGTCAACGGCGCGTGCAAAGAAGGCGACATCGCGCACATCCAGACACGGATCGGCCAGCGCTGCGCAGTGCAGCCGCTGCCCGAACAAGCCCTATTGGCGCTACAGGGGCCGCAGGCCGCGGCCGCGCTCGCGCGGCTCGCGCCCGAGGTGCAAAAGCTCGTGTTCATGACGGGCATGGACGTGCGCATCGCGGGCTGCGACTGCTTCGTCACGCGCAGCGGCTACACGGGTGAGGACGGCTTCGAGATTTCGCTGCCGGCAGCGCAGGCCGAAACCTTGGCGCGCGCGCTGCTCGCGCAGCCCGAAGTGCAGCCGATTGGCCTTGGCGCCCGCAACTCGCTGCGGCTCGAAGCGGGCCTGTGCCTTTACGGCAACGACATCGACACGCACACCACGCCCGTCGAGGCGGGCCTGCAGTGGGCAATCCAGAAGGTACGGCGCACGGGCGGCGCGCGAGCCGGCAGCTTTCCGGGCGCCGAGCGCGTGCTCGCGCAGCTCGACGGCCGCGTGCCGCTCACACGCCAGCGCGTGGGCCTGGTTGCGACCGAGCGCGTGCCCGTGCGCGAGCATGCACCGCTCGAAAACATGGATGGCCAGGCGATCGGCGAAGTCACGAGCGGCCTGCTCAGCCCCACGCTGAACCAACCCATCGCGATGGGCTACGTGCAACCCGACTATGCCGCTTTGGGCACTGAAGTCTTCGCCATGGTGCGCGGCAAGCCGGTGCCCATGCGCGTGAGCGCCATGCCCTTCGTGCCCACGCGCTACTACCGCGGCTGAAGGCCCGGGTCGGCGTGGAGTTTGGTCGCACGCACGGTTTACATTCACCCTCCCTTTTCCCTTTTCAGGAGCCATTGCCATGAGCATCAAGTTTTCGCGCGAACACGAGTGGATCGACGCCAGCAACCCGCAGGCCGCCGTGGTCGGCATCACCGCGCACGCGCAGGACGCGCTGGGCGACGTGGTGTTCGTCGATCTGCCCGAGGTGGGCAAGACCTACAACCAAGGCGAAGTGGCTGGCGTGGTCGAATCAGTGAAGGCCGCGGCCGACGTGTATATGCCCGTCACGGGCGAGATCGTCGAGGTCAACGAAGCGCTGCGCGCCGACCCCGCGCTCGCGAACTCCGACCCGCTGGGCTCGGGCTGGTTTTTCAAGGTCAAGCTCAGCAAGGCGGCCGAACTCGATGCGCTGATGGACGAAGCCTCATACGCAGAATTCTGCAAAAACGCTTGAAGGTCTTGCGCTTTTAACTTCTTTTTTGAGAGCATCCATGCCTGTTACTCCGCCGCTTGGCGTGCTTGAAGACGCCGCCGAATTCCTGCCCCGCCACATCGGCATAGACGCCGCTGACGAAGCGCACATGCTCTCTGTGATCGGCGCTGCCTCGCGCCGCGCACTGGTCGATGCCATCGTGCCGCACGCGATCGCGCGCAGCCAGTCCATGGACTTGCCCCCACCCGTGGGCGAGGCCGCGGCGCTGGCCGAGCTCAAGGCCATCGCGGCGCAGAACAAGGTGCTCAAGAGCTTCATCGGCCAGGGGTATTACGGCACGCACATGCCCGCCGTGATCCTGCGCAACGTGCTCGAAAACCCCGCCTGGTACACCGCCTACACGCCCTACCAGGCGGAAATCTCGCAAGGCCGCATGGAAGCGCTGATCAACTTCCAGACCATGGTCTGCGACCTCACGGCCATGCCCATCGCCAATGCTTCGATGCTCGACGAGGCCACGGCCGCGGCCGAGGCCATGACGCTCGCGCGGCGCAGCGCCAAGAACCCGAGCCAGCGCTTCATCGTCTCGGCCGATGCACACCCGCAGACCATCGAGGTGATCCAGACGCGCGCCGCGCCGCTGGGCATTGAAGTCGTGCCCGTGCCGCAGGCCGAGTGGGGCGCGGCGCTTGCAGGCGAGTATTTCGGCGTGCTCGCGCAGTATCCGGCGACGCACGGGCGCATCGACGACCTGCGCGCCGACGTGGCGCTCGTGCACGCCAGGCAGGCGCTGTGCGTCGTGGCGGCAGACCTGCTCGCGCTCACGCTGCTCGCGCCGCCCGGCGAATGGGGCGCGGACATCGTCGTCGGCAGCACGCAGCGCTTTGGCATGCCCATGGGCGCCGGCGGCCCGCACGCGGCGTACATGGCCTGCCGCGACGAGCTCAAGCGCTCGCTGCCCGGGCGCCTGGTGGGCGTGAGCGTGGACGCGCACGGCAACCCGGCCTACCGCCTTGCGCTGCAAACGCGCGAGCAGCATATCCGGCGTGAAAAAGCCACCTCCAACATCTGCACCGCACAGGTGCTGCCCGCCGTGATCGCGAGCATGTACGCGGTCTATCACGGCCCCACGGGCCTCGCGCGCATCGCCGAGCGCGTGGCCGCCTACACCGCGATCCTCGCGCAGGGCCTGCGCCAGCTCGGCGCCCCACTGCGCGCGCAAAGCGCTTTCGACACTCTCGTGATCGACACCGCAGAAGCTACCGAGAAAATAGCTGCCCATGCAGTATCCGCGGGCGCAAACCTCAGAATTTATGCCAAAAGCGCGGTGGGCATCTCGCTCGACGAGACCACCACGCGCGCCGACATCGAGCTGCTCTGGCGCCTGTTTGCGCAGCACTTCGCCAGCGCAAGCCAAGCGCTGCCGCGCTGGGATGCGTTCGAAAACGGCGTCGCCACGCTGCTGCCTGAGGCGCTGCGCCGCAGCAGCGCCTTCCTCACGCACCCGGTGTTCAACACCCACCACAGCGAGACGGCCATGCTGCGCTACCTGCGCCAGCTCGCCGACAAGGATCTGGCGCTCGACCGCTGCATGATCCCGCTGGGCAGCTGCACCATGAAGCTCAACGCGACGAGCGAGATGATCCCCATCACCTGGCCCGAATTCGCCCAGGTGCATCCGTTCGCGCCCACCGATCAGCTGCAGGGCTATCGGCTGCTTGACAAGCAATTGCGCGCCTGGCTCTGCCAGGCCACGGGCTACGCGGACATCAGCCTGCAGCCGAACGCAGGCAGTCAGGGCGAATACGCGGGGCTGCTCGCGATCCGCGCCTACCACGCGGCGCAGGGCCAAAGCCAGCGCACCATCTGCCTGATCCCAAGCAGCGCGCACGGCACGAACCCCGCGAGCGCACAGATGGCCGGCATGCAGGTCGTCGTGGTCGCCTGCGACGTGCAGGGCAACGTCGATATGGCTGACCTGCGCGCCAAATGCGCACAGTACGCCGACCGCCTCGCGTGCGTGATGATCACCTACCCGAGCACCCACGGCGTGTTCGAGACGCAGGTCAAAGAGCTCTGCGACATCGTGCACCAGCACGGCGGGCGCGTATATATCGACGGCGCGAACATGAACGCGCTCGTCGGCGTGGCGGCGCCCGGCGCATTCGGCGGCGACGTGAGCCACCTGAATCTGCACAAGACGTTTTGCATTCCGCACGGCGGCGGCGGCCCCGGCGTCGGGCCGGTGTGCGTGGTGGCCGACCTCGTGCCCTATCTGCCGGGCCACGCCACGGCGGGCATCCCTGGCGGCGTCGGCGCGGTGAGCGCTGCGCCGCTGGGCAATGCGAGCGTGCTGCCGATCAGCTGGATGTATGTCCGCATGATGGGCGCCGAAGGGCTGCGCCGCGCCACCGAGACCGCGATCCTCAGTGCCAACTACATCAGCGTGCGCCTGCGCGAACACTACCCCACGCTCTACACCAGCGCAGGCCAGGGCACCGGCCCCGGTGAACCCGGGCGCGTGGCGCACGAGTGCATTCTCGACTTGCGCGGTCTCAAGGAAAGCAGCGGTGTGGTCGCCGAAGACGTGGCCAAACGCCTGATCGACTACGGCTTTCACGCGCCCACGCTGAGCTTTCCCGTGCCCGGCACCTTGATGGTCGAGCCCACCGAGAGCGAGCCTCTGGCCGAACTCGACCGCTTCATCGAAGCCATGATCGCGATCCGCGACGAGATCCGCGCCATCGAGGCCGGCCGCTGGCCGCAGGACGACAACCCGCTCAAGAACGCGCCGCACACCGCGGCGAGCCTGCTGCAGACCGATTGGCCGCATCCCTACCCGCGCGAAGTGGCGGCCTACCCGGTGCCCAGTTTGCGCCAGAACAAATATTGGTCGCCCGTGGGCCGCGTGGACAACGTTTATGGCGACCGGCATCTGTTTTGCAGCTGCCTGCCGGTGGAAGAACTCGCCGAGGCCTGAAGCGCAGGCTTACACTGGCAATCCTGCGCTGCGCGCCGGCCTGCGGGCCACGCAGCGAGGTTTGCCACCATGACACGCCCTGACCTTTCCCTGCTTTTTGCCGCTGCCCTGGCGGAGGATGCGCATCGTTCGTCCGCCGGTCCGCCCCCGCCGGCGACCGCGGCCCCGCTGGCTCCTGCCACGGAGGAACGTCGTGGCACGGATAGGCCGCACGGCGCCGTCGCGGCGCTGATCGCCGAGCTACGCGCCTCGCAGACCGAGCTCGAGAGCCAAAACGCGATGCTGCGCTACAGCCAGGCGATGGCAGAGCGCGCGTCGGAGCGCTTCGAGACGCTGTTTGCGAGCGTGCCGCTCGCGCTCATGGTGGTCGATGCGCACGACATCGTGGTGCAGGCCAACGCCATGGCGCACCGCTCGTTCCAGCCGAGCGAGCGCGACCGGCCGCTCACCATGCTGCAACCCTTCGTGCACCCGGGTGACCTGGAGCGCGTGCGGCAGGGGTTCGCGCAGGCCAGCGAACGGGGACACAGCGAGATCACGGAAGTGGTGTTCACGATCGAAGGCCACCCCGCCATCACGGGCGACCTGCACATCGCGCGCATCGAAGCGGCACAGGAAGATGAAGACACCCCGGCGCCGGTGCAATTCTTGTGCGCCGTGATCGACCAGGGGCCGCTCCTTGCCGAGCGCCGCGCGCTGCAGGAGCGTAATGCGCAACTGCGCGCGAGCGAAAAGCGCCTGGCTGCGGTGATCGATTCGGCGCTCGACGCCATCCTTTGCGTCGATCAAGAGCAGCGCATCACCGTATTCAACCCCACGGCGGCGGCGCTGTTCCAGTGCAACGCCGACGACGCGCTGGGCAGCCCGCTCGAGCGCTTCTTGCCCGGTGCAGCGCAGGCGCTGGCGTTCTCGCAGCTCACGACACAGGCCATGCTCGGCGAGATGACAGCGCGCACCGCCGGCGGCAAAGAGCTTGCGGTCGAAGTGAGCATCTCGTTCGAGCGCCATGCCACGGGCGAGACTGCCACCGTGTTCGCGCGCGACCTCACGGGCCGCAAAAAGGCCGAGGCGCAGCGCAACGAGCTCGAAGCACAGTTGCGCGAGTCGCACAAGATGCAGGCCGTGGGCACCATGGCCGGCGGCATCGCGCACGACTTCAACAACATTCTGGGCGCAATCCTGGGCAACGTCGAACTCGCCAAGGCCGATTGCACCTCGGCCTCGCCTGGAACGCAGGGCAGCGCCCTGCTCGAGAGCCTGAACGAAATCGACAAGGCTGCGCGGCGTGCGCGCGATCTGGTGCGCCAGATCCTCACCTTCAGCCGCAACGAGCCGCCGCAGCGCGCTGCCGTGCAGCTTGCCGGAGTCGCGCACGACACCGAACGCCTGCTGCGCGTCACGCTGCCGCCCAGCATCGCCCTGCACGTGCAGGTGCCCGAAAACCTGCCCCCCGTGCTCGGCGACGCCACGCAGGTTGGTCAGGCCGTGCTCAACCTCTGCACCAATGCCGTGCAGGCGCTGGGCGGCCGTCGCGGCCACGTCCACGTCGAAGCGCTGCGCGTACAGCCCGAGCAGCGCCTGCGCGAACGCCTGGGCCTCGCCGCCCACACCGACTACATCGCCTTGACGGTGCGCGACGATGGCCCCGGCATGGACGCGGCCACGCTGGGGCGCATCTTCGAGCCTTTTTTCACCACCAAGCCGGTGGGCCAGGGCACGGGCCTGGGGCTCGCCGTGGTGCACGGCATCATGCGCACGCATGGTGGCGGGGTCGATGTGCAAAGCAGCCCTGGCAAGGGCAGCCGCTTCACGCTGTATTTTCCGACCACCCATGGCGCCGCCTCCCACATGGAGCCGGTTGCGCCGCAAGGCGCTGCACAGGAGACCGCACCGCCGCCCTCCCCTTCTGTGGCCGCTCTGCCTGTGCCAGCGTCCACGCCCAAGGACAGCGCAGCGGCACGCCCGCACCACGTGATGTACGTCGACGACGACCAGGCGCTGGTCTTCGTGGTGCAACGCCTGCTGCGCCGACGCGGCTACGAAGTCAGCACCTTTACCGATCCGCAGGCGGCGCTGCAAGCCCTGCACACCCACCCCAAAACCTACGATCTGCTCGTGACCGACTACAACATGCCGGGCTTTTCGGGTGTGGACTTGCTGCGCGCAGCGCGCCAGATCCACCCCCAGCTGCCCGTGGCGCTGGCCTCGGGCTACATCAGCAGCGAGATCGAGCAAGCCGCGCTGACCGAGGGCGCGCGCGCCCTGATCCACAAACCCAACGACATGCAGGAGTTCTGCGCCACCGTCGAGCGCCTGCTCGAAACACGGGACTGAGCCTGACGGTCATGACACCAATAGCGGGCTCTTCGTAGATTAGCCAGGGTTGGAAGGCATCAGGTGCCCCATCCCTACCGATGCGTCGCCACCGCCTCCCATGGCTCGAGCCATCTTGCGCGATTTGCTTGAGATTCTGCTTCAGCCATCGCTGACGACTCGCGTCAACTTGCCCCGTTTGGGGCAACCGGCCACAGCCGAGGAATCAGCATGGGTGTGGAACGCCGGTAGCTCTCATACTCGGGCCCGAGTTCACGGCGTAGATCCCGCTCCTCAAAATACACCCCGATCAGCACGTACAGCGTGAAACCCAGGGCGAGCACTAGATGACCCTGGGTCATGCGCGGGGTGACCCACAGCAGGATCAACATGCCGAGCATCATCGGATGGCGCACGAAGTTGTAAAGCGCTGCCTTCTTGAAAGGTACCGGCGTCCAAGCGATGCCTCGGTCGTGGAGATAAGCCTGGCGAAGGCCGAAGAGTTCAAAATGATCTGTCAAAAATGTTGACCACAGGACAATAACGACCCCCATCACACCCGCCGCAATACTCAGCCACCACATCACTACAGACCCAGCCTCCCAAACGAGCATCGGAATTGGGTGCCAATACACCATCATCACGATCAATGCGACACTCGATGCGATCACGTAAGCGGTCCGCTCCAAATGCTGCGGCACGATACGGGTCCATCGCTGCTTGAAAGACCGACGCGCCATGATGCTGTGCTGCAACCCGAACAAGACTATCAATGCGCTGTCGACGCCGATGTGGTTGAGTAGGTCATGGCTGCAGACGTCGACGCCAGCACCCCACGACGGCGAAAAATAATCATGCATGAACAGCAAGAGTGCTGCGAAGGTACCGGCGAAAAGCCCATATGCGGCAACGGCAATGGCCAATGAAAGATATCTCATGTCAAGTTTTTCCCAATCAATGAACATGGTCGTCTGGCGACGGCATCAGACGTGGCTCCTCGTTCAACAGTTCAATCTGCCGCAGCAAAAAACCCTCGTCGCGCCACTCTTGTGACTTCGGCACATCCACCCAGCGGGCCCGCACGTAACCGAAGCGGTCAATGAGAAACTCCATATGCGCAGGCACCTCATCGGCCACTGTTCTTCCAGCGTCGTCCTTGGTTCGACGAAGGAGAAGGTAAGCCCTTGCGATTTCTGCAGCACCATCAACCGGCAATATGAACGGCAAAGAAGCTGCATCAGCTGCCTGTGAACCTGGCAGCGGTACAGCGACTATTTCCACGCCCCGCTCCCGCATACGCGCTTGCAGCGCGACCAGTTGCGCGAACCTCTTTTGCGAAGTCGGGAGCGTGTAAAAGACAAGGAGTACGACGTGACCACGCAGCTCCTTGAGCGAGCCCGATATGCTTTGCGCGTCGACATAGTCGAAGTTTGGCGCTCCGAGCCATGGCTGACCCTGAACCACTCTAGGTGTCAAAATGCGGGCCTGATGGCCTGAAGAGAACAGACGCAGAAAGTTGACAAGGTCCCAACGGTCGTCGTCCGTGGTAATGCCACGAAATCCCGGCATCGGGGAATTCGCTATGCCATACGTGATCCAGTGGAAGATGTCGCCAGCTGTATGCAGCGCCGTGTGCGGCTGCGACAGATCAGCTGGCCGCTTGGCAAGCTTCGTTGCCAGCGGTCCGTCCCCGTGCGCTCCGACTCCGTGACACTGCGCGCAATGACGCGGATATAGGCCCGTTCCTCGCGCAATCGACACTGCGTCATAGGCTACGTCACTTTTCAAGTAGGTCTCCGGATAGGCTGGAACAGCCAGGAGCCATAACATCGTACCCGTCGCCGCCAGCATGGAACCTGCACCCAAGATGGCTCTCCAAACATCTTTCTTTTCGAGCTGTTTTCGCGTCAGGAGACGTACCCAGGGTCGCGCACCGATTACCAAAGCAATCACGAGGCCGAAACTCGCCAGCGCGAACCACATTGGTACATTCGGCTGGCTCCAAGTCGCAGCCATCGATACTCGGAACGGCAGCGGCCATACCATGGTGTCGTGGGCCGCGGGTATTGAAGAGGCGGCTATCGCCGCCGCACACAGCAACGCTGCGACGACCAAGGCCTCGAGCAACACGCTACGACGTGCTCCCGCCCACGATTGGGCATTGCCGGATGCAATGCGCGGCAGGTCACGCCAACGCACACCGGAGGCCAGCCACAAAATGATCAGAAACAAGCCGATCTTGATCAGAACCCAGGTTCCAAAACGGGTGGAAAGCAACGGCGCGACGACCCTCTCGAGCACGGTCGATGCACCGGCCAGCCAGTCACCTGCACGCGCAGGCCATTCTTTGGGCGCCTCGACCAACAAATAGGTCATCACGGTGCCGGAGGCCAAAATGACCAAGACACCGACAGTGGCCAGCGCTGAAAATCGCACCAAAACGGATCGCATCCATTGTTTGTACTCAGAGGAAGCGTTGGCATGTGCGGCCTGACCGAAGCCCAGCACCAACCAAGGCAATGCTCCGGCCCAAATCCCTGCGCACAATAGGTGAGCCGCCACAGCACCTAGCCCAATCACAGCAGGCTCAAGCGCAGCACCATGTCCTGACCAAGCGGCAGCACACTGGACTATCACTGCCAACACCCACGCCGCAATCAGGCCTTCCCGTCGAACCATCCGCCTTCTGCGTTGCCACAGCAGCAAAACCAGAAGGCTCACCCCGACCAGCAGCCGGAGCATCCAGATTGCACCGAAACGCGTGTTCTCCAGCACATGACGCCACTCGCGCCACGTCCATGCCGCCTCCGTGTGACCGGTAACGGCCGCCGCCTGCACACCCAATGCCACGAAGGAGAACGCGATCCACCCTGCGATCAGCACTGCACCGATGTTTTGAAGCTTGCCCCTCCATTGGTCGGCAGCCGCACCTCCACCTTTGCCGGACAGGAGCATCAGTGTCAGCGCCCCAAGCAGTGCACTAGCGCTGACCAGCATGATCCAGCGTATCGCTATCGAAAACTCCAGCACTAAACACCCTGCCTGCTAATAGTCTAGGCGCCCGTCGGACTTGAATCGACGGCTGCAACTGTGCCACAGCGGTCCATTTTTTACCGTCTTCTTACCCCATAGCACCACTATGGGGCGGCGAATCCGGAAAAAACTGGCCTCGCTGGGGCACATTCTCGCTTTCGACGCCCAAAGTCCGACAGGCTCCTAGGGCTTTATTGTGAAAACGTAACCGTAGTCAACCGTGTGCCCATCAACCGACAGCACACGGTACTTCACTGTGTACTGGCCCGGCGGCAGAGGCGGCAACTCCATCTCTAACAACTTGGGATCCATGGCGTCGACCACGGCCTTAGGCGTCTCTATTAGCTTCTCGCCATCTTCTCCGTAGAGCTTTACCGAGGCGTAATCAGGCTCGAGACGTTCGTTAAACCACAGCCGGATTTTCTTAGGCGCCTTGCTCAGTGTCGCGCGTCGTGCAGGTTCGGACTTTTCGAGTCCCGCATGAGCACGTGCAAATGGTGCCAGCAGCACCAAGCAGGATGCGCCCAGCATTGCCTTGAGCGCGCTGCGTCGACTCACTGCTTATCTCCAGATTGCCCTTCTACCACCGTGAAGCGGACCGTCTGAACTGATTCTTCTATTGTCTTATGCATGCTATCAGACCAATAGATCTTTACGACGTGTGTTCCGGGCTTCACTGGCAGATCGAAGGTGTAACGGTAACGGTCCTTGGCAGTACGGGTCAGTTCGGAGCTGGTTGGCATCATGACCGCTCCATCCAAGTCCAAATGAAGATGGACACCCACCACCCCACCCCCCATTGTCATTTTCGTCAAGTCCGCAGGTGTCTCGAACTCAACGGTGATAACACGACCAATTTTGTCGTTAGACTTCGGCGAGAGGAATCGCAAGGACGGGAAATCCCCTTTCTCCACTGGCTTGGAAACCGCTTTATCGTTGGCATGACCCGCGTGATCATGCATGCCAGCATTGACAGCACTTATCGGCAAGAACGTCGCGCACACCATTGCACAAATAACGCCAGCTCGACTGGCCATGCTTTGATTCATATTGATATTCATGATTAGGTTATTCTCAATCTATTTTACAAACTTGAACATTTCGAGCGCCTATCTATATCAAATCCAAATAAATTATTCCACGCCCAGAATTAAACCAGCACACACATAGAAACCCCGATATTCTCGGTCAGATGACTCATCACACACCATTCTTATATAACTCCAATGCCGGACTTAATTGACCGACTTGGATGATATCCGCCGCCTTCCTGTGTACGCCAACAACAGTAACGCCAGCGTACCCAGGCCCACATATGGCATCATGCTACTCCAAACACTTTGTGTGCGACCGACACTGAATGGAAACCTGGACACATGCTGACCATTGTCACCTGCCTGTACATAGCCAACAAATTTCCCCGGACCATCGAATTTATATTCAAACGACACGCTGCCTGCTGGATACAACTTGGGAGGTATATACAGCACTGTGTCTGCCTCGCGTGGCGGCTCCGCGGGTGGAGCTCCGGTGTCTCGAACTATTCTTACTTGTAGCGGCATAGATCGTAGCGCGTCGTCGATCGCGTCGATCGTCACTACCGTCTGGCCGGCCGCTGGAATATCCTCACAAAACTCCGTAGCCCCACTACTGCTGGGCTGGTAGCCAGCGAAATGCATAAAATAAGGACCGACCCTGAGCACACACTTGTCCTGATCCATGCTGAGGCCACCGTGCGCCATTGCCATCGGCGCTGCCATGCTGCAGCACAGCGCTAAAAAAGGCCACACAGCTCGACGTACAGTGCCATCGCCAAAGATGGCCGTTCGAGCAATTTTTGACCAAAACCTCATTATTGTCCCCTTGGGTTGTCCAGTTGTTTCGACAGAAAAAAATTCAACATTTCACTCTGCATAGCGGGCCATTTTGTGTGTCCACCAGACCCTTCGCAAAACTTCAGCTCGCTTGATTCGCACCCAATATAATTCCTACATCCCTTTGCATCCGGCTTTGCCTCTACACCAGTACAGCGAAAACACTGCGACCACCATTGCGCCATTTTGCGACCATATCCTGGGAAGTGTGTGTCGTCTTCCGCATGCATTAGCAACACCTTCAGCGGCTTTGAGGGGCAGCCCATCGGCTGTGTATCTAAGGGCAATACGCCTGCAGCGCTGACTGCAATTCCGCTTGCGACTCCACGCGACTCAGGCAACAGAGCCAATATTGTTGATACTGTCCCCCCATCCGAATGTCCAGCAAAAAAGACTTGTTTCGGATCTATGCACCAGCCCGCCATCAGTGTCCCAATCACTTTTGCTTGAGCTTTTACGCTAGCAAGGCTCATCGGCCTACTTGCTATATAAGCTACCACGAATCCTTTTTCGGTGGCAACGGGCGTCAGACGCGTGAATCGCTCGTTGTCTTCAGCGCTTGCTCCAGCTGGAGAAAAAACCACCAGCAATGGGTGCATACGGCTTTCTTCGTAATTGACAGGGACCTTGACGAGATATCGACTTCCTCCATCTTGAAACTTCCATCCGCCGAACTGCTCCTTTTCCCCTTGCGGCGGCACCCGCCGCTCGCAACGGTTTTCTCCAATGGCATCCTCTCCGTAATCATGCACCATTGGCGTGCGAAGAATCTTCGTCTGAGGACCTTCGCACGCACTCAGTAATAGCAAAGCTATCAGGCATGCAATAAATGACCAAGGGCTCCGCAGATGATGGCGTATTGACGGCAGCTGTGGAGCACCCTCAGCACGCCATCCATCCGCAGGCCCCTTGATCAAATCCTGGCTCCTTTGAAGACAGGCAAGATAGGTCCGGAGACTTCACTGATCGAGCGATTTCCCTTCTCGTCATAGAAGAAGATCAACCCGCCAGTCCGGCTATCGACGTTCGTCAGGAAGCTCACGAGCCGCTCAACTTCCCAAGCCGCGTCTGTGGCGTTCAGAACCACCGTTCTTTTCTCGCCTGGCTGCAGCGGCTCCTGCTTGTCCAATACCAAGCCATGTGCAGGTAACAATTCTTTGGGATATTTCGGATCCACCGCCTTCAGAGCGACTGGAGAAGCCTTGTTGACGAAGCGGAGATTTGCTGTATCAAACTCACCAATGGTCACTGCCCGGTCAGATAGATTTTCAAACTCAGCCACGATTCGCATGCTCCGACCTGGCACGTCGTATTCTGCGCGTTTGTACTTCACCGTCACCCACTGAGGCCCTGCCGGAAGTGGCTCCGGCTTTTCCACACCCGCCTGCAACGGAACGAGTTGTGGATAGTTTTTCTTGACCTGGGTGAACCCAATAATGACAACCGCTAGCACTACGACAAAAAACACCACCGCCATGCGATCATCGGTTCGCGTGACAAGCAGATCGTCCCGCCCTTGCTCCTTGGCTCTCCAGCGAGGAATTATCAGCGGGCGACGAAGCCACCATAGCAACCAAACAATCGCCAGCAGCACGTGCCCGGCCTGCCAAATTTGTGCGTTCTTGACCCCATAAGTCTCGAGATCGTCGATTTTCAAGCCATGCATGGTCGTTAACGACTGCTTGAAGTCCGCACGATTGCCCACGACCTCAATCCAGTCTCCTGGCCCGATGATCGGACCTGCGCCTGAAACGTTGAGCATTGGGTGAAAGTGCCACTTCCCTGGAACCCGCCCACGCAACACTATTTTGAAGTCATAGTCCCTACCAAGCACCAGATCCTTATGCGATTGGCGCGCAGGAATTCCGTTGATGTAGGTCTCCTCTCGCACCAGCATTGCTGACGGCGCTCCGTTTCCAAGATAGGTCAAATTAGGGAGACTCACCGCCTCGGGCCAGTCGCCGAAAAGCCTGAATTTCCCCGTAACGACAACTTGGTCGTTCACGTTGACCTTTTCTGTAGACCACTTGACGTCATACCAATGAACGGTACGCGTTCTGATGTATGGCTCCGTTGCACGCTCTCCATGCGCCATCGCCACGCCAGGCATCAGCCCAACCATCAGGGCCGATACCGCCATCAGCAGCATCGTGATTCTTTTCAGGAGGAAAATCATTGAGTCACCTCCGCGCCTTTATTGCCCTTGAAACCGAACAGCATCATAAAGCGCTGACCCACTGCAATCGACTTAGTGCTGCAGGCCACAACACCGACTGTCCAAAAAATCCAATAGATAAATATGCAGAGAAAACCGCCGAAGGCAGCTGATACCCAGCTTGCCGAATCCTCGAAGGTCCTGAGGTTTCCACGTTCAATGATGCGAATATATTCGGGCGTCGCCGTACGCGGGAATGTATAACCAATAATATCGGCGATTGGAGCCACCTCACCCATGTGCTCCACAGGAAGGAAATAAGGCGCCAAATAAGTCCAGTTGCTGGGAAAAAAGAGCACCGAAAACAGCACCCCTCCAAAGACCCCTGTAAGGACCCAACTGCGCGTAATGACCAAGATAGTGTCCATCACAATTGCCCCCATCACGCACGATGCCGGCACAACCAGACTGAGAGGGAAACCCGCCCAGGTATGCCAGCCGTGATAACGCACGATCCATACGCTGATCAGCAACAGCATCATGCTGGCGGTGGCTCCGATGGGAAGCCTAAATAGGTTCCAGAATATCGACTGAAAGGCCGCTGCAGTGATGATCGTCGAAATCGGCATGATCAGAACCCAATACTGCCGATCTTTCCAGTCAATAAAAAAGTCCCAATCACCCGCAAGCAACAGAAAGTTGATGTGACTCACCGCCCACACCAAGAACGCGGCGATCACGATGATTAACATGTCAAAAGTTCGTGACCATCGCAAAGTTTGCGGTGAGAGCCCCGAGATAGCCAGGATGGCTTGGTCGTTGCTATTCATTTGATATATCCCCTTGTTTCAGAGAGTCCTAAACCGGAATTTTGGAAGCAATTCTTCCTTTTCAAACTGGTTTAGGAACTCTCCCATTTTCTAAGTCTCAGGCAGCCGTGGCGTCCGTTACGGGCGACCCATCGATTTGCCTAAACAATTGGTACATGCGATTCAGCACTTGCAACAAAACTCCGCCCAGAGCAAAACCTGTCCAGCCAAGAATCGGAAAACCCCAATGCAGTGGATGGCTAAAGATTTCTTCAGTCAACCAGAAAGCGTGCCCCCATTCATTGAAGCCAAGATTGGGCAAAATCAGGCCCGGCCCCAGAACGACCATGATCAACGGCACCGAATACCTTTTGGCAAAAAGGGGCAGACGCGTCGTTGCGTACAGCAGTGCGCTTACACCAAACACGATATAGGTTGGCACGCACGCATAGAACACAACGATGTGACTGGGCGTAAAGGAGGTATCCCGCACAACCGTTTGATGCCAGACGGCATCACCTTCGCCGAAAAAGCCGGCAATCCACAGGAAGGCGAAGGTATAAAGCAAGAACCAACTGACGAGCGAAAAATACCGACGCAACTCCTCCTTGGGAGTCAGTGCATCCATGTTGCGGTCACGGGTAAACCACAAGTAAGCCCATATTATCGCCCCCGAGCCAAATATCACAGGTAACTCGAATTTCAGCAACGCCATCCAGTGCGTGGCGAATTCGGGCGCAGTCGAATCCAGACCAACGCTAAATGCGAACTCTTGCTGGTAGACCCGCAACCCAAGGTAAATGGCAAGCAAAATACCCCAGACGATTGCCACCGGGGCAACTTTGAACATCTTATCGTCAGTGCTTGAGACTTTTTGAGAGTCCCTCCCGACAGAGTTGATTACTGCTGACATGACAACCTCCTACAGTTGAAAAAAAACTACCGCCTCCATTGTGTGCTCTGCCATAGAATCCACTGAAAGCATGCTCAGAACGAAAAGCCGAAGCCAACCTGAACTCCAGACCCGCGCCTTCCTTTGAAAGGTTGCACCATGACCGACCATGGCTGTGGCAGCAGGTCCATCTCTTCGCTCGAAGCTGCCGCAGAACACATAAATCCCGAGCGCATTGCATCCTTCATGCGACGTGGAACCGGACGTCCTCTGCGAGCGCGACTTTCTACAGCCAGCACCCTTTAAGTTTAACGAGAGTTTGCGTCTTGCGATATGGGGCCTAGGGTTTATACCGAGGCACTGTTCCAATTCGGAACAACATATCAGGGGATCTTCAGTTTTAACTTGGTTATGCCACCCTAAAATATTGTTCCAATTCGGAACAAATAGCCTATTCATAGAGAATATTTACACTCTGAAATTTGGCGAACCGAGACATTGAAATTGCCTCCTCCACGCACATCGCCACCGCACCGCGCCAGGTGTGGTGCTGGGACATGACCTATCTGCCGGCTGCTGTGCTGGGGCGCTGGTTTCACCTGTACCTGATCCTGGACTTGTACAGCCGCAAGATCGTGGGCTGGGAGGTGCACGCAACCGATGATTCGCAGCATGCCGCCCACCTGGTGCGCCGCACGGCGCTGGCCGAGGGCATTGCCGCGCTGGATGCCAAGCCGGTGCTGCATGGCGACAATGGCTCCACGCTCAAGGCCACCACGGTGCTGGCGATGCTCGATTGGCTGGGGGTCAAGCCCTCGTACTCGCGTCCGCGCGTGAGCGACGACAACGCCTATGCCGAGTCCTTGTTCCGCACGGCCAAGTACCGCCCGCAGTTCCCCGCCAAGGGCTTTGCCGACCTGGAGGCCGCGCGCGCCTGGGCGGCTGGCTTCGTGCATTGGTACAACCACGAGCATCGGCACAGCGGCATCCGCTACGTGAGCCCCGCGCAGCGCCATGCGGGCGAGGATCGTGCGATCCTGGCGGCGCGACATGAACTGTATGCACGGGCTCGCCAGGCCCATCCGGCTCGCTGGTCGGGCAAGACACGCAACTGGTCGCCCATCGGCCCAGTCACCCTCAACCCCGAACGCGACTCGATCGTCCAGACGCATTCAGGCGACTCCGATAGACAGCCGGTGGCTGCATGAATGAGGCGACAACTACCTTGACACGCGCCGCAAGCCCATCCGACCCGGACACCCCCTTGACCTCACGGCTAAAATATTCAAGCGAAAACGACCACAAGCGCCTATTTATCAAGCGTTGGAAGCTCCATATTTCATAGTAAACGCCGCATGACCTGGCACGCGCACCTGCACCTGGCCTACACCCTGCAAGCGCAGCGCACCGTGGCGCGCTACACCCACCAGGGCCCGCTGCGCATCCTGCAAAGTCTGTACCCCGAAGGTGCAGACATTTGCCACAACGTGCTCGTGCACCCGCCGGGTGGGCTCGTGGGCGGCGACACGCTGCAAGTCACCGTCGATGCAGCCAGCGGCACGCACGCCCTGCTCACCACCCCCGGCGCCACGCGCTTTTACCGCAGCGCAGGCGCGACTGCGCGCCAGATCACGCAACTGCGGCTGCAAGCCGACGCACGCCTCGAATGGCTGCCGCTCGAAACCCTGTGCTACCGCGCCAGCGAAGCCGAAAACCACCTCAGCCTCACCCTCGAACCCGGCGCGCAATGTCTGGGCTGGGACGTGACGGCGTTGGGCTGGATGCCCGATCCCGCGCACGTCGCACAGGCCACACCATCCGCGAATACCGTCCACGCTGCCCATGCCCCCGACCCGACCGACGCCGCGCCGCCTGCCGCATCGGGGCGCCTGCTGCAGCATCTCGAAATACCCGGCGTCTGGCTGGAGCGCGGCACCATCGCCGCGGCCGACCAGCACCTGCTGCACAGCCCGCTGGGCCTGGCTGGGCACGGCTGCCTCGCAAGCGTGTTTTTTGCCAGCGGCACGGCGCTGACCCCCGCCCAGCGCGAAACAGCGCTGGACGCCGCGCGTGCGGTGATCGCCCCGCACCCGCTCGCCCTCACTGCCGGCGCCACCAGCCCGCACCCGCAACTGCTGCTCGCGCGCATGCTCGCGCCCCAGGTCGAACCCGCCATGGCCCTCGCCCGCGCGCTGCGCGCCGCCTGGCGGACGCATTTCTGGCAACGACCGGCGACTGCGCCACGGGTGTGGGCGTTGTAGGAGCATGGGGAAATTGGGTTAGATTCAAATTATTTGGGGAGGTGATGGGGCAGGTGGCTGATGCCGGGATATGCGCCCGGCGGGGTCGCGCGAAACTCGCTGCGCTCGAACAATCGCGCGCCTTTCTCCCGCCGGGCGCTGTGCTCCTCGGCGCAGGCAGAAGGGCTTGGAATACCATATGGGCCATCGCTACGCTCGGCCTTTGGAGTGTTGGCCTTGGCGGCAAATCATTGGAATCCGGCCCAAGTTTTCACCGATTTATGCGATTTTTCATTAGGTAGACTGCAAAGATGACCGCAGACGACTACAAAACACTCGCAACCATTGCCGCCTTGGCTATTTCGTTAATTTCCATATGGCTAACACGACGCAATTGGCTAGAGGGAAATCGGCCGATCGTATGCGCCTTTGTTGAAGAGGATTCAATCGGAGCGGGTATTGCGCTCTTCAATTTCTGCATCTCAAATACAGGCAGCAGGCCAGCAGTGAGAATAAGCATAAGAATAAAGCCCAGTGAACTAGAAAAATTGATTGATCCAAACGCCAGCCAACATGAACGCAAGTTGCTGCATGACTGCTTCAAGGAAGAAACCACGATTCCAATAATCCGTAACGGCGAAACACTCAAGGCAGGTCTTGGAAGCGCCAGTGAGTCGGGCGCAGGAAAGCCCCAACTTCAATACGGGGCCAGTGCCGAAGTCAAGATTTATTACCGGGATTTAGAAGGCAGAAAATATGTCGCAACACATCCCATCACGATATTCCCTCGCGACGGATTTAACGGGGTAGGAACCTGGGAAAAGGCTGTCTAATATGCCATTGCACCCGAGGCTCATCGGATCTCCATGTTTGAGATTCCATTCCCACCAAAAGCCTCAACCCATTATCTTCGACGGAATCAGCGATTAGCAGCCCACCTTCCACAACATTGAGCTCACGCCCCGCAATTTCAAAACCCACCAAGTCCAAAATCTCCCGCCAGCAAATCAAATCGCCACCAACCCCCGAACCCCCTTCTCCCGCATTTCCCCTCCCAACCCGCGCGCGATGATTTCGCCGCGTTCCATCACGAGGTAGTGGTCGGCCAGCGATTCGGCGAAGTCGTAATACTGCTCGCACAGCAAAATGCCCATGGGCTGGCCGTCGAGACCGTGCGCGGCCAGGGTGCGGATGACGCGGCCTATGTCTTTGATGATGGAGGGCTGGATGCCCTCGGTCGGCTCGTCGAGGATCAGCAGGCGCGGGCCGGGGGCGAGGGCGCGGGCGATGGCCAGTTGCTGCTGCTGGCCACCCGAGAGGTCGCCACCGCGCCGCTGCAGCATGTCCTTGAGCACGGGGAAGAGCTCGAACAGCTGCGGCGGGATGGGCGTGGCTGCGCTTTTGTAGGCCAGCCCCATGCGCAGGTTTTCCTCCACCGTCAGGCGCGCAAAAATCTCGCGGCCCTGCGGCACGTAGCCTATGCCGGCGCGGGCGCGCTGGTAGGGCGTGGCCTGGTGGATGGGCTGACCGGCGAAGTGGATGCTGCCGGTTTTGATAGCCACCAGACCCATGAGGCTCTTGAGCAGCGTGGTCTTGCCCACGCCGTTGCGCCCCAGCAGCACGGTGACCTGGCCGGGGGCGACGCTCAGGCTCACGTCGCGCAGGATGTGCGAGCCGCCGTAATACTGGTGGAGGTGCTGGACTTCGAGCATGGCTTTATGGATGAAAAGTGGCTTTTGCGCAGATATATCAAGCGCTGGCAGCTATCACGATGATTGCATTCGGCGCCCTGCCCTGGGTGCGTCGCACGGCGCTCAGCGCCCCAGATAGACCTCGATCACGCGCTCGTCGGCCTGCACGGCGTCGAGCGTGCCTTGCGCCAGCACGCTGCCTTCGGCCAGCACGGTGACGATGCCGTGCGTGCCTGCAATGGCGCGGATGAAGTGCATGTCGTGCTCCACCACCATCAGCGAGTGTTTGCCGCGCAGCGACAAAAACAGCTCGGCGGTGCGCGCGGTTTCCTCGTCTGTCATGCCGGCCACGGGCTCGTCGAGCAGCAGCAGCCGCGGCTCTTGCACGAGCAGCATGCCGATTTCGAGCCACTGCTTTTGCCCGTGGCTCAACAGGCCCGCCTGGCGCGTGCATTGCTCGGCCAGCTGGATGGTGTGCAGCACTTCGGCGAGCCGGTCGGCCTGCGCCGCGTCGAGCCGAAAGCGCAGCGACGCGGGCACGCGCTTGTCGGTCTTGAGCGCGAGCTCGAGGTTTTCGAACACGCTGAGTTCCTCGAACACCGTGGGCTTTTGGAACTTGCGGCCTATGCCCAGAGCGGCGATCTCGGGCTCGGTGTGGCGCAGCAGGTCGATGGTGCTGCCGAAAAACACGCTGCCGCTGTCGGGGCGGGTCTTGCCGGTGATGATGTCCATCATCGTCGTCTTGCCCGCGCCGTTGGGGCCGATGATGCAGCGCAACTCGCCGGGGGCGATGTCCAGGTTCAGGTGCTTGATGGCCTGAAAGCCGTCGAAGCTCACGCACACGTCTTCGAGGTACAAGATGCGCCCGTGCGTCACGTCCACCTCGCCAGCCTGCGCCGGCCGCCCGTAGCTGGCGCTGCGCCCGCCCGATGCGGTCTTGCCCTGCGCGCTGGCACGCTGGTGCGCTTGCAGGCGCGCCGCGCCTTCGTCCAAGAGGTCTGGCGTCATGGCCTGGCCCTCCAGAAGGCGATGCGCCGCAGGGCCGGGCCCGGCGCGCGCAGCAGGCCCAGCACGCCCTGCGGCAGGAACAAGGTCACGGCAATGAAGAGCGCACCCAGAAAATACAGCCAGACTTCAGGCGCGGTGACGGTGAGCCAGCTCTTGGCACCGTTGACCAGAAACGCGCCCACGATGGGGCCCACGAGCGTGGCGCGTCCGCCCACGGCCGTCCAGACGGCGATCTCGATCGAGCTCGCAGGGCTCATCTCGCCGGGGTTGATGATGCCCACCTGCGGCACGTACAGCGCGCCGGCCACGCCGCACATCATGGCGCTGAGCACCCACACGCTGAGCTTGTAGGGCAGCGGCGCGTAGCCGCAGAACATGACGCGGCTTTCGGCGTCGCGCAGGGCTTGCAGCACGCGCCCGTACTTGCTGCGCACCAGCGCGCGCGCCAGCAGGTAAAAGCCCAGCAGCGCGAGCCCCGTGAGCACGAACAGCGCCATGCGCATCTGCGGCGTGGCCAGCGGCAGGCCCAGAATGCGCTTGAAGTCGGTAAAGCCGTTGTTGCCGCCAAAGCCGGTTTCGTTGCGGAAGAAAAGCAGCATGGCCGCGTAGGTCATGGCCTGCGTGATGATGGAGAAATACACACCCTTGATGCGCGAGCGGAACGCAAACCAGCCGAACACCAGCGCGAGCAGCCCCGGCACCGCCACTACCAGCACCAGCGTGGCAATGAAGCTGTCCGACAGCGCCCAGTGCCAGGGCAGCGTCTTCCAGTCGAGGAAGACCATGAAGTCGGGCAGGTCGCTGTGGTAGTTGCCGTCGCGGCCGATCTGGCGCATCAGGTACATGCCCATCACGTAGCCGCCGAGCGCAAAAAAGAGGCCGTGCCCCAGGCTCAGGATGCCGGTGTAGCCCCAGATCAGGTCCATGGCCAGCGCGCAGATGGCGTAGCACATGATCTTGCCCAAAAGCCCGAGCAGGTAGTCCGACAGGTGCCAGACGCTATCCGCGGGCACGAGCAGATTGAGCACTGGCGCCACGGCGCACACGAGGATGAGCGCCGCAAAAAACGCCGCCCAGCCCGCGCGCGAGAGCAGCGGCGCGCGCGCCGGCAGGGTGACGGGCGTCGTGGCTGGGCGGGCCGGCGGACGTGCGGGGGGCGCGGCGGGATTGGCCGACGCAGCGGCTGGCAAAGAGCTGGCGTCGCGCGTCATGCCTCGCGTCCTTTCAGGGCAAACAGGCCTTGCGGGCGTTTCTGGATGAAGACGATGATGAACACCAGCACGGCGATCTTGGCCAGCACCGCGCCGGCCCAGCCTTCGAGCAGCTTGTTCGCCAGCCCCAGGCCCAGCGCAGCCACCACCGTGCCCGCCAGCTGCCCCACGCCGCCCAGCACCACCACCATGAACGAATCGACGATGTAGCTCTGCCCCAGGTCAGGCCCCACGTTGCCCACCTGGCTGAGCGCGCAGCCCGCCAGCCCGGCGATGCCCGAGCCGAGCGCGAAGGCGTAGGTGTCTGTGCGCGCGGTGTTCACGCCCATGCAGGCGGCCATGGCGCGGTTTTGCGTCACGCCGCGCACGAACAGCCCGAGCCGCGTGCGGGCGATCAAAAAGGCCACGCCCGCGAGCACCGCCGCCGCAAACGCGATGATGACCAGCCGGTTGTAGGGCAGCATCAGGTTGGGCAGCGCCTGCCAGCCGCCGCTCATCCACGCGGGGTTTTCCACGCCCACGTTCTGCGCGCCGAAAAGCGAGCGCACGGCCTGGATCAGCATCAGGCTGATGCCCCAGGTGGCGAGCAAGGTTTCGAGCGGGCGGCCGTACAAAAAGCGGATCACGCCGCGTTCGAGCACCGCGCCCACGAGCGCCGCCGCGCCAAACGCGATGGGTACGGCGGCCACCAGATACCAGTCAAAGGCGCCCGCGGGCAGGTAGCGCTGAAACAACGCCTGCACCACGTAGGTGGCGTAGGCGCCCACCATGATGAGCTCGCCGTGCGCCATGTTGATCACGCCCATCAACCCGTAGGTGATGGCCAGCCCGAGCGCCGCGAGCAGCAGGATGGAGCCCAGGCTGAGCCCGGTGAACAGCACGCCCAGGCGCTCGCCCCAGGCCAGGCCCGCGTCGATGTGGGCGATGGCGGCGGCGATGGCGGCCTTGACCTTGGGGTCGTCCTCGCGCCCGAGTTGTTCATTGAGCAGCAGCTTGATGTCGGGGTCGCGCGCCTGCTGCAGCAGTTGCGCGGCCTGCAGGCGGTGCGCCGCGTCCGGGCTTGCGAGCAAGGTGGTGGCACGCGCCAGCTCCAGTCGGGCACGCACGCGGCTGCTCTGCTCTTGCGCCAGGGCTTGCTCGATCAGCGGCAGGCGCGCCTCGGCTGGGTCTTTCATGAGTGCGTCGGCCGCCGCGGCGCGCGCGGCCTCGTCGCTGCTGCGCAATTGCAGGGCCGCGCGCGCGGTGTCGAGCACGGCGCGCAGCGCGTTGTTGTTGATCACGTCCTCTGCGTCGACGGGCAGCGCCACGGGCGCGCCGGTGACGGGGTCGTGCGCCTGCGCGCCGTCCCCGTCCATCACGTAGGCGGCATGCTCCGTGGCCTTGACGGCGTCGTTGGCCAGCGCGTCGAGGAAGGCGCGGGTGCGCTCGTCGGCGTCGGGCAGGGCCGCATTGATCGCCGCGATGCGCGCTTCGGTGTCGCCCGTGGCCATCTGCAGCGCCTGCGTGGCCGTGAGCGCCCAGGCCGGCACGGCGCCCAGCAGGCTCAGCAGCACGGCGCAGGCCAGGCGGGCGCCACGCCAGCGGCGAACGAAGTCGGGCAGGATGGACATACAATTTTCAGCAAAATTGGCCGTTTGCGCAGATGGAGACTGCGCTAGCAGCTATTGTTTCAAAAGCATTGGTGCGGCGCCGCGGGCCACCGCGCGCCACGCGCAGAGTCGCAGCGTGTGCGGCGCCGGCCTGCGCCAGCCATCGCTCAGCTGCCGGTTTTGGTCTTGCCGTCAGGCTCGTCCTTTTTCTTGTCGTTGCCCTCGATGTAAGGGCTCCAGGGCTGGGCCTTGATCGGGCCCTTGGTCTTCCAGACCACGTTGAACTGGCCGTCGGCGCGGATCTCGCCCACCATCACCGGCTTGTGCAGGTGGTGGTTCTTCTCATCCATCTTCACAAGGAAGCCGTCGGGCGCCTGGAAGGTCTGCCCGGCCATCGCGGCAATGACCTTGTCGACATCGGTGCTCTTGGCCTTTTCCACGGCCTGCTTCCACATGTGGATGCCGATCCAGGTGGCCTCCATCGGGTCGTTGGTCAGCGGTTTGTCCTTGTGGCCGGGAATGCTCTTGGCCTTGGCGTATGCGCTCCACTGCTTGATGAAGGCCGCATTGGTCGGGTTCTTCACGCTCATGAAGTAGTTCCACGCCGCCAGGTGCCCGACGAGCGGCTTGGCATCCACGCCGCGCAGCTCTTCCTCACCCACGCTGAAGGCCACCACCGGCACGTCCTTGGCCTTCAGACCCGCGTTGCCCAGCTCCTTGTAGAACGGCACGTTCGAGTCGCCGTTGATGGTCGAGACCACCGCCGTCTTGCCACCCTGGCTGAACTTCTTGATGTCGGCCACGATGGTCTGGTAGTCGCTGTGGCCAAAGGGTGTATAGGTTTCCATGATGTCGGCATCCTTCACGCCCTTGGTCTTGAGGAAGGCGCGCAGGATTTTGTTCGTGGTGCGCGGATAGACGTAGTCCGTGCCCAGCAGCACAAAGCGCTTGGCCCCACCGCCCTCCTTGCTCATCAAATACTCCACCGCCGGAATGGCCTGCTGGTTGGGCGCGGCGCCGGTGTAGAACACGTTTTTGGACAGCTCCTCGCCCTCGTACTGCACAGGGTAGAACAGCAGGCCGTTGTTTTCCTCGAACACGGGCAGCACCGACTTGCGGCTCACCGAAGTCCAGCAGCCAAACACCACGGCCACTTTGTCCTGCGTGAGCAACTGCTTGGCCTTTTCGGCAAACAGCGGCCAGTTGGAAGCCGGATCGACCACCACCGGCTCGAGCTTTTTGCCGAGCACGCCGCCCTTGGCGTTGATGTCGTCTATGGCCATGAGCACCGTGTCCTTGAGCACGGTTTCCGAAATCGCCATGGTGCCCGAGAGGCTGTGCAACACGCCGACCTTGATCGTGCCGCCGGACTGGGCCAGCGCAGGAGTGGCGAAACCGCTTGCAAGGACCGAGGCCAGGGCCAGGGCATGGAGAGTGGAACGACGCTTCATGGGTGCAGACTCCAGAAAATGGGGTGGATCAGAGGTGCGAAGCCAGAATCGGCTTGCACCTGCGCCCACGCAAAGCACGTGCCAGCTCCGCGCGCCGTCGGCTGGCGCAGGGCATGGCTGCGGCGCCCGAGGGTTGCCGTGCACTGCTTCGCGTGCATCGATCGAGAGTCTGAATGACGCTCACCCCGTCGCGCTGCATCGTGGCGGGGCACGGCCTTTTGCGTCATCTTGGTGCATGGCGGGCCGAGTGGCCAAGGTGAACACACAGCCATGCGCAAGGCCGGTGGGCCATGAGGACGTCAGTGCCCTGTCCCATCCTGCCCGTTCAAGAGCAGTTTCATATCGATGGGGAGGCGCTTACATCGAGGTGTTGATTCCAGAAACAAAGTGAGCCGGCTTCCGAACCAAAATTGAGCCACTGAATTGACGGTCAAATGGCTGTCTGGATTGTGGATAAGTCTACATCTTCGGC
>NZ_JARGEL010000020.1 GCF_029211265.1 Extensimonas soli | reverse complement strand
GCATGAACCCCCGATCTGTGCCCGATCTGTGCCCAAAGCGGCGCTTGCGTGGCCGCTTCCTACCCGCCAGACTCGCCAAAAAGGGCGGTTGAACTTCCTATACCCGTGAGTTTCTTCATGGGATCTCTGGCTGGCTGCGGGTTGACGCTCGTGGCCGGATCTTGCGCAGTCCGCATGGCAAAAAATTGCATTTGCGTGCCGCCGTTGGTATCAGCGTGCTTTTTTTGTTTCGCTATGATCATGGCGCCGGGTACGAACACGTATATTCATTCTCAAGGCCGCGTGATGGCTGAAACCGCGGCGAAACTGCGTTACTGAAATCGTTCGTGGATTCGCGCCGCCCGCAAGAGTAAAGTCCGGGCGTCGAGTCGCCAGCCGGTCACGGGACCGCCAGCCCGCTCGCACAAATCGGGAGATCTGATTTGGCCAAACGTATATTGCTTGTCCTGATCGCGCTGATCGTCATCGGCGCCGTCGGATTCTTCGCGCTGGCGTGGAAGCCTGCGATTGCGCCGGTCGATCCACCGCCAGCGGCGGGTTTCGCCGCAGCGCTGGTTGCGAGGGGCGAGCAGCTCGCCGGTGCCGGCAACTGCGCCAGCTGCCACACCGCGCCGGGCGGTGCCGCCTATGCCGGCGGCCTGGCGATGGAAACCGGCTTCGGCACCGTCTACAGCACCAACATCACGCCCGATGCCGACACCGGCATCGGGCGCTGGTCGCGCGAGGCTTTCGTGCGCGCGATGCGCGAGGGCGTGGCGCGCGATGGCTCTCACCTGCTGCCGGCGTTTCCCTACGACCACTTCACCAAGGTTCGCGACGAGGATCTTGACGCGCTCTACGCCTACTTCATGACGCGCGCCGCGGTCAGCGCCGAGGCGCCGGCCAACACGATTCCGTTCCCGCTGAACATCCGCCTGCTGCAGGCCGGCTGGAAGCTGCTGTTCTTCGACCTGCACAAGGGCGTGTACGAGGCGAGGGCGGACAAGGGCGAGGAGTGGAACCGCGGCGCCTATCTCGCCGAAGGACTCGGCCACTGCGGCGCCTGCCACACGCCGCGCAACAGTCTGGGCGCGGAGAAACGGCATCTCGCCTATGCCGGCGCTTCGATCAAGGCCTGGTGGGCGCCCGCGTTGAATGCGGCGAGCACCTCGCCGATGCCGTGGACGCAGGATGATCTCTACGCCTACCTGCGTACCGGCGGCTCGACGCTGCACGGCGTCGCCGCCGGCACGATGTCGGACGTGGTGCATGCGGGCCTGGCGAAGCTGCCGGACGAGGACGTGCGCGCGGTCGCGCTGTACTTCGCCGATCTCAACGGCTCCGCTGCCAGGACTGCGGCGTCTGCCGAGGCGCTGACGCAGGCGATGGCGCGCAGCCGCGCCGATGCCAGCGAGGAGATCGATGCCGGCGCCGCGCTGTATCGCGCCGCCTGCGCGTCCTGCCACTACAACGGTGGCGCGCAGCCGCTGGCGCCGCGGCCGGAGCTGGCGCTGAGCAGCACCGTCACCGGGCCGGACCCGTCCAACTTCATCCACATCGTGCTGCACGGCATCGGCGACGGCGAAGGCCTGCCCGGTCTCTACATGCCGGGCTTCGCAGCCTCGCTCAGCGATGCCGACATCGCCAATCTTGCCGCCTACCTGCGCCGCAGCCGCAGCGACCAGCCGGCGTGGAACGCGCTGCCGTCGACGGTGGCGAAACTCAGAACGCAGCCTGCCGGAGCGGAACAGTGAGTACCTCGTTCAACATCAATGGCCAGCCGCTGTCGGTCGACGCAGAGCAGGACATGCCGCTGCTGTGGGTGATCCGCGACGTCATCGGTTACAAGGGCACCAAGTTCGGCTGCGGCATCGGCATGTGCGGCGCCTGCACCGTGCACATCAATGGCCGCGCCGCGCGTTCCTGCATCACGCCACTGGCGGCGGTCGCTGGCGCCTCGATCACGACGATCGAAGGGCTCGATCCGGCCGGCCAGCATCCGCTGCAGAAAGCCTGGGTGGAAACGCAGACGCCGCAGTGCGGCTACTGTCAGTCGGGCCAGATCATGCAGGCGGCGACCTTGCTCAAGGACTATCCCGATCCCAGCGATGCCGACATCGACGCGGTGATGAGCGGCAACCTCTGCCGCTGCATGGCGTATGCGCGCATCCGCAAGGCGATCCGAATCGCGGCGCAGGAAATGCGCGGAGCGGCCTCATGAGCACGTTCGCCAAACATGCAGACGCGGCACAGCCGGGCACGATCACGCGCCGCGGCTTTCTCATCGGCGCCGCCGGTGCCGGCTTCACGCTGGCCTTCCTGCGGCCGGGCCTGGTCGTCGCCGATCCCGCGGCGGCGGTCGCTGCGCGCGCCTTCGAGCCGACGATCTGGTTCGACATCGACCGCGACGGCATCGTCGGCGTCAACATCATCCGTGCCGAAATGGGCCAGCACGTCGGCACCGCACTCGCGCGCATCGTCGCCGACGAGCTGGAAGCCGACTGGGCCTCGGTGCGTCTCAACTACGTCGACACCGATCCCAAGTGGGGCCTGATGGTGACCGGCGGCAGCTGGTCGGTGTGGCAGAGCTTCGGCTATCTGAGCCAGGCCGGCGCCGCCGGCCGCATCGCGCTGATCGAGGAAGGCGCCAAGCTGCTGCGCGTACCGGTCGCTTCGTGCACCGCGCGCAACAGCGTCGTCAGCGGCGGCGGCAGGTCGATCGGTTACGCCGAGATCGTGCGGCGCGGCGATCTCTCCCGTGTCTACACCGCCGAGCAGCTGAAGGCGATGCCGCTGAAGCCGGCGGTGGAACGGCGCCTGATCGGCGAGCCGGCGAAGGCGATCGACATACCCGACAAGACCACCGGCGCGGCGCGCTACGGCATCGACGCCGAAGTCGCCGGCATGGTCTATGCGCGGCCGAAGCTGCCGCCGACGCGCTACGGCTGCACCGTCACCGCGATCGACGACACCGCGGCGAAACCGGTCAAGGGCTACATCAAGAGCGTCGCGCTGGACGATCCTTCCGGCACCGTGCCGGGCTGGGTCGTGGTCTATGCGGACAGCTTTCATTCGGCGAACCGCGCGGCCGAGCTGGTCAAGGTCAGCTGGTCCACGGGCGAGGCGGCGACGGTGTCGGAGCAGGTGCTGCAGGCGCACGCGACGAAGCTGATCGACAGTGCCGAAGGCGGCTCGCTGGTGGTCGCCGACGAAGGCGTCGAGGCGGCGTTCGCGGCGGCGAAATCGACGCTGCAGCAGGACTATACGACTGCGACCGTGCTGCACTTCCAGCTGGAGCCGGTCAACGCGCTGGCGTTCGAGAAGGACGGCATCTGGGAAATCCACACCGGCAACCAGTGGCAGTCGCTGATCCTGCCGACCCTGGCCGCGGCGCTGAAAGTGCCGGAGAGCAAGGTGGTGATGCGCACCTACCTGCTCGGCGGCGGCTTCGGCCGCAGGCTCAACGGCGATTACGCGGTGCCGGCGGCGCTGGCCTCGCAGGCGCTGGGCAAGCCGGTGAAGCTGGTGTTCACGCGCGCCGACGATATCCGCTTCGACTCGCCGCGCTCGCCCTCGGTGCAGCGCCTGCGCATCGCCTTCGGCGCAGACAACAAGGTGACGGCGATGGAACACCACGCCGCCGCCGGCTGGCCGACGCTGGCGATGGCGCCGTTCTTCATGCCCAAGGGCAAGAACGACCAGCCTTACGATCCGTTCTCGATCGCCGGTGCCGATCACTGGTACACGGTCGGCGCGCATCGCGTGCGCGCGATCTGCAACGACCTTGCGAACCAGACCTTCCGTCCGGGCTGGCTGCGCTCGGTCGGGCCGGGCTGGACCAACTGGGCACTGGAAAGCTTCCTCGACGAGGCCGCGCATTCCATCGGCGTCGATCCGCTGGCGTTTCGCTTGAGCCTGCTCGACGCGCAGGGCAAGAACGCCGGCGGCGCGCCGAGTGCGGTCGGCGGCGCCGCGCGGCAGGCGCAGGTGCTCAGGCGCGCCGCCGAGAAGGCAGGGTGGGGCGGCAGCCTGCCGAAGGACAGCGGCCTCGGCATCGCGACCAGCTTCGGCCAGGAGCGCGACATGCCGACCTGGGGCGCCTGCGTCGCGCGGGTGAAAGTGGATCGCTCAACCGGCGTGGTGAAGGTGGAAAAACTCACGCTGGTGATCGACGCCGGCACCATCGTCCATCCCGACGGCGCACTGGCGCAGACCGAGGGCGCGGCGCTGTGGGGCGCGAGCATGGCGCTGCACGAAGGCACCGAGTTCCACAACGGCGAGGTGCGCGACACCAACCTCAACACTTACACGCCGCTGCGCATCCGCGACGTACCGGAGATGGACATCGAGTTCATCAAGAGCACCGAAGCCCCGGTCGGCCTCGGCGAGCCCGGCACCACGGTTGTCGGGCCGGCGATAGCCAATGCGATCTTCGCCGCGGTCGGCGCGCGGCTGCGGCACATACCGATCCGGCCCGAGGCGGTGCTGAAGGCGTTAAAGGGCAACTGAGCCAGATGGATCAAGCTCTGTAGCCTGCAATGAGCGCAGCGAATTGCGGGATCTGCGTTGGTGGAAGTTTTCAGTCCCGCAATTCGCTGCGCTCATTGCAGGCTACCCGGTTCGGACTCACCGCATTTGTCCGTGTTCCTTCGTGGCAAATGCTTTCGCCTGATCCGCGTTGATCCGTGAAATGAGATCAAGATCTTGGAAGGGGTGATTCCAAGTTTCCATCAACCATGCACGCGCCCGTACTCGCGCGGCGTGAAGCCGGTCATGCGCCGGAACACGCGCGAGAAATGGCTCTGGTCGCAAAAGCCCAGGCTCGCCGCGATGTCGGAGACGTGATGGTTGCCCTGCAACAGCAGTTGCTTGGCGTGCTCGATGCGCAGGCGCAGCAGGTAGGCCATCGGGCTGGTGCCGGTACTGATGCGGAACAGGCGCGCGAAGTGCGCGCGGCTGACACANGCCGGGGCGGGCGCAAGCCTGAGCAGCCATTCCCTGCACCGGAGTGTTTCGTGCCGCGCTTCGCCGCGACCGTGTCGCAGCTGCAGGATGCCGTGGCGCACGCAACGTCGCCGGCAGCGCATCTGCCCACGGCTCGCTATGCGCCTCACCGTCCCGAGCGCACGCTCAAGAAGCGCGGGCTGTGCCCGAGCTGCGGCGCACGGCGCATGGCCGAGTCGGCGCGGCATCTGGTGGACGAGGTGTTCGGCCCGCGGCCGGTGCGGCAATGGGTGCTGAGCTTTCCGTACCCCTTGCGCTTCCTGTTCGCCAGCAAACCCGACGCCATCGGGCCGGTGCTGGGTATCGTGCATCGTGTGATCGCCAGCTGGTTAGCCGATCAAGCTGGCGTCGACCGCGCCAGCGCGCAATGCGGCGCGGTGACGCTGATCCAGCGCTTCGGCAGCGCGCTGAATCTAAACATTCACTTCCACATGCTGTGGCTCGACGGCGTGTACGACGCGAACGTCGAGCCCCCGCGGCGCAAGCCGCGCCTGCGCCGCGCCCGTGCCCCCACCTCTGCGCAAC
>NZ_JARGEL010000002.1 GCF_029211265.1 Extensimonas soli | reverse complement strand
TCCACCACCGCCACCGGGCTCCGGGGCTCCTTCAGGCGCGACAGCGTGTTGAGCACATGTTCGCCACTGACCCGACCTGCTTGCAGTGCCAGCTCCACGGCCACCACCACGGCTTCGACCCCATGCAACGGCACCGCACTCAGGACCTGCGCCATGACACGGTCGCCACCAGGGTGCTTGAGCAACTGACGCTGCAACTCCTGCAAGGGCTCGGGCATGGTCTTGAAGGGCGCACCGTTGCGCAAGGCACCGGGCTTGCGTTCGAGCAGGCTGATGTAATGCTGCCAGTCGTAGAAGGTCTGGTCACGCTCGAAACTGCGTGACAGATCCACCACCTCCCCCTGGGGGCCGACCAGACGCAGCGTGTCAGCATAGACACGCAGGCTGACCACGGCGTTGACCCATTCGCACGGCACGCTGTAGCGGTTACGCTGGAAATGGATCAGTGCGGTGCTCGTGACCCGTGTGGGGTGCTCCACATAGCCATCAAAGGGTCTGGGCAAGGCCATGAGCCGGGTGCGCTCGTCCTGCCAGACATCGGCCAGCGTGAGTTCACTCCATTCGGGATGGGGCAGCTCCTGCCAGCTGTCCACGCAGGTCTGGAGCAGCCAGGCATTGAGTTCGGCCAGGCTGGCCCAGCGTTTCTCACTGGCCTCACGCCAGATGTGGCGGCGCCGGTCCTGCACATTCTTCTCGACCTGCCCCTTCTCCCAGCCGGAGGCCACGTTGCAGAAGTCGGCCTCGAACAGGTAGTGGCCGGTCATGGCCTCAAAGCGGGCGTTGACGCTGCGCGCCTTGCCTTTGCCCACCTTGTCCACCGCCGTCTTCATGTTGTCATAGATGCCACGCCGGGGCACCCCGCCAAATGCGGCAAAGGCCCGTGTGTGGGCGTCAAAGAGCATTTCGTGCGCCTGGCTGTAGTAGGCCACCAGCACGTAAGCGCGGCTGGCCGCGAGCTTGACGTGGGCGACTTCGAGCCGGCGGCGCAATCCGCCGATGGCTAAGTATTCGGTGCTCCAGTCAAACTGGAAGGCTTCGCCCAGCTCGAAATGCAGAGGGACGAAGCCTACGCCCTTGGGAGCCTGGCTTTGTTCCTGTTTCCACTGGCGGCAGAAGGTATAGACCTGCGTCTTGCCGCCGCTGTAACCC
>NZ_JARGEL010000019.1 GCF_029211265.1 Extensimonas soli | reverse complement strand
AGTGGACGCGCTCCGGCATGGCACTTGGCCCGCGAGGCGGTGTGGTCCATCATCCGCCTCGCGGGCCAAGCGCCATGCCGGCGCGCGCCCCTCAGCTCAAACGTTGGGCTCCTAGCAAAGAAGCGAAGCAGTGCTTGTCGTGATATTCCGAGCTCGAATCAAGAAAATCGATGAGCGCTATTTGAAAACCGCATCCCGAATGCGAGAGCTGGCGTTGCAAGAATTCGGCTGCCTCGCTTTTCACGCGCTCACGAAAGGACATGAAGAGGTCGCTCTTTCGTATTGGCCAGATGAGCAGCACGTTCAGGCGTGGCGTGTGCATCCAGAGCATCGAGAAGCGCAGAAGTTGGGGCAGAGTGAATGGTACGAGTCGTACTCTGTAGAGGTTGCTCGCATAGAGCGTTCTTACCAAATGTCGCCCAACGAGTAAGGATGGATCGCGCGAAGCCGCGATCTAATCTGTTGATGACACGGAAGAACACGGCCTTTTTTTAAGGAGAAACCGATGAGTGAACCAACGAAAGTCGCCATTGTTACCGCTGCTTCGCAGGGCATGGGTGCTGCCTGCGCTCGCGCGTTGGCTGCGCAGGGCTACCGCCTGGTCTTGATGTCGCGTTCTGCCGGTGCAACGGCGCTGGCAAAGCAACTCGGGGGTGTCGGTCTGCAGGGCTCGGTCACCGATCCGGCTGATTTGGAGAAGCTGGTAGCGCTGGCAATGAACGAATACGGTCGGGTGGATGCGGTAGTCAACAACACCGGCCATGCCGCATCCGGCGATCTGCTGGCTCTGAGCGATGCCGATTGGCATGCGGCGCTGGATCTTCTGCTGCTGAACGTGGTGCGCATGGCGCGGCTGGTGACTCCGATTTTCGAGCGCCAGGGACAAGGCGCAATGGTGAATATCTCCACGTATGGCGCGCATGAACCAACGCCGGCCTATCCCTTATCGTCGGCGATTCGTGCTGCCTTGTCGAATTTCACCAAGATGTATGCCACCCGGTATGCGGCGGCAAATATCCGAATGAACAATGTTTTGCCTGGTTTCATCGACAGCTTTCCGATCGGAGACGCCGTGCGTGCAATGATTCCGATGGCGCGCGCCGGGCGCGTCGAGGAAATTGCCACCACGGTGGCTTTTTTGCTGTCGCCAGGCGGTGGCTATATTACCGGCCAGAATATTTTGGTCGAAGGCGGTTTGGCGAAGTCAAATTAGCAGTTGGCGGTGAGGTGGCAGGCAGGGATTCAAATACCACAAAGACCTTCGCTTGCACTCGGCGCAAAACAAGAATCCCGTCCGCAGTAGCTTGCCTGACGGGCATTTTTCAAGAAGTTCTCTCCACCCGCCTTTTGCGCTGAAAAATGGCATGGGCTGCCAACCCCACAACCGCCGCAACGGTGCCCGCGAATAATTGGGCAATGGGCCACATGCTTGCACCGCCGCCCTGATAGGGGACGATGTAGGCGTGATAGAGCACCCAGGCCAGCACGCCCAGCCAAGGAAGCAGGGCCGAGGCAATCCACGCGGTGGCTCCGCCAAGGAAGGACGAGCACAAAAACCCCACGATTGCAGAAAGAACGATGATGGTGATCCACGTCATCATCGGTTTCTCATTGTTCTGCTGCCGTCAGTGGTGCGACATTTGCGGGCTTGAGCTGACGGACTGTGGACACGTCGCCAAGAAAAATGCGAATCGCATCCTTCTGGTCTTGTGTGAGAGTCTTGTCATCAAAAAGTTTGAGTTGGCCGATTACGACCTCAAGCGCTTCAGCCAGGTGGCCAATTTGTTTTCCATAACTTCCCACATTTTGCAGTACCTTTTGTTCAACAGCGGAGTTCGTGGAAACACCCGCGTTCACATTGAACATGTTGAAAGACCAGTTCGGCAGAATGGGCTGATACAGGCTTTTGGGCGCCAACTGCAGCGGAAGATATACGGTTTCCATGAATGTGCTCTCCGATTTAGCAGTGAACAGGATCATTGGATTCAGGTTCCAATTATTGGGGGATGCGGTGGGGCGTGGGGCGGGCGCACATCCCACCCCACCACGCACCACCGCATCCGAAACTTACCAAAATTTGGCATCCACGCCCAATGAATGCCCCAACACCTCCCACAATCTTTGGCATCTGCCCCATCAGAACGATGCACAATCCCCGGCATGACGCACACCCCCGCCGCCCTTGCCGACCTGCGCAAAAGCTACGAACGCGCAGAGCTTAGTGAAGATGCCTCGCATGCCGATCCGCTGCTGCAGTTCGACCAGTGGATCAAAGAGGCGCTGAACGCCCAGCTGCCCGAACCCAACGCCATGACGGTGGCCACCGTGGGCAGCGACTTGCGCCCGAGCACGCGCGTGGTGCTGATCAAGGGTTACGACGCGCGCGGCATCGTGTGGTTTACCAACTATGAAAGCCGCAAGGGCCGCGAACTTGCGGGCAACCCGTATGCGGCGCTGCAGTTTCATTGGGTCGAACTCGAGCGCGTGGTGCGCATCGAGGGCGTGGTCGAGAAGGTCGGAGAGGAAGAAAGCGACGCCTACTTCCACAGCCGTCCGCTGGACTCGCGCATAGGCGCGTGGGCGAGTCCGCAAAGCCAGGTGATCCCGGGCCGCAACCTGCTGCTGGCCAATGCCGCGCGCTACGGCGCGCAGTTTTTGCTGCGCCCGCCGCGCCCGCCGCATTGGGGCGGCTACTGCCTGAAGCCCGAGCAATGGGAATTCTGGCAAGGCCGCAAGAGCCGCCTGCACGACCGGCTGCGCTACCGGCAGGAGGCTGGCGCCTGGGTGCGCGAGCGCCTCGCGCCTTGAGTGGCGGCATCTGCTGCGTCACTGCCGCCGGTGGTGCTTCCGGAGGGCGGCATGGCGCTCACCTTGGCACTCGCGTTGGTGCTCACTTGTCGATGAGCGTCCCGACCAGGTCGAAAAACTGCTTGTAGAACTTTTTCTCGGTCACCGTGGTGCTCGAGACTTTGACGAGCGAGTCGGCACTCTTGCTCCAGGGCAGCGAGATGCCGCCGCCGGCCACGCTCACGCTGGCGCCGCCCGAGACTTTCTTGAGCTTGTAGCGGGTTTCGATGGCGTTCACGAACACCGTCGCGCCTTTGCTCGAGGTCTTGCAGATCACGTGGAAGTCGAGCACGGCGTTGAGTTCCTCCTCGGGCTGGAACTCCTTGTGCGCATGGATGTTCGTGTCTTTCGCCTCATCGATGCGGTAGCCCTGGCTCAGCAGGGCGCGCTGCGCCGCGTCGCAAGCCTCCTGCTCGCCGGTGGCGTAGCTTCTCTGGTACGGGGCGTCCTTTTTGAACTCCTCGTCCTCATAAACCGGCCGGGTACCGCAGGCCGCGCACAGCGCGAGCAGCAGCACCACAAACGCCCCTCGCGTGATCGATCCAGTGTGTTTCATGGCGCGCCAGTATAGGGGGCGTGCGTGGTGATGCAAAGTACCGAAGTCAAACTCCCGAGTCGGTCTCAAAACTCCACGCGCAGGCCCAGCGTGATGTCGCGCCCCATGAGCGGCGCGGCGGTCTTGATGAACGAGGTGCTCGCGTAGGCCAGGCGGTTGTTCAGGTTATTGGCCTTGAGGTAGAGCTGCCAGCGCTGCCCGAGCGCGCCGCTCGAGGTGCCGCCGTAGCTCAGGCCCACGTTCAGCATGCCGTAGCCGGGCGTGGGCGTTTCGAACGCGGCGGTGCGATCCTGGCGCACCACCTGCAGCCATTCGGTGTAGCCCTGCCACGGGCCCCAGCTGCCGTCCAGGCGCAGCCCCGCGCGCGCAGCGGGCATGCGGGGCACGCGGCTGCCATCGTTCAGGTGCGCGCGCACCGCGTCGCCGCGCAGCGTGAGGCCCAGGTGCCGTGTGAGGCGCTGGTGCACCTGGCCTTCGAAGCCGGTGAAGGTGGCGTCCTGCTGGCTGTATTGCAGCAGCTGCAGGCCGCCGAGCTCATCGACGGTGCGGCCGTAGATGTAGTTGGCGATATGGTTGCGGAACACGCTGAGCTCGAAGCTGGTGTCGCCGGCCGTCTTGCGCAGGCTCAGGTCGATGTTTTGCGCCGTCTCGGCGCGCAGATCGGCGTTGCCGCGCTCGTAGGTGCGTGTGGCCAGGTGCAGGCCCTGGGCGTAGAGCTCTTCGGCCGTGGGCAGGCGCACGGCGCGCGTGAACGAGGCGCCCAGGGCGTAGCCGGGCGTGAACTTCCACAACGCGCCGAGCGAGGCCGAAGTGCCGTGGTGATCGCGTTCGCTGCCGCTGCTTTGCGCCTCCACGCTCTGGCGGTCGTGGCGCAACGCGGCTTCGAAGCGCCAGTCGCGCCATTGGTATTCCTCGAGCGCGAACAGGCCCACTTTGTGCGTGGCCGTGGGCTGTATGTACGACTCCTCGCCGTCGGCGCGGAACTTGCGCTGCCCGAGCTGCAGGCCCACGAGGCCGCGCCAGCCCGCGATCGGCAGGTGTTCGAGCTCGATGCGGCTGTCGTAGGCCCGGTTGTTGAAGGTGGTGCCGACCGCGCCGTCCTCGATCTCGCTGTGCCGGTAGCGCGTGAGGCCGCTGCGCAGGCGCACGGCGGCGATGCCGGCAAACGGGTTGCGCAGCTCGCCGCGCAAGTCCCAGCGTTCGCTGAGCAGATCGACCATGGGCGCGGTGGCGTCGCTCGCGGCTTGCGCGGGCGCTGCGTCGGCGGGGCAGACCAGCCGGTTGCCCTCGGCGCCGCAGCCTGCGTGCGCCGCGTCGTCGCCCGGCAAGCCATATTTGGCCGTCTGGCGCGTGTAGGCCGCGCCGAGGTAGCCGTCGGTGTCGATCCACGACAGGCCCACGCTGCCTGTGTCGCCGCGCTGGTAGCTGCCGGGCACGCGCGCGCCTTGCGACCAGCCGCTGCCGGCGCGGTAGTCCTGCGCGTCGTTGGCCGCGCCTTCGACGTGCAGCGCGAGGTGCCCCGTGCCGCCGGTGAGCGCAAACACGCCGGCTTTTTCGCGCGCGCTGCTGCTCGCGCGCAGCTCGGCGCTGCCCGCATAGCCCTTTTCGGGGATGGCGGTGGGCACCTTGTCGTCGAGCACGTTGACCACGCCGCCCACGGCACCGCCGCCATAGAGCAGCGCCGAAGGGCCGCGCAGCACCTCGATCTGGCGCGCGAGCAAGGGGGAGGACGCGACGGCGTGGTCGGGGCTTACGGTGGAGGCGTCCTGCAGCTCGGCGCCGTCGCTCAATATCTTCACGCGCGGGCCGTCCATGCCGCGGATGATGGGGCGGCTCGCGCCCGCGCCGAAGTGGCTCGCGCTGATGCCCGGCATGCCGTCCAGCGTGTCGCCCAGCGTCGCGGCGCGCCGCTGCACGAGCTCGTCGCCTTCGAGCACGGCCAGGGGTGCGCCCATGTCGCTGCCGCCCAGCTGCAGGCCGCTGGCGGACACGGTGACGGTGGCGAGCGTGGGCGCCTCGGCGGCGGGCGTGGCGGCGGGCGTGGCCGTGGAGGTGGTCGCCGCAGGATTCGCAGCCGCTGGAGCGGAGGCTGGCGCAGCGGCGGACGGAACGCTTTGCGCATGGGCCAGACCGACGCTCGCCAGCAGCAGCCCCACCGCCAGCGCCACGGGACGCCGCGCCAAAGTGGCAGAAGTTTTTTGAGAGGATTTCATGGGATCGAATCTTGGAAACACAGAACGCCGGGGCGGCGCACGCCACCCTGCCCATGCGGGCCAAGGCCAGCGCACGAGAGCGTTGCTGAAATATGAATGAAATCAGCCGCTAGCGCTTATCAGAAAAGCACTAGCAGCTATGAAAGAAGGAGCTTTCAGCGTGTCGGCGGAGCGCGTGCGCGAAACGCTGCGACGTGCCGCACCACGCGCCCGACGAGGGGCCGTGCGGCAGGAGCACCGGGCGGCAGCGCCGCGGGCAGGACGAGCGCGGCGGCGTGCAGCGCCTGCCCGAGCGCGAGCTGGTCGAGCAGCTCGCAGTCGGCCGCCGTGTGCTGCGGCAGCAGGCGCCGCAGTCCTTGGGAAAAGTCTTCTTCGGAGGCGGCGGCTGCGCCGGGCGAAATCTCACTCTTCGCGTCAGCTCCAGCCGCCCCCGCGACAGCGCCGCGCGCATCGAGCCCGTGTGCGTGCAGCGCCGCCACAGCGCGCCCCTGCCCGGCGTGCGGCGCAAAGTGCAGCACCTTGTGCAGCTGCCCCACGGTGGGCACGAGCACCAGGGCCAGCAGCAGCCATGCGAGCGCAGCGCGGCGCACACTCTCCCAGCCACGCCGTGGCACGCTCAGTGGGGAGGGGTTGCGCAGTTTGTGCACGGCTTCGATCACGCTTCGTATTTCGCATCAATGAAAGCGCGGCGCGCGCTTTTCGACAAAGGCGTGCAGCCCCTCGCGCGCGTCCTGGCCGCGCGTGCACTCCTGCAGAAGCGCCTGCTCAAGCGCCATCTGCGCCTGCAGGCCGCGCTGCATCGCGCCTTCGCACAGGTGCTTGATCTTGGCCAGCGACCCGCTGGGCGCATGCGCAAGGCGCGCGCACAAAGCCTCGGCGCGTGGTGCCAGTTCGGCATCCGGCACGACTTCATCGACCAAACCCATTGCAAGGCATTGGCGCGCGTCCAGCGCGTCGCTGAGCATGAACAGCTGGCGTGCGCGCAGCGAGCCCACGCGGCGCGTGACGAAATAGGACGCACCCATGTCGGGCGACAGGCCCAGCGCCACGTAGCCCGTGCGCAATTTCATGGACGCGGCCGCCAGCGCAAAATCGCCGCACAGCGCCCAGCCCACGCCGCCGCCGCCGACCGGGCCGTTGATCGCCGTGACCACGGGCACGGGCAGCTGCGACAGGCGCATGAGCGCGGGGTGCGCAATGTCCACGAGCGCGCGCAGGTAGGACTCCAGCGTCTCGGCATGCGCGCGCATCTCGGCGATATTGCCACCGGCGCTGAACAGCCCGCCGCTGCCGCTGAGCAAGACCACGCGCGGCCGCGCTGCGGCCACCTCGTCCACCGCCCGCGCCAGCGCCGCCGTGGCCGCGAGCGCGAGCGTGTGCGGGCCGTCGCTGCGGTCGAACACGATGCGCCCGATGCCGTGCGCGACGCTCCAGCGTATGGTGTCCACGGTTTGTTCCATCACTTCATGCATGGCTGTCTCCTCTTTTTGGATGGGAAAACGGCGCCACGCTGGCGCCTGAACGCCTGGCCGGCCTGTCGTCGGCACGGTCCTCACGGTTTCAGATACTGCGCAAAGGTCTTGCGGAATTTTTCCAGCTTGGGCGCGATGACGAAGGCGCAATAGCCTTGCTGCGGATGGCGCGCGAAATAGTCGCGATGGTAATCCTCGGCGGGCCAGAAAGCGGTCAAAGGCTGAACCTCGGTGACGATGGGCGCACCGAACACGCGCTGCGCCTCGAGCTCACGGATCAAGGCGCGCGCGGCCTCGCCGTGCTCGGGGCGTTCGTAATAAATCCCGCTGCGGTACTGCGGCCCCACGTCGTTGCCCTGGCGGTTGGGCGTAGTGGGGTCGTGCGTGGCGAAAAAGATTTGCAAAATTTCACGCACATCGATCTGCGCCGCGTCGAACGTGACGCGCACGGCCTCGGCATGCCCGGTCGTGCCCGCGCAGACCTGCTCGTAGCTCGGCTGCGGCACGTGGCCGTTGCAGTAGCCGCTTTGCACCGCAAAAACGCCACGCACACGCTGAAAAACCGCCTCGGTGCACCAGAAGCAACCTCCGGCGAGCACGAGAGCTTCAGTGTTCATTCAGACCTCCTCTATGGATGGACGTTCGGCTGGATGTTCGTGGACTTGACTGCGCGGCTTCAGCCCTTCGCCTGCCATGCGGCGCCCAGACGCGCGGCGGCGCGCCTCACCGAGCGCCGGATAGGCCTGCGCGAGCGGCATGACGGCCCCTGCGCAGGCGGGGTCGTAGCCCGGCAATTGCGACAGCACGGCCTGAAAGGACGGGTCGCGCAATACGGGCTTGAAAAAGTCCGGCGATGATCTGAGAGCTCGCAAAACATGGCTACGATGGCTCCATTTTCCATGCAAAGACAAACTCACACCAAAGGAAACCCAATGTCCACGACACTCAGCCCAGGGGCACTTGCCCCGCATCCCTCAAAGGGCGGCATTCTGTCCAAAGAGCGCATCGTCGCCGCGCCCGGCTTCAACCGTTGGCTGGTGCCGCCCGCAGCATTGGCCATTCACCTGTGCATCGGCATGGCCTATGGCTTTTCGGTGTTCTGGCTGCCCTTGTCCAGGGCGCTGGGCATCAAGGAATCCATCAAGTGCGGCCCCGACGTGGGCTTTGTCGCGCAGCTGTTTACTACCAGCTGCGACTGGCCGATTTCAACGCTGGGTTGGATGTATACGCTGTTTTTCGTCTTTCTCGGTCTCTCGGCCGCCATCTGGGGCGGCTGGCTCGAGCGCGTGGGGCCACGCAAAGTGGGCGTGATCGCGGCGCTTTGCTGGGGCGGCGGCATGCTGTTCTCGGCCCTGGGCGTGTACCTGCACCAATTCTGGATGATGATTCTCGGCTCGGGCATCATCGGCGGCATCGGTCTGGGCCTCGGCTACATCTCACCGGTGAGCACATTGATCAAGTGGTTTCCCGACAAACGGGGCATGGCCACCGGCATGGCCATCATGGGTTTTGGCGGCGGTGCCATGATCGGTTCGCCGCTGGCGGCAGAGCTGATGAAGCATTTCGCCACACCAACCAGCGTAGGCGTGTGGGAGACCTTCGTCGTCATGGGCGTGGTCTACACCATCGCCATGCTGATCGGAGCTTTCGGCTATCGGATTCCGGCGCAGGGCTGGAAACCCGAGGGCTGGACACCGCCCGCGCAAGGGCAGACGAATGCCATGATCACGCAGGGCCATGTGCACGTGAAAAAAGTGTGGGGCATTCCGCAGTTCTGGCTGGTGTGGATGGTGCTGTGCATGAATGTGTCGGCAGGTATCGGCGTGATCGGCATGGCCAGCCCGATGCTGCAGGAGGTGTTCGGCGGCAGCCTGATCGGCGTTCCTGCCAAATTCAGCGAACTGGACAAGGCCCAACTGACGGCCATCGCCGGCGTGGCCGCAGGCTTTGCCGCGCTGCTGAGCCTGTTCAACATCGTGGGCCGTTTTTTCTGGGCCAGTCTGTCAGACAAGCTCGGACGCAAGATGACCTACTCGATTTTCTTCATCCTCGGTGGCCTGCTGTATTTCAGCGTCCCGATCAGCGCAGCCGCGGGTAACAAACTGATGTTCGTGGCTGCTTTTTGCATCATCCTGAGCATGTACGGCGGGGGCTTCGCCACCGTGCCGGCTTACCTGGCGGACCTTTTTGGCACGCAGATGGTCGGGGCGATCCACGGTCGTTTGCTGACTGCATGGTCCACCGCAGGGATTCTCGGGCCTGTGGTGGTGAATTACATGCGCGACTATCAGCTCGGCCTGGGAATCCCCCGTGAACAGGTTTACAACCAGACCATGTACATCCTGGTCGGCATGCTGGTGATCGGCCTGCTTTGCAACCTGATGATCCGCCCGGTGGCAGACAAGCACTTCATGACCGAGGCCGAGCTCGCCGAAGAAAAACGCCTGGCGCACGAGCGCGCCGAAGCCAGCGAAGTCGGCGCGAGCCTTGCGTCCTACCACCCCAGCAACCCCGCCTTGGTGTGGGCAGCCTGGATCGCGGTTGGCATCCCGCTCGCCTGGGGCGTGTACCGCACGCTCTTGAGCGCGAGCCAATTCTTTCATTGAGCGCCGTTTCCGGCATTCCACCATGAGCCCGCGCACGCCATGAATCCCATACCCCGTTCCGCACCCGATCTGGGCAAAGTCTCCGAGGCGATCGCCGCGCACCGCGACCAGCCCGGCGCGCTGCTGCCGCTGCTGCACGCCGTGCAGGATGCGCTTGGCTATGTGCCGAGCGAGGCAGTGCCCATGATTGCGCGCGCGCTCGATCTCTCGCGGGCCGAGGTGCATGGCGTGATCAGCTACTACCACTTCTTTCGCAGCGAACCGCCGGGGCGGCAGGTGGTGCAGGTCTGCCGCGCCGAAGCCTGCCAGGCCTGCGGCGCCGAAGAGCTGCTCGCGCACGCCGAGCGCGTGCTCGGCTGCGCACGCCACGGCACGCGCGCGGACGGCGCGGTGACGCTGGAGCCAGTCTATTGCCTGGGCCTGTGCGCATCCTCGCCGGCGGTGCAGATCGGCGCAAAACTGCACGCGCGCGTGACGCCCGAGCGGCTCGAACAGCTGCTCGCCGAATCCTTGGCCAATGTGGAGGCAGTGTGATGGCTACGAACCCTGTCACCGTCTATGTGCCGCGCGACAGCGCCGCCCTCGCGCTGGGCGCCGACGCGGTGGCCGCCGCGCTGCAAGCGGGCGCCGCGGCGCGCCAGCTGCCCGTGCAACTGGTGCGCAACAGCTCGCGCGGCATGTTCTGGCTCGAGCCGCTCGTTGAAGTCGCCACGCCCGCCGGGCGCATCGCCTACGGGCCGGTGGCGCCGCAGGACGTGCCCGGCCTGCTCGACGCGGGGCTGCTGCAAGGCGCCGCGCACGCGCTGTGCCTGGGCCCGACCGAGCAGATTCCTTACCTCGCGCGGCAAGAGCGCCTCACTTTCGCGCGCATGGGCGTGACCGACCCGCTGTCGCTGGCCGATTACGAGGCCCACGGCGGCTGGCAGGGGCTGGATCGGGCGCTGGCGCTGGGCGCCGCCGCCGTCGTGCAAGAGGTGCAGAGCAGCGGCCTGCGCGGGCGCGGCGGCGCGGCCTTTCCGACCGGTGTCAAGTGGCAAACCGTCGCGCAGGCGCAAGCCGCGCAAAAGTACGTGGTCTGCAACGCCGACGAAGGCGATTCGGGCACTTTTTCCGACCGCATGGTGCTCGAGGGCGATCCGTACATGCTCATCGAGGGCATGACCATCGCCGCGCTGGCCGTGGGCGCGACGCGCGGCTACGTGTATGTGCGCGCCGAATATCCGCACGCCGTGGCGGCGCTGCGCGAAGCCATGGCACGCGCCACCGCAGCGGGCGTGATCGGTGCGCACGTGCGCGGCAGCGCGAGCGCCTTCCACCTCGAAGTGCGCAAGGCCGCCGGTGCCTATGTGTGCGGCGAGGAAACCGCGATGCTCGAGAGCATCGAGGGCAAGCGCGGCATCGTGCGCGCCAAACCGCCGCTGCCGGCGCTGCAGGGGCTGTTCGGGCAGCCCACTGTGATCAACAACGTGATCAGCTTCGCCAGCGTGCCCCTCATCCTGGCGCGCGGCAGCGCTTTTTACCGCGATTACGGCATGGGGCGCTCGCGCGGCACCCTGCCCTTTCAGCTTGCGGGCAACGTGCTGCGCGGTGGCCTGGTCGAGAAAGCCTTCGGCCTGAGCCTGCGCGAGCTGGTGTTCGACTTCGGCGGCGGCACGCGCAGCGGCCGACCGGTCAAGGCGATCCAGGTCGGCGGCCCGCTCGGCGCCTATGTGCCCCCCTCGAAATGGGACGAGCCGCTGGACTACGAAGCCTACGCCGCCTTCGGCGCGGTGCTGGGCCACGGCGGCGTCGTGGTGCATGACGACAGCGCCGACATGGCGCGGCTCGCGCGCTACGCGATGGAATTCTGCGCCCTCGAGAGCTGCGGCAAGTGCACGCCCTGCCGCATCGGCAGCACGCGCGGCGTCGAGGTCATAGACCGGGTGCTGCGCGGTGAACACCGACTGCAGCAAGCACAGCTGCTGCGCGATCTGTGCGACACCATGCTCCACTCGAGTTTGTGCGCCATGGGCGGCATGACGCCCTACCCCGTGCTCTCGGCGCTCGAGCACTACCCCCAGGACTTCGGCCTCGCCGCAACCCAAGACCTCGCCGCCTGAGCCCGACCACCGAAGGAGACCGACGATGCTGCCCCACCTCCCCCCCGAGATCGACTACGGCACTCCCGCGCGCAGCGCCGAGGAGACCGTCGCCCTGACCATAGACGGCTACCACGTCGCCGTGCCCAAGGGCACCTCGCTGCTGCGCGCTGCCGTGCACGCGGGCATCCAGGTGCCCAAACTTTGCGCTACCGACAGCCTGGAGCCGTTCGGCTCGTGCCGCTTGTGTCTGGTGGAAGTCGAGGGCCGCCGGGGTTTCCCGGCCTCGTGCACCACGCCGGTCGAGCCCGGCATGGTGGTGCACACGCAGACGCCGCGGCTGCAAAAGCTGCGCCAGGGCGTGATGGAGCTCTACATCAGCGACCACCCGCTGGACTGCCTGACCTGCAGCGCCAACGGCGATTGCGAGCTGCAGGACATGGCCGGCGTGACGGGGCTGCGCAACGTGCGCTACGGCGTCGCGGGCGAGAGCGTGGACGGCGTCGCCGGGGCGCACCACACCTGCGCGCAAAAGGATGAGTCCAACCCCTACTTCACGTACGACCCGGCCAAATGCATCGTCTGCAACCGCTGCGTGCGCGCCTGCGAGGAGGTGCAAGGCACGTTCGCGCTGACGATTGCAGGCCGAGGATTCGCGTCGCGCGTGTCTGCGGGCCAGCAGCAGCCCTTCATGGACAGCGAATGCGTGAGCTGCGGTGCCTGCGTGCAGGCTTGCCCGACCGCGACCTTGCAGGAAAAGACCGTGATCAAACTCGGCCAGCCCGAGCACAGCGTGATCACCACCTGCGCCTATTGCGGCGTGGGCTGCGGCTTCAAGGCCGAGATGAAAGGCAACACCGTGGTGCGCATGGTGCCGTGGAAGGACGGCAAGGCCAACGAGGGGCACTCCTGCGTCAAAGGCCGCTTTGCCTGGAGCTACGCCACGCACCCGGACCGCATCAAGAGGCCCATGGTGCGCGAAAAAATCACCGACCCTTGGCGCGAAGTGAGCTGGGACGAGGCGATCGACTTCGCCGCCACGCGCCTCAAGGCGATCCAGGCACGCTACGGCAAGGACGCGGTGGGCGGCATCACCTCGAGCCGCTGCACGAATGAAGAGGTGTACCTGACGCAAAAACTGGTGCGCGCCGCGCTGGGCACCAACAACGTGGACACCTGCGCGCGCGTGTGCCATTCGCCCACGGGCTACGGCATGGGCCAGACCTTCGGCACCTCGGCGGGAACACAGACCTTCAAGTCGGTCGAGCACGCCGACGTCATCATGGTCATAGGCGCCAACCCGAGCGACGCGCACCCCGTGTTCGCCTCGCGCATGAAAAAACGCCTGCGCCAGGGAGCGAAACTGATCGTGATCGATCCGCGGCGCATAGACCTCGTGCGCTCGCCACATATCCATGCGCAGCACCACCTCGCGCTCAAGCCGGGTACCAACGTGGCCATCATCGACGCCCTGGCGCACGTGGTGGTGACCGAAGGGCTCGTGAACGAAGCCTTCGTGCAGGAGCGCTGCGACCTGCAGAGCTTCGAGGCCTGGCGGGCCTTCGTCAGCCGCCCCGAAAACTCGCCCGAAGCCTTCGAAGCCGTTACCGGCGTGCCCGCGGCCGAAGTGCGCGCCGCCGCGCGCCTGTACGCGAGCGGCCCGAACTCGGCCATCTACTACGGCCTGGGCGTGACCGAGCACGCGCAAGGCTCGACCATGGTGATGGGCATCTGCAACTTGGCCATGGCCTGCGGCATGGTGGGGCGCGAGGGCGTGGGCGTGAACCCCTTGCGCGGGCAAAACAACGTGCAGGGCAGTTGCGACATGGGTAGCTTTCCGCACGAGTTGCCCGGCTACCGCCACATCAGCGACAGCACGGTGCGCAGCACTTTCGAGGCCGCCTGGGGCGTGGAGATCAGCCCCGAGCCGGGCCTGCGCATCCCCAACATGTTCGAGGCCGCGCTGGACGGCAGCTTCAAGGGTCTGTATTGCGTGGGCGAGGACATCGTGCAGTCCGACCCGAACACGCAGCACGTGGCCGCGGCGCTGAGCGCGATGGAGTGCGTGATCGTGCAGGACATCTTCCTCAACGAAACGGCCAAGTTCGCCCACGTGCTGCTGCCCGGCGCGAGCTTTCTGGAAAAAGACGGCACCTTCACGAACGCCGAACGGCGCATCAGCCGCGTGCGTCAGGTAATGCCGCCGCTGGCCGGCCTGGGCGACTGGGAGGCGACCATGAAGCTGTCCAACGCGCTCGGCTACCCCATGCACTACACGCACCCCGAAGAGATCATGCGTGAGATCGCGCTGCTCACCCCCAGCTTCGCCAGCGTGAGTTACGAAAAAATCGAACGCCTGGGCAGCGTGCAGTGGCCTTGCAACGCGCACACCGACGAGGCCGGCACGGCCATCATGCACGTCGATGGCTTCGTGCGCGGCAAGGGGCGGTTTTTCAACACGCCGTACGTGCCGAGCGAAGAAAAGGTCAACGCGCGCTACCCGCTGCTGCTGACCACGGGACGCATCCTGAGCCAATACAACGTCGGCGCGCAGACGCGGCGCACGCCCAACGTGCACTGGCACGACGAAGACCGGCTCGAAATCCACCCGCACGACGCCCAGGAGCGCGGCATCCAGGACGGCGACTGGGTGGACGTGAGCAGCCGCGCGGGCCAGACCGTGCTGCGCGCGCAGATCAGCGAGCGCATGCAGCCCGGCGTGGTCTACACCACCTTCCACTTCCCGGAATCGGGCGCCAACGTAATCACCACCGAAAACTCCGACTGGGCCACCAACTGCCCCGAATACAAGGTCACGGCCGTGCAGGTGAGCAAAGTGATGCAGCCGTCCGAATGGCAGCGCCGCTGGGCCGACTTCACGCGCCAGCAACTGGCCTTGCTGCCACGCCGGCAAGCGCACACAGCCGAGGTGTTCGGCAAATGAAAACCCCGGATGCCACCTTGCTGCCCGCGGGCATCCGCCGCTGCGATGTGGTCGCGTGGCACGGTGGCCGCGCACAGCCGCAGCCCGACTGGGTGGCGCAGGAGGTGCCCGTGGCGCTGGTCTTCAACGGCATCTCGCACGCCGTCATGCTCGCCAGCCCCGGCGACCTCGAGGACTTCGCGCTCGGCTTTGCCCTGACCGAGGGTCTGCTCGACGGCCCGGCCGAACTCTATGGCTGCGAAGTGCACGAAGTGGCCGAGGGCCTGGAGCTGCAGCTTGAAGTGGCCGCGGCCTGCGCCTGGCGCCTGCAGCAGCGCCGCCGCACACTGGCCGGGCGCACCGGCTGCGGACTGTGCGGCACCGACAGCCTCGCGCAGGTGCACCGCAGCCTGCCGCGCGCACCTGCGGTGCAGGTGCCAGCGTCGGCACTGGCATGCGCACAGCGCGCGCTGCGCCACGCCCAGCCGACGCAGCAGCTCACCGGCGCGAGCCACGCCGCGGCCTGGTGCGACCGCGCCGGCAAGCTCCAATTCGCGCGCGAAGACGTGGGCCGGCACAACGCGCTCGACAAACTCGTCGGCGCGATGGTGCGCGCGTGCGTGGATCCGAACGAGGGCTTCATCCTCGTCACGAGCCGCGCGAGCTTCGAGATGGTGCAAAAGGCTGCAATGGCGGGCGCCGGCGTGCTCGCCGCGGTGTCCGCACCCACGGCACTGGCGATAGAGACGGCGCAGGCTTGCGGTCTGGCGCTGGCGGGTTTCGTGCGCGGTGACGACTGCGTGGCCTACACCTTTGCCGAACGCTTCGGCCTTGCCGCAGCTCCCCAGTCCCCGCCCACTTCCTCCACCTGAACCGCAACCTGAACCGCACCATGGACATCCACCACCTGCTGCGCATGGCCAACCAGATCGGCACTTTTTTCGAGGCCATGCCCGCGCGCGACCAAGCCCTGCAAGAAGTCGCCCAGCACCTGCGCAAATTCTGGGAGCCGCGCATGCGCCGGGAATTGCTTGCCCACCTCGACGCCGGCGGTGCGGGCCTGCTGCCCATCGTCGCAGAGGCCCTGTGCGCCCACCGCGCGCTCGTCGAGCCGCCTGCAACGGCAGGCAGCCATTGAGCCACCTTCTTGCTGCGCACTGCGACGGCGGGAATATGGGCAATCGGCCAAAACAAAGGCTCTAAAATCTCAGCATCTTTCGGCACGCGCCCCACGCAGCTGCATGCTGCCACGACGTCTGCCCTCCTCCTTCGGAGCCCCTGATGACCCTGCCCCTGAACACCACTGCCAACCCCGGCGACCCCATCGTCCGCGCCCGCTTCAACATGATCGAGCAGCAAGTGCGCCCGTGGAATGTGCTCGATGAGCAGGTACTGGCGCTGCTCGAACAGGTGCGCCGCGAAGACTTCGTGCCGCCGGCGTACCGCGCCATGGCGTTCATGGACACCGAAATCCCGCTGCTCGGCGAGCCCGAGCAGGCGCTGCGTCTGGGCCGCTGCATGCTGCCGCCGCGCGTGGAGGCACGCATGCTGCAAGACCTGCGCCCCCAGCCCGGCGACCGCGTGCTCGAGGTCGGCGCGGGCTCGGGCTACATGGCGGCGCTGCTGGCCAGCTGCACGCAACAGGTGGTGTCGCTCGACATCGTGCCCGAGCTCGCCGAATTCGCGCGCCGCAACCTGCAGCGTGCCGGCATCGGCAACGCCCATGTGCGTGTGGCCGACGGCGCGCATGACGCCTTGCCCGAGGGCCCCTTCGACATCATCGTGCTCAGCGGCTCGGTGGGCGAAATCCCCGCGCGGCTGCTCGACCAGCTGCGCCCCGGCGGGCGCCTGGGCGCCATCGTCGGCGATGAGCCCATCATGCGCTTCACGCTCGTGCGTCAGGTCGAAAACCGCTTCGAAGCCAGCCAGCCCTGGGACTGCAACGCGCCGCGCTTGCTCGGCTTCCCCGAGCCCGTGGCGTTCGAGTTCTGAACACCTTCATCGGCGCGGGCAGCGCCGATGGCGGCGTCAATCGGCGATGCAGGTCTGCGTCTGCTCGCCCAGCCCTGCGGCGCCCAGGCGCATCACGTCGCCGGGCTTGAGGAACCAGGGCGTGGGCTTTTGCCCCAGGCCCACACCGTGCGGCGTGCCCGTGAGCACGATGTCGCCGGGTTCGAGCGACATGAACTGGCTGATGTAGGCCAGCACTGTGGGCACGTCGAAGATGAAGTTGCGCGTGTTGCCGTCCTGCACGCGCTGCCCGTTGACCTCCAGCCACAGGCCGAGCGCATGCGGGTCGGGCAGCTCGTCGCTGGTCACGAGCCACGGGCCTATGGGGGCGAAGCTGTCATAGCTCTTGCCCTTGTCCCACTGGCCGCCGCGCTCGCTCTGGTAGGCGCGCTCGGACACGTCGTTGGCCAGCACGTAGCCGGCCACATGCTGCAGCGCCGTGTCTTTGCGCACGTGGCTCGCGCGCGTGCCTATGACCACGCCGAGCTCCACCTCCCAGTCGGTTTTTTGCGCGCCGGGCGGAATGCGCACCGGGTCGTTCGGGCCGCTGAGCGCGGTGATGGCCTTCATGAACAGCACGGGCTCAGCCGGAATGGGCATGCCGGCCTCCTTGGCATGGTCGGCGTAGTTCAGGCCCACGCAGACGATCTTGCCCACGCCGCCCACGGGGCAGCCCAGGCGCGGCTCGCCCTCCACGGCAGGCAGGCGGCCCGCGTCGATCGCGGCCAGCGCAGCAAGCGTGCGCGGGCTGAGCTGCGCCGGCCCGAGGTCTGGCAGCAGCATGGACAAGTCGCGCAGCACGCCCTGTGCATCGACCAGCCCGGGGCGCTCGGCGCCGGGCGCGCCGTAACGGATCAGCTTCATCGCTCGGTCTCCTCCAGATGCAGTGCGCCATGACCACGCCCGTCACAGCACGCAAAAACCGCGGCCCCAAAGTCGTCCGCCGCAGCAGCTTACCATTCGCAGGCGCTTGCAGTGCCTAGCAGCCTGTCGGACTTTGGAATCGTCGGCTGCGAATGCACCGCAGCGGCCCATTTTTTACCGTCTTCTTGCCCCATAGTCCCGCTATGGGGCGGCGAATCCGGCAAAAACTGGCCTCGCTGGGGCACATTCTCGCTTTCGACGTCCAAAGCCTGGGCTCTCGAAAGTATATTTTTGATAGCTGCTTGTGCTTGATATTCCTTGACAAAAGGCTTATTTCATTACGAATCGATGCACTCCCCTTCGCTTTCCATGACGGCGTCTGCGCGCCCACGCGATCCTGCCGATTTGTTCTGGTCCTTCACCTGGCTGGCCCTGCAAGGTTTTGGCGGCGTGGTGGCCGTGGTGCAGCGCGAACTGGTCGAGAAAAAGCGCTGGCTCAGCGCCGAGGAGTTCGTCGAGAGCTGGGCCGTGGCGCAGATCATGCCGGGGCCCAACGTGGTGAACCTCGCGCTCATGGTGGGCGACCGCTATTTCGGGCTGCGCGGTGCACTCGCGGCGCTGACGGGCATGCTGCTCTTTCCGCTGCTGCTCGTGCTGGTGCTGGCGGTGCTGTATGCACACTTTGCTGCGCACCCCGCCGTCGCAGGGGCGCTGCGCGGCATGGGCGCCGTGTCGGCAGGGCTGATCGCTGGCACGGGACTCAAGCTCGCGCGCAGCTTGCGCACGCACCCGCTGGGCCCGTGGTGGTGCGGGCTGTTCGTGGCGGCCACCTTCGCCGCCATGGTCTGGCTGCATTGGCCGCTCGTCTGGCTGCTGCCCACGCTCGGCGGCCTGGCCTGCGTGCTGACCTGGCACAAGCTGCCGCAAGTGCAAGCGCCGGAAGAAGCGCAAGCGAAAGTGCTGCCATGAGCGCCCCGTTACTGCACCTGCAGCCCGCCGACTGGCTGCAACTTTTCCTCTACTACGCCTCGGTGTCGCTGCTCGCCGTGGGCGGCGCGGTCGGCACGGCGCCCGACATGCACCGTTTTCTGGTCGTGCGCCAAGGCTGGCTCAGCGACGCGCAGTTCAGCGCCTCGATCGCGATCGCGCAGGCCGCACCGGGGCCGAATCTGCTGTTCATCGCCCTGCTCGGCTGGAACGTGGGCCTGAACGCGGGCGGCGCCGGTGCGCAGCGCTGGGCCCTGGCCGCCTTGGGGCTGCTGCTTGCCATGCTCGGCACGCTGCTGCCCAGCACCACGCTGACCTGGCTGGCCACGCGCTGGGCGCAGCGCAACCACACGCGGCGCAGCGTGCGCGCCTTCAAGCAGGGGCTGGCGCCAGTGGTGATCGGGCTGCTGCTCGCGACGACCTGGCTGCTTGGCAGCGCGCACGGCGCCCACGCGCAGGCCTGGCCGCTGTGGCTGCTGACCGCGCTGTCCGCTTTGCTCGTGTGGCGCACGCGGCTGCATCTGCTGTGGCTGCTGGGCACAGGCGCTTTGCTCGGCGCGCTGGGCTGGGTTTGAGCAAGGTCTATGCACGCCAGCCGCATCTGCTGCAACAATGTGCGGCCACGCTAGCAGCCTGTCGGACTTTGGAATCGTCGGCTGCGAATGCGCCGCAGCGGCCCATTTTTTACCGTCTTCTTGCCCCATAGTCCCGCTATGGGGCTGCGAATCCGGCAAAAACTGGCCTCGCCGGGGCGCCTTCTCGCTATCGACGCCCAAAGTCCGACAGGCTGCTAGCGCACCATAGTTTTCACTCCAAGGAGATCGCCATGACCACACCCCCTTTGCGCCCGCTGGGCCGCTCCGGCCTGCAGGTTTCGCCGCTGTGCTTCGGCGGCAACGTGTTTGGCTGGACGGCCGACGAAGCCACCTCGTTCTCGCTGCTCGACGCCTGGGTCGATGCGGGCTTCAACTTCGTCGATACCGCAGACATGTATTCGAGCTGGGTACCGGGCCACCAGGGCGGCGAGTCCGAAACCATCATCGGCAAGTGGCTGCGCCAAAGCGGCAAGCGCGACCGCATCGTGCTCGCAACCAAGGTCGGCAAGGAGATGGGGCCGGGCAGACAAGGCCTGCGTCCCGCTTACATCCGTGCCGCGGTCGAAGATTCGCTGCGCCGCCTGCAGACCGACTACATAGACCTGTACCAAGCGCACGAGGACGACCCCGACACACCGCTGGCCGAAACGCTCGAAACCTTTGCCGCACTGATCAAAGAGGGCAAGGTGCGCGCAATCGGTGCCTCGAACTACAGCGCGCCGCGCTTTGCCGAAGCGCTCGAAACCAGCGTCGCGCTGGGCCTGCCGCGCTACGAAAGCCTGCAGCCGCTGTACAACCTCTACGACCGCGCGGTGTTCGAAGACGAACTGCGCCCGATCTGCCTCGAACATGAGATCGGCGTGATCAACTACTACGCGCTCGCCTCGGGCTTTCTGACCGGCAAGTACCGCAGCGCCGAAGACGCCGGGAAAAGCCCGCGCGGCGCGGGCATCGTGGCGCAGTACCTGAACCCGCGCGGCCTGCGCATCCTGGCCACGCTCGACGAAGTGGCCGAACGCTACCAGGCCACGCCCGCCCAGGTCGCGCTGGCCTGGCAGATGGCACAGCCGGCCATCACGGCGCCGATCGTGAGTGCGACCTCGGTCGCCCAGTTGCAGGAACTGGTAGGCGCCGCGCAGTTGCAACTCGACCCCGACGCGCTCGAAGACCTGACGCTGGACAGCGCCGAAGGGGTGTGAGTTCATGGGCGCTCGGCTTTCCCGCAGCGCCCTCACCTGCACTTCGCCCTGCCCCGCAGCGGGAAATGCGAGCCTCAGCTTGCCGAGCGCTGGCGCAGCGCCTCGTACAGGCACACGCCGCTCGCGACCGAGACGTTGAGACTCTCGACCGCGCCGCGCATGGGAATGTGCACGAGCGCATCGCAGGTCTTGCGCGTGAGCTGGCGCATGCCCTGCCCTTCGGCGCCCAGCACCAGCGCCGTGGGGCCGCGCAGGTCGGCCTGGTAAAGCGACTGCGGCGCATCGTCGCTCGTGCCCAGCACCCAGATTGCGCGCTCCTTGAGCTCGCCGAGCGTGCGCGCGAGGTTGGTGACCATGAAATACGGCACGGTCTCGGCCGCGCCGCTCGCCACCTTGGCCACGGTGGCGTTGATGCCCACGGCGTGGTCTTTGGGCGCAATGACGGCGTGCGCGCCCGCACCATCGGCCACACGCAGGCAGGCGCCGAGGTTGTGCGGATCGGTCACGCCGTCAAGCACGAGCAACAGCGGCGGCGCGCCGCCCGCGGCTTCGAGGCCGTCGAGCAGATCGTCGAGCGAGCGCGCCTGCGCCAGCGGCTGCACGCGCGCCGCCACGCCCTGGTGCCCCTGCGTGCCAGCGAGCCGCGCGATGCGCAAACCATCGGCCTCGATCAGCCGCACGCCAGCGGCACGCGCGCGCTCCAGAAACTGCCGCATGCGCGCATCGCGGCGCGTGGGCTCGTAATACACCTCGACGATGGACTCGGGCGCGGTCTTGAGACGCACGCCCACGGCGTGGAAGCCGAACAGGATTTTGGGGCTGGACATGGGGGGATTATCGGCGGCGCGGCTTTGTCGCCCCGTATGCCCGGCGTGACCAAGGCATGCGCCGGTGCGCGGAAATAAGCGGAAAAGGACTACCATGCGGCCGGGATGCCCCGACCGGTTGCCACAAGCCCGGATTGCGGCGCATCCCGTGACCACCGGGAAGAAGCTTGTGCAGTGTTCGACGCTCTCTGCGACATCAAGCATCAAACACTGCACCAGGCGCCCTCGCCGAATGGGTTGCGGCGACTGCAGCCATCCACGAAACAACCCGATATCTTCAGGAGTTTGTGATGCACAAGAAAGCATGGATTACCGGTGCCCTCGCCGCCGCCCTGTCCCTGACTGCCGGACTGGCCGCCGCGGCCGATCCGCAGCCCGTCATCTACGGCAGCCAGCTCATGACGCAGCAGGAGCGCAATGCCTACCGCGCCCAGATGCGGGCCGCCAAAACCGTGGAGGAAAGAGAGCAACTGCGCAAGGAGCACCATGAACGCATGCAGGAGCGCGCCAAGGCGCAAGGCGTGACGCTTCCCGACGAGCCGCCCGCGCGCGGCGGCGGCATGGGCCCCGGCGGCGGCGGCATGGGCCCAGGCGCAGGAATGGGGCCCGGTGGCGGCATGGGGCCGGGGGGTGGTCGCAACCGCTGACTAGCAGCCTGTCGGACTTTGGAGTCGTCGGCTGCGAATGTGCCGCAGCGGCCCATTTTTTACCGTCTTCTTGCCCCATAGTCCCGCTATGGGGCGGCGAATCCGGCAAAAACTGGCCTCGCTGGGGCCCATTCTCGCTATCGACGCCCAAAGTCCGACAGGCTGCTAGTGTAGTGTTTGATGCCTGATGCGACTAATAAAACCGATGGATTTTTGGTCTGGGCAAGGCGCAAACCGCAGCGATACCGGGTGGTATCGCGAGGATTTGCAACGCGGCCCGGGCCGAAAAGACGCGGTTTTATGTCGCAGATAGCGTCGAACACTACACTAGTTCCCCCGCTTCGCCTCCTGCCCATCTCACCGCGTGTAGGCACGCCGTGAGAACCATCGGGCTCGTTTTCCGACAAGGCCTGCGCCAGCAGGGTGCCGCGCGGTGCCGCGGGGCAAGCTCCTTGTCGGAACCCGTTATCCACCCGCCCGCGCAATGCCCGCGAGCGCATCGACCAGCCGCTGCACGTCCTGCGCCGTGTGCGCGGCCGAGAGCGCAATGCGCAGGCGCGCGGTGCCCGCAGGCACCGTGGGCGGGCGGATCGCGGGCACCCACAGGCCTTGCTGGCGCAGGCGTTCCATAGCGGCCAGGGCGCGCGCGTTGTCGCCGATCACGAGCGCCTGCACGGGCGTGCGCGCATCGAGCAGGCGCCAGCCCGTGGCGGCGTTGCACAGCGGCAGCAGCCCCGCGCGCAGCTGGGCCACGCGCGCCTGCAGCTGCACACGCAGCGCGTCGCCCTGTTCGATCAGGCGCACGCTGGTGCGCAAGGCGTTGGCCAGCAGCGCGGGTGCGGCCGTGGCAAAAGTGTAGGTGCGCGCCTTTTGCAGCAGCCATTCGATCAGCGTCGCATCGCCCGCCACGAAAGCGCCGGCCACGCCCGCGGCCTTGCTCAACGTGGCCATGTAGAGCACGCGGCGTGCCGCCTGCGCGCCTGTGAGCCCGGCCTCGGCCAGGCTGCCGCGCCCCTGCGGCCCGAGCACGCCGAAGCCGTGCGCATCGTCGAGCAGCAGCAGCGCGTCGTAGCGCTCGCACAGCGCCAGCAGCGCGCGGATGTCGGCCACGTCGCCGTCCATGCTGAACACCGCGTCGCTGATGACGAGCTTGCGCCGCTGCGTGCTCTGCGCGAGCGCCTGCTCGAGCGCCGCGAGGTCGGCATGCGCGTAGCGGTGGATCTGCGCGCCCGACAGGCGTGCGCCGTCGATCAGGCAGGCATGGTTGAGCGCGTCGGAGAACAAGGCGTCGCCGGGGCCGACGAGCGCCGGGATGATGCCCGTGTTGGTGGCATAGCCGGCGTAGAAATAGAGCGCGCGCGGCAGCTGCACAAACGCGGCGAGCTCTTGCTCGAGCGCGGCGTTGGCGACGCTGTGGCCGCTGACCATGGGCGAGCCGCCCGCGCCCACGCCATACGTCCAGCTCGCATCGCGCGCGGCCTGCGCGAGCGCGGGGTGCGTGGCCAGGCCCAGGTAATCGTTGCTGCAAAAGGCGAGCATGAGCGTGCCATCGACCCACAGCTGCGCGCCCTGCCCGGGCTGAGTGACGCGCCGCTGGCGGCGCAGCTGCGCGCGCTCGATCTCGGCCAGGTGCGCGGGGATTTCATCGAGCCAGGAAGTTGGGTTACTGGGCTCACCGGCAGCGAGCGGGTTTTGCGGAAGGAGCATGGAAATTTTGGCTTTTTGCTTCTTTAAACATAGCTTCTAGCGCTTTTATAGTGGCCACAAGCAGCGTTTTTATGGAGTGTTTTTTGCTATCAAAATAGATATCAGGCTGCGAGTTTTGCGCTTGCCAGGCGATTCAGGCTGACCCCTTGCTCGGCAGCCTGGATGGCCAAAGCACGATGAACTTCGGGCGGAACGCGAACGCGGAATTCGCCGCTGTAATGCTTCTCCGCGAGCGCCACGGGGACTTCTTCGCCGTTCGCACGCATATCGGCCACGGATTCTGCGACCATGCGCCGAATTCCTTGGAGGGCGGCTTCCGGTGTATGGGCAAGCCAAGACAAGGAGGGAAACTCGGCACAAAGGCCGACATATTCACCATCTTCTGGCGACCAAGTGACGCGATAGGTGTAGTGATCAACCGTCACGGTGCATTCCTTTCAACTTCTCGACAGCCAACAACACTTGCCTCACCTGATAGGCCTTGGCCTTGCCTTTGTCGGATTGGATGTTGATCCGCGGGTCTCCTGCCCATGGCGTCTTGAAAATCGCGTGGCTGCTTCCCGATTGGCGTGGCTCCCCGAAGAAATGGCGGCACACATGCTGGAGGTCTGCGAACCGAACATTGGCCGGCTCCCGCTGCATTTGCGCCAGAATCTTGAGGACGTCCGCCATCGTCGAATGGTATCAATAATGACACCAAATCATAAACCCCTCCCACCACCGCGGCGCGAGAGCGGCAAGGCATTGCTGCAGAGCCAATCCGTCGGCAGCGCCAGCTCTATGGCGGCGCTTTGCGGCTGCGCAAGATAGCCGATGTGGCCCAGCAGGGGCGCGCCCAGGTGGCGGCGCAGGTAGGCGACGTTGTCTTCCACGGCGGCCATGTCGGGGTCGATCTGGTTCGCGACCCAGCCGGCGAGCGGCAGGCCGCACGCGCGGATGGCCTGCGCCGTGAGCAGCGCGTGGTTCAGGCAGCCCAGGCGCAGCCCAACCACGAGCACCACGGGAATGGCGAGCGCCTGCGCCAGGTCGGCCATGGTGCAATCCTCGGCCAGGGGCACCAAAAAACCGCCTGCACCTTCCACGACCACGGCATCGGCGTGCTCGCACAGCGCCTCGTAGCTGGCCTGCAGCACGGGCACGCTGATGCGCACGCCGGCGCGCTCTGCGGCCAAATGGGGCGAGAGCGGATCGGGCAGCAGCACGGGGTTGTCGAGCGCAGGCGGCACGGCCACGGTGGAGGCGGCGCGCAGCTGCAGCGCGTCCTCGCTTGCCGGGCCTTGCGGCGTATGAATAGTGCCGGCGGCCACGGGCTTCATGCCGACCACGCGCGGGTAGTGGCGCGCGAGCGCGCGCAGCAGCGCCGCGCTGACCAGCGACTTGCCCACGCCGGTGTCGGTGCCGGTGACGAAGCAGGCGAACGATGTCGCTGGCGCAGGAGGTGAAGAGGCCGTAGAAATCGCAGAAGTCGCAGAAGGCACAGCAGGAGCGTGCTCGGACCTTGCAGGAGCCTTGCTGGCGCCGCCGTTCATACCTGCCCCTCCTCGGCCAGCGTGGCTTCGAGCGCACCGAGCGCGCCGCGCGCGAGCCAGTCGATCGCCTCCTCGTCCATCACGTAGGGCGGCATGATGTAGAGCGCATGCCCTATGGGGCGCAGCAGCACGCCGTGCGCGAGCGCGTGGTGGTGCAGGCGCTGGCTGAAGTCGGGCAGGCGCGTTTGCACGTCCCAGGCCCAGATCATGCCCTGGTGGCGTGCATGGCGCACGCGCGGATGCGCTGAGAGCGGCGCGAGCGCCGTGCCGATCTGCTGCGCGAGCGCCTGGTTGCGCGCTATGGCTTGAGTTTGCGCAAAAAGCTCCAGCGTCGCGAGCGCCGCGCGGCATGCGAGCGGGTTGCCGGTGTACGAGTGCGAATGCAAGAAGCCGCGCGCCACCGCGTCGTCGTAAAACGCCTCGTACACCGTGTCGGTCGTGAGCACCACCGACAGCGGCAGCGTGCCGCCCGTGATCCCCTTGGAGAGGCACAGAAAATCCGGCCGTATGCCCGCCTGCTGGTGCGCGAACAGGCTGCCCGTGCGCCCGAAGCCCGTGGCGATCTCGTCGACCACCAGGTGCACCTCGTAGCGGTCGCACAGCGCGCGCGCCTCGCGCAGGTACAGCGGGTCGTACATCGCCATGCCGGCAGCGCACTGCACCAGCGGCTCGAGGATCAGCGCGGCGGTTTCGGCATGGTGCGCCGCAAGCCAGGCTTCGAGCGTGCGCGCGCAGCGCCGTGCCACGTCGGCGGCGCTCTCGCCTGGCTGCGCCTGGCGCGCGTCGGGGCTGGGCACGGTGGCACCCAGGCGCACGAGCGGGGCGTAGGCGGTGCGGAAGATGTCGATGTCGGTCACGGCCAGCGCACCCACGGTTTCGCCGTGGTAGCCGCCCGCCAGGCCGACGAAGCGGCATTTTTCGGGCCGGCCGGCGTTGCGCCAGTAGTGCGCGCTCATCTTGAGCGCGATCTCGGTCGCCGAGGCGCCGTCGCTGCCGTAAAAGGCGTGCCCCAGCCCGGTCAGCTCGTGCAGGCGCTGCGACAGCTCCACCACGGGCGCATGCGTGAAACCCGCGAGCATCACGTGGTCGAGCTGCGCAAGCTGCTCGCGCAGCGCCGCCTGGATGTGCGGATGGCTGTGCCCGAACAGGTTGACCCACCACGAGCTCAGCGCGTCCAGAATGCGCCGGCCCTGGTAGTCATAAAGCCACACGCCGGCGGCGCGCTCTATCGACACCAGCGGCACCGCACGCGGGCCTGCGTGCTGCTTCATCTGCGTGCAGGGGTGCCAGACGTACTGCAGGCTGCGCTGGGCCAGGGTGTCGTGGGGGGAGGGAAAGGAAAAATCAGGGGGATTCGAGGAAGCAGGCATGGTCTGGCAATCTCCAGAGCCTGTCGGACCTTGGAATCATCGGCTGCAAATGCGTCTCAACGACGCATCTTCGCCTTTCGAAGCGCAAAGTCCGACAGGCCCCTGGCGCGGAAAAACAACCGCGCAGTGTAGAACCAGCCGGCCTGCGCTGCCGGGGCGTGGGCCTGCGCAGTTGCGCAGGCCCACGCATAACGCGCAAGAAACTAGAAGTGATATTGGCTTCTTGCGCTTATCTGTAGTGCACAGAAAGCTATTGAATAAGAAGCAATTTTCGCTCAGAACGGGGCTGCGATGAAGGCCGCGATGTTGGTCAGGTCGGCGGTGCTGAACTTGCCGGCAAACATGCCCATGCCTCCGGTGTTGTTGTTGATGGCATTTTGAATCGCGGTGGGATTGTTGGCGCCGTTGCCGATCTTGTTGGAGGACGGCGGCATGCCATGGCAAGCCTGGCAGTTCGCCGAATAGAGGGGTTTGCCAAGCTGCGCCGGTGTTGCGGGTGCCGGTGCCGGTGCCGGTGCCGGTGCCGGTGCCGGTGCCGGTGCCGGTGCCGGTGCCGGTGCCGGTGCCGGTGCTGGTGCCGGTGCCGGTGCTGGTGCCGGTGCTGGTGCCGGTGCTGGTGCTGGTGCCGGTGCTGGTGCTGGTGCTGGTGCTGGTGCTGGTGCTGGGGCTGGGGCTGGGGCTGGGGCTGGCGCGGGGGCTGGTGCGGGGGCTGCCGTGCCATGGAATTCGTTTTCGAGTTCCATTTCGCACTCATGGCTGAGCCCGCTTGCGCACGACGCTCCTGCCTGGAGCTTGTCTTCCAGGCGCTGCCTTTGCGTGCTGACCTGGTGCTCGGCCTCGGTCAAGGCGTCGTCGCGGTTTTTGCTCTTCAAGGCCTGGGTGTAGGCAAGGACGACACTGCGCGCCAGGATGCCCGCCTTCTGGCTGTCACTGTCGCTGCCGCGTTTGGCCACATAGTCCGCCATGGGGGCCGCGGTGGGCGGCAGGCCCAAAGCCTGAGCCGTGGCGGCCTGCGCGTCGGCAAGGGTCTTGCCCTGCGTGGTCATCTTGAGGTGCACCAGAGAGGTCAGCGGGCTGATGACGGTCTGGCCTGCAGGGGTGCTCATCTGAAAAGGCTGCAGCACCGGGCCGGTGTCCGCATCGACGGCATCCGTGCCGACCAGCGCGAGCAGCGGCGCATTCTCCTGCGCCGGGGGCACCTGCAGTGTGACCTTGCCGTCACTGCCGGTGCGGCCCTGGACTTCACCCGGATCGCAATTGCCGTTGCTGTTGCTGTCCACGCAGACCAAGGCGTTGCTGATCACCCCGTCCACGACGGTCGCGCTCAGGGCCTTCGGAGTGGCTGTTGTTCCGGTGCCGCCACCTCCGCCACCGCAGGCAGTCAGGGTCAGCGCCGCCGCCGCGACACAGGAAAGGGCAAACGTAGGATTCTTGAAGTACATGGATAGCTCCTGGTGGTTGAAGAAAAATGGGGAACATCAAGGGGAGGCAGCGACGTCGCACAAGCCGCGCGGCGGGGGGGACGTCATGGGCGGCATGGCAAGCCCATCGGACCAGCATCGGCCGCTCTGGTCCATTGCGAGGTAGCGCACGCCCTGCGCCTGCAGCCAGGGCAGCGCGCCGTCTGCCTTGAGCATGGCAATGGTGGACAGCGCGCCGGCGCTCGTGGTGTTGGCCGCCAGCACGCTGACCGAACGCCAATGGCTCACGGGCCAGCCCGTGCGCGGATCGAGGATGTGGCAATACCGGCGCCCCTCATGAATGAAAAAGCGCTCGTAATCGCCGCTCGTGGTCAGGCCGCCGCGTGCAAGCGGCAGCAGGGCCAGCGTCGCCTGCGGTTGCTCTGGACTGGGGCGGGGATGCTGAATGGCAATCTGCCAGGGGGTATCCTGTTGCTGCGGCAGGCCCCGCCCGCCCAGCGCATGCAAGTCGCCGCCGAGGTTGAGCAAAGCGTGCGTCATGCCGTGCCGCTGCAGCACGGCTGCAGCACGGTCGGCCGCGTATTCCTTGCCAAAACCGCCAAAGTCCAGTTCCATGCCGGAGCGCGCCAGGCGCACTTTGCAGCCCTGCGCGCCACTGCGCTCCACCTGCTGCCAACCCACCAGGGGCAGCAGCGCCTGCACGGCCTGGGTATCAGGAGGTACGCAGCGCTGGAAGTCCCAGGCGCGCCGCAAAACCCCCGAGGTGATGTCGAACAAGCCATCGCTGGCCTGCCACAGCTGCGCGGCAAAGTCGAGCAGGCCGGCGGTTTCGGCATCGACCTCCACCGCTGCCTGCCCGGCGGCCCGGTTGATATGGCTGACGACACTGGCTGTGCGGTAGCGCGAAAATTTTTGCTCTATGCGCTGCACCTCGGCGATCGCCGCCTGGGCCGCCTGCCGCATGGCGCGCTCGTTGCGGCCGTCCAGCTGCAGGCTGCAGGGCGAAGCCATGGCCTGGAACTCGAAACGCAAGGTGCACCAGCGGCCCATGAACACCTCAAAAGCGGTAGGTCAGACCCAGCTGCATGAAGCGCGCGCTGAAGGGCGCCAGCCCCGGACTGCCGCCGCCCCCCAGATGGCGGCCCGCCGATTGCCGGTAGCTTTCGATCTTGGCGTCGACCACCAGGTCGGGCGTGAAGGCGTAGGCCGCCTTGAGCGACAAGGTGGTGGCACCGAAGGCCGCCAGGCGCTGGTCGGCCGACACGAAGCGGTTTTGCCCGTAAAGCGCCAGCAGCGGGCTCAGGTCCACCGCCCCCTGCGACGTGAACACCGGATCGACGTAAAAGCGCGCGGCACTCTGGCTGTAGTAGCGCACGCCGGGGGTGAAGGTCCACGCGCCCGCGGGCTGCACCCAGTCCAGCCCCAGCGTGTGCGAGTTCACGCCGAAGCTGTCGTGGTAATAGCGGTAACTGCTGCGCAGCGAGGCCCTGAAGGGCTCCAGATAGTGGTTCCAGCGCGCCAGGGCGATCCAGGCGTTGCGCTGCGACGGACGCAGGTCGAACGACTTGTAGGGGTCGTTGAAGTAGCCGCCGCCCACGCTGCGCGTGAGGTTGAGTTGCGCAATGTCGTTGGGCGTGAGCACCTGCGTGACGCCGGCCATGAGCTCGTTGGTGCGCTTGTGCCGGTCGATCGCCGTATTGACGCCATTGGAGCTGTTGTCGATCACGTCGCTGGAATGGCCGAAACCTAGGTTCCAGGTGCGGTTGTTGTCGTCGCTGGACCAGCGCGCCTCGAGGCCGATGGCACGCGAGATGTAGTCGTGCTCGGTGGAATAGGCCACGCTGGCCGAAAAAGCCGCGCGCGGCAGATAGCGCGTCACCTTGAAGTCGCCGGCCCTGCGGTAGTCCTTCATGTGCTGCGTGGCGCCCGAGCGCTCGGTGTACCAGCGCGGCGTGGCGCCGGAGACGCTGTCGCCGACCAGCGTGCCCTCCACGGCCCATTCGCCTGCGATCGGGGCCTGCACGTAGAGCTGCGGCGCCTTGACCTTGACGCGGTCCCAGCCTGGCTGCCAGTCTTTGTAGTCGCCATATTTCACGGCGATGGTGGTTTTTTCGGGGGCGTTTTCGGCCCCGGCAGACAGTGGCGCGAGTGCGGACAGGGCGGCCAGGCCGGGCAGCAGCAGCGAAGCGCGCAAGACAGTGCCTGCGGCCTGGGCGAGCGTGGCGTTGCGCAGGCCCGGAGCAAGGGTGGGCGGGGTATGTGACATCGTCGGCCCCCGCTCAGTTGCAACCACAGCCGCCGCCACCCACGCCGTAACCGCCGCTGGAGCTCTCTTTGCTGCCGTAGATGTGCTGCACGAAGCGCTGGTCCAGCGGATCGGCTTCGAAAGTCATGCTGGGCTGCGCGAGATGCCCCTTCTCCCACGGGCTCACCTGTCCCAGCTGCTCCAGAGGGCCGAGTTGGCTGCACCCGCCGAGCCACGACAGGGAGGTGAGCGCAAGCAAGTTCACGATGGCGTTTTTCATGGTCTTGCCGCGCCTTCAGTTGGAAATGCGCAGGGCTTGCTTGATCTGCTGCTCCAGTTCGGCGCGACTCTCACTCTTGAAGCCGCTGTGCATGCTGAGCACCTTGCCGTCGGGGCCGATCAACACCGAAGTGGGCATGCCCTTGATGGCATAGAGGCGCGGGCTTTTGCCAGCGGCATCGAAAGCCACGTCGAAGTTCGCCGGCACGTCCTTGAGGAAGGCCTGGGCATCGCCCGCCTTCTGATCGACGTTGATCCCCACCACCTGCAGCCCTTTGGCTGCGTAGCGGCTTTGCAGCTCGTTCATCCAGGGGAACGACTGCTTGCAGGGGCCGCACCACGAGGCCCAGAAATCCAGATACACCGTCTTGCCCTTGTAGTCGCTCAGGCGCACCGTGCCGGCCCGGCCCGGCAATTCGAAATCGGGCGCCGGCTGGCCGACTTCGACCGCCAGCGCCGGCAGGCCGAGCACGGCCACCAGGGTCAGGGAAAGGGTTTTTGCAATGGCTTTTTTCATGGGACTCGCGCTCCTTGGGGAAAGTGAAACCTGCGCAGAAAGCACAACTTGGGAAAATTTCCCGCAAATATCCGCGAAATGCGCGTACCCGTCAATAGTCCACACAGAATTTCGGTAAAAAAACCCAAAACCATTGTGTAATTGTTTGTGCGGGTACCATATGTGCCTAGCCCTCCCGAGCTACAGCCCTATGACCGATCCATCCCCTCCGACCGAGACGCCGGCAGGCACTGGCCCGCCAGAGCCCTCCCTGGCAGCGCAAGCCATCGCCGAGGTGCTGCGGCCGCTCGCGCGGCTGATGATCGATCACGGCCTGCAACTGCCTGTCATGGTCGAGTTGCTGAAAAAGGCTCTGGTGGACGAGGCCCTGAGCACCTTTGCGCTCGATGACAAGGGCAGTTCGGACACCCGTGTGGCCCTGCTTACGGGGGTGCATCGCAAGGACGTCAAGCGCCTGCGCGAAGCCCCGCAATCTCCGCCCGCCACGCACATGGTGCCGCTGGCCGCAGCCGTGGTGGCGCGCTGGATCAGCGACCCGCGCTTTCTGAACGCCGACCACTCGGTGCGCCCGCTGGCGCGCACACCGGGACGCGGCAGGCCCGGCGAGCCCGACTTCAGCATGCTGGTCGCCGAAGTCAGCCGCGACCTCGGGGCGCGCGCAGTGCTCGACGAGCTCGTGCGTCTGGGCGTGGTGACACTGCGCGAAGATGGCTATGCCGAGCTCCAGTCGGCGGCCTTCGTGCCGCAGGAAGGTTTGGCAGAGTCGTTTCACTTTCTCGCGGCCAACGTCAGCGCCCACCTGGCCACGGCCGTGCACAATCTCAGCCCGCACCGCAGCGCACCGCTGCTGCTGGAGCAAAGCGCTTTTTCACAAGGGCTGTCCGCAGAACAGGCCGAGGCACTGCACCAGCAGGCCCGGCGCCTCTGGGCGGACTGCCTGCAACGATTTCTGCAAAGTGCCACGGTCGCCGAGCAGCGCAGCGAGGAGGCTGCGCTGCCGCAAAGGGTGCGGTTCGGGGTCTATTTCCATCAAGAAACGGAACACCCGCCCGCACCCGAAACAGGCGCGAAAAAAAGGAAAAAACGAAATGACCCGACCTGAAGACAAAAACCCCTGGAGCCGGCGCCAATGGCTGCAGTTCACCAGTGCAGCAACGCTCGGCGGGGCGCTGGGCACGCTATCCGGCTGCGGCGGCGGCGTGGCCGTGGGCGTGGCCGGTCTGCTGCCCGGCACCGGCGGCACGGGGCAGATCGCCGCGGTGTTCGCCCGGGGGTTCATCGCCGGCTTCGGCAGCGTGATCGTCAACGGCATCCGTTTCGACGACAGCGCGGCAAGCGTGCAGGTCGATGGCATCAGCGGCAGCTCGAGCGCGCTGCGCCTGGGCATGGTGATCGACGTGCAGGGCGAGCGCGGCGCAGACCTGACGCAGGGCACGGCCCGCAGCATCGCCGCGTGGTCGGTCGCGCAGGGGATCGTCGGCAGCGTGCTGCCAGGAGGGGTTTTCACCGTGGCCGGCATCACGGTAACCACGAATGCCAACACGGTGCTCGACGGCTTGGATTCGATGGCGGCGCTGAGCGCCGGGCAGCGGGTGACGGTCTGGGGCCTGCAGGCCGATGCCAGCGCAAGCCGCTGGACTGCCACCCGTGTGGCACTGGCCCCCACGATGCCAGCGTCCTCCTTGGTAAGCACGGGCCTGGTGCAAGTCATCGGGGACGTGCGCTACGTGAATGGACTGCGTCTTGCCGGCACGGCAGCCCAGGCACTTCAGGCGGGACAGCTGGTGCGCGTGCAAGGCAACCTTTCCAGCGATGGCAGCACTTTGCAGGTGCAGCAGGCCAGCCTGCAAGGACTCACGCAAGGCCCCACCGCGCCCACGGGTGAAGCGGAAATCGAAGGGGTGGTGACGGCAGTCCTCTCCACCACACGCTTCAAGCTCGGCGACGTCGAAGTCGATGCCAGCCAGGCCACGGCGCAGCCCACAGGCGCCGCCCTTGCCGTGGGCACACGGCTGGATGTGCATGGGGTCTGGCAGTCAGGCGTATTGCTGGCCCGCTCGATCGAGATCGAAGATCAGGAAACCGAATACACGCTCGAACTCACGGGCTACGTGGAGCAATACGTCAACGCGACGGATTTCATCGTGCGCAGCCAGCGCTGCGACGCATCGAAAGCCTTGCTCCAAAACGGAACCCTGGCCGACCTGCGCACGGGTGTGCGCGTGCAGCTCAAAGGAAGCCTGGCTGGGAGCGTGCTGCAGGTGACCGAACTGGAATTCGATCACTGACTCCCGCATGGCGCACAGCAGGGCATGGCGGTAGCAGGCCCTCTGCCCTGGCGCCATTCCCTACCGTATGCGCGCCTTGCCCAGCGAGGCCAGAAAGTCCGTGGGCGCCTGGTAGCCCACGACCTTATGGATCAGGGCGCCCTGCGCTGCGCCATCGAAAAACACCACGCCGGGCGGCCCAAACAGGTCGAAGCGCTTGAGCAAGGCCTTGTCCTCTGCATTGTTGGCCGTGACATCGACTTGCAGCAGACGCACCGAGGCCAGGCTTTTCTGCACTTCGGGGTCGCTGAAGGTGAAAGTCTCGAATTCCTTGCAGGCCACGCACCAGTCGGCATAAAAATCGAGCATCACCTTCTGGCCGGACTGGTGGGCCTGCGCCAGCAGCGCATCCAGCTCGCGCCGCGTGGCCACGCGCTCGAACCGCAGCCCCTCGCGGGCGGTCGTAGCCACACTGCCTGCGCCGGCAGGGGCCGCCTTCCAGTGCGCCAGCGGCTGCAGCACTGATTGCCCACCCGATGCCGCGCCCACCAGCAGCAGCCCGGAAAGCGCCAGCAGAAAGACACCTGCCGAACGCGCCGCCACCGGCACATGCTGCAGCGTGCCCGCGCCGAACACGCCCAGCAAGGCCGCGCCGATCAGCAGCCACACGGCCCACACGAGCATGTGCACGGCGGCTGGCAGCACCGGCGACACCATCCAGATGGCCACTCCCAGCAGCATCATGCCGAACACCTGCTTGACGCGCTCCATCCAGACGCCGGCACGCGGCAGCAGGCTGCCTGCCGACAGGCCCACGAGCAGCAGCGGCACGCTCATGCCCATGGCCATGGAAAACAGCGCCAGGCCACCGAGCACCACGTCGCGCGTTCGGCTGATGTAAATCAGTGCCCCGGCAAGCGGCGCGGCCACGCAAGGCCCCACCACTAGCGCCGAAATGCCGCCCATGAGAAACACCCCGAGCAAAGAGCCGCCCTGAAAGCCGTTCGACCATTGCGTCGCACGGCTCTGGATCGCACTGGGCATCTGCAGTTCGTAAAAGCCGAACATCGACAGCGCCAGCGTCGACAGCAGCAGGGCGAAGCCGCCCAGCACCCACGGGTTTTGCAAAGCCGCGGCCAGCCCCTCGCCCGCCAACCCGGCCGCCACGCCAAAGCCGGCATACACCAGCGCCATGCCCAAGGCATAAGCCAATGACAAGACAAAGCCCTTGCTGCGGCTCACCGTACCGGTTTGGCCCACGATCAACGAGGACAAGATCGGCACCATGGGCAGCACACAGGGCGTGAAGGCCAGCAGCAGCCCTGCCAGCAAAAACACCCCCATGGTGCGCAGCAAGCTGCCGGAGGCCAGCGCGGAAGCTATTGAATCAGTAGCTTCCTGCGCCTTCTGCGCCTGCGCTGGCGCCCGTTTTTCTTCTGCAAGCTTGCGCACAGGCGATGCAGGCGCTGGCGGTTCCGCCGCGGCCCCGGCCTGCGGGTCGGCAGCGGCACCCGCGCGCACGATGCCATTGCGTGCAGCGCCCAAGCCCGTCAGCTCCACTTGCAATTGCGCACTGTCGGGCGGATAGCAAAGCCCGGCGTCGGCGCAGCCTTGCCAGCCCACGGTGATGGGAACGCTGGCCCGGCCTTCCGTCAGGTGCAGGTCCACATCCAGCGTCTGCCGATAGACCGCCACCGTCTTGTTGAAATTGCTGTCGAATTCTTCCACCCCCGCGGGCAGGGCCAGCTTTTCCCAGCGCACACCGGGCGCATCGGCCTGCACGCTGATGCGGTCGCGGTACAGGTGGTAGCCAGGCGCGATGGCCCAGTGCAAGTGCACGGTGCGCCCATCGACCGCCGTGGCAGAAAACGCCAGGGCCTGCTCAGGCGGCAAAAACTCGTCAGCCGCCTGTGCGGCACCGCCCCCCAGACCCCATAGAACAGCCACACCCCACCACCAGGCGCGCCCCCAGCGGCACCAAACCCCAACAAGGTTCAAAAATTCCATGACAAGACTCCCACAACATAGGAGTCCGTATTGAACCACAAATAACGGGAAATTTTCCCTATTTATTCATACAACGAAAGCATGCAAGGTCGAAAGAGGCCTGGAGCGCACGGTTTCATGCGCGAGCGGGCAAACCCGCCGACCGCATCATCAATGCCCACGGTTTCCGAATCCGGGGCTTCCACGCTCATCTCCAGGGTTGCCACGCTCGGGCCCGTGGCTCCCGCGGTCCGGCCTGCGGTCTTGCCCGGGGTTTGCCCGCTCCGGCCCACGTCCTTCTTGGCCTGGCGGCATGGGGCGCACATTTTCAGGGCCGCGCGGGGCCGAGGGCGGCGCTGGACGGTAGCCGCGGTCTTGGGGGTGGGCCTCGGGAGCGTTGGGTGCGGTGCGGTACTGGCCCCGCCCAGGAGGCTCACGGTGCTGCGGGTATTGCGGCGGCGGCTGCATTCCAGGCGCTGGCTGCGGGGGACGCGTGTGGTCTGGGCGATTGTCTCCATGCGGCGGACGGTAGCCCGGGGGCGCAGGACGGTATCCGGGCGGGGCGATGCGGTCGGAGTGGTCGGAGTGGTCGGAGTGGTCGGAGTGGTCGGAGTGATCGGTGCGGTAGTCGCCAGGCGGACGGCGGTAGTAGCCCGAGTGGTCGTCAAAAGAGCGATGCTCCCAACGATCGCGCTCGTGATACCAGGGCCGGTCACGGTAGTGGTCGTGCCAGTAGGCGCCCAGGGTGAAGCTGATGATGCCTATGCCTATGACCGGGCCGTAGTCGGGCACCGGCACGTAGGCCCCTTGGTAGGGGTAGTTGATGTAGCCCGCGTACACCCAGCCGCGGTAGGGGCCGGCGATGACATCGCACCAGCTGTAATCGCTCAGACACCCTTGCACGTTGATGGTCTGTCCGCCACCCAGCACGACGACGACGGGATATGCCTGCCCCGGCCCCGCGCGCAGGTTGACGGTGGCCGCGAGATACGCCGCTTGCGCCTGCGCCCATACAGGCACGGCCATGGCCGCGGCCAGAACGGCTCCGGCGGTGAGTTTTTTCATGGTGGGTCCTTTATCACTTCGAAAACAAGAGCGCCTCGCGCTTGATGGGTCTTCGCTTGGGCTCGATTTGATCTTCCATTTCAGATCAGCGAAATCTGCGCCACTCATCCTTCAACGCCTGACCACAGTAAACGTTCACCCGCGCGGGTGGTGCTGGGCGTGCAGCGTCTTGAGGCGCTCGCGCGCCACGTGGGTATAGATGGTGGTGGTGGAGATGTCCGCATGGCCCAGCAGCAACTGCACGGCGCGCAGGTCGGCGCCGTGGTTGAGCAGGTGCGTGGCGAAGGCGTGGCGCAGGGTGTGGGGCGAGAGCGGCGCGGTGATGCCGGCCTGCACGGCGTATTTTTTGACGATCATCCAGAACATCACGCGCGTCATGCCGGCGCCGCGGCGCGTCACGAACAAGTCCTCGCTCTGCTGGCCAGCGAGGATCGCGGGGCGCGCGTCCTGCAGATAGCGCAGCAGCCATTCCCTGGCCTCATCGCCAAAGGGCAGCATGCGCTCCTTCGCGCCTTTGCCCAGGGTGCGCAGCACGCCGTCGCTGAGCGCGATCTGGAAGGTCTTGAGGCCCACGAGTTCGCTCACGCGCAGGCCGCTCGCATACATCAGCTCGAGCATGGCACGGTCGCGCAGGCCCAGCGCGCCCGCCACGTCGGGCGCCTGCAGCAGCGCCTCTACCTGCGCCTGCGTCAGGGTGCGCGGGGTGCGCAGCGGCTGGCGCGCGGCGTCCAGCCGCGCCGTGGGGTCGGCCGTGATGCGCCGCTCGCGCAGCGCCCAGCGAAAGTAGCGCCGCAGCGCCGACAGGCGCCGGTTGGCCGAGGTGGCGCGGCTTTGCGTGTGGCGTTCGGCAAAGTAGGCCTGCAGGTGGTGCTCGGCCGTGGCGTCGAGCCCGATGGGCGGCTGTTGGCGCGCGAGCCACTCGGCGTACAGGCGCAGGTCGCGCCGGTAGGCCTCGAGCGTGTTGCGCGCCAGGCCGTCCTCGAGCCACAGGGCGTCGATGAAGGCGTCTATCGCCAGGTGGCTTTGCGCAATCATTTCAGGAGCTGCTTGTGCACGTGGATACTGCGCAAAAGCCATATTTGATGCATATTCCTTCGATATTTCGCTGCCGCTTTCGCTATTCGAGCGAAAGCTTTTGCTGCGCCACCACGCGCTTATAGGCCTCGTACTCGGCGCGGATCTGCTCGGCGAACTGCTCGGGCGTGTTGCCGACGATGATGGAGCCCGTGTCTTCGATGCGCTTGCGCACGGCCGGGTCTTCGAGCGCCTTGCGCGTGGCGGCATGGATTTTGTCCACCACGTCCTTGGGCAGGCCCCTGGGGCCGACGATGCCATAGTAGGCCATGCGGTTCACGGGCTCCAGGCCCACCTCCTTGAACGTGGGCACGTCGGGCAGCGCCGCCACGCGCTGCGGCGCGGCGACGACGATGGGCACGAGGCGCTTTTCCTTGATGAAGGGCAGCGCCGAGGGCAGGTTGTCGAAGATGATGGGCACCTGCCCGGCCACCACGTCATTGAGCGCCGGCCCCGCGCCGCGGTACGGAATGTGCGTGACAAAGGTGTGGCTGAGGTTTTTATACAGCTCCATCTGCAGATGGCCTATGCCGCCCGTGCCCGAGGATGCATACGAGTATTTGCCCGGCGCCGCCTTGAGCGCCGCGACGAAGGACTTGTAATCCTTGGCCGGAAAGCTCGGGTGCACCGCGATGATGTTGGGCGTGGCCGCGATGTTGGTGATGGGCGTGAAGTCGGTCAGCGGGTGGTACGGCGTCTTGGGGTTGATGGCCGGGTTTGCCGCCGTGGTCGAGACCGTGGCGATGCCCAGCGTGTAGCCGTCGGGCGCCGACTTGGCCGTCTCATTGGCGCCCACGATGCCGCCACCGCCGCTCTTGTTCTCGACGATCACGCTCTGCCCCAGCGCGCGCCCGAGCGGATCGGCGATCACGCGCGCAATGATGTCGGTCGTGCCGCCGGGCGCAAAAGGCACTTGCAGTTTGATGACCTTGTTCGGGTAGCCCTGCGCGGCGACAGACCCTGCCGCTGCGGCCAGCGCCAGGGCGATCCAGGTACGACGGTGCATGAGAGACCTCCTTGCAAACAGACGCGAATAAAGCAGCCATGGTACGCGCACCGCCACGACACATCCACGCGGCGCAGGGGCGCAGCTCGGCAAAGCGCTCATCAAAGCAGGCGCGCACCCACCCGCGCAAATGCCCGGCAAGTCGGCGGGGGCTCGTCGCATTCAGGTATTCAAAGCTGTTTACGATCCGCGCCATGTCTTTGCTTTCACATCAGATCGAGCTGCTGAGCCCCGCGCGCGACGCCGACATCGGCATTGCGGCCATTGACCATGGCGCCGATGCCGTGTACATCGGCGGCCCGGCCTTCGGTGCGCGCGCCAACGCCGGCAACCCCATCATCGACCTGGAGCGCCTGATCCGCCACGCGCACCGCTTCAACGCGCGCATTTTCATCACGCTCAACACCATTTTGCGCGACGACGAACTCGAAGCCGCGCGGCGCATGGTCTGGCAGGTGTACGAGGCCGGGGCCGACGCGCTCATCATCCAGGACATGGGGCTGCTCGAGCTCGACCTGCCACCCGTCCAGTTGCACGCGAGCACGCAAACCGACATCCGCACACCCGAAAAAGCGCGCTTTTTGCAGGACGCGGGCCTGTCGCAGATCGTGCTCGCGCGCGAGCTCGACGTGCAGCAGATCGCCGCGATCCGCGCCGCCACCGACCCGCAGCGCTGCACGCTCGAATACTTCGTGCACGGCGCGCTGTGCGTGGCCTACAGCGGACAGTGCTACATCAGCCACGCGCACACCGGGCGCAGCGCCAACCGCGGCGACTGCAGCCAGGCCTGCCGCCTGCCCTACCAGGTGCTGGACGCGCAGGGCCGCTTCGTCGCGCACGACAAGCACGTGCTCTCGGTCAAGGACAACAACCAGAGCGCCAACCTGCGCGCACTCATCGACGCAGGCGTGCGCAGCTTCAAGATCGAGGGGCGCTACAAAGACCTGGGCTATGTGAAAAACATCACGGCGCACTACCGCCAGCTGCTCGACGCCCTGATCGACGAAAGCGAAACTTCGGCCCAGCCGCTTGCAAGGGCTTCGAGCGGCCGCACGCGCTTTTTCTTCACGCCCGACCCGCTGCAAAACTTCCAGCGCGGCTTCACCGACTACTTCACGCACGGCCGCCAGCAGGATATAGGCGCCTTCGACACGCCCAAGAACCCCGGCCAGCCCATAGGCTGGGTGACGAAGGTCGGCGCGAACTTCGTCGAACTCGAAACCGAAGACGCTACGACCGTGCTGCACAACGGCGACGGCCTGTGCTACTTCGACCTGCAGCAGGAGCTCATGGGCCTGGCGATCAACCGCGCCGAGCGCATCGAAGAGCGTGGCGCGAATGCCTGGCGCGTGTTCCCCAAAGACGCCGTCGCCGGCTGCAAAGACCTGCGCAAAGGCACGACGCTGCACCGCAACCGCGACATGGACTGGGTGCGCATGCTCGAGAAAAAATCGAGCGAGCGCCGCATCGCCGTCTGGCTGCGCCTGCAGGAAGAGGAAGACATGGGCGGGCTGCGCCTGCAGGTCACCGATGAAGAGGGAAATACGGCCTCAGCGCAGATACTGCTTGCATATGCAGCTCCTAAAGATGAAGCGGATGCGGCGCAGCGCCTGCGCGCGGCCCTGGGTGCGCTCGGCGACACCATCTTCAGCGCATTCGACGTGGCGCTCGACCTGCCGCACCCCTGGTTCGTGCCCGCGAGCCTGGCCAAGCAGCTGCGGCGCGACGCCATCGCCGCGCTCGAAGCCGCGCGCAGCGCCGCCTGGCAGCGCCTGCCGCGCGCGCAGGCCGTGCAGCCGCCCGCGCCCTACCCCGAGGACACGCTGAGCTACCTGGCGAACGTGTTCAACCACAAGGCGCGCGACTTTTACGCCAAACATGGCGTCAAAGTCATCGCCGCCGCCTACGAGAGCCACGAAGAGACGGGCGAAGTCAGCCTCATGATCACCAAGCACTGCGTGCGCTATTCGATGAGCCTGTGCCCCAAGCAGGCCAAGGGCGTCACGGGCGTGCAGGGCACCATCCGCGCCGAGCCGCTGACGCTCGTCAACGGCAGCGAAAAGCTCACACTGCGCTTCGACTGCAAGCCCTGCGAAATGCACGTGGTGGGCAAAATCAAGCGCCCGGTGCTGCAGCAGGCGCGCGCCCAGCAGCACGAGGTGCCGCTGCGCTTTTACACGGCACGCCCGCAACAAGGCCGCTGAGCCTGTCGAGTCGGACGACAAGCGAGGAAGGCATGACACACAACCCAACGTCCACTTCCTGCGCGCCAGATTCCCCGACCGCGCCCGAGGCGCAAACCGCCGCACGCTGGGCCGAAAGCGCCCACCTGCACGACGTCGAGGCACTCGCACGCGCCTTGGGCGTCGATCTGCACACGGGCCTGGCCCCGCAAGAGGCCGCGCGCCGCGCCGCGCTCTGCGGCCCCAACAGCCTGGCCCAGGTGCGCCGCCGCAGCGCGCTCGCCCTGCTGGCCGAGCAGTTTCAGGACTTCATGGTGCTGGTGCTGCTCGCGGCCGCGGTGGTGTCGGGCCTCGTGGGCGAGATCACCGACACGCTGGTCATCCTGGTCATCGTGGTGCTCAACGCCGTCATCGGCTTCGTGCAGGCCTGGCGCGCCGACCAGGCGCTCGCGGCCTTGCGCCAGCTCGCCGCGGCGCAGGCCACCGTGCTGCGCGGCGGTCAGGTGCAGACCGTGCCCGCGCACACGCTGGTGCCGGGCGACGTCGTGCTGCTCGAAGCCGGCAACCAGATCCCGGCCGACTTGCGCCTGCTGCAGATCGCGCAGTTTCAGGTGGACGAATCGGCGCTCACGGGCGAATCCGTGCCCGTAGCCAAGCAAAGCGCCCCCCTGCCGCCGCAGACGGGCGGCGCTTTGGGCGACCGCAGCAACATGGCCTACAAAGGCACCACGGCGACGCTGGGCCGGGCGCGCGGCCTCGTCGTGGCCACGGGCATGCACACCGAGCTCGGCAAGATCGCGCAGCTGCTCGACACCGAAGACCGCAGCACGCCGCTGCAGCGCCGCCTTGCCGCTTTTGGCCGCCGGCTGGCGCTGGTGATTCTGGGCATCTGCCTGGTGATCTTCGCCGCCGGCGTGCTGCGCGGCGAAGACCCGCTGCGCATGGCGCTCACCGCCATCAGCCTGGCCGTGGCCGCGATCCCCGAGGCGCTGCCCGCCGTGGTCACGGTGCTGCTGGCGCTGGGCGCGCGGCGCATGGTGGCCTTCCACGCGCTCGTGCGCCGGCTGCCGGCTGTGGAGACGCTGGGCTCGGTCACCGTGATCTGCTCCGACAAAACCGGCACGCTCACGCAAAACCGCATGCACGCCGAGCTGCTGCTGGCCTGCGGCGAACGCTGGACCCCCGGCGAGCCCGCCAGCCCCGTGCACGCCGAGGCGCTGCGCGCCGCCGCGCTGTGCAACGATGCCGTGCGGCAAAAAAGCGCCGAAAACGGCGAAAACGGCGAAAACGGTAACAGCACCGAAGAGGAAAGGAACGAAGACGGCGCCTGGCTGGGCGACCCGACCGAAACCGCGCTGGTGCTCGCAGCGCTGTCCGCAGGGCTGGACAAAGTGGCGCTCGACGCCGCCCTGCCGCGCGTGCAGGAGCAGCCCTTCGACTCCAGCCGCAAACGCATGACCACCTTCCACCGCCTGCCCGGCGGTGGTGCAAGCGCTGGCTACGTGGCCTACACCAAGGGCGCGCCCGAATCCGTGCTGCCGCGCTGCCGCAGCCAATGGACGCCTTCGGGCGACGCTGCGCTCGAAAAATCCGCCGTACTCGCCGCCGCGAGCGCCCTGGCCGAACAAGGCTTGCGCGTGCTCGCCCTCGCGCGGCGCGAGCACGCGCGCCTGCCCGACACCAACGACCTCGCAGGCGTGGAAAACGCGCTGCAGTTCCTCGGCCTCGTGGCCCTGATCGACCCGCCGCGCGCCGAGGCCGCCGCCGCCGTGCGCGACTGCCAGAGCGCCGGCATCGTGCCCGTGATGATCACAGGCGACCACCCGGCCACGGCGCGCGCCATCGCCCTGCGCCTGGGCATCGTCGCCAGCGCCGAAGCGCCCGTGCTCACGGGCAAGGAGCTTGCCGAGCTCGACGACGCCGCGCTGCGCGCACGTGTCGAGCAGGTGCGCGTCTATGCGCGCGTCGATCCGGCACAAAAAATCCGCATCGTCGAAGCCCTGCAGGCGCTGGGCCACTTCGTCGCCATGACGGGCGACGGCGTCAACGACGCGCCCGCACTCAAGCGCGCCGACATCGGCGTGGCCATGGGCCGCGGCGGCACCGACGTGGCGCGCGAAGCCAGCAGCCTGGTGCTGCTCGACGACAACTTTGCCACCATCGTCGCAGCCGTGCGCGAAGGCCGGCGCATCTACGACAACATCCGCAAGTTCGTGCGCTACGCCATGACGGGCAACTCGGGCGAAATCTGGACCATCTTCCTGGCGCCCTTCCTGCTGCTGCCCATCCCGCTGCAACCCATCCACATCCTGTGGGTCAACCTCGTGACCGACGGCCTGCCCGGCCTGGCGCTGGCCGCCGAGCCGGCCGAGGCAGGCATCATGCGCCGCCCTCCCCGCCCCCCGCGCGAGAGCCTGTTTGCGCACGGCATGTGGCAACACATCCTGGCCGTGGGCCTGCTGATCGGCGGCTTGTGCCTGGCCGTGCAGGCCTGGGCCTTGCACACCGGCCACGCGCACTGGCAGACCATGGTGTTCACGGTGCTCACGCTCACGCAGATGGCGCACATCCTTGCGATCCGCTCCGAAACCCAGCCCCTGTGGCGCCTGGGCCTGGCAAGCAACCTGCCGCTGCTCGGCGCCGTGCTGCTCACCCTGGCCCTGCAACTGGCCACCATCTACGTGCCCGCGCTCAACCCCATTTTCAAAACCCAGCCCCTGAGTTGGGATGAACTGGCCCTGTGCTTTGGCGCCGCCCTGCTCGTCTATGCCGTGGTGGAAGTGGAGAAAGCCTGGCGCAGACGCCGGGCTTGCGCCGCGCGCACCAAAGTCGCGGAGCCGCACTATAGACCAGGCACCTAAGGGTTAATTTTCAAGCATCCGGCCTCAGCTAAAAGACATGGACAAAGAAGACGGACGCAAGCTGCCGCGGCAAGCGCAGCATGAAAGACGCAAGCAGGCGGTACGGCTGCACCAGGGGGCATGCCGGTCAAAGACATCGCTGCCGCGCTGGGGATGGCGCAGGGTACGGTGCGCAGCGCCATTAAAGTAATGCAAACCGGCGGCATCAAGGCGCTCAAGCCCAAGCCCACGGGCCGGGCCGTTGGCCAAAAGAGAAAGCTCTCGGCCGAGCAAGAGTTGCACATTCAGCGCTTGATCTGCAAAAACCGGCCCGAACAACTCAAGCTATCGTTTGCGCTGTGGACACGCGCCGCTGTGATGCAGCTCGTGCAACAAGAGTGCAGCATCGAGCTGCCCGTGCGCACCATGGGCGAATACCTCAAGCGCTGGGGCTTCACGCCACAAAGGCCCATCACCAAGGCCTACGAGCAACGTCCTGAGGCCGTCAAACAATGGCTCCAAGAGCAGTATCCAAAGATTGCGCAACGCGCCAAGGCCGAGGAGGCCGAAATTCACTGGGGCGATGAGACGGCGGTGGTGAACACCGATGTGCGCGGGCGTGGCTATCAACCCAAGGCGCAGACACCGGTGGCCTATGCCGTTGCGGGCAGCCGGCAAAAGCTCTCGATGATCTCCACCGTCACCAACCAAGGCAAAACGCGCTGGATGATCATTGACGAGGCATTCAATTCGGACAAACTGATCGAGTTTCTCCAGGCCTTGATCAAGGATGCGGGTAAGAAGGTGTTTTTGATTCTGGACAACCTGCGCGTACATCACAGCAAACCGGTCAAGGCATGGCTTGCCCAGCATGAGGCGCAGATCGAGGTGTTTTACTTACCCAGCTACAGCCCCGAGTTCAACCCAGATTGTTCATGAGGACGCGGGATGATGGCGAGGCGGCTGGCGAGGCGGTTTGGTCGCGGGTGAGAAGTCCATGGCCGGTGCCATGGACGCCGAAGCAGCGGCCAAAATGACCGCCAGACGTCCGCCAGCACCCGCGTAGGCGCGCAGCGCCGCCTTATGGACAATCTGGGTTCAATCCAGACGAAAGACTCAATGCCGATCTCAAGCACGCCTTGGGCTCGCGCGTGCAGGTGCGCACCAAGGATAAGCTCAGGCAGGCCACCGAGACACACGTGCAGATGCTGCACGATAACCCTGAGCGGGTGCGCTATGCCGCAGTGCAAAATTTAGTTGCCGGGTGAACAGAAGTGAAGTGAAAAGGATGCGAAAAACGGGCGTGGCGAAAGTTCACACCCCGAGCAACTCGTTGAGCACCGGCATCTTGGCATCGAGCTCGTCGGCATTGAATTGCTCGACGATGCGTCCATGCTCCATGACG
>NZ_JARGEL010000018.1 GCF_029211265.1 Extensimonas soli | reverse complement strand
TTTTGACAAGACCAGCAAGGCGGCGGTCTCGGCCAGGGCGCGCTCCTTGCGCAGCAGGTCGCGTTCGAGTTCCTTGATGCGTTTTTTGTCGGCTCGCGTGGCCTGCGGGCTGGCACGGGCCTGCTCGGGTTCAGCCAGCGCAGCGGTCGCGCTGGCGTGCCACTTGTCCAACTCGGCGGGGTACACGCCGTGCTGGCGGCACCAGGCATTCTTGCTGGCTTCGTCCAGCGCCGCCGTGGTGATCACGGCTTCCAATCGGGCGCGCGCAGTCCATGCCCGCCCGAGGGCGGGCATGGACTGCACATCCTCGCGCCAGCGCTGCAGCGTGCCTACCCCAATTCCAATCTCACGCGCCACGACTTCCACCGCCGCGCTCTCCGGTGGCAACAACCGCGCCACCGCTTTGTCTTTGAATACTTGTCCGTATCGAGCCACTTCTGTCCTTCATCGCCGCCCCCGGGGTTCTGGTTCTATGGAGGCGACAACTATTCTGACGTGGGGGGTTCGCCACAACTCAACCCTGACGAACAGGTATGGAAAAATGTCAAGGAACGCGTTGTCAAGCAATTTCCGCGCGACAAATACGATATGCGCAAGATGCTGAGAGAGGCGCTTGAGAGGTTGAAGGAGTTGCCGGAAATTATTCGCGGATTCTTTAGGCATCCTGAATGTGGATTTGTGAACTAATTTTATTTATTGCTTAGTAACAAAAAGCCCGCATTTACGCGGGCTTACGGGTGTTTTTGTGGAAGGCTTCGGACTGCGCCGGAAGGCTTATTATTTTCCTATGCAGAACATGACTTCTATTCCGCATGCCAAGCGTGACAACAACTTACGTTGATCGGCCCTCAGCCATGGGCACAAACATGGGCACACTTTTTCGACTTCATCATTCTGGATCGCGTGCGCTCTCCAATCGCAGCCGGGCCAACAGCATCAGTTGCAGCAGTTCGGCGCGGCCCTCGGGATCGCTCAAGCGGTAGGCCAGCAGTGCCTTGGAAAGAAACGCCTCAAGCTCGGCAGCATCGTCGCCGGTCTGGTCGCTCATGGTCGCTCGCGTCAGTTGGTCGGGGCTTCGGGCTTGCGGCCCATCAGGTAACGCTCACCCCGGCCACGCATGTTAAGCAATGCGGCCACGGCCAGGGCTTCGGGATGCCAGGCGGCGAATAGGGGCACAGTGGCCCCGGGCGGGAATGGGTCGGGCTTCGGATGGGTCGCCCGCGTGAATGACGGTGCGGGGCGCTTCTTGTCGTTCACTTCGTAACCTCCACCAGCAGCGCACCGGGCGGGGCTTCCTCGATCACGCGGGCGGCGAAGGCTTCCATTGGTTCACCAGCGACACGCAGCCACTCACGCTCGACAGTCAGCGGCCAACAGTTGGACAGTTGGGCAATAGCGAAGGCTTCCACCGGCTCACCATCGGCGCTCACATAGCCCACCAGCGCAGGGGCCGGGTATCGGGCGGGCATGGCCCGCAAGCGGGCTTCCAGCTTGGACAGTCGGGTAATCAAGCTCATGGCGGGTCTTTCAATACTGGCAATGCAGGTCATGCAGCAGGTTGACCAGTTCGGCAGTGGTCATGCCCATGGTCGCCAGGTCATCGGCGCGAAGGCTCGACAGTGCAGCAGCATCGGCGGCGGTCATGGCATGTCCTTTCATGCGCTCGAACAGCCCGGCAATGGCGCTTTCGTGGTTTGCCCCGTTGCAGGTCAGGGCAGCACGCAGCGCCAGCAGCAAGCGGGTGAAGGCTTCTTCCTTGGCTTGCCCCATTGATGGCCCTTGTTGGGGGCTTTGCAGAAAGCGGGCTTCAAGTCGGGCCAGGCGGTCACGGCTTCGCATCGGCTATGGCCTCCAATGCAGTCAGCCGCGCCTCGATCACACTGGCCTCGATCACTTTGCCCAAACTGGTCAGGATGTAGGCCAGGCGGCTCGCATCGGCGGTATGAATCTGGCCTCGCTCAGCCCGGCGATACAGCCGGGCAAGTTCTACGGCCACATCATCCAGCGTGCGAAGGGTCGCCCGACTGCGGCGAAGGGTAGGGGGGTCGGCCAAAAACCCGCTTGGCTCTTGGCCTTGCGGGTCATGGACTACGGCAATAGCGCGGCCCTTCTTCACGCTCACACCCCGGCGAAGCCTTCAGCGTGCAAGCTCTCCACCAGCGCGGAAATGGCCTTGTCACGCATCGGGGCTAGTTCAATCGCCACGCGGCCACTCTCGCAAATACTTTCGCCCACCAGCGAAGGCATGGCATAGGGCGGCGGGGCATAGTTTCCGGGTCGGTCGATCTTGATGGCAGTCACGGCCAGCGCCTGGGCCTCGGCCACGATCACGGCAAGCTCTCCCATCTTTGCCCGGTAGCGTTGCCCAACATCGGCGGCCACTTCGTCCAAGCGTTGCCCGATCAGCGCCTTTTCATGGTCGGCAAGCTCCATCATGCGTTGCCCAATGGGGCGGGCCTTGTCATGCAGTCCAGCAATAGCGGCCCGCAGCGCCTTTATTTCGGTTTCGCGTGCGTTGGCCTTCGCTTCGGCTTTTGACGCAGCAGCGGCCCGATTTCGGGCGCTCTCGATGGCTTCACGGTCACCAGCTTCAAGCGCAGCGGCCAGCGCAGTAGTTGCAGCGGCGACGGCTTCAGCGTCACCAGTTGCAGCGGCTTCCAGTTCGGCCAGTTGATCGCGCAAGGCGTCAGCCTTGGCATTGATGGCCTGGGCTTCGGCGCTCAGGCGGTCGCGTTCGGTTTTGATTGCGGCCAGTTGCTCGATGGCCTTGGATTTCGTCGTCATGGTTCAGTCCTTTCAATGGTTCATGGGATGGTTGGGGATTGCATGGGAGATGGCTTATCTAGATAGGTGCCCCGTGGCGGTACAAAGTCAAGGCGGCTTTTGGGGGGTTTTGTCCCATGGCGGTACAAAGCCCCCTTTCTTGCCCGTTGCCTCGCTCCGGTTTGTCCCGTGGCGGGACAGTTCGGGCGGGGTTTGTCCCGTGGCGGGGCATGCCAAAGTGTTTTTTCTGGCCCTTCGCCAGACAGCGGGCCGGTCGGCAGTTGGCGGCGCTTCCAGCACACCATTTGCCCCGGCGTAGTCGGTTGTCAGGTAGCAGCCGGGCCGGACTTCTATCTTCTTCAGGTCGCAGTCCAGCGGGTACAGGGTCACAGCCCACAGACTGCAATCCTTGCGCCCGCCTTGTCGGGTCTGGATCAAAAGATTGGCCTCGACAAGCTCCCTTGTCGCGGCTTCCAGCGAAGTTCGGCCTGACCAGCCACGCACCCGCATGATTGAAGGTGCCAGCGACAGATCGCCATTGCGGGATGCATTGGTGCCCAACATGCCCAACAAGTCCAGCAGCAGCTTTGCAGCGTGCGGTGACAGTTGGGCGCATGCGCGGGATCGCAGGAATGCAAGCGACACGGGTTGCCATGCGCCCCGGACAGCAATCCCGCGTTTCTTGTCGCGGCCCATTCATCGCGCCCTCACCCGCAGCACGTACAGGCCCACCCGATGCAGCTTTCCCGCGTCCGTGGTTTGTCGCACCCACACGGTTTCAATTTCAAACCCGCGTTGGCGAAGCTCATGAACCCTTGTGCTCACCTGAATGCAGTCCAGATACTTACGAAGCTCCAGGCTTGTGCATGGCCCGCCTTCCAGCGCCAGCAATACGCGGCGGGCCTGGGTGTCAGCATCGTTACCGCGCATGTCGCGCAGGATTTTTTGCAGTCGGGCGCGGCGCTCAGGCGGTGTCACCTCAAGCGGGGCATTCAGTCTGGCCTCTTGATCGCGTTTGCGTTGCATCGCAGCGACAGCAGCACGTGATCCAGGCGCGGCCACTTGTGCGGGGTGCAGCTTGCGGCCAGAATTGACCGCGACACTCAACAGGTGTTTGGTTTTGGTCTGGGCCGCGTTCGCAGCGCGGCCCTTTCCTTTTGTGGCGGGGGTAGTCCTCATGATTAACCCCCATGCTTGCCACGGCTTCGCTCAACTTGCGCCGATAGCCAGGCTTCGATTTCAGATTCCACCCACCCGACAGACTTTGCTCCCAAAGGGACAGGCTTGGGGAACGTCGGATCAAAGTCGCCGGGCCGCTTGGGATTGGGCTTCAGGCGGGAATAGATGGTGGATCGGGAAAGCCCGGTGCGGGCCTCCACTTGCTTGCGCCGTAGGATGGTCAGCGCAGTTCGGGATTTTTCGGCCATGCTCGTTACTCCGAAGCATTCACCGGGACATACCGGCATGACTCAGAGTTTCGCGGCCTATCGCAGATCAAAACGTCAGTTTCATCTCCCGCTATTTGCCCCACCAAAGCCCTTGGCGCTTAAGCGAGTTGACGATTGCGCTACGGGATACGGTTCCCCGTTTGCCTCGCAGTTCTTGATCGCTTTCGATCTTTATCTGGATCGCACGGACACGCTCTGAAGGTGGCAAACCTTCGGCCTTCAGCCTTTCAGCCTCTCGCTTCACAAACACATCCAGTGCATTGCCCCTGCCCTCTCGCAGCCTGGGTAGTCGTGACAGGCGGTCAATGTTCAGCAGCGAATCGAGAAACTTCTTTTCAGCGGCTACTTGTGCCGCTTCAGGGTCAGTTTTTGGGCCGCGCTTCCCGGCCTGATTCAATCTCACGGTGCGGCGCGGCGTTTCAGCAAACGATGCAGGGGTTGCATCAGGGATGCCCACCAGCATTCGGTATGCATTCTCAGCCGCGCTTTCGTCGTGGCGCGGGTCGATCAGTGCCCGGCGCAGTTGCAGCCGCTTTGCGGCGGTCTTGGCGCGGTCGTTCTTCGCCATGCTTCACCTCACGCGGCGAGAAACGCCTTGCCAAAGCGCCCGATCACTACCTTGCGGCCTTCTTCGATTTGACTGTCCACAAAGTCAGCCCACCATTGCAGCATGTCGCGCCGTTGATCCAGGTATTGCGCCCGGTTGTAGATGCCCCGGATGCCTTTCGCTTCGTGGGCAAGCGCCTTCTCGATCCAGTCCGAATTGAAACCGGCCTCGTGCAAGTGCGTTGACGCGGTGCGCCGAAAATCGTGGATCACAAAGTCGCGCACCTCCACGGCCAGCGCCCGGACAGCGACATTCAAAGTGCTTTTGGCAATGGGTTGATCCAAGTCCCAACGGCTCGGGAAAACCCACTCTGACCCGCTTGCAAGCCCCTTCAGTTCTTCAAACATCGCCACGGCTTGCCGTGACAGCGGGACAAGGTGCGGCTTGTCCTTTTTCATGCGCTCGCCAGGGATGGCCCACTCGCCGTTTTCAAGGTCAAGCTCTGACCACTTGGCCTCGATCAGTTCGGACTTTCGCACCATGCACAGGATCAGCAGGTGCAGCGCCAGCTTGTGCGCTCGCTTCATGCTTGATTGGTAGATAGCCCGCAGCAGCTTTCCAATTTCATCGGGGGTCAGTGCTACGTCACGGCTCCGGGCCTGGGCAATGAACCGGCCCTCGATGGCGGCGGCGGGATTGAATTGGGTCTTTTGCCGGGCAATGGCGTAGGCAAAAAATCGCTTCAGCACGTTGCGGGTTTGCAGGGCCATTTGATCGGCCCCACGCGCCTTCACCTTGTCAGTGATCGCCAGAATGTCAGTGACTGTTACCTCGGCCAGTTGCTTTGCACCGATGGCCGGGTAAACGTCCTTCTCCAAAACCCGTTTGATGTTGCGCGGGTTGGTGTTTGCAGGCTCCACCACTTCGGCATACCAGACAGCCCCAAACGCCTCCACGGTGTCCCCGGCCTTCCTTGCTTCTTCCTTGGCCTTCACCTTCTCCCTTGCCTTCAGACACCACTCTCGGATGAACAGGTGCGCCAGTTCCTTTGTGGCGGGTTGGGCATCGTCGGGGATCGGGTCGCCGCGCTTCAGGCACATGGGGGACAAGCCACGCCCGACCAGGGCTTTGCAGTCATCGCGCCAGCTTCTCGCTTCGGCCAGGGAGTAGGTTGGATAGTCCCCAAGCGTGATCTTTTCTTGCTTGCCCGCCAGACGGTAGCGCATGCGCCACACTTTCGCGCCTCCGGGCATCACATCCAAGAACAGCCCGCCTTCATCGGCCTTCTGGCCCGTTTCGCTATTTTTCAGCTTCCGCAGTGCGGTATCCGTCAAAGCCATGATTCATGCGCCTTCCAGCGTTTGTGTGCCCATGACAGTCGGTTTGACCATGGGCACAGCAGCATCCATGGGCACAAACGCCAGAAAGCCTTATTTGGTGCGGCTTCCAGAGGATCGCGCCCCCGATTTGTGCCCATGGAAAACCCACTTTTTGACCCTCAAAAATGGGGGCTAGGGCACAAAGTGTGCCCATGGTGGTTTCCATAAACCCGGCCATGGGCACAACCATGGGCACAATTCTATGCGGATTGACCCGGAACACTCAAGCCAGCATCAAACAAAAAAGCCCGCAGTGACGCGGGCTTACAGAGGGAAACGCAGGTTTTTGGGGATCGCTTCGGATGCCTCGCTATTTTCCTATGCAAAACCGCGAAAAAATCACGCCCAGCAGGTCGTCCGAGGAAAACTCGCCCGTGATGGTGTTCAGCGCGTTTTGCGCCAGGCGCAGCTCTTCGGCCAGCAGGTCCAGCGGCAGATCGGGTGCATCGAGCAGCGCGTTGGCCTGTTGCAAGTGGTTTTGCACTGCTTGCAGGGCTTGCACGTGGCGGGCGCGGGCGATGTAGACGCCCTCTGGCGCAGCCTGCCAGCCTGCCACCTGCAGCAGCGTGCGGCGCAGCGCGTCCAGCCCTTGCCCGGTGCGTGCCGAAAGCGCGATGGCGGGGCGGTCAGGGGCAATTTGTGCAGGGTGCGCCGTGGGCGCGCAATCGCTTTTGTTCCAGACGTCGATGAGGGGCACGCGCGCCGGCAGGCGTTGCGCCAGGGCGTTTTCTATGGCGGCGTCAGCCGCGCGGTAGCTGGGTTCGTCGGCGCGCGTCAGATCGTGCAGAAAGAGCACGGCATCCGCGGTGCTGATGGCCTCCCAGGCGCGCGCGATGCCTATGCGCTCGACCTCGTCGCTGCTTTCGCGCAGGCCCGCGGTGTCGATCACGTGCAGCGGCACGCCTTCGATCTGGATGGTCTGCTGCACGCGGTCGCGCGTGGTGCCGGCGATCGGCGTGACGATGGCCAGCTCAGCGCCCGCGAGCGCATTGAGCAGCGAGCTCTTGCCGGCATTCGGCTGCCCCGCGATCACGACCTTGATGCCCTCGCGCAGCAGCGCGCCCTGCTGCGTGCGTTGCATCACTTGCGCCAGTCGTTGCTGCAATCGTTGTAGCTGTCCACGCGCATCCGTGCTGCGCAAAAAGTCGATTTCTTCTTCAGGAAAGTCGAGTGTGGCCTCGACCAGCATGCGCAGCTGAATCAGCGCGTCGCGCAGCAGCTGTACCTCGTGCGATAGCGCCCCGCTCAACGAGCGGCTCGCGCTGCGCGCTGCGGCCTCGGTGCTGGCATCGATCAGGTCTGCCACGGCCTCGGCTTGCGCCAGGTCGATTTTGCCGTTGAGAAAGGCGCGCTCGGTGAATTCGCCCGGCTGTGCCAGACGCAGAGCCGGAAGACGCGGCGCGTGAGCCGTCTGATCGGGTTCTGCGGCCGCTTCCAGGCAGCGCGCGAGCAGCAACTGCAACACCACGGGGCCGCCGTGCGCCTGCAATTCCAGCACGTCTTCGCCGGTGTAGCTGTGCGGTGCAGGAAAAAAAAGCGCGAGGCCCTGGTCTATGGCCTCACCGCGGGCGTCCAGAAAGGGCAGGTAGGTGGCTTCGCGCGGGCGCAGGCTGCGACCGCACAGCGCTTGCGCAAGGCCTCCCAGCTGCTTGCCCGACACGCGCACGATCCCCACAGCCCCGCGGCCGGGCGCCGTGGCAATGGCGACGATGGGGTCGGCGTGGCGTGCAAGCATGGGGGCAGTGTAGTGACGCGGGCAGAAGGAGCGAGAGGGAGGGACGCGCGCAGAAGAAAAAGGCCGCGCAAAGCGGCCTTCGCAATGGGACGCCCGTCAATTCATCCTTTGAATTTGGGCAGGTTCAGGCGCAAAGGCACACCCATGCGGTGGTTGATGAGCCACTGCTGCGCGATCGACAGGAGGTTGTTTGTGAGCCAGTAGAGCACCAGGCCCGAGGGGAAGAAGAAGAACATCACGCTGAAAATCAGCGGCATGAACCACATCATCTTGGCCTGCACCGGATCGGGCGGCGCGGGATTCAGGGCCGTTTGCAGCAGCGAGCTCGCCGTCATGAGCAGCGGCAGGATGAAGTACGGATCGGGCGAGGAAAGGTCCTGGATCCAGCCGATCCAGGGTGCGTTGCGCATTTCCACGCTCGACAGCAGCACCCAATACAGCGCGATAAACACCGGAATCTGGATCACGATGGGCAGGCAGCCGCCGAGCGGATTGACTTTCTCCTCGCGGTAGATGCGCATCATCTCGGTTTGCAACTGCCGCGGATTGTCCTTGAGGCGCTCGCGCATCTCCATGATCTTGGGGTTGATGGCCTTCATCTTGGCCATGCTCGCGTAGGCCTTGGCGTTGAGCCAGTAAAACGCGAGCTTGAGCAGCACCACCAGCGCCACGATGGCCCAACCCCAGTTGCCGAGCAGCTTGTGCAGGTGGTCGAGCAGCCAATACAGCGGCTTGGCAAGAATGGTGAGCCAGCCATAGTCCTTGACCAGCTCCAGACCAGGCGTGAGCGCTTCGAGGGTTTTTTCGATTTCCGGGCCGGCAAACAGGCGCGCCTCGACGGCTTGGCTCGCCCCGGGAGCGATCGTGCCCAGCGGTGCGAGCATGCCCACGGAATAAAGGTTGCTGTCCACCTTGCGCACAAAAAATTCGCGCTGCGCACCTTGGGGCAGCAGCCAGGCTGAAGCGAAGTAATGCTGCACCATCGCCACATAGCCATTGGTGGCGGACTTGTCGATGTCGATCTTGCCGGCCTCGATGTCTTTGAACTCGATTTTGTGGTACTTCTTGGCCTCGGTGTAGATCGCCGGCCCCGTGAAGGTCGAGTAAAAGGACGACTCTCCCGGCGGCTTGTTGCCATCGCGCACGAGCTGCAGATACAGCTGCGGCGCGACCGGGGTGCTGCCGGTGTTGACCACCTCATGCCGCACCACCATGTCGTAGGCACCGCGCTTCAGTGTCCAGGTCTTGACCAGTTTGATGCCGCCGAGGTCGGGCGACTCGAAACGGATGCTCAGCGTGTTCTGGCCGTCCTGCAGCGTGCGTGGGCCGGGCATCAGCTTCATGGGCGTCTTGTGTGTGGGCAAGCCACCTGCGCCCGCACCGCCTATCAACCCGCTTTGTGGCAGATAGACGCGCGTGGGGCTCTGATCAAACAGCACGAAGCCCTTGGCCTTGTCTGCCGTGTCGGCATATTTGCGCAGTTCGGCGAATATCAGCGTGCCGCCTTCGCTATCGAACTGCAAGCGATAAACGTCGGTGTCCACGGTGACGCGCTCGTGTACCTGCGGCTCGGTGCCCTGCGTGGGCACGGGCGCAGCTCCTGGCACGGTCCCGGGCGCTGCAGCCTGGGAGGACGCGGACGGCACGCTGCCATGACCTGCGGACGGGCCAGCATTCGCGCCGCGCTGAGGCTCGGGTGCGGCGGCGGGCGTGGCCGAGGGGAAGAAGGTGGCGGGCTTGCCGTTGTGTATTTGCCACTTGTCCCACAGCAAAACCATGGAAAAGCCAAAAATCACCCAAAGGATGGTGCGGCGGATGTCACTCATGAGGATTTTGTTGGTGAGGATGGTGGGGGCCGGGCGGACGCAGGCGCGAAAAAAGCCGCATGGTACGCGGCAATTCTTGCGGCACCGGGTCATGACCGCCGGAGCACCAGGGTTGGCAGCGTGCCAGCCTGCGCAGTGTGAGATAGCTGCCCGTCGCGGCGCCGTGACGCTCGAGGGCCTGCAGCGCATAGGCCGAGCAACTGGGCTCGAAGCGGCAGGCCGAACCCAGCCAGGGACTCAGCAGCAGCCGATAGCCTTTGACCAGTCCCATGAGCAGTGCACGCATCATGGCATCACCTCCGGCGCCTGGGGCTTGGACAATCCGCGCGCCGCGGGTATGGGCGTAACCGTAGCGGCTCGGCGCGCCGCCTGGCGGAACAGCAGCTCCAATTCGGCGCGCACGGCCTGGCGCAGCGGCTCGGAAGTGGCGCTGACGAATTGTTTGCGATCGAATGTAGAACGCAGGCGCACCACATACGCCGCGCACGGCAGGCGGGTTTCGTACTGCGGGGCCAGGGCATAAATCTGGCGTTTGATGGTGTTGCGCGTGACGGCCCGGCGGGCCCAGCGCTTGGGCACCATGGCACCAAGCCACATGCCGCTGGTAGGAAACAGGGGGCGGGCACGGGGCTCGCTAGACTGGTTGGCCGGGACCGCGGTGGGCGCGGGCCAGATCAAAGCGTGCAACGCAAAATGCGTCGTGCGCGCCACGGTACCTGCCGCCAAGACGGCCTGAAACTGTGCGCGGTTCTGAAGCCGCTGCATGCAGGCGCACCGCGTCGCGGTTTCAGTCAAAAAGTGTCACCGCCACAGCCCGGTCAAGCCAGCCGCATGCGTGCTTCAGACAGCCAGGCGTTTGCGGCCCTTGGCACGGCGCGCATTGATGATGGCGCGGCCGCTGCGTGTCTTCATGCGCACGAGAAAACCGTGGGTGCGGGCGCGGCGGGTTTTGGAGGGTTGGTAGGTGCGTTTCATGGCTTGGGTCCCTTCGTACTCAGGAAAACCGGCGATTATCGCAGGCTGCCCCATTCCTGGCAATGATTCTGTCGGCCCAAAGGGTATGCCGCTGCGTTGGACGCCCGTTGTACGCGCAAAGGCGCTGAAAAGTGGGAGGAGAACTGCGCCGAAACGCCCTCTGCCATGGGCTTGCTAGAATCAAACCAATTTTCAGCATTTTGGGGAGCCTTGCGATGTCCAGCCATTCCAGCACCGTCCAGCATTCCGGCAATGAAGCCGCAGACCCTGTCGAGGAAGTGACTTCGGTGGCGCCTGTCGTCCTGCCCATCGTGGGTGCGCTCCTGATGTTTCTGCTGGCCTTCATCGCCGTCAGCATGGCTTGATCGGGTTTGCTCGATCCCCTCGTGGCCCCGCTCTGCGGGGCTTTTTCGTTTGTGTGCCAAGGAGATTCCCATGCGAGCAGGACATGCACTGGTGCTTTTTTCGGGCGGACAGGACTCCACGATCTGTCTGGCCTGGGCGCTCGAGCGCTTTGCGCTGGTGGAGACCGTGGGCTTCGACTACGGGCAGCGGCACCATGTGGAGATGCAGGCGCGTGTGCAGGTGCTGGGTGCATTGCGGACGCAATTCCCCGCCTGGGGCGAGCGCTTGGGTCAGGACCATGTGATCGACCTGTCGGTGCTGGGGCGCATCAGCGACACGGCGCTCACCCGCGACGTGGCAATTCAGATGGATGCTGCGGGCCTGCCCAACACCTTCGTGCCGGGCCGCAACCTGCTGTTTTTTCAGCTCGCGGCGGCTTTGGGCTACCGGCGCGGGCTGCACACGCTCGTGGGCGGTATGTGCGAAACGGATTATTCGGGCTACCCCGATTGCCGCGACGACACCATCAAGGCGCTGCAGGTGGCCGTGTCGCTGGGCATGGGCCAGCACTTCACTTTCGAGACGCCGCTGATGTGGCGCGATAAGGTGCAGACCTGGGAGTTCGCGCACATTCTGGGCGGGCAGGCGCTGGTGAACATCGTGATCGAGCACACGCACACCTGTTACCTGGGAGAGCGGGGAGTGCGGCATGCCTGGGGCTACGGCTGCGGCCACTGTCCGGCCTGTGCGCTGCGGCAGGCGGGTTATGAGCGTTGGCGCGAACGGGCTGCATGAGTTTATGCAAATTTTGCATGCAAATCGCAGAAGGCCGCTGAAAAACCGCGCGCGTGCTTCATAAAATCGTCTCCCCCAGCCGACCCGTGGAAAGCCCGGCCCCTTGTGCCATCGCTTTGATGACCCAAGGCCGTAGCCCGTATCCGCCCGCCGACTGCCCGTAACGGATTCGAGCCGTTTTCAAAGGCAGCGCCCCGCTTTCGTCGCCGCGCCCCTGCGCATGATGCCCTGATGGGGCGCTTCCTTTGAAAACCGTTTTGAAGGAAGGAAGCTCCCCATGAATGCACCCGCCCTGCAGGGCCTCGAGATCAACGCCCCGGATTACGTCAAGCACCCGCGCCTGCTCGCCTGGGTGGCCGATATGGTCGCCTTGTGCAAGCCAGACCGCGTCTTTTGGTGCGACGGCTCGCAAGAAGAGTACGACCGCCTGTGCCAGCAGCTCGTCGATGCCGGCACCTTCAAAAAGCTCAACCCCGCCAAACGCCCGCGCAGCTACCTAGCGTGGTCCGACCCGTCGGACGTGGCGCGCGTCGAAGACCGCACCTTCATCTGCTCCGAAAAGAAGGAAGACGCGGGCCCGACCAACAACTGGATGACCCCGACCGAGATGCGCGCCACCCTGCAGCCGCTGTTCGACGGCTGCATGCGCGGGCGCACCATGTACGTGGTGCCGTTCAGCATGGGGCCGCTGGGCTCGCACATCGCGCATATCGGTGTCGAGCTGACCGACAGCGCCTACGTGGCCGTGAACCAGCGCCTCATGACGCGCATGGGCCGCGCCGTGTATGACGTGCTCGGTGTCGAGGGTGACTTCGTGCCCTGCATGCACACCGTGGGCGCGCCGCTGCAGCCAGGTGAGCAAGACAAGCCCTGGCCCTGCAACCCCACGACCAAATACATCGTGCACTACCCCGAAACGCGCGAAATCTGGTCGTATGGCTCGGGCTACGGCGGCAATGCGCTGCTGGGCAAGAAATGCCTGGCGCTGCGCATCGCCTCGGTCATGGGGCGCGACCAGGGTTGGCTCGCCGAGCACATGCTGATCCTGGGCGTGACCAGCCCGGAGGGCAAGAAGTACCACGTCGCCGCGGCCTTCCCGAGCGCCTGTGGCAAGACCAATTTTTCGATGCTCGTGCCGCCGCCGGCCTTCCAAGGCTGGAAGGTCACCACCATCGGTGACGACATCGCCTGGATCAAGCCGCACGCCGACGGCAAGATGTACGCGATCAACCCCGAGGCCGGTTACTTCGGCGTCGCGCCGGGCACCAATCACCTCACCAACCCCAACTGCCTGGCCAGCCTGCACCAGGACGTGATCTTCACCAACGTGGCCTTGACCGACGACGGCGACGTGTGGTGGGAGGGGCTCGAAAAAGACACGGGTGCATTGCCTGCGCACCTGCTCGACTGGCAAGGCAAGGACTGGACGCCCGAGGACGGCAAGGCCGGCCGCAAGGCTGCGCACCCGAACTCGCGCTTCACAGTCGCCGCGACCAACAACCCCGCGCTCGACCCGCAGTGGGACGACCCTGCTGGCGTGCCGATCGACGCCTTCATTTTCGGCGGGCGCCGCTCGACCACGGTGCCGCTCGTGACCGAGGCGCGCAACTGGATGGAGGGCGTCTACATGGCCGCGACCATGGGCTCGGAGACCACCGCCGCCGCGTTCGGCGCGCAGGGCGTGGTGCGCCGCGACCCATTTGCGATGCTGCCGTTTTGCGGCTACAACATGAGCGACTACTTCCAGCACTGGCTGGACATGGAGCACAAGCTCGAGCGCATGGGCCACACGCTGCCCAACATTTTCTGCGTCAACTGGTTCCGCAAAAATGCCGAAGGCCAGTTCGTCTGGCCCGGCTACGGCGAGAACATGCGCGTGCTCAAGTGGATGATCGACCGCATCGAAGGCCGCGGGCAGGGGCATGAGACCATGTTCGGCATCGCGCCGCAGTACGCCGAGATCAACTGGCAGGGCCTAGACTTCACGCCCGCACAGTTCGAGGCCGTCACGCACATCGACAAGGCTGCTTGGACCGAGGAGTTCAAGCTGCACGCCGAATTGTTCGGCATGCTGGCTTACCATCTGCCCAAGGAGCTGCTCGCCACCAAAGCGGCGATGGAGCAGCACCTGGCCGCGGCCTGAGGCGTGCGTTGCCAGCGTCGCTTTGCTTCTATAAATGTAGCTGTTAGTGTAGTGTTCGACGCTATCTGCGACATAAAACCGCGTTTTTTCGGCCCGGGCCGCGTTGCAAATCCTCGCGATACCACCCGGTATCGCTGCGGTTTGCGCCTTGCCCAGACCAAAAATCCATCGGTTTTATTTGTCGCATCAAGCATCAAACACTACACTAGCTCACGCTGGTATTGCCTTGAGAGGCATTTTTCATAAAAAGAGGGCGCGCGCCGATGCGCATCCAGCTGCTCTCAGACCTGCACCTCGAGGTCCATCCGCAGTTCATCCCTGAGCCCGCGCCGCACGCCGATGTGCTCGTGCTCGCGGGCGACATCGGCTCGTACCAAAGCGGCTCGGCGCTCCTCGGTGAGCACTTCGGGCTCGAACGCTTTGCCAACTGGCCCGTGCCCGTGCTGTTCGCGCCGGGCAACCACGAGTACGACGCGCAGGATTTCGACGCCGCGCACGAGCGCCTGCGCCGCAGCTGCGCGCAGTTGGGGCTCGTCTGGCTCGAACGCGAGACCGTGGTGTTGGGCGGGGTGCGCTTCATAGGCACCACACTGTGGAGCGACTTTGATGCGCTCGCCACGCTGCCCGCCGGCAAAGCCGCGGGCCATGCGCTCGCGCACTTGCTCAAACAGCGCGAAAAAGCCTTTCGTGCCGCCGATTTTTATTTGCGCAAAACCGGCACGACGCGCGCGGGCAGCCCTTTTCTCGCCGAAGCCGTGCGCGCGCAGGCGCTCGAGTGCCAGGCCTGGCTGCGCAGCGCGCTCGCACAGCCTTTTGCCGGGCCCACGGTCGTGGTCACGCATTTCGCACCCAGCCTGCGCAGCGCCGATCCGCGCTATGGACTCACGCCGGGCACGGCGGGCTTTTGCAATGCGCTCGACGCCTTGCTGCCGCAGGCGCAGCTGTGGCTGCACGGCCACCTGCACGCGCCCAGCGACTACGTCGCGAGTGGCCACACCGAAGCAAGCGCGCCCTGGAACTGCCGCGTCGCCGCCAATCCGCTCGGTTACGCGCAAAAAGGCGAGCAGGCGCAGTTCCGGCCGCAGTGCGTGCTCACTTTATGATGGGCGGGCGCGTAGAAAAAACGACCAACATGCTGGCGCGCTTCTTTTCTTTTTCCCAATGATGGAGAACGCCCCATGAAAATTCTGCTTGCCGTCGATGGCAGCGCTTACACCAAAAAAATGCTGGCCTACCTGGTCACGCACGAGCATTGGTTGTCCAGCGCGAACGAATACACCGTGCTCACGGTGCAGCCGCAGCTGCCGCCGCGCGCGCGCGCCGCGCTGGGCAAGGCGGTGGTCGATCAGTACTACGCCGATGAGGCCGAGAAAATCCTCGCGCCGGTGTGCAAGTTCTTGGCGCGCCACGGCGTGCAGGCCGAGCGCCGCGTCAAGGTCGGGCCGATCGGCGAAACCATCGCCAAGGAAGCCGACGGCGGCAAGTTCGACCTGCTCGTGATGGGCTCGCACGGCCATGGCGCGCTGGCCACCTTGGTCATGGGCTCGGTGGCCACGGCGGTGCTCGCGCACTGCAAGGTGCCGGTGCTGCTCGTGCGCTGAGAAGGTGTCTGGACTTACGCAAACAAAGATGCAGCAAAGTGTTTTGCCATGCGGCGAGCGCCTTGCCTCAGCCCGATTTGCGTAAGTCGTGGGTGTAAACGAGTTCGCCATACCTGCCTGCCCCGCCCGCACCGCGGCAAGGAGCGCACCCGTGATGATTTTCAAAGACCGCCTCGACGCCGCGCACCAGCTCGCGGTGCGCCTCGCGCACTTCCGCGGCAAAAAACCTTTGATCCTCGCGATCCCGCGCGGCGCCGTTCCCATGGGTAAGGCGCTCGCGCAAGCGCTGGCTGGCGAGCTCGACGTGGTGCTGGTGCGCAAGCTGCGCGCACCCTACCAGCCGGAACTCGCGATCGGCTCCATCGATGAAAGCGGCTGGACCTACCTCGCGCCTGACGCCGCAGAAGTCGGTGCCGACAAGGATTACATCGCCGCAGAAAAGCAGCGCCAGCTCGAAACGATCGCGGCCCGCCGCGCGTGCTACACGCCGATCCACCCGCCCATAGACCCGGCAGGGCGTATCGTGATCGTGGTCGATGACGGGCTGGCCACGGGGGCGACCATGGTGTCGGCCTTGCATGGCCTGCGTGCGCGCAAGCCGCAGCGTCTGGTCTGCGCCGTCCCGGTGGCGTCGCGCGAGGCGCTCGAAAAGGTGCGCACGCTCGCCGACGAGGTGGTCTGCCTGCAGGCGCCGCCTGATTTCCAAGCCGTGGGGCAGTTTTACGAGCAGTTCCCGCAGGTCGAGGACGATGAAGTGGTCGCGCTGCTGCGCGAGCGGCACGCACGCTGAGCCGGCCACTGGAAAAATTCAGGTCGCAGAGCGCGTGAGATAGCGCACGAACCAGTCGGCCGCGCACTGCGCGACGGCTTCGAGCGTGCCCGGTTCCTCGAACAAATGGGTGGCCCCGGGGATGACGACGATCTCGTGTGGGCAACGCATCTGTGCCGCGGCCAGGCGGTTCAGCGCGAGCACTTCTTCGTCGCGTCCGCCCACCAGCAGCAGTACGGGGCACTGCAGCCGTGCGAGCTGCGCATGTCCCGCGAGGTCGGGGCGGCCGCCGCGCGAGACCACAGCCTGCACCTGCGGGTCGAGCGCTGCCGCTGCCATCAAGGCCGCGGCAGCGCCCGTGCTCGCGCCAAAATAGCCCACGGGCAAGGCTTGCGTGGCGGGCTGCGCGCGCACCCCGCGCGTGGCTGCGAGCAGGCGCTCGGTGAGCAGCGGGATGTCGAAGCGGGTGCGCACGTCCTGGTCTTCTGCGGGCGTGAGCAGGTCGAGCAGCAGCGTTCCCAGGCCCCGCTCCCGCAGCACGCGGGCCACGTAGTTGTTGCGCGGGCTGTGCCGGCTGCTGCCGCTGCCGTGGGCAAACAGCACGAGGCCGGCCGCTGCGTCAGGCAGCGCCAGCGCGCCTTCGATGGCAGCGGTGCCCGCCGGGACATGCACCAGTTGCTCGAGTGAGCCTCCAGCGCGGCTGCCGCCGGGTGCATTGGGCGATGGTTTCGTCATGGAAGTCCCCCTTGTCGATCCCTCGGGCCTCGGAGATGTGCTTCAGGTGCATGCATCAGGTGCGCAGCACCGCCGCGCCCTGGAAGGCACCACGGCGCAGCTGCTCGAGCGCCTCGTTGGCTTGCTCCAGCGCGAAGCAGTGCACTTCGGTGCGCAGCGGCGTGCGTGCGGCGAGCTCGAAAAATTCCGCGCCGTCGCGGCGCGTGAGGTTGGCCACCGAGCGCAGCTGGCGCTCGCCCCAGAGCCAGGCGTAGGGAAAGCTCGGGATGTCGCTCATGTGGATGCCTGCGCAGACCACACAGCAGCCCTTGTCCACATGCTGCAGCGCCGTGGGCACGAGCGGCCCCGCGGGGGCGAAGATCAGCGCGGCGTCGAGCAGCTCGGGCGGCGTTTCGTCCGAACCGCCGGCCCACACCGCGCCCAGGCTGCGCGCGAATTCCTGGCTCGCGGTGTCGCCTGGGCGCGTGAGCGCGAACACTTCGCGTCCTTGCGCGCGGGCCACTTGCGCGATGATGTGCGCCGCCGCGCCAAAGCCGTACAAGCCTACGCGCTGCGCGTCGCCTGCGAGGCGCAGCGCACGGTAGCCGATCAGGCCCGCGCACAGCAGTGGCGCGAGGTGCTCGGGTGCGGGCGCCTCGGGCAGCGCGAAGCAGTAGCGCGCGTCGGCCAGCGTGTACTCGGCGTAGCCGCCGGGCAACTGGTAGCCGGTGAAGCACGCCCGTTCGCACAGGTTCTCCTGCCCGCGCCGGCAATAGCGGCAGTGGCCGCAGGTCCAGCCTAGCCAGGGCACGCCCACGCGCTGGCCTATATGCAAGCCTTGTACGCCGTGCCCGAGCGCCGCCACCGTGCCGACGATCTCGTGGCCGGGCACCATGGGCAGCACCGGGTCTGGCAGTTCGCCATCGACCAGGTGCAAGTCGGTGCGGCACACGCCGCAAGCCTGCACGGCGAGCAGGATCTGGCCCTCGGCCGGGTGGGGCACGGGCAACTGCGTGAGGCGCAGCGGCGTGCCCGGGCGCTCGAGCAGCATGGCGCGCATGGATGTCGGTAGCGTCACGGGGCGATCCTCCAGAACAGGCGGGCGAGAAGGCGTTGCCCATTCTTGCATGTTGACGTGGGAGGTGGATATGCTGAATCCTGTGGCGGGAGTCATATTTACGTCAAAATGGCTGCTAGCAGCCTGTCGGACTTAAGCAGCCCAGCTGGGATAATCTGGGCATTGTCACCCAACCCTACCGACAGATGAGCCGCTTCCAAAGTGTTGACCGCCAGACTGGGTACCTGCTGCCACCCTCGCTGGATGAATGGCTCCCGCAAGACCACCTGGCCAGATTCATCGTCGAAGTGGTCGACCGCCTAGATGTGAGCGGCGCTGGGGAGTGTCAGGATTTTTGTGTGTGAAGCGGGTGAATCAGTTACTCAATTACGCTTTTACAGGCCGCCGCTGGTGCCTTCCTGGTGTGCTCATTGTGCGCCTGGCTGCCAACCTTTCAATGTGCTGCATTTTGCGCCGGTCGCGTGAACCGATCTTCGTAGAGGATCGCGAATTGATTCATCGCGGCTTTCCAGTTGTGCACAACTTTGCCCCAATCCTTGGTGATGTTGCGAAGCGCCAGCCAGATCAACTTGGTGGCCGCTTCGTCACTGGGGAAGTGGCCGCGCGTTTTGATGATCTTGCGCAGCCGCGCATTCACACTCTCGATGGCGTTGGTCGTATAGATCACGCGCCGCACTTCGGGCGGGAAGGCAAAGAAAGGAATGACCCGCTCCCAGGCCCTGCGCCAGGCGCTCACGACGGTCGGGAACTTCTGACCCCACGGGCCGGCTGCAAACGCCTCCAGCTCGGCCTGGGCGGCCTCGGCGTTCACCGCCGTATAAATAGGCTTGATGGCCGCAGCCAGCGCCTTGCGATCCTTCCAGGAGGCAAAGTCCAGGCTGTTGCGGATCAAGTGCACGATGCACGTTTGCAGCGTCGTGGCCGGCAGCACTGCGGCCAACGCCTCAGGCATGCCTTTGAGCCCGTCTGTCACGGCAATCAGGATATCTTGCACCCCCCGCGTTTTGAGCTCGTTGAAGACCTTCATCCAGAACTTGGCACCCTCGGTGTTCTCGATCCAGATACCCAGGATGTCGCGCGTGCCGTCTGGCAGCACCCCGAGCGCCAGGTACACGGCCTTGGAGCGCACCACGGCGTCCTCGCGGATCTTCACGCGCAGCGCATCGAAAAACACCACCGGATACATGGACTCCAGCGGACGTGTCTGCCAGGCCGTCACCTCGCTCATCACCTCCTCGGTGACCCGGCTGATGAGGTCTGGCGAGACCTCTACCGAGTACATCTCGAGCAAAAAAGCCTGAATCTCGCGTACCGTCATGCCGCGTGCGTACATGGCGATGATCTTGTCGTCAAAGCCGGCCAGGCGCCGCTCGTGCTTGCCGATGATCTGCGGCTCGAAGCTGGCCTCGCGGTCGCGAGGAACGTCGATGCGCAGGGGCCCAGCATCTGTGAGCACGGTTTTGGCGCTCTTGCCGTTGCGGTGATTGCTCACCCCTTCAGGCTTGGTCTGGCCGGGGGCATAGCCCAGGTGGTGACTCATCTCAGCGCTGAGCGCGCGTTCCAGTACCGCCTTCTTGAACTGATCAAACAGGCCCTGGACTTGCCCGGCCGTCATCGGCCCGCTCACGAGTTGCTCGAGCAACTCCGATGGAATTTGCGGCTGCGCCGTCTTGTCCGCCTCAGCGGCTGTCTTCGTCTTGTGTGGCATTCGTGCTCCTTCTCGACATGTTATGCCTCAACACAAAGTTTCTGACAGGCTCGACCGGGGGCGCATCAACGATTGCCGCGTAGTGTGATGCCGCAGTTGCTCCAGCCACCACTGCAGCGCACGCCCTTGGGCACCTTTGGCTACATTGATCCAAGCATAGTTCACTGGCAGCTGGCGCTCTGTCCTTTCTACTCGCTTAGCGATCAACTTGCCGGTTTCAATCCAGGGCAAGGCCAATCCTTCCGGGAGAAAACCACAACCCAAGCCACGCAACTGTGCTTCCACCTTGGCTTGCAGGTTGGGCACGGTAAACACATCCTGGCCTTCGAGAATGCCAACGGTCATTCCACTGCCACGTTGCACCGAATCTGCGACTGCCACGATTCTGTGCTGAAAAATGGTCTGGTCGCCAAGCGGCTCTGGCGTCTTTGCCAAGGGATGATGCGGCGCGACCACGAAAACGAAGCGCTGAACACCGAGGGGCCGCATCTGTATGCCCGGGATCGCCGCCTCGGCGACCACGCCCAATGCCAGGTCCGTCAGTCCCGAAGTCAATGCGACGAGCGTCCCCGACAGCGTTTCCTCCCGAATGCGCAACCTGGTCGGCGAGTTGAGCGCGAAAAAAGATTCGCATAGTTCCAGCAAGGTCGTGCGGTCAATGATGCCGTCAACGGCCAACGTCAATTGCGGCTCCCAGCCCGTCGCTATGCGCTGGACACGGTTCGCGAGACTGTCAATCTCGCTGAGCAGCCGATTTCCTTCGATGACGAGCTCCCGCCCAGCCTCTGTGAGTCGCGCCTGCCTGGAACTGCGATCGAACAGCAAGACGTCGAGCGCCTCTTCGATTTGGCGCACTCGATAGGTCAGCGCGCTAGGGACCATGCTGCTTGCGCGTGCAGCCGCTGCGAAGCTGCCGCTATCGGCAATCCGCTGCAGCATCCCTAGCGCGTCGGGGGTGAGGACGTCCCGTGCAGAGGCTTTCCACTGGCTCATGATGGCGAAATTCATTCAAATAATTTGAATGATGCCGTGAAAGCGAAGGGGCCGCAAACATCGGCGCCATGCATACAGTGTCGCCATGTCCACACGCAGCAAAAATTACCTGCCGCCTCTGGAGCCGGCGGCGAGGAGCGTATCCGCACGCTACGCGCTGCCGGCGATCTGGCTGCATTGGTTGAGCGCTGGACTGATCGCAGCGGCCCTGCCTCTGGGCGTGTATATGCACGAGCTGCCGCTATCACCGTACAAGCTGCGGTTGTTTTCTTATCACAAGTGGATCGGCGTTACCGCGCTGCTCGCTTTTGTTGTCCGTCTTGTCGTGCGCATTCGGCACACACCGCCAGCCGCTCTGCCTGCGCCGGCCTGGCAGCAGCGCATGGCACACGTCACCCACGGCCTGCTCTACTTTTTGCTACTGGCTGTACCGCTGTCTGGCTGGCTGATGAGTTCGGCCAAGGGTTTTTCAGTGGTCTATCTGGGCATCCTGCCACTGCCCGACCTGGTCGGAAAAAATCGCGAACTGGGCGTGGAACTGGAACACCTGCACAAAGCCCTCAACATCGGCCTGCTGAGCCTGCTTGCGCTGCATGTGGCCGCAGCCCTGAAACACCACATCCTCGATCGTGATGCGACGCTCTCACGCATGTCGCCCTTCGGTAAATAGAAGTCCGCCATGAAAACCTTACCCCTCGCCATCGCGGCAACATTGTTGCTCGCCACAGCTTCCGCACGGGCCACTGAGCAAAGCGAGGTGCAGGTTGCGCAAAGCGCCATCGCATTCGCATACAAGCAGATGGGCGTAAACATGGATGGCCGCTTCAAGCATTTCGCGGCACATCTCAGCTTCGACCCCAGCAAGCCCGCGGCAGCGAACACCCGGATCAGCATTGACCTGGCGAGCATCGATGCGGGCTCGCCGGAAGCCAACGACGCGGTATTGGACAAGGACTGGTTCAATGCCAAGGTCTACCCAAGTGCCACCTTTGTGTCCAGTGCGGTGCGCGCCCTGGGCGGCAATCACTACGAGGCGACGGGCAAACTGACGATCAAGGGCCGTGCGCGCGACGTGGTCGTACCTTTCACTGTCACGCCAAGCGGCAACAAAACGGCCTTCGATGGCGTCTTCAACATCCGGCGCCTCGACTACGCCATTGGCGAAGGCGCCTGGGCCGACCTCAGCACCATCGCCAACGAGGTGCAGATTCGTTTCCACATTGTCGCCACGTCCGCGCCGGCAAAAAACTAATCCCTCAACCACTCAGAAGGAGTTTCCCATGCGCAAACAAGTCATCACCCTCGCCATCCTGTCGGCCCTAGGAGCCGCTGCGCTGGCAGCCCCGGTCACCTACACCATAGACCCTACCCACACCATGCCGCGCTTTGAATACAGCCACTTCGGCTATTCGACCCAGCTCTCACGCTTCGACAAGGTGAGCGGCAAGATCGTTCTGGACCGCGAGGCGAAAACGGGTACGGTCGACATCGAGATTGACGCCAAGTCGGTCGACACCGGCTATCCCGTGTTCACAGGCCATCTTCAAGACGAGGACTTCTTCAACACCGAGAAGTACCCCACCATCACCTTCAAGTCCGACAGTGTGAAGTTCAAAGGCGACAAGCTGGTTGCGGTGAAGGGTAACCTGACGATCAAGGGCATCACCAAACCAGTGACGCTGAAGGTGAGCTCGTTCAAGTGCATGCCACACCCGATGGTAAAGAAAGATGCCTGTGGCGCCAATGCGACCACCGTGGTGAAGCGCTCCGACTTCAACATGGGCAAGTACGCGCCTTATGTCAGCGATGAAGTCACCCTGACGATCCCGGTCGAGGCAATCGCTGAATGAGTACCCACGGGGTCTGAGCGATGTGCGCCTGAACTGGCGGCACGGACCATCGTAGGCAGTTACAGCAATGTCAACGCAAAGTAGAAATGTCCCCTTCTGAGCCAAATAGAAATGTCCCCCTGACCTGTGAGCACAGGGGGAGGGGGAAGTAGGGAAAGTGCTCAACCGCTGGGGCAGGCGGGCGCAGGGCGTAGCCCGTAGCCCGCCTGCCCCAGCGGCGGCGGGCTGATGTGGGTGTCGGGCTGCTGGATACCACTTTCACGCATGCTCTCCTGCAGCCCGATCTGCGCCTTGAGTCGGCTTATCTGTGCTGGGCTTCGCCAGTTCTCACTGCGCGGTTTGGAGCAGGTCGCGGGCGAGTGGACGCTGGTTTGCCTGGCGTGGAATTTGAAGCGCCTGGCCGTATTGCGTCTTGCGTAGGGGAAAACAGGGGGGAAAGTGCGTTTTTCGCTCAAAAACAGCAATTTCAGCCAATTTCAGCTCGAATTCGCCCCGTTTGTCGGCTCAAGTCCGACAGGCTGCTAGTTNGATGCTTGATGCGACAAATAAAACCGATGGATTTTTGGTCTGGGCAAGGCGCAAACCGCAGCGATACCGGGTGGTATCGCGAGGATTTGCAACGCGGCCCGGGCCGGAAAGACGCGGTTTTATGTCGCAGATAGCGTCGAACACTGCACTAGCGCCATATAGCGCGAACCGCACCAAGACGCCACTGCGGCGCCACTGCGTCACCCGCTTTTCAGCCCCGCACCTCGCCCTCGCCCAGCACCACCCATTTGAGCGAGGTCAACCCCTCGATCCCGACGGGGCCGCGGGCGTGGAATTTATCGGTGCTGATGCCGATTTCAGCCCCCAGACCGTATTCGAAGCCGTCGGCAAAGCGCGTGCTGGCGTTCACCATGACGCTGGACGAATCGACGGCGCGCAAAAAGCGCTGCGCATGCATGTGGTGGCTCGTGACGATGGCGTCGGTGTGGTGGCTCGAATAGTGGTTGATGTGCGCGATGGCTTCTTCCACGTCGGCCACAACCTTCACGCTGACGATGGGCGCGAGGTATTCCTCGAACCAGTCCTGCTCGGTCGCGGGCACCACGCGCGCGCCGGGCACGGGCGCGAGCAGTGCGAGGCTCTCGGGGCAGGCGCGCATTTCCACGCCTTTTTGCGCGTAGATGGCGCCTATGCGCGGCAAGAACGCCGCCGCCACGCTGCGCGCCACGAGCAGGCTTTCGGTGGCGTTGCAAGGGCTGTATTTCTGCGTCTTGGCGTTGTCGGCGATTTTGACGGCCATGGCTAGGTCGCACGGGTCATCGACGTAGGTGTGGCAGTTGCCGTCGAGGTGCTTGATCACGGGCACCTTGGCGCCGGCGCTGATGCGCTCGATCAGGCCCTTGCCGCCGCGCGGGATGATCACATCGACGTACTGCGGCATCGCGATGAGCTGGCCCACGACTTCGCGGTCGGTGGTCTGCACGAGCTGCACGGCCTCGGGCGGCAGGCCGGCCTCGGTGAGCGCCTGCTGCACGAGGCGCGCGAGCGCCTGGTTCGAATGGATGGCCTCGGAGCCGCCGCGCAGGATGCAGGCGTTGCCGCTTTTGATCGACAGGCTCGCGGCCTCTATGGTCACGTTCGGGCGGCTTTCGTAAATCATGCCAAACACGCCTATGGGCACGCGCATGCGGCCCACGCGGATGCCGCTGGGCTGCTGGCGCAGCTCAAGCACCTCGCCGACGATGTCGGACATGGCGGCCAGCTGTTCGCAGCCCTGCGCGCAGGTTTCGATGGTGGCGGGCGTGAGCTTGAGCCGGTCCACCAGCGGCGCCGCCAGACCCGCGGCGCGCGCGCGCTCGAGGTCTTGCGCGTTGTCGGTCTGCAGCGCGGCGCTGTGCGTGCGCAGCAATTGGGCAAGTGCCGTCAACGCTTTGTTTTTGATAGCTGCTGACGCACTTGCCATAAGGGCTGAGGCCGTTTTTGCTTGCAAACCCAGGGTTTGCGTGTAGTGCACGATGTCGGTGGCGTTCATGGGCGGATTTTGCCCCAGCGCTGCGCCTGCCGCGCACACCAATATTGCAATTGGCCGGTTTTCATGGTGCTTTTTGGGGCTTGCGGCGTACGCGCAGGTGCCCACAATCGGGGGCATGAAAGCCTTGTCTGCTCTTTCTCTGTGGCGCGGTCTGCTGCTGGCCCTGGTGCTTGCGGGTACGGCCTGGCCCGCGCTGGCGCTGCGCATCAAGGAGGTGGCGGCCGTGCAGGGCGTGCGCAGCAACCAGCTCACGGGCTACGGCATCGTCGTGGGGCTGGACGGCACGGGCGACCAGACCACGCAGATGCCGATCACCACGCAGAGCGTGTCGAACTATCTGCAGCAGCTGGGCATCACGCTGCCGGCGTCCATGGCCTCGCAGTTGCAGTTCAAGAACGTGGCCGCGGTGATCGTGACGGCGCAGCTGCCCGCGTTCGCCCAGCCGGGGCAGACCATAGACGTGGTCGTGTCCTCGATGGGCAACGCCAAGTCGCTCAAGGGCGGCACGCTGATTGCCACGCCCTTGCGCGGCGCGGATGGCGAAATTTACGCGCTCGCGCAGGGCAACCTGGTGGTGGGCGGCGCGGGCGCTGCTGCGGGCGGCAGCAAGGTGCAGATCAACCACCTGAGCGCGGGGCGCATCCCGCAAGGCGCGCAGGTCGAGCGCAGCGTGCCCACGCCGCTCAACGAGGGCGACACCATCCAGCTCGGGCTCGACGCCTCGGACTTCCAGACCGCGCGCCGCGTCGCCGAGGTCATCAACGCGCGCCTGGGCGCAGGCCTGGCGCGTGCGCTCGACGGCCGCACGGTGCAGGTGCGCGCACCGCTAGACCCGGCTGCGCGCGTGAATTTCATTGCCGACCTCGAAGACCTGGAACTGCAGGCACCGACGCCCGCGGCCAAGGTGGTGATCAACGCGCGCACGGGCTCGGTGGTGCTGAACCAGGCCGTGACGCTGGGCCCCTGCGCGATCGCGCACGGCAACCTGTCGATCACCATCAGCTCGACGCCCGTGATCAGCCAGCCCAATGCGTTCGCGCAAGGGCAGACCGTGGTGGCGCAAAAGAGCAACATCCAGATCAACCAGGAGCCCGGCCGCGTCATCCAGGTGCCACCCTCGCCCCAGCTTGCCGACGTGGTGCGCGCGCTCAACACGCTGGGCGCCACGCCGCAGGACTTGCTTGCGATTCTGCAGGCCATCAAGGCGGCGGGGGCGCTCAATGCAGAGTTGGAGGTGATCTGATGTCGCTGCCCTCGGCCCCTGCAAGCCTGAGCGCCGGCACGGCGAATACGCTGGCTGCCGACGCGCGCTCGCTGAATGCACTCAAATACGCAGCGAGCAGCAACGACCCGCAGGCCGTGCGCGCGGCGGCCAAGCAGTTCGAGTCGCTGTTCATGCGCGAGCTCATCAAGAGCATGCGCGAGGCGACCATGAAGTCCGGCCTGCTCGACGGCCCGCAGGGCAATCTGGGCGCCGACCTGCTCGACCAGCAGCTCTCGGTGCAGATGGCGGGCCAGCCCGGTGGCCTTTCGGACGCCATCGTGCGCCAGCTTTCGCAGCAAATGGGGGGTGGCAGCGGCGACACCGCGCTGTCCGTGCCTTCGACGCTGAGCCTGGCCGCAAGCCGCACGCGCTTTGCGGGCGCGGGCGCTGTCGCTGCCAGTGCCAACGCGGGCGCCGCTGCGCCGGCGGGGCGTGAGGGCTTCGTGCAATTCCACCGCGCCGCGGCCGAGCGCGTGGCGCAGGAAAGCGGCATCCCCGCGCACTTCATGCTCGGCCAGGCCGGGCACGAGACGGGTTGGGGCAAAAGCGAAATCCGCCAGGCCAACGGCTCACCCTCGTACAACCTGTTCGGCATCAAGGCTGGCAAGGGCTGGACGGGCAAGGTGGCCACGGTGACGACGACCGAATACGAAGGCGGCGTGGCGCGCAAGGTCGTGGCCAAATTCCGCGCCTACGACTCGTATGAAGACGCCTTCCACGACTACGCGCGGCTCATCAACGACAACCCGCGCTACGCCGCGGCGCGCGCCAAGGTCGGCTCGGCCGTGGCCTATGCGGCAGAGCTGCAGAAAGCCGGCTACGCCACCGACCCCGCCTACGCGCGCAAGCTCAGCAGCGCGATCCACAGCGCGCAGGGCGTGCAGCGTTCCTGAAAGTGGGTGACGATTCATGAGCCTCTTCAACATCGGCGTGCGCGCATTGCAGACCAACCAGGTGGTCCTGCAGACGACCGGCCACAACATCGCCAACGTGAACACGCCCGGCTATTCGCGCCAGACCGTGGCGCTGCAGAACCTGCCGGGCCAGTTCACCGGCAGCGGCTTCATCGGCCAGGGCGTGGAAGTGCAGGCCATCGTGCGCAACCAGAGCGACATGCTCACGCGCCAGGCCACGGCCGCTGCCGCCGTGAGCGCCGCCGACAGCGCCCGCGCGCAAAGCCTGCAACGCCTGCAGGACGTGTTCAGCGGCGGCGACAGCGGCCTGGGCGCCGCGATCAACGACATGATGAATGCGCTTGCCGACGTGGCGAGCGCCCCCACCGACCTCACCGCGCGCACGGTGGTGCTCACGCGCATGGACGAGACCGCCGCACGCATGCGCTCGGCGTCCGACCAGCTCGACCAGATCGCTGCCGGCGTGCGCAGCGATTTGGACACGGGCGTCAAAGCCGTCAACGACCTCGCCAGCCAGATCGCGCGCCTGAACGAGCAGATCGTGCGCGCACAGGGCAGCGGCAAAGCCCCCAACGACCTGCTGGACCAGCGCGACCAGGCGATCCGCAACCTCAACCAGTACGTGCAAACCACGCAAGTGCCGGCCGACGACGGCTCGCTGGGCGTGTTCGTGGGCAACCAGCCGCTCGTGCTCGGCAACACGGCGGCGACGCTGTCGGTGGACAACGCGCCGGATTTTTCGGGCAGCGGACAGCTCAAGCTGTTTTTCACGCCGCCCGGCGGCACGCCCCAGGCTATCGACGAGCAGGTCATTGGCGGCGGCTCCCTGGCCGGGCAGCTCAAGTTCTACAACGGCGACCTCGAGGAAGGGAGCAATCTGCTCGGGCGCATGGCGCTCAGCCTGACGCAGACGCTGAATGCGCAAAACCGCCTGGGCCTCACGCTCGACAGCAAGACGGGCGGCGATTTGTTCCAACCCATCGCCCTGAAAGATGCCATTGCGGGCGCAGGCAATCCTTCGGGTGCAGGCATCGGTCTGGCGGTGGCCGACCCTGCCAAGCTCAAAGCCTCGGCCTACACGGTCACGTTCACGGCGGCCGCGGTCGGCACGGTCGTGCGCCAGTCCGATGGCGTGGCCCTGTCCTTCGATGGCACCACCGGTAATACGCTGCAGGACATCCTGCGGGGCGAAGGGCTCACGACCACGGTGACGGGCACGCCCCAGGCGGGCGACAGATTCCTGATCCAGCCGCTGCGGGAGGCGGCCGGAAAAATGCAGGCGCTGGTGCACACGCCGAGCCAGCTCGCCGCGGCCAATCCGGTCAATGCGGCCATGGGAACGGGAAACACCGGCTCGCTGCAATTGGCGAGCCTGCAGGCGCTGTCGAACCCTCCCGGTGCGTCGGTGCCCTTCACGCTGACGTTCACCGGGCCGAACACCTACACCCGCAGCGATGATCCGGCCGTCCCACCGGCACTGCCCACCACCTACAGCTATGTTTCCGGGCAGGCCATCACCTACGACAGCGCCACGCCGCCCACGGGCTGGTCCCTGACCTTGAGTGGCACCCCGAAACAGGGCGACACCGTCACCGTGGGGGACGCGCTGGCTGCCGGCGACTACTTCCAGCGCGACGCCGGCAACGCCAAAGCCATGCTGGCACTGCGCGACGCGCCCATGTTCGACGGCGCACCCTTGAGCGACGGCTTTGCCAGCGCGATGGCGCAGGTCGGCACGCGCACGCAAAGCGCACAGTTCGCAGCGCAGATGTCCGGCACCATCGCCGCGAACCTCGAAAGTGACCGCACTGCCATCTCGGGTGTGAACCTGGACGAGGAAGCGGCCAAGCTGATCCAGTACCAGCAGGCCTACCAGGCCTCGGCCAAAATGATCCAGGTCGCGCAAACGGTCTTCGACAGCCTGCTGCAGACCATGGGCTGAACCGCCCCAGGAGCAAGGAGCACCACGCCATGAGCAGCAACCTCATCGCCCGCGCGGGCACGGCCAACCTCTACGACAACACGATCCGCAACCTGCAGGCGCAGCAGACGACGCTCGCGCAGCAGCAGGAGCACCTCAGCGCCGGCAAGCGCGTGCTGCGCGCGAGCGACGACCCCGTGGCCGCGGCGCAGGCCGAGCGCGCACGCACGCGCATCAGCCGCAACGAAACCGACTTGCGCGCCCTGAATGCGCAAAAGGACAGCATGGCGCTGGCCGAATCGACGCTGGGCAGCGCCACGGACGCCATGCAGGCGTTTCGCGAACTCGTGGTGCAGGCCGGCAACGGCACCCTCTCGGCCACCGACCGCAACACCATCGCGTTGCAACTGCAGGGCCTGCGCGAGCAGATCCTGGGCTACGCCAACAGCAAGGACGCCAACGGCCTGCCCTTGTTCCAGGCGCTGGGCAGTGCCAGCACCCCGTTCACGGGCGCTTCGCCCCCCACCACGTTCAAAGGCCTGCCCGGGCAGGTCGCCAGCGGCACGACCAGCATCGCGCCGCTGCTCGACGGTGATGCCGCCTGGATGAGCGTACCCACGGGCAACGGCGTGTTTGCCGTGACGGCGGCGTCCGGCAATGCCGGTACGGCGCAAGTGACGGCAGACCGGGTGACCGACCCTGCCCTGGCCGGCGATGGCCACACCTATCAAGTCAAGTTCGCCGTCGACGTCGCGACGGGAGCCACCACTTACGACGTCATCGATCAGACCCCTCCGCCCGCCACGCCCACAAGCGGCTTACCTACCAACCAAACCTACACATCCCCCACGACCATCAGCTTCGCGGGCCGCGCGATAGACATCACCGGCGCACCCGCCAATGGCGACAGCTTCACGGTCTCGCCGAGCACGCAGACCAGCGTGTTCCAGGTGCTCGACGACACCATCGCCGCGATCCGCAGCGGCAACCCGACCACCGTGAGCAGTGGCATCGCGCAGGGACTGAGCCAGATCGACTTCGCCATGAGCCGGCTGTCCGATGCGCGCGGCCTCGCGGGTGAGCTGCTGAACCGCGCCGACCGTATCCAGAGCGACCTCGACACACGCGGCACGCAGCTCGAAGCCCAGCGCTCGAGCGCCGAAGACCTCGATATGATCAAAGCCATTTCGGACTTCCAAAACCAGAGCACTGCGCACCAGGCCGCACTGCAGTCGTACGCGCAGGTGCAAAAGCTCTCCTTGCTCAACTACCTCAACTGACGCCGGGCGTTGTTCCGACGGCCCTCCATGCTCCAATCCGTTCTCCGCAGCCTGGTTCTGGGCTACCGCCCGTTGTGGAACCGTGCACGCCAGCTCGCTGGCGTCACCTTGTATGTCCATGGCCAGGAAGCGGATGGCATTCCCCCGGCCGATGGCGCCCACCTGCTGCGCACCCTGCGTGAGTTGTGGTCGTCCTCCTCCCCGCCCGTGCTCATCGCCGCGCAGACCAAATCCTTGCTGTGCAGCCTGCTCGACCACCCCGAGCGCGTCGCGCCCTGGATCGAGGTGCAGGATCATTGGCTGCAGGACGCCGAGGTGCTGCAGCGCGTGCAGGCGGCGCACCGGCGCGGCCTCAAGCTCGTCTGGCGCGGTGACCTGGGCCGCCAGCCCGCGCCCGACCTCCTCGACTGCTTCGACCACTGCCTGCTCAGCATCCCGCCCGAATACGCACTCGCCGCATTGCAGTCCGCGCCCGGCGCCAGCCCGCTGCCCGCGCGGCAGATGTTCGAAAACGTGCCCAGCCGGGCGCTGCTTGCACACTGCCTGGACCAGCGCGACGCACTCGCGCTGGCGGGCTGGCCGACCGAGGATGTGCTCTACAGCCTGCGCCACCAGCCCATCCAGCCGGCGCATGAAGTCGTGCACGCGCTCATGAAAGCCATAGACCAGGAGCAGTCGATAGAAACCTTCGAGGACATCCTCGGGCGCGACCCCCTGCTGGCCTACCGCTTCCTGGTGCACGTGAACTCTGCCGCGCTCGGGCTGCGCACGGGCATCGATTCGCTGCGCCGCGGCCTGGTGCTGCTGGGCTACGGCACGCTGGAACGCTGGCTCGCACAGCAACTGCCCAGCGCCAGCACCGAGCCCGATTTGCACCCCGTGCGCGCCAGCATGGTGATGCGCGCCGAGCTCACCGCACGCCTGCTCGACGCCGGGGAGGGAAACGACCTGCGCCGCGAGGTGTATCTGTGCGGCCTGTTCTCGCAGCTCGACCTGTTGCTGGGCGAGCCGCTGGGCAGCATCCTGCGCCGCATCCCGCTGTCCGAACGCATTTACGACGCCAACATACTGCGCACCGGCCCCTACGCGCCGCCGCTGGAGATCGCCTGCGCGCTCGAAGCCGACGACGCGCAGACCATCTTGCAGTTGTGCAAAACCCACGCCTACGACATCGAGGAAGTCAACCGCGCCCTGCTGCGCATGCTGGCCGACCTCGAGGTGGCGCACAACTGACGCGCCCAGCCCGAAACACGAACATGCCCGCTGCGCGGCGGGTGGGCGCTTGCCGACTTTCCATGAATGCCACCGAATTCACGACGCTGCTGCTTTTTTGCACAGCCATGACTTTTTCGCCTGGGCCCAATACCACCTTGTCCACCGCGCTCGCGGCGAACCTCGGGCTGCGCCATGCGCTGCGTTTTTGCCTGGCGGTGCCCACCGGCTGGAGCCTGATTTTGCTCGCCAGCGGCCTCGGTTTGGCGGCACTGATCGCGCGCATGCCGGCCTTGCGCTGGGCCATCACGCTGCTGGGCGTGGCGTACATGCTGTGGCTGGCCTACCGGCTCAGCGGCAGCGCACGGCTCGCGCAGGCCGACGAGGCGCGGCCAGGAGCCTGTCGAACTTTGGGCGGCGATTGCGAGAATGCGCCCCAGCGAGGCCAGTTTTTGCCGGATTCACAGCCCCATAGCGGGACTATGGGGCAAGAGGCCGGTAAAAAATGGGCCGCTGCGGCGCATTCGCAGCCGACGATTCCAAAGTCCGACAGGCTCCTGGGACTGGGCTTTTGGCAGGGCGTGGCGCTGCAGTTCGTCAACATCAAAGCCTGGATGCTCGCGCTCACGCTCAGTGCGGGTTGGGTCGTGAACACCGCAGAGCAAAGTGCCGCCATCCCTGCCGAGCGCCTGGCCATCGTCAGCGCGGTCATGCTGGCCTTTGCGTTCGCGAGCAATTTCACCTACGCACTCCTGGGCGTGCTGCTGCGCCGCTGGCTGGCGCAGGGCCAGCGGCTGCTGTGGTTCAACCGCGCGCTCGCGCTCGTGCTCGTGGCCACGGCGGTTTGGATGCTGCGTTTGTAGGCGGCGCTTGGCAGATAGGGCTTGGTTGCTACGATGATGGTAGCTGCCGTCGCACGTGCGACAAGCGCTTGAGGCCATTTTCACTCAAAATTCAGGAATGGGAACCCTCTACCTCGTGCGCCACGGCCAGGCCTCGTTCGGCGCGCATGATTACGACCAGCTCAGCGCGCTCGGCCAGCGCCAGGCCGAGCGTCTGGGCGCGCACTGGCGCGCCCGCGGCCTGCAGTTCGACGCCATCCTCACGGGCACGCTGCGCCGCCACCAGCAGACGCTCGCAGGCATCGCCACGGGCTTGCAGATCACACCGCAGCCCGTCGAGCTGCCCAGCCTCAACGAATACGACAGCCAGGCGCTGATCCACGCCATCCACCCCGAGCCGCTGCCGCGCCCGGACACGCCGGCGCTGTACCGCGCGCATTTCCGCCTGCTGTGCGACGCGCTCGCGCAGTGGATGGCCGGCACCATCAGCCCCGTCTGCATGCCGAGCTGGCAGGCGTTTGCAGGCGGCGTGCGCGCCGTGCTCGAGCAGGTGCGCAGCCAGCACGTCGGCCAGAACGTACTGCTCGTGAGCAGCGGCGGCCCCATTGCCACCGCCGTGGGTGAGGTGCTGGGCACGGCGCCAGAGGTAACGATCGCGCTCAACATGCGCATTCGCAACAGCGCCGTGACCGAGTTCAGCGTCTCGCCCAGGCGGCTCATGCTGCAGACCTTCAACACCCTGCCGCACCTGCACGAAGTCGAGCACGCGGACTGGATCACCTTCGCTTAACGGCTTTCAAAAAGAGAGCTATCAGCGCTCTTATATCCTCGCGCAGAAGGGTTTTTGCTATGGACATCTGCAATTTCATAGACACCCACTGCCACCTCGACGCCCCCGAATTCGCGCCCGACGCGGATGCCGTGCGCCAGCAGGCCGCGGCGCTTGGCGTGCGCCACTGCGTGCTGCCCGCCGTCACGCGCGCCGGCTGGCCCGCGGTGCAGCAGCTCGCGCAGCGCTTTGGCGACAGCTACGCGCTGGGCATCCACCCGCTCTACACGGGCAGCGCCGCCGACGCAGACCTGGCCGCGCTCGAGGCGCTGCTCGCGCAGCAGATCGGCGACCCGCGCCTCGTGGCGGTCGGCGAAATCGGGCTCGACCATTTCGTGCCTGGCCTCGATGCGGCGCGGCAGCTGCATTTTTACCGCGCCCAGCTGCGGCTCGCACGCCGCTTCGACCTGCCGGTGATCCTGCACGTGCGGCGCTCGGCCGACGCCTTGCTGCGCGCGCTGCGCGAAATCCCCGTGCCGGGCGGCATCGCGCATGCGTTCAACGGCAGCTGGCAGCAGGCGCAAGCCTTCGTTGCGCTGGGCTTCAAGCTCGGCTTCGGTGGCGCACTCACGTTCGAGCGCGCGCTGCAGCTGCGGCGCCTGGCCACACAGCTGCCGCTGGCCGCGCTCGTGCTCGAAACCGACGCGCCCGACATGCCGCCGCAATGGCTCTACACCCCTGCGGCTGCGCGTGGGGCGGGCCAGGCGCAGGGGCGCAACAGCCCCGCAGAGCTGCCGCGCATCGCGCAGACGCTGGCCGCACTGCGCGGCCTGACGCTGGAGGAACTGGCGCGGGCGACCACGGCCAATGCGCTCGCCGCGCTGCCGCGACTGGCGCCCTTGCTGGGTGCCGAAACGGCGTAAAGCGCCCGAAACAAGAGCCCTGGAAGCTATTTTTATGAGAGCATCAATCCGGATTGCCCATCAGCGGGCGCTGCGCACCGGCGGGGGCGCAGGCGGGCTGCGGACGGTCATTTTTGCGGTTAACTGGCGCTCAGGTTGGCGGATGCCTCGCCCGCCAGCACCTGCTGCGCCCACGGGGCAAGGCGGCGCGTGTCGGCGCGCAGCACCTCTTGCTTGACGGCCAGGATTTGCGCCGGGTGCATGGAAAAGCTGCGCAACCCCAGGCCCAACAGCAGCCGCGTCATGCCCACGTCGCCTGCGGTTTCGCCGCACATGCTCACGCTCTTGCCCTGCGCACGGCCCGCGGCGATGACTTCGGCCACGAGGCGCAGTACCGCCGGGTGCAGCGGGTCGTACAGGTGCGCCACGGACTCGTCGGCGCGGTCTATGGCCAGCGTGTACTGGATCAGGTCGTTCGTGCCGATCGAGAGAAAGTCGAAGTAGCGCAAAAAGCTGTGCACCGTCAGCGCAGCCGCGGGGATTTCGATCATGGCGCCCAGCTGCAGCGCGCCATAGGCCACGCCGCGTGCCTCGAGCTCGGTGCGCGCCAGGTCCAGCTGCGCCAGCGTCTGCTCGATTTCGTGCACATGCGCGAGCATGGGAAACAGCAGCTTCACCGGGCCGTGCACCGCGGCGCGCAGCACGGCGCGCAGCTGCGTGCGGAACATGGCCGGATCGGCCAGGCTCCAGCGGATCGCGCGCAGGCCCAGCGCCGGGTTCAGGTGCTCGTCCTTGAAGGTTTTGTCGAGCTGCTTGTCGGCACCCACGTCGATGGTGCGTATGGTCACGGGCAGCCCCTGCATGCCCTCGATGGCGGCGCAATAGGCGCGGTATTGCGCGTCCTCGTCGGGCAGCCTGCCGGCGCGCCCCATGAACAAAAACTCCGTACGAAACAGCCCCACGCCCATGGCGCCAGCCTGCACCGCGGCAGCGGCATCGGCGGGCTGCTCGATGTTCGCGAGCAGCTCGATCGGCTCGCCATCGAGCGTCAGCGCGGGCGTGTGCAGCAGGCGCGCCAGGCGTTCGCGCTCGAGCGCGGACTGGCGCTGGTGAAAACCGTATTCGGCCAGCACCAGGGGCGAGGGATCGACGATGAGCACGCCCGCGTCGCCATCGATGATCACCCAATCGTCCTGGCGCACGAGCTGGCTCGCGGTGCGCGCCCCCACCACGGCGGGGATGTCCATGCTGCGCGCGATGATGGCGGTGTGCGACGTCTTGCCGCCCACGTCGGTGACGAAGCCCGCAAACACGCTTTGCTTGAACTGCAGCATGTCGGCGGGCGAAAGGTCGTGCGCCAGCAGCACCAGCGGCACATCGACGCTGCCGTCGAGCAGTTGGTCCTGCGCGGTCTGGCGCCGCGGGCCGCTCGCAGGCGCCGCCACGGGGGGCGGTGTGCCCTGCATGTGGCGCAGAATGCGTTCGACCACCTGCTCCAGGTCGGCCTTGCGCTCGCGCAGGTAATCGTCCTCCATTTCGTCGAACTGGCGTGCAAGCACTTCGAGCTGCGTGGTCAGCGCCCATTCGGCGTTGTACAGGCGCCGGCTGATCCACTGCTTGACCCCTTCGCCCAGGGTTTCGTCCTGCAGCAGCATCAGGTGCACGTCCAGCAGCGCGGCAATCTCCGGCGGGGCATCGTGCGGCATCTCGGCCTGCAGGCGCTGCAATTCCTCGACCACGGCGTTGCGGCCCCGGCGCACGCGCGCTATCTCGGCCTCCACCTGCTCGGCTTCGATGAAGTAGTGCGCGACTTCGACGCGGCTCGACGCCACCAGCACGGCGCGCCCTATGGCGATGCCGCGTGCAACCGCAAGACCGTGGAGGGCAAAGCTCATGGGCGCGTGCCTTTGTCCGCGGCTTATTCGCCTTCGCCGAACTTGTCGGCGATCAGGGCCAGCAGCGCGTCCATGGCCTCCTGCTCGCGTTCGCCGCTGGTTTCGAGTTCGACCTCGGTGCCCATGCCTGCGGCAAGCATCATCACGCCCATGATGCTCTTGGCGTTGATGCGGCGCTCGCCGCGGCTCAGAAACACCTCGCACGGAAAGCTGCTTGCGAGCTTGGTGAGCTTGGCCGAGGCGCGGGCGTGCAGGCCCAGTTTATTGTTGATGAGAGTACGGGTCTTGATCATGGGAGTTGCGGCGAAACGTCTGGTACTGCGGCGCAGTGGCCGCCACCTGCATCACCCCCTGCATGCCGCCCACCACCGCACGCGAGGCCACGGCCTCGAGCGGCTCGGCGCGGTAGCTGATGGCGCGCAGCAGCATGGGCAGGTTCACGCCCGTGACCAGGCGCGCGTGCACGCCGTCGATCAGGCGCTGGGCGATGTTGCAGGGTGTGGCGCCGAATACGTCCGTGAGGATCAGCGTAGGCTCGGCGCCGAACTGGCGCAGCAGGGTTTGCGCAAGCGCGAGCGACTCTTCGGGCGGCACATGGGGCTGCACGTCGAGTGCCAGCACGGCCGGCCCGCAATCGGCAAACACGTGCAAGGCGCATTCCCGCAGCGCATGGGCCAGGGGCGCGTGGGCGATGATGAAGATGTTGGTGCTCATGGAATCCACCGCGCATTATCGCGTGCGCTGCAGAGGCTGCGGGATCGGGCCAAAGTGCCTAGTGTAGTGTTTGATGCTTGATGCGACAAATAAAACCGATGGATTTATGGTCTGGGCAAGGCGCAAACCGCAGCGATACCGGGTGGTATCGCGAGGATTTGCAACGCAGCCCGGGCCGAAAAGACGCGGTTTTATGTCGCAGATAGCGTCGAACACTGCACTAGCCACAGGAAGGGCGGCTGCGCAGCAGAAAAAACACCCCGGCCTCGAGACGCGCCGGTCATTGCAGCGTCAGCCCGTCAAAAAAAGTGTCCGCCAGCGCGGGCCGGGCCTTGTGCGTGTAGAGCGCGGCATGGTACAGCCGCACCTGCGGCCCCAGGGCGCGCGCGAACCAGACTGCCTGCAGCGTGACGGCACCGCCCTCTGGCCGCCGCCCATGCGCCACGATGCGCACCGCGCCCGGCAATGGCAAGGCGCCGCGCGGGGCAAAGTCTTGCTGCTGGACCACCCGCGCCGAATCCCCCAGCCGCGCGAGCACGGCAGCACGCCAGCGCCCCAGCGTGGCACTCGCCTGCGCGGGGTCGGCCAGCGCCAGCTGCGACACGGCAAACAGCGCACCATCGGCCTCGCAGCCCACCATGGCCAGATCGGCCTTGCCGCCGCCCAGGTCCACCGCGCGCACGGCGCGGTCGGGCTTGCAGGGCAGCGCGACGCTGAGCGCGGCGCCCTCGAGCGGCACGCTGCGCCAGTTCAGCGCCGGGCTGCAGGCCGCGAGCAAAAAAGCCAGCAAACCGGCCCCACCGGGCGCCAGCGCATGTTTCGGGATTGGCATGCTTCGATTATCGGCCGCACTGTCGCCCCCACGCGCAGCGGGGCGAACTTTTCCGCCCCCGGGCCGTCCCATGCACACAGCCGTGCGCTCTTGCACAATCATGCACTTTCGGGAAACGCCATGCGCATCAAACAATGGAAACAAGGGGCCGCCGTGGCGGCCTTTGCCCTGGTCGCCGCCGTCGGGGCCTGGGTCTATCTGGGGTCGGGCCGCGCGCCCGCGCCCGCATCCACCTTCGTGCTGCTCGACGGCTCGCGCCAGACGACTGCGGACCTGCGCGGCAAGGTCACGCTGGTCAACTTCTGGGCCACGAGCTGCACCACCTGCGTGGCCGAAATGCCGCAGATCGTCGCCACCTATGACAAGTACCACGCCCGCGGCTTCGACACGCTGGCCGTGGCCATGAGCTACGACCCGCCGAGCTACGTGCTCAACTTCGCCCAAAGCCGCAAACTGCCGTTCAAGGTCGCGATCGACAACACCGGCGCCGCAGCGCAGGCCTGGGGCGATGTCAAGCTCACCCCAACCACGTTCATCGTCAACAAGCGCGGCGAGATCGTCAAACGCTACGTGGGCGCGCCCGACTTTGCCGAGTTGCACCAGCTGATCGAAACGCTGCTCGCCGAGGGCTGAAAGCACAGTGGCCGATTTGCAATGAAATTTGCAATGAAATCGGCCGTTTGTCAAGGCATATCAAGCACAAGCAGCTCTCATATGAGGAGCGCTTGGCGTACCCATCACTTGCTGCGGAAGTCGTCGTGGCAAGCCTTGCAGGTGTTGGCCGTGGCGCCGAAGGCCGTCTTGATCTGGTCCAGGTTGCCGGTCTTGGTCGCGGCCACGAGCTTCACCGCCTCTGCCTCGAATTTTTCCGCGCCTTCCTTGAATTTGGCGGACTCCTTCCAGACGGCGGGCTTGGCCTTGCCACCCTCCGTGCCCGGCCCGAAAGCGGCCCAGGGCAGCTTGGCCAGGCTTGCGACCACTTCGGCATTCTCCTGCGCGGCCTTGGCGTCGAATGGTGCCTTGCCATTGACCATGGCGCCGATACGCCCGAAGTGCTGGCCCATGACGAACAGGGCTCCCTGACGGTATTCGACCGCATCTTCGGCCTTGGCGAACTGCGCGGCAGCCGGCGCGCTCGCGCCCGCGGCGGCGACGGCAAGAATGAGGGCAGCAAAAGCTTTCATGGTGAGACTCCTTGGGGATGGTTGAAAAATTCCAGCGCGCAAGTATGCCGCGAACCGACCTTTGCGCGAGCATGCTGCTCGGACATTGGGGGCTTACGGAACGCCATCCTGCACAATGTACGCTCTTCGCTTGGAGCGCATTTACATGGCTTACACCGTTCGCATCTGGGATCTTCCGACGCGCCTGTTCCACTGGGCGCTGGTCGTCTGCGTCGTCAGCCTGGTCGTCACCGCCGAGATCGGCGGCAACGCCATGGTGTGGCATTTCCGTCTGGGGTACACGGTGCTCGCGCTGCTGCTGTTTCGGCTGGTCTGGGGCTTCGTGGGCGGACACTGGTCGCGCTTTGGCACGTTTTTATCGTCCCCCGCCCGGGCGCTGCGCTACCTGCGCGGCATCCATGAGCCCACCGACATGGTCGGGCACAACCCGCTGGGGGCATGGTCGGTGCTGGCGCTGCTGCTGCTGCTGGCGGCACAGGTCGGCTCGGGCCTGCTGAGCGACGACGAAATCGCCTTCGCCGGGCCCCTCACGCGCTTCGTCTCGGGCGCCACCGTGGAGCTGGCAACGGCCTACCACTCCGAGGTCGGCAAATTGCTGCTGCTGGCGCTGGTGACGCTGCACGTGCTGAGCATCGTCTTTTACGCCGTGAAAAAAAAGCAGGCTCTGGTGCCGCCCATGTTGAGCGGCGACAAGCAATTGCCCATGCCCGTGCCGGCTGCGCGCGACGACGCCTGGACGCGCTTGGGGGCTTTGCTGCTGTTGGTGCTGTGCGCAGCGCTGGCGTGGTGGGTGTCGCGGCTGGACGCCCTTTGACCTCTTTGAGCCGGCTGGCAGACGATACACTTTGCCGCTCCAGCGCTTTTTCTTGCCACCGTGGACCAGCCCCAGATCACTTTGCTGACGCCTTCGACTGCCGAGCAGATCGAGGCGACGCGCACGATCTTTCGCGAATACGCCGATAGCCTCAGCGTGGACCTGTGCTTTCAGGACTTCGAAGCCGAGCTCGCCGCGCTGCCCGGCGAATATGCCCCGCCACGCGGCTGTCTGCTGCTGGCGCACATCGACGACGCCATCGCGGGCTGCTGCGCGCTGCGCCCGCTGGACACCGCCGACTACCCGAACGCCGCCGAGATGAAGCGCCTTTACGTGCGCAAGGCGTTCCGCGGCTTCGGGCTCGGGCGCGAACTGGCGCAGGCCATTTTGGACGCGGCGCGGCAGGCGGGCTACGCCTGCGTGCTGCTCGACACGCTCGACGAAATGGAGTCGGCGCGCGCCCTGTATGCCGGCCTGGGCTTCACGGAGATTCCACCCTATTACCACAACCCGATTCCGGGGGCGCACTACCTCAAGGTGGATATCGATTGAGCGCAGATTGTTCATTCGGACGCGGGATGATCGTGCCCCGTCATTGCGAGGGCCGAAGGCCCGCGGCAATCCATGGGGCCTGCGCAATAACGCCTGCGCACGCCGCAACGGACAGGACTGGATTGCCGCGCCCCTGCGGGGCTCGCAATGACGAGTTCCTTTGCAGCGGCCAAAATGACCGCCAGGCGCCCGCCAGCGCTCGAGTAGGTGCGAAGCACCGCCTCATGGACCATCTGGGTTGAACCCCGCTGGCTGGAAGTCTTTTTGGCCTCCAGCCCAATTACATCAAGCGCAAGAAGCTCCTGTTTAAGGAGCATCCAGCACCATCAGCCCTTGAGGCTTTTGGCCTGCGCGAGCAGAGTGTCGGCGTCACTGACCTCGAACTTGCCCGGCCCTTCGACGTTCAGCGTCAGCACCTTGCCGTCGCGCACCAGCATGGAATAGCGGTTGCTGCGCAGACCCAGCCCCTTGCCGGTCAAGTCCAGCGTCAGCCCTGTGGCCTTGGCAAACTCCGCATCTCCATCGGCAAGCATGCGCACCTTGCCTTGCACATTTTGCTCACGACCCCAGGCGTCCATCACGAAGGCGTCGTTCACGCTCAGGCACCAGATTTCATCGACGCCGGCAGCCTTGAATTCAGCAGCCTTCTCGACGTACCCTGGCAAATGCTTGGCCGAGCAGGTGGGCGTGAACGCACCGGGCAGAGCCAACAGCGCAATGGTCTTGCCTGCAGCGGCCTGCTGCACGGGCACCGGATTGGGGCCCAGGCTGCACCCTTCGGTGGGCGTGTCTATGTATTCCATCAGCGTGATGGCAGGCAGCATATCTCCGACTTTGATCATGAAGTTTCTCCTCCGAGGGGCCCGCCGGGGCGCACCATGCGCCCGCCAAGCAAAGCCCACAAAACAAAACGACCCACGATGTGGGTCGCACATTGTGGGTCGTTTGCCGGGGCTTTGCAGCCTGCGCGGCGATGGGCTTAAAAAAGGTGGGCTTAAACCCAGATTGTCCATTAGGCGGTGCTGCGCACCTACGCGGGCGTTGGCGGACGTCTGCCGGTCATTTTTGCCGCGGCTTCGGCGTCCATGGCACTGGCCATGGACTTCTCTCCCGCGACCAAACTGCCACGCCAGCCGCCTCGCCACCATCCCGCGTCCTAATGAACAATATGGGTTAAAGCAGCCCTGCCTTTTGCACCAAGCGGGATGCCACCCAGTTCTTGGTCTTGGAGAGCGGACGGCTCTCGGTGATTTCGATCAAATCGCCGAGTTGGTACTCGCCGTTCTCGTCGTGCGCGTGGTACTTGCTCGACTTGATCACGATCTTTCCGTAGAGCGCGTGCTTGACGCGGCGCTCCACGAGCACGGTTACGGTTTTCGCACGCTTGTCGCTGACAACCTTGCCAATCAAGGTGCGCTTGAGGGATTTTTTAGCTTCCGTCATGTTCGCTCCTTAAGCCTTGGAGGTTTCAGCGGCTTGCTTTTCAGCAAGAATGGTCTTGGCGCGCGCGATGGCGCGGCGCGTGTCGCGCAGCGTGGCGGTGTTGCCCAGCTGTTGCGTGGCCTTTTGCATGCGCAGGCCGAAATGGGCTTTTTGCAAAGACTTGATCTCGGCTTCGAGGCCGGCCACGTCTTTTTGGCGCAGTTCAGAAGTATTCATCGTGGTTTCTCCTGCACTCAAGCGCCGACCAGACGGCTGACGAAGGTGGTGCGCAGCGGCAGCTTGGCTGCGGCCAGGCGGAAGGCCTCGCGGGCGAGTTCTTCGGACACGCCCATGATTTCGAACACGACCTTGCCGGGCTGGATTTCGGCCACGTAGTACTCGGGATTGCCCTTGCCATTACCCATACGCACTTCGGCGGGTTTGGTCGAGATGGGCTTGTCCGGGAACACGCGGATCCAGATGCGGCCACCGCGCTTGACGTGGCGCGAGATGGCACGGCGTGCGGCTTCGATCTGGCGCGCCGTGAGGCGGCCGCGGTCGGTGCACTTGAGGCCAAAATCACCGAACGCCACAGTGTTGCCACGTGTGGCGACACCGGTGTTGCGGCCTTTTTGCTCCTTGCGGTATTTGCGACGAGCAGGTTGCAGCATGTTTATTCTCCTTTACCGTCCGCTGCTGTAGCGGGCGCGTCTTTACGAACGCGCTTAACGGCGGTGTTGGCGTCGGTGCCACCGGCACCGGCAGGTTTGTCGCTGCCATCGGCAGGCGCGGCATTCATAGAGGGGCGGCGTGCACGGCCAGCGCCGGCGCGATCGCCACCGGGGCGGCCATCGCGGCGCGGGCCACGTGGGCGGCGCTCTTCTTCCGCACGCGGCGCTTCGGCTGCGGGCAGGTCGTTGCGGCCCAGCGTGTCACCCTTGTAGACCCACACCTTGACGCCGATCACACCGTAGGTGGTCTTGGCTTCAGAGGTGCCGTAGTCGATGTCAGCGCGCAGCGTGTGCAGCGGCACGCGGCCTTCGCGGTACCACTCGGTGCGCGCGATTTCGATGCCGTTCAAGCGCCCCGAAGACATGATCTTGATGCCCTGGGCACCCAGACGCATCGCGTTTTGCATCGCGCGCTTCATGGCGCGGCGGAACATGATGCGCTTTTCGAGCTGCTGCGTGATGCTGTCGGCGATCAGCTTGGCGTCGATCTCGGGCTTGCGCACTTCTTCGATGTTCACCGCCACGGGCACGCCCAGGCGCGCCGTGAGTTCCTTCTTCAGGTTCTCGATGTCCTCACCTTTCTTGCCGATCACCACGCCCGGGCGGGCCGAGTAAATGGTGATGCGCGCGTTCTTGGCGGGGCGCTCGATCAGGATGCGCGAGACGGCGGCGTTCTTGAGCTTGGACTTGAGGTACTCGCGCACCTTGATGTCCTCGGCGAGCATGCCGGCGAAGTCGCGGTTGTTGGCGTACCAACGGCTGGCCCAGTTGCGGCTGACCGCGAGCCGGAAGCCGGTCGGATGGATTTTCTGTCCCATGGTATTCCTTCAGGCTTTCAGGTGCCAACGGACACGTACACATGGCACGTGGGTTTGCTGATGCGGTTGCCGCGGCCCTTGGCGCGCGCCGTGAAGCGCTTGAGCGTGGTGCCCTGCTCGACGTAGATGGTCGTAACCTTCAGTTCGTCGATGTCGGCGCCGTCGTTGTGCTCGGCGTTGGCGATCGCCGACTCGAGCACCTTTTTGATGATTCCTGCCGCTTTTTTCTGCGTGAAATTCAGGATGTTCAGCGCCTGATCCACTTTTTTGCCGCGGATCAGGTCAGCGACCAGGCGCCCCTTGTCAACCGACAAGCGGACGCCCCGGAGGACTGCACGTGTTTCAGACATGGTCGTTCCTTATTTCTTCTGGACTTTCTTGTCCGCGGGGTGACCCTTGAAGGTGCGCGTGAGGGCGAATTCGCCCAACTTGTGCCCCACCATCTGGTCGGTGATATAGACCGGCACATGCTGCTTGCCGTTGTGCACGGCAATGGTCAACCCGATGAACTCGGGCAGAACCATGGAGCGGCGCGACCAGGTCTTGACGGGCTTCTTGTCCTTGGTGGCGATGGCCTTTTCGACCTTGGCCAGCAGGTGATGGTCAACAAACGGACCCTTTTTGAGCGAGCGAGTCATTTGCTACCCCTTACTTCTTGCGGCGCGACACGATCATGTTCTGCGTGCGCTTGTTGTTGCGGGTGCGATAGCCCTTGGTCAGATTGCCCCAGGGATCGACAGGATGGCGGCCCTCGCCGGTGCGCCCTTCACCACCACCGTGCGGGTGGTCGATCGGGTTCATGGCCACGCCGCGCACCGTCGGGCGAATGCCCATCCAGCGCTTCACGCCGGCCTTGCCAAGCTGGCGCAGGCTGTGTTCTTCGTTGGCGACCTCGCCAATCGTGGCACGGCACTCGATATGGATCTTGCGCACTTCACCCGAACGCATACGCACCTGGGCGTAGGTGCCTTCGCGCGCCAGCAGCGTTGCCGAAGCACCCGCAGAGCGCGCAATCTGCGCACCGGCACCGGGCTTGAGCTCGATGCAATGGATGGTCGAACCCACCGGAATGTTGCGGATCGGCAGCGTATTGCCGGCGCGGATCGGCGCCTCCGAGCCACTCAGCAGCGTGGCGCCTTCCTGCACACCGCGCGGAGCGATGATGTAGCGGCGCTCGCCATCGGCGTAGCACAGCAGCGCGATGTGCGCCGTGCGGTTCGGGTCGTACTCGATGCGCTCGACCTTGGCCGGAATACCGTCCTTGTTGCGCTTGAAATCGACCACGCGGTAGTGGTGCTTGTGCCCACCGCCTTTGTGGCGCGTCGTGATGTGACCGTTGTTGTTGCGGCCGGCCTTCTGGAACTGGGGCTCCAGCAACGCGGCATGCGCCTCACCTTTGTAGAGGTGGCCACGCGAGATCTTCACCGCGGCACGCTGGCCCGGCGAAGTAGGTTTCATCTTGATGACAGCCATGATTTACGCAGCTCCCCCGGTGAGGTCCAGCTCTTGGCCGGGCTTGAGCGTGACATAGGCCTTGCGCACATTGTCACGACGGCCCATGGTCTTGCCAAACCGCTTTTGCTTGCCTTTGGTGTTGAGCACAGAAACGCCCTGCACCTCGACCTTGAACAACAATTCCACGGCGGCCTTGATCTCGGGCTTGGTGGCGTTTTGCAGCACCTTGAAGGCCACGGCATTCGCCTTTTCCGCAACCATGGTGGCCTTTTCGGACACGATGGGCGCGAGCAGCACCTGCATCAGGCGGCCTTCGTCAAACTTGGGCGCGCTCATGCGAACATCTCCTTGAGTTTGTCGATCGCGCCCTTGGTGACGAGCACCTTTTTGTAAAACACGAGCGACACGGGGTCTGCATAGCGGGGTTCGACGACGCAGACGTTTTTCAGATTGCGCGAGGCGAGATACAGGTTCTCATCGACCTCTTCGGCAATCACCAGCACCGAGTCCAGGTTCATGGCCTTGAACTTGCCGGCCAGCACCTTGGTCTTGGGCGAATCGAGCTTCATGGAATCGACCACCGCCAGACGGCCTTCGCGCACCAGCTGCGAAAGAATCGCAGACATCCCGGCGCGGTACATCTTCTTGTTGATCTTCTGCGAGAAGTTCTCGTCGGGCAAATTCGGGAAAATGCGACCGCCCCCGCGCCACAGCGGCGAGGACGTCATACCGGCGCGCGCATTGCCCGTACCCTTCTGACGGAAGGGCTTTTTGGTCGAGTGGCGCACCTGCTCGCGGTCTTTCTGAGCACGCGTGCCCTGGCGCCCGTTCGCACGGTAGGCGACGACGATCTGATGGATCAGGTCTTCGTTGTAAGCGCGACCGAACACGGTCTCGGGCACTTCCAACGTGGATGCGGCCTGGCCTTGTTCATTGAGGAGTTCGAGCTGCATCAGTTCGCTCCTTTCGCAGCGGGCGCCTTGACGGCGGGACGCACGGTGACAAAACCACCCTTGGCGCCGGGCACCGCACCCTTGATCAGGAGCAGCTGGCGCGCCTCGTCGACGCGAACGATGTCGAGGTTTTGCGTGGTGCGGGTGACGTCACCCAGATGACCCGTCATGCGCTTGCCGGGAAACACGCGCCCCGGGTCTTGCGCCATGCCGATCGAGCCGGGCACGTTGTGCGAGCGGCTGTTACCGTGCGAGGCGCGCTGCGAGGCCATGTTGTGGCGCTTGATGGTACCGGCATAGCCTTTACCGATCGAAGTGCCCTGCACATCGACCTTTTGGCCCACGGCAAACAGCGACGCCACGGGCAGCACGGCACCCTGCTGGTACTGCGCTGCGGTTTCGGTGCTGACGCGGAATTCGCGCATGATTTCACCGGCTTCGACGCCTGCTTTCGCAAGGTGACCGGCTTCGGGCTTGGTTACGCGCGATGCCTTGCGCGCGCCGTACGTGACCTGCAGGGCCACATAGCCGTCGTTCTCTTGGGTCTTGATCTGGGTGACGCGGTTGTTCGACACATCGACCACCGTGACAGGCACTGCATCGCCGTCATCGGTGAACAGACGCATCATGCCCACCTTGCGCCCCAGCAACCCGAGGGAGTTGCTCTGACTCATTGGTTGTTTCTCCAAAACTCCCACCATCGCAACTGCAATTGGCTGCGACGTTGCGCCTTGGCTGTCCTGAACCCGCCCTCAGGCGAAGCTCCGGCCACTTTCTGCGCATGGAAGAAGGTTAATAAATACTTCGTTTTTTACCCGCTTGCGCGGCGCAAAAAACGAAGCCGCAAATTATAACGCGAACCTCGCTGGTGGGCAAGATTCGCGTGGGACTATGCTGCTTCAGCGTCGCAGCAGCAGGGTGCCGCTGCGTTTTCGCTTGATTACTGCAGCTTGATTTCGACGTCCACGCCCGCTGGCAGGTCCAGCTTCATGAGCGCATCGACGGTCTTGTCGGTCGGGTCGACAATGTCCATCAGGCGCTGGTGCGTGCGGATTTCGAGCTGGTCGCGGCTCGTCTTGTTGACGTGCGGCGAACGCAGGATGTCGAAACGCTTCATGCGCGTGGGCAGGGGGACTGGCCCCTTGACGATGGCACCAGTGCGCTTGGCGGTATCGACGATCTCGGCGGCGGATTGGTCGATCAACTTGTAGTCGAATGCCTTGAGGCGGATACGGATTTTCTGTTTGGACATGGCTTTTTCCTTGCTTGATGCCCTGCTCAGGCAAGAATCTTTGCCACGACGCCGGCGCCGACGGTGCGCCCGCCTTCACGGATGGCAAAGCGCAGGCCTTCTTCCATGGCGATGGGGTTGATCAGCTTGACGGTGATCGACACGTTGTCGCCGGGCATCACCATCTCCTTGTCGGCCGGCAGCTCGATCGCGCCGGTCACGTCGGTGGTGCGGAAGTAGAACTGCGGACGGTAGTTGTTGAAGAACGGCGTGTGGCGGCCGCCTTCTTCC
>NZ_JARGEL010000017.1 GCF_029211265.1 Extensimonas soli | reverse complement strand
GGTATGGAAACACACCCTGCCCCATACAGCTAACGACGAACCTATCGGCTACGAAACCTTCGTCGTTAACGTTATGGAAACGACCGCCGTTTCGTCGTTTGCGCTTGTGACGGCTAAGAAGATTCGCTTCAGATCAACTCTAGCTGGCTTCGGGCACAGAAGACGCAAAAAATACGTTATGGAAACAGGCCGCCTTCCATACCTATCCTTCCATCTTTGCTCTGTTCTGCGCATTTTATTCTATAATCATCAAATCTATATCGCTAAAACATTGATCTTGCAAATACTGTATTCTGTTCTCTCTGCAAGATTGCGGCGCCTTCACTGCCCCTGCTTGATCTTTGTCTTTATCCTGCGCACCGAGCATTCATAATCCACATCATGCAAAAAGACGAACGTAAAATTGGCAGACATCACCTGGCCTTTTACCGTGGCTGGCTGCAGGGACTCGACCTGGGTGAGCTTGCTGATAGGTATCTTGAGGACGGGATCGATCTCCGTGTCGCAAAATCTACCTTGCGCTGGCTTCAGGATGCACTTTCTCAGGCTGCACTGCGCAATGGCCGATTTGGTGAGGCGCGTCTTCTACGTATCTCACTGCGCCATGTCCTGAATGGCTCGGTTGCAGATCCCGGAGTTGATGGCGCGGCGGCAACCGTTTTGCCGCCCAGCATCGATGAGTTCCGCGAAGAAAATGATCCAGATGGTTTTTACAGTGAAGCCGAGTTGATTCGTCTCTATGTCGAGGCTTTCCCCCAACTGATAGATAAAAAAGCCCAGCGACGGCGGCGCCTCATCGATAAGCAGCTCGAAGCACTGCGCTGGATAGAAAACCTGGTGACGACTACCCCGACCCTTGATGATTGGGTGGTGGCATGGTTCCATAAAAAGGTTGCCGACCGGCTTTTGATCGCCAAAATCTATACCATGCGCGATCTTTTGGATCGCATGCGTTCCAAAGGATACCGCTGGTGGGCTGATGTGCCGCGCCTCGGTGAAAAAGGCGCTGAGCGCATCGTGACTTGGTTGAAGGGATACGAGGAAAGTCTTGGGCCTGTGCCAGTTCACGCAACCTTACCTCCACGCCAAGTCAATTCACTTTCAGTCATCCAGACCAGGCGGGTTTCTCATGGCATTGCACCCATGGAGTGTCTGGATATCGAATCCATGGTTTCTGATCATTCCATCGTGGAGCGGAATGATTCTGGTAGCCTGATTCAGGTGCGTGACGATCGTGAAGCCATACTGCAGTGGATAGAGTCCAAATCCGGCAGCCCACACACTGCGCGCTCCTACCGCAAGGAAGGCGAACGCTTTCTTTTGTGGTCGTTGCTGGAGCTTGGCAAATTGCTGCACGCTGTTAACGTGGATGATTGCGTTGCTTACCGTAATTGGCTTGGCATGCTTGGGCGCACTCCCGAGCATGAGTGGCCTTTCAAGATTTCTCAATCCGATTGGATTGGCAAGCGCAATACCCCTCGCAGCGATGAGAACTGGCGCCCTTTCGATGGGCCTCTTTCCATCGGTAGCGTCAAACAAGCCCTGGTGATTTTGCGCGGGATGTTCTTTTGGTTTGTTCAGGTGCGCTACCTTGCCTTCAACCCATGGGATGTTGTGAACAAGAAGCCTGTCCGATCATTTTCAAATGGCGTTCAGGATCAAGCCGATGGTAGGGACGTTGGCGGGAATGACATTGAGGACGTGGAATTGTCGCGCGTGCTCTCTACTTCCCAGTGGAACTTTGTTCTGGAATATGTCTCCCAGATGCCTTCTTCTCCTGCTCGCGAGCGGTTTTCTTTTTTGTTGTTGTTTGCTTATTCGACGGGCCTGCGTCTTTCCGAACTGGTGGATGCGCGTATAGGCAGGCTTTACAGCAAGCCCTTGCCTGGTCAGTTGGGGCAGCGTTGGATGCTCAAGGTGTTGGGTAAGGGCGGCAAGGTTCGGGCCGTGCCCATGAGCGATGAGGTGATGGCTGCCTTGCAGTCTTATTTGCTTAGCCGAGGCCTTCCAGGTGCTTTGTCCGAAAATGATGGATCGACACCTTTGATTTCCAAGCTGACCGCGAATGAGCGTTTGAGCGAGAGTGCGCTTTACAAGATCCTCCGCTCTTTGTTTTTGCAGGTGGCAGAGGCTTTGCGTGCCCAGGGCTTGCAAGAGGATGCGGGGTCGATGCAGAAGGCTTCTACCCACTGGATTCGCCATTCTCGCGGCAGCCATTTGGGTTTGGCTGGGGTTGCTCCTTCGCTGATACAGCAACTTCTCGGGCACTCTAGTCTTGCAACCACTGGTATTTACACCCAATCGAATGAAGAGAGTCTATACTTGGCGCTGGCGGCAATGGACAAAAAATCAGTAAATGCACATTGAGTACGAATCTAGCAAAAGAGGCTATCGCGTGGAGTTGGTGCGCGATCTTCTGGGTGATTTCGTGCTGGTGCGGCGCTGGTATGGCTTGTTCAACAAGCGCCACGGCGGGAAGATGCAGGTGTTTTTGCAGGAGACCGAGGCGCTCGATGCCGTGGATAAGATTGATAGGGCGCGGCTGCGCAGGGGTTATGTCCGCAAGACTGTGCTGCTCGGTGGTGGGGACTGAACTGACATGGCCAACCCTCGCTCGCTGGTCTGCGCGCTTTACACCCATTGGGACACCGTGGAGCTTTTGGTGCGGCTGTCGCGCGAGTTTGCCGTGCTGACCAGCGATCAGGTGTTGAACGGTATTGCCAAGGTATCCGGGCAACGGGATGCCGAAACGCAGGGCGCGGTGCTGCGTGCCTTGGTCAATGCGGACATCCTGCAAACCTTGCCGCGCAGCAGCGATCTGCAGCTCAATGCCTATGTGCTGGAGTTCGTGCGCGGCCTCACCCGTGAACATGAGCTGGGCCTGGCTGCCGTACTGCAGGCGCGTGTTGCTGCGATCCGTGAAGCCACCGAAGCACTCAATGAAGGGATGCTCGGGGCCGACATGGATCGCGTGCGCGGAGCCGCCAACAAGCTGGCAGAACTCTTCCGCCAGATCAGTCTGCAGCTCGATCAGGACCGGCACGCGCTCTTTGAGCTGGCGGAAAACGCCAAAAGCGCCGACAGCACCATGCCGATCAGCCAGCGCTACCGCGAGGTGCTGGAAGCCTACGATCATTATGTGGAGCCGATGAACCAGATGATGGACAGCGGCTCGCAGGGCACTTTCTACCGCTATCTGGAAGAAGCAGAGCGCGGGCTCGACTTGGGCCTAGAGCAATTGTCGGTGCAGGGTGCGCTCTACTCGCATCGCCTGCAGTTGCGTCAGGTGGCGCACCAGGCCAAGGAGCTGCGGCGCTTTGGCCGGCTGGTTGCGCAGCAGTGCGCCGATACACTGCTGCCCTTGCGCGAAGAGTTGCGTCAGCACAACGCACTGACCAGTGCCATCAGCTTGCTGTTGGGGCAGGTGCGCAAACGCGGCCTGCGTCGCGCACTGTCGCGCTCGACGGATGACACGGCACTCCCCGTCTGGCGCAATGAGCGCGGTTTCAAATTGCAATTGGGCGATGAGGTACGGGCGGTCATGGCTGCCGCGCACCAATACCAGCCGCAGGCTGTGGCCTTTCCGCAGGATGAACCCGGCGATGGCGTTCCGTTGCTGGAGCAGGTGGACGAAGCCGCCATTCGTGCGCATCTGGCCCGCAGCCTGCCAGTGGAAAATCTGCTCGATTGGCTGCACAACCATTACGCCCATCTGCAGGATGCCACCCTGCTGCGCTTGTTCCATGACCTGCAACATGAGCCCGGCTGGCAGTTCGAGGCCGCCAGCCAGCCTGAAAAAACCACGTTGCAGACGATTCGCGTCCTGCATCACCCTCACCGCGTGAGTATCCCGCAATGACGATCCCACACGCTCTGGCAGCTGCGCTGTCACAAATGCCGGCATTGGCCGAGCTGTTCCGGCTGTTTCTCTCCGGCAAACACCTCAATCGCATGGCCGAGCCCGCGCTGTGGGCAGAGCTGGAACAGCACGAGGCCAGCTATGTCGGCTTGTTTGCCGCGCTGGGGTTCGAACTGCGCCTGGATGCCAGGGGCTTTGCCTGGTTTCACAGCAGTGACGCCAACAGCAACATCGGCAAGATCAGCCGCCAGCTGGCCTTGCTGTTCATGGTGATCTTCGATGCTCAAGCCAACGCCGGCAAGGCCCTGCAGCGCTTTACCGATTGGCTGATCGACAGTGCCTGGCTGGCCGAAGTCTACAAGCAACAGCAAGACCTGCTGGATGCCGAGGGCCTCAACCCCGACGCCCTGGTGGAGCTGCTGGGCCGCGCCTGCAACTTGGGCTTTGCCGTGGCCGAGCCAGCGGGCTGGCGACTGCTGCCCGCTGTATGCCGCTACCTCGACCATTTCGAAAGCCTGGCCTTGACGGCCAAGACCGATGGCTACGAAGAGAGCACGCCTGCCGCGGAAGACTGGACTGCGGATGCACCAGACGACGAGGAGAACACCTGATGCAGTACGGCTTCCAACGTTTGGTCCTGCTGGGGAGTGCAGGCTACTCGCGCGCCGAGCTGCCGCTCGATGGTGCGGTCTCTCTGGTGGCGCCCAACAATACTGGCAAAACCAGCCTGATCAATGCCCTGCAGTTTCTGCTGATCATCGACCGCCGCCGTATGGATTTTGGTGCGCACGATGTGGACAAGAGCCGGCGCTTCTATTTCCCCAACAACAGCGCCTATGTGCTGCTGGAGGTGTCGCTGCCGGAGTCCGGCACCGTAGTGCTGGGCTGCGTGGGCAAGGGTGTAAGCTTCGAGTACGAGTATTTCGCCTATGCCGGGCCGCTGAAGGTCGAGGAGTTCTGCCTGCCGGATGGCACCTTGGTGGCACAACCGCAACTGGCCAGCCATCTGGCGAGCCACGAACGCAGGGTGTTCAGCTACAGCAGCAGCGAATTCGCCGACATGATCTATGGCGGACGCAGCCGCAAGCTCGCCAGCCAGCAGGATTTCTGCGTTTTCCGGCTGGAGCACGCCAGTGATGCCAGCGTTTTTCAGCGGGTGCTGACCCGCACGCTGCGCCTGGACAAACTGCGCTCCAGCGAGGTCAAGGACTATCTGCTGCAGATTTTCCGGCGCGATCTGCCGGATGCCAGCATCGACTTCAAGGCGGAATGGGACAAGGCGTTTGCTGACCTCAACGCCGAACGCAGCCAGTACCTGGCCGCCGTGCGGCTGCAAGCCACCTTGGGCGAACTGGAGCAGAAGCAGGATGCCCGTCTGGTCTTGCGCGGCAAATTGCTGTGCTGGCGCCCCTTGATCGACACGGCACTGGGTCAGTGGCAACAGCATTACGAGACCCGACAGCAATCCTTGCAGCATGAGTTGGCGCAGTGCGATGTCGAGCTGCAGCGCCTGCGCGAACAGGATATGCATTCGGCTGGCGAGAAGAAAGAGTGCGAGTTGGAACAAAAGCAGCTCGGCCAACAAAGCGAACAGTTGCGCGCCTTGCAGCAGCGTTTTGCATTGATCCCCGACCGTGCCCTGCTGGAGGCGCGCCGCCACGAGTTGCTGGCGCAACGGGATGCGCTGGTGGTGAGGATCGGCCAGGCCCAGAGCCGCACGCCAGCAGCCATCGAGCGCGAGCTGGCGCGGATCGAGCGGGAATCTGCGCAGCTGGCGCAGGAGTTGCGCACCCAAGGGCAGAACCTCTATCAGCAACTGGCCGGTGTCGTATCGACGGAACAACTCAATGCGCTGAACAAGGTGCTGGCCAAACCGGTACTGACCCTGGGCAATGAAGATTTCCGCCTTGATGGCAAGGCCCTGCTTGCGGCCTTGGTCGATGCGAATACCGGGCAATTCAATTTGCCTGGCATTCAACTGCGGCTGGAAGCCCTGCCGGCACAGTATCAGCAACGGACCCTGGCGGAACTGAGCGAATTGCAGCAGGAGTTGCAGCAACAGCAGGCTCAGCTGCAAGAACAATTGGCCACCGCCCAAGCTCTGGAAAACGTCAAACAGCAACGCCAGGCACTAGACCAACAGCTGGCACAACTGGATGCTGAGTTGCGAGACTACGCGCACATGCAGGACTTGCAGCAAAGCGAGGCCGAGCGCGAAGGGCGGCTGCAGACACTGGCGAAAAGACTCGCCGAACTCGGCGCCAGCCTGGCGCAGTCGGCAGAACGGCACCGCGCACTGGATCAGCAGCGGCAGCAGCGGCAACAGGATTTGGCGGCCTTGCAGCAGCAACACCGGCAGATCGAGCAACGCCGTCATCAGCGAATCGACCACGAAGGCCCCTTCACCTGGCTGGCCGATTTGCCGCACAGCCCCTGGTTGGCCCAGCCCGAGTTCGCGCTGGAACAATTGGCCGAGCGGCTGCAGACCTATCAGGCCGACTGCCGCCAGTTGCTGGAGCTGGATGAGCAGATCCGCCATCTGCTGGGTGAAATCCATACCGGCGGATTGACCAAGTATCAGTTTGTCGGCGAACCGGAAAGCGAGATTGTTCGTCTCGTTGAATTCGCCCATCACCTGCCGCAGGAAGCCGCAGCCCTGGAAAAGAAAGTGCGCTCGGCGGTGGTGAATGTGGCCGCCTGCCTGCGCGAACTGCGTGACGGCCTGTTTGCTTTCAAGCGCCGGATGCGCGAGTTCAACCGCAAGATCAGCGGCCGGCAACTTTCCGATCTGGCAGTATTCAAGATCGAACCCGAAGACGAAACCATTCTGGTCGAGGCCATCGAGCTACTGATCAATACCGCTGCCACGGTGGACAGTGGCGAAACCTTCGAGCTGTTCAACCAGCAGAGCGTACTCGACGATGATCAACTCAATCGCGCCAAGACCCTGCTGATCGAAGAGGGTAACGCCCGCCATGGCCTGCGGGTGGCCGACCTGTTTCGCCTGCGTTTCTGGGTCGGCAAGGCAGATCGAGATCCGGAAGCCTTCGATGACCTCGACAGTGCCGCCTCCAATGGCACCGTGCTGATGGCCAAACTGGTGACGGGGCTGGCGATGCTGCATCTGATGCAGGATCAGCGTCGCCCTATTCAGGGCATCTGCTACCTGGACGAGGCACTGACCCTGGACGCCCGCAATCAGCGCAGCCTGATCGACACGGCGGCGGAGTTCGGCTTCTCGTTGATTTTTGCCTCGCCCGCGCCGCTGACGACCGTGCGTTACTGCGTTCCGATTCACACGCGCAACGGCAGCAATCAGATCAGCCGCCATAGCTGGCAGGTCATCGAACCGCTGGATGCCTGAGTATGGATCGAACCCTGCGCGCTGCCTTGCTCAAGCTGCATGGCCAACAAACCCTGCCGGCCAGCCATTTCACCGCCGCTCAGCGCAGCGCTCTGGATCGCTTTGCCAGGCAGACAGGAGCGGTAATCTGCCAGCGTCAGGGGCGCGGTGATGTTTACCGTGTCAGCGATCCGAGACTATTCGATATCCATCTGAGCGCACTCTCCCCCAAAGTCGGGATGCTAACCACGGACGACTTGCCGCTACGGGCACAACACATCGCCCACGCGCGCGACAGCAAAGCGCGCAATCATCAGCATGAGTGCTACTACCCCTTGCTCAAGGCCGTTGGTGAAAAGGTTCTCTGGCGACAAGGCGAACACGGGAGCGAACTGCCACTCAGCCAGCTCACACACCACTTCGGGGCTGCCAGCCTGCGCATTGAAACTGGCGACACCTGGCAAAGCGGGCAGCCGCTCTGGCTGGTGGAGAACCAAGCGCTGTTTGACAGCACGGATTGGCTGCCAGTAGGAACGCAAGCCACCCTGCTGTACTACGGTGGACAGCTTGATGGCCGGCTTCTCGCCTGGCTGGGGAAGCGCCCGCGTGCAAGCCGTGTCGTACTGTTCCCGGACTATGACGGTGTGGGGCTGGCCAATTTCGCGCGACTCTTTGCACAGCTTGGCGACACTTGCGAATACTGGCTGATGCCCGACTGGCAAAGCAAACTGGCACGCTATGGTAGCCAGCGGCTATGGCAGGATACGCTTCGGGAGTTTACCAGTGCTGCTCTGCAGTTGCCTGATTATCTGGGTCCGTTAACCGAACAAATGCGCCAATCCGGACTGGCGCTCGAACAGGAAGCGGTCTGGCTATCTGTTCTGTAGGTGCCTTTCGATTAAGCGTGCAATGTCGCCTGGAGAGATGCCCGCTTCCAGAGCCTTTCTCAGAATCAGCTCCAGCTGCTGCCAACCTTGCGGCGAGGCGGTATTGCTGCCAACGGTTTGTGTCAGCTGGAACATCAGTCCCTCCAGCAGTTCTTCATCGCCACGCCAGCCGCCGCCTGATCCAAGCACAGCCTTGTCACCATGTGGCTCGGACTGGCCTCAGGTCAGGGCTACCCTCACCCTTACGAGGAGGTCTTCCACATTAATCCGGCAGTTGCGCGCGCATCCGGCTTGCGCCCGACGCGGAGCTCTGGGCCCCGCGCCTGCCTCCTGAACGAGGCGCCAAGCCTTCACATCCCGCGCAGCTGCATGCGCGCCTCGAGCGCTTCAGCGGTTTCCTTGCGTTCGCTGTGTAAGCGTCCGCCCATCCCACCTTGCCCGCATCCGCTGGCTATGGCTGAGCCTCAAACCGAAGCATCAGATGCCAGCGCCGGCTTCCAGCGGTGCGGCAGCAGCTCCCCAATCCGACTATTGGGGTGCGTAGGCAAGCGGCTCAGCACATCCTTGAGATAAGCATACGGATCGTGCCCATTGAGCCTGGCCGACTGGATCAAGCTCATCACGGTCGCAGCGCGCTGGCCCGCACGCAGGCTGCCAGCGAACAACCAGTTATTCCTGCCGATGGCCACCGGCCGGATCTGGTTCTCGATCCAATTGTTGTCCACGGGCAATCGCCCATCGTCGACGAAACGCGTCAGCGCTGCCCAGCGCTTGAGGCTGTAGTCCAAAGCCCTCGCGGTCGCCGAATTGCCCGCCACCTTCTGGCGCTGCAATGCCATCCATTCGTGCAGTGCGTCCAGCACGGGGCGACTGTGCTGCTGCCGAATCGCGACTCTCTCCTCGGCCTGCAGCTCCTTGAGCTGCCCTTCGATCTCATAGATGCGGGCAAACTGCGTGAGCGCATACTCGGCAATCTGGCTCTTGCTGCTCGCATGCAGCTCGAAGAACTTGCGCCTTGCGTGCGCAAGGCACCCCGCTTCGATCACCCCCTGCTGGAAGCTGGCCTTGTAGCCCGCGTAATCGTCACAGACCAGGCTGCCACTCCAGTCGCCCAGAAAGGCGCGCACATGCTCGCCAGCGCGCGATTCGCAAAAGTCATACACCACCGCGCGCATGTCCTCCAACGCCCCCGGCGCATAAGCCCACAGGTAGGCCCGGTGCGTCTTGCCGTTGCCCGGTTTGAGCATCGCCACCGGCGTCTCGTCGGCATGCAACACCCCATGGGCCAGCACCTCCTTCTTCAGCGCATCGGCCAGCGGCTGCAGCTGCACGCCGCAGCAGCCCACCCACTGCGCCAGGCTGGAGCGGGCAATCGCCACACCTGCACGCCCAAAGATGGCCTCCTGGCGGTACAACGGCAGATGATCGGCATATTTGGCCACCAGCACCTGGGCCAGCAGGCCGGCCGTCGGGACGCCCTTGTCGATCACGTGCGGCGCGACCGGCTCCTGCGTGATCGTCTCGCACTGGGCACAGGCCCACTTGCCACGGATATGGCGCTCGACGGTGAAGACCCCGGGCACGTAATCGAGCTTCTCGGCTACGTCTTCGCCGATGCGCACCATCTGGCAGCCGCACTTGCATGTGGTGGACTGTGGTTCGTGGCGAATCTCGCGCCGCGGCAGGTGGGCCGGCAGCGGCTGGCGTTTGGGTTGCTGGCGGGCCGGCTGCGGGCTGTGCACGGCGGGCTGCAGCTGCTCGATCTCGCTGGCTACCGCTGCCAGATCGGCCTCGATCTCGTCGGCGAGCAGGCTTTGCTGGCGTGGATCGAAGCGTTCGGACTGCGCGGCGAACTTCATGCGCTTGAGGAGGGCGTTTTCGAATTGGAGCTTTTGCAGCAGCGCGCTTTGGTGGCGCAGCTCGGCTTTGGCGTGATCCAGCTCTCCCATGAGCCGCACGAGCAGCTCACGCAGCTGCACAGCGCTGCATTCGCTCAGGGACTGTGGGGCTTGGATCATGCAGCGAGTGTGCCTGCTGGCGGCTTGCGCCGCCATCGGCAGTTCCCCCGATTGCCAAGCGGCGTTGGAGTGGTGACGATTCAGACAACGGTGATTACGCCGGCCGGGCCCACGCGCTGCCAGGGCAGGCCCAGCACGAGCGCATCGAGTTGCGCGAGAGACAGTTCGCAATGGGCTGGATCGGCGGGCGGCCAGACAAATTTGCCCTGCTGCAGCCGGCGCGCTGCCAGCCAGATACCGATGCCGTCGTGCACCAAGACCTTCAGGCGGCTGGCGCGCTTGTTGGCAAACAGGTAGGCGTGGTGCGGCTGCGCCGCACCAAAGACGGCCACCACGCGGGCCAGTGCGGTGTCGGTGCCCGCGCGCATGTCCAGCGGTGCTGTGGCCAGCCAGGCGGCTTCGATGCGGATCATCGCAAGCACTCGCGCAGCATCCGGATGCATTCGCCAGCAGCGGCCACGGGCCAGTGCATGCTCGCCGTGGTGGCGCCGCGGCGCAGCTCGATGCGCACGTCGCCCTGTGCGGGCGTTGCTGGCTCGGGATGCAGGGACGGCGTGATGGGCAGTGCAATGAATGGTGCGGGCGCCAGTGGCTGTTGGGCCGCCAGGTCACGCCGGGCGCGGCTGCGCCACTTGTGCACGAGGCTGGCGTTGAGCTTGTGCGACAGCGCGATCTCTGCGATGCAGGCTCCGGGCTGGCTGCATTCGTGCAGCACCTGCGCCTTGAATTCATCACTGTGCCGGCGACGCGGCAGGCTCTTGGGGTTCATGGTGGGCTCCTGTTGTTGGGCTCGCACCATGGTCTTTTATCTCGGGGCTTGTCTCAAGATGGGATGGCCGGACGCTTACCAAGGAAGAGCGAAAGGGGACTGTGCTGGACCCGGAAGCACTAGGCGCGGTTGCGGCCAGGCGCCAGGCCGACACGGACGCGGCAGCGAAGGAACTGGCAGTGCACCGCCAAGAAGCTCTGAATGCGATTTCTAAGGACATGCGCAAGGTGGAGCAAGGCACGGGGCAGGGCAGGGACGGCGGAGACAACGAAGTCCAGTCGGATGAAGTTTTCAGCCCAGCAGAAGATGACCGCAAGCCGATAGTTCCTCAAGAGGTGGCTGCGAAATACCTCAAGGTAGGGGACAAGTACCATTTCCAGCGCAATCCGGAAGCAGTCGCGTTCCGCGACAGGGGCAACAAGCTGGAGACACAGACAAACAGCGCCGCCGTAGCCGATTCCATGGTGCGGATCGCCCAGGCGCGGGGTTGGGACGAGATTCGCGTCACTGGGAGTGAAACCTTCAAGAGAGAAGTGTGGATGGAAGCTGCCGCACGCGGGATGCAGGTTCGTGGCTACTCCCCCACCGACGCGGACAAAGCGAGGCTCGCTGCAATCCAAAGCAAAGATGAGTTTCGCGGACGCGAAACCGTCAACACCGTCACGGGCAAAAAGACCCACGAGCAGGGGATGGTGGATGCTTTCAAGAACGAGCGTCCGGAAGCAGCGATGCAGAAGTACCCGGAACTGGCGGGAGCGTATGCGGGCGTCGAGGCAGCACGCCGCAAAGTGGATCAAGAGCGGCTATCTGTCGAACAGGCCAAGGTAGTCATGGATCGCCTGAACAAAAACGCACTCAATGCCATTGAGCGCGGCCACGTGCCAAAGATCAACGTCACCGACAGGAACCAAGACCGCAACAGGCAACAAGAGGTGGCTGCAAGCCGCCATCGCGACAAAGAATTTGGACGTTAAGCAGAGGCCCCACCATGAAACAAGCACTCCTAATCACCCTCACTGCCCTCATGCTCGGCGGTTGCGCAACGGAAGAATTTTCCACTGGCATGACGGCTACCCCGCATTACATGGCGTCTGGCCATGTCGGCACCTCCAAAGCGTGGGTGTATGCACAACGCACAATATTTGAGGGCAGGGCGGGGCAGGAATATCTATTCAGCACACCTGCAGGCGAACCCATCAAAGCCGAAAAAATAGGTGATTACTACAGTCTCCCTTTACTGGAACGAGACTTTGTTGCACGCGAAGGCGTCCATACTATGCGGTTCGTCCTTGCTCCCGCCACTTGGACATTTGCACGAACTGGCGCAACGTATGAATCCCCCCCACAGCAATGAATTCAACTTATAGCGAACTGTTGAAGCAGCGCAGCGAACTGGATCAAAAGATCGAGGAAGCGCGCATGCAAGAACTGGATGCGGCTCTAAAACAGATCCGCGATCTCATGGATCAGTACGGCATAACCGCTCAAGAAATCCTGCCAACAGGAGCACGGGGGCCCGTGCGCCGCGAGCGAGCGAAGGTTGAGCCGAAGTATCGCGATCCCGCAACCGGCACCACCTGGTCCGGGCGCGGCAAGCCTCCAGCGTGGATTGCAGGCAAAAACCGCGAACCCTTCGCAATCGCCAACAAGGCGTAAAATCAAGACTTGGAAAGGGGTCGCGTCATGGCAACGACAACACAGTTCGACAGCTATTTTTTTGGCTCTGGACTTGTGGACGACGCTCGAAAGGGCGTAGCCCAAGCTGTTGCGCGCACCCGTGCCGCTGGCCTGCCCGTTGAAGGCTACGCCAGCAGCTCAGCTCCACAATCCGCCAAAGATCCCGCACCCGGCCCGGTAATCCCCCCATTAACCAGCGCTCGGAGAAGTAGAGCTATGCGGCCATGGCCAACCGCTGCTTGGGGGTGATGCCGCCCAAGGCCATGTTTGGGCGTTCATGGTTGTACATCCACATCCATTGGGTGGCGTGCATCCTGACCGCATCAAGATCAGACCAATGGTACTGCGAGAGCCATTCGTAGCGCACCGTGCGGTTGAAGCGTTCAACATAGGCGTTCTGTTGTGGCTTGCCCGGTTCGATGTGCTCAAAGCGAATGCCCCACGACTTGGCCCAGGCCTCGATGGCCGCGCTGATGTACTCCGGGCCGTTGTCGCAGCGAATGACCTGCGGCTTGCCACGCCAGGCTATGACCTGTGTGAGCGTGCGGATCACCCGCAGCGTGGGCAGCGAGAAGTCGACCTCGATGCCCAGTGCTTCGCGGTTGAAGTCATCGATGATGTTGAGCAGCCTGAAGCTTCTGCCGTCCTCCAACTGGTCATGCATGAAGTCCATCGACCACACCTGATTGATGACCTCTGGTACCGATAGCGGCTGGGGCTTGTCGCGCACCAGGCGCTTGCGTGGCTTGATGCGCAGGTTCAACTCCAGATCCCTGTAGATGCGGTACACGCGCTTGTGGTTCCAGGCAAAGCCTCTGACGTTGCGCAGGTACAGGAAGCAAAGCCCAAAACCCCAGTTGCGGTTGTTGTCCGTCAGGCGCAGCAGCCAGTCAGCGATCTCATCGTTCTCGGCCTGGTGCTTGGCTTCGTATCGGTAGCAAGCCTGGCTGATCCGGAAGGCCAGGCATGCCGCGCTTATCGACATGCCTCGTTCCTGCACAGCCCTTTGAGCCATCTCGCGGCGGCGAGATGGCTTCACCACTTTTTTGCGAGTGCCTCCGAGACCACTTCGGCCTTGAGCTTTTCTTCGACGTACATCTTGCGGAGTCGGCGGTTTTCTTCCTCCAGCTCCTTCATGCGCGCCATCAGCGAGGCATCCATGCCACCGAACTTCGAGCGCCACTTGTAGAACGTTGCCGTGCTGATGCCCATCTCGCGGCACAGCTCGGGCACGGCAAGACCAGCCTCTGCGCGCTTGAGCGCCTCGATGATCTGGCTGTCGGTGAATCGGGACTTCTTCATGGTAAAAATTTTCCTTCGAAAACTTCTACTTCTCACTGCGCTGGTTTTGCGGGGGGATTACCCTACCGGCTGCAGTGGAGCACTCCGACAAGGCGCTGATTTTTGACAATTCGGGTACCACGCCTATTCGCGTTGTCACAAAGAACGGCCCGGACGTGGTGATTGAGCCCAATGCGCCGCAATGGGTGGAGTCGCAGTTTGCGGCCCCATACCGGGCTCGCCAGGCCTCGCTGAAGCAGTTGGATGCGGTCGCCAAAGGCTCGGCCCCAAACATCACGATTTCAGAAGCCGCGGCCCAGCATGGCCGAAGCTATCGTGGCAAGGTTGTAGATCAAACGGCGCACCACGCGCTGCAGGAATCCGAAGATCGCGGGTTTGTCATTCACGACAAGGCGCTCGGCCCCAAGCGGGATTTTGACAACGGCAGCTACGCCCAAATCACCTACGCTTACGACAAGGGGAAAATTCCTGCTGAGGAAGTTGTTCAACGCATAGAGCGGGAAGCCCGAAGCAAAGCATTCAAAGAGCTGCCTCGCCAGGAAGCCGTCAAGCAACACCCGGAATTGCAAGCAAATTTCGCCCAGCTCGATGCGCTCAAAAAGCAAATTCAGGGTCAACACCTCACGGCTGCTGAACAGGCAACGGTCATGGATCGGTTGCACGAAAACATGGCCAGGGCCATTGAGCGCGGCCCGGTTCCAGGCCAAAGCGCTTCCACCGAAACCGACAAGTCAACGCCTCCCACCCCAAGCAAGGATCACGAGCGCTAGACGCCGCACCCCGCCCACTATATGATGCAATGTTATGTTGAAGCCATTTAACATAATCTATATCGTATAACACCGCAGCTTGGGCCGCTCGGCGGCGACTCACGACGTAATTGCGAAATTGGGCCGCAGTGCCTTTTGCTCGTCGTGACAACATGATGGGAGGCATGAAAAACGCATACCACCTCATCGTTCTAGCCCAGGGCCTGCAGATCAGCGTACATCTGCTTGACGGTACGCCGCTGCTTGCGGGATCGGCCAGCTTCCGTCTTGAGCCAGCCCGAGAGCTTCGATGCGAAGGGATCGAGCTTGGATGGACTGACCCGCTTGGCATAGTGCGGCTCGGCCTCGCCTGCGCGCAGGTACTTGCGGATGGTGTTGCGCGAGAGGCCCGTGCGGCGGGCGATCTCTCGGATGGACAACTGCTCTCGCAGGGCCCAGCGCCTGATGACACTCAGTGTTGCCACGTCTATCACTCCTGGTCTCCTGCTGCTCAACAAAGCAGCAGGTTAGGGTTAGTACGTGGGTCAGGTTTAGATGGAAATCCTGGGGGTTAGTGGGTCACTTCTGCGTGGAAATCAACACCGAAGCGGCGTATCGCGAAGCCTGCGGCCGTTGGACCCGTGAGAAAGAGGCGCATCAGGCCGCTGAGCAAACTCGGCAGCACCTGATGCGCCAGGCTGTTGGAGGTAACATCCACGCGATGGAAGTGTTCCTGGAAACGGCCCTTTCTGACATTGCCTGGCCAAGAGAGACCTTGGTCTCGTTCGAATTGCAGGAAGGAGGCGTGCGGCTTGTCTTTGACGTTGATCTTCCAGAGATCGAGGACATGCCCACCAAAACTGCAGTGGTGCCTCAGCGTGGTTACAAGCTCTCGGTGAAAGACTTGAGCGCAACGAAGCTACAACAGTTATACGCCGGCCACGTTCACTCCATCAGCTTCCGCCTTATCGCCGAGGCGTTTGCGCTTTTGCCGACCGTCGAGGTGGTGGTCCTCTCTGCTTACACTCAACGGGTCGATCCGAGTACCGGGCACGACGCAGATCAGTATCTGCTATCCGTGCGCGTTCAACGCAGCCAGTGGGGATTCATAAACTTCGGCGCGTTGGAGTCGATCGATGTGATCGACGCGCTTGATCGTTTCGATCTGCGCCGCGCGATGACCAAGCAGGGTGCTTTCAAGGCAATCGAGCCGTTCTGAGCGTACTGCGTGACTCGTTGCCTTGAGGGCGCCATGCTCAAAGGCCAAACGCAGTCGCGTCAAGTTCGAGCTCGGCGCACATCCGTCGAACCACATCCTTTTCCGTCTGATCGAAATCGCCATCGGAGGCGCCGATCGCGCAGCACACCCGAACGACCAACTGTGCCTGGGGTTTGCCTTTGAACTTGCTGACAGCGGCCATGACTTCGCCGGTCGCGATGGTGGCGTCGAACTCGTACTTCTCAACGTATTTCTGGAAAAGCTTGATCACGTCGTTCTGGTCGAAGTGCTTCAACTGCTCCGAGCTTCGCAGGTAGCCCATGAGCTTTTGCTTCTCGTCCGATGAAATCTGGCCATCAGCATAGGCGACCATTGCACTTGATGCGACGATCGCTTCGAGCAGATCCTTCGATTTGAACTTGCTGATCTCGGCGTTGATGGTGTCTCGAGCCTCGGTGACGTTGCGCTTGAGCCAATCTGTAAAAGCCATGTCTACTCCCTGTGCGATAAGTGCAGATTGGCCTGCTCGATGTCAGTCGGGCAGGCCACGTCTTTACGACTTGATTAGTTCGGATTCGTTGGATTCGTAACGGTTTCCTCGGGTTCGTCCTTGGCGGGGAAGACGAACGAGGCCACAACGCCAAGCGCGAGCATGCCCAAAACGACAGACAGGCTCATGCTCGGGCTGATATGGATGCCGGTGTCGCCGATTGCATGGTTCCAGGACTGCAGTGTCATCTTTGCACCGATGAAGAACAGCAGGCCGATGACAGCTTTCTCGAGGTGGACGAGATACTTCGTGAGTGCCGCAAGCACGAAGTACAGGCTTCGCAGCCCGAGGATTGCAAAAATCATCGCGGCATAGACCAGGAGCGGTTCCTGAGTCACTGCGATAACCGCCGGCACAGAGTCGAATGCGAACGCGATGTCGGACGTCTCGATCGCCATCAAGCACAGGAACGCCGGGGTGACGTACGTTGTGCCGATCCGCGTCACTTGGGCCGCCGTTTTATCGCCATTCACCTCGAGCAGCTCATGGTGGCGAACGAAGAAGCGGTCAAGGTGCAGGCGCGTGTAGACAGGCATCATCTTGCCCGTCACACGAACGCTCCAGTGATTGGAGTAATCGTCAAGTTCATCACCGTCACCGCCGCCGGCTTGGAGCATCTTGATCCCGCTCCAAATGACAAAGGCGGCAAACAGGAATCCGACCCAAGGGCTCGCAAGGAAAAGGCTCGTGCCAATGAGTACAAAGATAGCGCGGAAAACCAGTGCGCCGATAATCCCGTAGTACAGGATTCGATGTTGTAGCACGCCCTTGATCCCGAACGAAGCGAAGATCGCCATGAAGACCATGAGGTTATCGATCGAGAGCGATTTCTCCAGGGCGTAGCCGGCAAGATACAGATCAGCCCACTCTTTGGAGAACCGAACCCAGAGATATCCGTAGAAGGCTAGTGCAAGCGCAACCCAAAAAAGGGACCAGCGCACGGAGTCGGACAGCGTTATTTCTGTGCTCTTTCTGTGGGCGAAGAGGTCGAGGTAAACGGACAGCCCGACCACAGACAGAAAGATGATGATTGCTTCGACGGGAAAACCAAAGTGTGGCACAGCTTAAATCCTTATGAAGTTGAGAGATGTTTGAAACGTTAGGGCAAATCACGTCTGCCGTAAAACTTTTCGCATCCGTTCCAAAATTGCGTCGGAGCACTTGATGCGTGTCTTTGCGTCGCGCGATGCCAAGTATGATTTCAACGTTCGCAGGGCCATTTTTCGTGCTTGTCCTCGATTGAATCGAGCCAGAGCTTCGTTTTGAGTTAGTCCCGACTCTTCAATGAGTATCCTCAGCTTGTCGCTGGTGTCTTCCTCGACCCTATGTTCTTCGGTGTAGTTTGTCATTGACTCACCATTTGGATCACTGCGAGCCTTCCCCCTGTTTCCCGCGCGAACAGGATCTGCCCGCCGTCTTCGAGCTTGATGCGCCCGCCCACTGGTATGTCCTGCATTGCGGTCACGTCGCGCAACGATGGCAGGGCTTCGTTAACGAAATACCAGTCGTCGTTGTGAAAAACGAAATAGCCAACACGCTTGGCCTGCTCAGGCGTGAGCCGCTCATTGGGGAAGACGAGACGACTCGAGTGCCACTGAAAGGCAGACTGACCTGAATACACCATGAGACGATGGTTGTCGGTTCTGAAGCTTCCTTCCTTGTGTGAAGAGTAGAGATTCAGAACGGGCAGCTTCCCACGAAATGCTGTGCCGCAGTGTGGGCAGCAGGGTTTGGTGGTGTTGTCAAAAACAAACCACTTTTGCGCGCACTGCGGGTTCTGACAGGGCTGTAGCAGATCGGCTGTCTTGACCAAGGCTGTTTCCCACTCGTCAGCCGTCGGCCGAGCGTTGGGATGATGCAACCCATCGATGAAAGCGCGTCGGATGAGCTCTGATACATATGGCCCGGTGATCGTGTAGGGCAGCTTCTGTGTGTCCTTCCAGGGCAGTTCAGCCGGCGGCACGTTGGCCAACTTCACGCGGTTGCTGTGATCGGTCGGGTGCTCGATGAAGAGCGCCCGCTCGCCCATCGCCAGTTCCTCGTCGCGCTGCGTGTCGTTGACGTCATGGACCTTGTCGCCGCGCAGGGGATGCCGGAAGAGCAGGTTCATGTAGATCAGCACCGCGAGCGCATGCTGATCGGTCAGGCGTGAAGGGAGCTTGCGGTTCGGGTCGTGGCGATCGAGTTTGGAGGTCGCAACCACCTCCGGAGCGAAGAAGTCCGGCGTGCCAGCGACATCTGGCGGGAACTTGCTTGGGACAACCAGTCCGTCAAGGTCGATCAGGCAAGCGCGTCCCGCGGAAGGATCGACGAGGACGTTCTTGTAGCTCAGGTCCGAGTGAGCAAGGCCAGCAGAGTGCAAGCGGCGTACGGCTCGCGCCATCATGATGCACGTCTTCAGTTGCGTGAGGCCATCGCCGAGCTCCCGTGGGTCAAGAAACTTCGATCGGTTCTTGGCCGATGCGAACCACTTGCCCTCTTTCTCACGCTTGCGAATACCGAGCATCTGATCGTCGTTGCGCGATCCGTGCTCGAAGAAGAAGTGCTTGGCGAAGAAGGGAACGACCACGCCCACCCGGCCATTGTGTTCGACGGTCGCTCTCGGCCAGCACAGGAGGTTCTTCAGGTAGTCGCCGCCTTCCTGGTTGAAAACCCGGTCACGGTAAGTGCCGGTGATCAAGTTGAGCCGTTCTCGGCCAACCTGGTCGAGCTTGTCACGGTAGAAGGCAACCACATAAGTCTTGTCGGGAGAGAAGAAAACGTCCTTCAGTCCGCCGGAAGCTTTCTTCTCGTCGACAAACTGCACCGTGGAACCGTCACTGGCGGTCAGTGTGATGATCTGGCTCATGGCGTCTTCAGTAGATGATGGCAATCGTGCGGTCGTCGTATTCGCCCTGGGCCCAGAAGTCGAGCCACTCAAGCAGCCGTGTCTCGTGTCCCTCTTCGTCCGAGGACAGATGCACACCAGTATCGAGGTCTTCCCAGAAGCGATCCCAGTCTTGAAGCTCTGCCATGGCCGATTCGCTTCGGAACTTGGGGTCCGAGACACCATCTGTCATCAACAAGAAGGCTGTCATGTCCTCGACCAGCTCGAAGCGCAAGCGTCGAAGCAAGGATTCCTGGCTCACTTGGGTGGCATCGAGGAAGTGGGTTTGGCCAGAGAACTCCCCTGAGTCCGGCGATCCGAGCAGATGGACAGACTGGTTGCGTCGATAGACTGCAACCGCTCCATCGCCAACCCAGTAGGCGGCACAGAACCACTTTTCACCCACCTTCCGAGCCAGACCGATGAGCAACGTTGTCGATAGCTCTTTCGGAGACGAAATGACATCGCTTCGGCTCTTGGCCTCGTTCTGGAGTTCGCGAACGGCGTGGTGCGCGGCATACCCGATGGTCGTGAAGAGCTCGTTTCGGGTCTTGTTCTGCAAGCGGGTCACGTCGTCGGTGACGGCGTCAGGACGGGTGCCTGCGGCAAGCGCCTCGATCGCCCCGAGAAGGTTCGATCCGCGTTCATCCGAGAATACGTCCTTGAGATAGCTGCCCACTGCCCGGGTCGCGACTTGCGAGCCGCGGCGCGAGAACTTGGCGCTGCCTGCACCGTCGGCCACGACCGCAAGGTACCAGCCGTTTGCATCGTCGCAATGCAGGTAAAAGTCGTCGTCACAGCAGGTGCCCTTATGGGCGTGCGAACGCCCCCGCTTACGGGCTGCGATGAGCTTCGCCTGCTGACCCAGGATAACGCTCGTGGCGCAGTCCTCCTTCCAGAAGGGCGCTGAACGATCTGATGGGATGTTCTGCCAGAGTGTCTTGGGGTCTGCATTGATCACGAAGGGCATTCCCGCGGTGTGCGAGACGTGTGCGGGCTGATCGGCATAGGCATAGCGCAGCCCGAGATTGAACTCCCCTGCGATCGCAGGCGTGCCCGTGATGTGCCAGTGCTCGAGGTCGACCGTGAGCGCGGCACCCTCAGGAAGGGTTACGTCCAGCAAGCGCAACCCCGGCACATTCGGGTCGCGTTGAATTTCTGCGTCGTAGCGTTCGTTCTGCCGTGCGTTGCGAACCGAGAAGCGAATGGCGGGGCTCAACGGAGGCGGACTTGAAGGAGGTGACCCTTTTGGCGATACGGCATGCCCACTGTGGTCTTTGGGCGATTCGGCACTGAGTTGCGGAACGTTTTGTGGGGCCGGGGCGGACTGTGCATACGATTCAGCGTTCTGGCGGTACTCGATGGGTTCGGGGACCTTTACTGGAGGTAATGCCTCAGTCTGCTGGAGTCCGCTATTGATCTTCTGCGGCGAGTTGGACGCCTCGGGTGCCCGGGCGGCACCAAAATCTTCGAAGGCCGGCTTCTTGTATTGATTTGGTGCGGGCGTGGAAGAGGACTTCAGTGCCTGTTCATGGATGAAGGTTTTCCAGGCAGCATTTACCTCAGCCTCGAAGGCCTTGATCATTGCGTGCAGACTTGCTGCCTTGTCGAACGCCTCAAATATTTCTTTGTCTTGGCAGGAGATGACGGTCCGCAAATAGCAGAGCTGTTCATACTTCATCGGTCAGCCCCTCGCTCGGCTGATGTCGAAGCCTTCACCGTCAGACTCGCCCATCACGACGGTTTGGTTGCAGCCGGGGCAGGTTGCCTCGCCGGTTCCACTGACACAGAAGATCTGGCCGCAGCCGCACATGGCCAGCCCGAATCGATTCCCACAGTGCGGACACCCGGGTGCCCCGATCAGAGCATCGGTGTTGATCGTTCTGGCCATTGCTCGCGGGTCAGACAGCTCGTAGTAGTCCTTTTCGGCCGGGAAGACACCCACGAGGTTGTAGCGATCAGCGTTTACGCTCAGCTCCTGAGTCGAGAAGCGTTGCCCGATGCGCTCGAACTTCATCAGGTACGGGAGTTTGGTGGATTGGCACTTGCCCGCGACGATCACGAAGTCCTCGTCGACGGTAGTGGCCTGAGCGATCTCTTCGATCCTCTCCATGATCGAGTGATCGACCTTGGCCAGGCTGATTTTCGCGTCCTGGTTCATGCTCACGCTGCGGCTCTGGCTCGCAACGGACTGGCTGATCCAGTCGATGAAGCGCTTGAAGTCGTCTTCGGTGGTCGCGTCCAGGCTCAGGACGTTTTCTGTGAAGCGCTGGAGCGCAGACAGGGAGGCGTGCTTGCCCACGCCGATCGCCACTAAATTGCTTCGCTCCTCAAAGTCGCGCTTCCAGCGCTTGATTGCCGGCTCAATGTCGTCGGTTGGCTTGCCGTCGGTGAGAAGGTAGACGACAGGACGCCAATCGCCCTTCTTCTCGGGCGTGGAGCGCTGGACGGTGCGCTCCATCTCGTCCATGAGGTGTGCCATGGCGCTGCCCAGAGAGGTTCCGGACCCCAGCGGAAGCCGTGGTGCGTAAAACTGGTAGAGCTCGACCAGCGGCGTGAGGGTCTTCGGCTTGCCTGCGAAGGCCATGACGGAGATGAAGACCGTCTCGAGCGCGTACGGGTCTGCCCGTAGCGAACGGACCAGGCGCTCGAGCCCTTCTTGCAACTGGCGAAGGTTGTCGCCGGCCATCGACTCAGACACATCGACCAGGAAGAAAATCGGTAGGCGTCGCATCGTTTGGGTTCCTCGTTAGATCACCACGTTCACTTCGGGGGGTGTGGGCGGCAAGCTAAGCGTATTCGCTGCGCCAACGCTCATGCTGCCGCTGCTGACCGTGACCGAAACCCACTGGAAGAACGCGGTGAAGGCAGCGCTATCCATGGTGTCGAGACTGACGACATGATCAGTGATGAGTCGCAAGCCCGCAGGGTCGGCCTTGGGGCCGGCTGCGCAGGCGATGATCGAACCGAACTTGAATGCCTTGATGGCCGGTGCAACCTGGTTGAATACGAAGGTGTCGGTGGGCTTCCCGTCGGTCATGATGAACAGCAGCGGGGCCCAATCCCCCTTCTGTTCCGCGCTCGATTGGCGCACTTCCTTTTTCGCTCGATCCAGAATGTGTTCGAGCGCTTCACCAAGCAAGGTGGCGCCAGAGGCCGGGCAGACAATCTCCGGAATCGTTGCGTCCTCAAGGGCGGTCAGTGGCAGTACATCTTTGATTTGGGAGTCGAAGGTCGTGACCGAAAGATGAACAGTCTCGATTGCGTAAGGATTCTGGCGCAACGAAGTCTGCATGGCCCGTAGTCCGACGTTCACGGATTCGACAGGTTCTCCACGCATCGAACCTGAGGTATCGATGAGCAAATAGACCGGAAGGCGACGAGAAGAGCTCATGGAATCGACTCCCCTCAAATGTAGTTCTTGAGGACGTCGACGAAGCGATCTGTCTCATGAGGCGTGCCGATCGCACGGAACTCCCAAGCGCCGCCCTGCCGGCTCACTTGCGCGAAGGTCATTGAGCGGTACTGTGAGTAAGAAGCGTCTCCGCTGATGTTGTACCGGCAGATCTCCTTGCCTCGTGCGTCGACGGCGCGTATGAAGGCGTTGGAGACCTTTCCGAAGCTCTGGCCCTTCTCCTTTCCCTGATAGATCGACACCACGAAGATGATCGACTCGTAGCGTGCATGCAGGTCATTCAGGCGGACGATGATCTGCTCATCGTCCCCGTCACCGTCGCCGGTCCGGTTGTCGCCTGTCAGCCAGATTGCGCCACTAGGATGGCGCAGGTTGTTGAAGAAAATCACGTCGGAGTTCGTGAGTGTTACGTTCCCGGCGCGATCGCGACCCAGGTCCTGCACCTTGCCATCCTTTCCAAGCAGAAAGGCGATCGCATCAAGGTCGTAGTCCTCTTCCTTCTTCGTGAACAGCGACTTCAGCAGTCCCCTGCTCTCCGTCGCAACGTCCCATCCCAGCCCGATCGTGACGCTAGAGAGGTCGAACTCGTCCTTGCGCAGGCTGATGCCCTGGCCCTTCTTCAGACTCACTGCCATATCGAATTTCTCTTCCAGTCGGAGGTTGTGCGAATGCCGGGCTTCAGAGTGCGGGGTTGATTTCGGGCGGGAGCGGCGGGAGTTCGGAGAGCCCGTCCGCTTCCTTGCCGCCGCGCTCGATCTTCTGGCTCGAAACGGAGACCGAAGCGCTTACCCACTGGAAGAAGGCCTTCAGGGTGTTCGAATCGGCCGTATCGAGAGAGACCACCGACTCGGTGATCTTGCGCAACTCAGCGGTGTTGGCCGAAGGGCCTGCGGCGCACGCTACGAGTGTGCCCATCTTCACATTGCGCAAGGCGGCGATGCCGCGGTTCAAGTCGTCGGTCGCCTGCCCGTCGGTCAGCAAGAAGCACACCGGCTTCCAGTCGCCCTTGCTGTCAGGGGTCGTCTTCTTCACGTCGCGCTCGATGCATTGCGCGAGCAAGGCCAGCGCCTCGCCCAGTGCCGTCGTGCCGCTGGCGTGAATGTCCGGTACCTGGAACTGAACCAACTCGGTCAGCGGCACGCTCTGCGTCGCCTGCTGCGAAAAGGTGATCACCGACAAATGCACGGTTTCAAGCGCGTACGGATCGGTGCGCAGAGCGGAAGTCATCGTCTGCAGACCGACTTTTACGGCTTCGATGGGCTCACCCATCATGCTCCCGGAGCAGTCGATGAGCAGGTACACGGGAAGACGACGCATGGAGTATCTCCTTTGAGGGAATCGGGTTCTCGTTTCGAGGTTCAGAGCAGGGCCGGTTCAGAGCAGGGCCTGGGCAAAGGCGAGACATGCGATGGCATAGGCTGCCGCCAACACGTCGTCGAACATCACACCAAAGCCGTTCTTGTATTGCCGGTCGAACCATCCGATCGGCATGGGTTTGACGATATCGAAAAAGCGGAAGGCTACGAAAGCTGCCGTCCACCATGCCCAGTCGTTCGGCACGGTCATCAGCACGGCGCAAAACGCGACAATTTCATCCCACACGATGCCGCCATGGTCGGCCACGCCGAGTGCCTTGCCGGTAATTTCACACAGCACGCACCCCCCAACAAAGAAAACGACCAGGGCTGCGACCTGTGCTGCAAGGGGCAAGGGAGAAAGGAGAAAGAAGAGCGGGAAGCCCACCAATGTGCCGACCGTGCCAGGGGCGCGCGGGCTCAGGCCGGTGCCAAGTCCCAGCGCAACGAAGTGTACGGGGCTCGAGAGGAGGAATCCTTTGGGGGTCGGCTGTTTCATGGTGTGATCTGAAGGGTCAGGGAACTACACGAAATGAGCGCAACACACGCTCAATGAGCACTATCATATGCCATAACGACAAGTGCAATGTTGCACCATCCCATGAAATTTTATGTTCTGTGAAAAATGTCCTCACTTTTCATTTGCAGGCCACATGAACATCTGCATAATGGCTGGAGCCGCCGAGAGGCGTTTTCGCTTATGAGGGCGAAAAAACTGTTTGCCTCGAAATCTGTTAAATGCAGAAGTGCCCTTTGTGAAAAATAGCCTTTGAAAGCGGACCCCCGTAATCTGCAGCCTTGCGCAGCACCACCTGACCGAAAAACGCACTCGTAGAGGAGCTTTGACACATGGCAATCAGTTTGCAAAAGGGCGGGAACATCAGCCTTTCGAAAACAACCCCGAATCTGAAGAACGTAACGATCGGACTCGGCTGGGATGCTCGTTCGACCTCGGGCGACGACTTCGACCTCGATGCGAGCATTTTCATGGTTGGCGCCAATGGCAAAGTGCGCTCAGATAGTGATTTCATTTTTTACGGTCAGCTTCGGAGCGCATGCGGTTCGGTCGAGCACACGGGCGACAACCGGACCGGCGACGCCGATGGGGATGACGAGGCGATCAACGTCGTACTCGACAAGGTGCCGAGCGACATTACGAGACTGGTCGTGGCGGTCACCATCCATGAAGCTGATGTTCGTCGCCAGAACTTCGGCATGGTCCATAACGCCTACATCCGAGTGATCAACAGTGAGAACGATGTCGAGCTGGCTCGTTTTGATCTCACTGAGGACGCCTCGGTAGAGACAGCCATGATTTTCGGCGAAGTCTATCGCCACAACGGCGAATGGAAGCTACGTGCAGTCGGCCAGGGTTACGCCGGCGGCCTGCATGCACTGGCGATTTCGCACGGCGTTAACGTTCAGTAAATCCGCTTCACTCACCACCCGCAACCAGGAAGGAAAAACACATGGCAATCAGTCTGCAAAAAGGCGGCAATATCAGCCTCTCGAAAGAAGCCCCCGGCATGAAGAAGATGATCGTCGGCCTGGGTTGGGACGTCCGCTCCACCGATGGCGACGGCTTCGACCTCGATGCGAGCGCGTTCCTGCTCAACAGCACGGGCAAGGTGCAAAATGATGCCGGCTTCATTTTTTACAACCAGGCCAAGTCCTCTGACGGCAGCATTCAGCATGCCGGCGACAACCGCACGGGCGATGGTGAGGGCGATGACGAGTCGATCATCATCGAACTGGACAAGGTGCCTGCCGATATCGAGAAGATTTCGGTGTGCGTCACGATCCATGATGCGGAAGCGCGGCGCCAGAATTTCGGCATGGTCTCGAGCGCCTACGTGCGCTGCGTGAACGCAGACGGCAACACCGAAGTCGCCCGTTTTGACCTGTCCGAGGACGCCTCGGTCGAAACCGCGATGATCTTCGGCGAGATCTATCGCCACAGCGGCGACTGGAAGTTCAAGGCGATCGGTCAAGGATTCGCTGGTGGTCTCGGCCCGCTTGCGAAGAACTTCGGTGTCAACATCTAACCGACACGCCTTGCTTCCTCACGACCCGGCGCTGCCGGGTCGTACTCAGCAAGCGTCTCCAGACCTTTCAGATGACTAACCCCCCGATTCTCGAAAAGCCTGAGGAGTAGGTCGCGTAGCCACGCGAATCTGCAAGATTCCCCTCATACACGAAGAAGCAAATGCCCACTTTTACCGTGACGGGTGACGTCGATCCTTTCCTGCACGTTTCACTTCGCAAAGGCGAGACGATCTTCTGCGAGTCCGACGCCATGGTCATGATGGAGGCTCCGCTCGATCTCACTGGGTCGATGCAAGGGGGTTTGGTCAGAGCCGCCATGCGACGCCTGGCCAATGGGGAGTCCTTCTTCCAGCAGCGCATCGAGGCCAAGCGCGGAGACGGCGACTGCTTGCTCGCCCCCAACATGCCTGGCGGCATGCAAGTGCTCGACGTGGGCGCACGGCAGTACCGGATGAGTGATGGGGCCTACGTGGCAGCTACAGAGCGGATCGAAGTCAATGCCCGCATGCAAAGCCTTGGCAATGCGCTCTTCGGTGGCACTGGTGGGTTTTTCATCGGTGAAACGCAGGGCGATGGACAAGTCGTCGTCGGAGGGTTTGGCTCGCTTTTTACCCTCGACGTCGCTCCTGGTAAGGACATTGTGATCGACAACGGTCACGTGGTCGCGTGGGACAGCACGCTGCGCTACGAAATCGCTGCGTCCACCTCGCAGAGTCAGGGCCTTCTGAGAAACCTCACCAACAGTGTCACCAGTGGAGAAGGCGTCGTGCTGCGCTTCTCAGGGCAAGGGCAGGTAATCGTTTGTTCGCGTAACCGTCAAAGCTTTCTTGCGTGGCTAGCCGAAAAACTCAACGTCCGTAGTTGAGGACTTTTGGCAAGTCTCACCGCGGTACCGCTTCGCAGTACGGTGTAATTCCCCGCCCGGCTGACTCGTGCCGGGCTTTTGAACCCAATTCATCCAGGAGTAGAAAAAATGGCAATCAGCCTTCAGAAAGGGCAGAAGATTTCTTTGAGCAAGGAAGCCGGCGGCACGCTCACGAAAGTGGTGATGGGCCTCGGCTGGGATGCAGTCAAGAAAGAAAAGAAAGGGCTGATGGGCTTTCTGGGTGGCGGCGGTGGCGCCGAGCAGGAGATCGATCTCGATGCTTCGTGTCTGATGTTTGATGAGCGGGGCCAAGTCACCGACAGCGTCTGGTTTCGCCAACTCAAGAGCCACGATGGGAGCATCACGCACACGGGCGACAACCGCACAGGCGCGGGCGATGGCGATGACGAGCAGATCATCGTGGATCTGTCGCGGGTTCCTCCCCACGTGAAGTCCCTCGTGTTCACCGTGAATTCCTTCACCGGGCAGACATTCCAGCAGGTTGCCAACGCCTACTGCCGCATCGTTGATGCCTCCAACAACAACGAGGTGGCGCGTTACAACCTCTCTGTGCAGGGTAATCACACGGCACAGATCATGGCCAAGGTGTATCGCCACAATGGCGAATGGAAGATGCACGCGATCGGCGAGAACGGGGTGGGACGCACGTTCAACGAGCTGATGCCCCAGATCACGCCCCACCTGTGAGCCTTTCATGAAGCGGGTTTGGTTCAACAAGACGTTCTCGTCCGTGCATTCGGCGCTCTCCTTGATTCGCAAGGGGGATGCCGAGGCCCGGTATCGATTGCTTTGCTCACACCCGAACCCGCAGTCCCTGGCTCTGTTGGCCGCCGATGATGCGGCGACAGAGCCCAGTGGGCTGACCGGTGAAGCTTACGTTGGCTGGTGTCTGGCTTTTTGCAAAGAGCAGCGTGTCGATATCTTCGTCCCCGGCAAGGAAGCCACGTTGATTGGCCGCCATGCAAAGCGGTTTCTGGATCAGGGGGTGCGCGTCCTTAGCGCTGCGGCGCCTGACACGCTTGAACGCCTGCACGATAAGGCCCGGTTCTATGCTGAGGCGTGCGCCCCCAGCGCACCCTCGCCCGAACTCGAAGTATTCGAGGATGCCGAAACCTTCGCCGCTGCATATGCACGCATGCGTGAGCGCCACGAGGTGCTGTGCATGAAGCCTTCGGTATCGGTCTACGGGATCGGGTTCCGGCAGATCACCGAACGGAAAAGTGCTTTTGACCTGATGCTCGACGGCAATCCGTACCGAATCGACTTGGTGTCGCTGCGCGAGATGCTGCAACGGGCTGGGCATTTTCGGCCGATGCTGCTGATGCCCTTCCTCGCGGGACACGAGTTCAGCGTCGACTGCGTGGCGCTCAACGGCGAGCTGGTGTGTGCTGTTGCTCGACGCAAACCTCTCGCCTCAGGGGAGGGGCAAACGATTGTGGTGCGGGAGGACATCCTGGATGCCTGCTCGCACTTGATCCGGCAGTTCGCACTCACCGGCAACGTGAATATCCAGTTCCGCGAGGGAGATCAGGGCCTCAGGATCCTTGAGATCAACCCTCGCATGTCGGGCGGCATCGCAATGGCGTGCCTCGCAGGGCCGAATCTCCCCTATCTGGGACTCGTGGCCTTCGACCAAGGTCGTGATGCCGTTGCGCCGGGGCCAATCGGGGATGGCCTGCGCGTAGCCGAGATCAACCAGGCGGTGCGCCTGTCATGAGTGCCGCGGTCTTGGCCGTTGGGGATGCGCCACGCGCAATCCGTTCGGAGCTTCCAACCGGCGTGTTGCGTCTCGAGCTCGAGGAGGGGCGATCTGCATTCGCCTCGCTCCTCGATTTCGCGGCAAGGGCAAACCCAAAGCGTGCGTTCCTCTTCCTGAGCAAGGTCCTTGGCAAGCACTACCCGTCGATCCCGAGCGAGATGGTGTCCGTGCATCGCCAACTGGTTGCTACGGTGCCCGATGCCCAAGGGCCGGTTGTCTTCATAGGCATGGCCGAAACGGCAACCGGACTGGGGCAGGGGGTGTTCGAGGCTTGGGCACATGCGCACCCCGGCTCGAACCCGTTGTATCTGCAGAGCACACGCTATAGGGTCCCGGGGGCCGACTGGTTGGGATTCGATGAGTCTCACAGCCACGCACCACGGCTATTCCTGCACTTGCCGCAGCGAGACGCCGACCGTGCGACGTTGGCCGCGGCCACCCAGGTTGTGTTGGTGGACGACGAGTTGAGCACCGGCAACACGTTCGTGAATCTCGTTGCGGCTTTGCGTCGTGTCATGCCCGCGCTTTCTCGTGTGCATATCGCCACGATTGCGGATTTCACGGGAGACCGGCGGTCGCTACTCTCCGAGCGCATGGGCATCCCTTGCTCAATCGGTAGCTTGCTGCGTGGCGCCTGGCGTTTCGAACACCGCCATGACGCAGGGCCGGAGACTTTGCTTACGACCAGCGCCGCCCAGTGCTCAGCAGGGCATGAGGTGCAGATCGAGGACGCCGGCTACGGTCGCCTGGGGCGCAGCACTTGCGTGTCCCTACCGAAAGGGTTGGTTGAACGGTTGGCTGGTGAGCCGGCGGAGGGCGCAACCCTGGTCCTGGGTACGGGCGAATTCATGCATGCGGCCTTCGCACTTGGCCGGGCGCTTGAGGCGCGTGGCGTCGACGTGCGCGTCCAGTCCACCACCCGTTCGCCGATCCTGCTGTGGGGGGCGGTGGGACACATCCTTGCGGTACCGGATCCCTATGGCGAAGCCGTCCAGAACTACCTCTACAACGTGCGCCCCGGGCAGTACGCCCGGGTGCTGATCTGCCATGAAACCGCGCCCAACGATCCGCTCATGCAGTTGGCGACGATCCTTGGCGCCCGCCTGATTCACTTCACCTCAGACGACCATGCTGAAGAAATTCCTGTTTGCTGATCTTGATGACACGCTGTTCCAGTCAGGCCGCAAGTGCCCCGAGGGTGCTCCTCTGACGCCCATGGCGTATCTCAAGGATGGCACGGCGCACTCCTTTGCGACGAAAGCCCAGAAGAGCTTCCTCGTGCTGATGCAGCAGGAGATGGCGGTCATCCCGGTTACGGCTCGCAATGCCGATGCGTTCTCGCGCGTACGTTGGCCGTTCACCAACGGGGCGGTGATCAACTACGGCGGCATCATCCTGAAGGCAGACGGCGCAGCCGACGAGGGTTGGCTTGCACAGAGTCGCACTCAGGCCGCACAGACGCTGCCCATGCTCGAGCATGTCAGCGGGGTCCTGCAATCGATTGCCGACTCGCTTTGCGTCCAGTTGCGGATCCGGATCATTTCGGACTTTGCGGTGCCGTTTTACCTGTGCGCCAAGAGCAATGAGGGCGATGAACAGGCGCTAGACCGCACCGAGCCTTTGCTGCGCAACCGCTGCGCCGAAGCAGCGTTGCCGCTTTTGATTCATCGCAACGGAAACAACCTTTCCGTACTGCCGCAGTGGCTGGACAAACGCCACGCCGTCGAGCACCTCACCGAGCGGCTGCGCCGTGAGCATGGCGAGATCGTCACTTTTGGGATGGGTGACAGCCTCTCCGATCTAGGCTTCATGTCGATATGCGATTACGCGCTCGTTCCCAAGGCGAGCCAGATCAACCGCCAGTGGGAGGCTGCATGATGTTTTGCGGCTCCTACCGTCCGAGCGATGTCGAGCTCTTGCTCAAGCCGATCACGATCGACTTCATGGCTGACCTTGAGCTCAAGGAATCGCTGATCCAGTCCGGAAAGCGGCATTACAGTGAAATGCTCTCCCCTGAGAAAGTCCCCTCCGAGCGTTACCTTGGCCTGTTTCATGACGCCCACCAGCGCAACCGCGCGCAGTTGTCAGGGGATTGCCTGCGTCTGGCGCAACTGCTTCACGAAAAGCACGGTTCGGAAGTCACCCTGGTCTCACTGGCACGCGCCGGCACGCCCATCGGGGCTGTTCTCCGGCATCTCGTCGCCCGGATCTCCGGTACGGCCCCCGCACACTACTCAATCTCGATCATTCGGGACCGAGGCATTGATACCGCGGCACTGAGTGAGATCCTGTCGCGGGGGCATCGCCCTGAGTCGATCGCCTTCATCGACGGATGGACAGGAAAGGGGGTCATCAGCCGTGAGCTCAACGATGCCGTCGCCCAATACAACCGTTCGCACGGAATCGCCATCGACCCTGGGCTCAATGTGCTGACCGATCTGGCGGGGTCGGCCGCACTGGCGGCCTCGAGCGAGGACTACCTGATCTCGTCGAGCATTCTCAACTCGACGATTAGCGGGTTGGTAAGTCGTTCGATTCTGAACGAGGCGATTCGGCCTGGGGAATACCACGGCTGCGTGTTCTTTGAAGAATTCGCCGAGCATGACTTGTCGCAATGGTTCGTCGACGACGTCGTGTCCGCAGCGATGGGGCATCTTGAAAACGGCGGTGCTCCCGGGGCGCCGGAGCTGAGCAGGCACGAGCAAGAGGCAATCTCTCGCGCCTACATGAAAGAGGCCATGTCGCGGTACGGCATTACAGATGAGAACCTCATCAAGCCGGGGATCGGTGAAGCAACGCGCGTCCTTTTGCGTCGCTTCCCGCAGCGGGTGATTCTGCGTGACTGTCACGACCGGAAGGTGGCCCATCTTGTGGCCCTTGCCGAGGAGAAGGCCGTCCCGGTCGAAACCGACGCCTCTTTGCCCTACAACGCCGTTTCGATCATCAGGAGCGCCCGTGATGCGTGACGCCACCGAACTGGGCGCAAGCCTTTACTTGCCCGCAACCCGCCTGGATCTACTCGAGGTAGTGAGAGGAGAGCGTCTCTCCGAGGTGCGATCGGTGATCTTTTGCACCGAGGACTCGGTCAGGCTCAAAGACCTCCCTTTTGCCATCGAGAACTTGCGCGCGCCCATCCGTGCGCTCACATCTGCGTCACACCAGATGCGCTTCATTCGGGTGCGCAATCCGGAAGTGATGCGCAAGGTGCTTGCGTTGCCCGGCATCGAGAGACTGGATGGCTTCGTGCTGCCCAAGGTGACTCGCAGTGCGCTTTCCGAATATCTGAAGCTGCTGCGCGGCACTGGCCACCTGATCATGCCCACGTTGGAAACCAAAGAGGTGTTCGACGAGCGCGAGATGATCGCCTTGCGGCGGGTCATGGACAAGGACGGGGTGCGCGAACGCGTGCTCTCGCTTCGGATTGGCGGCAACGATCTGCTCTCGATCATCGGTATGCGTCGCCCTCGTGGCCGAACGCTGTATGAAACGTCCATTGGACAGGTGATCGCACGATTGGTGACCACCTTCAAGCCGAGTGGCTTCAACCTGAGCGCGCCTGTCTTTGAGTACCTCAACGACATCGAGACGCTACAGCGTGAGGTTGAGGGGGACCTTGCCCATGGTTTGATTGGCAAGACGGCCATTCATCCGGATCAAGTGCCGTTGATTCATGCCTGCTACCGGGTGCATGCCACAGATCTGGAGATGGCGAGCCACATCCTCCGCGACGACGCGCCCGCGGTGTTTCGGATGTACGACTCGATGTGCGAGCCCGCCACGCACCGGAACTGGGCACGCAATCTGTGCAAGTCCGCCTCGTGTTTCGGGCTGCAGCAGGGTGCAGACGCGAACTCGCTGGCTGCATAAGTCCGATGTCTTTTGAAAAGAGGAATGGTTAAAAAAATGGATTTCACGCGCGGACAACGATTGAAACTTGAAGCGTTGGGACTGTCGGATGGTGCGTTTTCTGTCACGGTGGATCTGAACGCAGGGCCGTTGACGGTGGATGTGGCGTGCTTTGGTCTGGACGGTGTTCGAAAGCTCTCCGACGAGCGCTACATGACCTTCTTCAATCAGCCTGCAACGCCTTGCGGAGCGGTGAAGTTCGCAGGGCAAGGCAAGTTCGATTTTGATCTGGCGCGGCTGCCTGCCTCGATCGATGCGCTGGTGATGACCGTCGCGATAGACGGTGCCGGAACTATGCGGCAGCTTGGCGCCTCCTCTGTGTCCCTGAAAAACGGCTCGAGCGTAGCCGGCTGCTATCGCTTTGATGGGGGACACTTTGCCTCCGAGCGTGCCGTCATGCTTCTGGAGTTCTACAGGAAGGACGGGGCGTGGCGGCTTTGTGCAGTGAGCCAGGGGTTCAACGGTGGCCTGGATGCGTTGGTACAGCACTTTGGCGGATCAGTAGCCGAGAAGCCCGCTCCCGCGCCAGCGCAACAGCGTCCCGCTCCGGCAGCACCGCCTCCTCCAGCGCCGCCGAAGGTATCCCTATCGAAGATCACGCTTGAGAAGCGGGGTGAAAAGATCTCGCTCGAGAAGCGCGGGCAAGCCGGGCACGGGCGAATCGTGTGCAACCTGAACTGGTCGTCGGGGCAGACTCAAGAAAAACGGGGTTTTCTCGGTGGCATGTTCGGGAAAGCAAAGTCGTCTGGCATCGACCTGGACCTTGGGTGTCTCTTCGAGCTGTCCGATGGCCACAAGGGTGCCGTGCAAGCCCTCGGGAACACCTTCGGGGACTTCAACCGCGCACCGTACATCCACATGGCAGGGGACGATCGTACAGGGGCGAATTCGTCGGGCGAGTTTCTGTACATCAACGGCGATCATCTGAAAGACCTCCAACGGGTCTGTATCTACGCTTTCATCTACGAGGGCGTGGCCAATTGGGGGCAAGCTGACGGGGTCGTCACGCTGACCGTTCCTAGCCATCCTCCGGTAGAGGTTCGCCTGGATAACCACGACAACAGCAAGAACATGTGCGCGATCGCGATGATCGAGAACGAAGGCGGCAACCTGAAGATCACCAAGCTCGGCGAATACTTCGCCGGCCACGTGCAACTCGATGAGCGGTATCAGTGGGGCTTGCGCTGGAAGGCGGGGTCGAAAGACTGATCTCAAAAAGAGAAGGCCGCACAAGAGAACGATCTCTGTGCGGCCTCAGTGCGGCCTCAGGCTGGCCTCGAGGAGTAACCTCTGGCTTAGTCGCTGTTGGCGAAGCCAAGCAGGTGGAGCAGGCTGGTGAAGAGGTTGAAGATCGACACGAACAGCGTGACGGTGGCCATGATGTAGTTGGTTTCGCCGCCGTGAATAATGTTGCTGGTCTCATAGAGGATGAGGCCCGACATCAGCATGACGAACGCTGCGGACACCGTGAGCGACAGCGCGGGGATCGAGAAGAAGATCGCGCCCAGGCCGGCAAGGAAGGCCACCAGGATCCCGACCATCAGGAAACCGCCCATGAAGGAGAAGTCCTTCTTGGTCGTCACCGCATACGCCGACAGGCCGAGGAAGATCGCCGCGGTGCCGGCCATCGCCTGCATGACGATGCTGCCGCCGTTGGGCAGCGCCAGGTAGGACGAGATGATCGGGCCGAGCGTGAAGCCCATGAAGCCGGTCAGCGCGAACACGAACACGATGCCGAGGCTGCTGTTGCGGAACTTCGTGGTCGCAAACAGCAGACCGAAGTAGCCCACGAGCGTGACGATGATTCCCAGGCGTGGAGCGCCCATGGCCATCGACAGCCCGGCGGTCAACGCCGAGAACGCCAGCGTCAACGACAGCAGCATGTAGGTGTTACGGATGACCTTGTTGGTCGACAGCACCGAGGCGTCGGTGCGCGTCATCGTCATACGGTTTTGCATCAGGCGCGGTCCTCTTGGGAGATGGTTGTATGTTGGCTGCGGGTAGGCGAAAGCTACCGAATTGCGCTCACACGGGCAAGGCCGAAAGGCTTTGATGCTTGCCTGTTCGATTGCGCCGTAACCTTTGCGCCAAAACCCGAGCAAGGCGGTTGGCTGCCTCGTCAACGGCTGCCCGTGCCTCGAGCTGCGTGATGGCAAAGACCACATCGGGCAGGTTACGGAGTCGTAACTGAACGACGCAGCGCTTCTGGCTGCCGTTCGGATCGCGCACGTTCGCAACCTTCACGCGAGCCCACTGGATGTGATCAGGGGTCTCCTCGTTTTCAGTGCAATAAGTGACGGTACGAAAAGCTAGCACTGGCGCGGAGGTGGTGTTGGTAGATCGTTGATTTCATTGACTTTCCTGTTCGCTTTGTAAACGGGTATGGTGGCCTCCCACTTTTGAGGTTCACGATGCAGGGTTGGCACACAACGTTTTTGGGGATGCGTGGGCTCCCCCGCGATATCAGCGACTTCGAGATGAAGGCATTTTTCACCTTCGATGGTGCCGAGCGCGACGCAATCAATGCACGCCGAGGTGATTCCCACAAGCTTGGTCTGGCGCTCCATATTGGTTTCCTGCGCATGAGTGGGCGTTTGCTCGGTGCCTTTCGGGTAATTCCAGTAGCCTTGTGGCGCCACCTTGGCAACGAGCTTGGCATTGCAGCACCAGAAGTCGCCTCGCTGAGAGCCATGTATGAACGCGGGCGCACGCTATTCGATCACCAACAAGTAGCCTGCACGGTCCTTGGATTCCAGTGGATGAGCGAGCACCAGCGCCGCTCACTGGTACGTGAACTGCGCGACGAAGTGGCGCGCTGCGCCGACCGCGATCAGCTACTCGTGCGGGCGCGTCAATGGCTGTACAAGAACAAGCTGGTGATCGTGCACGAGCGGGCAATTCGGACACTGATTGCGGCGGCACTTGCCCAGCTTGAAGTTGAAACAGGCACCGCCATCGCCGCCAGCGTTGATCCAGCAACACTTGATCGCTGGCGAGCCTCAGTTTCAGAGCTGCGCCCAGATGGACAAACCCAGCAGAGTTGGCTATGGGCTGCACCGGCGAAACACTCAACCCGCCAAATCAGCGAGGTACTGGAGCGCATCGACCTGCTTTACACGCTGGACGTTCATAAGCACCTGGCAGACATCCCCGATCTCATCTTGCGCCGCTACGCGCGCCGACTTGTCTCCAGGCCGCCCTCAGCCGGAGCCAAGATCAAAGAGCCAGCGCGCACCGTGGAGGTCGCATGCTTTCTTCGGTATTGCCTGTTCACCACCACAGACCAGTTGATCCTTATGGTGCAGCGCCGGATCGCCGATCTGTGGCGTCAGGCTGCCGCCGATGTCCCCGCTACCGTCAATTGGGCCGCAATGTACAAAACGCTGCTCGGCGAACTTGTTGCCTTGAGCGCGCAAGGTGCGGTGCCAGATGCTGAGTTGCGTGCCCGTCTTGAAGCCTTGATCACCGAAACCCAGAAACGCAAACCACCGAGCAGGGCCTCCCTGGTCCGCGAGGGATTGATTGATGGAATTCGCCCCGCGCGGTCGTTGCTCGTCGCCATTGCAAAGCTGCCCTGGCAGGCCACCGGCGAGCATCCTGCCATCGAGTACCTTGCCAAGCTGCAAGCTTTATATCTCAAAGGATCCAGAAAGCTGCCAGTTGAAGTGGTGGCACCAAGTCTGGGAATGATCTGGCAGGTTTCGATCTCCAGCCCAGACCGGGAACGGGCGTTTCAGGCGTTGGAGGTGGCCACCCTGTTTGCCCTGCGCCGCGCGGTGCGCAATGGCTCGGTCTGGATTGAGCACAGCCTGAGCTTTCGGGGTCGTGCGCGCTTGTTCTTCACGGACGAGCGTTGGCAGGCAGAGTCCAAGAAACACTATGCCCGTCTATCGTTACCCAGCAAGGCTGCCACTTTCTTGAAGCCTTTGCTGGCCAGAGTAACTGCCGGTGTCGATGCGGTGGCCGCTGCAGCCCGCAGTGGCGTACTGCGCGTGGATGATGAACTCCATTTGTCGCCATTGCCCGCAGAGGACGAAGACCCAGAAGTGACCAAGCTGCGCGCGGCTTTGGATCACCGCATCGGTGAGGTTCAATTGCCGGAAGTGATTCTGGCCGTTGACGCCCAGGTGCGCTTTAGCTGGATCATGCTCGGACGTGAGCCGCGCTCTACCGACGAGCTGCTGATGGTCTATGCCGGCATCATGGCCCACGGCACCAGTCTGACTGCGGTCGAATGCGCGCGCATGATTCCGCAATTGTCTGCCACCAGCATTCGCCAGGCCATGCGCTGGGCGCGGGACGAACGGCGTCTGAGCCAGGCCTGCCAGGCTGTGCTGGAATTCATGCAGCGACACCCGATTGCCGCCACCTGGGGGCGGTCCGATTTGGCATCTTCTGACATGATGAGCATGGAGACCACCAAACGGGTGTGGCAAGCCCGGCTTGATCCTCGGCGCAACACACCTTCCATTGGAATCTACTCCCATGTAAAAGACCGGTGGGGCATCTTCCATGCGCAGCCCTTTGTGCTCAATGAGCGCCAGGCGGGCGTGGCCATTGAAGGTGTCATCCGCCAAGAAAAGCTGGAGACCAGCCAGCTTGCTGTGGATACCCATGGCTACACCGACTTTGCCATGTCACATGCCCGTTTGCTTGGTTTTGATCTTTGCCCGCGGTTGAAGGAACTCAAACAGCGCCACCTCTTTGTGCCACGCGGCACCAAAGTGCCCGCAGAAATCGCTGCGGTGTGCGAAGCCAATGTCGACGTCGCTTTGATCGAAAAGCATTGGGATAGTCTGGTGCACCTGGCAGCCTCGGTCATGAGCGGACATGCCAGTGCGGTGGCAGCTCTTGCGCGGTTCGGTTCTGCCGCCCAGGGCGATCCAATCTATGAGGCTGGCGTGCAATTGGGGCGGTTGCTGCGTACGGCGTTTTTGGCTGACTACTTTGTCAAGGACGCTTTCAGGAACGAGTTGCGCCGGGTGCTCAATCGGGGCGAGGCTGTTAACGCCCTCAAGCGCGCCATTTATACCGGCCGGATCAGCCCGGCGCAGGCCAAACGTGTCGATGAAATGCAGGCTGTGGCCGATGCGTTGAGCCTGATGGCCAACATCGTGATGGCGTGGAATACCTCACAGATGCAGGCGGTCCTGGATCGCTGGTCGAACCGCCGCCAGGTCATTCCACCGGAACTGATCGGGAAGATTGCGCCCACCAGGCTGGAGAGCATCAACTTGCGGGGTGTGTTTCGCTTCCCGGTTGACCGCTATGCTGACCAAATCCTGCCTTCGCGGCCAAATGCATCGATAACTGGCACCAATGGATGAAACCGACCACGGTTTGACGCCACGAATCGCAGATTTGAAAGTGAACAGGAAAGTCAATGAAATCAACGATCTACCAACACCACCTCCGCGCCAGTGCTAGCTTTTCGTACCGTCACTTATTGCACTGAAAACGAGGAGACCCCGGCGAGCACAACCGGCTCGGCATCGTCTTGGCCGATCCCGCTCACCCACTCGATGCGCTGGATCACGGGCACAGAGCGCCGCAGCTCGGCGCAGTGGTACGGGGTGGTTTTGGTGGTTTGCATGGGAGTCGATCTCCGGTGATTGAACAAGCCACCATCCTTGCGTCACGACGCTCCGAGCACCACACAAGCCGCTTGATTTCCTCGCTTTATGTATATATATACCTACCTATATACATACGGTTTTCAAGTGGAAGCCGGGTCAAGGGCGTGACCGGAAGCCGCACGCGGAGCACAGGGCGCAGCCCGAGCACCGAACGGGTGAGGATCACGGCGCAGCGCACCCTTGATGCGGCTGGAACGACCAGAGCCTCACGTCAGAGGGGGATGTCAAGGGCAAAGCCCGCCCACATTCCCCCGCGACGTGTGGGGCAAGACCCCACGCGGGAAGCCGAAACCGAAGGGGTTTCGGTCGCCGGGACGGCGAAAGCGGCAGGCCGACCAACGGGAGGGAAGATCGAAGCCCGCAGGGGTCGAAACTCGGCACGAGGCTCGATGCGAAGCACGAGAGCCCGGTCGATGCGCAGCAGCGAGCCGCCCGGATTTCACTGCGGCTGAACTGGACGACGCTGGCCAGCCACACCGGCACCAGACGAAAGCAGCTTGACGGCCTTCACAAAGTCGATGCCCAGCAGGTGCATCACGAGGTCGATGCCGCCACCTCCACCCTTCCCTGCGCGCACGTCAAACCACTTGAGGCCCGTCACCAGAACTTCCCAAGCGAAGCCCGAGGGCGACGACAAAAACAGCCGCACCGTCCGCTTGTCCTTCTCCGGCACGAAGTCGGGATCGCGACGCCAGAACAACTGCCCATCGTCGCGCAGCTTGTCGAGCACCTGCGACAGCGGCATCTCTCGCACCCATGCGAGCGTTTCATCGTCAAAAGACCGTCGAGCCATACGCTACATCCTCCGAACTCCATTCAACCGACACGGCCGCCACGCCGACAAGTGAAGGGGGGGCCGCGCTGACGCGCGGCGGAACACCCTCCGGGCTTCGCCCTGCGCGCGGGATGATGGATAAGTCCTGCGGACTTACCCACAACCCACTTGCGGCTACTCGCGTTTGAAAAACGCTTGGGCTACTCAAAACCAAAACCAGCTCCATCTCAGCCATCGAGCACGGGCACCACACCCGGCCCGGCAGGAAACAGCTCAAGGGACACCGATGCAGCACCCGGAACCCCGGCCCCCTGCGGGGCGGCAGTTACCTGATGTGCACCATGTTTAACATCGTCGGCCTTGCCCGAAGCGCCTCCCAAAATCGCCACAGCGACGGGCTTGAGCACTTCTTCGAGCACATGTTTGTAGGTGGCCACCGTCTGCCTCGTGAGGCCCGCCACGCGGCCGATAGCGGCTTGCGTGAGGGCTTCGCCCTTCTGTTGCAGCAGGCGGCACGCGGCGCGCACCTTGGACTCGGTAGCCTTGTGGCGCACGTCGTGGGTGCGGGCGGCGGCGAGGCGCTGCCGCTCGATCAGCGGCAAGTCCTTGTCGAGCTGCATCACGCCCCGGTGGCACCGGCCGCAGCCGGTGTAGCGATCCCACGTCCAGCGGGCGACCGACTTCACCGTGGCCTTGAGTGAGGACTGGGCCAGGTTCTCCATGAAGCCCAGCTTCTGGAAGCTGTTGCGGTTGTGCGCGTAGGCTTCGAGCAGCCGCGTGAAGGTGGCAAAAGAGCCGCGCTCGCGCTCACGGTTCACGATGGAATAGGCGTAGTGGCGCAGGTGCTCGAAGAGGATGCAGTGCCGGGAATGGCTCACCTCGTCGAACTGAGGCCCCTTGCCCCACGGGCTGGACACAGCCAAGTCCACGTAGTCGGCCAACTCCCCCAGCTCGTAGACGTGGGCGTGCAGCTCGTGCGTCAGCCACCAAGGATGGCCGGGCGTCTTGGCCACGGGGCCGCTGTGGAAGTCGGTGTCGGCATCGAGCCGGGCAGCGAAGGCCTCATAAACGGCCTTCATGTAGGCGATGGGCTTGCTGCGGGCGGCCTCGGTCGTGCAGACCGGGGGAATCGCGTAGTAGAGGTGGCTGTGGCCGCTTTGGCGGTTGCGGACGATCAGGTTGGGAGCGGGAAGCCCTGCGTCCTCCCAGATCATCGCCTTGGTGTGGTCGAGATCGAAGATCAGCCAGCTCACGAAGCCGGGCCGATTGACCTGCATGTAGGGGTAGCGAATGGCGTATTCGCGCGGCCGGACTCGGGTGGCCGTCTTGTCGTCAGAGCACCGAGGCAGGTACGGCGCTTCCGTGAGCACGCGATTCAGCGCGGTGCCCGACTGGAAAAAGCGATCTGTCTGGTTGTCTGTTTTCTGTGCCGTTGTCGCCGTCATAACCCCTCATCACTCGTCCGTATGGGCGAGCGCACGCTTGCGTGCTGGGGTCAGACTGCGTACAATGAACCTTATCCGTTAGGTCTCACTGACGCACGATGAAGTAGCCCGCCAAGGCTGCTCCTCGTTTTTAGTCTGGGCTCCCAGCCCGGTTTCTATGCAAAGCCCGCTCGCCAAAGCGGGCTTTTGCTTTTCTGATCGTCCAGTTTTCGCTGTCTGGTCAGCTCTCTCCTTCGTAGTCATCACGGATCACTCGTCGGCATCCAAAGACGCCGGGGCTTGCTTGTAGCCGCGCACCATCGTCTTGGGCACCCAGTGCTCCGTGTTCACGTCAAACTTCATGATCCCGTAGGACTGCAAGACGCTTGCAGCTCCATCGAGGCTCTGAAAGTACCGGAGGCCACCTCGGGCCGCACCCAGCACTCGCTCATTCATTCCGGCTCGCACCACGATCAAGAGGCCCTTGTCACCGGGTTCCACTCGGGCGGCTGAAACCGACCCAGCGGCGATGAGTTCCTTCAAGATTTTTGGCGCGACCACACTTGCAGTTGTCGTCAACATCGCTTTTATACCCTATTCCGCGCCCAACCGCAACAATATCAGTTTTCGTTGCGACCGTCGCTGTATCGTGTGAGTGTCAGCGTTTGTATGGACTATAGTCCATATTGAACGTCGTTATATATATACATAGATAGGTATATATATACCTATCAGCCCTTGAGGAAGGCTTCCAGCGCCTCGATCACGATGTCCTTCTCCGTGACCCGGCCGCCCTTCTCTTCCGAGCGCTTGAGCGCTTCGCGGCGCAGGCGATCAGCCAGTTCCTCGGGGAAGTTGAAGATTTTTTGCACCCGAGCGCGGCCGTAGCGCTGCGTTTCCTCGGCAGCGGGCGGCGTGGCGGCCGGTGGCGTGGTCACGGCCGCAGGGGCGACCAGCGGCTTTTCTGCCTTGTCGGCCTCCCCGCCTTCGAGGAAGGCGGTCGGGTCTTTGGGCGGCTTGAACTGCGCCGTGTTGGGCTTGCCCTTCATGCTCATGCCATCACCTCCTTGAAGAAGGCTTCCATCTCGGCAATGGCGGCTTGGTCGCGACCCAGCTCCTGAACGGTCGCGCCCTCGCCGATGGCACGGCGGAAAGCCACCCGCTCGCAGACTTTTGTAGGTAATACAGTCAGCTTCTGCTCGGCCAAGAATTCCAGCATCTCGGCCGCATCCTTGGTGCGCGGATCGACGCGGGTCAGCAGCACGCGCACGTCCAGCTCGGGGTTGTAGTCGCGGGCCAGCTCGACGACTTCGAGCAAGTCGGTCATCGCGGCGGCGTCAAGGTTGGACGCACCGACCGGGATCACGGCACGCTGGGCCAGCAACAGCGCGGAGCGCAGGCCCACGGAATCACGGCCACCCGCATCAACGACGACATGCTCAAAGCCGGTGGCCAGTTGCTTGCCTTCACTGAGGATCGCCTTGCCAGCGAGGCAGGTGGTGGTGGGCGACGGGTCGTATTGCGTCTCACGACGCCATGCGGCCCAGCTCGCGGCCGAAGCCTGCGGGTCGCCGTCGATGAGCAGCGTCTTGCCCTGACGGGCCAGCATCACTGCCAGATGCACGGCGGTCGTGGTCTTGCCGACGCCGCCCTTGGTGTTGACACACGCGAAGATCATGGGTGCTCCTATCTATGTATATACATACCGATGGGCAGCGCAGCCGCTGGCCCTCGACCTGCCGGGTGCATCCCCGGCTCTGTGACTCGGTAAGTATATATATACCTACCGACCGCAAGCGAATGGTAGCAGACTTTCGCGCTTTCGCGTATAGTTTTTGTTGTACGCAACAACACCAAGAAGAGAACGCGCTCATGCAGTTCAAGATCATTCGCCACCGGGACAAAGACGGCACCTACAGAGAGGGCCACCGCGTCCAGTGCCTGCGCCGGGTGCGCGAAGTAACGCCGGATTTTCCCGAGGGCAAGAACGTCCAGCGCGTGGTGGCCAAGTTCGACCGTGAGGCGCGCGAGCTGCCCGCCGATGCGCTGGCCATCCTCACCCCGGCTGAAGTCGAAGAGTGGCGCGAGTGGCGGGTGCGACAGGACGAAGAAGAGTTGAAGGCAGCGGCTCAGTTCGAGCTGGACACGCTGGCCGAAAGCGCTCGGGTCGCACGCATTGGCTTGAGCAAGGGCTACGCCACCACCACCACCGAAAACGTCGCCGCCATCCGCAAGGAAATCCGGGCGCTGATACGAGTTGCCAACGAGCTGGGCCTGATGCCGGAGCCGGTAAGAGGGCGGCCGGTCATCGAAGAGGAAAGCGAGATCGGCCTGCTGCCGAACTTTGCGCCACCCGGCACGCCCGCCTATGAGTCCTACCAACGGCTGCTCGATGAGCACGAGCGAAAGAAAGCACAGACCAACGACGGAGGCTGACATGCGCTACTGGACATTCGACCCCAACATCTGCCGCTTCGAGCGGGCGAGCAAGCAAGCCGCTTTGCACGCTGCTGACGTGGCCGTGGTCAACGACGACGCCGATGTGCATGTCATCAGCGACCACCAGCCGCCCAAGCGCTGGCCCAGCGGTGAGCCGCTGGTGGTGGCGGGCGTCGAGTTCGAGCGCGAGCTGTTCGAGTAGGTATGTAGGTATATAGGTAGGTATATATATACATGAAGCCCACAAGAGCCATTGTCTTTGACGCCTTCGGCACCCTGATCCGCTACACCGCGCGCCCTGCGCCCTATGGGCGTCTCGTGGGCGCGGACGGGCGGCCGGTGGATCGGCTCGCCTGCCTCACGCGCGACGTGCCGATGGCGACCTTCGCCGTCGAGCTGGGCACGGAAGCCAGCTTGGATGTGATGGAAGCCGACTTGGCCGAAGAGCTATCCGGCTTGCGCCTGTTCCCCGAGGTGCCCGACGTGCTCGCCAAGGCGCGGGCAGCAGGGCTGCGCTTGGCGGTGTGCTCGAACCTTGCCTATGAGTACGGCCCGGCCGTGCGCGGCCTCGTGCCCGAGCTGGACGCCTACGTGCTCTCCTACGAGGTGGGCGTGGCGAAGCCACACCCGACGATGTACCGGCTGGCGTGCGCCGAGTTGGGCTGCGCCCCAGCCGAGGCGGTTTTCGTGGGCGACAGCAAGCGGTGCGACTTCGACGGGCCGCAGGCCTTCGGGATGCAGGCGCGCTGGCTGGATCGCAGGGGAGGGCAGTCGCTGGTCGATGCCCTTGCGGGGGTTCTGTGACCCCGGTGCTGGTCATCGACCTTGAGGCTAGCTGCGACGATGCCGATGGCCTCCCGGCAAGCGATATGGAGATCATCGAGATCGGCGCGGTGTGGGCCACGGCTGAGGGCACCGTGCTCGACACGTTTCAGGCGCTAGTGCGCCCCGTGGTACGCCCTCAGCTCACGCCGTTTTGTCGGCAGCTCACGGGCATCCAGCAGGCCGACGTGGACGGTGCCGAGCTGTTCCCGGCTGTCGCAGCAAGGCTGGCCAGCTTCGCCCAACGGCATCAGCCACCGGGCGCGACGTGGGGCAGTTGGGGCCAGTTCGACGCCAAGCAGCTTGCCCGCGACTGCGAGCGACACGGCATCCAGAACCCGCTCGCAGCGTTCGAGCATGTGAACCTCAAGCGCCGGTTTGCTAAGGCCCGCAAGATCAAGGAAGTGGGGATGGCCCGCGCGCTGCAAATGGTCGGCCTGCCACTCGACGGCTCGCACCATCGCGGCCTCGACGATGCACGCAACATCGCCAAGCTGCTGCCGTGGTCTCTATAGGTATGTATATATATACCTACCTATATACATACATAGAGACAGGAAGCGGGGGGAGGGGTGTCGCCTTGCGATTGCGCGCGGTCTGCGATACAATGTATCTCAATCAGTCGCAATAGGAGGCCGTCATGGCTGCTACCACCACTATGGTTCACGTTCGCGTGGACGAGAACGTCAAGGCGCAGGCTGCGGAAACGCTGGCCTCGATGGGCCTGACCGTCTCCGATGCGATCCGCGTGTTCCTGACCCGTGTCGTCGCCGACAAGGAACTGCCGTTCGCGCTCAAGGCACCGAACGCCACCAGCCGCGTCGCCATCGCAGAAGCCGACGAGATCATCAAGAGCCGTCGCGCTCGCTTTGCAACCGCTGACTCGCTCCTGAATGACCTCGAAGAAGCCAGCGGCAAGTAAGCGGGCAAACCTGCCTCGCGCGTCGGACTACACCAAAGAGTTCCAGAAGGACTGGGTGCGCCTGTCCCACTCCGGCCGGTACGACATGACCCGGCTGAAAGAGGCCATGCTGCTGCTCATCGCCAACGATGCGCCGCTGCCGCCTGAATGGCTCGACCATCCACTGACGGGTGACTGGGCGGGCCATCGCGAGTGCCACATCGGCGGCGACTTCCTGCTGATCTACCGGCTCGACGATTCAGGGGTCAGCTCACGAAACGGAAAAAATCGTACGCTAAGACTCGCCGGGCATTCGCAGCGGCCGGAACTTGCCTTGCTCGACCTGCTTGTTCTGCCGCCAGATATAGTCGCCGGTCAGGTTGATATGCTCCCAGCCCAGCGGCGAAAGATGCGGTAGCAGCCGCTCGTCGATGTTCTTGCCCGAGTCGCGCAGCGCCTGGACTGCCCGTTCCAGGTAGACCGTGTTCCACAGGATGATCGCCGCCACCACCAAGTTGAGGCCGCTGGCGCGATAGCGCTGGTTCTCGAAACTGCGGTCACGGATTTCGCCGAGCCGGTTCAGGAACACGGCGCGGGCCAGCGCATTCTTCGCTTCGCCTTTGTTCAAGCCAATCTGCACGCGACGGCGCAGTTCGACGTTCTGCATCCAGTCGAGCGCAAACAGCGTGCGCTCGATGCGCCCCAGCTCGCGCAAGGCGACGGCCAGGCCGTTCTGGCGCGGGTAGCTGCCGAGCTTGCGCAGCATCAGCGAGGCCGTCACTGTGCCCTGCTTGATCGAGGCAGCCAGCCGCAGGATTTCGTCCCAATGGGCGCGAATGTGCTTCACGTTGACATTGCCGCCGATCAGGCCGACGAGCGTCGGGTACTGTTTGGCGTCGCCGTGGATATACAGGCGCTTGTCGGCCAGGTCGCGGATGCGCGGGGCGAAGCGAAAGCCCAACAGGTGCATCAGAGCGAACAGGTGATCGGTAAAGCCCGCCGTGTCGGTGTAGTGCTCCTCGATGCACAGGTCGGATTCGTGATACAGCAGCCCGTCCAGGACGTGGGTGGCGTCGCGCACCGTGGCGTTGATGACCTTGGTGTGGAACGGCGCATACTGGTCGGAGATGTGGGTGTAGAACTGCACGCCCGGTTCCTGACCGTACTTCAGGTTCACCTGGCCAGCAGCTTGGCCACGGCCGCCGGCCTTGAAGTTCTGCCCGTCTGACGATGACGTGGTGCCGTCGCCCCAGTAGGCGGCGAAGGGTTGGCGGAACTGGGCGTTGACCAGCTCGGCCAGACCCGCAGAATAGGTTTCGTCGCGGATGTGCCACGCCTGCAACCACGTCAGTTTGGCGTAGGTCACACCGGGGCAGGACTCGGCCATCTTGGAGAGGCCCAGATTGATGGCATCGGCGAGAATGGTCGTCAGCAGCAGATGCTGGTCGTCGGCTGCCGCGCCATTCTTGAGGTGCTTGAAGTGGCGGCTGAAGCCGGTCCAGCCATCGACTTCCAGCAGCAGTTCGGTGATCTTCAGGTGCGGCAGCAGGCGGCATGCCTGCTGCATCAGCGCCTCGGCCTCATCCGGCACGGCATTGTCCAGCGGCGTAATCTTGATTCGCCCGGAACTGGTGATGGCCGCATCGGGTAGTTCGTTGGCAGCGGCCAGCCGCTCGACTGTCGCCAGTCGCTCTTGCAGCACCGCAAGACGAGCGTCCAGAAAGCGGTCACAGTCGGTATCGACAGCCAGGCCCAATTCCCGCTGGTCACGCTGCGCCGCGAATTTCGGAGGCGGCAACAGGTAGTCCTCGAAATCCTTGAACTGGCGCGATCCCTGCACCCAGATGTCGCCGGAGCGCAGTGAGTTCTTCAGTTCGGACAGAACGCACAGTTCGTAGAAACGCCGATCCAGCCCATCTCCCGTGCGCACCAGGTTTTCCCAGCGCTTGCGCACGAACGACGTGGGTGCGTCGTCTGGCACCTTGCGCGCCTGACGGTCGTTCATCCCCTTGAGCACTTCGACGCCGGCCAGCAATTCGCGCGCTGCCGGCGCGGCCTTCATGGTAAGCGCTTCCAGCAGGGTCGGTGTGTAGCGCCGGAGCTGGGTGAAGCCATCGCCGACCAAGGCCAGGAAATCGAAGTCTTCTGGCCGGGCAAGCGTCTCCGCTTCAGTGATGCTTTCGCTGAATACATCCCAGGGGATGATCGCCTCGATAGCGGCGAACGGGTCGCTGCCAGATTGCTTGGCTTCCAGCAGGGCGCGCCCGATGCGCGAGTACAACCGCACCTTGTCGTTGATCGCCTTGCCGGACTGCTGGAAGCGGTCGGCATGGTTGCGCTTTGCCTTGCTGAACAGCGAACCCATGAAACGGTCGTGCAGGTCGATGATTTCGTCGATCAGCGTGGCGCGGGTGTCAAGGATCACCGCGACCAAGGTTGCATAGCGACGGTTTGGCTCCAGGTCGCGCAGGTGCTGGGCCGTCATCTGTCCGCCTTCGCGGGCGAGCTTCAGTAGACGGTTCTGGTGAATGGCGTGTTCCAGGTCGTTCGGCAGCGACAGATCGCGGATGGTTTTCAGCCGCTCAAGGTGGGCCAGCACATGCTTTGGCTTCGGCGGGCCGGGCGGCTGGCGCAGCCATATCAGCCCGCTGCCCTTGGTGCCCTCGCGGATCGCCAGCAGGCCATCGAGCGCGCAGCGGAGGAAATCACCGAGCGGCGCGGTGAGCGCTTCATAGACTTGGCGCGTGCCACGTGTCAGAGCCTCGCTGCACACGCGCTCGATGACATCGACGGTTGGCAGGATGATGCGTTGCTGCCGCAGCAACTCGACCAGCGCTTCGGCCAGCACGATACCCCGGTCGGTTTGCTGGGCCAGCTCGGCGATCTGGTGGACGAAGTACCGATAGTCAGCGACAGCGAACGGCGTCAGCTTCAGCAACGCCTGCAACTCCAACAGGTGCTCGCGCCGCGTTTCCGTCCGCTGCGCGTACTGCGGCCAGATGTCTGGCTCGATGCGCAACTGGCGACCGACGATGTTCAGCAGGGAGGCGGGCGGCTCTGCATCCGTCGGCAGGGCAAAGCCGGGATAACGCAGGTAGCACAACTGCACCGCGAAGCCGAGCCGGTTGTGGCTGCCGCGCCGCTGGCGAATCACCGACAGGTCGGGTTCGGCAAAGGTGTAATGCTGGATGAGTTCATCGTCGGTGGTTGGGAAGGCGAGCAGGCCGGTGCGCTCGGCGGGTGTCAGTAAATTGCGACGGGGCATGGTCAGTCATCCGTTCTCAGATACTGGTACAGGGTTTCACGGCTGATGCCGAACTCACGGGCGAGCTGCGCCTTCTTCTCGCCGGCCGAGGCGCGACGCCGCAGCTCGACCACCCGCTCGGGTGCGAGCGCCTTCTTGCGGCCCCTGTAGGCTCCGCGCTGTTTGGCGAGCGCGATGCCCTCGCGCTGCCGCTCGCGGATCAGGGCGCGTTCGAACTCGGCGAACGCGCCCATCACCGACAGCATCAGGTTCGCCATCGGCGAGTCTTCGCCGGTGAAGGTCAAGTGTTCCTTGACGAACTCGATACGCACCCCGCGCTGGGTGAGGCCCTGCACCAGGCGGCGCAGGTCGTCGAGGTTGCGCGCCAGGCGGTCCATGCTGTGAACCACCACCGTGTCGCCCTCGCGCACGAAGGACAGCAGCGCGTCGAGCTGCGGGCGCTGTGTGTCCTTGCCCGATGCCTTATCGGTGAACACCTTGTCCACCTGGATCTGTTCCAGTTGCCGTTCCGGGTTCTGATCGAAGCTGCTGACGCGGACGTAACCAATGCGATGCCCCTGCAAGATGCCTCCTGAGCCGAAAGTGTCAGGTAGAAATCTATGTCCTTGCGCGGCACCCGTCAAGAAATTGATAATACGGCCCTATCCTGACGCCTCTGGCTGGGTTGTCCTGACATCCGATTAGGGTATAGATCAGGTTGACGCCCCAACTCTGGGTTTCGGCTCCCGGCCATAAACAGTCATTCCACGGTACGTCCGGTCATCGGTCGGGCAGCACAACGGTGTGGCTCTAGCGGACGTTCATTACACAGCGACGCGCCGGCCCCTCTGTCCATACCATGCGCTGTCACCAACGTGGCTCGCAAGCCCCACCAACTGACTGATCTCAGCACATGTCGTCCGGCTGGCGACCGCGCAAGCGGATCAATTGCCCGAGCACTTCTCTGCATGAGCGTCGTGGCTAGCTGCACGGTGTTTCGTGTTGCCGAGGTCGTCATGCACTCACCACATCCGCTTGAGAGTCTCGTCACGCCGGACGAAATGGTGGTACAGCGCCGCCCCGGCATGAACGGCCAGTAACGCGATCATCAGACGCGCGCCAAGTCCGTGCGGCCGACGCGGCAGAACCTCGTGGAAGTCGGGCATTACTGCACCGGGCGCTCCGAAGACAGCCGGACCCGCGCCACTAAGAATCATCATGCCGATGCCGCTTGCGACCATCCCGAGGACGATCACCAGCAAAGTGACATGAACGCCGCGCGACAAGCCTGAGGGTCGATAGCGCCCTCCTGCATGTCATGCCTCGCAGGTGCAGACTTGCACTGCTGCTAGGTAAAAGCCGTCGCGCGCCTTAGCGTGCTATTTTTCCCGTTTTCTGAGACGACCCCAGTTTGGCCTTCAGCCCAGCTCCGATCTCACCGGCCTTGCGTTGCACGTCGCGGATGACCCGGCCCAGCCAAGTCCTCAGCTTCCTGATCTCGCGCTGCATGCGCCGGTACTGCTTGGCATGGGCGTAGCGGCCGGCCTGGTGCTCGGCAGCCTTGCCGACCCGGGCGTAGCTCTGGCGCAGGTCGATCCCAGCGTCTTGCGCAGCCTCGACGAGTTGCTCACGCGCGCGGTTGAGCAGCCGGCTGTCGGTCGGGTGGGCGATGGCCTTGGGCTGCACCGTGGTGTCCAGCACCACATGCTCCAGGCTCTGGCGCTTGATCACTCCGCCCTTGCGTGCAGCTTCGATGGAATGGGCCAGCAGCCACTCGCAGCCGGCCTCGCCAATGCGCTGGCGCCAGCGCACCAAGCTGGAGGGATCGCAGGGCAGCTCGTGCTGGAAGTACCGCTCACCACTGAAGTGCTGCCAGTACGGGTTTTCTCGCCAGCCCTCACACACGTCCTCGTCGCTGAGTGCGTACACGTGCTTGAGGTACAGCAGAGCGGCCATCAGCCGCGTGGGCAGAGCCGGCCGGCCCGTGGTTGAGACGAACTCCGGACTCCATTCGGCTTCAAACGCCTGCCAGTCGATCAGCGCCGCCAAGCGAACCAGCTCGTGACGCTGGTTGATCAGGTTCAGCAGCTCGCTGCGGAACAAGTCGTGATCGGCGCGTTCGTCGGCTGGCTTCGGACCCATCAACACCTCGATGCAGTTTGCAAGGAATTGATATCAATTCGACCTGAACCCTGCAAACCACACCATCGGCATTCACCCCGAAAGCTCAGTGTTCATGCGGGTTAGCGGAAATACTGTTCAGATACGAAGCACCGGCACTGGCTGATGCCGCAAATGGAGCGCTGCGCCGCGATGCCGAACATTGAAGTTGCTCATCTTGCGCTTGACGCCGCGCGGGTTCAGGCGCCCACGACTGCTCACGCAGCGCCCGCGCGCGATCTCGGCCAGCAGGGCCTCGCGCCAGGCAGGCAAACGCTCAGGGGGAAACGGCCGCAGCTTGCGGCATCTTGCGCTTGATCACGCGCACGGCGTGCATGAAGCTCAGGCGATCCGGATCGAGTTCGCGCGCCCAGGCCGCCTGCGCCATCAACTGGCGAATCGCAAAGTGCGCCAGCAGCAGCCCCCACAGCTCCTGCTGCACCAGCTCGGGCGTCTTGCTGCGCAGCACCGTGCTGTTGGCGCGCAAATGCGTCTTGAACTCATCGAACACCCCCTCGATCTCCCAGCGCTCGTGGTACAGCGCGGCCAGCTCCAGGGCCGGCGCCGCATCGGGGTCCAGGAGGTTGGTCAGCAGCCGGTAGCTGCCCTGCGCCGGCGTGGCCGAGCCCTCGAGCGCGTAGTCGATCACACGCACCGTTTGCCCTGCGCGCCGCGCGCGGTCGTCGCTGTCGAACACGCGGCTCAGGTACGAGCCATCGGGCAACATCTGCTCTACCGGCAGCTTGAGGTTGGATTTGACCCGCCAGGCCAGCTTGGCGCCCGTAGCGCAGGCGGTCTGCCAGAGCTTGAAGCCGTAGAAGTTGCGGTCGGCCAGCACCAGCATCTCGGGCGTGAGCTTGGCGGGCAGCAACTGGGCGGCCATGACCTGCTCGCTGTGGCCGTAGGGTGCGATGCCGGCTGCCACCACCGCGTGCGTGCCGCATTCCACCAGGCCCAGAACGCGCGCCTGCGGGAAGGCGCTTTGGCCGCGCGAGGCGCCCGGGTAGCCGAAGAACTTGGCGTTGGCCGCCTCGTCGGCCACGTCCATGCAGCTGCCGTCCAGGGCCATCACGCGCAATCCCCGGTACCACGCCCCTGGCGCCCCCGGCGCGGCCAGCGGGCGCAGCACCCGATCGGCCAATTGGCGCATGACCTCGGGGCCCAGCCGGCTGCGCGCCTGCGAGATCGCGGACTTGCTGGCCTGCACCGCCTCAGTGTGGCCGCCGCCGAGCCATTGCAGGCCTTCGCACACCACGCGCAGCACTTCCTCCAGCGGCGCTTCGCGCCACAGCGCCAGCGCCATCACGTAATACACCACTGCCGGCGCGGGCAGCAGCCGCTCCCGCTGGCTGGCCTTGCCGGTCTCGGCCAACACTTCTTCGATCAACGTCCGTGGACACACGCTGGCCAGCACCCCGGCGCTGATCAAATGCGCAACGTCAACTCTCGACGGCAGCGTCTTGCGTGTTCTGGCCATCACCCTCATCCATTGAAGCTTCGATGGATGAGGATTATGGCTTTAAAAATACTATCTGAACAGTATTGGGGCAAGGAGTCGATCGCGTTGGAGATACGCACGCCGGCCGGGCGCGCGGTGCTGGAGCGGCTGATTTCAAAAGCCCAGGTGCTGGTGCACAATTTTCGCCCCGACTTTGCCGAGGCCCATGCGCTGAACTACGACGCGGTGCGGCGCATCAACCCGACGCTGGTGTATTACATGGTCAGCGCCTTCGGTGAGCAGAGCGACTACCGGCTCAGGCCCTCGGTCGACAGCGTGGTGCAGGGCATGACGGGGGCCTTTTATGCCAGTGGCGAGGCCGGGGACCCACCGGTCCGCATCGGCTTGCCGATCATCGATGTGGCGTCCGGCATGTGCGGCGCTTTGGGCGTGCTGGCCGCGGTGATGCACCGGCAGCAGACCGGCCTGGGGCAGCGCGTGGAGCTGTCGCTGGTGGACACCATGTTCAATTTCATGGCGAGCAAGGTGGGTGAATATGCGATTGAGCAGCGCGAGCCGATTCGCTCGGTGAACCTGCCGATTGCCGTGCCGAGCCGGCACTTTCGCGGCACCGACGGTGCCTGGTTCAGCGTGTCGGTGGTCAATGAAGCGGCGTTCAAGCGGTTTTGTGGCGTCATCGAGCGGCCCGAGTGGCTCACCGATCCGCGTTACCAGCGCAACGCCGCGCGCATTGCCAACCGGCCGGCGCTGCTGGCCGAACTGGAGTCGATTTTCATCACCCGTCCGGCGGCCACCTGGTTGGCCGCCTTCGCGACGGCCGACGTTCCCTGTGGCCCGGTGAACACGGTGTCCCAGGCCATGGCCGACCCGGTGCTGGCCGCCCGCTTTGTCGAGCATCCGGCGCTGCCGGGCCTGCCGCTGATCCCCTTTCCAGCGCAGCTCGCCGCGGGCATGCGCCGACCCGACGCCATGGCGCCACCGCCCAAGCTGGGCGAGCACAGCCGGAACATTCTCGGCGAGCTGGGTTACAGCCCGGCCGAGGTGGATCAATTCGTGAAAGACGGCGTGGTGGCACCCGAATTGAACCATCGTCATCAGTAGATCCCCCAACTTTTACAGGAGCGCCAGGCATGTCGGACCAGGAAGTCATTTACGAAGTCAAGAACTTCGTCGCCACCATCACCATCAACCGGCCCAAGACGCTCAATGCCTTCACCGGTGACACGATCAAGGACATGGAGCGGCTGCTGGCCCAGGCCGGCAACGACCCGAAGGTCGGCGTGATCGTGCTGACCGGCACCGGCGAGCGCGCCTTTTGCGTCGGCGGCGATGTCAACTGGGAAAAGGGCGAAGGCGGCAAGAGCGGCCTGCAGGACCTGGAGTTCAACTTCAACCGCCAGATCGCCGAATGCCCCAAGCCGGTGATCGCGCGGGTCAACGGCTATGCCATTGGCGCCGGCCACCACATCGCCTACTTTTGTGACTTCACGATTGCCGCCGAGCACGCGATCTTCGGTCAGAACGGGCCCCGCGTCGGCTCGCCGGCGGGTGGCTACATCGTCGCGCACGCGGCCAACGTGCTGGGCCACAAGCGGGCGCGCGAGCTGTGGATGCTGTGCCGCCGCTACAGCGCGCAGCAAGCCTTTGACTGGGGTCTGGCCAACGCGGTGGTGCCGATGGCTCAGCTCGACGCGGAGGTGCGGAAGTATTGCGACGAACTGCTGTCGCTCTCCCCCACCTGCCTGAAGATTGTCAAGCGTTCGTTCTACCACCACATGGCCCCGATCATGGGCCGGGACATGAACGACCTGATCCAGGAAGTGGCGCCCAACTATTTCAACACCGGCGAGCAACAGGAAGGGGCCAGCGCTTTTCTGGAAAAACGCAAGCCCGATTTCAGCAAATTCCGTTGAAGGATATGCGCACTCCAGCCGGCGCTGCCCGGCTGGATCTCTAGAGATTGAACATGACGAACCAAGAACGCCATCCCGAGTTGCGCCAGGCACTGCGCGATCTCTTCAAACGCTTCCCCGATGAGTATTTTCGCAAGATAGACGACGCCCGTGCCTACCCCGAGGCGTGTGTCGACGCGCTGACCCGGGCCGGCTGGCTGGCGGTGATGATTCCGCAGGAATACGGCGGCGCCGGCCTGGGTCTGGCCGAAGCCTCGGTGGTGATGGAAGAGGTCAACCGCTGCGGCGGCAACGCCGGCGCCTGCCACGGCCAGATGTACAACATGGGCACCTTGCTGCGCCACGGCTCGGAAGCACAAAAGCGCCTCTACCTGCCCAGAATCGCCAGCGGCGATCTGCGGCTGCAGTCCATGGGCGTGACCGAGCCGACCACGGGCACCGACACCACCAAGATCAAGACCACCGCCGTCAAGCGGGGCGACCGCTATGTGGTCAATGGCCAGAAAGTCTGGATCTCGCGCATCCAGCACTCCGACCTGATGATTTTGCTGGCGCGCACCACCCCGCTGGCCGAGGTCAAGCGCAAATCCGAAGGCATGTCGATCTTCATCGTTGACCTGCACCAGGCGATTGGCAAAGGCATGACGGTGAACCCAATCCGCAATATGGTCAACCACGAGACCAATGAGCTGTTTTTCGACAACCTCGAAATCCCGGCCGAGAACCTGATCGGCGAGGAGGGCAAAGGTTTCAAGTACATCCTGGACGGCCTCAACGCCGAGCGCACCCTGATCGCCGCCGAGTGCATCGGCGACGCCCGCTGGTTCGTCGAGCGCAGTGCCCGCTATGCCCGCGAGCGCCGCGTGTTTGACCGCCCGATCGGGCAGAACCAGGGCGTGCAGTTCCCGCTGGCCGAAGCCCACATCGAGACCGAAGCCGCCGACCTGATGCGCTGGCGTGCCTGCGAACTGTTCGACGCCCACCAACCCTGCGGGGCCGAGGCCAATATGGCCAAGTACCTGGCAGCCAAAGCCTCCTGGGAGGCGGCCAACACCGCCATTCAGACACACGGCGGTTTTGGCTTTGCCTGCGAATTTGACGTCGAGCGCAAGTTCCGCGAAACCCGGCTGTACCAGGTGGCGCCGATCTCCACCAACCTGATCCTGAGCTACGTGGCCGAGCACGTGCTCGGGCTGCCACGTTCATTCTGAAAGCCATGACCATGCGCCCATTGGAAGGAATGTTGATCGTCACGCTGGAGCACGCGATTGCCGCGCCGTTCTGCACCCGTCAGCTCGCGGACCTCGGCGCGCGGGTCATCAAGGTCGAGCGCCCGGGTGAAGGCGACTTCGCCCGCGCCTACGACACCCGGGCCCACGGCCTGGCCTCGCACTTCGTCTGGTGCAACCGCTCCAAGGAAAGCCTGACACTCGACCTCAAGCATCCCGGCGCCCGTGCCGTGTTGCAAAAGCTGGTCGAGCGGGCCGACGTGCTGGTGCAGAACCTGGCGCCCGGCGCCGCCACGCGCATGGGACTGGACCACGCCAGCCTGGCGCCGGTCCATCCGCGCATCGTGGTGTGCGACATTTCGGGCTACGGCGACGGCGGGCCCTACACCGAGAAAAAAGCCTACGACCTGCTGATCCAGAGCGAAGCCGGTTTCGTGTCGGTGACCGGCACGCCGGAGCAGCCGTCCAAGGCCGGCCTGTCGATTGCCGACATCGCCGCCGGCATGTACGCCTACAGCAGTGTTCTGGCCGCCCTGCTGGAGCGCGGCCGCACCGGTCGTGGCCAACGGCTCGAAATCTCCATGCTCGAAGCCATGTCCGAATGGATGGGCTTCCCGCTCTACTACACGCTGGACGGCCAGCCGCCGCCGCCGCGCGCTGGCGCCTCGCACGCCGCCATTTACCCCTACGGCCCCTTTACCTGCGGCGACGGCAAGCAGGTGGTGCTGGCGGTGCAGCACGACCGCGAATGGGCCACTTTCTGCAACCAGGTGCTGCAACTGCCCGATCTGGCCACCCGGTACCTGGGCAACGCCAAGCGACTGGCCCAACGCGAGACATTGCGCGGCATCATCGAAGGCGTGTGCACCACCTTGACGGCGGCGCAATTGGTCGAACGGCTCGATGCGGCGCAAATCGCCAATGGCCAGCTCAATGAGCTGGCTGACCTGTGGAAGCACCCGCAATTGGCGGCGCGCGGGCGCTGGACCGGGATTGACTCGCCCGGCGGCCCATTGCCGGCGCTGTACCCGCCACACCATCTCAGCCACGGCGAGCCACCGCCCATGGGGCCGGTGCCCGCCCTGGGAGAACACACCGAAGCCATCCTCACCGAACTCGGCTACGGCGCGCCCGACATCGCCCGGCTGCGAGCGGACAAGGCCATCTGAGAAGAGGTGTGAACGAATCATGACCCAAGACAAAACCCCGAGCGCGACGCTGGCCGCCTTTGCCGCCGGTCTGCAATTTGACGCGATCCCGACGCCGGTGCTGCGCCGCGCCGAAGACCTGTTCCTCGACTGGTACGCCTCGGCACTGGCCGGCAAGGGCGCGCGGCCGGTCGAGGCCATCGAGGCTTACGCCCGCGCCATGGGACCGGACTCGGGCCGCGCCGAAGTGTTGATCTCGCGCCGCGCCACCTCGCCCCATTTCGCCGCGATGGTCAACGCGGCCGCCTCGCACTTCGCCGAGCAGGACGACGTGCACAACGGCTCGGTGTTCCATCCCGCGGCCGTCGTGTTCCCGGCGGCGCTGGCCATGGCGCAAGACATCGGCGCGAGTGGCCGTGAGTTTCTGGCCGCCGTGGTGGCGGGCTATGAGGTCGGCATCCGCGTGGGCGAGTTCCTCGGCCGCTCGCACTACCGCATCTTTCACACCACCGCCACCGCAGGCACCCTGGCCGCCGCTGCGGCCGCCGGGCGGCTGCTCAGGCTGGACGCGCCGACCATGCTGCATGCCTTCGGCAGCGCCGGCACACAAGCCGCCGGCCTGTGGGAGTTCCTGCGCGACGCGGCCGACTCCAAGCCACTGCACACCGCGCATGCGGCGTCCAGCGGTTTGGCCTGCGCCTGCCTGGCACGAAGTGGCTTGACCGGCGCGCGCCAGATTCTGGAAGGGCCGCAAGGCATGGCCGCGGGCATGTCCAGCGATGCCGATCCGGCGCGGCTCACCGACCGGCTGGGGCAGCGCTGGGCCACGGCGGATACCTCGTTCAAGTACCACGCCTCGTGCCGTCATACCCACCCCAGCGCCGACGCGCTGCTCGCGCTGATGCAAACGCATGGGCTCAAGGCCGACGATATCGCCGCGGTGACCACCCATGTGCATCAGGGCGCCATCGACGTGCTGGGCCGCGTCACCGTGCCCGCCACCGTGCACCAGGCCAAGTTTTCGATGGGCACGGTGCTTGCGCTGGCGGTCGAGTACGGCCACGCCGGGCTGAACGAATTCGAGCAGCATTTCCTCGCGCCGCGCGTGGCGGCCCTGCGCGATAGGGTCACGATGCAGCTGGACGCCGAGGTGGACCGGGCCTATCCGCAGCGCTGGATTGGCAAGGTGAGCGTGGCGACGCGCGATGGCCGCACGCTGAGCGCGCGCGTCGACGAGCCCAAGGGCGATCCCGGCAACACCCTGACACGCGGCGAACTGGAAGACAAGGCACAGCGCCTGGCGGCCTACGGCAAGGGCGCCACGCCGCAAGAAATGGAGGCGCTGATCGCGCGCGTCTGGACCGTGGCCGAGGCGCCGCGCATGGGCCGCTGGCTGGAAGCGCGCGCATGACAGCCAACACCGCCGCCCCGCGCGCCGTGCCACGCGCCTACCTCTTCGTGCCCGCCGATCGACCCGAGCGCCATGCCAAAGCCCGTGCCAGCGGAGCGGACGTGGTCATCGTCGATCTGGAAGACGCCGTGCCCCCCGAGGCCAAGGTGCGCGCGCGCGAGGCGCTGGCGGCGCAACTGGACGAAGCCACGCCGCTGGTGGTTCGCATCAATGCCGCTGGCACCCCCTGGTTTGAGGACGACCTCGAACTGTGTCGTCATCCTGGCGTGGCGGCGGTGATGCTGCCCAAGGCCGAGGGCATCGACGCCGCCTGCACCGTGGTCGAGGCCACCTACAAGGACGTGTTGCCGATCATCGAGTCGGCGCGCGGTCTGCAGGACATGCACAGCATTGCGCGCGTGCCGGGCGTGATTCGCCTGACTTTTGGAAGCGTCGATCTGGCGCTCGATCTGGGCATCGACTGCGCGCCCGATGGCGGGGAGACCGAGCTGCTGGCTTTCCGCTCCCAAATGGTGCTGGCTTCGCGGCTGGCCGGGCTGGCCGCGCCGGTCGATGGCGTCAGCACCGCGATCGACGACCTGCACCGCTTGCAGGCCGACACCGAACGCGCGCGGCGACTCGGCTTTGGCGCCAAGCTGTGCATCCACCCGAAGCAGGTGCTTGCCGTTCAGGCGGTGTTCACGCCCACCCCCGAGCGGCTGGACTGGGCGCGCCGCGTCTGCGAAGCATTTGCATCGGCTGGCGGCGCCGCCGTGGCCGTGGACGGCCAGATGGTGGACCTGCCGGTGGTCCAGCGCGCGCGCGCCGTGCTGCGCAGCGCCGGCTTGAAAGCCTGATTTTCATTGACCCGACTGGAGCCCCTCATGGCCCGCAAAAACAAGCCCATCCGCTCCGACATCGCCTGGAGCACCCCCGACCGCATCGAAGTGCACGGCAAGAGCCTGCCCGACGAGATCCTCGGCCATCTCAACCTGGGTGACATGGCCTTCCTGCAGATCCTCGGGCGCATGCCGACGCCGCAGGAATCAAACGTGTTCAACGCCATTGCGGTGACGCTGGTCGAGCACGGCATCACGCCGAGCGCATTGGCCGCGCGTCTGACCTACGCCGGTGCGCCCGAATCGCTGCAGGCGGCGGTGGCGGCCGGCTTGTGCGGCCTGGGCAGCGTGTTCGTCGGCAGCACCGAAGGCACCGCCAAAATGCTGTACGAGGCACTTCCGCCGGGCACCCAGGGCGCCGATCTGGAACGCATCGCCCGCGACACCGTGGCCGCCTTTCGTGCCCGCGGCCAGATCATTCCCGGGCTCGGCCATCCCTTGCACAAGCCGGTCGATCCGCGTGCCCCGCGCCTGTTCCAGATCGCCGCCGACAACGGCTTTTCTGGGGACTACATCCGGCTCGAACAACTGATCTGCGCCGAGGCCGAACGCGTCGCTGGCAAGTCGCTTCCCGTCAATGCGACCGGCGCCATCGGCGCCATCAGCTGCGAACTCGGGCTGCCATGGAAAATCGTGCGCGGCATCGGCGTCTTCGCGCGCGCCATCGGGCTGGTGGGCCATATCCTCGAAGAGAGCCACAACCCGATCGCGGTCGAGATCTGGCAACGTGTCGAAGACGAGGCCACCCAGCACATCAGGCCACAAGGCGCCTGAAGCGCCGCGGCTAGCGGCCGCGCTTGCCCTGCGTGGGGCGTACCACTGCATGCCACGGTCCAGCAAGATGGTCAGTGACTCTCGGGATTTGAATGCGGCGTTGTACTCGCTCCAGTTGGTGGTCTTGTCGTGGGGCTGGACTCGATTGGGCTGAAGTGACACTCAACCACAGATCAAGCGGATTCAACGTGGACGGTGTACCTGCCTTGGGCTGGGGATTTGTTCAACAAAACCCTTTCACAAAAAAAAGTTAGATCCCGGCCCGAACAGCGCGGCGATTCTGTCTCTGAACCAACGATGACGGGGGTCCTTGTCATAGCGACGGTGCCAATGTTGCTGGATCGGAAATTGAGGGATGTCGTAGGGCGGAGGGACGAGTTCAACCTGACCAAGCTTTGCAAAGTGTGCGCCGACTGCGGTCGGGACTGTCGCGACAAGATCCGTGGCGGCAACAATTGCTGGAAGTGTGAGATAGTGCGTGGTGCGCATGCGAATTCTCCGGACAACGCCGCGACGATCCAGAAAATTGTCCACGAGTTCCTGACTCCTGATCGGTGTATCGACCAGCACGTGGTCGAGTTCCGAGTACCTGGACTTGCTCATTTGTTGAGCCGCAGGATGTCCTTTGCGCAGCATGCATGAGAAGCCGTGCATCCTCAGCCGCTGCTTGAAAAAGCGGTTGCTTTTGAGGTCAGGAAAATAGCCGAGCGCAATGTCCACCTGCCCCGACTCCATAGCCTGTTCCAGACTTTGCGGATCGTACGAAGAGGTGCGCATTGAGGCATGAGGTGTTAGCTGCTGCAAGGCTTGGATGAGCCCTGGCGCAAAGATCATTTCGGCCACGTCTGGCATCGCTAGGCAAAACTCCGTGGTCGTCTCGGCCGGCGTGAATCGCGGGGCGTCCAGTACGTTCTCATAGACGCGCTGCAGGATGTGGCGAGCCTCCTTTGCTGCTGCCACACCGCGTGGAGTCGGCTGCATACCTTCCGGAGTGCGAACGAACATCGGGTCGTCGAAGTGCTTACGAAGGCGCCCGAGCGCCGTACTGAGGCCCGGCTGACTCATGCCTAAACGCAGCGCGGCGCGGGTAACGCTGCGGCAGTCGTCCAAAGCGACCAAAAGAGACAGCAGATTCAAGTCGAAGGTCTTGGTCATAAGCCCAGCAAAAGCATCCTCATCTGTAGAAACAATACTTGAAATTCTTCGTATTGTATTGGCGGATAAAGCAACGAATCCTACACTGCTTCCAATCAGCATGCGACAGACGCTGCAGATGCCAGGAGACTACGATGAGTACAACTGAAATGATGGCCAGACCCACTGCGCCCGGTAGCAGGTTCGACCTATTCAACCTGCCGGACGCGTATTACCGCGACCCGGCCCCGTTCTATAAAGCCTTGCGTGATAACGAACCGCTTCTCTGGAACAGCGATGGCTCGGTATTGCTGACGCGCTACGACGACGTCAAGGCGGTGTGGCGCGACCTGAGCGGTCGGGTGAACCGCGCCGAAGCCTATGCGAAGAAGTTCGGCGAGGGGCCGCTTCTTGAGCATCACACCTCGTCGATGCTGTTCCGCGACCCGCCCGATCACGACCGGTTGCGCGACATCGTCAATCCGTTCTTCACGCCGTCATCGATAGAGCGGCTGCGCACGGCGGTTCGAGAGATCGTCGAACGGCTCATCGAGGAGGTGCGCGAGAAGCGCGAGATCGACTTCGTCGCCGAGTTCTCGTCACGTATCCCGATCCAAGTGATCTGCGACATCTTCGGTGTGCCGCGCAGCGACGGCCCATTGATCCGGGACCTCGGCGCGCAGGTACTGTTTCCCCTCAATCCAGCCGTCAGCGCCGAAGCGATCGCCGCCGGCCACGAAGCGACTCGCAAGTTCAAAGACTACCTGTCCGAGCACTTTAACTATTGGCGCCGACAGCCAGTGGAAGACATGCCGACGAACATTATCAGTGCACTGGTCGCCGCCGAGAAGCGCGGCAACCCGCCAATCAGTGAAGTGGAAATGGCACACATGTGCATCCTCGTTCTCAATGGAGGGCACGAGACCACGACCAACCTGATCGGGCTTTCTACTCTGGCATTGATGAAGCATCCCGACCAAATGGCCCTGCTGGCCAAGGAGCCGTCCGTCATTGGCCCGGGGGTGGAGGAGTGCCTGCGCTACACCACGCCGCTGCAGTTGCAGGGGCGGCGCACGACGCAAGAGGTACAGGTGCCTTCTGGGACGATCCCTGCCGACACTGAAGTCATCTTCGCGCAAGTGTCCGCCAATCGCGACGAGCGTGTGTTCGCCGATCCGGACCGCCTGCAACTCACGCGGCAACCCAACGCCCACTTGGCCTTCGGTGCGGGTATCCATGTGTGCCTCGGCCGACCGCTCGCCCGCATGGAGGCGGCCGAGGCATTGCCGGCGCTCGCACGGCACTTCCCGAGCATGCAGCTCATCGATGAGCCCGTCTTCGCCCGAAGCGCGCGGTTCCGCGGCATCCAGTCGATGCGCGTGCGACTCTATTGACTGCGCCATGAGTGCCGGGATAGTGGTGGTGGGCGCAGGGCAGGCAGCCTGCCAGTTGATCGCATCGCTGCGGCAGCTGGGCCATGCCGAGCCGCTGACCCTCGTGGGGGCCGAGCCTTATTTGCCGTACCAGCGGCCGCCTTTGAGCAAGGACTGTTTGCGCCGCGGAGCGACCTTGGCGGATCTGTTGCTGCGGCCCACGTCCTTCTACGATTCGCAGCGGTGCCGGCAGATTCTCGGCCGCCGCGCTATCGAACTGGACCGCGCCGCGCGCGTTCTGCGACTCGACGATGGTCAGGCTATCGAATATGAGCACTTGGTGCTGGCGACGGGTGCGCGCGCGCGTCGCTGGCCGGGCTTGGCCGACGTTTCGCCACACGTGTTCACACTGAGGAGTTGGGACGATGCGCAGGCCCTCGGCGAGCGGCTCACGAACGTGCGGCGACTTGCCGTGCTCGGTGCGGGTTATGTTGGACTGGAGGTGGCGGCATCAGCGGCGCAGCGGGGCATTGAGGTAGCTGTCTTCGAAGCCGCTCCACGCGTGCTCCAGCGGTCGGTCGGGACAGCCATGTCTGTGGCCGTGCAGCGGCTGCACGCGCAGCATGGCGTGCGGCTGTGCCTGGGGGCCACCGTGCGGGCCGTCGAGGTCTCCGCTGCGACCAATGCCAGGAACCCTGTCCGTTTGACGACCACCGACGAAAGCTTCACCGCCGATGCGCTCGTGGTGGGTATAGGCGCCGCGCCGCGCATTGAACTGGCGCAGCAGGCAGGAATTGCATGTGGGCAAGGAATACGCATCGACGCTGCGTGCCGTACGAGTGATCCGCATGTCTGGGCCATCGGTGACTGCACCGAGCAGGTTCTTGGTGATGGCGAGCCTCCGATAAGGCTGGAATCCGTGCAAAACGCGACGGATCAGGCCAAGTGCGCTGCCGCTGTATTGGCCGGCAAGCCGATTCCCCCAGCCCCGGTGCCATGGTTCTGGTCGGATCAGTTCGGCTGCCGGATCCAAGTAGCAGGCCGCTCGGCTGCCGGCGACGAGATCATTCTTCGATCCGTCGCAGAAAAGCGGTTGGCGTTTGCGGCTTGGCACCTTCGGGATGGGCGCGTCACCGCGGTCGAGACACTTGACGCGCCGGAAGACTTCATGGCCGCTCGACAGCTCATCCGCAGCGGCCGTTTCATCGAACGCGCGACCCTGTGCGACGACCGTGTGTCGCTGCGCGAGCTCGTTACTCAAACTTGACAAGGATCATCCACTCACATGACGACTCTTTACTTTCAAACGGCCGAGGGCGAGACCATTGAGTTGCAGGCCAAGGACGGCGCTTCGGTGATGGAGGCTGCCGTAGCCGCGAATGTGCCGGGCATCGACGCCGAGTGCGGCGGCGCCTGCGCCTGCGCCACCTGCCATGTCTACGTTGACGAAGCGTGGACCGAACGTCTGCCGGCCAAAACAGAACTTGAAATCAAGATGCTTGATTTCGCGGTCATGGTCAAGCCCACCAGCCGTCTGAGCTGTCGTCTCATCGTTGGCCCCGAGATCGACGGCCTTTCGATGTCTATTCCTGAATCGCAACATTGACACACATCCCATGAAGATTTGCCGCTTCGATAACGACCGCCTGGGCTTGGTAGACGGGGACACAGTGCGCGACGTCACTGCCGCGCTCGACGTTCTGCCAAATCACCGCTATCCGCTGCCCATTTTCGATCCCCTGATCGCGCACCTGCCCGAGGTACTCCAAGCAATTCGCCGAATCGCCCCGTCGTCGCCCACGCTGCCGCTCGCGGGGCGCCGGCTGCTGGCTCCGGTTGCGAATCCCGGGAAAGTCATCGCGGCGCCCGTCAACTACAAAAAGCATCTCGAAGAAGCCCGCGAGCAGGCCGAGATCCACCACAACGGCCAGGTCGCCGAAATCCAGAAGATCGGACTCTTCCTCAAGGCGACAAGCTCCGTTGTGGGGCCGGGTCACGGCATCGAGATCCAGCATCCTGACCGCCGAAACGACCACGAGGCCGAACTCGTCGCTGTCATTGGCAAGGCCGGACGCAACATTCCGCGCGAGCACGCGTTCGATCACATTGCGGCCTACATGATCGGCCTGGACATGACAGTTCGCGGCCCGCAGGAGCGCAGTCTGCGCAAGTCCATCGACACGTATTCCGTGGTGGGGCCCTGGCTCGTCACTGCTGACGAGATTGACGACCCGCAGGCGCTCGATTTCTGGCTCACTGTCCAAGGCGAGCCGCGCCAAAAGGCCAACACGCGCGATCTCGTGCTGGACATCCCAGCGTTGATCGAAATGGCCTCGTCCTATTACACGTTGCAACCAGGTGATCTGCTGTTCACCGGCACGCCCGAAGGCGTTGGGCCGGTGGTGCACGGTGACGTGATCACGGTCGATATCGAAGGCATCGGTCGCATGACGGTCGACGTCCGCAACGCCAGGAGAGACACGTGAACACACTAAACCTCCCGACGTCTGCTTATGCAGGCGGCGCAGCAACAGCCGACGTCGCTACCCAGCGCGAGGCCTTCTACGAACGCATCGGACGGGCCCATTGCACGCCGCTGTGGGAAGTTCTGCATGACATCGTCACCAAGGAGCCGATCACGCCGTGCTTGCCCCACCTGTGGCAATGGAAGCAAGTTTGGCCGTGGCTGCAGGAAAGCGGCCAGTTGATTTCAGCCCTGGAAGCGGAACGCCGCGTACTCGTGCTGGAAAACCCAGGCCTTCGCGGAAAAACGCGCATCACGCACAGCCTCTATGCCGGTCTGCAGTTCATCCTACCGGGCGAGATCGCACCGTCGCACCGTCACTCGCAATCGGCCCTGCGTTTTATCATGCACGGCGCGGGTGCCTACACGTCCGTGGATGGCGAGCGCGTCACGATGAACGTAGGCGATTTTGTGATCACGCCATCGTGGACATTCCACGAGCACGGCAACGACAGTGGCGAGCCGATGGTATGGATGGATGGACTCGATCTGCCTATTGTAGAGTTGCTTGATGCCCAGTTCCGTGAGGACGGCCCGCGCACCACCGTGCAGGCGGTTGACCGCGAGGCGGGCCTCACGCTGTCCCGCTTCGGCAACACGATGAAGCCTGTAGGCTATAAGAGCCGGACACGCACGTCACCGCTGTTCTGGTATCCCTACGAACGCACGCGAGGGGCGTTGGAGACGCTGCGCCGCAGCGAAGCACCGCACCCGTGCTGGGGTCACAAGTTGCAATACACCAACCCGGTGACGGGCGACTGGGCGATGCCCACCATTGGCACCTTTATGCAGCTGCTGCCCGCAGGCTTCGTGGGCGAATCCTATCGCGCCACGGACGCCACGGTCTATACCGTAGTGGAGGGCTCTGGCCGCTGTGTGGCCGGTGACAAGGTGCTGACGTTCGGACCGAAGGACGTGTTCGTCTGCCCCTCCTGGCTGCCTTACCGGCTGGAGGCATCGGCCGATACCGTGCTCTTTAGTTTCTCGGATCGTCCCGTCCAGGAGGCGCTGGACCTCTGGCGCGAGCGGTTTTGATTCTTGATCGAACCACCAACACAAACACACCAGGAGACACCAAATGACTTTCACGATGACTTCGGTCAAGACCGTGCTGCTATGCGCCAGCCTGGCCGTCGGCCCCTCCCTGCAAGCACAAACTCCCATCAAGATCGGCTTCCTGGCCGAACTGTCGGGCCCACAAAGTGCGCTGGGGCAAGACCAATATGACGGATTCATGATGGTCGTGCAGCGCAACGGCGGGAAGCTTGGCGGCGTGCCGGTGGAGTTGTTCAAGGAGGATTCGCAACTCAAACCCGACGTGGCGGTGCAGGCCACGCGCAAGCTGATCGATAAAGACAAGGTGTCGATCATCACCGGCATCACCTTCTCGAACATCATGATGGCCGTCCACAAACCCATCACCGAAAAGGGCGTCTTCTTGGTCGGCTCCAATGCGGGACCAGCGCCCATCGCTGGCGCGCAGTGTTCGCCCTATCAATTCATAGTCTCGTGGCAGAACGATATGTTGTCGGAGGTGGTGGGCAAATATGCCGCCGACAAGGGCTACAAGCGGGTCGTCGCGCTGGCACCTAACTACCAGGCCGGCAAGGACTACATCGCCGGCTTCAAGCGCTTTTACAAATCTGAACTTGCCGACGAAGTCTATACGCCGCTGAACCAGCTGGACTTCTCGGCCGAACTCACGAAGCTTGAAGCTATTCGGCCCGATGCCGTGTTCGTGTTCTACCCAGGCGGACTCGGCGTCAACTTCGTACGCCAGTACCAACAGGCGGGCCTCATGGGCAAGATACCTTTGCTGTCCACGGGCACCACCGACGGGGCAACTCTGCCAGCGCTGCGCGACACTGCGCTCGGCGCGATCTCCGGCTCGTTCTGGGGGCCCGATTTCGACAACGCCGAAAGCCGGCGCTTTGTCGAGGAGTTCGAGGCCAGCTACAAGCGCATCCCATCGCAGTACGCGGCGCAAAGCTACGACGCCGCCATGCTGCTCGACGCGGCAATCGCCAAGGTGCGAGGCGACGTAGCCGATAAACCGGCATTCATGGCGGCCCTCAAGAACGCGGATTTCAAATCAGTACGAGGAGCGTTTCGGTTCAACAACAACAACTTCCCGATCCAGGACATACCCGTTTTCGAGATCGCGAAGGATGCAAAAGGCCGCGTCAGCATGCGGACGCTGACGTTTCCCTTGCGCAATCACAAGGATGCGTACCACCAGCAGTGCCCACTGAAGTAGGAGTGATGCGATGAGTGTAAACCTGCTGCTCGCGCAGTTGCTCAATGGGTTGCAGTACGGCGTCCTGCTCTTCCTGCTGGCTGCCGGACTCACGCTCGTGTTCGGAATCATGAGTTTCGTTAATTTGGCCCACGGTTCGCTTTACATGTTGGGCGCCTACTTCTCTGCGACCGTATACAACGCGACGGGCTCGTTCGCGCTGGGTCTGATCGCAGGGTTGGCCGGCACACTTCTCCTGGGCCTTGTGCTCGAGTGGGTGGCCGTCTCGCGGCTCTATCTGCGTGACCACCTAGACCATGTTCTGGCCACCTTCGGCCTGGTACTCTTCTTCAACGAAATCGTGCAGATCATCTGGGGCGCACAACCCTATTTCACGCAGGTCCCCGAAACACTCGACCGTACGATCAACCTGTTCGGTTTTTCCTATCCGGCCTATCGCTTCGCAATCATTGTGGTTGGCGTTTCGGTTGCGGTCGGCGCCTACCTTCTGATCCACAAGACGCGAATCGGCATGTTGATCCGCGCCGGCACAGTGAACCCCAAAATGGTCGCGGCGCTCGGCGTGAACATCAAGCTGCTCAACGCCATGCTGTTCGGACTCGGCGCCATGCTCGCGGGTCTAGCGGGCGTGATGGCCGGCCCGATCCTGTCCGTGCAGTCCGGCATGGGCGAGCCGGTGCTGATAACGACACTTGTCGTGATCGTCATCGGGGGGATTGGATCGGTCGGCGGCGCATTCTATTCGGCACTCATCGTGGGCACAGTCGACACACTCGGGCGCGCGTTCCTGCCAAGCGTTTTGCGCCTCGTGACCGAGCGCTCTTTCGCTGACGCCGCAGGGCCAGCACTTGCATCGATGCTCATTTACGTGCTCATGGCCGCAGTGCTCGCCTGGCGCCCGCAAGGCCTCTTCCCTTCCAAGGGGGGCTGACCATGTTGCAACATCCTCTGGCTCGACCGAGCGCACTGGTGCCGCTCGTCCTTTTCGCAGTGCTGGCCCTGGTGCCCTTCATCGCGCAGGCGATCGGCGAGCCCTTCTATATTGCGCTGTTCGCGCGGATCATCATCTATGCAATCGCGGCAAGCGCGCTGAACCTCGTGCTGGGCTATGGCGGGCTGGTCAGCTTCGGCCATGCGCTCTTCTTTGGCATAGGCGCATACGGCGTCGCGCTGCCGGTCTTTCACGGAATCGACAACGGCTGGGTCCACTTGATCCTCGTGTTTGGAGTATGCGGTGTTGCCGCGGCGGTGACCGGCGCGATAAGCTTGCGCACCTCCGGCATAGCGTTCATCATGATCACGCTTGCCTTTGCTCAGATGGGCTTCTTCCTCTTCGTGAGCCTGAAACGCTACGGCGGTGATGACGGCCTCTCGATAGCCCAAGCCAGTCGATTTGGGCCGCTGAACCTTGGCGACACCGGCGCTGTATACGCTTGCGCCTTCTTGGTGCTGGCACTTGCGACCTGGTGCCTCGCTCAATTGCGCGCAGCACCCTTCGGAATGGTGCTGCGCGCCGCGCGACAAAACCCTCGTCGCGTCGCCACTGTCGGACTCCCGGTCTCGCAGTATCAGCTCACGGCTTACGTGATGTCCGGGATGCTGTGCGGCTTGGCAGGTTTCCTGCTTGCCAACCTGAACGCCTTCGCTTCGCCGAGCACGATGGCATGGACCGTGTCGGGCGAACTCATAGTCATCGTCGTGCTGGGCGGCATGGGCACCGTCTTCGGCCCTTTGCTCGGTGCCTTCGTGCTGCTAGGGCTTGAGGAGATCATCAAGGGGTACACCGACCACTCCTTGGTCGTCCTGGGCCCCATGATCCTGTTGATTGCCCTGGCAGGCAAATCCGGCATCATCGGCCTGCTGCAGAAGCTCGACCACGCCGCCGCGCGGCCAGCCCCCGTACCTGCGAAACCCACAAGGGCGACGCACGCAAACGGCGGGGAGGGTTGACATGGCCACCATGCTTCAGACCGAGTCTCTGGTCAAGCGCTACGGCGGCCTGTTGGTGACAGACGCCGTCTCTCTGGACGTCGAGGATGGTGAGATCCACGCGGTGATCGGCCCCAACGGCGCGGGCAAGACCACCCTGATCAACCAACTCTCTGGCGAACTGGCTTCGAACAGCGGACGCATCATGTTTGGTGGCCGCGACATCACCAACCTGCCCTGCCACGAGCGAGCCCGCGCGGGTCTGGTGCGCTCCTATCAGATCACTTCGGTCTTCGAGGAGTTCACCGTGCTCGAGAACACGGTGCTTTCCGCCCTCGGCGCGCGCGAGCACGCGTTCCGGTTGTGGCGACCCATGCTGTCGCGCACCGAGGCGTGCGGCGCTGCGGAAGAAGCGCTCGAATCCGCTGGTCTCGGTGACCGCGCCAATGTCTGTGCAGGCGACCTGGGCTACGGCGAGCGCCGTCAGCTCGAGCTGGCGATGAGCCTCGCAGCCCGTCCAAAGCTGTTGTTGCTCGACGAACCGATGGCGGGCATGAGCCCGCAGGAATCGTCTTCAGTGATTGCGTTGCTGAAGCGGTTCAAGCGACGCTACTCGATTCTTCTCATCGAGCACGACATGGACGCGGTCTTCGTACTCGCGGATCGCATCACCGTGCTCGTCTACGGCAAGGTCATGTTCACTGGGAGCCCTGCCGAGATTCGCTGCCATCCCGAGGTGCGCGCGGTGTATCTCGGCGAGGAAGCGGTTTGACGGCGCGGGACAACGATATGAGCACTTTCTTCTCCGTCCTTGGGCTGCAGGCCTCCTACGGCCACGCCCAAGCCCTCTTTGACATCTCTTTTGACGTACGAAAGGGGCAGGTAGTCACGCTGCTCGGCCGCAACGGCATGGGTCGGTCGACGACAGTCAAGTGCATCTTCGGGCTGTTGCCCGTCTCGGCCGGCACGGTGTCGATTGACGGCATTCGACTCGACCGACTGCCCATCCACCGCGTGGCGCGCAAAGGTCTCGCATTGGTGCCCGAAGGCCGGCAGGTCTTCCCGAACCTCACTGTAGAGGAGAACCTCGTCGCGACAGCCCGAGTCGGTGAGTCGGCGCCCTTGCCACATTGGACGCTCAGCCGCGTCTACGACCTCTTTCCCCGGCTCCGGGAGCGCCGGCGGAACCTTGCCTCGCAGCTATCGGGCGGCGAACAGCAGATGCTCGCGATTGGCCGCGCGCTGATGACCAACCCACGCCTGCTCGTGCTTGACGAGGCCACCGAGGGCCTGGCACCTCTCATCCGCCAAGAGATCTGGCGTGCGCTCGGCGAATTGAAGGCCAATGGACTCTCGCAGATCGTTATCGATAAGAACGTCGGTGCACTGCTTGATCTGGCAGATCACCACTACGTGATTCAAAAAGGTTGCGTTGTTTGGCAGGGCGGGTCCGAGGCACTTCGCCGCACGCCTGATGTCATCCATCAATACCTGGGAGTGAGCTGATGAGTGCGACCATGAAGACTGCGCTCCCCGCTTGCACATCCACGGAGTTTCGACTCGGGATGGGTTCTAAGGAGCAATCATGAATACACACCGTAAAGACAGCGCACGGTCAAACCTTTCGAAGGATGCTGAGCGAACTGACGGTTCGGATGACACAACCATGAAGAAAAAATCGACCTCTCAGGAGAACGATGAGAGCAAACCTACGTCGGATGTAATGCCGCTTGCGGGCGTCAAGGTACTTGAACTCGGCTCGCTGGTAGCGGGGCCTTACGCCAGCGCGCTGCTGGCTCAGTTCGGCGCGGAAGTGATCAAGATCGAGCCGCCGAAGGACGGGGATCCGTTGCGCAAATGGCGCAAGCTCCACGAGGGTACCTCGCTGTGGTGGTACACGCAAAGTCGCAACAAGAAGTCGGTCACGCTCGACCTCAAGCGCGACGAGGCGCGCGAGATCGTACGTCGCCTGGCCGGCGAAGTCGACATCGTGATCGAGAATTTCCGTCCCGGGACGCTGGAGAAGTGGGGGCTGGGCTGGGAGCAATTGTCGGCCCTCAATCCGCAACTTGTCATGGTCCGCATCTCCGGCTACGGGCAATCGGGCCCGTACAGCCAGCGACCGGGCTTTGCGGCCATCGCCGAGTGCATGGGCGGTCTGCGCCACGTGACCGGATTTGCCGATCGTCCGCCCGTACGGGTGGGTGTAAGCTTGGGCGACACGCTGGCCTCGCTGTACGGCACGATTGGTGCCCTGGTGGCGATGCACCATCTCAAGGCCAACGCGGGCAAGGGTCAGTTCATCGATGTCGCGTTGTACGAGTCAGTATTCGCGGTGATGGAAAGCCTGATTCCAGAGTACGCGGAGTTCGGCTTCGTTCGGGAGCGCTCCGGCGCCAGTCTCCCGGGCATTTCACCATCGAATACCTACCGTTGTGGCGATGGCCACTACGTGGTTATCGCAGGCAACGGCGACGCCATCTTTAAGCGGTTGATGCACGCGATCGGGCGCGACGATCTCGGCGCTGACCCCGCGTTGGCGCGTAATGACGGCCGTGTCAGACACAATGATCGGCTGGATGCGGCCATATCCGATTGGACCGGACTGCACCCGCTTGACGAGGTCTTGAAGGTCCTGGAGGCGGCCGACGTGCCCAGCGGGCGCATCTACACCGCAGCCGACATCGCGGAAGACCCGCACTTCCACGCGCGCGACATGATCGAGCGCCACGCGCTACCCGACAGCACACCAATCGACTTTCCGGGCATCGTGCCCAAGTTGAGCGCGACTCCCGGGCGCACGAAATGGGTCGGCCCCGAGCTCGGCGCGCACACGCAGGAAGTGCTGGGCTCTCTGGGCATTGATGCTGACGAGCTTGCCCGGCTGCGCGCCGATGGCGTGGTTTGAGGGGCAACTCATGCAAAAGGCCAACGGCCAGCGGCTGTACATCCAGGAAGTTTCTGTGCGCGACGGATTCCAGATCGAGTCTCGCTTCGTGCCCACCGAACAGAAAATTGATCTGATCAATGGCTTGAGCCGCACAGGACTGGCCAAGATAGAGGTCACATCGTTCACCTCGCCCAAGGCCATCCCGGCGCTGGCGGATGCCGAAGCCGTGATGCGAGGGATCGAACGGATTCCCGGCGTTGAATACGCTGCACTGGTGCCCAACATTCGCGGCGCTGAGCGCGCGCTCGACTGCGGCGTCGACGAACTGAATCTCGTAATGTCTGCGAGTGAGACACACAACGCCGCCAACCTGCGGATGACCCCTGCGCAGTCGTTGGCGCAGTTTGCCGAAATCGTGAGGCTGGTGGACGGCCGTAAGCAGGTCAACGCCTCGTTGTCCACGGCCTTCGGCTGTCCGTTCGAAGGTGACGTGCCGGACGCGGTCCTGCTGGCGCTCGTAGAGCGCATCGCAGGGCTGGGCATCGCGCGCGTGACGCTGTGCGATACGACCGGCATGGCCCATCCGGGGCAGGTGGAGCGCCTCTGCCGGGCGGTGAAGACTGGTTGGCCGCAACTGACCTTGACGGCGCATTTTCATGACACCCGTGCCATGGGACTGGCGAATGCGTTGGCGGCGCTCGAGGCCGGCATCGACCGCTTCGATGCCTCCCTCGGCGGGCTGGGGGGCTGTCCCTTCGCGCCGGGCGCCAGCGGGAACGTCTGCACCGAAGACTTGGTTCACATGTTCGAGGCCATGGGCTATCGCACCGGCGTCAATCTGGAAGCGCTGCTGGCGCAGGCGCGCCGCATGCCTGAGATCGTCGGCCACGATGTGCCCGGGCAGGTCATGAAGGCGGGTCCATCGAGTCGGCGGTATCCCGTACCGGATGGCGTGCACTCACGCGAACCGCAGCAGCGCCTGGCCGGCGTGGGTTGCCTTGCCGGAAGCCCGGCCAGTCCGGTCCTGAGGGGAACGTAATGGCCGCCGCGACACTTTTCGAAAAGCTGTGGCAACGGCATGTGGTGCACGAGCCCGAGGCCGGCCCTCCGCTGCTGTACATGGACCGCCATCTGGTCTACGAGGTCACCAGCCCGCAGGCGTTTGAGGGGTTGCGCATGGGCAAGCGCAGGCTGTGGCGTCCGCAAACGGTACTGGCGACCGCGGACCACAACGTGCCGACGACATCGCGCTCCGTGGGCATCATAGATCCCTTGTCGCGTATCCAGGTCGAACAGCTCAGCCGCAACTGCAAGGAGTTCGGTGTCACCGAGTTCGGACTCTCGGACCCCCGTCAGGGCATCATCCATGTCGTCGGTCCGGAACAGGGCGCAACCTTGCCGGGAATGACCGTTGTCGCCGGCGACTCGCATACCAGCACGCATGGCGCCTTCGCCGCCCTGGCCTTTGGTGTCGGTACTTCCGAGGTCGAGCATGTGCTCGCGACGCAGTGCCTGTCCGTCAACCCGATGAAGCCCATGCTCGTGCGCATTGAGGGAGCACTGGCGCCTGGCGTAACGGCCAAGGACTTGATCTTGGACGTGATCGGCCGCATCGGCACGGCAGGCGGAACCGGCTACGCCATCGAGTTTGGCGGTGGCGCGGTTCGCGCCTTGTCCATGGAAGGCCGAATGACTTTGTGCAACATGGCGATCGAAGCAGGCGCTCGCGTTGGATTGGTCGCGGTCGATCAAAAAACGATCGACTACCTGAAAGGGCGTCCGTACGCGCCGCGCGGCGAGCGATGGGAGCAGGCGGTGGCGTACTGGCGCACACTGGTCAGCGACGAGGGTGCGCACTTCGACAGAACGCTTGAGATCGATGCGGCTCTTGTGCAACCCATGGTGACTTGGGGCACATCGCCCGAAATGGTGCAGCCGATCGGCGGCCAGGTGCCCGATCCTGCGCGTGAACCGGACCCTGTCAAGCGCTCCGGAATGGCCAATGCGCTGGCGTACATGGCAATCGAGCCGGGCATGCCAATCAAGGCCATTCAGCCGGACAAGGTGTTCATCGGATCGTGCACCAATGCCCGCATCGAGGATCTGCGCGCTGCGGCCGCCGTGCTGAAGGGCCGACATATTGCTCCCACGATCAAGCTAGCCCTCGCGGTCCCGGGCTCGGGGTTGGTCAAGGCGCAGGCCGAAGCCGAAGGCCTTGACCGCGTGTTCACCGACGCGGGTTTCGAATGGCGTGAACCGGGCTGTTCGATGTGCTTGGGTATGAACGAGGACCGGCTGGCGCCCGGAGAGCGCTGTGCCTCCACCTCGAACCGCAATTTCGAGGGCCGTCAGGGGGCGGGAGGGCGTAGCCATCTCGTGAGTCCGGCAATGGCGGCGGCGGCCGCAGTTGCGGGCCACTTCGTTGATGTCCGTAAGGAGTTCAGCTGATGGAACCTTTTACGTTTCTCGACGGCATCGTGGTGCCGCTGAATCGCGCCAACGTCGACACGGACGCCATCATCCCGAAGCAGTTCATGAAGTCGATACGACGCACAGGCTTCGGGGGCAATCTGTTCGACGAATGGCGCTATTTGGACAAGGGCGAGCCCGGGCAGGATTGCGCCGCGCGGCCGACGAACCCGGCTTTCGTGCTGAACCAGCCCCGCTACCAAGGTTCCTCCATCCTGTTGGCGCGAGCGAACTTCGGCTGCGGCTCCAGCCGCGAACACGCGCCGTGGGCGCTGCACGACTATGGCATTCGTGCGCTCATCGCCCCCAGCTTTGCCGACATCTTCTACGGCAACTGCTTGAAGAACGGCATGTTGCCCATCGTGCTGCCCGAGGTTGAGGTGCAGTATCTGTTCGAACAGGTAAAGAGCCAGCCTGGTTACCGCCTGCGCATCAACCTCGAGAGACAGTCTATCGAAGCACCGATCGGCCCTGCTCTCGGCTTCGAGTTCGATCCGTTTCGCAAACGCTGTCTGCTCAACGGCATCGACGACATCAGCCTGACGCTGGAGCATGACGCGGAGATTCGCCGCTACGAGGCTAGGCGGCAATTGGCGGAGCCATGGGTATTTGGAGGGGCTTGAGAAAGCTGGCAATTTCATTCATCAAGCCCAAGAGGATCAACCGTGACCATCGTTCTTCAAATTCAGAGTTCGTGCGCAATGTGCTGCGGCGGCTTGCCAGCGTAACCGTCTTACTGGCGACAGTCGTCATCACGGTGCCCGCGGACTCGGCAGACCAGTTTCCCACCAAACCGATCACGATCCTGGTCGGCAGCCCGACAGGCAACCTGTCTGATGTGCTTGCTCGTTTCATCGTGCAGAAGGCACCCTTTCCACTGAAAGAACACAACCCATGCCCCAATTCACCCTGCGCCAGAAATTTTTGTTCGGCATGGTCGCCGTGCTCACGGTGTCACTGCTGGTGATGTTGGGGGGGCGATTCCTTGGCAAGGCCGCGCGCTTCCCCCCGATGGCCAGTCCAAATTCCCCCACCTGTGGCCACCCCAAATTCCCCAGGCAAGACCGGTTGGATTATGACGACTCAGTGCCGATGGCGATGCGTGCGGCGGCCTCTTTGAGCCGGTAGCTCTTGCCCTCGAATTCCAGCATCGTGCAGCGGTGCATGAGGCGGTCCAGGATGGTGGTCGCCATTGTGGCGTCGCCCAGATAGCGACCCCAGTCCTGCACCACGCGGTTGGAGGTCACCACGATGGCGCGGCGCAGCTTGTAGCGCTGATGCACGATGGCCTGCAGGACCTCGGCGGCGTGCTCGCTGATACGCCTGGCCAGGAACAGATCGTCCAAGATGATCAGGTCAGGCTCCACCCACTCCTTGAGCAGGCCGATGCGCTCGGTGGCACTTGCCAGCGCGTAGCGGGCGAATTCGGCGTCGGCCTCGAGGTAACGCACATCGTGGCCGCCCAGCGTGGCCTGGTAGGCGATGGCCTTGGCAATGTGAGACTTGCCGGTGCCGGGTTTACCGACGATGAGCGCGTTGGAACCCTCGGCGATGAACTTCAGGGTGTGCAGCTCAAAGCAGGCCGCGCGGGGCAGCTTGGGGTTGAAACGCCAGTCGAAGTCGGCCAGGCTGACCTTCTCGTCCAGACCCGAGCGCTTGTAGCGGCGCTCTGTCAGGCGCGATCGGCGCCGGTCGAGCTCATCCTGAAGCATGGCGGCGAAGGTCTGCAGAAATGGCTCCTGGGCGACCTGGGCCTGCATCACGCGGGTCGACAGGGTCTCGGCAATACCCGACAGGCGCAGCTGGCGCAGCGCGCGCTCGATCTCGACCATGTTCATGGCTGGCTCCCAACTGCGGCGGTGGCCGCAGCGTGGGCAAACAGGTCACCGTATTCATCGGCATCGCGGATCAGCTCGTGCTGCTGGGTCAGGGTCGCCGTGGTGGGCGTTACATGCTCGCCACCGGCCTGGGTCTCGATGGCTTCAAGCGCATCGGCAAAGAGCGCCTCTGTCAATGCCTGGACGCGCTTGAAGCTGTAGATGCCCTGCTCCAGAGCCTGGGCGCAAGCGGCGTTGACACAATGCGCCGGATATCGGCGCACCAGGCCGACGATGCCCCAGAGCTTGCGCTGGCCCACCCGGCCCTCGATGGCAAAGAGCAACTGGCACAGCCGGGCGGCGTGTTCGCCAATCTGGCCGGCCTGGCGCAGGATCAGGCGGGTCTCACGCGAGGGGTTGAACACCCGCTCATCCTGGGGCAGCACCACGGTGCCGGGGCGTTCAGCCTTGGGGTGACTGCGCAGCAAGGTGCCGGTTTGCAGATCAAAGATCTGGATGCGCTGGGCGAAGATGCGCACCCGCACCTTCGATCCGATGACCGCCGGGCGCGCGGCGTAGCTGCTGTGCTCCACCCGCACACAGCTGTCGTCGCACACCGTGCGCTGGACCTCTTCGAAATACTGCATGCCCAGCAGTGGCAAAGCTTTGAGGTGGGGGCGTTCTTCCGCGAACATGGCCTGCACCTGGCGCCGCTCGGTGCCGTGGATGCGCTTGGCTGCCCAATTCTTCTCCCATTGCGCCAGGAAGGTGTTCTGCTCTTCGATGGACTCAAAGCGCCGGCCCTTCAAGGCCGTGGCCTGGGTGTGGCCGATGGCGTGCTCTACCGTACCCTTGCGGTTGGGGTCACGCACCCGGGCCGGGTCGGCCACCACGCCGTAGTGCGCCAGGGTGGCGGCATAGACCGGGTTGAGTTCGGGCTCATACAGGTCGGGTTTGATGACGCCCTCTTTGAGGTTGTCCAGCACCACGTACTGCGGGCAGCCACCGAAGTGGCGAAACGCGCGCTCGTGCAGCTCGGCCCAGACCTGCTGGCTGGACTTCCAGACCACGTGCCGAAAGCTGGCCCGCGAGTAGCGCAGCGTGGCCACGAACAGGCGCGGTTTGCGGTACCGGTTGCTGCCCGGCACCCGGGTGGGTGCACCCTCACCGTAGTCCACCTGCATCTCCTCTGCGGGCAGGAAGGACAGGCGGTCGAATTGTTCGGGCTCCTTGTGACGCAGCCGGGCCACGAAGCGTTTGACCGAGTTGTACTGGCCGGCAAAGCCGTGGACATCGACCAGGTCCTGGTAGATGGCCGTGGCGTTGCGCTTGAGACGCAGTTGGGCCTCGATGAAGTCGCGGTACGGCTCGCATAGGGAGGCGGCCACTGACGTGGGAGCCGGTGGCCAGGGTGGGGGAATTTGCGCGGCCACGTGAGCGGCCATGGCATCAGGGCCGGTGGCCACCCCGGGGGAATTTGACTGCTCGGCCTGCCGGCGACGTTGGTAACTCCTGACGGTCTTGCGGTCGATTCCGGTGATGCGCGCGATCTCGCGCTGGGTGCTGCCACGCTCGAGCAGCGTGTAGACGGTGGCCCGTTGGTTGGGTTTCAAGACATTCACTCCTTGGCCTCCCCTCGGGGAAGACCAGAACTACTGTCCTGCCAACAGGTGCCAGCGGCGCCGGCGTTTACCCCCTGTCCCCGATCAACTCAGGTGGGGGAGTTTGAGGTGGCCATCAGTGGGGGAGTTTGGGTGGCCGCCGGGGCGCTTCCACCACCTGGAGCGGGAACATCTTGCGGCTGTCATGCAGATGGCACTCGCCATGCAGCGGGCAAGCTCGGGTGACACGGCCCCGGCGGTTGGCAAGGACCTGCTGCTCAAGCCGATCAAGCACGGGCAGTGGCTTGCCGCGCAGGTCGATGTGGAGTTGTTCAAGGTCGAGCAGGGGTTGTTCCGCTTGTTCGGCTTTGGTGGCGTTCTTGACTTGCCGAGCAAGGACATTGGCGACCTGGAGCGCATGAAGAAAATCATCGAGCTCGAACCTGGCAGCACCGTGAGCCCGGCACTGGTCGAGCGGCTGCGACCCGACATGGCGGTGGTGCAAGATGGCTCCGAACGTTTCGCCCCGCTAGTGGCCGAGGCGGTCGGCTTCATCAAGGCGCTTGTCTTCAGCATCAACCTGCTGGGCGGTCTGGTGCTGCTGGCCTCCTTTTGGGCGATCCGCAAAGCGGTGCTCGGGCCGCTGGAGGAGGCGCTGCGGCTGGCGGGCCAGATTGCCCAGGGCGACCTCACGGGGCAGATCGTGACGCGTTCGAACGACGAAGTCGGCCAATTGATAACCGCCCTGGCGGACATGCAGGGCAGCCTTTCCAGCATGGTGGCCCATGTGCGCCAGAACGCCGAGAGCCTGGAGGCGGCCAGTTCCGAGATTGCCCAGGGCAACCACGACCTGTCGGCGCGCACCGAAAGCCAGGCCAGCGCCCTGGAAGAAACCGCCGCCAGCATGGAGGAGCTGAGCTCCACCGTGCGCCAGAACGCCGACAACGCGCGCCATGCCAACCAGCTCGCGCAAAGCGCCAGCGCCGTGGCCGTCCAAGGCGGCGAAGCTGTGGCCCAGGTGGTCAACACCATGACCGGCATCAACGAAAGCTCACGCAAGATAGCCGACATCATCGGCGTCATTGACGGCATCGCCTTCCAGACCAATATCCTGGCCCTGAATGCCGCGGTCGAGGCCGCCAGAGCGGGTGAACACGGTCGCGGCTTTGCCGTGGTGGCCGCCGAAGTGCGCAGCCTGGCCCAGCGCAGCGCCGAGGCTGCCAAGGAAATCAAGACCCTGATCAGCGACAGCGTGGGCCGGGTCGAGCAAGGCAGCGCCCTGGTGGACCGGGTCGGCGCCACCATGAAAGAGGTCGTGGACAGTATCCGGCGCGTGACCGACATCATGGGCGAGATCAGCGCGGCCAGCACCGAGCAGAGCCAGGGAGTAGCGCAGGTGGGTGAGGCCGTCACCAATATGGACCAGGTCACGCAGCAGAATGCGGCGCTGGTCGAGCAGATGGCCGCGGCGGCCTCCAGCCTGAAGGGCCAGTCCGAGGAGCTGGTGCAGACGGTGGCGGTGTTCAAACTGGCGGGTGAAGGCAGTTCTGACCCGGCTGCCTACGCACAAGGCCAGTCGCATGGAAGAACTGCTGCCGCATCGGTTGGCAGACCACCGACATCCTGATTCTCAGCTATGGCCGCCCGCGGCAGTCAATATGGGCTTGCTGGACGCTTATGCTTCAGAGAAAAGCTCGACGAACAACTGACGTAGCCACATGTTGCCCGGATCCCGGTTGTACTTGGCATGCCAAAACAGGTTGATGGCGATGTCAGGCAGCTTGGCCGGGTGCGGGGATGTCGTCAGACCAAAAGGCACTTCGCAGCGAACGGCAAAACGTTGCGGCACGGTCGCGATAAGGTCGGTGCTGTGCAGAATGGGGCCGACCGCAATGAAATGCGGCACCACCAGTCGCATGCGCCTTTTGATGCCTGCGCGTTCAAGCAGGCCATCGACCTCACCGTGTCCGGTGTTGAGTGCGACCACGCCGACATGCTCCAATTCACTGAACTGCCTCAGGCTCATGGGGGATTTGGCGCTTGGATGGTCCTTGCGGAACATGCATACGTAGCGGTGGCGAAAGAGGCGCCGCTGAAAGAATCCGGTCTGTAGCTCTGGCAGAAGACCCAAGGCAAGATCGACCGCACCCGACTCCATATCCTCCTTCAGATTGCCTGCATTCGGGCGCAGCGTGCTGATCTGGATATGAGGAGCTCGTTGCGCAAGCGCTTCCATCAGTGGAGGCATGAAGTACATCTCGCCGATGTCGGTCATGGCCAAGTTGAAGGTGCGCGTGCTGATAAGCGGGTCGAACGAGTCACGGGTCGTCAGCGCCGTCTGCAGCGTGTTGAGCGCATAGACCACGGGCTCCGCAAGATGCAGTGCATACGGTGTCGGCTCCATGCCTTTTGACGTGCGCAAGAACAAATCGTCCTTTAGCGCCGCACGCAGCCGTTTAAGTGAATTACTGACGGCAGGCTGCGTCAGCCCCAGTTTTTCGCCGACCGTCGATACGCTCCGGTCGAGCAGTAGCTGTTTGAAGACCACCAGCAGATTCAAGTCGATGTCGCGCAGATCCATGATGTCTCACCATTATTCATGCTGGTGATTTTAACTATCAGATTTGATCTATGGCGCTATACCGATCGACGGGCCAGAATCGCAGCCATTCGGAGACAACTGAAAAAGAGCTTGCATGGAACTGGTAGTAGAACCCCTCAATTTGCATCTGAACGCGGAGACCGGCAGCACCCTGCTTGACGTGCTCAGGTCCAACGAGGTCCCCATTTCTTATAGCTGCATGTCGGGCCGCTGCGGCACTTGCCGTTGCCGTGTGATTGCCGGCCATCTTCGCGATAACGGCCCCGAGACAGGGCGCCCGCAGGCAGGAAAGGGAACCTACGTTCTGGCCTGTCAGGCGGTACTGATCGAAAACTGCACGATTGAGATCCCTGAATCTGACGAGATCGTGGTTCACCCGGCGCGCATCGTCAAGGGGACGGTCACAGCGATAGACGAGGCCACCCATGACATCCGGCGCCTGCGCATCAAACTGGCCAAGCCGCTTGAGTTCAGCCCCGGCCAGTACGCAACGGTGCAGTTTACGCCCGAATGCGTCCGCCCCTATTCGATGGCCGGGCTGCCTAGCGATGCGGAAATGGAGTTTCAGATTCGCGCGGTTCCGGGCGGGCATGTCAGCAACTACGTTTTCAATGAACTGTCCGTAGGCGCTTCGGTGCGGATCAGCGGCCCCCTCGGAACGGCCTATCTGCGGCGCACGCACACCGGCCCCATGCTTTGTGTGGGGGGTGGAACAGGTCTGGCGCCCGTCCTTTCGATCGTTCGAGGCGCACTGGAAAGCGGGATGAGCAACCCCATCCATCTGTACTTCGGTGTGCGGAGCGAGCAGGACATCTATGACGAGGAACGCCTTCACGCATTGGCTGCAAGGTTTCCGAATCTCAAGGTGAATGTCGTTGTTGCAACAGGCCCTGCCGGCCCTGGTCGTCGATCCGGCCTGGTCACCGATCTGATCGGCCGTGACTTGCCCAATTTGGCGGGATGGCGCGCCTACCTGTGTGGCGCTCCGGCCATGGTCGAGGCCCTGAACCTGCTCGTTGCTCGCCTAGGCATAGTACCCGGGCACATCCATGCCGATGCGTTCTATCCCAGCGGCGTCTGAGCGAAGGCACCATGCGAACCCAATTCAACCCAAGGATACCAAGCCATGAGTGAACCCCAACGATTAAAACCCGTGTTTCCCCAAGATCCGAAATGGCCGGGCGACGGCAGCAGCCGCGTTCCCTTCTGGGCCTACACCCGCGAAGACCTGTACAAGCGCGAATTGGAGCGCCTGTTCTATGCAAACCACTGGTGCTATGTAGGCCTGGAAGCCGAGATTCCGAATCCAGGCGACTTCAAGCGAACGGTGATCGGTGAGCGCTCGGTCATCATGGTGCGTGATCCGGATGGCGGCATCAACGTGGTGGAGAACGTCTGCGCCCACCGTGGCATGCGCTTTTGCCGCGAGCGCCACGGCAACGCCAAGGACTTCTTCTGCCCCTACCACCAGTGGAACTACAGCCTCAAGGGTGACCTGCAGGGCGTGCCCTTCCGCCGTGGCGTCAAGCAGGACGGCAAGGTCAACGGCGGCATGCCCAAGGACTTCAAACTCGAAGAACACGGCCTGACCAAGCTCAAGGTGGCCGCCCGAGGCGGTGCAGTGTTTGCCTCTTTCGACCACGATGTCGAGCCTTTCGAGGACTTCCTGGGCCCAACCATCCTGCACTACTTCGATCGCGTCTTCAATGGCCGCAAGCTCAAGATCCTGGGCTACCGCCGCCAGCGCATCCCGGGCAACTGGAAGCTGATGCAGGAGAACATCAAGGACCCCTACCACCCGGGCCTGCTGCACACCTGGTTCTCGACCTTCGGGCTCTGGCGCGCCGACAACAAGTCGGAACTGAAGATGGACGCCAAGTTCCGCCACGCCGCGATGATCTCCACGCGCGGTCAGGGCGGCAAGAACGAGGAGGTCGTGTCCGGCGTGGACAGCTTCAAGGAACAGATGAAGGTGAACGACCCGCGCCTGCTCGACATCGTGCCCGAGCCCTGGTGGGGCGGTCCGACTGCGGTGATGACCACGATCTTCCCCAGCGTGATCATCCAGCAGCAGGTCAACAGCGTATCGACCCGCCACATCCAGCCCAACGGCCACGGCTCCTTCGACTTCGTCTGGACCCACTTCGGCTTCGAGGACGACAACGAGGAGTGGACCCAGCGCCGCCTGATCCAGGCCAACCTGTTCGGGCCGGCGGGCTTCGTGTCGGCCGATGACGGCGAGGTGATCGAGTGGTCGCAGGAAGGCTTTGAGCAAAAACCGACGCACCGCACCGTGATCGAGATGGGCGGTCACGAAATCGGCGACACGGACCACATGGTCACCGAGACGCTGATCCGCGGCATGTACGACTACTGGCGCAAGGTGATGGGGGAATAAACATGGTCGACTTCAAAACCTATTTCGAACTGCTGAACCTGTACAGCGACTACGCCATGGTCTGCGACTCCGCCAATTGGGAGAAGTGGCCTGATTTCTTCATCGAGACCGGCACCTACCGCCTGCAGCCGCGCGAGAACTTTGAGCAGGGCCTGCCGCTGTGTCTGCTGGCGCTGGAGAGCAAGGCCATGATCCGTGACCGAGTGTACGGTGTCAAGGAAACCATGTACCACGACCCCTACTACCAGCGCCACATCGTAAGCACGCCGCGCGTGCTGTCGGTGGAGCGTGATGCGGATGGCGAGCGCATCACCGCCGAAGCCAGCTATGCCGTGATTCGCACCAAGTACGACGGCGATTCCACGATTTTCAACGCCGGCTATTACCGAGACGTGATCGTGCGCACGCCCGAGGGCCTCAAGCTGAAGTCGCGCCTGTGCGTTTACGACAGCGAAATGATCCCCAACTCTGTGATCTATCCAATCTGAGGCGACGCACATGACTCAGAACTGGATTGATGCAGCTTGTCTTGACGACATCCCTGAAGGCGATGTGGTCGGCGTCAAAGTTAACGGCAAGGAAATTGCGCTCTACGAGGTCGAGGGGGAGATTTATGCCACCGATAACCTGTGCACGCACGGCGGTGCGCGCATGAGCGATGGCTTTCTCGAAGGCCGGGAAATTGAATGCCCTCTGCACCAAGGTCGATTTGATGTCTGCACAGGCAAAGCCTTGTGCACCCCCCTGACAAAGGACATCAAAACCTACCCCGTCAAAATTGAAAACATGCGCGTGATGCTCAAAATGGAGTAAGACTACTTTCAATCAGGAGGCTGAATTCGGACCAATCAACCAAACCATCCAATCCACCCATTAGCCAAAAAACGGAGACATTAATCATGATTTATGAAAATTTGGTGAGTGAAGCAGGGCTGACGCAAAAGCACCTGATTCATGGCGACAAAGAACTTTTCCAGCACGAATTGAAGACCATCTTCGCGCGAAACTGGCTTTTTCTGACCCATGACAGCTTGATTCCCTCCCCCGGCGACTATGTCACAGCCAAAATGGGTGTCGATGAAGTCATCGTCTCCCGCCAGAACGATGGCTCGGTGCGAGCCTTTTTGAATGTTTGCCGTCACCGGGGCAAGACACTAGTTCACGCTGAAGCCGGAAATGCGAAAGGCTTTGTGTGCAGTTACCACGGCTGGGGCTTTGGCTCCAACGGCGAACTGCAAAGCGTTCCCTTTGAAAAAGAGTTGTACGGCGATGCGATCAAAAAGAAATGCCTGGGCTTGAAAGAAGTCCCCCGCATCGAAAGCTTTCATGGCTTTATCTATGGCTGTTTTGATGCAGAAGCTCCCCCGCTCATCGATTATCTGGGTGATGCAGCCTGGTACCTGGAACCCATCTTCAAGCACTCTGGTGGCCTGGAACTTGTAGGCCCCCCCGGCAAAGTGGTGATCAAGGCCAACTGGAAGGCTCCTGCGGAAAACTTTGTAGGTGACGCCTACCACGTTGGTTGGACGCACGCATCGTCTTTGCGCACAGGGCAGTCGATATTTACTTCTCTTGCGGGCAACGCTATGCTTCCACCCGAAGGCGCGGGCTTGCAAATGACCAGCAAGTATGGCAGTGGAATGGGCGTATTGTGGGACGGCTACTCCGGTATCCACAGCGCTGATCTGGTTCCCGAAATGATGGCATTCGGCGGCGCAAAACAGGAAAAGCTCGCCAAGGAAATCGGCGATGTCCGGGCGCGGATTTACCGCAGCCATCTGAACTGCACGGTTTTCCCGAACAACAGCATTTTGACCTGCTCCGGTGTCTTCAAGGTCTGGAACCCGATCGATGAAAACACGACCGAGGTTTGGACGTATGCCGCCGTAGAAAAAGACATGCCTGAGGACTTAAAGCGTCGCTTGGCTGACGCGGTTCAGCGCACTTTCGGACCAGCAGGATTCTGGGAAAGCGACGACAACGACAACATGGAGACGGCGTCGCAAAATGCCAAGAAATACCAATCCAGCAACAGTGATCTGATTGCCAATTTGGGTTTCGGCAAGGACGTCTACGGCGACGAATGCTATCCGGGCGTCGTTGGCAAATCGGCAGTCGGCGAAACCAGCTATCGCGGATTCTACCGTGCCTACCAGGCTCACATCAGCAGCTCCAATTGGGCCGAGTTCGAAAACACCTCCCGAAATTGGCACACCGAACTCACCAAGACGACTGATCGCTAATCCAGGAGCCAATCATGATGATCAATACCCAGGAAGACAAGCTGGTCTCCGCGCACGACGCCGAAGAATTTCACCGTTTCTTCATCGTACAAGATGATGCACTACTGCAAGAAGTCAACACGCTCCTGACCCGCGAAGCGCACCTGCTGGACATTCAGGCCTACAAAGCCTGGCTTGAACACTGCGTTGCCCCCGAGATCAAATACCAGGTGATCTCGCGAGAACTTCGCTCCACTTCCGAGCGTCGATACCAACTGAATGATGCGGTGAACATCTACAACGAGAACTATCAGCAACTGAAAGTTCGAGTTGAGCATCAGCTCGACCCGCAGAATTGGGCCAACAGCCCGAAGATGCGTTTCACTCGCTTCGTCACCAATGTCATGGCAGCCAAGGACACGGGTGCACCGGATCTGCTGCATGTCCGCTCCAACCTCATTCTCCACCGCGCCAGGCGCGGAAACCAGGTTGACGTGTTCTATGCAACGCGAGAAGACAAATGGAAACGTAACGAAGGTGGTGGCATCCAACTGGTGGAACGTCTTGTGGACTACCCGGAGCGCATTCTCCAAACCCACAACCTGATGATCTTCCTGTGAGCCCTGGGGATGCCTGCCTGGATGGCGGGCATTCGTGATTATTTTTAACGGAAATTTATTGACATGAACACACAGCAAGTTGTTGCCATCACTGGCGCCGGTTCAGGCATCGGGCTGGAACTGGTTCGATCCTTCAAAGCAGCTGGCTATTGCGTGTCCGCACTTGTTCGCAACGAGGAACAAGAGGCGGGCCTTCGCAGTGAATTCAAAGATGCCATTGAGATCGTAGCGGGCGATGTTCGTGATCACGCCACCAATGAAAAGCTGGTCAACAAGGCGGTTGCCAAGTTCGGGCGCCTGGATTGCTTCATCGGAAATGCCGGGATATGGGATTACATGCTGAGCATCGATGAGCCTTGGGAGAAATTCTCGGGCAGTTTCGACGAGATATTTGACATCAACGTCAAAAGCCATTTCAGCGGCATCAGCGCGGCCTTGCCGGAACTCAAAAAGACGAACGGATCGGTGGTGGTGACGGCTTCCGTTTCTTCCTATGCGGTCGGTGGCGGCGGTTCTTGCTACATGGCCAGCAAACATGCGGTGCTGGGCATGGTCAAGGCTTTGGCCTACGAATTGGCTCCGCACATCCGGGTCAATGGCGTTGCGCCAGGTGGCGCGGTCACTTCTTTGGCTGGCCCGGCAAGCGCTGGCTTCGACAAAACCAAAATGAAAGACATGCCCGGCATCGATGACATGATCAAAGGCCTGACTCCCCTGGGGTTCGCGGCAAGGCCCGAGGACGTGGTGGCACCGTATCTTTTGCTGGCCTCCCGGGAACAAGGGAAGTTCATCACTGGCACCGTAATCGGCATTGATGGCGGCATGGCGCTCGGCCGAAAGTGAATTTTCAATCAAATCAGATTTTTCAACCCCATTCCCAGGAGACAACCCATGAAGACGAAATTGTTCATCAACAACACCTGGAGCGCTTCGAGTGACAAAAAGTCATTCGATCGCAAGCACCCTGTCAGTGGCGAGGTCGTGACCCAATGCGCGAACGCCACGGTGGACGATGCGGTCAATGCGGCTCGAGCCGCTCAAGAGGCGTTCAAGTCCTGGAAGGCCGTCGGACCCTCGGAGCGGCGGCGCCTTCTTTTGAAGGTGGCAGACGTCATGGAGAGCAAAACGCCCGAGTTCATCGAAGTGATGGCCAAGGAAGTGGGAGCCTCCGCGCTGTGGGCGGGGTTCAACGTGCACCTGTCGGCCAATGTGTTCCGGGAAGCCGCCTCACTGGCCACCCAAATTCAAGGCGAAACCATTCCGACGGACAAGCCTGACACCCTGTCAATGACGCTGCGTCAGCCTGTCGGCCCCATCTTGAGTATCGCGCCATGGAACGGCACCGCAGTGCTCGCGGCGCGGGCCATCGCGTATCCGTTGGTCTGCGGCAATACCGTGGTGTTCAAAGGCTCCGAGTTCAGCCCCGGCACGCACGCGTTGATCGCGAAGTGCCTGCAGGAGGCCGGCCTGCCTGCTGGCGTGCTCAACTATCTGAACTCCTCCCCGGACCGCTCGCCCGATATCGCCGATGCGCTGATTTCGTCTAAAGAGATTCGTCGCATCAACTTTACGGGCTCCACTCGCGTGGGGCGCATCATCGCCCAGAAAGCGGCCCAACATCTCAAGCGCTGCTTGCTGGAGTTGGGTGGCAAGTCCCCGCTGATCGTTCTGGACGACGCGGACATCGACGCGGCGGTCAAGGCAGCGGTGTTTGGCAGTTTCCTGTTCCAAGGCCAGATCTGCATGTCCACCGAACGCCTGGTGGTCGACGAGAAGATCGCGGACGAATTTGTCGCGAAGTTCGTCGAGAAAACCAAGAAGTTGAGTGCAGGCGATCCGTGCGTGACCGGGGACTGCGTCATTGGTCCGATGGTGTCGTCCAACTCGGGGGACCGGATCAATGGCCTGTTGAAAGATGCCATCGACAAGGGTGCCAAGGTCGTGTGCGGTGGTATGGCCGAGGGTGCGGTCATGCCCGCCACGATCCTGGACCACGTGACAGCCGACATGCAGATCTACGATGAGGAAACCTTCGGTCCCATCACCGTGGTTATCCGTTGCAAGGGCGAAGCAGACGCCATCCGCATTGCCAATGACAGCGTCTATGGCCTGTCATCGGGCGTGTTTGGCCGGGACGTGAACCGGGCTCTGCGCGTGGGCATGGCGATCGAATACGGCTCGGTCCATATCAACGGGTCCACCGTACAGAACGAGGCTCAGGCGCCTTATGGCGGAACAAAGGCCACCGGTTATGGCCGCTTCGACGGACGCGCGGTGATCGACGAGTTCACGGAACTCAAATGGCTAACCATTGAACCATTCGAGCAGCAGTATCCCTTCTAAGCTGAAGCAACAAAGGAGTTAAACCATGAACAAGCCAGCAACTGTCATTGAATTGGGGTACATGGGCATTTCGGTCAAGGATCCTGCAGCGTGGAAATCCTTTGCCGCAAACATGCTGGGACTTCAAGTCCTCGATGAGGGTGACAAGGATCGCTTCTATCTGCGAATGGACAATTGGCACCACCGGATCGTGGTTCATCACAACGGTCAAGATGACCTTGAATACCTGGGCTGGCGTGTCGCCGGTCAACCGGAATTCGAGGCATTGGGTCAAAAGCTCGTGGACGCAGGCTACAAAGTCCGCGTGTGCGACAAAGCCGAAGCACAAGAACGGATGGTACTGGGCCTGATGAAGACAGAAGATCCGGGGGGCAACCCGACCGAGATTTTCTGGGGACCTCGGATTGACCTGAACAACCCCTTCCATCCCGGTCGTCCCTTGCACGGGAAATTTCTAACCGGTGATCAGGGCCTGGGCCACTGCATCGTGCGTCAGAACGATGTTGAAGCGGCACGTAAGTTCTATAGCTTGCTGGGATTTCGTGGAGATGTCGAGTACCGCCTTCCTTTGCCCAACGGCATGACGGCTGAGTTGACGTTCATGCATTGCAATGCTCGCGATCATTCCATCGCTTTCGGTGCAATGCCTGCGGCCAAGCGCCTCAATCATCTGATGATTGAATACACTCATATCGAAGATTTGGGTTACACACACCAGCTTTTCACGAAGGAAAAGATTGACATTGCCTTGCAATTGGGCATCCATTCCAACGATAAGGCGCTGACGTTCTACGGGGCAACACCTTCCGGCTGGCTGATCGAACCTGGGTGGCGAGGCGCCCCCGCCATTGCTGAATCGGAATATTACGTCGGCGACATTTTCGGTCACGCCATCGAGGCCACCGGTTATGGATTGGACGTCAAACTGAGCTAGCCATGTAACAGATGCGAAATCGATCGCATCTGTTTTCCCCATTCAGTTCCATATAAAAAAAAGGAGACAATGATGATCAAAGAAGCCATTTCCCTCGCAGGACTTGGGATGCTGATGCTCAGCACCGCATATGCCGAGGATTCCCGTTGGTCATATCGCATCGGCGCCACCAACATAGCCTTCGATGCGAGCGCCAAAGTTTCGATTGACGGAACAAGGGTGCCGGGTGGAAGCGCTGACGCCAGTGACAACAACGCTTTGACATTTGACTTCGGTTACATCATTAACGATAACTGGAACGCGCGATTAATTGTTGGCATTCCACCCACCACAAAAGTGACGGGCGCAGGCACGCTGCCTCCGATTTTGCTGGGCCGTGTCCAATATGCTCCTGCAGTTTTGTCGGCGACCTACAACCTGCCACAGATGGGATTGGTTCGCCCGTACGTGGGGGCGGGGATCAACTACACCCGAATTCTGAAAAGCAAAGATGCCAATCTGACCTCATTCGATGCAGATCATGCGTGGGCACCTGTGCTCCACATCGGCGCGGAAGCCGACATCAACCGCGACTGGTTTGTCAGCTTTGATCTCCGCAAACTTTATTTGAAAACAGATGCATCTGGGTTTCTTGGCCCGCAAGTCGCCACGGCCCGCGTAACATTGAATCCGTTGTTGACCTCGATTGCGATTGGTCGGAGATTTTGATCGGCCCACTTTGATTCCCAAGTTCTATTTACACCACCATTTTTAAAGGATATTTGAATGACAAGAAAGACCAGCAAAGCGACGCGCCTGACTGCAGAGGATATTCAAGGCGCATGGGTCATTATGCCGACCCCCTCCACTCCGGATGCTTCGGACTGGCGCAGCACGCACACGGTTGATCTCGACGAGACGGCCCGGATCGTCGAGGAGTTGATAGCGGCCGGGGTCAATGGCATTCTAAGCCACGGCACTTTTGGTGAATGCGCGACGCTGACGTGGGAAGAGAAGCGGGATTTTGTTTCAACGGTCGTCGAAACCGCCCGTGGTCGAGTGCCCTACTTCTGCGGCACAACAGCCTTGAATACCCGTGAAGTTATACGCCAGACCCGCGAAGTGATGGACATTGGTGCCCAAGGAACCATGCTCGGCGTGCCGATGTGGGTGAAGATGGATCTGCCCACCGCCGTGCAGTTTTATCGCGATGTGGCGGAAGCGGTGCCAGATGCAGCCATCGCTGTCTACGCCAACCCGGAGGCTTTCAAATTTGATTTTCCTCGCCCGTTTTGGGCCGAAATGTCCAAAATCCCGCAGGTTGTCACAGCCAAGTACTTGGGCATCGGAATGCTGGACTTGGATCTGAAATTGGCTCCAAATATTCGCTTCCTTCCGCATGAGGATGACTATTACGCTGCGGCCCGAATCAATCCTGAGCGCATGACCGCCTTCTGGTCCAGCGGCTCCATGTGCGGTCCAGCGACTGCCCTCATGCTTCGTGATGCGGTGACACAGGCCAAGACGACCGGTGACTGGACCAAGGCCAAGGCCATTTCAGATGACATGCGCGCTGCCGACGCCACACTGTTTCCACGCGGCGATTTCTCGGAATTCTCGAAATACAACATTGGTCTCGAAAAAGCACGAATGGACGAGGCGGGTTGGCTCAAAGCGGGGCCGTGCCGGCCACCCTATACGCTGGTACCAGATGAATACCTTGCAGGTGCCCGAAAATCAGGCAACGCCTGGGCCGCACTGCATACCAAGTACGCCGAGGAATTGAAGAAAACCAAAACGGCAACCGGCTCGAAAAAGAAGTGAGGCGAGGCCAGGTCCTGAGTCAGATATCTCCGATCAGCAAAGCTGGCTGATCTGGGCGTCCTCTGGATTGGAGGAATCGGCGAGTATCAAATATGCGAGTACGCCGTAAAAGCGCCAAGAGCGCGGGATGTGGCGCTTGCCCTGAAGCAGCTCCACATTTCTGCCGTCTTTTTTTGGGAGAGCCTGAGCATGATGGTTGATTTTTATTTCGATTTTTTGAGCCCCTTTTCGTACCTGGCAAACCACCGTTTGTCGGTGCTCGCCGGGCGTTATGGATTCTCCATCCAGTATCACGCCATTGATTTGGCGCGAGCAAAGACGGCCATTGGCAACATCGGGCCGTCCAATCGGGATCTCAAGGTCAAGCTTGACTACTTAAAGGTGGATTTGCAGCGATGGGCCGATCTCTATAGGATTCCGTTGGTTTTCCCCCCTAACTTCAACAGCCGCCGGGTGAATGCCGGACTGTATTACCCGGCAGCCAGGGAGCGAGCCGCTGAATATGTTCGCCTTGTTTTCGATTCGGCTTGGGGGAAAGGGTGGGCACTGGATGCTGATAGCTTGCTGGCTGAGGTATGCGACAAGCTAAACTGGGATCTCGGTGAATTTGAAGATTTTTTGAACAGCGAAAATGCCGCCAAGGCATACGACGAAGAGACGCAGGCGGCCATTGACCGAAAGGTTTTCGGGGTTCCCACCGTGTTTTGGGATGATCAAATGTGGTGGGGAAATGACCGCCTTTTCATGCTTGAGAGCAGGTTGCAAAAGGAAACGCAACCATAAATTCTCAGTGCATCGATTTTTCTGATTTTTCAACCACGCCTTGATTTTAAGGAGTCTCATGAAGCTTTATTACAGCCCCGGCGCATGTTCATTGTCGCCTCACATCATCCTTCGTGAAGGTGGATTTGACTTTCAGCTAGAAAAGGTTGATCTCGGCACCAAGGTGACTGAGACTGGTGTTGATTACAAGACCGTCAATCCCGTGGGCAGTGTCCCCGCTTTGCAAATGGATGATGGGCAGGTGCTCACCGAAGGGCCGGCCATCGTTCAATACCTCGCTGACCGTGTGCCAGAAAAATGCCTGGCACCGGCAGCTGGCTCGCTGGAGCGTTACCGACTGATGGAATGGCTGAATTTCATCTCCACCGAATTGCATAAAAGCTTCGTAGCGCTGTTCAGCCCGGTGTTTCCACAGGATGCCAAGCCAGTCATCAAGGCCCAATTGGAAAGCCGTCTTGCCCATACCGAGCAGATGCTCGGTGACAAGGTTTGGGCCATGGGGAACGACTTTTCCGTGGTGGACGCCTACTTGTTTACTGTGCTTGGCTGGGGGGCTTACGTGAATGTGGACCTTTCGCCTTGGCCCGGCCTGCAAGGCTACCTCAACCGCGTGGCTGAACGTCCAGCAGTCCGGGCCACATTGTCGGCTGAAGGTTTGATCTGATTTTTTTAGAGAAATAAATAAAGCATGGCCAGCCTCCATGAGCGGCCAGCCATGCCGCGGGGCAGCCGTGGGCAGCGGCCTCGATCAAATTTCGATGCACACAGATTACGAGCCCCTTTTTCCGACTGCGGTCGGATTCAGAAATTGCCGATACTTGCTTTGGTCTGATCGAAGCGTGAGGGATATCGGCTTCCCCTATCCACATGCTTGATGAAGAGGAGCGTATCACCATGAGTCACGAACTTGGCCGACTGGAAGACCTGCCGCAGGACTACCGAGACGAACTCAAACAACTTAACCTGGTGCCGCTATGGCCCAGCCTACGCGCGGTGCTGCCGCCCAATGTCCCGACCCGCCAGACGCAGCCGACTTACTGGTCCTACCAGACGCTCAAGCCGCTGCTGCTCAAGGCCGGTGAGCTGACCCCCATTGAGAAGGCCGAGCGCCGCGTGCTGGTGCTGGCCAACCCCGGCCACGGCCTGGAGAAGATGCAAGCCAGCGCCGCCATATACCTGGGCATGCAGTTGCTGCTGCCCGGCGAGTGGGCGCCCAGCCACCGCCACACCCCCAACGCGGTGCGCATGATCGTGGAGGGCGAGGGCGCCTACACCACCGTGGATGGCGAGAAGTGCCCCATGAGCCGGGGTGACCTCATCCTCACGCCCACCGGCCTGTGGCACGAGCACGGCCACGACGGCAACGAGCCCGTGGTGTGGCTCGATGTGCTGGACCTGCCGCTGGTGTACTACATGGAGGCCAGCTACCACATCGACGGCGAGCGCCAGCAGGTCGACCCCGGCCGGGGCGACTGCGCCTGGACCCGTGCGGGCGTGGTGCCAACCCCCGTGTTCCAGCGCAGCGACAAGCGCTATCCTCTCTTGCGCTACCCTTGGGCCGACACCCGTGCCGCCCTGCTGTCGCTGGCGGCCGACCAGCCTGAGCAGGAATGCGTGCAGGTCACCTACGTCAACCCCGAAACGGGTGACGACGCCGAGAACATCCTGGGCTTCTACGCCCTGATGCTCAAGCCCGGCCAGACCCTGCGCCTGCCCGTGCGTTCGCCCGCCGTGGTGTTCCACCAGATCGAAGGCCGCAGCGAGGCGCGCATCGCCGAGTCCACCTTCGCCCTGAGGGAAGCCGATACCTGCTGCGCCCCCGGCTACACCGAGGTGACGCTGAAAAACCTCTCAGCCGACCAGCCGTCCTTCATCTTCATGGCCGACGAATCGCCCCTGCACCGCAAGCTGGGCGTCTTTGAAAACCGCGGCTGAGCCGCCGCGAAGCACCACACAACAGGAAAGCAAGTGAGCAACTACCTCTGGAACCCGCCTCCCGTCCAGTCTCTGCCCGTTCGTGGCAAGACCGAGCGCTTCCCCATCAACCGCATCTTCTGCGTCGGCCGCAACTACCACGCCCACGCGGTGGAAATGGGCCGTCCGGTCGACAAAAGCGTCGAACAAGCGTTCTACTTCACCAAATCGCCACAAACCCTGGTGGAAAGTGGTGCGACCGTGGCCTACCCGCCGCGCACCAGCAACTACCACTACGAGATGGAGCTGGTGCTGGCGATCGGCAAGCCCGGCTTCCGCGTCAGCGAAGACCAGGCGCACGAGTTGATTTACGGCTACGCCGCCGGCCTGGACATGACCCGGCGCGACCTGCAACTGGTGGCACGCGACAAGGGCCGCCCCTGGGACACCGGCAAGGACATCGAGGAAGGCTCGGTCTGCTCCGAGATCGTGCCGATGCAAGGCGTGGTGGTGGAGCAGGGCGCGATCGCCCTGGAAGTCAACGGCCAGACCAAACAGTCGTCCAACGTGGACAAGCTGATCTGGAACGTCCGCGAGATCATTGCCGACCTCTCCACCTACTACCACTTGCAACCCGGCGACCTGATTTACACCGGCACGCCCGAAGGCGTGGGCGCCGTGGTGGCGGGTGACAAGATCATCGGCCGTGTGGAAGGCATTGCCGAGATCAGCCTGACCGTCGGCCCGGCCGAGTGAGCCTGCACGCGATGAAGCTGTACAACTTCTGGCGCAGCGGCACGTCACACCGGCTGCGCATCGCGCTCAACCTCAAGGGCGTGCCCTACGAGTACCTGGCCGTGCACCTGGGCAAGGAAGAGCACCTAAAGGACGCCTTCAAGGCGCTGAACCCACAGCAGTTGGTGCCCGCGCTGGACACGGGCGCGCAAGTGCTGATCCAGTCGCCGGCCATCATCGAATGGCTGGAGGAACAGTACCCCACGCCCGCGCTGCTGCCGGCCGACGCCGACGGCCGCCAACGGGTGCGCGCGCTGGCCGCCATCGTGGGCTGCGACATCCACCCCATCAACAACCGCCGCATTCTGGAGTACCTGCGCAAGACGTTCGGCGCCGACGAGGCCGCCATCAACGCCTGGTGTGGCACCTGGATCAGCGCCGGTTTCGATGCCTACGAAGCACTGCTGGCGGTCGACCCGAAGCGCGGCCGCTACAGCTTTGGCGACACACCCACGCTGGCCGACTGCTACCTGGTGCCGCAGGTGGAAAGCGCCCGCCGCTTCCAGGTGGACCTGACGCCCTACCCCCTGATCCGCGCAGTGGACGCGGCCTGCGGCGAGTTGGACGCATTTCGGCGCGCCGCGCCAGCTGCTCAACCTGATTCGGCTTGACGAAAAATACGCCGCCTTCGCCCTAATAAACAGTTCGTAGCCCTGCCCAGTGACAAGTATCAATGAGCAATAGTGAAAATGTAAGGGGAAAGATTATGAAACATATTCTGACCCGACGAGCAGCCCTGAGCACTTTGGGCTCCCTTGGAATCGGGGGCCTTCCGGGCATGAGCTTGGCGCAATCCGGCCCTGGCGTGGCCACGATCGTGATTGGACTCGCCGCAGGCGGAGCGACCGATATGGCTGCCCGCCGGTTGTCTGAGGGAATGCGCGGTGCCTATGCTTCCAGTGTGCTCGTCGACAACCGCACGGGGGCGGGTGGTCGAATTGCGATCCAGCATGTTAAGGCCGCGGCACCAAACGGCGCGACACTTCTGCTGACGCCTGCATCCATGATGACGCTATACCCTCACACGTACAAAGATCTGGGATATGACCCGGTCAAGGACTTTGTGCCGGTCGGTATGGTTTCGACAAGCGAGGTTGGGTTTGCGATCGGGCCCGCTGTCCCGGAATCGGTTGGTAGCCTCAACGACTACTTGGCCTGGATCAAGAGTAACCCTGATTCTGCCACGTTTGGCCATGGTGCCACCGGCTCTGGACCGCATTTCTTGGGCGAGCTGCTCGGGCGGCTTTTGGGCGTGAAAATGGTGCAGACAGGCTTCCGCGGTTCCCAGCCTGCGATTGTGGACCTGTTGGGGGGGCACATCCCGGCGGTGGCCGCGCCCTTGGGTGAGTTCCTCCCTCACATGAAGACCGGCAAGATCCGGGTGCTGGGCGTGACTGGCGCCAACCGCTCTCGTTTCCTGACCAACGTCCCGACCTTCAAGGAGCTCCACATCGCCTTGAGTGAGATGACCGAGTGGTTCGGGGTATTCATGCCCGCAGGCACGCCCGCGCAAGCGGTCCAGCAAGCCAGCGCTGCCATGAAGTCGGCTGTTGCAAACCCGGAACTGGTCAAGGTCTACGCCATGATGGGCATGGAGGCTGGTTGGAGTTCGCCTGAAGGCTTGTCCGATCGATTGAAAAACGACATCAAACGCTGGCAAGCAGTCGCTGAGAAAATTGGTTTTACCGCGCAGTCTTGAGCAGAGGGGGGGCACCATGATCAAACGCCGTGAGTGGATGAAAGCCGCGGGATTTGCCACCTTATCGCTCGGCACTGTAAGAAGCGTCAAAGCCCAACCGGTACCAAAATTACTCAAGATCATCAACGGCTTCCCACCCGGAGGAGTCGTCGATGCGGTTGCACGCCGGGTGGCAGAAGGATTGGCGGTGACGGAACCCGGGGTTAACGTGATCGTTGACAACCGTGTCGGAGCGGGTGGGCGGATAGCTGTGTCCGCCGTCAAGGCAGCCGTCGACGATGGCAGCACCTTGTTGTTCACACCAGACGCCGTGCTGTCCTTGTACCCTTTCGTCTACAGCAAGTTGGACTACGATCCGTTCGCGGATCTGGCTCCCGTAGCCACCGTAGCCACTACGACTGACGCCCTTGCGCTGGGTCCCTTGGTACCGCCTTCCGTGCGTGGGCTCCGGGATTTCCTGGCCTGGGCCAAGGAGCACCCTGAACACGCAAGTTTCGGATCTCCCGGTACCGGTACACCATTGCATCTCTTGGGGGCGCTGGTAGCCAAGGAGGCTGGCGTCTATCTCAGGCACGTGGCTTATCGTGGCGCCGCGCCTGGAGTTACCGATCTGATCGGTGGGCAGATTGCATGCATGGCTGCGCCTACGGGGACGTTCTTGTCTTTCCAAAAGGCGGGGAAATTGCGCATCATCGCAACCTCTGGGCCGCAGCGAACACCCTTCACGCCCGACACTCCCACATTTGCAGAGCAAAAGTTCGGTGCAGACTACCCCGCTGGCGATCAGTGGCTCGGCTTTTTTGCTCCATCAGGCGTTTCGCCCCAAACCGTTTCACGCCTTCATCAAATGGTTGCCGAAGCCGTCAATCGCAAGGCGGTTGCGGAGGCTCTTGCCTCCCTGGGCTTGGTAGCACACAGCTTAACGCCGCAGGCCATGGCGTCCAGCCTGCGAAAACAACATGAAAAGTGGTGGGAAGTTGTCAGACGCGTGGGCTTCACCGCCGAGTCTTGAGATGCCATTAACCTCTCGTTTCATCCGCCCACTTTCGCGGCACGCAGTGCTTCGATCTGCTCCTCCAGCGGGCCCCAAACGGGCGAACTCGACATTGCCGCAGTGCTTGCACGCATCGAGCACCGCCGCACGCTTGTCCGTCAGGACCTGGGCTTCCCAGCGCTCGTTGAAATTGCCGACCTTCTGGGCACCTGGCGCAGTTGAATCGGGCTAACTGTCATGACCCTGGCGGGTCACCCTGGATGATGGAAGACACTGTGGGCGTGCAGGCCAGCACGGGTAGAGGTCGGTCAATTCTTTGATGGCACTCGACCGCGATCGCTAACTTGCCCCGTTGCCGACCACTCCTACCCAGTCGGCCCTGAACAACTCGTTTTAGCCGCGAGCCAGCGCGGAGCGGCGCGAAGTCAAGGCGGTGAGCGGCGATGTTGACGTGGGTGCCGGCAAGGCCAGCGTGGCGGTCATGGCGATCAGTCCGAGCAAGGCGCAATAAAGCACCCGCAGGTGCCGCAGGATCATCCGCAAGTTGTGCCCGGCGCCGCACAGCAGAGCGTGCAGCGCGTCGCCACCCGCGCCCTTGAGCCAGTTCTTGCCCAGTAGGCCGTCGGCCTTCATGTGTCCGATCATGGGCTCGACCACCTGACGCCGCTTGAGCAGCTTCTTCAGCCGCTTGGGCAACTTGCGCGTATGACTGATCAGCAGTCGCGCCCAACACGCGGGCTCGACACCGCGGTAGCCACGGTCGGCCAGCGCGATCTTGGGTGTGTGGCCGGTGAGGATCTCGACCAGCTCGAGCTGGCTGTCCACCGTGTGGCCGTCATACGGGTTGCCGGGCATGGAGCGCATGCCCACCACCAGGCCCTCTTTGGCCGTCACTGCGATGGACACTTTCACGCCGAACTCGTAGGGCGTTCTGGCTTTGCCCTTGGCGATGCACTCTGCCTCGGGCGCGTGCAGCGCATACAGCTTGTTCTTGTCGCCGCGCTTTTGCGCGTGCAGTCGAGTGGCGATGTCGAGTTTGGGGTCGCTTCAGGAAACGGAAAATAAAGCACGCTAAGCCGCTGGCATCGGCCTCAGCGGCCTGAACTTGCCCGCACCGATCCTGGCGCTGCTGCGCCAGAGGTAGTCGCCCGTCAGGTTGATGTGCTCCCAGCCCAGCGGCGACAGGTACTGCAGCAGGGTGTCATCGACAGTTTGGCCATGGCCGTTCAGGGCTTTCGTGGCCCGCTCCAGGTAGACGGTGTTCCACAGCACGATGGCCGCCGTCACCAGGTTGAGGCCGCTGGCTCGGTAGCGTTGCTGCTCGAAGCCGCGGTCGCGGATCTCGCCCAGCCGGTTGAAGAACACGGCGCGCGCGAGCGCGTTGCGCGCCTCGCCCTTGTTGAGCCCAGCGTGGACGCGGCGGCGCAGCTCGACGCTTTGCAGCCAGTCCAGGATGAACAGCGTGCGCTCGATGCGCCCGAGCTCGCGCAGCGCGACAGCCAGGCCGTTCTGGCGCGGGTAGCTGCCGAGCTTGCGCAGCATCAGGGAGGCCGTCACCGTGCCCTGCTGGATCGAGGTGGCCAACCGCAGGATCTCGTCCCAGTGGGTGCGGATCTGCTTGAGGTTGAGCGTGCCGCCGATCATGGGTTTCAGCGCGTCGTAGGTGGCCTCGCCCTTCGGGAGGTAGAGCTTGGTCTCGCCCAGGTCGCGGATGCGGGGCGCGAAGCGAAAGCCCAGCAGGTGCATCAGCGCGAAGACGTGATCGGTGAAGCCCGCCGTGTCGGTGTAGTGCTCCTCGATGCGCAGGTCGGACTCGTGGTACAGCAGCCCGTCGAGCACGTAGGTCGAGTCGCGCAGGCCGACGTTGACGACCTTGGTGTGGAAGGGCGCGTACTGGTCGGAGATGTGGGTGTAGAAGGTACGTCCCGGACTGCTACCGTATTTCGGATTGACGTGCCCGGTGCTGGCGGCCTTGCTGCCGGTGCGGAAGTTCTGGCCGTCCGACGATGAGGTGGTGCCGTCGCCCCAGTGTCCGGCGAACGGGTGCTGGAACTGGGCGTTGACCAGCTCGGCCAGGGCTGCCGAATAGGTCTCGTCACGGACATGCCAGGCTTGCAGCCAGGCCAGCTTGGCGTAGGTGGTGCCGGGGCAGGACTCTGCCATCTTGGTCAGGCCCAGGTTGATCGCGTCGGCCAGGATCGTGGTCAGCAGCAGGTGCTTGTCCTTGGCCAGGTCACCCGATTTCAGGTGCGTGAAGTGGCGGGTGAAGCCCGTCCACTCGTCCACCTCCAGCAGCAGTTCGGTGATCTTGACGTGCGGCAGGACCGTTGCGGTCTGGTCGATCAGCGCCTGCGCGGTGTCGGGCACCGCCGCATCCAGCGGCGTGATCTTCAAGCCCGACTCAGTGATGATGGCGTCGGGCAGTTGATTGGCTGCCGCCATGCGGTTGACCGTGGCGAGCTGGGATTCCAGCAGCGTCAGCTGCTCGTGCAGGTACTGCTCGCAGTCGGTGGCCACGGCCAGCGGCAGATCACTGGACTGCTTGAGGCTGGCGAACTTCTCGGGTGGAACCAGGTAGTCCTCGAAGTCCTTGAACTGGCGCGAGCCCTGCACCCAGATGTCGCCCGAGCGCAGCGCGTTCTTCAGCTCCGACAGCGCGCACAGCTCGTAATAGCGCCGGTCGACGCCGGCGTCGGTCATCACCAGCCTCTGCCAGCGCGGCTTGATGAAGCCGGTCGGCGCGGCGGGCGGCACCTTGCGGGCGTGGTCGGCGTTCATGCCGCGCAGCACGCCGATGGCATCGAGCAGGTCCTGGGCGGCGGGCGCGGCGCGCAGCTTGAGCACGTCGAGGAATTGCGGCGCGTAGCGGCGCAGGGTGGCGTAGTTCTCGCCGATGCGGGGCAGGAAATCGAAGTCCTCGGGCTGCGCGAGCTTCTGCGCCTCGGTGACGCTATGGGCGAAGGCATCCCAGGACAGCACGGCCTCGATGGCGGCGAAGGGATCGGAGCCCGATTGCTTCGCGTCGATGAGCGCCTGCCCGATGCGCCCGTACAGGCGTACCTTGGCGTTGATCGCCTTGCCCGATGCCTGAAACTGCTGCTGATGCTTGTGCCTGGCGGCGCTGAACACCTTGCCCAGGATGCGGTCGTGCAGGTCGATGATCTCGTCGGTGACCGTGGCCATGCCCTCGACGGCGAGCGCCACCAGGGTGGCGTAGCGCCGCTGCGGCTCGAACCTCGCCAGGTCGGCGGGTGTCATCTGACCGCCCTCGCGGGCGATCTTGAGCAGCCGGTTCTGGTGCACCAGCCGTTCGATGCCGGGCGGCAGGTCGAGCGCTTGCCAGGCTTTCAGGCGCTCGATGTGTTCGAGCATGTGGCGTGAGTTCGGCTTGACGGGCGACAGGCGCAGCCAGGCCAGCCAGGTCGTCTTGCCGTTATCGCGACGCTTGAGCAGGTCGTCGAGTCGATGCCGGTGTACGTCCGACAGCGGATCGGACAGGGTCTCGTAGATGCGCCGGGTCGCGCGGGTGATGGCTTCGGAGCTTGCTCGCTCAATGGCATTGAGCGCGGGCAAAATGATGGACTGCTGCCGCAGCTGTTCGATCAAGGCACTGGCCAGCACGACGCCCTTGTCGGTCTGCATGGCCAAATCGGTCAGGGTGTGTACAGCCTGCCGGTAGTGCCTCATGGTGAAAGTCTGGAAGCCGAATACCGTTTGCAGCTCCACCAGATGCTCGCGCCGGGTCTGCTCCCGCTGCCCGTAGTCTTGCCAGCTTTCGACGCCAACCTTGAGTTGGTCGGCGACCAGTCTCACCAGCGGCGGGAACGGTGGCTGATCGACGCCAAGAATGATGCCAGGAAAGCGCAGGTAGCAAAGTTGCACCGCAAAGCCCAGCCGGTTGGCCGGCCCGCGCCGCTGCCGGATGAGGGAGAGGTCGGCTTCGCTGAACGTGTAGTGACGGATCAACTCGTCCCTGGTATCCGGCAACGCCAGCAGGCTTTCGCGCTCGGCGGCGGACAGGATCGAACGACGGGGCATGCAGTCTCCTTCTTCTTGAAAACGAGGGTTCACGAGAAGTCCGCCCGAACCTCTGGCGCTGTCATTTTCAGAAGACGACTGCACCATTCAGCGCGGTTTGAAGCCTCTTGTGCATACGGCTCCTGACAGCCAGATATCAGGACTCCTCTGCACGAAACTCGTCTATGCTCAATACTCGTGTGCACCAAAGCGAGATGAGCATGGCGACCGATACCGCACCGATTACCGAGCACGGCGTGGCCACCCTGCCAGAACAGGCATGGGAGCGTGCGCGTCGTCGCGCGGAGATCATTGGGCCGTTGGCGCAGTCGGAGACGGTTGGGCATGAAGCGGCCGACGCGGCAGCCCAGGCATTGGGGCTGTCCCGGCGGCAGGTCTACGTCCTGATCCGCCGTGCCCGGCTAGGATCGGGGCTGGTCACTGACTTGGCTCTTGGGCAGTCGAGCGGTGGCAAAGGTAAAGGCCGCTTGCCGGAGTCGGTCGAACGAATCATCCGCGAGTTACTGCAAAAGCGCTTCCTGACCAAGCAGAAGCGTAGCTTGGCGGCGTTCCACCGCGAAGTTGTGCGGGCGTGCAAGCTGCAAAAGCTGCGGGTGCCGGCGCGCAACACGGTGGCACTGCGGATCGCCGGCCTCGATCCGCGCGAGGTCACTCACCGCCGGGAAGGACAAGATGCCGCCCGCGACCTGCAAGGTGTTGGTGGTGTTCCGCCACCCGTCTCCGCGCCGCTGGAGCAGGTGCAGATAGACCATACGGTCATCGACCTGATCGTGGTCGATGACCGCGACCGGCAACCTATTGGCCGCCCGTACCTGACCCTCGCCATCGACGTGTTCACCCGCTGCGTGCTCGGCATGGTCGTCACGCTGGAAGCGCCGTCTGCCGTTTCGGTTGGCCTGTGCCTCGTGCATGTCGCCTGCGACAAGCGCCCTTGGCTGGAAGGACTGAACGTGGAAATGGATTGGCAGATGAGCGGCAAGCCCTTGCTGCTCTACCTAGACAACGCGGCCGAGTTCAAGAGCGAGGCCCTGCGCCGGGGTTGCGAGCAGCATGGCATCCGGCTGGACTATCGCCCGCTGGGACAGCCGCACTATGGCGGCATCGTGGAACGGATCATCGGCACGGCGATGCAGATGATTCACGACGAACTGCCGGGAACGACCTTCTCCAACCCTGACCAGCGCGGCGACTACGATTCCGAAAACAAGGCCGCCCTGACGCTGCGCGAGCTAGAGCGCTGGCTCACATTGGCGGTCGGCACCTATCACGGCTCTGTGCACAACGGCCTGCTCCAACCGCCGGCCGCGCGCTGGGCCGAAGCTATCACGCGGACCGGCGTGCCAACCGTCATCACTCGCGCTACGGCTTTTCTGGTCGATTTTCTGCCCATCATCCGCCGCACGCTGACCCGCACCGGCTTCGTCATCGACCACATCCACTACTACGCCGATGCGCTCAAGCCGTGGATAGCTCGGCGGGACCGCTTGCCTGCGTTCCTGATCCGGCGCGACCCGCGCGACATCAGCCGCATATGGGTGCTGGAACCAGAGGGGCAGCACTACCTGGAAATTCCCTACCGTACCTTGTCGCACCCGGCTGTCACCCTCTGGGAACAACGACAGGCGCTGGCGAAATTGCGGCAGCAAGGGCGCGAACAGGTGGATGAGTCGGCGTTGTTCCGCATGATCGGCCAGATGCGCGAAATCATTACCACCGCGCAGAAGGCTACGCGCAAGGCGCGGCGCGACGCGGATCGACGCCAGCATCTCAAGGCAACGGCACCGCCTGTCAAAACCACGCCACCACCGGGCGCTGACATGGATGGGCAGCAGGCAGACAACCAGTTGCCGGCCAAACCGTTCGACCAGATTGAGGAGTGGTAGCCGTGGAAGAATATCCCATCATCGACTTGTCCCACCTGCTGCCGGCGGCCCAGGGCTTGGCCCGTCTCCCGGCGGACGAACGCATCCATCGCCTTCGCGCCGACCGCTGGATCGGCTATCCGCGAGCAGTCGAGGCGCTGAACCGGCTGGAAATCCTGTATACGTGGCCAAACAAGCAACGCATGCCCAACCTGCTGCTGGTCGGCCCGACCAACAACGGCAAGTCGATGATCGTCGAGAAGTTCCGGCGCACGCATCCGGCCAGAGCCGACGCCGACCAGGAGCACATTCCGGTACTGGTCGTGCAGATGCCATCCGAACCGTCGGTAATCCGCTTCTACGTCGCGCTGCTCGCGGCGATGGGTGCGCCATTGCGACCGCGCCCACGGCTGCCAGAAATGGAACAACTGGCGCTGGCACTGCTGCGCAAGGTCGGCGTGCGCATGCTGGTGATCGACGAGTTGCACAACGTCCTGGCCGGTAACAGCGTCAATCGCCGGGAATTCCTCAATCTCCTGCGCTTCCTCGGCAATGAACTGCGCATCCCACTGGTCGGGGTCGGCACGCGCGACGCCTACCTGGCCATCCGCTCCGATGACCAGTTGGAAAATCGCTTCGAGCCGATGATGCTGCCGGTATGGGAGGCCAATCACGATTGCTGCTCACTGCTGGCCAGTTTCGCCGCTTCGCTTCCACTGCGGCGACCCTCGTCGATTGCCACGCTGGACATGGCCCGCTACCTGCTCACACGCAGCGAGGGCACCATCGGCGAACTGGCGCACTTGCTGATGGCGGCGGCCATCGTCGCCGTGGAGAGCGGCGAGGAAGCGATCAACCATCGCACGCTGAGCATGGCCGATTACACCGGTCCCAGCGAGCGGCGGCGGCAATTCGAGCGGGAACTGATGTGAAGCCAGCGCCACGCTGGCCACTGCATCCGGCACCCAGGGAAGCCGAAGCCCTGTCTTCGTGGCTCAACCGCGTGGCCCTTTGCTATCACATGGAAGTGTCCGAGCTGCTGGAGCACGATCTTGGTCACGGCCAGGTTGATGACCTGGACACCGCGCCACCACTGGCGCTGCTGGCGATGCTCTCCCAGCGGAGCGGTATCGAGCTGGATCGGCTGCGCTGCATGAGTTTCGCCGGCTGGGTGCCTTGGCTACTGGACAGCCTTGATGATCAGATTCCAGCCGCATTGGAAACCTATGCGTTCCAGCTCTCGGTACTGCTGCCGAGACTCCGCCGTAAGACGCGATCCATCACGAGCTGGCGTGCCTGGCTGCCCACCCAACCGATACACCGCGCCTGTCCGCTCTGCCTGAACGATCCGGAGAACCAAGCCGTACTGCTCGCGTGGAAGCTGCCCCTGATGCTGAGCTGCCCACTGCATGGCTGCTGGCTGGAATCCTATTGGGGCGTGCCAGGGCGGTTTCTCGGCTGGGAGAACGCCGACGCCGAACCGCGCACTGCCAGCGACGCGATTGCGGCGATGGACCAGCGTACCTGGCAGGCACTGACGACCGGCCACGTGGAGTTGCCGCGCCGACGCATCCACGCCGGATTGTGGTTTAGGCTGCTACGCACGCTGCTCGATGAGCTGAACACCCCGCTTTCGACGTGCGGCACCTACGCGGGGTATCTCCGCCAAATCTGGGAATGCTGCGGGCATCCGCTGCGTGCTGGGCAAAGTCTGTGGCGACCGTATGAAACCCTGAACCCGGCAGTACGGTTGCAGATGCTGGAGGCGGCGGCAACGGCAATCAGCTTGATTGAGGTGAGGGATATAAGCCCGCCAGGCGAGCACGCAAAGCTATTCTGGTCCGAGCCCCAAACCGGGTTCACCAGTGGCCTGCCGGCGAAAGCGCCGAAGCCCGAACCCGTCGATCACTGGCAGCGTGCAATCCAGGCCATTGATGAGGCCATCATTGAAGCACGACACAACCCCGAGACGGCACGCTCGCTGTTCGCGTTGGCTTCCTATGGTCGGCGCGACCCCGCTTCCTTGGAACAGTTGCGCGCCACCTTCGCGAAGGAAGGCATCCCCCCGGAATTTCTGTCACATTATGAGCCTAGCCTACCCTTTGCATGCCTTAGACAGAATGACGGGTTAAGTGACAAATTTTGACGTGCAGAGCTTCCCGATGCAAACTGTCACATAATCGAACGTATACGTGACGGGTGAAAAGGTGCTGATCGGCTACATGCGGGTATCGAAGGCGGACGGATCCCAGTCCACCAATTTGCAACGCGATGCGCTCATCGCCGCTGGTGTGAGCCTTGCGCACCTTTACGAGGATCTGGCCTCGGGCAGGCGCGATGATCGCCCAGGGTTGGCTGCTTGCCTGAAGGCGCTTCGTGAAGGGGACACGCTGATCGTGTGGAAGCTCGATCGGCTTGGCCGTGATCTGCGCCACCTGATCAACACCGTGCACGACCTAACTGCGCGTAGCGTGGGCCTGAAGGTCCTGACCGGTCACGGTGCGGCGGTCGACACGACGACTGCCGCCGGCAAGCTTGTGTTCGGTATTTTTGCCGCGCTGGCCGAGTTCGAGCGTGAGTTGATTTCCGAGCGAACAGTCGCTGGACTTATCTCGGCGCGCGCTCGCGGCAGGAAAGGGGGGCGCCCCTTCAAGATGACCGCCGCCAAGCTACGCCTGGCGATGGCCAGCATGGGGCAACCGGAAACCAAGGTGGGCGATCTCTGCGAAGAACTCGGGATTACCCGGCAGACGCTCTACCGGCACGTGTCGCCCAAGGGCGAACTGCGGCCAGACGGCGTAAAGCTGCTCTCCCTCGGTTCAGCCGCATAAATGGAGGCGACCTGGAACGGGGCGCTGTTCAGTGCGGCAACGATCCGATTACCGGTGTCGACCCAGAGCAGCCGTAGAGCTTTTGGGAAAGCTGTCGTTCAACGCCGAGTTCAGCGGCAGTTTTTAAGTTGTGATTTTATGGAATACTTTTGCGCAGCAAAACCATAAAGCCGCGACTTAAAAACTGTCCAGCGCAGGCACGAAGTGCTGGAGCGGTGCTGCAACGACTTGTTAGATGACTGAGTTTATTAGTGGGCACTTGCTTTGGAAAGCAAGTTTAAAACTACTACACCACTAACTATGAGCCCCATACCTACAAAGCCCCACGCATCAAGCTTTTGCCCATGAAGCAACCAGGCAATGGCTGTAATTATGACGACGCCGAGTCCCGACCAGACTGCATAAGCAACACCGACAGGGATGGATTTCAGAACCAGAGAAAGAAAATAAAATGCGATGCCATAACCGATTATGACAACGGCGGAAGGGGCAAGCTTAGTAAAGCCCTCGCTAGATTTTAATGCGGATGTTGCGATTACTTCGCCAACTATTGCGATAACAAGAAAAAGCCAGCCTTTCATGATATATCTCCCAATTTGTGTAGGGCTTATTATGCACGCTTAAAAATAATAAAAGCAGACTTGACCTGATAGTTTGGCTGTGAGCAATTATGTGCTTAGTGCATCTAACTTTGTTTTAGGGCGACTGCCCTGCTGCGTAACATCGTTGCTGCTCCATAACATCAAACATCGACCCACGGCGTAACGCGCTTGCTGCTTGGATGCCCGAGGCATAGACTGTACAAAAAAACAGTCATAACAAGCCATGAAAACCGCCACTGCGCCGTTACCACCGCTGCGTTCGGTCAAGGTTCTGGACCAGTTGCGTGAGCGCATACGCTACTTGCATTACAGCTTACGAACCGAACAGGCTTATGTCCACTGGGTTCGTGCCTTCATCCGTTTCCACGGTGTGCGTCACCCGGCAACCTTGGGCAGCAGCGAAGTCGAGGCATTTCTGTCCTGGCTGGCGAACGAGCGCAAGGTTTCGGTCTCCACGCATCGTCAGGCATTGGCGGCCTTGCTGTTCTTCTACGGCAAGGTGCTGTGCACGGATCTGCCCTGGCTTCAGGAGATCGGAAGACCTCGGCCGTCGCGGCGCTTGCCGGTGGTGCTGACCCCGGATGAAGTGGTTCGCATCCTCGGTTTTCTGGAAGGCGAGCATCGTTTGTTCGCCCAGCTTCTGTATGGAACGGGCATGCGGATCAGTGAGGGTTTGCAACTGCGGGTCAAGGATCTGGATTTCGATCACGGCACGATCATCGTGCGGGAGGGCAAGGGCTCCAAGGATCGGGCCTTGATGTTACCCGAGAGCTTGGCACCCAGCCTGCGCGAGCAGCTGTCGCGTGCACGGGCATGGTGGCTGAAGGACCAGGCCGAGGGCCGCAGCGGCGTTGCGCTTCCCGACGCCCTTGAGCGGAAGTATCCGCGCGCCGGGCATTCCTGGCCGTGGTTCTGGGTTTTTGCGCAGCACACGCATTCGACCGATCCACGGAGCGGTGTCGTGCGTCGCCATCACATGTATGACCAGACCTTTCAGCGCGCCTTCAAACGTGCCGTAGAACAAGCAGGCATCACGAAGCCCGCCACACCGCACACCCTCCGCCACTCGTTCGCGACGGCCTTGCTCCGCAGCGGTTACGACATTCGAACCGTGCAGGATCTGCTCGGCCATTCCGACGTCTCTACGACGATGATTTACACGCATGTGCTGAAAGTTGGCGGTGCCGGAGTGCGCTCACCGCTTGATGCGCTGCCGCCCCTCACTAGTGAGAGGTAGGGCAGCGCAAGTCAATCCTGGCGGATTCACTACCCCTGCGCGAAGGCCATCGGTGCCGCATCGAACGGCCGGTTGCGGAAAGTCCTCCCTGCGTCCGCTGATGGCCGGCAGCAGCCCGTCGTTGCCTGATGGATCCAACCCCTCCGCTGCTATAGTGCAGTCGGCTTCTGACGTTCAGTGCAGCCGTCTTCTGAAAACGACACCCATTGCGAGCGCAACCCATTGATTTTTCATGCCGTTTTCCCTTGGTCAGAAAAAACGGCAGACTTATCATCAAAAAATGAGAGTCATGATTATGGTAATAATCATGAATAAAGTATGGTCTAGGAGCCAGCGCGCTGGCCTTGAAGGGAATGCGCGGACATGTGTTCAGGCGTTTTGGCCGGGACGGCCCAAGGGGCGCAGCGGCGTGAACGTGCTAAAATACGTTATGCGCATAACGTGCTAAGGAGATTCAAATGCACAGACGAATGACGATCACGCTCGACGAAGCGGTTTACGAGGGGTTGTACCGGACGGTCGGCAAGCGCCGCATGAGCCAGTTCATCGAGGACTTGCTGCGCCCGCATGTGCTGGATACGTCGCTCGATGACGGATACCGCGCAATGGCGGCCGACAAGGCGCGAGAGGCCGAAGCGATGGAATGGTGTAACGCGCTCGCCGGGGACATGGCCGATGCGGCGCGGTGAGGTGTGGTGGGTCGAATTCGACCCGGCGGTCGGCAGTGAAATCCGCAAGACGCGCCCGGCTGTGATCGTGAGCAACGACGCGGCGAACCGGAATCTGGCGCGGGTGGTAGTCATCCCGCTGACCAGCAACACCGGGCGGCAGTATCCCGGCGAGGCCGTTGTGACCGTTGGCGAGCAGAGCAGCAAGGCGATGGCCGACCAGATCATGGCCGCAGATAAGTCGCGGCTCAAAAGTCAGCTTGGCACGCTATCCAAAGCGGATATGTTGGCCGTCGAGGATGCGATCAAGGTTCATCTGGCGCTACCCCGGTAGCGCCTTTCTTTCGCCTGTTGCGTAGCAGTGGGGAACGGTAGCATGGGCGGCGTTCGCCATGTTGCGCGCCAAGGCGGCGGCCAATCTATCGGGTAAAGGAGAAGATATGGACGGGCAAGTTATGGCTACGGTGATTCTGGAGCCCGCTCAGGCTCTGGCTCTGGCACAGTTCGTCAAGCGCGTGGGCTGGCAGGAGATTCGACAAAACGCGGTCGATGACTACGAGGCGTATGTGATGCGCGACGCCCTGGGCGAACTGGCGAAGGCGCTGCGCGAGGCTGGTTATGCGCCGCGTTGATCCCAATTCGCGGCAAGCCCGCCGTTCAGTTTTGGTATGGCATCGGTTCATCCCCGCACGCGCGGGGAATACTCTTGCACTGATTCCATTTGTCTTTTGCACTCTTCGGCCAAGAAAAGGTATTCCTTGGCAATAGCTTCGAGGACTTTCTTTTTTATGGCAATGTATGCCGCATTGACTCCTGTTTTGCCGAAAATCTCGTCCAGCTTCTCTTCGTAAGATGTTCCCTGATGCCGCAAAAAATTGACGGTAATTCTGTGCAAAAATTCGACATCGCAACTAGACCAATGACCCACGTGAGAAAGGACATTTTCTCTGTCGAGGCTTCGGTTATTGTAATGCCGAATCGCATCCTCAAATAGCAAAGATTTTTTGGTATAAAAACGAACCTGAATGTCCAAGGCTTTTACCCAGGCAAGAAGTTCGCCCTTTTTTTGCTCAGAGATTTTCTTCTGAATTTTCCCGCGCAGCTCTCGGATTATCTTGCGTTGCGCAAAAGACTCGCTTGACTCGATGGCATCGATGCGGGAGTTGGCATAAAGACACATGGGGGCGCCGGATCGCACTACTGGATTTCGCACCAAAATATCTGGACTTCCGAGAAATTCCTCGATCATCGCCCCTGTCCATCCGCGCTTCTTCAATTCGCTGGCCGGAGTGTGAGACTCTTTTATTTGACGTATTTTGCGCCAGTCCGTAAGGATTTCTTGCTCCATCGCAATTCTCCAAAAGACACTCAGTTATTCTTGTTTGGGATATTGTCTCTAAGTTCAACCTTCGCCGCCCCTTTGCACGGCTTGTTGGAGCCATCAATGCGCCGCACAATCCCACACAGGATGCAGCATTTGCACTTGAGCCGCAGCCCTAGGCGAGAAGCATCCACGAAGCTGTGGCCGTTTTCCCGCAACAAGTCTTTGTCCGAAAAATTACGGCTCATTTGTTGCCCATTGCGCATCGCTATTTTATCTCGTGATCTTCGACGAAGAATTGAAGGTTGGCGGCTTGCAGCTCAGATACGTCCATGCGCGGACTCCAGTTCTGCATGATATTTCACTTTTTGGCCTTCGCACTCCAGCACTTTGCGCTTTTGCATCAGGGAGATGATTTTTTCAATGGCGGCGGCATCGAGCCGTTCGGCAAAGACTGCTTTGTGCAGAGTGTTGTGCAGAGTTTTGCGTGTGGCTGGGCGGTTTTTGGGGCGATCGACCAGCCAGCGAACTGCTGCCAGGGTTTGCTCTGGCAAAGTTTCTGCCTGAAAGCGTTGCAGCATGGGAATTTGGGTGAAGTCACTCCACTTGGCCGCGCGATTACTTACGGCATTGAGGTGCATGAGCAGTGAATCGTAGTCACGGTCTTTGCTGATGATGTGAAAGTAAGCCTGCGGTAATTCGTGACACAAACGCCCTAGATGAAAGGCGATGTGCATATCCAGCGCATTGGTGCCCTGCTGGGCGATGCGTACATACTCCGCCTTGCTGCCTAGCTTCTGCATTGCCTCAACCAGCGCGAATGGCAATTTGCCCTGGTGCGGCCCCACGAATACCAAGACGCGCACGTCCTCCAGAGCAAGAGCGGGCAGCACATTGGGGTGCACGTTTTCGAGATCGACTAGAAAGACCTGAGTCTTCATATGGCTTTATGCAAGTTCTATTGCCGAATCGAGCCCAGATACTCCGTACACCGACTTCTCGTAGGCCCACTCCAGGGCGCTCAAGATGGTCTCCTGTGTTATGAGTGACATCTTTATTCCTTTGCTTTTAAGCGATCTACAACAACTCAGGAACTTTTTTGCCGATCAGCTTCTCGGCTTCCTCTTGCGTTATTTCAGTCGCGAACGACGGTAGTTTGGGATCGTCGGCTGTCTTTTCGCGCCAGTCATCAAGATGATCTCGCACCGGAAAACTCAAAACAACCCGTCCATCTTCTAGCGGGTTGGCTACAGCATAGAGGAATGCGAGTCTTGCGCGGTAGCGTCCAAAGATGTAGCCATAGACGCCAAGTGCGCGCTCCAGCGACCATTGCCATATCTCCAGCAGCTCACCAACTTCATCCATCTCTCGCGCAGCCTGCTTGCCACGCAGCGTGTTCTTCTTTGGTTTTTGAATCCAGGCTGCGTGCTCAGAAGACCATCTCGGAATGGTGAAGCCCGCCAACTCGTCGGGCATTTCTTTCCAGGCAATAGCTTCCACATGCGGCCCTGCACGCAAAATTGCGTCGGCGCCATACTTCGAAAGAAGATCGCGTTTTGCGCTCAGCGCGTCCTCTCTGGCAATCTCGTGCATTGCCAGAGCACTAGCGCATTCTTCTACGGGAAGCAGATAAAATTTGATAGCCGCCATATTACATTCAAACCATAGCGATTCCGCTCAGATGCTGAATGCCAACGAGTTGCGTTTGGGTGGCGTTATTCGCAATTTCGTTCAAAATATCAGATATGGCTTGTGCGCCGCCTTTTGCCGCATAGAGCAACTGTTCTGGCGTTATTTCGTTGCGCACCCCATCCATGACGGAAGCAAAGGATCCACCGTTTTTGAAGATCAAATCTCCGATCTCCGCGTAATCAGAGTTGCTCGCCATAATTAAGGCAAAATTTGCGGCATCACTCAATGTGGATCCCTTTGGCATTTCAGAAAGAAGACCCGCCAATGATCCGTTAGGCAAAATCTGTCCAACATTATCCAATACCTGAACCGGCGCTTCCATCAGCCGCCAAACAGAAGGGAATACCGTGGCCGCAAATTCATTCACATCTGTGGCGGCCGTCACCTGGCCTAGCATGTCGTGCGAAATTTGAGATGTTAATGTGCTTTGATTGATTCCGCCGTGCTTTCCAAACTGCGAAGCGAAGATATCTGCCGCCTCGACTTTTTTCGCAAATGTCAATTGAGATTGTAAACCCTCCGGGTCGTTGCCATCATAATGGCTGGCGACATGCAGCATTTCAGCGAGAACGTCTCCTATTGGCTCTCCACCGATGGCTTTTTTGCTCCAGTAGTCCAGTCCGCTCTCATCGGCTTGGCGCCCCAGTGCATTTTGATAAAAAGCCGATATGATTCCCGCATAGTCATTGGCATTCGGGTAAAAGACATGCCCACTTGCTGTGCCAAGCATCGCTGAGGCAACCTTGCCGATCGACGCGCCCTTATCCAGTTCGAGCGCCCAGTAATTAAGCCCCTCCACATCTGGAGCGACGCCAAATAGGCCTACGTAAAGCTGCGTAACCGCGGAAAATTTCTCAATTGAATCCATGAAATACCTCCAAACCATTGGTAATAAAACAAGCATGCCTAAATTGACATGGCGTTAATTGACGTTCGCCAGAAATCACGAGCATCTTTTAGCGTTCTCGGATATCTCCGGCAATACAGCGCATGCCTTGTTTATATTAGCTTAATGACATAAAATATCGGCGCGAAAGACGCTTTATTTTTGCGCCTTTCGCACAGAGGCAGCAACCGGCACAACACTGGAGAGCGACCACCACCCGGTTTCCCCAGCCTTTTTCGGGTCGCAAACAGCATGCGGGTCGTCCTCAAGCAGTTCGCATTCGACGTTTTCCCCCGAAATTGTCCGAACGATCGCGCGCACCTCGCGGCCAAATCCTGGGCCTGTAGCTGCGCCTCGAAGCGGATTGCCGCGCATGATGAAAACCTCGCGGCCGAGCGCCAGGCGCGCAACCTGTTCGAGCTGGCTGCGGCAGGCTTCAATTTCAGTGCTCAGTTCGCGCACCAGAGCAAATTCCTGTTCGAACTGGCTGAGGCAGACTTCAAGCTCTGTGCTCAGTTCGCGCACCAGTGCAGATTCTTTCGATGCCTTGGCGACGCTGCGGCGGGTTCGTGTGTGTACGGTTTCCATGACTCGTCCTGAAAAGAAAAAAAGGGTAGATGGATATCGCTTTATGCTTCCGCCAAAGCGTGAAGCCTCGATTGCAGCTCAACCAAAGAGTAAACGCCACTGGGAATAGGCGCCCCAGGCGCGGTCAACAGGCGCACGCCAGGCTTTGTGCGATCCTTGTCCATCCACTGATAGACATGGCGGCACCGGAGATTGACGCCCGCAGCCGCCAGCGTGTTGGCGAGGCTATCTTCCCATTCAGGGTGACATTGCTTGAGGTGCTCGGCCACTTCCAGGCTCTCGACCACCGGCCCCTCGCCCCTGGCCCATGCGTGCAGCTCGTCCAGGGTAAACCAGCCGTAGGCGTTTTCTTTTTGATTTTCTGGATTGAGGAAAAAGATCAGATCCGAGCCTTCACCGCGCTCCCAGGCGGGGCGCAGCGAGTACCATCCAAGACCGGCGTCATGAAGGAGCTGCACAATTCCGCATTCCTTGAAGGCTTGATGAAGGCGAAAGTGCGCTGCATCATCGTCTCGCACCTGTGCGCGCACGTCATCAGGCACAGCCGATGCCACCACCAGGGCCAAAGATTTGCGCTCAAAGCCAACGACGGACGCATCTGCGAGGGCAATATCCTTTCGCAAGAATGCCTCGTGCAGCGATTCCAGCCGCGCAACATTCTCTGCGCCGCGAACGTGGATGGCGAAACCATCCTTATCCGACCAACTGCTCACGATTTGGTGATCATCGGTCTGCGTCACCCGTCGATCTGCAAAGTCGAATCCAAACGAGACATCCAGCGCTTTAGCCAGCGTAGCTACGTCCGCGTGCCTTGCGTGCAGTTCGGCTGCACTGTCACTGCAAAACAGCAGGGCTGCTGGCATTGTGCGCTTGACGCGGCGGTCTTTGGAGTGCATCTCGTAGCGAACAAAGCGCAGGGCAGGCGGCACCTGGGTCATCATGCGATCTTCCAATCCAATAGGGAAGTCCTTCTGAGCTATGCCCAGCGCCGATTTGAGGTAGGGCGTACCCCACTCGTGCTCGGCGGCAAAGTCGTATCCAAGGCGGAATCCATCAATGGCTTGCGCCGCCTTTTCCTGTAGCTGCAGCCATCCAGCCTCCATTGTTGCGCGTCGCATTTTGATTTCCTCCAATTCCAGAGATCAGTATTCCTGCAGAACAAAAGCCATCCGCTTTTTCTTGCGATCCGCAAGCCACGGACGAACGATCCAGCTCCAGATACCAATGAGGCTTGTCGCCAGGAAAATCAGGTTCTGCGCAAGCAGTCCCCAATGATGATTGGCCGCAGCAAAGGTGATCCAGCCGATGTTGCTGAACGAATAAAAGACGAAGGCTGCGCCAGCGTATTTCGATTTGATGGCGAGCATCAGGGTGCCGATGACGCCGAAAAGTGCAGAGTATGTTTCGAGCACTTGGGTTCTCCTTTGCGGTTGTCTAATTTTAATTGATTTGCCGTCGGCTGGCAAATTATTAAATTCCTTTTATTCGCGCCAGTCTCTTTTTTGTCAAATCCAGCCAGGCAATCAGACGGTCAAGACTTTCCTGCGGCGATAGCCGATCAAACATATCCATTGTGCGACGGATGCAGTAGTCGTGTCGCTCCTGGTCGTTTGCTCCAGGCACATTGATCCAATCCGGCACAAAAACCATGGATAGAATAGCCTCAGCAAAAAAAGCTCGCGCGTCTATTTTGCAACCCGCCAGCCGCATCAGGTGTAGCTGGTGTGCGAAAGTGCTTAGCTCACGCTCGGTTGCGCTGCAAGTCAGGGGTTCGTCGAACACTTGTCCCAGCACCTCGACCTTGCGCATCTTGAAGCCAAAGAACCCATGCAAATTGCGCTTGCGAAATGCTTCAGGGCCAAATTGCGCTGCATGCGCCAATTCGTGAAAAAGATTGACGGAGCTTACGCTTGGGCCTGCTTTGGCGCCAAAAACATAGTCCTTGTAACCCTCCACTTTCGTGCTGAAACGAAGACCTGGGTGGCCGTAGATGCCAAGACGTTGCAGGCGCGCTTGTGCTACAGCCTGAACTCTTGCGTGGCGAAGATGGGTATTTTGCATGTCAGCCTAATCACTCTCGCCCCACACATGCTCCCAGGCGCTCTTGAGCGCAGGGGCAACACATCTGAGTCCAACATAGCGCGGCTTGTCTCTGCCGAGCCAGAATTTCGGCTTTTGCGCGAGCATGCGAACCGATGGAATGCCGTCGCTCTCCACCCTGCCGATTGCTTTGGGTACAACGCCACAACCGATGGCGAGGCGATAAAGAGCCCCAGGCGTCCACGGGCGAATGTGTGTCGGGTCGTCCCAAAAGCTCTCAAAGCTGTGATCCTGGGGATCATCTGATCCATTCTTTAGCGCCGAGAGTTCACTTGGAGATTCGACCCATATCATCCCTTCAGGGCGCGTTATTCTCGTTAGCTCAAGAAAGAAACTCGCTGGCGATTGGATGTGCTCAAGAACATGACTTGCGACAACAAGATCTCCAATGCCGTCTGGAACAGAAATTTTCTCGTTTTTGATTGTTGCAAACGAAGCCCAAGGAGGGCGACCAGGCGGCTCGGATTCATCAACGCCTATGAGATTTGCGCCAACAGCCTGACATTGTTCAAGAAGCCTCCATCCATAACATCCACAGTCCACGACAGTGATTGCCGCATGTATGAGGCTCGATATAGATGGCGCAACTTTCTGAATTTCATTTTCCATAATATTCCCATCCTACAGATTCAAACCGCCATCCGCAGCGACTTTTCTTTGTGCTGCTGCGCCTCAAGACTCAGGCGCGCTGTTGGGTTCGCCAGCAGGCGTTCGAAGCTGATGGGCTCCCCGGTTTCCTCGCAATGACCATAGACGCCGTTCTTCATCTTGTTGAGTGCGTGGTCGATCTCTCGCAATTGCTTTTGCAGGCGGAAAATCTCGTTTTGCCGCTCTGTGCGCTCGATGTTGAGTGCGGCAAGGTCTGCATCGTCGCCGTCCATGGACTTTTCGTGCGACTCGCGCTCACCGTGACTGAGTTCGAAGATTCGATCCATGCAGTCTTTTTGCATGGCAAGCAGGTTTCTTTCCAGGATAGCCATCCTCTTGGGCGGCAAGTCGCCCGCATCGACGGCGGCATCCTGGCTTGATGTGTCCGGTATTGCCGATGGCTTTGCTGTGCGCCCAGGATCCTTTTTCTCTGCAGGGCGCAAAGAGGGTGGGGCGGCTTCGGTTTTCGCAGTCGCGCCCGCGTCCTTTTTCTTCGTGGCGCGATGACCTTGCGTCTTCTTCCTTGTGTTTTTTGCGCCTGATCCGCCTTCCTCGACCATGGAAGGCTCCGCGACAAAATGCGCGAAGGCTTGATACAGAAACTCATGGCGATCGGCAACGCCTTTGAGTTTTACCGACTCGATGATTTGCTCAAGCCGCTCGTCTGCAGTCACTCGAAGATCGTGCGTGCCACGCCACTCTCCGGGGATAGGCCGGATGCACCCGTCCCAGTGCTGCAGCAGAAGACGAACGAGCTTCCCGCGCGACGAAGACTCTCCAAGGATTTTCTCGAATCGCTGGATGAACGCATCGGAGACTTGAAATCTGATTCTTTTCATAAAATTTTTCTTTTAATTGGCCTGCCCGTCAGGACTCGAACCTGCATCTTCCGCTTAGAAGGCGGATGCACTATCCCTTGTGCTACGGGCAGATGTTTTTCGCCAAAGGCGGCGAGCCATCGCCAGGGACGCATTGTAGCACATATTGCAGCATGAAAGCAGAATAGCTGTGGCAAGCATGCGACATGCAAGCAGCAAGGTTGCAGCATGCAAGCGGCTTTGTGTATAATACACCCACGACGAACAAACGGCAGGTGCAAACATGGGACAGGCAAAGCAAAAGAGACTCCGATCGGAATCCATCGACATTTCGGACGTCGAGCGCGTGGGTGATGCGATCAGAAGGCTCGCGACCGCAGCGAGCGAAAAGATCGGGTACGACTGCTATGTGCATGCGCTCATCGGCAAGGAGCTTCTTGCGGACTTTTCGATTGATGCAGAGGTTGCGGCGGGCTATGCGGCCTGGCGCACCGGAGAAAGCGACGGATCCGTGATTGCGCACACCAGCAAAGTCAAGGGCTACCTGCCGCCTGGCGCGCAAGGCTTTGCATACCATGCCTGGCTCGTGTGCGGGACAACGATCATCGACCTCACGACTTACCAGATCCCGCGCAAGGCCGCAGAACTGGATGCAATGGATGGCGGGCATACGCAGCTCGATTGGGCTCCAGCGCTGTTGATCGCGAATTTTGCCGACGTGAAGAGCTACGCGGCAGTCCAGCAGGGGAGCGCAGGCATGTTCTATTACGAGCGCGATCGGCGCATCGAGAAGATTCTTGCCGAGACATCAATTCTCGACCCGGAGGATGTTGCTCACGCGAGGCTCATCCTGCGCAATCCCGATCTGATGGTCATGGGGCCGAACGACATTCCCCAAAGAAGTTTTCCCAAGGAGTAAAAAATGCGCGCACCAACTAACTACAAAACCAGTTTCGGCCTCTACAAGGCCACCATCAAGGCCATCGAAACCCTCTCAGGGTGCAAGCGCGGCTGGTGGCTGCAAAACGCACTGGATCACGCGGAAAATGGGCTCAACGACCCTCTGTTGCGTGAGCAGCTCTCCAAACTTATCGGAGAAGCAAGCCCGAAAACTGTCGCGGAACTGGTGCCCGTCTGTTAATTCGCCCAGTCTCAATTACTCATCACGAAAAAAGGAAGAACCATGCCTACCAAAACAACTGGCGCAGAATTCAAGCGTTTCTACAACGACGAGTCTTTTTGGCCGAACGACAACGGTGACACTTTTCACGATGAAGGGGTCATCATCGTAGCCGGGGTTGTTTACGAATATGGTCTGGATCCTGATAAAGATCCTATTCCAGACGATGCCGAGGTGATCATCGAAGGCGGAACCGTCTATGGGCCGATGTGGAACGGGAATGAACCCTCGTTAGAAACCTATTTCAAGCGCTGGAAGAAAAAGCAAAACACGGCTTCGTTCCTGGTCGAATGCGATCAATCCGTGCTTGATGCAGTCAAGGCGGCCATCAAAGCAGCAGGCGGACGGGTTTCAAAATGACCCAAATCGACCCCAAAATCCTCGGCAAGATCAAAAAGTGTCTTGCGCTTTCGGCATCCAGCAACCCCAACGAGGCCGCAACAGCGTTGCGTCAGGCGCGCGCGCTCATGGAGAAATACGGCGTCTCTGCGCACGAGGTTGCGATGTCCGAGGTCGGAGAATCCCGCGCCGCAAGCCACACCCTGTCCAGGGAAAAGCCAGCAGCATGGGAAGTGCTGATCGCATCCCTTGTCGGCCGCGCCTTCGGTTGCCAGCTCATGTTCGAGCGATCCTTCAAAAGGATGCGATCTGGCAGCGTAAAGACGCATGGCGCTTACATTTTTGTCGGGCTCTCCCACCATGCTGAGGTCGCATCCTACACGGCGACGGTGCTCATTCGCAGATGCAAGCGGGCTCGCCAAAAATGGATCAGCGAGAACTTTGGCGGACTGTCGGTGGGCACTGTAGGTGTGAAGAAGAAGATCACGCAGATGGGCGACGCATTTGCAACCGGATGGGCATCCGAAATCAACAAGCTCGTCTCAGATTTTGCGGTTTCAATGGATGTGCAGCAGGCGATCGCGCGGCACATTCATGAAAATACCGGAGGCAAGGAAGGTAAGACCAGAGAGTCCAGGCCTGATAACGACCGATATTTCTCGATGGCGCTCACTGCGGGCGCAATGGCCGCGAAGGATGAGCGCCTGTACCGGCCTGTAGAAACAGCGCAGGGTGAGCAACTGGCTATAGAAAACTAAATGGCGCGACAACCCATGGTTCAAATCGCACAAGTCCCAACCCGCCCAATCATACGGTACTATGGAGGGAAGTGGAAACTTGCGCCATGGATAATTTTTCACTTTCCGCGCCACAAGATTTATGTCGAGCCGTTCGGTGGCGCTGGGTCGGTGCTATTGAGCAAGCCCAGGAGCCACGCCGAAATATATAACGATGCGGACGGAGATATCGTCAATCTTTTTCGGGTCGCAAGGGATCAAGGGGAAGACCTGATCCGAAGTCTCGAATTGACGCCGTTCGCGCGAGAGGAATTTGACCTGGCATGGGAGCAGTCCGAAGATCCTCTTGAAAAAGCGCGCAGGACGGTAATTCGTGCCTATATGGGGCGCGACCCGGCTTCTGCCACAATGCGAGGGAAAAGCTCATTCAGGGTTTATGTCGGCAGCAAGACTCGACAGACTACAACAATGCAAGAATGGGCTAATTTTCCATCTGCCCTTAATATCATTATTTCCAGGCTGCGAGGTGTTGCTATAGAAAACAGGAGTGCATTAGATGTGATGTCCGCTTACGACAGTGACGATGCGCTACACTACCTCGATCCGCCTTACGTGTTCTCAACCAGGGCTGATACAAGCAAGTACCGCCACGAAATGGACGATGCAGATCACATCGATCTCATCAGGTTCGCAAGAAAATTAAAAGGAATGGTCATACTCAGCGGGTATGACTGTGAGCTATACAGAGAAATTCTAGGGGACTGGCACAAGGTTGAGCGCAAGTCCTTCGCGGATGGAGCAGAGGAGCGCGTAGAGACGCTTTGGATGTCGCCCAATTTCCCGAGTGGCGGGCTTTTTGATTGACCCCGGTGCGCGTCAAACTCCGTCGTTCAGGGCGATGGAGAATGTCAATATTATGTCGATAACGCAGATTATAATTCAATCGCAATACGCGCGCAGCCCAGAGGCGATTGCGATAAGGACGGCTATCACACTTGATCGCGCCGGCATCCGAGTTGTAAATTCAGACGATCCTGGTTGCGATATATCAGAATTGCCAGTTGGTTCTGTTGAGTTTGTGCTAAGCGGACTTCGCAAGAGGCTCGTCAAAGCGCCTCCAGTTATAGACTATCCGGCGCCGCTCAAACGATTCCTTTTGCGCGAAATTCGATCATCCATCCTAATAAATGAGATCGGTGGCGAAGCCTGGATAAAAACCCGCGGACACGAAAAATCATTTGAGCCAGGCGCTGCGAATCGCCCCAACCTTTGTGGGATCAATCCGCAAACATTGGTTTACGCATCCCCATTCGTTCGCTGGCTATGTGAATGGCGCTGCTACGTCGCCAACGGTCGTCTTCTTTGGCGAGAGCGCTATGATCCTGACGGGCCGGATGATGCGCCAGAGCCAAGCGAGCGCGTAATACAAGAAATGCTTGGCGCATACGAGTCAAGCGGCGATGCACCGGCAGGATACGTCATGGATGTTGGCGTCCTGGAAAACGGTAAATCCGCTCTCATTGAAATAAATGACGGCTACGCCATTGGTTTCTATGGAAAAATTACACCCCAGAGGTCACGTGATTATCTGCGGGTGCTGATTGCTCGCTATGAGCAGATCATTGGATCGCTCAAGCTGTAGCGGCACCGGCATGGAGACGGACAGCAGGCGACCAATAGAATTCCTCTAAATATTTGCACAGGGGCACAAATGCCCTTATAATAGAGCCATCAACATCAACCGACACGGTGACATCAATGATCCTGGCCCTTGAAAAATTCCCTATCCTGCGCGCTGCCGCGCGGAGCCCTTCGCGCTTCGATTCCGCCGTTGAGCAGGTGCTTGCCGGGATCGAAGCGGGGTCTATCCGCAACGTGGACTATCAGGATGTGAAATACGAGGTGGGACAGGCTGCTGCGGATGCCTGGAACAACCATGTTGCAAGTCCCTTTTTCCACGGCGGTGGATGGGAAAAGTTGCCGCTCGACGTGAATGAGCTGTACGACAGCATCACGATCCTGAGCCTGCATGATTTGATCTCCACGGCCAAGAAGGTAGCCAGAAGCAAGGCCCCAGGGCCCGTCATTGAAGCGATGCGGGCCGTCTGCGCCGAGGCGCTGCCGCTGGCCGAGGCCGTGGCATCCCTCAAGGACAAGGTGGTCAAGGGCCGTGCGCCGAGCGCAGGCCCGTCGAAGCCGGTGAATCCGAACAAGGTGGTCAAGACGTGCCCGGTGTGCCTCCGGGCTATCGCCGTGGTTGGCGGGACGATGGCCCACCACGGCTACACGCGCCCTGAGATGGGCTGGCAGACTGCAAGCTGCCAGGGGATTCGCTTCAAGCCGCTGGAGGTATCCAGTGAGGGCTTGGAGTGGCTGATCGCCGCGCTGCGCGAACGCCTGGGGGCGCGCAAGCAGGCATATGACAAGCGGGCGACGCACCCCGAGTATTTGATGAGTCGGCGGGGACGCAACGGCGCTGCCGTGAAGGTCATGCGGGACGATCCCTTGTGGCCGCAACTCTTTGCCCGCCATGTGGCCGAGCTGAGGTCGGAGATTGCAGCCATAGAGCACGATTTACCGAGGCTGGACAAGATGCTGGCCGACTGGAAGCCGGAGGTTCAATGAGCAGCCATTGGAAATGGGCCGAGAAAGTCGCCGCCCAACATGACCAGGAAAAAACCTTTGCCCCGGAGAAAGGCCAGCCCTTGAACCAATGCCCGCGCATTCCGCTTCCTAGCCAGGACAGACGCTGAGCGTCAGAAGGCGAAGCCATCCTGGCCGGAGGGGGTCAAGCGGGCGGCTTTTGTTTTTTGGCCCCCGACTTGCGCGCATGCTCCACTGTACCTTGTGCGTTCACATAGGCGCGCACCGTTTCCAGCGATGCTTCACCTACGCTACCCACGAAATAGGCGCGATGCCAGAAAAGCGGCTTCCAGTAGAAATCCGCCAGATGTTCCGCGAAGCGGTTGCGCGCGCGCCTGGCGCTTGCGGTCTTCAGGTTGTTGATCAACACAGAAATATCCAGAGCAGGATGGATGTCGATCAGAAGATGCACGTGGTCGGCTTCGCCGCCGAACTCCAGTAGCCTGCAGCGCCAAGCCGCAAGGATATTGGCGAACGCCTCTTTGAGGTAGGCAAGAACTTCTGGCGTCAGCGTCCTGCGGCGGTATTTCGTCACAAAGACAACATGTAGCTTAATGTTGTAAACGGCATGTGAGCTAGATCGGTTGGTACTTTCCACGGTTGCGCCTTAATTTTTTTCTGATAGTATAGCGACATGCAGCGCCGCAAAGTCACCTTCAAGCTGTACCCCAATGCCGAACAAGAAAAGCGGCTGGAAGCCTGGGTGCGCTTGCATTGCGAGCTGTATAACGCGGCCCTGCAGGAACGCATCGAGGCTTATCGCAAAGCGGGCAAATCGATCAGCTATTACGAGCAGCAAAACGTATTGCCAGAAATCAAGATGGCGCGGCCCGAATTCCTCGAACTCGGCAGCCACGCATTGCAGCAAACATTGCGGCGCCTCGATTTGGCGTTCCAGGCATTCTTTCGGCGCGTCAAAGCGGGGCAAACCCCAGGCTTTCCGCGCTTCAAGTCCAGCAAACGCTTCTCTGGATTCTGCTATCCAGATCCGGCAGGCTGGAAACTCATGCAGAACGGCAAGAGAGGCGCGACACTGCGTATAGGCTCAGGGTTCCAGGCGCTCACGCTTCGCGCTCGCGGCCGCCATCGATTTGGCGACACAGCCAGGCCCAACGACCTCACGATCATGCGCCGCAATGGCTCATGGTTCGCCTCCGTCACCCTGCGGGTGCCAGAGGCTGCCTGCGCCCGTGAGCGCGCCGACGATCGGCATCGCGGGATCGATTTCGGAGTCACCGACTGGGCAACATTCGACAATGGTGAGACGATTGAGAATCCGCGCTGGGTAAGGACAGAGCTTCCCAAACTGGCAGAGCTACAGCGCCAGCGGGCGAGAAAGCGTAAAGGCTCGCTGCGCTATAAGCGCCTGTCAAAACGTGTGGCGCGCCTGCATGAACGCATCGCCAACCTGCGCCGGGATTTCATTCACAAGGAAACGACAAAGCTGGTTCGAACCTGTGCGGTCATCGCCACAGAAGAACTCACGCCCAAAAACATGAGTCGCAGCGCCAAAGGCACGGTGGAAACACCGGGTCGGTGCGTGCGGCAAAAGGCTGGGCTCAACCGGGAGATCCTCTCGGCTGCCTTCGGCCTGGCGCACCAGGTGATTTCGTACAAAGCGGTAGAGGCTGGTACGAGATTGCACCTGGCAAATACGCGCCAGCTCAAACCATCGCAGCGCTGCGCCCGTTGCTGGGAGATTGTTCCCAAGACACTGGCGCAGCGTGTGCATGTGTGTCCGCATTGCGGCCACACGATGCAACGCGATCAAAACAGCGCATCGGTGGTGCTCATCGATGCGCACACGCCAGGGACTGGCGTGGCGGCTAGACCGAAGGCTTCGCCCCATCGACGGCGCAAGCCCAGGTCTGCGACCCGCGAAACCCACACTACAACCGCAACTGCGGTTTAGTGGCGGGAGAGTTCATGTTCAAGTCCGGCGACCCCGTGATTTACACGAACCCCGCCGGACTCGAATTCGCTTTGCGCGTGGCCGGTTTCTATGATCGTCCTACCGCACCGGATGGCATGTATGCCAAGGGCGCGCGCTATCTGCTGGATTGGGGGTGCCCGTGGTTCCCCGTTGCGGAATCGTGCTTGCGCATGGACGAGTCGCGCGCCGCGCAAGAGATGGGGCCGACGGCATAACGGAGAGAGGCGCTCGACTTGCGCCCCTCATCTGCAACACCTAATCTGAGAACATGCCAGCAAAACCAAGAACCGATGCGCGCAAGGCTGCAACAAACCGGGAAGCATTCCGCGCACTGATCAGCACGCACGGACTCATGCTCAAGGACTGCGCAGAGCTGATAGCCCTGCAGACAGGCAGACCATGCAGCTATCGCGCTGTGAAGTCCTGGATGGCGGATCCAAACGAAGTCGCCACATCCAGGCCATGCCCGGATTGGGCCGTGGAGGCTCTGCGGGCGGCTGTTGCGCGGACAGCAATGGAGCGCATCAAAACCTGAGAAAAAATGTCAACCGCTGCATCGAGTCCATTTTGTGTATAATACACACATCACACAAGAAATGGCAAACGACTACCGCATGGTTTGTGGGCAGGGGAACGAAATGATCCAAAATGCGCAACAAGAGCAGAAAAAACCTGAGTTTTACTCATTCACGATTGAGAGACTCTATGTTTTAGTCGCGGACATCGCGAAACTCGCTATTCAAAAGCACGCAAAAATAGATAAACCGATTAGTGCTGCTGATTGGGATGGTGTGTATGATCATCTCATCACTATCGATGCACCTACATCGCTACTAGATGCCGTCAATATGATTTCTCTCGCAACAGAAAAGCTCGATGCTGGCAGAGATGATATTGCCGCAGGAGCGATGGCCTCTGCCATGGCGTCTCTGTCAACCTACAGTGGCGAATATATTCCAAACGCTGCCAAACATGCGCTAGAGAGCGTGGTTTCCAGTATGGTAAGAGACGGTCATCATGAAAATGACGCGATCCCGCTGCACGATGCGGCACATATCATCCGCCGCATCCTAATGGGAGAGTGGATATCTGACGAAAAAGCAAAATTCAAAGCCGTGCAGTCAATCCTGCGCAACGCAGACCTGAGCAGCGAAGAGAAAATATCGATACGTCGTTTTGCCCGGTCTGCCATGAGCGCGCAGGATGTCAATAATGTTTTGCGGGTCGTGAAGGCTCTCAGGGCCGAAAAACAAATCAACTGATTCATGGAGGTAATCGTGAGTTACATTGCAACCATACGGCACCACAGCCTATCACGTGCGCGCCATATCCGCATAGACGGAAGCATGCTCGCAGCCAAGAGCGCAGCCACCAAAGAGTTTCGGGACGAACCCATCGATTACGAAATCGTGATTGGTGAGGATTTTGGTAACGGAGATGTGCGTTTGGTCGCCATGCGCCGTGTTGATGAGCGGCGATGGATAGATTTGAACGGATCGAATCCTCTGTGATGGTGGCATAAGTAGCCACTAAAACATATGCAAAGTTGACATTTGTGTGAAGAGTCCGAACATGGAGGGCAGAACGTGCGTAGCATGGAAATTGACCCCACTGGCAACTGGCGCCTCTACGCGCCAGTGCTCCCCGATGGCGCCACGCCCCTAGGCACCGTCACCGTGGGATCCGAAACCGGCGCGCTCGTGCGCATCGATCGTACCGGCGCTTACTGCATGCTCGTTGGTGGCGCTCTGCGGCGCATCGATGGCCGCTCTGTGGCTGCGGCTCTGGGCCATGCCTGCCGCAAACCAACCATCGATGGGCAGCGCATCAATGTCTATCTGGATGCCGATTCCATCGAGGGCGCGCGGCGCTTGGGCGGCGGGAACATTTCCGCTGGCATCCGCGAGGCGATCAGGCGGGTTGCGCGGCACGATTGATCCAGGTGCTCGCCATCCTTTAACTTAACTATTGTTCACTTACATCCCTATCAAGCAATAATGCAGCATGCTTGCCGAATGAAGCTAAAATACAGACAGCAAGCATGCCGCGTTACACTCTATGGCATGCAAACATATTGCAGCATGCTACAATCAATCATGCTCAAAGGATAAAAAATGGCATCAGTCATCGCATTCGTCTCACAGAAGGGTGGCGTAGGGAAATCCACCCTGGCGCGCGCCCTTGCACGCGAAGCGGCCGCTGGCGGCTTGCGTGTGAAAGTTGCTGACCTCGACACTCAGCAGGGAACCTCTGTTGACTGGCACCGGCAACGGCTTTCCCAGGGCATCGAGCCCGTGGTTTCCGTGGAAGCCTTTGCCAACGCTTCGCAGGCGCTTGCCGTGGCCAGCGGCTACGACATCCTCATCATCGATGGCCCCGCGAGAACGTCTCAGGCCACGGCGGAAATCGCGAAGGCTGCCAATCTGATTGTCCAGCCATCAGGGGCTTCTCTCGACGATCTTCGGCCCGCCGTGCGCGAGTTTCATGCCCTTGCAAAAGCCGGAATCCCGAAGGAGCGACTCACCTTTGCTCTCAATCGCATCGCTACCCCATCCGAGGAAGCCGATGCAAGGGCGTACCTGCAAGAGGCTGGCTACTCTGTGATTGACGGGTGCCTGTTCGAGCGCGCGGCCTACCGGCAGGCTCAAAATATCGGTCGGGCAGTTACCGAAACGAAGTTTGCAGGGTTGCGCGCCCAGGCGGACTCACTGATCCAATCCATCATCGACAAGGCAATTACTTGATTACCACCATGGCAGACGTTTCAAAATTCAAATCCAAGGGCGCAACACGTTTTGGCGCCCCACCGCCTATTGACGAGGCCAGCACGAACATATTTGTGCCGGAGGTCGCTGCTGTGCAGGATGCTCCGAAAAGTGAGCCCGTCATACAACAGGCAACAGAGCCAGTGAAAACAGCCATTCAGTCTGGAGTCAGGCGGCGTGACGGCAGAGCATTGCGCAGGACTGGGCGAGTGATTCCGTTTTCGACCCGCGTGAGCCAGGATTTTGATGATCTCGTGCGCGACATCGCGGAGCAAAACGATTTGCTCATCATCGAGGTGCTGGAAAACGCGATGGAGGCCTATGCACGCGAGCTTGAGGCGGGCAAAAAATCCTAAGAAAACCAGCTTCGAGTTTACCCTGTGCACGGCAGCCAATGCCGGTTAATCCCCAAAAAGAAACCCGCACATCGGCGGGTTAAGGTGGCAAAAGCCACCAGGGAGGGCAGGTGAGACGGCTTAATTATACCATGGTTGCATTGCCATCAGCAACCTTATCGGTAAATGGTTTATTTGATTCGTGGATCGACGCCCTGCCATTGATCGGCTTGCGCGTGGGGATTTTTTAATGACCGTTAATTTTGATGACCTAATTAAGCTGAATCAAACCTTGAGACATTCTTTATGGTATGGCTCCCAGCCACAATATGGGCGGTGTATGCCCTAAGCCAATACAAAACCGACAAGAAGATAGAAAAAGCTCTTGGCGGGTCTCGATAAAAACAAAGGAATTGCACAATGACAGGGCTTCAACAACGCGCAGAACTCCAGCGCCGAATCTGGCAAATCGCCAACGATGTACGCGGAGCCATCGACGGCTGGGACTTCAAGCAGTACGTTCTTGGCACGCTGTTTTACCGCTTCATCAGCGAGAACTTCGCTGCATACATCGAGGGCGGTGACGATGGCGTTCGCTATGCGGATCTTCCCGATGATGTCATCACGCCAGAAATCAAGGACGACGCGATCAAGACCAAAGGGTATTTCATCTACCCGAGCCAACTCTTCGTCAATGTAGCAGCCAAGGCGAACACCAACGAAAGCCTGAATACCGACCTTGCCAACATCTTTTCCGCGATCGAGTCCTCGGCAAGCGGCTATCCGTCGGAGGGCGACATCAAGGGCTTGTTTGCAGACTTTGACACGACCAGCAACCGCCTCGGCAACACCGTCAAAGACAAAAACACGCGCCTGGCGGCCGTGCTCAAGGGTGTGGCAGAACTGGACTTTGGCGACTTCGATTCAAGCCACATCGACCTCTTTGGGGACGCCTACGAGTTTCTGATCTCCAACTATGCCGCCAATGCAGGCAAGTCTGGTGGCGAGTTTTTCACTCCGCAGCATGTCTCCAAACTGATCGCGCTGCTCGCCTTGCACAAGCAAACCAGCGTGAACAAGATTTATGACCCGGCCTGCGGCTCAGGGTCGTTGCTGCTGCAGGCCAAGAAGCAGTTCGATGATCACATCATCGAGGACGGCTTCTTCGGGCAGGAAATCAACCATACGACCTACAACCTGGCTCGTATGAACATGTTCCTGCACAACATCAACTACGACAAGTTCAACATCCAGCTTGGCGACACCTTGACCGAGCCGCACTTCCTCAAGGACAAGCCATTTGACGCCATCGTTTCCAATCCGCCCTACTCGGTAAAGTGGAAGGGAAGCGATGATCCCACCTTGATCAACGACGAGCGTTTTGCCCCTGCGGGCGTGCTGGCGCCCAAATCCAAGGCCGACTTTGCGTTTGTGCTGCATGCACTCAGCTACCTTTCCAGCAAGGGCCGCGCCGCCATCGTGTGTTTCCCAGGCATTTTCTACCGGGGCGGCGCCGAGCAGAAGATCCGCCAGTACCTGGTGGACAACAACTACGTGGAAACGGTGATTGCACTCGCGCCCAACATGTTTTACGGCACCACCATCGCCGTCAACATCCTGGTGCTGTCCAAGCACAAGCCGGACACGACGACGCAGTTCATCGACGCGAGCGGGCTTTTCAAGAAGGAAACCAACAACAACGTGCTGCTGGACGAGCACATCGATCGGATCATGGCGGTTTTCGACAGCAAGGAAAACATTGCTCACTTTGCGAAATCCGTGCCGCTAGAGCAGATCGCCGCCAACGACTACAACCTGTCGGTCAGCAGCTACGTCGAAGCCAAGGACAACCGAGAAGTGGTGGACATCGCTCAGCTCAACGCCGATCTGAAAACCACGGTCGCCAGGATTGACCAGCTGCGCAAAGACATCGATGCCATCGTCACTGAGATTGAGGGCGGGGAGTTGGAGGTATGAGCCGCGTGAGCTTTTTGGAAAAGCTGCTGGATGGCGTTGATGTGGAGTGGAAGGCGCTGGGCGTGGTCGCCAACTTGGTTCGCGGTAACGGTCTCCAAAAGAAAGACTTCACTGAAGAGGGTGTGCCTGCCATTCACTACGGTCAGATTTATACCTATTACGGCCTATCCACAAAAACAACAAAATCCTTCGTGTCACCCGAATTGGCTGGTCAACTAAAAAGAGTTGACAAGGGTGATGTTGTAATCACCAATACAAGCGAAAACCTTGAGGATGTAGGCAAAGCGCTGGTGTACCTCGGCGAGCGCCATGCTGTCACTGGCGGGCATGCGACCATCGTGAAACCAGGTAACTGCTTGCTGGGTAAATACTTTGCTTATTTCACTCAGACGGAAGAATTCGCCGTCGAAAAAAGAAAGCACGCAAAAGGGACTAAGGTGATTGACGTTTCCGCCACAGATATGGCGAAAATCAAAATCCCTATCCCCTGTCCAAACAACCCCAAAAAATCACTTAAAATCCAAGGCGAAATCGTCCGCATCCTGGATACATTCACCGAGCTTACAGCCGAGCTTACAGCCGAGCTTACAGCCGAGCTGACCGCCCGCAAGAAGCAGTATGAGCATTATCGTGACCAGTTGTTGAGATTCGATGATGGGGATGTGGAGTGGAGGGCGCTGGGCGAAATAACACTGCCTACGATCAATATCAGGTGGCGCGACGCAAATCGCGCCTATCGATATATTGATCTTGCCTCTGTGAACATTGAAACGAAAACCATAACTGAAACATCCGAAATATCGCGCAGCAATGCGCCAAGCCGAGCGCAAAAGCTTGTTGAAAAAGATGATGTTATTTTTGCAACAACCCGCCCAACCCAACAGCGCTATTGCTTAATTGATGCTGAGCACGCTGGCGAAGTTGCAAGTACCGGCTACTGCGTTTTGCGCGCCAAGAAAGCAGAGGCATTACCTAAATGGATTTTGCATTGGATCGCTTCTTCTGATTTTAAGTCATATGTTGAAGAAAATCAAAGCGGATCGGCATATCCCGCTATTTCAGACGCAAAGGTAAAGGATTTCAAAATCCCCATCCCCTACCCCAACAACCCCGAAAAATCACTTGCCGAACAAGCCCGCATCGTCGCCATCCTCGACAAATTCGACACCCTCACGCAATCCATCACCGAAGGCTTGCCGCGCGAGATCGAGTTGCGCCAGAAGCAATACGAGTATTATCGTGATATGCTGTTTCGCTTCCCGAGGCGGGAAAATTCATAAGGGTGGCGCGTCCTAGAGAGGCGCCCGCAAGCTGGAGCATCCGATGGTCAACTGCACCAAGGCAATCGTTGAGTCTGAAAACTTCATCGTCCTGGACAAATACACCCAAGAACCAAGCACCGCTACGAGCTATCAGAGCGAGGCAGACCTGGAGCAAGAGTTCATCCAGGACTTGCAAAACCAGGGCTATGAGTATCTGCCTGGGCTGCGCACGCCAGAAGCCCTACTCAACAACGTTCGCGCTCAATTGCAGACGCTCAACGGCGTGCGGTTCTCCGATGGCGAGTGGCTGCGTTTTGTGGAAACCTGGCTGGACAAGCCCAGCGACGGCATTATCGAGAAGACGCGCAAGATTCACGACAACTATATCCACGACTTTGTTTTTGACGACGGGCGTCTCCAGAACATCTACTTGCTGGACAAGAAAAACCTTGCGCGCAACAAGGCGCAGGTGATCCGGCAGTTTGAGCAGGCTGGCAAGCACGCCAACCGCTACGACGTAACGATCCTCGTCAATGGGCTGCCGATGGTGCAGGTGGAGCTGAAAAAACGTGGCGTGGCGATCCGCGAAGCCTTCAACCAGGTGCACCGCTACAGCAAGGAGAGCTTCAATGGCGATCACTCTTTGTTCAAGTATTTGCAGTTGTTCGTGATCTCCAATGGCACGGACAGCCGCTACTTTGCCAACACCACGCAGCGCGACAAGAACAGCTTCGACTTCACCATGAATTGGGCCAGGTCGGACAACACGCTGATCAAGGATTTGAAGGATTTTACGGCGACATTCTTCCAGAAGCGCACGCTGCTGCATGTGCTTTTGCACTACTCGGTGTTCGATGTCAACGACACGCTTTTGGTGATGCGGCCCTATCAGATCGCGGCTGTAGAGCGCATTCTCTGGAAGATCAACGCCAGCTACCAGAACAAGAACTGGAGCAGTAATGAAAGCGGCGGTTTCATCTGGCACACCACAGGCTCCGGCAAGACCCTGACCAGCTTCAAGGCGGCCCGACTTGCAACCGAGCTGGAGTTCATCGACAAGGTGTTCTTTGTCGTGGATCGCAAGGATCTGGACTACCAGACCATGAAGGAGTACCAGCGCTTCTCTCCAGACAGCGTGAACGGCTCCAACAGCACGGCTGGGCTGAAGCTCAATCTGGAGAAGGACGACAACAAGATCGTCGTGACAACCATTCAGAAGCTCAACGGGCTGATGAAGGCCGAACCTGACCTGCCGATATATGACAAGCATGTCGTTTTCATTTTCGATGAGTGCCACCGCAGCCAGTTTGGCGAGGCACAGAAAAACCTGAAGAAGCGCTTCAAAAAATTCTGTCAGTTCGGCTTTACCGGCAGCCCCATCTTCCCGGAAAACGCCCTTGGCGCAGAAACCACGGCCAGCGTGTTTGGGCGCGAGCTGCACTCTTATGTGATCACAGACGCCATTCGGGACGAGAAGGTGCTGAAGTTCAAGGTGGACTACAACGATGTCCGCCCGAAATTCAGATCCATTGAGACGGAGCAAGACGAGCGCAAGCTGAGCGCGGCAGAGAACAGGCAGGCTCTTTTGCATCCTGATCGCATCCGCGAGATCACGCGCTATATTCTGGACAACTTCCATCAGAAAACCCATCGCCTGCACGCCAGCAGGAGCGGCTTCAACGCCATGTTCGCCGTCGACAGCGTGGACGCCGCGAAGCTGTATTACGAGTGCTTCAAGGAGCTGCAAAGTGGCAGTAGCAACCCGCTGAGGGTTGCTACGATTTACTCGTTCGCGGCCAACGAGGAGCAAGATGCCATAGGCGACATAAAGGACGAGAGCTTTGACGTTTCTGCGATGAACCGCAGCGCAAAAGAGTCTTTGAGCGCGGCCATTGCGGACTACAACGCGATGTTCAAGACCAACTTTGGCTTGGACAGCAATGGGTTCCAGAACTATTACAGGGACATATCCAGGCGGGTCAAGTCCATGGATATCGACCTGTTGATCGTGGTGGGCATGTTTTTGACAGGATTCGACTCTCCTAGGCTCAACACGCTTTTCGTGGACAAGAACCTGAGATACCACGGGCTGATCCAGGCCTACTCTCGCACAAATCGCATTTTTGATGCCACCAAGACCTTCGGCAACATCGTCACTTTCCGCGATCTGGAGCAGGCAACGATCGATGCCATCACCCTATTTGGAGACAAGAACACCAAGAATGTCGTACTGGAGAAGAGCTACAGCGAATACATGCAAGGCTTTATCGACGCGATATCCGGCGAGGCCCGGCGCGGCTTCGTGGATGTGGTCAATGAGCTGGAGAGCCGATTCCCTGACCCGACAGCCATCTTCAAAGAGTCCGACAAGAAGGAGTTTGTCAAGCTGTTTGGCGAGTATCTGCGCATCGAAAACCTGCTGCAAAACTACGACGAGTTCGCCAGCCTGAAGGACTTGCAAGCCGTGGACATCAACGACGCGGCCGCGCTGGAGGCGTTCAAGTCCAGGCACTACCTGACAGATGAAGACCTGGCGGCGCTGCAAGCCATCAAGATTCCAGCCGAGAGAAAAATCCAGGACTACCGCTCTGTCTATAACGATGTGCGCGAATGGCTGCGACGGCAAGAGTCTTCATCGGCGGTGGATGTGCCAAGCATCGACTGGACAGATGTGGTCTTCGAGGTCGATTTGCTCAAGTCGCAGGAGATCAATCTGGATTACATCCTGGAGTTGATCTTCGAGCGCAACAGGGGCTTTGCAAGCAAGTCCGACCTCGTGGACGAAGTTCGCCGCGTGATCCGCTCAAGTCTTGGCAACCGCGCCAAGGAGAGTCTGCTGGTGGACTTCATCAACCAGACGGATCTTGGTCAGTTTAGCGACAAGCCGAGTGTGATCGAGGCGTTTTTCAGGTTTGCTCAGGCAGAGCAACAACGCGAAGCGCAGGAGCTGATCGCATCAGAGGGTCTGAACGCAGAGGCAGCGCGGCGCTACATCACCACATCGCTCAAGCGGCAGTTTGCCAGCGAAAGCGGCTCTGAGCTGAACTCGATTCTGCCGAAAATGAGTCCGCTGAGCCCGCAATACACAGAAAAGAAGCAAAGCGTTTTCCAGAAAATCTCTGCGTTCGTGGAGAAGTTCAAGGGCGTGGGTGGCAATGTCTGAGGAATCGTGCCGTCCCATTTTGATCGCCAAGGCTTCGTCTGCCGTCCCTTTCGACGACAACTCAAGGCAATACAAGGTGGGTGTTTCCGTGGTTCCTGTTGGCCCGAATTAGCGCGTTCGGGCTGCGCGCTCAACGGAAGTAGTCACGCTCGTCGCGCCAGTCACTGGGAAAGAGTTGCCGCGCAGATCATACCTGGCGAGCCTCCGCAAGCACCGTGGCCCGGAAGTTGTCGGGCAAGGCGTTGGGCGTCAACACGTCCACCGGCACACCGAGCAGCTTGCCGAGTTCGTGACGGATCGCGCCGATGTCGAACAAGGTGGTTTCCGGCGTCGGGTCGATGAGGATGTCCAGGTCGCTGCTGTCGGTGTCCTGACCGCGCAGGACAGAGCCGAACACCCGAGCGTTGCGGGCGCGGTGAGACTCAACCACATGCCGAATCGCGGCACGGTTCAAGGACAATGCTTCAGAGGGCTTCATAGACCCATCCTGTTATCGTTATCGTGCTGGTCTTCTTGCATAAACTCGGAACGCATGGCCGCAATGAAAGTCGCGGCCTGTTCCACCATTTCTTGCGCATCGCTCAGTTCCACCGGATCGCCTTCGTAGTCGGCAACGTAACGAAATGTCTCAGCGTATTTAAGGAGGCGCCCCATTTCCTTCGGCAGCAGCCCGTTCTTGACGAGTCGATCACTAAAGGCATTGAGGACACCCTTGTGTGTTTTCCCAACCTCAACCCCCGAGACAATCAACGCGGCCCGTGCCGCGTCGAACATAGCGTAGTAGGCGCGATTGCACGCGCCATCTGCGTCCCCGATATCGAGCAGCACCTTGGCAGACGCGGCAGCCTGAACAGCTTTTGCCATCAAATCCTGTGCCTTCACAGCCTGACCCCTTCGCGGGCAATGTTGTGCAGCAAAGCCGGATTCGAGAAACGCTCCGGGTGCTCCCATTCATCCATCCACACGGGCAGGGGCGATATGTTGATGCCCGTCTCAAGCAGCACGTCATAAGCCACATCAGCCATCGCCAATGTCGTTGGTAGCAATCTTTGGTGCTCACCGGTCAGCAGTACGGCAACGTCCGCATCACTGTCCGGGCGGGGCGTGCCGCGTGCACGGCTGCCATAAACGATGGCCCCCGCCATGCTGTAACCAGGGGCCAGCAAAGCAAGGAAGCGCCTGACGGCTTCTTCGGTGTCGTGGTCAAGAGATATCATCGCGCACATCCCCATCTTTCTCTTCGCTGTTTGCAAGCAAAAGAGTGTTCAGCAAATTCAAGTCGCTGGAGGCCATGAAATAGCGATCATCAAAAACCACTTCCATCTTGAGAGGGTTTGAGTTTATCACGGACGCAGCCCATGGAAAAGACTCATACTGCGGCAGCGGCGGCATTATTTGCTGACCTGCATTCAGTGCACCACCAAGACAGTCGCGCCAAATCAAAAACTCTCCCACTCACCCTCTTCGCTACTCGCCCTCTTCGCGCCCATGACCGGACTCGCGGCGGATACATCTTGCTGCTTGAGTCGCGGCGCCGCAGGCGTCGATCCCGAGACGCTATGGCCTTTGCGCGCAGCGCCATAGCTTCTAGGAGGCTTGAGCGAGTCCCTGGCAGGAGATGTAGCGGCTGCCCCGCCCTTCCCCTTCACCTCGTTCGATAGCTGCACTATGGATTGCCCCACGCGCTGCGATGCGCGTGCGAACGGCGAGTCTGCGTCGATTTGCCGTTCGGCCTCCTGGTATGCACCTCGGTTGATGGCCTGCGCGACTTTGCCTGCTTCCTGGTGGAACTGTCGATGTTCTTCGATGAGCTTGGTGAATGACGGGCGACCGCCGTATTGCGACCGCCCCTTGCCGTGCAACCATTTGCCCAGTTCGCAGCAGTCGTCGCGGCCAATTTTTTCGGCGTCCAAGGTTTCTCTTTTCTGGATCGCAGCGCGAAGTTTCGTCTTCCAATCGGCGTGTGCACGGATCGCGTTGTCCAATCGAGCCTGAGTATCCTGTTCGCCATCGGCTTGCAGCGCGGCAGAGAAATTCATCGGGACATGCGCCGATGGAGTGCCCCTGTTGCCATCGGTAGCGAATAGCGCTGCGGGTGTTGCGCCGATCGCGGAGTCTTTTTCTGGCTTGGTAGCCCATTGCCCGGATTGCGATTGCCCGGCATCGAGCTTGAACATGGACACGGCGCGCACGAGTTCTTGCGCCTGGGCGTTGAGGCTTGCGGCGGCGGCAGCCATTTCTTCCACGAGTGCGGCGTTTTGCTGCGTTGCCTGATCCATCTGGCCCACGGCTTCGCCAACCTGTGCCACGCCCGCGCTTTGCTCGCTGCTGGCCGCGCTGATCTCGCCCACGATGTCTGTCACGCGGCGGATTTCTGTGACCACATCGGCCATGGTTGCCCCAGCCTTGTCGGCAAGCTCGCTGCCTTGTTCTATGCGACCGACGCTTGCTTCAATGAGTGCCTTGATCTCCTTGGCTGCCGAAGCGGATCGCTGGGCCAGGGCGCGAACCTCACTCGCCACCACGGCAAAGCCACGGCCCTGCTCGCCCGCACGCGCGGCTTCTACTGCGGCGTTGAGTGCAAGGATGTTCGTCTGAAAAGCGATGCCGTCGATCACGCCGATGATGTCCGCGATCTTGCGCGAGGCTTCATGGATGCCTTTCATGGTCTGCACGACCTCGCCCACCACTTCTCCACCCTGAGTCGCCACGGCTGAAGCGTTTTGCGCGAGCTGGTTGGCCTGGCGCGCGTTGTCGGCGTTCTGGCGCACCGTGGCGCCAAGCTCTTCCATGGATGCTGCGGTTTCTTCGATCGCGCTGGCCTGGCTTTCGGTGCGCGCCGAGAGGTCGGCGTTGCCCGAGGCGATCTCTGCGCTTGCCACCGATACGGAGTCCGAGGCGTGGCGCACGTTCGACACCACCTCACGCAGTGCAGCCTGCATACGCGCGACGGCCGCCAGCACGCTCGCGCGGTCGCCCGCACGCACGGGCAACTCGACCGACAAATCCCCCTCGGCCACGCGCCCGACTGCGGCAGAGAGAGCGTCGGGCTCGGCGCCGAGCGCGCGCGTGATGCGGCGCGTGATCAGCCAGCCATCAATCACGGCAAAGAGAAAGGCTAGCAGCCTGTCGGACTTTGGGCGTCGATAGCGAGAATGCGCCCCAGCGAGGCCAGTTTTTGCCGGATTCGCCGCCCCATAGTGCTGCTATGGGGTAAGAAGACGGTGAAAAATGGACCGCTGCGGCGCATTCGCAGCCGACGATTCCAAAGTCCAACAGGCTCCTAGCAGCCTGTCGGACTTGAGCCGACGAACGGGGCGAATTCGAGCTGAAATTGGCTGAAATTGCTGTTTTTGAGCGAAAAACGCACTTTTCCCCCTGTTTTTCCCTACGCAAGACGCAATACGGCCAGGCGCTTCAAATTCCACGCCAGGCAAACCAGCGTCCACTCGCCCGCGACCTGCTCCAAACCGCGCAGTGAGAACTGGCGAAAGCCCAGCACCGACTTGATGATGCCAAACACCGGCTCAACGGTTTGCTTGCGCAGCGCGTACAGCGCCCGACCTGCTTTTGTCTTGAGCTTGTGCGCCATCACCTGCGCGGGCGTTGCGTCCTCGGGCAGGGCTGCGGGCTCGGTAAAACGCGCCAGCGGCGTTGGGTGGTGTTCATCTCGTTTAACGGCAATGAAGGGGTCGATGTTTTTCGCTTGGCAGGCTTGCACGTTCTTGGCGCTGTAGTAGCCCGTATCGGCCAGCAGTTGCTTGGCCTGACCGAGCACTGGCGCCAGCGCTGCGATGCGCTCGAGCATGGGCTGTACTTGCTCTTTGTCGTTGCAGGCCTGCGTGACGCTGGGTGCGACGATGAGCATGCTGGCGGCATCGACGCCAGCCTGGGCGTTGTAGGCTTGCTCGAATCCGCCGCCGGCCACCGGCATGATGCGCGATTGCTCATCGGTGAGGTTGATCTGGTCTTGGGCCTGGGGCTCAGCACGGGGTGCCTTGGGCAGTTTGCCCCGGGGTTTCTTGCCGGTTTCCTTGGCCTTTTGTTCACGCTGCGCCAGCTTGGCTTGGTATTCGGCCTGTTCTTTGTCCAAGCGCTTCTTGGCGCGCTCCTGGATCTTGGCTTTTGCCGCTTCCATGGCCTGGAGCCGATCCTGGCGTCGGGCGATTTCCTCTGGCAGGCTCATGCCATCGGGGAGCGCAGATTGATCGGCTTGCTCGGCCATTTGCAGCAGCGAGTCGACTTCTGCCCTGAGTTGGATTTCCAGCTGTTCAATGTGCCCCAGGGATAGGGCGCTGTGGCGCGAGGCGTTGGCCTTGATCTTGGTGCCGTCCAGGCTGATCGTGCCCAGCTTGAGCAGTTTCATCTCTTGCGCCAGCTCCAGCACTTGCACGAAGAGGCCCGCCAACTCGCCAAGAAAGCGCCGGCGAAAGTTCGCCAGGGTGTCGTGGTCTGGGTGGGCACCAGCCGCAATGAAACGAAACGCCACCGAGTCATAAGTGGCTCGCTCGATCTTGCGGCTCGAAAACACGCCGTTGGCATAACCATAGACCAGCAGTGACAGCAGCATGGAGGGGTGATAGGCTGCACTGCCTCGCCCGCCATAGGCCTTTTCCAGCGCGCTCACATCCAGGCGGTCGACCACTTCGACGATGAATCTGGCCAGGTGGTCTTGCGGGAGCCATTCGTCCAGCGAGGGTGGCAGCAGGTACCCAGTCTGGCGGTCAACACTTTGGAAGCGGCTCATCTGTCGGTAGGGTTGGGTGGCAATGCCCAGATTATCCCAGCTGGGCTGCTTAAGTCCGACAGGCTGCTAGAACGCAGACGGCGATCAGCAGGTTGCGCTGCAAAGCAAACTCAGCGGCAGACGCCGCAACGAGCTGGCTCGCACGCTGGGCGGCGTAATCAAGGTAGTCATCCATCGCTTTGTCGAGCGCGCGCAGCAGAGGCAGGCATTCATCGTTGATCTTGGCAACCGCGGCCTCGCGCTGCTGGTTCGCAGCCAGATCGACGATGGCGAGGGCGACCGGCGCGTATTTCTGCTCGATGGCGTCAATTTGCTCCACAAGGCGGCGCACGGTTTCGCTGGTTCTTGCGTCCTCTTGCGTCAGGGTCTTGAGCTTTTGCAATGCGCCGCCAACCTCCGCATGCGCTTGCAGGGCGGCGGTTTTGTCTGCGATGAGTTCTTCGGGCTTGGCGCGCAGCACCATGTTGCGTACCGCGATTGCACGCTGCTGCACCGCTACTTGCACCTCACGCGCGGCATTGAGCCGCGCTGCCGTGACTTCTACATAGTTTTTGTAGCGCTGATTGGAGTCATTGATCCCTTTGATGGCAAATACCACCACGAGCAGTACCAACAAAGCCAATCCGCCGAAAGCCCAACCGAGCTGGGCACGCACCGTCATTTTTCGCATTGTTCGCTCCACGCAATAAGCATACCCGCAGAAACTGGCCTCACCGTCAGGACTCGAACCTGAATCTTCCGATTAGAAGGCGGATGCACTATCCCTTGTGCTACAGCGAGGTGTTGACCCGGTGTGATCCGGTATTGGTTATGTGTTGCTGATGCTGCCGCAGCCAACCCGCCTTATCAAGCCTGCGATAACGGCGTATTCATCGGGGATACCCACCAACGTGAGGCTTTCCTGATTGGCGTCTTCCAGCGCGTCTTCTGCGGCGTGCGCGAGGCTTTTCTTTTTTGCAACCAGGTCGCGCAGCTCACCCATAGCACTAGACGATGGCATGAGCGTCGTGTATCCGCTGCTTTCGTTCGTCCTGGATGGCAGTCGCTCCCATTCAGAGGCACCGGATTCCTCTATCGTGGCAAGCACTTTTTGGTACGCTGCGGCCTGCGCATGGAAATTCTGATCCGCCAGGAGGGCATCAACGCCAAGCGCATGCTGCGTTTTGTGGATGGCCGTGCGCAGACATTTGAGAACATCGAGTGTTTCTTCGTATCGGCGTAAAAGTGCAAGCGACTCGTCGATGCGCTTCGACGTGAGGATTCGAGCGCCCGCATCTTCCTGGCTCCGAACAGCAACAGGAGTTGCAAGCCTGCATGCCCGCTCAAGAAGTTCGTCAGCATGCGTTTGAATGCGCGCAACAACCTTGTGGGCGCGGCTTAGGGTGATGGTGTAATTTGCCATTTCAGTTGGTGATGTGCAATGGAATACAAGGAAACTCGCGCTCACACGACTCTATCTCAAAATCCTTCTCTGCGCCGAGATTTTGTAAACACCGCCGCTCCAGAAGCAAAGGCCCACAGCATTATTCCAATGTCAACCACCAGCGGCACCCTGCCAATCAGGAGATACAGCGGGATGTAAAGCAGGTTGCAGAACAGGCATGGCAGCAGGAGCACTCCGAAAGCATCCGGGCGCCGGAAGGACAAATAGCTTATCAAGCCGTAAACCAAGAAGTATTCAGGCAGGCTGGGCTTCATAGAGCTGGCAAAGAACTGCGTCAATCCAGACAACGCCAGCAGTATGCACAACATGTAAAGCAATGGGGTTCGCTCCTTTGGAAGACCTTCTCCATCGTGCCTGAATGTCATTATTTTCCATGTGTGCGCGATCAGCGCTGATGCAATCTTTCCCATGTTGCTCTCCTTTTGCTTTTGTCAGGCATCGAGACGATGTTCACTCAGCGAACACTTCTTTCAGTCTCAACCAGGCTGCCATGTATTTCCTGGTGCGCCGAATAGTCGCCTCATCGATCGTGCTCATGCGCAACAAATTGATGTTGTCTTTTATGTCCGCGATCTTGATCCTTGCTGCAGATCGATTCTGAGCGATTCTTTCAATGAATTCTTCGTAGGTTTCGTGTCTCTTGCGACTTACAGCTTTTATGAGTTCCACCGTCCTGTCGCTCAAGCCAAATTCAAGTAGCTGAACTTCGTCAATTTCCGTGTCCTCAATCACGTCGTGCAGCAACCCGGCAACCATCAGTTCTTCGTCGCCGCTTTCTTCGAGATTGAGCATGACGCGCAGCGCGTGCAGGATGTAGGGCTTCCCGGCTTTGTCTTTTTTGCCAGAGTATGCCTGCACGGCTATTTCCATGGCATCATCAATTGTTATCGTCATTCAATTCCCCTGGTTGTTTGTTTTAATCATAACAACACAAGCGGGTTTGTGCAACTACCTTTTGCAAGCTGGCGCATGCTTTGTCTTTTTTATGCCGCTCAGACTTTTGATGATTGCAGCAGCCAGCGTCTAATCTAGGATGGATATATGAGTCACACGGGCCAATGGATTCTTGCCATCAGAGACTTCGATTGATCGTCTTGGCTTTGCAGATATTGAAGCGGGCCGCGCTGGATGGAATTGAATCTGTGCGCGCCAGGCTTCAAAAGCTACAGAGGACAATGAGCAGAGAGTCCAGGTAGAAAAAGCGCGGGCCATCTTCGGATCGCTGCGCTTTTTCTTTTGTCTTTATCGAGATTGGTTTTCAGGTTTCGTGGTCGATTTCGGCGTGCTCATCTTCTTCAACCCCTCCGGTGTCACGACCCCAGTTCAAACCGAGCAGGTTTTTCTTGTCCACCTTCCCCGCGCTTCTCATGGAGATGATGGCTCTCACCACGTGCCTCGCTGATTGACGAATAATCGCCATTTTTTGTTCAGTCTCTTTCACCATATCCCATTCCCATTCTTTTGCATGGGCTTTCAGTGTGTTTTCATGGTAGGAGAAGGTTTCAGTCCCTCTTCGTAGAGGAGTCCTCACCTTTGTCCTTGATCCGGTCTTACCAAACCATTTGATATGCGACCACTTGATCTCGATGTGGTTTCCTCTGCGATAGCAGGACAGCTCAAGAGAAGTCCTATTCTCGTACCCAGGGCGCCGCGCCTCCTCCCGGCGAACGAAGTCCCAGTAGGCAGTAGCAGCAGCCATCCCAACCTCATGCAACTCATCGATGCAGCGAACAAGCGCAGCAAGTGCTTCATCATAGGCTTTCACACACACCCCCAAATCCATAGGCTTACTCATGATGGATTCGACCTACAAATCCATCCCGGCGTTTTGGCGGTTTTTTGCACCGCGCAGGTGGATGATAGCAGAAATACGCTATGGAAACACACCTTGCCCCATACAGCTAACGACGAACCTATCGGCTACGAAACCTTCGTCGTTAACGTTATGGAAACGACCGCCGTTTCGTCGTTTGCGCTCGTGATGGCTAGTAAGATTCGCTTCAGATCAATTCTAGCTGGCTTCTGGCGTAGAAGCTGCCAAAAATACGCTATGGAAACACACCTTGCCCCATACAGCTAACGACGAACCTATCGGCTACGAAACCTTCGTCGTTAACGTTATGGAAACGACCGCCGTTTCGTCGTTTTCGCTCGTGATGGCTAGTAAGATTCGCTTCAGATCAATTCTAGCTGGCTTCTGGCGTAGAAGCTGCCAAAAATACGGTATGGAAACACACCCTGCCCCATACAGCT